>CAWIBI010000042.1:0-66246 GCA_963834205.1 uncultured Acidobacteriaceae bacterium | reverse complement strand
GAAATCGAAATCGTTGATCGATGCGCTGAGACCGTCCAGTACGGCTTCTCGATTGCGCCTGCTAAAGCTTCTTGCAGACTACGAATGACTCTTCGGCATCGCCGTCACTCGCTTCGAGCAAGCTCCGAAGCCGGACAATCGCGCCGACCGTGGCCTCTTTATTGAAAGGCGAAGTCCGCACTTCCTCCGTTCGAGCTGGTGCTGAGGTGAGCAGTGCTTGCTCGATAGCATGAACTTGAGTGCCCATCACGCTTGCGAACTCAAGCAGCAGCGGGGAAACATTTATCTCACCGTCACGGAGTGCGTTCTCCAGCTTTTGAGCCACAGACTGCACCTCAGTAACTCCAATGTTGCCGGCAACGCCCCTCACGGTATGGGCAATAAGTTCAGCGAGTGCGTGGTCCCCTTTTTGGAGCGCGGTTGAAATCTGAGTGGCTGCATCGCCCTGTTTGGCGGCGAACTGCCTGAGCAGGTCGCGATAGAGCCGCCTGTTGCCGGCAACACGCTTCAAGCCATCCGCAAGATTGATGCCCGCGATTTCCGGCAGAACCACTTCCCCGGACGCTCTTTCAGTGCTGACCGGCTGCTGGGGTTCGCGTGCCTGCTGAGGCCGGGGCTTCGCCCATCGCAGCAAAGTCGACAATAGGCGGTCGGGATCAATGGGCTTTGACACATGGTCATTCATACCTGCGTCGAGGCAGCGCTGGCGCTCTTCGACGAGGGCGTGCGCGGTCATGGCAATAATCGGTAACTGGTGTAAACGTGGCACTCTCCGTAGTAGCTTGGTGGTCGTGAACCCATCCATCTCGGGCATCTGCAAATCCATGAACACTACATCGAACACCGGAGCCTGGTCTCCAACGGTCAGGATTTTCACGGCTTCACCACCATTGTTGGCGACGACGACGATGGCTCCGGCGCTCTCCAGCAGCTCCGTCGCAACCTGCTGATTCATCTCGTTGTCTTCGACCAACAGGACGCGGATTCCTGTAGCATCAGGCACGGTACCGCTGTCCTTTCTTTCACGGAAACGTTGGTCCTCGATTGCGGCAACCCCGAACAGGTCCACGAGAGTGTCGTAGAGCAGCGAGGGACTGACCGGTTTCAACAGGAAGCCTTCGATGCCCATCTGCTCGGCCTGTTTGCGGATATCTTCTCGTCCAAAGCCGGTGATCAAAATGACCTTGGGAATGTGCTTCAGCAGCCCGCCCTGCTTGATGATGCCGCCGGTCTCAAGACCGTCCAGGCCGGGCATATGCCAGTCGATCAGGACTACCTGATAGGGGTCGTGCGTGTCGGAGGCGGAGAGTTCGAGGATTGCTTCCTCTCCTGAGGAAGCTGAGTCGACCCTGATTGCGAACGCCTTCAGTCTTTCGGCGGTAATTTCGCGGGCTAGTGGGTTGTCATCGATTACCAGCGCCCGGATGCCTGAGAGGTCCGGGACAAGACGCTTTCGCTCGGGTTCGTTTGACCCGATCCCAAGCCATGCAGTGAAGAAGAAGGTGCTGCCCAAGCCGTAGGTGCTCTCGGCCCAGATTTCGCCTCCCATGACCTCGACCAGCCGTTTAGAAATTGAGAGGCCGAGCCCGGTGCCGCCATATTTGCGGGTGGTGGAAGTGTCGGCCTGGCTGAATGCTTGAAACAGACGAGCGGACTGCTCCGGGGTCATCCCGATCCCAGAGTCGCGGACGGAAAACTTTATCTTCATCCGGCCCGCTAACTGCTCCTCCGGTGCGACTGTTACTACCACCTCGCCACGATCGGTGAACTTGACCGCGTTGTTGACGAGGTTGATCAGAATTTGGCCAAGGCGCAAGGGGTCGCCGATGAAATTCGGCGGCAGATCGTTCGGCGAGGCTATCAAGAATTCCAACTTCTTATCGTGAACCTTTTGACCGACGATTGAAGATAGATCTTCGAGCACTTGATCGAGGCGGAACTCGGTGTTTTCGACTTCCAGCTTGCCCGCCTCGATCTTTGAGAAATCAAGGATGTCGTTGATGATCCCGAGGAGGGCCTGAGCAGCCACCTTTGTTTTTGTCAGATAGTCGCGCTGCTTCGCTGTCAAGTCGGTCTTCAAGGCCAGATGGGTCAGGCCGAGAATCGCGTTCATGGGGGTCCGAATCTCGTGGCTCATGTTGGCGAGGAACTCGGACTTGGCCTCAGTGGCCGCAACAGCCTGCTCTTTGGCAACGAGGAGGTCCGCTTCGGCCTGCTTGCGATCGGTGATGTCTTTGGTGGTGTTGAGGAGATACTGCGGATTTCCAGCAGTGTCCCGGACGACGGAAAAGGTGCCGTCTGCAATGACGATGCGTCCATCGCGGCGAATGAACCGTTGCTCCCACCCGTCGTAGTTGTATTTGCCTGCGAGGAGTTCCGCGTAGCGTTTTGCACCGGAAGCACGTTGGTCCGGGTGGACGACCTGGTCCCATTTCTCGACAGAGCCCAAATCTTCATGAGTGCAGCCCAGCATCTCGTGCAAGGCGCGATTGGTGAAATATTGCGACTTGGCAACGTTGTAGAGGCCGATGCCCACGGGGGAGTTCTCGAAGATCGAACGGAAGAGCTGCTCGCTCTCCTGCAGAGCTTCCTGGGCACGCTTGCGTTCCGTGATATCTTCCTTCAGGTCGACCACGTACTGTGGCTTGCCTACAGCGTCCCGGAGCAGCTGAAACCTCCCGTTGCAAGCAACGATGCTTCCGTCAGGACGAATGAAGTGTTGTTCATACTCGTCCGTTTCTCGCTTTCCCTGGATGAGTTCCACATATCGCTGCGCGCTTGCCACGCGTTCCTCGGGGTGAACAATTTCGTCCCATTGCTCTACACTGCTCAGCTCTTCTGCCCCATAGCCCAACATATCGTGGAGTGCACGGTTGGAGAGATGTTCCTGGCTGTCAATCTTGTATAAACCGATCCCGATCTGTGCATTCTCAAAAATCGAACGGAAAAGGTTCTCGTTTTCTCTCAGCTTTTCCTCTGCCCGCTTTCGCTCAGTGATATCGACAACAGTGACGACAGCTCCGGTGACCTTTCCGCCCTCAAGAATTGGAAATGAGGAATATTCAACCGGGACCGGGGCGCCATCCCGCCGCCAGATCACTTCGGCGTTGGTGCAGCAGCCCTCTCCCTTCTTGCACGCGCGGTAGACGGGGCATTCATCTATGGGGTAAACGGAGCCGTCCGGCTTGTGGTGATGCATCAGATCGTGCGTCCTCCGGCCGAGGACTTCCTCGGCACGGTAGCCGATCAATTCACAGGTGGCGCGATTGATGAAGGTGCAGTTTCCTTCGAGATCGATGCCATAAATGCCCTGCCCGGCAAATTCAAGGAGCAACTGCATTTGTTGGGTGACGCGGTTTCGTTCTTCCTGCAGCCCCTTGTACGACTCCAGCGATCGTGCGATGTCACCGATCTCGGAGCGATCCTCCTGGAACCCGATCTCGATGCCCGGCTTTCCGGCGAGAAGGCCGCTCAGACTACGTCCCAGGGCAGCCAGTGGGACCACCATCTTGGTGCGGTAAAAGATGAGCGCACCCCCGATGGCCAAAGCATTGAGGACAGCGGCGACGATTGCCAGGTTGACACTTCGCTGGGCGGCCCGCTCCTCGGAGAGGGCTTGGCCGGCGAGACGGCCGTCCAACCGGCGGCGGAACTCATCAATGGGATCCATGATCAAGGCTTTGGCCTTGAGGTATTCCTCGCCGTACACATATCCCATCGCCGTCTTGAAATCTTTGCGTTCGGCGGCTTCGAACGCCTTCTCCTCCTGGGCGATGAGAGCATCGGAATTTCGCTTGGCACGGGAGACCAGTTCGTTCTCCTCCCGGGTCAGGCCAAGCGCCTGCAAGCCTTCCACAGCTCGGTCGCGGTTGCGCTCGACACGAACCTCATGCTGGAATGCGTCGCGGTAGCGGGGATCACCCGCAACCGCGAATCCTCGCACCGCCGCCGTCAACTTGTCGCTGCCCGCAGCGAGCTGGATGCTCAGCAGCAGCGACTGCGTCCTGGCGTTCAGTGCAGTCACCTGGCGATGTCTGAAATACCCCGACACGAGTACGCATGCCACGGACACCAGCGAAAGCGATGCGACCAATATTGTGATGATTCGGTTAGCCCTTTGAAGACGCATTTACGCCTCTCTAAAGCCCGCGATGGCCCAACGTTCTACGGACTAACACTGCTGCTGCGAGCCAAGGATCCTCACCGCCGCCATCGAGATTGAGGAAACTGATCCGCGGTTGGGCGTTCTCGACGATCAAGGGAACATCAGCTCGCTCGCCTGGCACAGTTCTGAGCATTTTGGCGCACGGCCTATCTCCGGAACTATGCTAGATCTGGTCGCAGACTTGTCGCTACTGACAGTAGTGACAGGTGTCAACAAGCCGGTTCATGGCCCTAAAGGAACTTGATCTATCTCGACTAAATGCTTGTTAGTGTCAGGCGCCGCGCAAAACAACAAAGAAGACCTGGGTGAAGGGTTGTTTTGTCCTTCGTGCGTTACATGCGCATAGGGGGGGTGCCGGCGGCGGCCTCCTGATGCCAGTGTGTGACCTGCCAGACGGCCTGGGCCAGAGTGTTGACGACCACGGTGGGTCTGCCGTTGCCGAAGCGCTCGACCGTGAGGTCGTGGGTCTGATCAGGATCTTCGATGGGGTTCCACAGGCCGATCACGATGCGGTTGTGGGGAAGGTGTGACCGGACGCGCTGACAGATGGTGCGGGCTTGGGAGAAGGCGAAGGGTGGCAGGGCTGAGATGAAGATGACGGTGTTGGGTTCGTTGGCGAGCGCGTCGAGGATCTCACTGGAGACGGAGGAGCGAGAGGTGGAGGGTTTGGTGGGAGGCCCGCTCCATGAGCTGGACGAGCATGTGGGTGGTCAGTTCGTCGGCCTGATCGCTGGCGGAGATGCAGACGACGGCGAAGTCTTCTTGCATGGAGAAGCCCGAAGCGCGGCGGGCGGAGTCTCCGGTCTCTTTCTGGTGATAGTCGGTGAGTTCGGCGACGAGCTCGCCGATGCTGAGGAAGAAGAAGTTGCAGCGGACTTCGTCGAGGACGCCCTGGTGGCGGTCTTGCTCGACGAGCGCGAGGGCGGGCATGAGGACGGAGTCGTAGAGCTCGACGAGGGTTTTGCCTTCGAGGAAGCGGTTGGCGACGGCGTGCGCCTCCTGCTGGTCCATGGCAAGGAGACGCTCGTAAAAGAGGGCCTCGGCGGAGAGTTCGGCGTCGGTGCCGAGGAGGGTGTGAAGGAAGGACATCTGAGGGACGTAGCGGCCGAGGACGACGATGCAGACGGTGAGTGGAGTGGAGAGGATGAGGCCGGGCCATCCCCAGAGGAGCGCCCAGAAGATGGCCATGGCGAGCAGGGCGAGGGAGGAGATGCCGGTGCGCGAGCTGAAGAGCCAGGGTTCGACGAAGTTGGTGGCGGTGAGGCTCGAGCGATAGGAAGAGGCCGATGACCAAGAGCGGCGGACCCCAAGAGGAGGAGATGGCGACGGAGACGACAAGGGGCAGCACGAGGCCGGTAGCGGTGCCGACGTAGGGGACGATGCGAAGAATCCCGGCGAGCACACCCCAGAGGGTGGCGTTGGGTATGCCGATGAGGAAGAGGCCGAAGCCGAAGAGGGTCCCGTAGGCCGCGTTGACTGTGGCTTGAAAGAGAAGGTATTGGCTGATGCGGTTTGCGGCATCCTGCAGGGCCTGGGTCATCAGCCTGATGCGGCCCATGCCGGCGAGGCGGAGGATGCGATGGCGGAGGTCCTCGCGCTTCATCAGGAGATAGATGGTGAAGACGATGACTACACCGAAAGTCCCGATGGGGCGGAGGAAGCGCAGGAGGAGCTCGACGGTGGACTGGAGCTGGGTGCGATCGGGGTCCACGACGCGAACGGGCTGGGCCTGCGCGAGTGGTTGCTGGACGCTTGGAGTGGCGTTGCCGGCGCTGGTAACGAGGTCTCCGCTGATGTCCTCGACGGCGGTGAAAGCCTTTTCAAGGGACTGCCCGGCGGGGGAGTGGATCGAGGCTATTTTCTTTTGGATGCTGAGACGGTAAGCGGGAAGGTTGCGGGCGACGTTGAGGAGTTGGCGGGTGACGACGTATCCGACTCCACAGATGATGGTGAAGGCGAGGACGCCTGTGATTGCGACGGCAAGTACGCGCGGGACGCGCCGGGCCTCAAGGCGGGTGACGGCAGGGGCCAATAAAAAGGCCAGCGTAAGGGCGAACGCTAAGGGGACAAGAAGATCGCGGGCGAAAAAGAGGATGAGGGCAGTGACCGAGAGTACGAGGAAGGGTCCAACCCTGGAAAACTCGGTGCTTCGAGCAACAGACATACGACCTCGCGGATCGTGATAGATGGACTACACGCGGTTCACGCAGGCAGCGTTGATGAGTAGTGGAATCCTCCCTGTTCTCTAAGTCGAGCTTTATATCAGGCGCATATGCACGCGATGATCTGTCAACAGAGGGAGCTTATGACTCCGAATTCGGCAGCGGACCGGTTACCGGGCTCACAAGTATTTTTGGTTTACGAACGATGCGTGAGTGATTCTCACACTCGTCGAGAACACTTTGAGGAACATATCGTCTTAGATATTTGATCCCCAGGGTGACCACCAGCACGTCGTCCATCTGCCCGATGATCGGGATGAAGTTGGGGATGATCTGGATCGGACTGACAACATAAAGGACCGCACACCCGGCGACCGCTTTCGCATGCCATGGCACTTGAGGGTGCACAAGAGCCCGCCGGATGACCCTGAACTGCTTGAAAACCTGCTTGATTGAGGTCTTCAGCTTGTGTAGCGATGGCTGTTCCGTTTGCTCCTGAGCAGCCTCCCGAGAGACTTCCTCTTGTGGTGGCGCTTCTACCGCCCGCATGATGCAGCGAAAACCGATGTGGCTCATGCCGGTATCGATCATCTGCGGCTGGCGCGCCGCGGGACGGTAACGGAGGCAGTAGTTCGGAGCGCATAGGTGCGAACCACCCTTGACGACTCTGCGGGGAATGTGGATGTTCGGCTGCCTCGGATCGTAGCTCTTCTGCGAAGAAGTGATGCGTGGGTTGACCGCCGGCCCACAACATGCCTTAACGATTTCGTCCGCATGATTGTGGACATACCAGTCTGAGGTCCACTCCCACACATTTCCCGCCATGTCGAATAATCCGTAGCCGTTGGGGGGAAAGGAGCCCACGGGAGAAGTTCCCTGCGAAACCGTCGAGCAACAGGTTCTGCCAGGGGAATTCGCCCTGCCAGGAATTTGCCATAGCCTTGCCATCGGGAAAGTGTTCGTCACCCCAGGTGAATTTCTTGCCCTCCAGGCCCCCGCGGGCGGCGCGCTCCCACTCGGCCTCGGTGGGCAGCTCTTTCCCTGCCCAGCGCGCGTAGGCTTCGGCGTCCTCGTAGGCGACGTGGACGACCGGGTGCTGCTCAATACCATCGATCGAGCTCCGCGGTCCAAGCGGATGGCGCCAACTCGCGCCAGGTGTCCAGGCCCACCAGTTGCTGTAATCGGTCAGATCCACTGGTCCCCGGGTCTTCTGGAAAACCAACGCGCCGGGAACCAGATTTTCAGGGGGCGCCCCGGGATAGTCGGCGGGATTCAGCGGACGCTCAGCGACCGTGACGTAGCCGGTCGCTTCAACGAAGCGCGCGAACTGTTCGTTGGTAACGATGTGACGATCCATCCAGAAGCCATCGACATTCACTTCGTGGACAGGGCCTTCCTCGGGATAGAAATCTTCCGAGCCCATGAGGAACGTCCCGCCCGGAATCCAAAGCATATCCGGCGGCGCTTGAGCCTGGTGTGATCTCCTGAGAGGCCATGTTGCTCATCTTACGCCTCCAATACGTCATCCATTGTGCCATGACGGCGCTTGAACCTGCACCGCATCCGCACGGGCTCGAGTCGCTTCGCCCTGCGCCCGTAGACTGCAGCTGCTTCCTTTTCGCTTCCAGCAGATCATATGGCCGACTTGCATAGGAAACGGTTTTGACGTCACTTTCTCAGAACAGCATCTTTAGGGCTGCCCGCGCAACGACGTCGAGTGGAATTGAACCGATCACCACCGGAATTGCCGGGATGAATGCCACCAGGAGTAGGGCGTATAGGTCGATGCGGCCAACCGGGACAACACTAATATCGTTGACATTACTCACCACACCATAGAGGTCGTGTATGGCGGAGAAATCGGCCACCATCAGAACATCCTGACTGAGGCTCTCGGGCCGGTCCAGCCATTTCTTTTCAAAGTGCTCGCCCGCCGTTCGGGCAAAGGCTCCATACTTTAGCAGGCCGCGGCGTCTCATCTGGCTGAGCACAGGTGTAAAGACGAAATACGGCGCCACACAGATCAGGAGCACGGCGGCAACGAGAACTCCCGCGACGGGACCAAAGGCGGTCAGCTTTTCTCCATGATGCATTACTCGATTCGCCACCGCGCCAGTCAGCCCAAGACCGAGGCAAAAGCTGAAAGGGTGTTGTCCGCGCAACGCGGATTCGAGAAACCCAATGCCTCCCACGCTATCGGGATGGGCAGCGATGAGGCGAAGATCCAATCGTGCCGTGGCTCGCATGAATCTCGTCCAAAGCAGCTGTCTCCATAGCCACAGCAGTGTGAGGTAAGCCAGAATCGGATAGCTTATAAACAAAGCCCACGTGCCTGCCGGCGAGAACCAGTTGAAGGCGCCGCCACCCTTCCACCAGGCGACGATTTCCGCACCTTCTGGGCTTATATATTGTGCCAGCCCGACAGCCACCGCGTAAGTCAGAAGCACAATCACGACCTGGGCGGCGATGGAGTTTCGAGTCTCTCGAACGAGGTCCAGTTGGCTTCAAAATCGGATAGCTGACTCTCCGGCACAAATTCTTCAAGGTGGTCAGCTACCTTGGCTAACCGCTTGTTCAGCCCCGGCGCCGCCAGTATCAGCAGGGGAAGAATGATGAGGAAGCGGGTTTGAGTGGCGTAATCCGTAAGGAACGAAAGGAATACGGTACGCCCGCGAAGAGCGGATAATAATGCCGGCGGAACCCAGGCCAGCGCGACCGCAACGGCGGTAAAGGTTCGTACGCGTGCACTCGCGGCATGCAGAAAATCCAGAAATCTCCACGGATTGCCGAGCGAAGATGAGGCGATCTGCCTGGAGCTATTCTGCAGTAGCTGAGTCATGTATGCGCGCCAACCTGCCGTCTTTCACTCTGGGAATACTACTTCCAGCGCTGTTACCGCGCACCTGTCACAACTGACAGTTCACAAGCGGCAGCAATTGGAGTGAACTCGCCGAATAAGCTCTCGAATGACCCGGCTTAGTCCACAGTTATCGTTTCAGAGGGCGCCCTGAGACCACATCCGTAGTGTTGGCGCGAAGAATGATGGCCCTGCCTAATGCAGTGACGGGGAGAATGACATGTAGCATACACACGATCTTCAAAATTCTGGTGGTCAACAGCATCTCGTGCTGGTGACTTTAATAGCGGCTGGGCGCCCCGGCTTTGGCCGGGACAAGAATGAAACGATCGAGGCGCAGGCATTCGGCACCCCAACCCAGCTGGGTCAAAACATCGGCGTCACGTTAAATATCTACGAGTTTTCGACTCCGGCGGACAAGCAGGTCCTGGTACAGGCGTACACGCAGGGACAAAACAAGGGACTGGTAAACGCATTGAAGAAGATGAGGGCGGTAGGGCATGTCGAGATCACAGGCACGCTTGGATACGACTGCTCTTACATCAGAGTGTTTCCAGACGCCCACGGGCCGCAAGATAGTTTTTGCCACCAATCGCCAGATCAGTATGGCAGAGGCCTGGACGGACAGCAATTCTATGTCCTTCGATCTGACTGCGGGGGTTCTGGAACTGAACGATCAGGATAAGAGCAAGTAGCACCGGCGCTCTGTATCCCGCGGCGCAACTGGTTCTCGACAAAAGAGGGCGAGTTGCAGCTGGACCTGCTGAAACAGAATCCGTGGCGGTTGTCGGCCCTCCATGACTGGGCGGGAACAGCGGGCGTCAACTTAGGTTGCATACCGGTCGCCAATGGGTCTGGTCAAGTTTAACGCCGCTGGAGCAAGTCGAGCATAGGCTGTTGGCTTACACGAATATAGCCAGAGCGTGGCCGGTCAAGGTCCATGATCACTGCAAGAACCAGGGTGATGGACACCGCCAGCATGAACATGGAAAAGATATTCCGGCGTCCGTTCACGCCGAACGAATATCCGACCAGCATAGCTGACAGCAAACTTACGGTAGCGTTTACATAGATCACGCTCTCCGGCACATGATTTTGGAATGCCATCCAGCGAGCTTCTCCCGCGTCGATGGCCTGATTCAACGATTGCAACAGCAAGCCGGCCCTGACCGGATTTAGGATCCTGTTGCGCGTAAGCAACCGTCCTGGTCCAAATTTCGGTCTGCAAACGCCCGCTTTGTCTATTCAGATCTTCGAGCCGTGCGAGATCATTTCCTGCAGTCCCGTATTGCAGGCGGACATTGACATACTCGCGAAGTAGACTCGAGATCTCGGGACCCGCCGGGGCGGGGAGGAGTTGCGCACGAAGAGAGGATGTACCGATGGCGTCGGCTTCTTCCAGCACGAGTTGCTTGCGGATTTCGAACCGGGACACCGCCATCGACATCGTGAACCCCAGCAAAAGCGCGAGAATCCCCAGTATGGCGGCCTCGACAGTAAAGATCTGCGATTTAATGTTCTCAGGAGTGCGGGCTTCAAACTTACGTCCCAGCCGGAAGCCTGCCTCGGTGGCCGTCAGCATCAACGCAAAAAAGACCCAATTAACGACGCTCTCATTGGTTCTGTAAAATAGGCTTTCGTTCACAACCTCTCCGGGAAAAACAGTATATTCCTGGGATCCTAGACGCTTCTGCTTTGCGTCAACGATGGAGACTGCTAAGGAGAGGGGCAGGTAACCTCGACCACCAGAGGGGTTGCCCGGTCGCAGGCCGCTCTATGCTCGGGGCAGGGTAAGAATATGGTAAACCGGAAAGCACAGCAGGAGCAGGCGATCACCAGCAGCCCAACCCGCACGCCACGAGTCTTGAAACGCTGGCTGATCGCAATCAGCAGCAGCACGGTTGCCAGGGTCACGGTTGCTCGCACGTATTCATCGGCTTTTTCCCGGCCCCTGGTGCCTTGCTCGAAGACCCGTGTGGCTTGATCATTCAACCTGGCAGCCTCTTCCGTCTTGGAGCTTCGGTATTCCGCCATCAACTGAGGACCCGCCGGAGCATTGGGGTTGTTGAGTGGGTCGGTCTTCTTCCAGGCTTCAAAGGCGGGACGAAACTCTGGAAGGAAGCGCCTCTCAAAAAGGCCGGTGAGCTTCTTGTCGTCATGGGCTTCGGCCTTCAGCCACTCAACCACGGTCGAAGCGTTGTACAAACGCTCCTGATTGGCGTATGTAGCGGCTCCTTCGGCTTGCACCCGCAGTTTGCTCGCCTGGCCGTACAGTTCCGACTGATGTCCAGTCCAAAGCGCTGCCTGATAGCCGCTCCAGGCAGTGGCGATAGCGACTATGGCGAGCACCAAGGCCTCCGCGATCTCCAATATTGCGTGTCCCAGAGACTGCGCGGATTCCCCGTGCTCGCTCAGGTGGTTCGCGATTTCGATGTTGGAACCCCCAGCTTCGGGCATTGAGAATACCCCCTATACTTTCTTGATGGCAGGCGGGTTCCATTTGCCGGTCAGTGCCTCGGTCTGCGGCCCGTAGAGACGCATGGTCAGGTTGAACGCCCCCTTCGGCGCGGGAAGCCAGTTGGCTTCCTTGTCCTTGCCGGGGCTCTCGTTTTGGAAGTAAAGGTCGAGCGACCCATCCGCGTTGGTACTTGAACGGCATGTAACTGCTGACCGCGAAACGGTTGAGCACGTTCGCCACCTGGAAGCCTTCGCTATCGTAGAGCGTGATCGACCAGAAGGCGTTCACCGGCGGCGTGGCTCCCTTGTCGAAGTGGATCGTGTATTTGTTCGCGCCGTCGAGCGGCTTGCCGGTGTCGTCGAAGAGGTTCAGCGGATAGATCGCGTCCTCGGGCAGGTTGGCACCAAGGCCCAGTTGAGCCACGATGGCGCGCTTCAGGTAATAGTTGCCATAGACGCCCATGGTGTCGGTGTTCATGGACCAGTCCGTTCACGACTCGGGCGATCGTCGCCATCTTCCACGTCATGAGCTGCTGGGCTTCCTCGGGCGCGCTTTCCAGCGCCTTCTTCACGGCGGGATCGAGCTTGTCGAAGTCGAAGCTCTTGCCGGGCTCGATGCCGATCCGCTTCATCTGCGCGATGATCGGCTGGTCGGTGCTGTGCGGCGGGTGCAGTTTGAGGAGTTCGGCCGCGTAGGCTGAAGTATTTGACGGCCGGCATGGTATCGACCTGAATCTTCGGCGGCGTCTTCATGTCCACGCTCGGGTCGATCTTCACCGTCACCGGCTCGGGTGCCTTGCCCCAGCGCGAGAGCGGCGTGACTTTGTAGCCCGCCTGAATCTTGTGTACCGCGGGGTAATCAGCCGCTCCGTCCGTCTTGGTGCGGCCGATGATCCAGACATACGGGTCGGCGCCGCGATGCGCGTGAACCCCTCCGGAACCGTTCCGCTCCAGCCGGGCGGGGTGACAAGGAAATTGCCCGCCTGGGTGCCGGTCGTCCGCCAGCCGGGCGACGCGAATACGTCCGTCCACATGTCGAGCATCGGCAGGAGATAAAACCGCCCGTCCGTGTCCGGCGCGGAGACGACCTGTGCCTCCTTGGTGAGATCCAGCCACGCGATGGAATAGAGCGTGTCGAAGTTGATCCGCACGACCACCTTCAAATCGGCAGGCGGATACGCCGGGATGTTCACGAACATATTCATCGGGCCTTTGCCGAACTCCGGCTCAGATGTTCGTGGACTGCTTCCGCGTGATGTCCATCGTGACCAGCGGGTAAAAGTAGAGGTAGGCATCCACGCCGATGGCGTGCGCCTCGTCTGCTGTCAAGGCGGGAATGGAATGCGCCGCTTGCAAAGTTGTGCTCATGTCGCGTCTCCTATTTCGTGTCGTTACGGTTATTCCCGTCGCCCACGCCGTCTGGGTATACAGCATCGCAGGTTGATTGGTGTGCCGGGAACTAGCAGAATTTATAGGTGGGCCTTGTTACATTTGACAGTTGCGCAGCGCATGAAACTGGCAAATAAACGTACAAGTGGAATCGTTTGCTCGAAGCCTCACCCTACTGGCTTTATTCCCTGTCCGGGATCCAGCCAGAACGGAAACAATATGAACCGTCTTTGTATGCGTCTTTCGTGGGGTTTCAGATCGACGCTAGCGCTTTTTTTGGTGCTGCTCGGAACGGGTCACGCGCGAGCGCAGAGGGATCCTCTGCCCTCGTGGAACGACGGGCCTGCGAAACAAGCCATCCTTACCTTGGTTAAAGACACGACCGACAGACATAGCCCTAAATATGTGGAGCCAGGCGATCGGATCGCCACGTTTGACCAGGACGGCACCCTTTGGACGGAGCACCCTTTGTATACACAGGCTATGTTTGCGCTCGATCGTGTAGGCAAGCTCGCGCCGCAGCATCCCGAATGGAGGCAAAAGCAGCCGTTCGCAGCGGTGCTTGCGGGTGACCACGAGGCGATGGCGAAGTTCACTGAAGCGGACTGGATGCAGATTGTCGCTGTGACGCATGCCGGGATGAGCACGGAGGCGTTTATCGGCCTAGTGAATCAGTGGATTACCACGGCCAAAGCCCCGCGCTTCAATCGCCTATATACGGACCTTGTCTACCAACCGATGCTGGAGGTGATGCGGTATCTGCGCGAGAAAGGCTTCAGGACGTACATCGTTACCGGTGGCGGACAGGAGTTTGTGCGCGTTTACAGCGAGCGGGTCTATGGCATTCCACCGGAGCAGGTCGTCGGATCGAGTATTGTCACCACCTACAAACAGGTGAACGGGAACCCAGTGCTCATGCGCGAGCCAAAAGTATTTCTTATCGATGATGGCCCGGGCAAAGCAGTCGGGATCAACCTTTTCATCGGCAAGCGGCCCATTGCTGCTTTTGGTAATTCCACGGGCGATGCCGAGATGCTGCAATGGACGCAAGCCGGGGATGGAGCGCGGCTGATGATGCTTGTCCATCATGATGATGCGAAGCGCGAGTATGCCTATGGCCCCGCGGAGGTCTGCCAGATACCTCAGTCGGCGCTTTCCCCGATGCGCTGTTGGCCCAGGCAAAACAGAATGGTTGGGTGGTGATCAGTATGGAGAACGATTGGAAGCGCATCTTTCCGTTCGACAAGTAAGCAGAGACGTCTGAGGGACAGAGGCATCTGGCACGCTGATCAGTACTGGATATCTGATCTATGGGGCACGCTAGCGTGGATCGTGGTACCGCGCTGGAGTTGCGATTCGATGGATAGAGTTCCATTCAGGAGTTTTAAACGCTCCTGCATGCTGATGAGGCCAAGCCCTCCGCTCGTCTTTGCCGCATTCATATCAAAGCCCACGCCCGAATCGCTGATCGTGAGATGAATCTCTTCCGGTGTTCCCCACAATCGCACTTCGAAGTGCCGTACTCCACTGTGCTTTGCCGCGTTATGCAGAGCTTCTTGCAGCACGCGGAAGAAGCAAAGTGAAATGTCTGGCGACAAGGAGGTTGGCAGATCATGGGCTTTGAAATCAACCTCCACTTTCTGCTGCTCGCCGAATTCCTGGCAGAAGCCTCTCAGCGCCGCAGCCAGACCCAGGTATTGCAGTCTTGATGAGTGCAACTCGTGAGACAAGGATTGAATATCGGCCGCTATCTCGGAGGTCTGCTGCTGTAGTTTGCCGATACGTCCAGGGAATTCAGAGGGATTTGAAGAGCTTTGCTGGAGTTGTGCCAGTTCGATGGCCAACAGTGCGAGACGCTGACCGATATCGTCGTGAAGTTCTCTGGCGATCCGGCGACGTTCCTGCTCCTGTGCCTCAATCAACTTGCCGCTCACGCTCGCGAGAGCCGCATCCGCCAGTTTGCGCGCCGTGATGTCGACAAACGCGACCACGGCCCCAACAATTCCTGCCCTCTCCGCTGGGGATAGCACCAGTATTCAGCGGGAAAACTGGTGCCATTCGCCCGCCATAGCACCTCGTCGTCCACATGGACTCCTTCCCCAGTGCGGGTTGTCCGGAGGATTCGACACTCCTCGACGGGGAACAGTGTCCCGTCTCCACGAGTCTGATGGATCAGATGATGCATATTCTTGCCCAGGAGTTCGTCACGTGCTCATACCCCAAAGCGCGAAGGCAGGCTGGGTTGCAGAAGGTGCAGCGGCACTCGAGATCAATTCCATAAATGGCCTCCGCAGTCGAATCGAGAATCAGTCGAAGTTTATCCTCGCTTTCGCGCTGTGCTGCTCCGCCTGCTTGCGCGCGGTTATGTCTTGAACCGTGCCACGGAGCCCGATGATTTGGCCGTCCATATCGCGCAGCGGTTCGCCACGGGCGATCGCCCATTTTGTGGTGGGCCCGGAGCCGATTATCTCCAGGTCGAGTTCGTAGGATGTTCCAGTTTGTAAGGCTTTCTAACAGCGCTCTGAAGCCGGTCCCAACTTTCAGCGGTGAAGAGGCTGGCGTGGTCCTTGTAGGGGGGCGCCGGCAAGTTGGGGTCAAGGCCGTGGAAGCGGTAAAGTTCCTCCGACCAGGTCACCGTGTCAGTCCGTGCGTCCCACTGCCAGCTTCCTAGTCCGGCCAAACGCTGGGCTTTCGCAAGTTCCTCCGCTTTTTTGACGCAGCGCCTCCTCGACCCGTTTACGTTCAGTAATATCGCGAACCACGTTGACGTTGTAGACACGATCCAGCTCGACACGCTTGAGATTGATTTCCACCGGGTAAGTCGATCCGTCTTTTCGCTGGTGCCGGCTCTCAAAGGTCACAAACCCTGATTGCTCGAGCTCTTTCGCAATTCTTGCCATGCAGGATTCATCCACACTGGGATCAATATCGGGAACCTTGAGAGATAGAAGTTCGTCGCGGGTGTAGCCGAGGTCATGGCAGGCACTTGTCATTCACATCGAGGAAGCGCAATGTTTCCGGGTCGACCACCTCAATCGCGTCGGTGGTACTGGTCTATCAGTTTTCGGAACAGGCGCAGCGCTTCTTCAGCGTGCCTTCGTTCAGTGATGTCCACTGCCATGCCCAGCATGCGCTGGGGATCGCCATTAGATCAGTAATAGAATTGTCCGGTGGCGGCGACCCAGCGCACCGTCCCGTCAAGCCTAACGACGCGGAACTCCGCCGCATATGGCTTCCGGTTTTGCCTGGCATCGGCAACCGCTTTCGCCTCCGACTGGCGGTCTTCCGGGTGCACGTAGCGATAAGAAATCCTCCATTCGCCCGACGAACGTATCGGACGGAATTCCAAACATGGTCTGCAGGTCCCCGAACCAGGAGAGTCGTCCGGTCTTAAGGTCCCATTCCCATCCCACCGACTTGCCGGCTTCCATTGCGAGATGAAGGCGATCGTTAGCTAAACTGAGTTGTGAAATCAGTTCGCTCTTGGCGAAATGCTCCGTTATATAGGCAACGCTAGCCAGACACACGATCGCGGCGATCGCGACGAGTAGGCGAAACGTACGCATACCAGCCGTCTCATCTTTCTGGAACAGCTCCCAAACCAGGGGAACCGCGATCATAGACAACCACCAGCATCGCCCACGCCGACGCTTGTGAGCCCTGGCCGGTATCGAATCAGGGCGCTCTTACTTCGGCTCCCTGTACCCGACGCGCTCTTAGCGGTATCCACACAAACCAGCAGGCAGAAGCGGTCAGGCCGAGACCATATAGCTTTCCGTTGACGTAGCCTCCAGAGTCAATTGCAATGTTGGCGACCGCGGAACTTAGGGCGTACAGGGCGGATGCGCCCAATAAATGAAGACAGATTGACCTCCAAGGGGATTGCGCTCGAAGGCTCGAAATAGCCACAGCGAATACCAGCGCCAGAGTCGCCAGCAGGTAGAGAATGTCGAAGCGAAGAGCGTAGCTGGTGGTATTCGAAAACAAGTACTGGTAGGGAAAGACAGTGAAAACGTAGAGAAAGCTCCAGAAAAACAGCAAGAGAAGAGAGTTTGAGATCACTCGGTATAGCCTGGGGCCAGATCCGTTCTGATTGGGAAGGGTTGCCACTGCCGCCATGAATGGCACGATGTGCAGAAACAGCACCGGATCAGCGATCGAATTGTCGGGCACCTCGGTGTGCAGAACAAATTCGTGATAGACAAAAATCGATTGGTCGAGCACCCATAGGCCATAGCCAATTGCGAGGAGCACCCAGAACGGCCGGCTCCCCAGTGTATTCTGGACCCCGTTGCGGATGGCGAAACCGGTCGCCAAAAGCAGAAGAAGAAAATAACTGATACCGCCGTAGGACAACAGGAAAGAGCCCGGGTTCGTGGCCAATGAAACAATGGCTCTGAGGACCAAAATGGCAATGAGAGCTATCGGCCAGGAAAGAGATCTTAGCCGAACTCCGGGATTTGACGAGAGTCCCTCCGTCATTATCGCGCAGACCCTTTCCCCGATCGAAATTGCCAATCATAAGCCCAACAGAATTGCCAATCATAAGCCCAACGGAGCCCTGCTCAGTCGAGGAGAACCACAGCAGTATCAACCCGCCCGCAAGGTATACACATCACAGAGGTTATACGCGCCTCCAGCCGGGCGGGCAACGGGAAACCGGCGATCGTTGGCGTGCGCGGAGCGGCAATCCGACGGAAGACCATAAACACTGGCGTTTCATGCGATTATGCAAAGTTAAAGCGGAGTGAAAACGCTTATTTCAACTGCTGGAAACGGAGTAGGATTGACCCTAGTAGCCGTTTGTCGCGACGGCTCCTGGCGGAAAATCAGATAGGTTCTTGTTGTGCAAGGAGCCGTGTTGGTCAAACAGTCCACTCAGCCTGGAAAGTCGCTTGCGGAAGCAAACCACCTTGATGACGGCGACCGAAGTGGTTCATGGATCCGGGTTCTGGTGGTAGATGATAACGAACCGTTTCGGCGATTCGTTCGGACGACTCTGGGTATGAGGCCTGAATTACAGATCATAAGCGAAGCATCTGACGGGTTAGAAGCGGTTCAGAAGGCCGCAGAACTACAACCAGGGTTAATTGTGCTCGACATTGGGCTGCCGAGTCTGAACGGAATCGAAGCTGCTCGACGCATCCGCAAGCTTTCTCCCAACTCCAAAATACTCTTCCTGAGCCAGGAATCCTTAGCCGAGGTGGTGCAAGAAGCCCTATGCATAGGGGCGTTGGGCTATGTGATCAAAGCACACGCTGGGAGCCAACTTCTAACTGCTGTAGACGCGGTTCTTCGGAATGAGCAGTTTGTCGGCAGCACACCGAGTGCGGTTGACGGTCATCGCTGACCTTGCACTTGTACCGGTGTCTCCTGCGCCGAGAACCAACCCAATCTAAGTCTTCTTGCTGGCGAATCGTGCTCGGCCTCTTTTTTCGGCTTGAGATCGCTTGCGCGCTCCGGTCACGCTTGTTTCCAAACTCGTGCACTGAGATCTTGCTTTCCCGGCCGGCTCCATTCCCTTCCCCAACGTACCTCAGGGGCTAAAGCCCTCATCAGAGACAGCTCGGTGCGGCACGGCTCAAGCCGTGCCCTGATACAAAGCATCAGAGCGGTGACCCCCGGAAAACTCGCGCATTCCGCAGATTTGGATCTATTGACGGGCGACAATTAGAACTCCCGGGCGACGACAAACAAAATTCCCGATCCAACGACAATTAGGCCAAGCGTACTCCGGTTCATCGGAGCGGAGGCGGATTGGTCACGGACAAGCAGGTTCGGAGGTTGTTTGCGTTGATAAAGACAGAGCAAAACCAGGAGATTGCGGCGTCCAAGGCAGGGATGGACGCCAAGACGGCGCGAAAGTATCGCCGCCATGGCGGGTTGCCCAGCGAGTTGCCGACGGCGGTACGCGGTCGGACACGGCCCGATCCGTTCATCGATGTTTGGGATGATGTGCAGAAGTTGTTTGAGGACAACGCCGGGCTTGAGGCCAAGACGGTCTTCGAGTTCTTGCAGCGACAGAATCCCGGTCGCTTTCAGGACGGGCAGGTGCGCACGTTGCAGCGGCGGGTGAAGGTGTGGCGTGCAACCGAGGGTCCGGCCCGGGAGGTGTTCTTTGCGCAACAGCATCCTCCAGGTCGGCTGGGAGCGTCGGACTTCACGCACATGGAAGAGTTGGGCGTGAGCATCCAGGGGCAGAGTTTTCCGCACCTGATCTATCACTTTGTGCTGACGTACTCGAACTGGGAGGCGGCAACGGTGTGCTTTTCAGAGAGCTTCGAGAGCCTGAGCGAAGGGTTGCAGAACGCGCTATGGACGCTGGGTAAAGTACCGCATCGCCATCGCACCGACCGGCTTTCGACGGCGGTCAACAACATGAGCGATCCGACCGAGTTCACGGATCGCTACAAGGGTCTGATGCGTTGCTATGGACTGGAGAGCGAGAAGACGCAGGCCGGGCATGGCAACGAGAACGGCGATGTGGAGCAACGGCACCATCGCTTCAAGCGGGCTGTGGCGCAGGAGTTGATGCTGCGCGGCAGCGTGGATTTCGCCAGCGTGGAGGAGTACCGGCGTTTCCTGGCGGCGATGTTGGAGCGGTTGAACGCCGGGCGCAGGCAGCGGCTTGCCGAAGAGATGGCGGTGATGCGGGAGTTGCCGGAGCGGCGCATGGAATCGGCCAGGCGCGATCGGGTCAAGGTGGACTCGGGCAGCCTGATCTATGTGGACCGCAACGCATACTCGGTGCCGAGCCGGTTGATCGGCGAGCAGGTGGAGGCGCGGCTGTTCATGGACCATGTGGAGGTCTGGTACGGGCAGAAGAAGGTCGCCGAGATGCCACGCTTACGCGGGCGGCAGAAGCATCGCGTGGATTACCGGCACATCATCGACTGGTTGGTGCGCAAGCCGGGCGCCTTCGAGCACTACCGGTACCGCGACGAGTTGTTCCCCACTAGCCGGTTCCGCATGACCTTCGACCTTCTTGAGGAGCAGCTTGGCCGGTATCAGGGTAGCAAGGAATACCTGCAGATCCTGGAGTTGGCCGCCAAGGACAGTGAGGTCAGAGTCGATGCGGCGCTGCTTGTCCTGTTGGGCCAAGGCGATGAGCCGATCAGCGCTGCGGGGATCGAGGCCATGCTGGTCGCCGAACAGAACACAAGCGTCCGCGATGTCGAGGTGGCGGTTGTGGATCTGAGAATCTTCGATCAGTTGTTCAGTGCGCAGGAGGTGCTGCAATGAGCGCTGCCCCTCAGATCAGAACGGCGTTGACGGAGAACCTGAAAGCACTGCATCTGCCTGCGATGCGCGACTGCTTCGAGCAGGCCGCGCAACAGGCGGAGAAAGAAACACTGAGTTATGAGCAATACCTTCTTGGGTTATCGGAGCGAGAGTGCGAGTCGCGGCGGTGTAATCGCATCGCGGCACTGTTACGCGAGTCGGCGTTGCCGCGAGAGAAGACGATGGCGAACTTCGACTTGAAGCGATTACCCGTCAAAGCTGGACGACAACTGAAGGCGCTGGTGGACGGCAGCTTCCTCGATCGCCGGGAGAACTTGCTGCTGTTCGGCAATCCTGGCGCGGGTAAGAGCCACTTGTTGTGCGCCCTGGCCCATGAACTGATCGCACAAGGACGCCGGATGAAGTACACCAGCTGCGCCATGCTGGTGCAGGATCTGCTGGTGGCCAAGCGCGACCTACGGCTGAGCAAAGAAATTAAGAAGCTGTCCCGCCATGACGGCCTGATCATCGACGAGATGGGCTATGTCCAACAAAGCCGCGAGGAGATGGAGGTGCTGTTCACCCTGCTGTCGGAGCGATACGAGCGCGGCAGCGTACTACTGACCAGTAATCTCCCCTTCTCGAAATGGGAGGGGATCTTCAAGGACCCGATGACCACGGCGGCAGCCATCGACCGGCTGGTGCACCACTCGGTCATCGTGGAACTGAACATCCCCAGCTACCGAATGGAAGAGGCCAAGAAGAATCGAGACCCGGCGCAGGAAAGCAACGCGGCCAACTGAGCGCGGGGAAGCTGGCCGTGGAAATGACGGTCTGCTGGAAAGCCTGGAAAAAACGGTGAGACTGTTTTTTCGACCCTTCCCACAGACCTTGGAAATCGATGTTGCCGATTTCCACATTACCACCGCCACAACGACGACGCGGATAAGCAACAACGACAAAAGAAAGAAGAAAAACAAGTTCCAACAACTATCGGGAATTATGGTTGTCGTTGACCGGAAAGATTAGTTGACGCCAGACAATCTATCCACGCTCTCTGAAATGGAGAAACTCCAGACCCAGGACTAACAGTCCCGGGCTAATCTCAGCGTCCCTTTGGAGTGTGTCATAACAGGACCGATAGGAATAGGGCGATCCTTTTCGAATGCTTTTCCTATCCGCCACAATCGGCCATGGGATTTGCTGGTCGATTCAGTAGAAGCGATCGCGGGGCTGCGCCCATCTTTTTCGGCCCACGTATCCGGATTTCCTGCACGGGGCGCCACCAACACCCGCGTGTGCGGCTTTCATTAAGGAAAGCCGCATGAAGTTCGTCAACGCCAGCAAGCTCCACAGGAAATCCGGAGTACGCCGGGACGAGGGGCACCCGTCCGATTCCCTCTAGCCCAGCTATGACACAGACTCCTGCGGGACTGAGTTTGGAAACGGAGTTCTCACGCAGACTCTAAAACCCTCATCTGCCCCAGCCGTGTGCGGCACGGTTAAGCACGCTGCTGAAAAAGTCTCTGAACGGAGGGCACGGCTTCAGCCGTGCCGTAAACATCATGTGCGCAACACGGCTTTAGCCGCTGAGGTACGCTTTTCAAGACCTGTAGGTCGATTTGAACCATCCTAAAGACGGTACCTCAGGGCCTAAAGGCCCTCATCAGTCCCATATCTAGCGGCACGGCTGAAGCCGTGCCCTTCGCCTAGAGCTTCTTTCCGCAATCTGTTAAAGCCGTGCCCTTCGTTAAACTTTCTGGTCACTTGTAATGTTGCACTTCAAGGTTCTTCCCAGTCGAGTGCATAGATGTCCTGGGTCCCCGTATCTTTGAGTAGAAGCAGAGAATCGTCCGAATCGAGACCCAGCCACGGGCCGATGCTGCCTGTCGTCGGAAGGTTCGTAAGATCCGAAACTTGCTCTACCTTCCGGTCGGTGATCCGAATTCTGAGCACGGCCGGACTGTCCAGCCATCGTAAGAAGTAAACATACTGTCCGTCTCTTGACCAGTTCGGGAATCCAGCTCTTACCTTCGCAAGTTGCGACCACTTCTGAGTCTGGAAGTCGAAGAGCACCAAGCTCAGCGAGTCCGCCGGCATGGCCACGATGTACCTGCCATCCGGCGACCAGCGGGGGGAGAACAGACCACGGGAACCGGGCAGCACGGAAACATGGTGGGTATTCAAATCAAGCACCCGGAGGGCGGAATTTTTGTCAGCCGGTACGCTACCGAAGATGACCCTTCCCCCATCCGGCGACCAGTCCGGATCCTGCTTAGGATCGGGATCTTCGGGCAGCAGTTGCTGGGGACTGCCGCCGTCGGATGAAACCAGGTAGATCCTTCCTGGCTTGCCGATTGAGTAGTTATAGAATGCAATCTTTTTGCCGTCGGGCGACCAGCGCGGCAACGCTGCAAACAACGGAGGGAAGCTGAGCTGTACCTTATCGCTACCATCCGGTTTGCTTCGCCAGAGGATGCCTTCGGGGTAGGAGACGTAGGCCACCCAATCACCGTCTTTGGAAAACACGACGTCTTCGGCAGAGATGCCCGAGAGAAAGGGAGTGAACCGGCCGGACTTAGATTCGCCCCGCTCCAGTTCGCCGCGGTAACTCCGGCCTACTACGAAAAGTTTCTTGCCATCTTTGCTAGGAAGGGGGGTGAATAAACCGAGCGGACTGGAGGTCAACTGGACGGGCTTGCCCGTGGTTTGGTGAAGAAAGGTTCCCTTTTCGGAGAGTGCCCAGATCTGCCCCTGGGATTCGAAAACGAAGTATTTTCCGTCCGCCGTCCATTTCCCGCAGCATTCATCTGGAGGATTGTGCCATCCGGGAAACAACGGGTGCGGATTCGTCCCCTGGGTCGAAACTTCCCAGAGTGAATTCCCACGGGTCTTTTCATCTATCAGCGTAAACCTCAATTTACTTCCCGTAGGTGACCATGCCGGATAAAAGCCTCGGCCCCTCACCGAAACCAGCTTTCGGGATTCCGTTCCATCACTCTTGGCCAGAAACAAGTCGCTTCCGTCGGCGTAAACCAGCATCCTGCCATCGGGAGACCAGGCGGCGTCCTGCCCGACAAGGCCTCCCAATCGGCGAGGTGCACCTCCGAGGATTGGGAGTCTCCAAAGCTGGCCCGTGAAATCCGTACCCTGGTTGTCTTTGACGAGAAGTTCGGCTCCATCCTGCGAGACGCTCAGAGGGAGAATGGCTCTGGAAACCGCCGGAATCCGGACCGGCTCTCCCCCCGAGGCGGACATCTGCATAATGCCGATGGTGGCGTTGTAGGTGATGGTTCTCGCAAAACCAAGATAGAGCCGCGAACCATCGGTACCGACCAGGGCCTTTGGCTGACCGTCGTGGGTGAGTTGGACGTAATTTGAGACCTTCGGCGGGGGCAGGGGGCGCATCAGAAGAGAGGTCAGCAGCACGGCGGCAACTGTCAGTACCCCTGCAATGGGTAGCAGCCATCGACCCAGCAAAGCTGGCTCGGCCGGTTTGGACTGGCCAGATGGGGGCGGGGATCTCCTGCCGCGCGAAGGGCTCTCGAATGCCCAGGATCCCGAAGATGCGTGCGCCGATGCCTCTACTTGAGAATGAGGAGAGGGAGCATCTAACGTCTCCGCCGAGTTGCGCTGCAGTCGCTTCAGTTCTGTGCGGATTTCCCCCGCATGTTGGTACCTCAGCTCCCGGTCCTTTTCCAGGCATCGATCGATGATGCGCGCTAATCCATCCGGAACATCGGGATTCAGCTGCGCTGGAGTGACTTGGACTTGCTGCACGATGGAAATCAGAAGCTCTCCGGTTGTATCTCCGGCGAAGGGCGAGCGGGCGGTGCACATCTCGTAAAGCACGATGCCGAAAGAAAAGAGATCGGTGCGCGCGTCGACCGGTCTGCCGAGCGCCTGCTCGGGGGACATATACGCCGCCGTCCCCAGTGCGGCTCCAAGGCCGTCAGTAAGCTGCTGCCAATCGCGGGAGGATTCCCCAACTCCGGCGAGTTCCTTGAGGGGTATCCTCTTCGCCAGACCGAAATCCAGAACCTTGGCGTTGCCGCGTTTGGTCACGAAGATGTTCGCCGGCTTGATGTCGCGGTGAATGATGCCCTTCTCGTGCGCCGCTTCGAGTGCATCCGCGACGTCGATGGCGATTTGGATTACCCGATCGATAGGAAGCGGGTCTTGCTGAATCAAGTGCTTCAGCGTTTCGCCCTCCATGAGTTCCATGGCGATGAACGTACGGCCGCCCTCTTCGGCGATTTCATAAATCGTGCAGATATTGGGATGATTCAGCGCGGAGGCAGCACGCGCCTCGCGCCGGAAACGCTCCAGCGCCGAGCTGTCGCTGGCAAAGCTATCGGGCAGGAACTTGAGCGCGACAAACCGGCCAAGGAGCGTGTCTTCTGCCTTGTAGACCACGCCCATGCCACCGCCGCCGATCTTCTCTAATCCGCGGTAATGGGAGATGCTTGCATCGGTCATCGTTAGCTATCCGCACACCGAACCAACTTGCACTATCAGGCTAAATATTGAGAATCATGAATTGTGTGACCGCACCGTTCCGGGCTTGGAGCGGGGTTGATAACTGGTGGCACACTCTTGGGGGGCACCTAGAGCGTTGTTTTGATTATGGGTGCGCGGGCCGTGATCCTCGTGCCCCGCCCGGGGCTTGACCAGATCTCAAATTTGCCGCCAATCAGATGAATTCTCTCACGCATGCTGATGAGACCCAGTCCCGCCGCGAGCCTGGCACCCTCAACATCGAAGCCGACGCCGTCATCGTATATTTCCAGGCTAAGATCGCGGTCCGAACCAGTTAGCCGGACTGTGATGCTCTTCGCACAGCTGTGCTTCACCGCATTATGCATTCCCTCCTGCAACACTCTAAGAAAGGCCAGTGCGATCACGCTGTCCAATTTCTCCTGCAGATGATCGCAGGAACAGTGAACCGGGATACGTAGCTGCTCGGAGCATTCGCGGCAGTGGCTCTTGACGGCGACAACCAAGCCTAGCAACTCCAGCTCAGAGGAGTGCAGGTTGTGCGACATGCGGCCCACCTTGTTGATGATCTTTTCCAGCTTGACACTGAGATCCCTCAGGCTGGCGTGCATCATCTCAGGATGACCAGAGACGGGCTGGCCGGCACGGAGCATCTGAATCTTTAATACCGCCAGCGACTGCCCAATGTCATCGTGGAGTTCTCTCGCAATACGGGTGCGGTCCGCCTCTTGGGCAGTCATCATTTTGCGGCTCAAATCATCGCGCACCACTTCGGCGTCGTGCAGCTCCTGCTCGGCCCGCTTAAGAAAAGTGATATCTTTAGCCACCGCGGTCAGACTCCGGGGCACGTTTGTAACATCGTCGCGGACTAGCGAAAAGACAACGTCCACCCAGACCAGTTGTCCATCTGTTCTAACGGTACTCAAATGGGTCGAGTAGTGGGGAATTTCGCCGGCGATAAGCTGGTCCAGACCGCGCCTGCACTCGGACCATGATCCCTCAGGCAGGAACAAATCATTGAGGCGTTTCTCCAGCAGGTCTCTCTTCGGCTGGCCAATAAGATCACACATTTGCTCATTTGCACTGAGCAATCTGCCATCCAGGTCTAATTGGACGACGCTGACGCCCAGATGTTCAAAGGCCTCGCTCCAGGTGTGCTCTTGACCGGAAATATTTTGCTCTTCGTAGGCATCGCGCATGAGCATACTCAGGTCCTGGAGATGAAGCTTCAGAAGTTCACCCTCCCGGGAGTCATATCGCAAAATTATATCCTTAAAATGCAGACCGAGGACGAGCGATTGATTGGGATTTCTCTATGCTGGACCTAGTACTTTTACTAGTATCCCAGAGCTTCCTGCTGGACTAACCTATGAATCCGCCCAAGAGAATTCGCGTAGAGCATAATCCTCTGAATCGAGCAGGGGGGTTGGGAGTGAAGAGACTCCTGTGTGTAGATGACAGCCCGGATATGCTCGACCTTCTGGAGGATCTGCTCCAGTCTGAGTTCCAGATCGTTGGGAGGCTGTCTTCCGGATCTTCGGCGCTTGATCAAGCCGCGAACTTACAGCCAGATGTCATTCTCATGGACGTCGATCTGGGAGATATGAGCGGTTTTCGAGTCGCGGAGCAACTGAGAAGCACCGCTTGCCCTGCGAAAATCGTCTTTCTCTCGATTCACGAGAGTATGGACTTCGTTCAAGCCGGTCAGAATTTGGGAGCGGCTGGCTACGTCTTCAAATCGCAAATCGACCGCGACCTCGTGACCATGCTTCACGCCGCCGTCCATTAGCAAGAGATCCCAGTGACTTGGAAACCTCGTTCACCCAATTTCCCGATAAGTCGGTAAGGTGGTCGCGCGGTACAACGCATGCCTTGGCTTCGCTCCGGCCTGCCGACAACCCCACTTGAATCGAGGTCCTTTGACACCTTCTTCCACAAGCTAGCGAACGATTTAACGCTTGAATGATGAAACTCGAGACCTCTTGGTGGCGTCACCTCAACGAGATCTTCCCTGCCTTAACTGCCGCCTTACCGCTTTGGGCGCGATTTCCACTAAAATTCACTTTCGCGCCAGAAAATGCTAGGGTGAGAAGACTTCTGGAGTCGTCATGTCCTCGCAAGTATTGCCAGCACAGGCCAAAGATCTGTTCCATTATCTTTTTGAGCAAGCGTCTCTGGGAATCGCAGTGGAGGATCTCGAGGGAACGCTCTTGCTTGCCAACCCGGCGCTTTGCTCCATGCTGGGATACGCGGAGAACGAACTGTGCGGCATGAATTGTTCGCAATTTGCTAATCCCGAAGACTCCGCAGACGATTGGGCTCTTTTTCAACAGCTTCGTGCAGGCCTCATCGACCAATACTCGCTGGAAAAACGCTACGTGAGAAAAGATGGCGCTCAGATTTGGGGACGTCTGAATGTCTCTCTCCTGGAGAACAGTGATGGAGGATCCCCGCTGGTCTTTGCCTTTTTGGAGAACATCACTGAGCGGAGGCGGACAGAAGATGCGTTGCGAGAAAGCGAGCAGCGGTTTCGTTTGGCGGCTTACGCGGGAAAGATGTTCTCCTATGAGTGGGATGCTGCCACCAACGTGATGGCACGCTCGGGGGAGTACGCCGAGATGCTGTGCACCGATAAGGTGGAGCAGCTTACTACGGGTGAGCAGATATTGGCTAAGGTTCATCCAGACGACCGGGAAAAAGTTTTAGCCGCAGATGCGGCGCTTAGCGCTGAAAAGCCCCACCTTCGAGTCTGCCATCGCATGGCACGTCCCGACGGTAGCGTGATTTGGGTGGAGAAAACCGGTCTCGCGCACTTCAACGAACAAGGCGAAATACTGCGGATTGTAGGCATGGTCGCGGATGTTACGGAGCGCAAACTGGCGGAAGCGGCGCTCGCAGACATGAACCGCAGGTTGATTGAGGCCCAGGAGCAGGAGCGCAGCCGGATCGCCAGAGAGCTTCACGATGACATTGGCCAACGTCTCGCACTGTTGGCCATCGAGTTAGAACAACTCCACCAGGACCCTCCCGATTTGCCTGAAGTCCGCAGCCGTATGGGCGAATTACAGAAGCAGGCGAGCGAGATAGCAACCGACATCCAAACCTTGTCACACGAGTTGCACTCGACAAAACTGGAATATCTGGGCCCAGTTGCCGCTATGAGGGGCCTCTGCCGGGAGCTTGGGGAGCAGACAAAGGTGCAGATTGACTTTACAAGCCAAGATTTGCCCAACCCTTTGCCGCCAAACATTTCTCTTTGCCTCTTCCGAGTCCTGCAAGAGTCCCTGCGCAATGCGATCAAACACAGTGGGGCACGGCACGTCGAAGTGGGATTGCGGGGAACACCGGATGAGATTCATCTCGCGGTGAGTGACCGAGGCGTAGGCTTTGACAGCGAAGCCGCAAAAGAGGGTCAAGGACTTGGCCTGGTCAGCATGGAAGAGCGGCTGAAACTACTGAAGGGAACGCTTTCCATCGAATCGCAGCGCAGGCGCGGCACAACGATCCACGCTAGAGTGCCTCTCAGTTCCGGAAGCGATTCTACGCGGGCGTAAGTTGCGTGTACCGGGAGAAGTGTTGCGGCACCGTGCTTAAGAGCGTGTGTGAAAGCCGGTTCACTGGGAAACGACTGAGTGTTCTGCACAGATTCTCTGGTAGATGTGGCTCTCCTGTTCGCGCTGGAGGGTCGTCAACACATACCCGCACAGAATATCCACATTGCAAGACCTGGCTATCTCGTCCGTGAGGTGTTCGACCTGAATCGCGGCATCCACCTTACCTTGCGCCCACAACGTAGGTGCAAATTCACCACAAGCTGCAACGCGGGAATGCTTCGCCTTCGCCGCCTTGCGTGCCGAAGAGAGCAGATCGCCAAAGACTTTCAGGAATCGGACCGAGTCAGGTAGATCATTCACCATGAATGTCGAGAGCGCCTCGTCAACATCCAAAGGGAGATAGAGCCCTTCTTCAATGGCGGCCGCAGCGTCCACACCACCTGCCACCAATCTCTCAAGAAGACTGTTCCGGTGTGACTCGGTCGCGACCAGGATAACCGGGTTTCCGGCATTTAGAGCAGCTTGGATAAAACAAGTAAGGCCAAATAGAAATGCTGCTTCATCAGAATAGAACTTAACCTCGTGGCAGTGAGAGATCTTCGCCTTTTTCGGTACGAGGGATGGGAGAACTTCCTGGCGGAAGAGTCGGTCGGGAGCTTGTGCGCCCTTAGCACTGGTCCAATTGTGGCCCGATAGGCCCTTACTGACAAACTGCCTGCTCTGACAAACCGCTTCCACAGCGGCTAACAGTTCGCTTCCCGCGTGTGATTTAACAACGTAGCCCAATGCCCCCAGGTTGAAAGCTTCTTGCGCCACTTCGAAAGAAGATCCTTGACTCATGAAAAGTATCTTGCATTCAGGGCAGAGCTTGCGGATTCGACGAGCAACCTCAAGCCCATTAAATGTGGGAAGCCCGATGTCGAGCACAATCAGGTCAGGGTTTAGTTCTTGGGCTTTGCGAACTGCTTCCAAGCCGTCTGAGGCTTGGCCGATGACCTGCAAATCCTGCCTTTTGCCCAGCGTTGAACATACGAATCGCCGGAACGGTTCGTGATCATCGACAACGAGAACCCGGACTGTTGACGCTTCCAAGTAGTCTCCACCTCACTGTTCAAAAGCCATCTCAATGAGTGTAGTTTCTGAACTCTATTAGAGTTTCATGCGCCGGTAGTTCGGTCGTTGCCCAGGCGCAAGGTTCGATTATAGTGCTGAATACTGACCGGAAGTCCGGACGTTGTGAATAAGAGCGATCTGAGGTCTCAATACGGGAAGAATGCTGAAGTTGTCTCCTCGATGCCTGCAGAGGATTTGCCGGTACCTTCGTACCATGGCACGCGGGTTAAGGGGTTACCGAAACTCCGTTTCCAGGGCACGCACTGATTGTCATTTTGAAATTAGGTTGCCGACTTCACGGAGGAATTCAACCGCGGGCATACCCTTCGTGATAACCAGGTTCGCGTGCTCGCTCCCCAGAGGCGCCTCGACCAAGCCGCTGAAGAGGACTATCGGGATTGCCGGCTTTAACCGTTTCATTTCAGCAGCCAATTGCGTTCCCGTAAGACCGGGTAGCCGATGATCCGTAATAACGAGGTCGACGTGGAAGCACCTGAAGAGTTCTAACGCGGCCGCGCCGTCTGCCGCGGTCAAAACTTCATAACCAGCACTTGATAAAACCAGACGACGCAGCGCCAGCGCGGCAACTTCATCATCAACGCACAAAATGACACGAGTATTCGACAAGCACTCTCTCCTCGGGCACGGGTGATTCCAGAATTATTGTGATTGCATGTCCCGAAGGCCCTAAACCTCCTGCCTACGGACGGCTTTAGCCGCTGAGGTACGGTTGTTAAAGGCAGGTTCTGTGCACGCGGAAACATGGAAATGCGTACCCGTTCGACAAGCTCAGGGCAGGCTCTCAGGGGCTAAAGAGTCTGCGTGAGAACTCGAAAAATTAGCAATACTCGTATTGAGTTTTGGCAACGATCTATATGAAGTCGCATTTGATTTGTGCCCAAAATCTTGGTTCTCACGCAGGCTCTAAAGCCCTCCTTGGCTGCGGCTATGTGCGGCACGGCTGAAGCCGTGCCCTTCGTACAGAGCCATACAGACCTCGCTGGGGAAGTGGAGACCGGTCGTCCTACACTGTTTGCTACCCCAACCTGGTTTCGCATTGCCAGCTCACAACATCAGTTTGTCCAATAAAATCAATCAAACAGACTCAACCTGTCGCTTAATTTGGACAGCTCTGTCCACTTTCAGACAAAGCCCCGCGCGCCTATTCTCCGGACTTCTACAAATAGATATAGCAGCGAGACAATCAGAGTTCGTTGCGCCAGAGCAAGTATGGCATCACACCCGCAGTGCTTCGGTAAGCTGCGGCCGGTTGGACGGTCGGCCAGCATTTCCTCAGGGGTGCGTTTGCTGAAGCCTGTCCAGGCGAATTACCGATCTTGTATATCTGGTCCGTTTACCAAGAGGGGCAGGAAAATTAATCTCAGATTCGGTTACACAACACCGCACTCGAGGGCGGGAGCCGGCAGTCCGCAGTGCTTCGGAGTTTGATGCACGATTCAAATTGAACTCGCATGGGGTATTCAGGAATTCGCTCGGATTGCTCCTGTCTGCCTTCATTGAATGCTCACTGCCAACCTCCGCCAAGTGCTTTGTAAAGTTGCACCAGGCTTTGGTACTCGTTGCCCCGAGCCTGGGCGAGAGTTAGCTCGGCGGTAAATAGCGATCGCTGCCCATCGAGAACTTCGAGGTAGGTGGTGATGCCTCCCCGATAACGGCGTAGGGAGGTAGTCACTGAATCCTGCAGGTCCTTGACCGTGATCTCCTGCGCGACGCGGACTTGATGAAGTTTCTGATAACCGATCAGAGCATCGGAGACGTCGCGGAACGACAACTGGATAACCTGCTTATAAGCGATCAATTGCTGGCGTTGTTCGGATTCAGCCAGTCTCAGGTTCCCGCGCAGGGCGCCGCCGGTGAAAATAGGTTGGCTGACCTGGGCGCCGTAGGACCAAATCCCAGTTTGTGAACTCATAAGGCCGGTGAGGAGCGTGCTTCGACCAAACGCGCCCCCGCCGGAGCCGGTAAGAGAAATCTGCGGAAAAAACGCAGCCCTGGCGACGCCGATCTCGGCGTTGGCGGTGATCAGGTCCTGTTCGACCTGGCGAATGTCTGGCCGCCGTTCGAGCAACGTCGACGGCATTCCCGGCGGCACCTCGGGAGGAAGCGGCTGCTCGGCTAATGGGCGTCCACGGCCGCACGCTCTCGGGATAATGGCCCAGGAGAATACTGATCGCGTCTTCCTCCTGACCGATCTGTCGCTCGAGGTCCGGCACCTGCGCATTGGCGGTATCCAGCACCTGCTGGGATTGCAGCACATCCAGCTTGGTGGCAACGACCGTGGTCGAGCCGCAACCGGGTCAGCTTGACGGAATCTTCCTGAGTCTTCACCGTGTCGCGCGTGATTTGGAGTTCGAGATAGAGCTCCAGCAGCGCGAAGTAGTCGCTCGCCACATCGCTGACAAGCGTGAGTATGACAGTATCTCGCGCATCCTCGGTAGCCAGCAGCTGGGCGCGTGAAGCCTCGGTCGCACGTCGCAGACGACCGAAGAGATCCAACTGGAATGCCGCATCGGCGGTGAGAGCCAGAATGTTGTACGTAGACTGGCTGGTCGGGTCTTTTCCGCCGGCGAAGTTACTGTTCGCCTGCACCTGGGGAAATAAACTGGAGCGCGTGATGGTGACCTGAGCACGCGCAGCGCTGATGCGCTCGGTCGCCAATTGAAGGTCGTAATTCTCCTTCAGGGCGGTGCGAATGAGCTCTTGCAGTTGCGGATCCTGGAAGACTTGCCACCAGTGAAGGTCGGCAAAGGACGTTGCCTGGGCCTGGGCCTGCGGGTTGTCGCTGAGATCACGGTACACGCCTGGAGTGGGAACGGCGGGCCGGTGATAATTCGGACCGACCATGCAGCCGATCATTACCGTCGAGGCCGAGATCGCGGCAGATCGAGACGTCCTGCGCCATTTTTCATGGCTCTGCTCGTTGACCTCCATTTCAGCCTGCCGGACCATTTCAGTCTCCCTCCGACGGCGCAGGCGTTCCCGGCAGTGCGGCAGGAGCCGGCTGCTTGCCGGCGCCTGACCACTTCTCCACCAGGTAGAAGATCGCAGGCACGAAGAAAATTCCGATCAAGCTGGCAGCGAGCATGCCGCCGATCACCGTCGTGCCCATGATCTGGCGAGCAACCGACCCGGCTCCCTTGGCCGTCCATAGCGGAACGCAACCAAGGATGAAGGCGAACGAGGTCATCAAAATCGGCCGCAGACGAAGTCTGGCCCCTTCGAGCGCGGCATCGGCAAGAGGTTTTCCGTTCTCGTATTGCTCCTTGGCGAACTCGACGATCAGAATCGCGTTCTTGGCCGCGAGGCCGATGAGCATGACCAGCCCGATTTGCGAGTAGACATCGGTCTCCATCTGGACCAGATAGGGGGGCAGGAAAATTCCGCAGCAGGACGCGGCGCAGCCACAGGATGCCAAAGGCCCCAAAAATCGCGACCGGCGTACTCAGCAGCACGCTGAACGGCAGCGACCAGCTTTCATACAACGCCGCTAGAACGAGAAAGACGAAGAGCAGCGAGAGCGAAAAAATCACCGCAGGCGGCACTCCCTGCCGCGCTTTCTGCTCCAGAAAGGAAATACCCAGATAGTCGAAGCCCATCTCGCGCGGCATGGTCTGTTTGAAAACCTCTTCCAGGGCATCCGTGGCCTGGTCGGCGCTATAGCCCGGCGCAGCGCTGCCGTTGATTTGCGCGGAACGATATTCGTTGTAACGCAAAGTAAATTCCGGGCCGAGGCGCGGCTTGAGCGTGGTAAGGGTGGAGAGGGGGACAGCCTCTCCCCTGCCGTTGCGCACATAGAACTGGCCAACGTTTTCCACCCTGGCGCGGTCCTCACCCTCGGCTTCGATATAGACCTGCCACTGGCGGCCGAAGCGATTGAAATAGTTGATGAAATAACCGCCCATAAATGCCTGGATGGTGCGGTAGACATCGCTCAGATTCACGCCTTGCTTCAGCACCTTGTCGCGATCTACCTGGATAAATTCCTGGGGAACATTGGGCAGGAAAGTGGTACTAAGACTGGCGATTTCGGGGCGCTTTCGAGCGGCGGCAAGAAAGAGGTTCAGGTTTCTGGCGAGGAACTGGACATCGCCTCCCGAACGGTCCTCGAGCATGAAGGTGAAACCGCCGGAAGTGCCGACGCCGGGAATGGCAGGCGGGGAAAAACTGAAGGCAACCCCCGCCGGCAACTTGCTCAACTCGCCGGTTGAGATGTGCCTTGATCGATTGAAATTGCTGCTCTCTCGACGTTCGCTGATCCCAGGGCTTGGAGGGCCACAGAGAAGAACGCGCTGTAGCTGGTGCGAACATAACTAAGCAAACTAAAGCCCACAACGCTGGTGGCGTATTTCACCCCCGGGGTATTCAGGATGATTTTTTCAACCTGGGCGGCCACGGCGGTTGTCCGTTCCATCGAGGCCCCGTCCGGCAGCTGCAGATTGATGTAGGCATAACCCTGGTCTTCGTCGGGGAGGAAGCTGGAGGGCACACGAGAGGCAAAAAAAGCCGCCGCTACGCCACAGGCCACCAGCAGTACAAGCACCACCGCGGTTTTCGTGAGCAGCACCCCACTCCAACGGACGTAGATCTCTGTGGCTTGCCCGAAACGGCGGTTGAACCAATCGAAGAACCTTCTCAGCAGGCCGCGGCTCGGTTGCCGGGGGCGAAGAAGGAGCGCGGAAAGCGCGGGGCTGAGGGTAAGCGCGTTGAACGCCGAGAGAACGACGGAGATGGCAATGGTGACGGCAAACTGCTGATAGAGCCTGCCGGTGATTCCGGGGATGAAGGCGGTGGGCACAAAAACGGCGGAGAGAACCAAGGCGATGCCAACCACTGGCCCGGAAAGTTCTTCCATCGCTTTTAACGCCGCGGCCTTCGGAGTGAGCCCCTCCTCGATGTGCCGCTCCACGCCCTCGACCACGACGATGGCGTCATCCACCACCAGACCGATCGCGAGCACGAGACCAAAGAGCGAAAGGGTGTTAATGGAGAAACCGAACAGGGGAAAGATGGCGAACGTGCCCACCAGCGAAACCGGCACGGCCAGGAGCGGAATCAAGGTGGAGCGCCAACTCTGAAGGAACAGATAGACGACCAGGATCACCAGGACGAGTGCGATGGCCAGCGTCTTAACGATTTCCTTGATGCCTTCTGTCACCGAAAGAGTGGTATCGAGCGAAACCTTGAAATCCATGTCCGCCGGGAAGCGTTGTTTCATTTGCGACATCAATTTCTTGATGCCTGCGGCGGCATCGACGGCGTTGGAGCCAGGCAATTGGTAGATCGAGATGATAGCGCTGGGCTCTCCGTTGAAACGTCCAGCGACGGTATAGTCCTGCGAACCCAGCTCGATGCGCGCGACATCGCGTACCCGGACGGTCCCGCCGTCGGGAGTCTCGCGCACCACGATCTGTCCGAATTCTTCCGGCGACACGAGACGGCCCTGGGCGAGAACCGAATAGGTGAATTCCTGGCCTTTGGGAGCAGGCTCGCCGCCTGCCTTCCCTGTCGGGTTCACGGTGTTTTGCGCTTGAATGGCGCTGACGATTTCCGGGACGGTGATGCCCAGCTTGGCCAAGGTGTCGGGTTTTACCCACAAGCGCATCGCGTATTGGCCGGCGCCGAAAACCGTCACGTTGCCGACGCCTGGCGAACGCAAAATGGGGTCAACCAGATTGATGTAGGCGTAGTTGGCCAGAAACCTGGCGTCATAGGTTCCGTGCGGAGAATAAAGGGCCACCCACATGAGGGGAGCGGTGACCGATTTTCGAACCGTGATTCCGTAGTTGGTGACGTCGGTGGGCAGCTGAGAAGCGGCCTGGGTTTCACGGCTTTGGGCAAGAATGTAGTCGGTGTTGGGATCGGTCTTTACGTCGAAGTCCACGATCAGGGTGGTGGTCGAGTTGGCGGTGGCGTTCACCGAATACATGTAGTTCATGTTGTCCACGCCATTCATCTGCTGTTCGATGGGCGTGGCAACCGCTTGCTCCAGGGTTTGGGCGTCGGCGCCGATATAGGTGGCCAGGACCTGGATCTCAGGCGGAGTGATGCTGGGGAATTGCGCGACCGGCAAAGTGAGCATGGTGAGGGCGCCAACCAGCACCATGACGATCGAGATCACCATGGCGACGATGGGGCGGTTGATAAAGAACTTGGACATGGAATTACCTTCCCGCAGTGTCCAGTGGCAAATGGCTTGGGGTTCACTTGCACTCCCGGGCGCACCTTCTGCACGCCCTCGGCGACCACGCGTTCGCCTGGCTTGAGTCCCTCCGCAATGACCCACTGATTGCCGATACGGTCGCCGACCTTGACCGGCTGGATGTTGACCTTGTTGTCGCCCTCCACGATCGCGACCTGATAGCCGCCTTGCAGCTCCGAGACTGCCCGCTGAGGTACCAGCAACGCGCCCTGCTGAATGCGGACAACCGCGCGAACTTTGCCGTACCCGCCGGGACGGAGAATGTTTCCAGGATTGGGGAACAGCCCGGCGATTCGAATGGCCCCGGTACTTTCATTTACCTGGCGGTCGGCAAAAAAGAATGTGCCCGGATGCGCATAGGTGGAGCCATCGGCCAAAATCAGTTCGAGGCGCAGATTCTTATCCGCCGCTTCGTCGACTCGCCTCGGTTGGGAAGCGTTGCCTCCAGGCAAGGTATTGGGGTTCGCCGACCGTGAAGTAAACCTTGATGGGGTCGACTGTGGACACCGAGGTTACGGGCCCGCTGCCCAGATTGACTAAAGCGCCCACCTGAAGCTGAGCCTGTCCGGCGATGCCGTCGATGGGCGCTACGAGGCGGGTAAACTCCAGGTTGATCCTGGCCGTTTCGACGGCAGCCTCGGCGGTCTTGATCAAAGCCTGCGGCGGTCTGCACCGTGGCCTTGGCGGCCAGGTTATTCTGCACCGCATTGTCGAGATCCTGCTGGCTCGCGGCCTGTTCTTTGGCCAGCGGTTCGTACTTCTCTACGTCAAGCTGGGTTCTGCCTTGAACCGCTTCGTCGTTAGCAAGCTGCGCTTTTGCCTGCGCTAACTGCCCTTCCGCCTGGTCGAGAGCCGCCTGGAACGGCCGGGGATCAATCTCGAAGAGCAGCTGGCCCTTCCTGACGAATGCCCCTTCCTGATAACCCTGCTTCAGCAGGTATCCTGTGACCTGGGCCCGGACGTCAGCATTGGTGAATCCGTCGAGGGTGCCGATCCACTCGCCATAAATCGGAACATCCTTCTGCTCAACCTGCACCACCTCCACATTCAGCGGAGCGTCGGGCTTTGCTCCCGATACGTGCTTTGGGTACATCGCTCCAATGATCAGGCCGATGACGAGCAGGCAAAGCGCGCCGCCTAGCCACAGTTTGTATTTCGAGAGCAGGTTCATATTCTTCCCAGGCAGGGTACACTTCTCGAGACAGCCGTGAAAACCTTATTCAATCAAGTGTGCCTAACCCAGGGGATGCTTGATCCACGGCGCCACGAGTGCCCTGATCAGCAAGATTCTCTCACGTCGACAAACGAGTGATATTGCAGCAAGTGATCATATTTGCGCTTTCCAGCCACATTATGTCGGCAAAACGTAGTCATGGCTTCCCTGCTATCGCTGACCCGGCGCTCGCGAGCAAAGCGCCGCGAGGACCAGCCAGAGCATATCGACGCTGAGCGAGAATCCATTGCGTATATTTACCATTTTTTGTCGATTCTGATCGTCATTTACCTGCCGATCTGGGCGATCAGGCACAGCGTCACTCGCCGTTTAGCCGCTCGTTCCTATCCCGATCGTGCAATCGTAAGCGTCGCTCAACGGGTAAACGAATGACCGAAAAGCACCGGTACAAATAAGCCTTATGGTGATTGCAGGTGGCGCAAGGTTTAGCCGAATATGAGCGGGAAGGCTCAACCGGGAGGGTACGGTGATGAACGATCAGGCGTGGTTAGAGGGTCAGAAGAACGGGCGGATCGACAGGTTTCGGGGGACCAAGAACGACTACGCTTGGGTTGTCCTGCTAAACGAGGGATATTCCCGCAGTTACTCCCTCGGGTACCGCCACGGTTGGACGCGTCCGGATGAGGGGGCACTGTGAGAGCCTCGGGAAAAGGAAACCAAGCCCGACCGGCATGCTTTTATTAGGGTCACTTCCGTCCAGCCCCGGATTAGGTTAGCCACATAATCGTTGGTGAACGTCCCGTCGGGTCCCGGTCCGGTCCGTCTGTCCCGGTCCGATGTGGCTTGCATACATCGACTTAGTCCCGGTTAAATATCGCCTTATTACCGATTGGATTACGGCCCGTCACCGGCTTCGGCATACGGGTCCACCACTTCATGCTGTCAGCGAATTTCGCCCCTCCAGGTATCTTGACTTCCGCTGTTACCTAGTCCAGACTATACATAGTCTGGACTAGAGAGTATGCCTGAGGACTCACCGCACTTTTTGCCTGGCACCCTGTACATGCTCATCCTGCGGACTTTGTCGGCGGGTCCGCTGCATGGATACGCAATTACCCGCCGTATAAAACAGTGCTCGGCGGATGTGCTCGATGTCGAAGAAGGTTCGCTCTATCCCGCTCTGAACCGCATGTTACTCAAAGGTTGGCTGCGCGCCGAGTGGGGAACTTCCGAGACAAACCGGAAGGTGCGTCTTTACCGGCTCACGAAAGAGGGCCAGAACCAGCTCGCCTCGGAAGCAAATGATTTCAACAAATTGGTTAAGGCTATTCAATTGGTGATGAAAACTGCGTAAGGAAGTTTGCCATGTCATTCCTGAGGGAACTTTTTCTTCGGCTGCGTTGGCTGCTTGGCCGCTCACGCTTTCACTCTGAGCTCGCCGATGAGATTCAGTTCCATATAGAGTGTCGCGCCGCTGAACTGGAGGAGGCCGGTGTACCGGCCCGTGAAGCACTGGCAAAGGCCCGCCGTGAGTTTGGCTCTCGACTGAAGGCGGCCGAAGATACCTCCAGCGCATGGCAAATCCAGTGGTTAGAGGACCTGTTCTCCGATTTGCGTTACGCGGCTCGCGCTTTCCGGCGCAACCCTGGATTCGCGACGACCGCCATCTTTTGCCTCGCGCTAGGGATCGGTGCAAACATTACGATTTTCAACGTAACGACCAGCTTTCTATTCAGTGAACCATCTGCCCGGGATAGCGCATCGGTGATCGCCATTTGGGAGGGCGGGAACAGCGGCTCATCGCTTACCGACTTCAAGTTTCTTCGCGACTCACACGTTTTTGACGGCACGGCCGGAGTAAATGTAGAGCGCGAGGTGAATTGGCGAGCCGGCGACCAGACGAGCCGTCTCTACGCCGGAGTGGTTACAGACGATTTTTTCACCACCCTAGGCACTCCGTTTCTTCTTGGCCGCGGCATAGCGCCCCGCGAAACGGACACCGCCGTGCTCTCCTACGGGGTGTGGCGTGGCAAGTTCAACGGAGATCTTGCAATCCTCGGCCGCAAGCTGATTCTGGACGGTCGAATCTTCACCATCGCCGGGGTGCTTCCGGCGAACCATCGTTCAATTGTTGGCTTCGCCATTTCACCCGACGTATATATTCCGGTGACCCGCGACGAGATGAAGACGTGCAGTTTTACGCGCGCATGCCAAAAGGCATGACCATGCCGATGGCGCGCGCCCAATTGCTAAGTGTCTTCGAGCAGCTCGACCGCATCCACCCGAAAGAGGGCTGGAAACGAACCACTCAAGTACGAGTGACGGGCGTGACCGGATTTGATGTGCTGAATCAGGAGATGCCCGGTGCTGTTGCCGCCTTCTTCGCGATGCTAATGATCGTGGTCGGGCTGGTATTGCTGATTGCTTGCACAAACGTTGCCAGCTTGTTTTTGGCGCGTGCCTCCAGCCGTTCGCACGAGCTGGCCGTCCGGCTATCCCTTGGTGCAAGCCGCAGGCGGATCATTCGGCATCTATTGGCCGAAAGTCTGTTGCTCTGTGTTCTCGGGTCAGTCGCGGGACTGCTCATCGACATCGCTTGCGCGATTGTCATCGACAAAATCACTTTCCCCTTGCCTATCCCGATTCACCTAGTAATTTCACCTGACTGGCGCTTGTTGTGGTACTCACTCGGCGCGGTACTGGTAAGTGCGCTTCTTTGCGGCTTATTGCCTGCTCTCACAGTCGTGAGAAGAGACATAAACCTAGCGCTAAAGCAGGAAGAGCGTCAGACCGGGCACGGGTGGAATTTTCGCAGCGTTCTGGTAGTCGGACAGCTCGCCGCGTCAATTGTTCTTCTCGCAGCGGGCTTTTTGTTCGTGCATAATCTGCTCCGGGTCACCTCATCGAATCCCGGCTTCGATGTCCACCATACGATATGGGCGTATATGCGGCTCGTCCCTGAGAGGTACACTGAGGCCAACCAAAACAAGCAATTGGCTGTTGTGCATTCGGCGCTAGAGCAATTGCGGGTTCTGCCTGGTGTGGATTCGGTTGCGATTACCCGACGTGTTCCCCTGAATGATAATTGCGTGATCGGAACGGCTCTTGGAACCGACGTCTCCACCACGCCTCTTCAGGTGTCGTACGAATGCAACAATGTCGGCCCGGATTACTTTCGCACCATCGGCACTCCTATTTTGCGCGGCCGGGAGTTTTTTGTCGCGGATCGGAAAGGCTCCCAACCAGTGGTCATCGTTAACGAGACCCTCGCGCGGACCGTGTTCGGCAACGTGGACCCGGTGGGTCACACAATCACGAGCAACTTTACGGGTGCCGAGACCCAGCTCATTGTGGGAGTTGCAAAAGATAGCAGGTACTCCACTCTCGGCGAGAAGCAACGACTCGCCGTGTATCAGCCATATTTCGCTTACCCGGAGCCGGTAAATTTGCACTTTCTTGTCCGCACAACCAGCTCGCCGACCGGCTACGTGAAGCCTATTTCCGATATTTTGGGACGCCTCGATCCCACTGCTGCGATCGAAACCAAGCCAATGAATCAGGCACTTGGACTAGCTCTGCTGCCGAGCCAGGCAGGGGCTGTAATGTTGGGAGCCATGGGAATCCTTGGGCTTGTGCTGGCTGCCATCGGGCTGTATGGAGTGCTGCTGTATTCAATTTCACGCCGCACACGCGAAATTGGCCTCCGCGTCGCGCTTGGGGCAACCCCATTCGACGTGATGCGAATCATCGGCCGTCAAAGTCTCGCACTCGTAGGATCGGGAATGGTTGTGGGCCTGACACTTGCTTTTTTCGCCACAAGGCCGCTTACTCTTTTTCTGATCCCAGGTCTGAGTACTTTCGATCCGGGTGCGGTCCTCGCCGTCGTGGGCGTGCTGGGGGCGGTTGCGGTTCTGGCTACTTTAGTACCAGCGACTCGAGCGCTGCGCATCGATCCGATGACAGCCTTGCGCTACGAGTAAGCCGGGAGATATACGGGGACACGGTACCTATTGCATCAATTTCCAGGTGAATAAGTATCATGTTCCCGTATGCCTCCGTCAAGACTGCGCAGTGACATTGCGGAGGTAGGCCAGATTCTTGTAAGTTATGTGGAATCTGGGCAACCGCAAGTCTTTCCTGTTGGCTCGCTCGCCGCCGCGAGACCGCGTGAGGCGCGGGCATCCGGCCATCTGTTCTTCTGGAACCTCCACCCGGAGGTTCATTTGCCTTGTGATTTCGTCGTCCACCCTGTCCGTTGGGATCGCTGCCCATTGGCCGCAGCCGATCCTCATGCCCGCGCCTGGATCACTCTCCAGTCCCATCGCGGCCTCGCATATAACACGCTCGATGCCTATTCACGCGGCCTGGAGCGTTACTTCCGTTTCCTGACGCAACTCCATCTTCTCTTGCGCATCGGTCACACGCGCCGAGGTTGGACTTTACCTGGCGAGTTTGCAGGCCGATGGCTCCCGCCTTTCGAACGCCACGATGCAACAGCTATTGACGGTCATTCGATTGTTCCATGCATATCTGATGGAAGAAGGAGTGCGCGTCAACAACCCGGCAGCGCATAGTCACACGGGCAGGCCGCTGATTGCACGGCATCACAAGCTGCCGTGGATTCCGAACGAGGACGACTGGCACTCGGTTCTTGCCGCGGCCCGTCATGAGCCGATCCGCAACCGCGTCATGCTGGCGTTCGCCTACGATGCAGGGTTGCGGCGTGAGGAACTGTGCAGTCTCCGCAGCGATGACATCGATCCTTCGCGGCGTACACTCAGGATTCGCGCGGAGACCACCAAGGGACGGCGCGAACGAGTGGTTCCATATTCGGTCTCCAGCAGTGAACTGCTCCACCATTACCTCCTGCATCGGCGCACATTGGGGCAGAGGCGCGGACCGCTCTTCCTTTCAGAGTCGCGTCGCAACTACACCCAACCGATCTCGATCTGGAGTTGGTCGAAGGTGAGTCCTCCGAACTCGCGCGACGTGCCCAGGTCGAGCGATTCAGCACGCACACGTTGCGCCATCTCTGTCTGACCGACCTTGCGCGCGCCGGCTGGGACATCCACGAGATTGCGGCCTTCGCCGGCCATCGCAGCATTCAGACCACCCTGCTCTATATCCACCTCAGCGGTCGGGACCTGTCCGCGAAGCTCGCCGCAAGTATGGCCCAGATACACGCGCGTCGCATACAGATGCTCGCGGAGATGAACGTATGAAGATGAAGCGGAAGCGAGGAGCCAGGAAGAACGGCAAGCCCTGGCCGAACAACATTGGCCCATGGTTGGAGAAGTTGCCGGCCGAAAAGCGTGCCCAGCTCTTTCAGCGCGCAGCGCGCGCTCAGTGGGGTCCGGAGAAGCAGGAACCGAAAAAGGCCGATGACGGGCCGTGGGTTTGGCCGATCGACCTGGATCGTTATGACCGCTCCAGTGCCCTCACTCTGGTCGAAGAAGACATGCTGACGCGCTATGCCGAAGCCTACCGCTTTTATCGCTACGGTCGAACGATGGACTTCGGAGAGACACTCGATCGGCTGGTGAAGCCTCTGAACGATGCGCTCGACTACACCGGCATCAGAACTCTCTTTCGCAAATATGTGCTCCTGTACTTTCTTCGTGAGATGGCGGAACGCAAGCGGTCCTTTTGGGGGTGGACTACCGATGAGTGGATCGAGACTATTGAGCGCCAGAAGAAGGTGGAGTACCAGCATGTCATCGCCGTCGCGTACTTGCTCTGCGGATTCTCAGACCTCCATCGGCTCAGTAAAAATCACATCGTTTACGTCGTCCTGGCCCGCAAGGTCTTCGGCCGCGAGTACATGGAGGTTCGTTGGAGACCGCGTGCAGAGTTTGCTGCGAGAGTGGGGCTATCGTGAGAACAGGTGCACTGACCCTCGTCCTGCGCACCATTTTCGAGGGGCTGCTGTATAATCGCTCTCCGCACCTCGATCACCTTAACATCGAGGACCTTCAGACTGTTGTCGCGCGCCGACCGCCGCGGACCGGAAGCTACTGCGTGGTCGCGCTCTCGCGTGTCCTGGCCAGCATGGGCACTGTTCCCGAAGCGATGGAGATTAAGCGCCCGGTTCAGGATAAAAAGCTGTCGCCCGCGCTCACGTTCGGTGTGCCGGCCGAGTGGTGCCGGCTCTGCCGCCTTTGGTTCGACCGAGCCACGTATTCACTTCGCAACAGGAACAAGAGTTACTATTTTCTGCTCAACGTCGGCAGATGGCTCGGCAAGGTACACCCAGAGATCACTTCGCCTGCTGATTGGACCAGGGCACTCGCCGCGGAAGCGGTGTCCGTCGTCTGCCAGTGGCATGGAGGCGATTGGTGCAGCGATCGATCCCGGTTCATGTGAAGAGCCGCGGCCAGATCCTCGCGCCCAAGCACACGCGCCGGCCGCATTTCCATCCTGCGCATTTTCTTTCGCGATCTCCAGGAGTGGGAGCTGATCCCGCGGACGATTCGATCCGATGCGGAGCATGGTCACACCCAAGAGCCTGCTTGCGCTGATTGGCCCGAACCCGCGCGCCATCGCTGATGACGTCTGGGCCAAGCTCATCTGGGCAGGCCTTAACCTGACCGCCGATGATCTTCCGAGAAAAGGCCGACATGCGCCGTGTCCATTGCCAGCAACCGCCTATCCGATTGAGATGAGCAGAGCGCTTGTCATCACCTGGCTGTTTGCTGGCCTTCGCAGCAACGAGATCTGTTCGTCTGCGCGTTGGCTGCATTCGCTGGCAGAAGGATGATGTCACTGTGCCGGACACCGGCGAGACTCTGCCTGCGGATGCCGTTTGCTTGCTCGATGTTCCTGTCAACAAGACCACCACTGCTTTCACCAAGCCAGTAGATCGGATTGTCGGAGAGGCCATCGCCGCGTGGGAAAAGGTGCGTCCACATGGTGCAAAACTCCCCGACCCGAAGACTGGCGAACTGGTCGATTTTCTCTTTCTCATTCGCCTCACCAGGGTAGGAATAAACTATCTCAACAAGACGCTCATCCCGGCTCTCTGTAAAAAGGCCGGTGTCCCTCTTGCCGATGTGCGCGGCAACATCACCAGCCACCGCGCCAGGTCCACTATCGCTTCACAACTCTACAACGCGCGGGAGCCGATGACGCTCTTCGAGTTGCAGGAGTGGCTGGGCCACGCGACTCCAACAGCCACCCAGCACTACGCCAAGATCACTCCGCTAAAGATCGCCAAGTCCTATGCCGATGCAGGCTACTTCGCCCGCAACCTTCGGGCTATCGAGGTTCTGGTCGATCAGGACATGGTGCGAAGCGGGCGCGCTGCGACTGAGCCATGGAAGTTTTACGATCTCGGACACGGGTACTGCACCTACGATTTCTTTGAACAGTGCCAGCATCGCATGGCCTGTGCGAAGTGCGATTTCTACATGCCGAAGGAGTCCACGGCAGCTCTGCTGCTAGAGGGTAAGACGCATCTGTTACGGCTGCTTCAGGAGATTCCGCTGGGCGAAGCGGAGCAAGCCGCCGTCGAAGATGGCGTTAGCGCCTATGAAAATCTCTTGTCGAAATTGGCGGATGTGCCGACTCCGGCAGGGCCAACACCGCGGCAGATCGGCGCCGAGCTGGTCCAGATCACGTTGTTCGGCCGGCACTCTCTGTCCAGAGGGATAACACAGCAGAAGTACTTGCCTGATCTCCTTAACGGCCATGCTGCGCGAGGTAACCTGCGGCATCACTGTGAATATGTCAATCCATTTCGTGTCTCGAAAGCCGGTCTCGTTGGCATGGAGTCGGGATTGTCGATGGCATTGCCTCGCTTCAGTCAAATCAATTCCCTTTGGGTCGTCAGAACAAGAAACGACCAACGGTTGCAGATCCGACGACCGCTTGATACTTCGCGCTGTTACGCCGATTAACTGGGCGCTCCGAGCGCTTTTCCCGCACTATTAATTGTTTTACCCTCCTCTTGCTTACCAAGGGGACACTGCGATATATTAGCCTCGGTAACCGAGAGGACTATGAGTAAACCATCCGATTTCGTCCAAGGCACCCTGGACCTACTGCTTCTAAAGATTCTTGCCCTTGAGCCTTTGCACGGCTGGGCAATTAGCCAGCGGCTCACCGCAGTTTCAGGCAATGTCCTCCAGGTGAGCGAGGGCTCGCTCTATCCGGCATTGCACAAGCTGGAGGTAGAGGGGTGGATCGCATCGGAGTGGAAGCCGTCGGAGAACAATAGGCGCGCGAAATTCTACTCACTCACGCGCAGTGGACGAAAGGTGCTGGAGCAGGAAACAGCGAACTGGAATCGGCTGTCTGTCGCAATCTCTCAGGTGTTGCGTCTGAAGGAGACAAAGGGATGAAGATCATGCGCTGGCTCTCCGCTCTTCCATTAAGGATACGGACGCTCTTTCTGAAAAGACATCTGGAGCAGGATCTCGACGAGGAGCTTCAATACCACCTTGATCGCCAGATGGAACAATTGGTGGCGCAGGGGCTTTCACCGCAAGACGCGCATCAGGCAGCAACCCGGGCCCTCGGTGGCGTGGAGCGGCAGAAGGAGCGGTGCCGCGATGTGCGCGCAGGCCAGCGGCTGGGCGCACTGGCTGCGGATGGAGTATTCGGCTGGAGGCAACTCAGGAAGAACAAAGCCACTTCAGGCGCTGCAATTGTTTCACTCGCTCTGGCGATCGGGGCATGCACCTCGGCGTTCCGTTTGATCGATGCACTTCTGCTGCGTCCCCTGCCGATCAGCGATCCGCACCGGCTGTACGCGGTCCAGCTCGACGGGTTCACCTTTCAAGGCAAGCCGATTGTGTGGGACACCTTATCCTATCCTTCCTTCGAGAGGATGCGCGCAGCGTTGCGCGGACAAGCGGAACTGATTGCCATCGAACCCGCGCAGCGTGCTGATTTGACCTATGGATCGGACGATCAAATGGAGAAGTCGCAGTTCCAGCACGTCTCCGGCAGCATGTTTTCGTCGTTCGGACTGCGCCCTGCGCTGGGGAGGCTGCTCACCGAAGACGACGATCGCGTGCCGGGTGCAAAACCGTATGCGGTCATCTCCTACGCCTATTGGAGTGCTCGCTTTGGCCGCGACCCACAGGTGCTTGGGCGGACTTTCCGGATGGGAATCGACACGTATCAGATCGTGGGTGTCTCGGAAGAGAAGTTCACGGGCACGGAGCCGGGGACCATTGCGGACATCTTTGTTCCAATCATGATGAACCTCTATGGCGTTCGCGAGCCCGGGAATGGATGGCTGCGCGTGTTTGTGCGTCCGAGGCCTGGGGTTGCGATTGAGCCCGTGCGGGAAAAGATGTACGGCGTCTATCGCGCATTCGAGCAGGAGCGCGCAAAGAGCTGGACGGATATTCCCAAAGAATTGCTGGTGGGATATCCACGAGAGAAGTTGCTGCTGCATCCGGCGTCCTCCGGCGTCTCGCTGACGCAGCAGGATTATCGTGTCGCACTCATGGCGTTGGGTGTGCTGGTCGCTCTGGTGCTGCTGATTGCGTGCGCCAATGTTGCCAACCTGATGACCGCGCAGGCGGCTTCGCGAGCCAGAGAGATGGCGCTGCGGGTGTCGATTGGCGCCGGACGGTTACGGCTGGTCCAGATGGTCATGGTGGAAAGTGCGATGCTGGCATTGCTCGCGTCTGGTCTGGGCGCGGTGTTTGCCTGGTGGGCGGCTCCGTTTGTGGTGAACAGCATCGGCACTCCCGGCAACCCAGTACGCTTGATTTTGCCCGCTGATTGGCGAGTGCTCGGGTTTGGATTGGTTCTGACCCTGGTGGTTACGCTGCTGTTCGGACTGATGCCGGCGCTACGCGCGTCATGGGTGAAGCCCGTGAGCGCACTGAAGGGCGGAGACGATCCACATGCGCGTCGTCGTCGCATGCATGGGTTGATTGCGGCGCAGGTCGCGTTTTGTTTTGTTGTGCTCTTCCTTGCGTCGCTGTTTACCGCAACCTTAAAGCATCTTTCCGATCGACCGCTGGGCTTTTCTCCAGACCGGCTCCTGCTTTTGGATACTGTGACGCAGCATCCGCGGCCGGCGGCTCGATGGGACGAGATGGTCGAGAATCTGAAATCGGTGCCCGGGGTGGAAGCGGTTGCCTTAGCCAGTTGGCCGTTGTTGAGCGGAAATAACGACAACGAACTTGTCTCTATCAACGGCGCGCCCCCAACCGATGTTTTGGCGAATTATCTAAGCGTCTCACCGCAATGGATTGGAACGATGAAGATCCCTCTTTTGGACGGCAGGGATCTCCGCCCGACCGATGCGAGCCCGCACACCGCGATCGTCAGCAAGGAATTTGCGAGGCAGTTTTTCGGCGGACAAGATCCGGTGGGAAAATCTTTTGCAACCATGGGCGCAGGTGGGAGGCCGAACAAATACGAGATTGTGGGATTGGTGGATGACGCGGCCTACAGGAACGTGCGCGATCCGCGGGCGCACGTCGCGTATATTCCTCTTCACTCCCTCGACGCAAAGGGAGTATTGCAGCCAATCGATTCCGCGACAATCATTGTTCGAACGGTGAGCAATAATCCGGCGGCACTGGCGTCGACGCTGCGCCAGCATTTGCAGCAGGCCGAGCCGGCGTTTCGCGTGAGCAACATCCGTACGCAGACAGAACTGATTTACGCGCAGACGATTCGCGAACGGCTCCTGGCGATGCTTGCGGCGTTCTTTGGCGGCATTGCGCTGCTGTTGGCGGGGATTGGGCTTTATGGAGTGCTCACGTATTCCGTGCTGCAGCGAGAGCGCGAGTTTGGGATTCGGATTGCCATCGGCGCACGCATTGGCAGTATTGCCCGACTGTTGACGACGGAAGTCTTCGCGATGGTCCTGGTTGGGGCGGTGGTTGGTTTGGCGCTTGGCGTGGCATCTGTCCGCTATGTGGAGACGCTGCTCTTCGGTGTGAAGGGCAGCGATCCGACGATGCTCATCTTACCGGCAACGGTGTTGTTTGCTTCAGCATTGCTCGCGGCTCTGCCGGCGGTAATGCGAGCCGCCAAAATTGACCCGGCGATCATGCTGCGCGCTGAGTAGCAAATCGACTCGTCGGCGGAGCTGCAAATCGTCCAAGCTGGGTGCGCCCGCCTCACTCGGACTGCGCGGCGGCGGCGAGCCAGCAGGAAAGACTTGCAATTTGCCCAGATTCCACATAATGCGCATGTCCGCATCCAATTGCTTTGAAGGCGCATCCGCCTCCAGGTTAGCCGAGCCGTCATGCGGGCCCGCGCTCTGCGCTTCCGGACGCCACCAGGTATTGATCCATCCAGGCGAGAATCTGCAGCCGCATCTCCGGTAATTCCTCGTGGGCGCAATCAAAGAGCTCGATCTTACAATCCTGGGCTCGCCCATACGTTCTGTACAACGGCAGCAACTGGTCGCAACCTTCTCGACGCCTGCGGGCGGGGTGAGCTGGTCTTTGCGTCCGTTCACACTCAGGTGCGCACGCGGCACGATCAATTCATTAATCTGAAAGGTGTCGAAATGTTTCAGCAACGCAGGAACAAAATAGTAAGCACCGTGCCCGCTCAAGCCGTGCGCCGCGATGAGCGACTCATAGTCCGTCAGGCAGCAAACGTCCATCGCCACCCTCACCCGCGGATCGAGGCCGGCCAGCCACCAAGCCTTGGTAGCCCCCATGGACATACCGAAGGCGCCCAACCGCGCCGGGTCCACTTCCGGACGGGCGGCAAGATAGGTGAAAGCGCGGAGCTCATCAAACATCATCATTCCCCAGAGCACTTGCCCTCGCCACAGCATCAGCTTAAAGGCGTCTTCTTCCCCCTGGTGGCCATTTGTTTCCTGTTTACGCTCGCCGAAACACCAGCTGTCAATGGCCAGCGTCACCAGGCCTTTTTCCACGCAGACCGGCGCGTAAGCCGGTTGCACACTTGTGCCGCGCAGCAATTGTTCTTTGCCCAGGTCGTACTGGCCGGCGTGCCAGTGAATGAAGAGCAGGCCCGGCGCCCGGTCCTGCCGCCGGTCGGGAATCAGCAACAACGCCGGAACGGGCTCTATTCCGTTCAGGTCAAGAATCAGCCGCTCGAGAGTGTACCCGTCATGTTTCTCGGTCCGGATCAGCCGTGGCGGTGCGGGCTGGTGGTCCCAAGGCAAATCGCCCAGAAGGTTCCAAAGGTCCCACCGGCGGCGTTGCTGATAAATGTTGAACTCATCCCCGGTCCCTGACGAGACAAACGAATGGGTGCTGCTCTGCATAGGTAAACCCGCTCTCACAGCAGCCAAAGCCGCCGACCCGATCATAAATTCACGCCGATTGACCTGAGGCGCCAATTTTTCCATGTCTGCTCCAAAATACCTGGCTTGGCCGCCTCCTCGCACTCCCACGACCTAACCACCGGCGATGCGCGGTCAAGCGCTTGCCGGCGTGGCCTGCAGGCGGCGCCAGAAGAAGTACGAGAGCCCCCAGAGCACGCTGGTGATCGCCGACGGGGCCAACGCCGCCGGGCGATCGCCTATCGAGAGGTGGGCGATGAGCGCCGAGACAAGGTTGATGGCGAAGCCGGCGTAGGCCCACTCCTTGAGCCGCGCGGGGACCGGGCAGAGCATGCAAGCACGCCCACCAGCTTGGCCCAGGAGAGCTCCACCCGGAAGTAGGCGGGGAAGCCGAGGTGGGTGAACGCCTCCGCCACCTGCGGCAGGCGCAGTTGCGCGTAGTAGGCGGTGAAGCTCATCTCCAGGCAGAAGAGCGCGGTGACGATCCAATAGACGATGGTCTTGGCTTTGGGGGCGGTCTTGGCGGCGACGAGGGCCGGATTCTGCAGGGTCGATTCCATAGGGTTCCTCCTCCTGCGCTTCAACGCTTCGGGGCGTTGGGCGGCCAACTGGGGGTTTCAATGCCGAACTGCTTGGCGTACTCGGCGTTCAATCGCTGCCAGCCGCCGAACTTCATGGCCTCGGCGCCGACGATGCGTCCGATGGGCTCACCCGCGAGGAGGCGATCCAGACGTCGAAGCAGATGTGCCAGCCCGCGGCGCCCATGGAGATGAAGCGGCGATCGATGTTGTGCCACAGCGTCAGGCGCGTGCCGCCGCCGAAGGCTTCGAGTTCCCACCGGATATCGTCTGTACTCAAGCACCTTGGGAGCGTCGGCTCGCGTCACTGTTGTTTCGGAGCGGCGTGGGCGTTCCCACCCAGGTGAGCTTCACCGTGGTTCCAACCGTACCCAGGCTCCCATCGGCGTCAAAGGGCGCCCACTCGCGCAGATGCGCCGGGTCGGTAAGCGCCTGCCAGACTTTTTCCGGCGAGTGGCGCAGTTCTCTGACGAGAATGAGCGTCCACTTCTCTCCGTCCTTTCGTACCTGCGCCCCGCTGGCGGGACCCGGTGTGTACTGCTCGCGATCGGTCATCTTCTTCTTGCTCCGCCGACCGGCTGCATCCTCACGTCAGGACGTGCATCAGTTGGGTGACCTGAATGAGATTGCCGCAGGTGTCGTTCAGCATGGCGATCTTGGAGGCCGTCACGTCCGTTGGCGGCATGGTGAACTCGGCGCCGCGCGCCTTCATACGCTCGTAATCGGCCTGCACGTCGTCGGTGAAGAACATGGCCGCGGGCTGGCCTTGCTGGAACATGGCCTGCTGGTAGGCTTTGGCCGCCGGGTTGTTGTTGAGCGCCAGCTGCAGCTCCGTGCCGTCCGGCTCCTCGGGTGAGGCCACGGTCAGCCAGCGAAATGGGCCCTGGCTGAAATCGGTCTTCTTGGCAAAGCCCAGTACCTCGGTATAGAAGCGCAGGGCCTTGTCCTGGTCGTCCACGTATACGCTGGTCACTTTGATTTTCATTTCGTTTCTCCTTTGTCACGTTCGCGGTTTGGGCCGCGTCGTCTTCTCCTTGTCTTCCTTTTCGTTGGTGTTGATTGATCCATGCGGTCGAGGTGGCGTTCGAGAGCATCTACGTGAGCGGACCAGAACCGGCGGAACGGAGCCAGCCAGGCATCCACCTCCTGAAGTGGTTCAGGTTTCAGCCGGTAGAGACGGCGCTGTGCGTCCACCGTGGATTCCACGAAACCGGCCTCGCGCAGCACTCGCAGGTGCTTTGACACGGTCGGCTGCGGCATACGAAGCTGACGCTCGATCTCTCCAACCGACTGTTGTGACGAGACCAGGAGGCTCAATATCGCGCGGCGGTTCGGCTCCGCAATGATTTCGAATACAGATTCCACGCTCTTGATATACTCCACAGAGCATATGCGTGTCAAGGTATATACAGGCAGGGGGGACCAGGCAACGGTTTCAGTCGGCGTGCGGGGATGCACCGCCTGATGCGTTTTTGGCGGGTGCAATTCATCCGTCCCAATAAATGATTGAGTCATTCCCCGCGCAGTCTAATGATCGACATGTCGTTCGCGTCGGGCTGTTTCTTGCGGTTTCGCGAAGATGGGCCCGAGGTTTCATAGTAGACCGATGTCTTCTTAGTCCCATGTGTTTGCTTTCGGCGAATTTACCAGTCTCGCGTGTACCCTGCTGTCCAGCCCCCGTCAACTACGAGAACGTGTCCCGTAACATACTTGGCATCGTCGGAGACCAGGTAAAGAACCGCTGATGCTACATCGTCCGTCTCGCCCGGCTTGCCGAGCGGAATATGACTGACCAGGCTATCTGCCTTTTGTTTGTTCTCGGGACTGTAGAAGATAGATTTGGTTCCTTCGGTGAGGATGGACCCTGGTGCAATGGCGTTCACGCGGATGCCGTATTGGCCTACCTCAAGTGCGTGGGAGCGAGTGAAGTTGACCACGCCGGCTTTCGCGGCAGTATAGGCGCATTGCAAACGCGCCGGCACGACACCAAAAACAGAGCTGATGTTGACAATAACGCCTTTGCTGCGCGCCACCATGCGGCCTGAAACTGCACGCGAACAGTAGAACGTACCATTCAAATCAATTCTGACAATCCAGTCCCATTCAGAGTTCGGAAACTCATGGATGGGGACCCGGTTCTTGCCGACGTTGACGCCAGCATTGTTTATCAGAATTTGTATCGGGCCCATATCTTGCTCGATCTTAGAGACCATTGCATCGACTGCTGTTGAGTTCGAGATATCCGCTGGAAAGAATTTTGCTTTTCCACCGTTTTGCTGAATTTCCTCACAGGTTGTTCCACAGTCATGCAAATCGTTCACAGCAACTGTGGCGCCATTCTCTGCAAGTGCGAGTGCAATGGAGCGTCCGATCGCTCCTGCCCCTCCAGTAACCAGGGCAATCCGGTCCTTAATATCAACCTTCATACTGATCCTCAATCCTCAAGGAAATTTGACCGGATTCCAAATGATTGCACCTTCCGGCCTTCTACCCAGCAAAAAGTCGCGTGCTGACTCGGCAGCTTTGATCTGCAGCGCTTCGACCGCGCGGGTCGAGACAGAGGCCGCATGGCTGGTAAGAATCACGTTGGAAAGACGACGCAGGGGGCTGTCGGCCGGTAATGGTTCTTCTTCGAAAACATCGAGACCGGCCCCCAGGATTCGACCATCCACAAGAGCGTCCGTAAGATCAGATTCCTTGACGATGGGTCCCCGGGACGTATTGATTAGTATGACGCCAGGCTTCATCTTGTCGATGGCCGTACGACCGATCAGGTGGGTGGTTTCTGGCAACAGTGGACAGTGTATTGAAATGATGTCCGCGCTGCGAAGGAGCGGGTCCAGGTCCAGGCGTTCGACCGCATGCTCCTGGAATACAGAATCCTTTACATATGGATCTGCAGCGACGATTCGGAAACCAAAAACGCGCGCCTTGCGGGCGACGAGGCGCGCGATCGCGCCGAACCCCACCAGGCCAAGAGTCATATCGATAAAAGCCGGGATGGGTAGCAGTGGCCCAATACCCCAGCCACCGTGGACGATTCCATAGTGGTCTTGCGGGATTCGTCTTGCCAGCCCCAGCATCATCGCCATGGCATGGTTAGAGACCTCTTCCAGGCAATAGGTGGGTATGTTGGCCACGCCAATGTTGAGTTCTCTTGCCGCATCCAGGTCAATATTGTTTACGCCGATTCCGTACCGAACTACACCCTTTAGATGAGAGAACGATTTAAGGGTGCGGCGGGTGATGGGAGCCCACTGAACAAGCAGCGCGTCGGCATCACCACAGTGCTTAATCACATCGTCTTCAGTCTTACAGATAGGCTGGATCTCGGTCAGCTCAAAACCGGCCGCTTCAAGCACATTCCGTTGCAAGTGCAACGACGGAAATGTGTGATCACTGACAATGGCTTTCATAGGTTTTGACCTTTCGGCGCTGATTCTGTGGATTCTCTGGCCTCATGATGCCTTCTGAAAGAGGTATTCTTCGCCTGGTCTCAACACGACGGATTTCACTTCAGGCGCCAATGTAGCGCACTCGCTCAGGAATTGTTTTGGGTCTCCGTTCTGTTCGATAAACATCCAGAAGTGCGTCGGCAACACCACTCGCGGTGAGACGAGTTGGGTGAGTTGTGCCGCCTGCTTCCAATCCATATTCCCGAAGGCTCCATTGATGCACGGGAGCAGGATGTCGGGCTTCATGTCGATAGCTGGCTGGAATTGAGATGGACGAAACGCAGTATCCCCGGTGTGGTAAACGCGGATACCTGCAAAATCGAGAACGACTCCCAAGGCATCTGGCGCCAGATCGCCGTGGTCGGCGTATACCGCACTAATAGTGGCGCTACCCACTGCTATGGTCTTGCCTTCTTCCAGAAGGTGGCAACGATCAGAAGAGATGCCCATTCCTGCAAACGCCCGAACGCATTCAATGGGGCCTGCGAAATGGGTACGCGGGTTGAGGGCAAGCGCGGGCAGCGCATCGGTATCCATATGATCCAGGTGCTCATGCGTACAAATGATCAAGTCGGCTACGACTTCTTCGGTTTGAATTGGGCTGGCCATCATGCGCTTGAAGCCGACGAGCCGCTCCACCACCTCAGAAAGATAGGGATCGATATAGACGATCTGTCCTGCACTTGTCTTGAAAGCAAAGCCCGCTTGGCAGAGCCAATACAGAGCTAAACTTCCCTGCGGCACCTCGCGGGTTGCGATCGTCGTAGCGAGATGAGTCAACGTTTGCACTCCGCTCTACTCATTCCAGAGAACCGCGTAAGGGTTTTCGATGATCTCGGCGATCCGCTCGAGGAAGACGGCCGCAGTAGCACCGTCGGCAACGCGATGATCTACCGACAGGTTCAGGATGACCGTTGGCCGGATCAGTAGCGAGGTATCTTCTACCCAGGGCCGGTTGCGCAATTTCCCAGCGGCCAGGAGGAAGCTCTGTCCGGGGCTGATGATACCTTCAAAGCGATCGACTCGGTACATTCCCAGGTTACTGAGGGTGCCCACACCACCTTCTAAATCGGCGAAGGTCAGCCGGCTCTGCCGTGCCTTCTCAGCCAGTTCGGCGCGACGAGTAACGAGCCGCACTAAAGAAAGACTCTCGACTCCAGCCATCACGGGGGCCACGACACCTCGATCAGTGGCCACGGCAAATCCCAGAACGATCTGATTGCGAGGACGGACCTCTCCCGCCTCCCAAACCGCATTCATTGCCGGCGTGTCGGCCAGAGAGAGAGCCAGCGCACGGAACAGCAGGTCGGTATAGGTGAGCCTGGACCCGGCGCGCTGGTCGATAGGTTCTTTGAGGCTCAGATAAAAGGAAACAAGCTTCTCCGCATTCACCTCAAGCGACACCGAGAAGGCTGGTATCGTCCGAATGCTTTCGAGCATGCTCTCAGCGATCACCCGCCGTCGTTTGGAGTCGGCCTGGCTAACCGCAGCGGGTGATCGCACAGGGGTCAGGTTCATCAGATCCTGTTCAACGATGCGGCCTTCAGGCCCGCTTCCCTTGACCGTGGCAAGGTCGATACCAAGTTCTCTGGCCTTTCGCCGGGCGCGAGGTGAGGACCGAAGCGTATCACGTAGCTCTTCTTTTTCGAGTGCGCCGCCTGTCTGCCCGGAATTCCCTTCAACAACCGCTGCGGTCTTAGCGCCCGCCTCCACCGGCGGTGGGGAGGGTGGCGGCGCTGTTGTCGAGGGCTCTTTTCCTGCATCGATATGCGCCAACGCAGTGCCCACAGGCACGGTCCGCCCTTCCTCAACCAGGATTACCCGCAAAATCCCGTCTACATTGGACTCGATATCCATGTCGACCTTGTCGGTCGAGATGGACAAAACGGCCTCATCTTTTCTGACCGTATCTCCCGGCTTCTTGAGCCATGTGCTGACAGTCGCCTCGGTCATGGTCAGGCCCAGTTGCGGCATGGCAAGTGTAACCGTCATAGAGCCTTGCTCATCATGTTCTCAATTTCCAGAACGATACGATCGACCGAAGGAACGAGATAAGAGTCAACAGTCGGACTAAAAGTATGGGGAGCAGGAAGGGCGCAGATGCGGAGTATCGGTGCATCAAGTTCATCGAGTGCTTCGCACGCTGCAATTGCTGCAATCTCGGCCGCCATGCCACAGCTGGCATAGGCCTCGTCCACGATTGCCAATCGACCAGTCTTGGCCAGCGAGGATAAAATGGTCGCCTTATCGAGTGGCACGAGGGTTCGTGGATCAATCACCTCCAGCGAAATTCCCTGTTCCTGCAGCTTTTCTGCCGCCTCCAGGGCGCGCTGCAGCATTTTGCCTAGCGCGACCACGGTCACATCTCTACCGGGGCGGAAGATTCTGGCCTGGCCAAAAGGGATCAGGTATTCCTCTTCAGGAACGTGACCCTTGGTATTGTAGAGTCCCTTGTGTTCGATGAAGATTACGGGATTCTCGTCTCGCAGCGCTGTCTTGATCAGTCCTTTCACGTCATAGGGGGTGGAAGGAAGAGCCACCTTCAGGCCAGGGATATGAGCAAAGAAAGCCCAAAAGGTGTGGGAATGATGGGGGCCGGTGCTGCGCACACCGCCGCCGGCGGCACGCAGCATGAAGGGTACTTTAAACCTGCCGTTCGAAATGTAATGGATGGTTGAGGCCTGCTGGACGATTTCCCCCATCGCCTCCAGGGTGAAATCCAGGAACACGATGTCCACGATCGGATGACTGCCCGCCAGGGCCGCTCCGATGCCCAACCCCGTCTGACCGCGTTCCGCGATCGGTGTATCGCGAACCCGTTCTTCGCCGAATTCGTCCCATAGGCCGCGGCTCTGCTGGAAGTTGCCACCCCGCGGCCCGATACCCTGTCCTATATAGAAGATATTCGGATTGCGTCTCATCTCTTCGCGGACGCCTTCCACACCAGCCTGGGCGTAGGTGATGACGCGCTGATTCTCAGCGGAACTTTCGACCGATGATGGACCTGCCAGGTTGGTCTCAGACATGGTCTTTCTTTCCGTGTTCATCACTAGAAGAGTGGAATACATAGCGTAGCGCTGTGTCTTCTTGCTCGAGCGGGCTTGCCAAAGCGAACTGTGCTGCTTCTTCCAGCACTTCCGCAACCTCAGCATCTACTCTGTCGAAGTCCTCTTTGCTTAACTGTTTCGCAGCGATGGCATCGTCCTTTAACTTCTTGACTGGATCGCGTTCCTTCCAGGCGGCAATCTCCTCTTTTGTACGGTAGGCTACCCCTGGATCTCCTTCGTGATGACCGTACCACCGATAGGTCAGGCATTCCAACAAGGTTGGCCCTCCCCCTTGCCGAGCCCGGTCGATGGCTTCTCCGGCCTTCTGATAGACCTCGAGCACGTTATTGCCGTCCACCTGCAAGCCGGGCATCCCATAGGCGGCGGCTCGGCTGGCGATATGACTATTCTTTGTCGCCTTGGATAAGGGCATCTCTGTCGCATATAGATTGTTCTCGCAGACAAAGACCACCGGGAGCTGCCAGGTCGCGGCCATGTTCAAACCTTCGTGGAAGGCGCCGTTGTTCGATCCCCCGTCGCCGAAGAAAGCGACGGCAACCTGATCAGTACCTCTCAGGTTGGCGCTTAATGCCGCGCCCGAGGCAATGAGGATGCCGGGCGGAACCACCCCATTCGAACCCAGGAAGCCGACCGTTGGATCGTAAAGATGCATGGTTCCGCCACGCCCGCCAGAACAGCCCGTTACCGCGCCCAGTAGCTCCGCCATGACCTCGCGTGCAGGAATGCCTTTCGCCAAGGCATGACCATGACCGCGGTGCGTGCTGGCAACATAGTCATCGGTCCTCAACCGGGCGCAAACGCCAGCGGCCACCGCCTCTTCCCCTATGTAGACATGTATGAATCCCGGCATCCGCCCGGTGCGAAAGACTTCGCGTGCCTTCAATTCAAATTCTCTAATCAACACCATGTCGCGATAGAGCGACAGGACCAGGTTCCGATCCAGGGCGGCTGCCTGGCGCTTTCCAGATTTTTGCGAGGTTTTCATGGGCTGCAAAGGCTCCAAGTACTCTGGGCAAAGTTCCAGTTAGAACCAATCAAGGTTGATACGTACGTTCCTATCACCAAACCCGCCGCGACCAGGAACCCCACCCCATGTAAAGAGAGCAGGAGGGGAGTGTCAACGCATTTCAGCTTATTGAACGCAGATTGCCGCGACGTTTCCGGAGGCGGATTGCTGGGAATGTAATTTGCCGTCCCAGGCGGCCGGCCGCAAGCCGGGAAAAGACGCAGCAAAACAAAATGCATTAAGAAAATCGTTCAGGGGAAGGAACACTCGCACTTTCTCCTCTTCGCGAAGGGTATCATTCCAGTTTTGGTTTTTACAGCGTGAAGCGAGGTGGATCCGCGATCCAGTCTGAGAGAGAACCAAGCATGGCGAAACGTTTGTCGGTGGAGAGGTTAAGTCAATTCTGTACAGAAGCATTGGAGAAGGCTGGCCTAAGGCGCGAGGACGCAGCCATCGTGGCCGATGTGTTGGTGATGACAGATACCTGGGGTACGTTTTCCCACGGCACCGGCGGCCTGCGCAGCTATTTAATCTCTCTGCGCGCCGGGGGGATGGATCCACGCAGCAGGCCCGAAGTGGCAGCAGAAGGCGACTCGTGGGTGGTGATCGACGCGCACTCCGGAATGGGAATGCTGGGTTGCCGCATGGCGATGAACATGGCAATCGAGAAGGCTCGCACCCATATGATTGCGTGGGCAGGGGTCAGGAACAGCAATCATTTTGGCGCTGCCGGATACTACGCCAATATGGCAGTAAGCCATGACATGCTTGGCATCGCCATGAGCAATGCTGATCCAAACATGGTCGTCCCGGGCGCCCGCGGGCGAGTCATCGGCAACAATCCCCTGGCGTATGCAGTACCCGCAGGTGAGGAATATCCCATTTTGCTGGATATCGCGCTCAGCACGGTTGCCGCGGCCAAGATCCTATCTATGAAAGCACTCCGACAACCGATTCCGCCCACCTGGCTCGCCGATGCAGACGGGATGCCGGCGACTGAGGTGGGCGACTGGCCGGCGACGGGATCACTGATGCCAATGGGCGGCCATAAAGGCTATGGTATCGCCGTGCTGATCGAGGCGATGGCGGGCCTACTACCCGGCGCCGGCGTGCTCGATGAGGCGAAGAGCTGGATTCTGAATCCCACGGAAGCGGGCTCTCTGGGGCAGGCATTCATCGTCATCAACCCGGGAATCATCCTTCGCATAGAGGACTTCAAAAGCCGGGTAGACATGATGATCCGGAAGGTGCGCGGGTCGCCCAAGTCGAAGGAGTCGTCGCGCGTCTACCTGCCCGGCGAGATGGAATGGGACCGGAGAAAAGACGCTCTCAAGAACGGGATTCCCTTGCCCGACTTCGTGCTCGCTTCCCTTCATGGCGCAGCCCAGGATTTCGGCTTAGATACTGGTCTGCTCGAGGAGGCTTAGCCCGAGCGACATTGACCGGGAGAAGCCTGGGCTCAACGACCGGAAAGCTGCAAAGTCACATCCCTGGACGCGCGAATCATCTCCCCGCCCAGCTCCCGCAAGCGGGAACTGGAGATCTGGTCGATTGATCCACGCACAGAAATTGCCGCGATCACCGATCCCAGGGAATCAACAACCGGAGCTGCGACCGCTCTGACTCCGTGGACATGCTCTTGATCGTTCACGGAGAAACCATTTGCCCTCACTTCCGCCAGGTGCGCTTTGAGCGCTGAGAGGGACCTGATGGTCCTGGGTGTGAACTGGGCCAGGTCACGCCCCGCCAACAGTTTGTCGAGTTCCTCATCCGCCAGCGAGGCGATCAGTGCCTTGCCTTGAGCCGTGCAATGCAGATCGAGGTGACGACCGACCCACGCACCCCCACCATCATCCCTGGCCCATCTCACCTTACTGATGATGACCGCCTCAGCTCCTCCAAGCACAGCCAGCATGGCGGTGAGGCTTAGTTTGGCGACGATTTGCCGCAGATACGGCGTAGCCAACGTACCCAGCTTCAGCTCAGCGGTGCTGGCACTCGCAACGTCAGCCAAGCGAAGTCCGAGTGAGTACCGCCCGTTACTCGCTCGCTGCACGTAGCCACGGGTGATGAGCGTATAGATAAGGTAATGCGTGGTGCTCTTCGGCATACTAAGCTTCCGGCTTAGCTCCGAAAGAGTTAAACCGCTCCGTGAACTCGCGAGCAGCTCAAAGAGACTCATCGCCCGGTCGACTGACGGCAATCTAAAGCGATGGCCGCCGCCCGCACCTTCGAGCGAATCGCTCGTTCCCACCCCGCCCAATGCCGTGTTCATAGATCCTTACCGCCCGTGATTGGGGATCCGCATTTGCTCTGCTAAATCCTGGCCTTGCTGATGTAACTCATATCCCAATCCCTTGAGAATTGCGACCAACTCGTCGAGGCTCCCCGCCCCAAGGGGCTGCACCGGCAGCTGGGGATCTCCCACCGGCGGGCCAATCAGATTCAATGTGGTCTTCATCACGCTGAACCAGTGCGGGCCAGCCCCGCGTGAAGAAAACGCAGAAAACTCCAGGCGCATGAGCCGGGACAACAAAAGCCACTGTTCACGGGCCGCGCGAAGATCGCTCCGCAGGGCAATTGCCTCGTAGAGTGCACGGGCCGCACGCGGCACAATACTGGGAATTCCCGAAATCCATCCGTGGGCGCCGTGGCAGAGCCCTTCAAAGGCGACGGAGTCGATGCCGCAGTAGACGCGCAATGCACCATCGGATTCCTGCAAAAGCTGGCAGATGCGATCCGGCTCCGGGTTCGACATCTTTACTCCGGCGATTGCACCCTCGCGGTATAGCGTCAGCAGGTGATCCGCCTTGAAGTCAACACAGGTCAACGGAATGTTGTGATACAGAATGATAGGCAGGTCGACCGCGCCCGCAATTCGCCGGTAATGATCCATCGTTTGTTCGACGGTCGGCGCCATGTAATACGGAGGCACAATCAACAGCGCATCTGCCCCGGCCGCGGCAGCGTGCTTTGACAGTTCAATGGCGTATCGCGTGCTGTAGTGGTGTGTACCAGCCCACACAGCAAGGCGCCCATTGTTCACCTCGAGGACCTTTTCGAGAACGCGTTTGCGGTCCTCAATTTCAAGGGCAACAAACTCGCCAGAACTGCCCAGCGGAGAAAGACCGTTGGCGCCTTCGGCTATCAGCCAGTCGATGTGGGGCTTGAATTGCTGGAAGTTAATCACTCCCTCGCCGGAGAAGGGCGTAACGCAGGAAGCAATGATGCCGAGGGGGAGCGGGTCTGAAGATCCCTGTTTAGTTGTCTTTCCGAGCGTCCCTGGTTTGACGGATGGTGACATGAACCTGCCTCAGAGCCGCTGGTCTACTAAACCCAATCGACGGCAGTGCGCGCGACCCTAAACTCTTGCCAATTGGTGCAGTGGGTGAACCTTAGCACCGCGAAAATGAATTCGTCAAATCGTCTTTCTCCACGCGGATGACTCGTGCCATTCGCATGGCCCAGCGGTTCTATGCATTAGCGACCCGCTTTGCCAAGAATCGTGATGGCGATCATCAGACGGACCACGGCTGCTGCCATGGATTGTCTTGCCTTTCTTCCCGCGTTCTTCCACTCTCCAAAGAGCGTTCCCCACGCCGCACTGGCGATCACCGCGCCGGACAGCCGCCATGGCCGTTTGGCTAGCGGCAAGCTTGATGAGGTCTCTTCGATTCATTCCATTCCCTATGAACGAATGATTTCATGACTGGAACCTAAGATTGAGTGAACCATAGCGAGACTGGTTGAGAAAATCGCAGGTCTGATTTTTCAAGCCGTGAGAGACGCGAGTCCTATCACATGGCCACTCTTTCTGGAACCCAAGTTCAATACGCTGAACGCAAGCTAATTACAATCCAGCTCTACCGGCATTGGAAATAACATGCTATCGGATCGGAATCAAAGGTGTTTTCTTAGTGTGCATTTGGCCCCTTGACTATCTCATTTTTCCCTCCGTACGATGCACGCGTATCATTGCCATCGCTCGTCAAACTCCCAAGGTTTTTGGCGGATGGATGCGCGGCCACCTTCACCATGTTGAGTTATATCCCTTTCCAGGGCTCACGGACCACCTGAACATTAAGGAGCTTGTAGCGATGCCCCTGATTACCGGATTTTTTCTTACCTTCGTGGCTGGTGTAACCATGGGTTTCTCGATGTGGTCGATTAAATGGGCCAGAGTTTGGAAGTGGGAAAACTTCTGGTTGGTTTATGTCGTCGTGTCGCTGATCATCGTTCCCTTTGTTCTTGCCTTTCTCCTGCTGCCTCATCTCGCTCTGGTCTATGCCTCCCTGACTACGCCGGGAATTTATGCTGCCACTCGTCTTCGGCGCTCTGTGGGGCTTCGCGCAGCTCGGCGCGGGCATATGCGTGCATCTGCTTGGTTTTGCGGTATCGGGCGCCGTTGTCAACGGGACTGGAGCCGCGGTCGGAACGCTGGTTCCGCTTATTATTTTCCACCGCGAAGTACTGCTGCAAAAAAGTGGATTACTCATTTTCTTCGGCATGGCGGTTACCTTAGGCGGTGTTGCCCTTTGCGGATGGGGCGGGTACCGCCGGGAAGAGCAGGCGAAGAGCCAGGGCCGGGGGGCAGGATTCTCGACTACAGAAAGCGCAATGGCACAAACCGCGTCGACACGCAAGGGATACCTTACCAGTCTGGGCATCGCCTTCGGAGCCGGAGTGCTCTCTGCATTGCTCAACATCTCGCTGGCATCGAGCGGCGGCATCATGGAAAAGGTGCGTGCTCACGGGGGGCAGGCGTCATGGGCGCCCTTCGCAGTTTGGCCCATCGCCCTTTTGGGGGCATCCGTGGTCAATCTTCTATACAGCGTGTATTTGCTGTTCAAAAACAAGAGTTGGGGATACTTCGGCAAGAGGATTAGCGAAATCGCATATCCGACGCTGGCCGGGGTCATGTGGATGGGCGCCATCGCTCTTTACAGCAGCGGCACAACTTACCTGGGGACTCTGGGCATATCGATCGGATTCGCTCTGTTCACCATTACGATGGTGTTGAGTGGCCAACTGGCGGGAGTGGTCACCGGCGAATGGCGGCTTATGCCGCGAAGTATCTACCGCACATTCTTTTTGGGAATTGGTCTTCTGGTGCTTGCGATCATGGCCATCGGAGCCGCAAATTACTATCAGGCTTGATGCGCCCATAATGAAAGGAAACATTCAGCTGGCCGGAATAGCCAGATCATTCTAAGCAAATCCAGAGGGTAACGGAGCATGAACAGCTTCTTCAGAAGTGGCGGGCTGCTTAGTGTTTGGCTCCTTTGCGCAATGTTTCTTGCCTCGGCGCAAGCGCCTCAGCCGGACACCGTCACCAAGCTTGAGGGCATAGCGGGCAAAAATATTTCGGACAATCGATCTAACTTTCCGGACGGTACCGATTTCTTTCGCGCTGCACCAGGCTATCCAGATGTGTACCTCTCCGATCTTGGCCTCACCATGACCGGCTTGCCGGATGAGTTTAGTGCGATTCAGGTGAAGAACATTATCGACAAATTTCTCTCTCGCACCAATCGTTCCGGCTGGATACCTATGGCACTGAAGAAAGATGGAAGCGTGTATGTCTACTGTTCTGCCTGGGATCTCCGCTGCGCCCATCCGACCGGGGACGGCGCTTTTTCCTGCCGCTGCTGGAGGAACTCTATTGGCGGAAGACCGGTTCGACCTCACAATTCGCTCACGATGAGTCGAAAGTCAAAGCCGCATTAGATGGCATCCCGCGTGACCACGCAACCGGCTGTGTGCAGGTCGTACCCGGAGATGAATGGGTCACTTGGGCATTTGAAGAAGAGGCTCGCAAGACCGGTCTGGATACGATCGGCTGCGTAATGTATTGGAGAGCTGCAACAGCTGTGGGGAATCTTTACCAGCGCATCGGAGACACGGGAAGGTCCAAATACTTTAACCATCAAGCCAGGTTGATTCAGTCCTCGCTGCAGTCAGTCGACTCGCCACTTTGGGACGCGGCCGACGGAATGTACTATGCCGCGGACGGACAAAACCGGCAAATTGATATTCTCGCCTCCGCCCTGGCGGTGCACTGCGGGTTGTCAACTTCAGGCCAGCAGGCGGCCATCAGCAACTGGCTGGCAAGAAACTATGCTTCGATCACTCACGACGGTTATGTACTTGAGACTCCGGACTCCTGGCAAATCGTCGGGTATATTCAAGCTGCCCCAAGAACGCCCTACCGGGCCTCGCCGTTTGGAATCAAGTCGTACCAGAGCGCCTATTGGTCGGTCGGGAATCAGTGGATATCCGAAGCGCTGTATGTTAGCAGTCCGTCTCTGGCGGCCGCACTCACCAAGGCTTTTGCCGCGAATCCCGATCCGACGATGGAGTATTACGCACCCAACGGCAGCCCGAAGCAAGGCTTCTCGCAGAATCTGGAGTCTCCCGTGGGAAGCACGGCCTTCGCGATCGCTCATCGAAAACTTTTTCAGCACGCCAAAACCCTACGCTGAGCATTATCGCGCTGTCGTGGAGAGCATCCGAGTACCTGCTGGATCAGGCTCGGAAGGGCGAGATATAACCTCGTTTGAGGTTGGCTACTGCTTCGAACATGCGGTTTCCAGGTCCTTGTAGACTGCCTCAGCGTAATCGTACGCCGCGCGCGCTGCCGCTCGCTCGGCCGGTGAGATTCGCGGCGCCTTCTGCGTCCACAACTGATGAACCGCGTCCAGATCCCATTCGGCACTTTCGCGGGAAGCACAAATTGGCTTCTTGCCCAGGGTGACGAATATCGGATTTGTATGCGCCACCGGCAGTATGCGGATGGCGACCCAACTGCTCTCCTTTATCGGCACATCAAACGAGACAGTACGGATACTTCCATCCGCGACGATCTTCCTTTGAGCGACTACTTTGCCGTTGACCACAAGTTCGAGTGGCACCTCCCGTGAGTTCCCAATCCGGGCGCGTTCAATCGTCCAATAAGGCTTCTTGTCATAAGACAACGTCTTGATATCCGTATTCGGCACTGCATCGAGCAGAGCGGAAACGCGAACCGAAGCGTGAACCGTTCCCGCCGATGATAAATTTACCTCACTCCCGTGCGTGCCTACCTCGATGCCGTCGATCGTATAGTCGATCAGATGGGCCCGTCCTTCAGACACATAACTGCGTCCCGACCTTATTCCTTCGATCCAGTCTGCATAAGACAGAGGACCATCACTCTTTACGTAACTGCGGGCCTCTCCCTACACGCGCATCGTCGATGCAGGGGAAGTCTGTTTCGCCGGCGATTTTGGTGCGAAATCCAACGTTCAACGTGTGATACCAAATGCTGAGCTCCCACACAAATGGAGTGTCGCCGGCGGAGATAAAATCAACCGTATTCGGCTCAGTCACGTCTACGATGTACTCGTTCGCCCCGATACCGTCAAAAGCGGGCATCTGAAAGCTGGGTACCTGGTCATCGGCGACCTCCAGTCCCCATCCCGAATGCGCGAAGCCAACAACCGCGCCCTGGCTCTTAGCCCACTTAAGAATCGGCATATCCCATGTAGGCCAGTCTTCGATCTTTTTGGTATTCGGATAGTCCTGGTTCTTAAGTCCCAATAGGACAAGATGGCCCGCATGGCTGGATGGGAACCCTGAAACCTCCAGGTCGTAGTGCATTCTGGACTTGCTTTGCGACAGCGGATCGTCGTGACCTGAAAAGAACTGCTTCTGGTAGTAGTAGTCTGGGTCCCCAGGTAAGCACCGCGCCAATGTTGAGTTTCTCACCCTGTATCTGCCTCATCATGTCCTTCGGCAGAACGCCCTCGGCCGGGTTCTGATAGTGGGAACATCCAGCAGCATGGACGTGGCTATCACCCGAATACCAGCCAAACTCTGATGGATCTACCCAGCGATCTAACTTGAAGCTAAGCTCCTGAGGTTTTGGAATCGACGGAAACCTCCGTCATCTTGCGCGCGGTACTCCGGACCACCTGTAGACACGATGGTGTAGTCACCAGGAGGCAAAGAAATCGACTCACCATCGGAGCGATAGATTTGCGGCTGAAAAAAGAAATCGGGCGCCAGGCGTTTGGAAGGGTTGGGGTACACACGATTGGAGCGGTCGCGGATGGTCAATGACGCCATGGTCGGCCGGCCGGTTTCGTCAACGATGTGTAGTTTGATCTGGTGTTCAGGCTCGGCGTGAAAGAGGACCAGAATGTCGTTGCGAAAGCCTATGTCCTGCGTGCCTTGTCCCACATTGAAGCTGATTTCGGCCGACCGCTTGCCAGCGTCGCGGCTGTACACCTCCAGCAGCTGATATTCCACAGGAAGACCGGAGAGCTGCTTCTGCATCGGAGGAGTTTCAACAATGGAGATGTTTGCCCAGCGATCGCGCACGTCACTTTCCGTCAACGACATCGGTGGAGAGGGATCTCCAGTCGAGCGGATATAGACGTCCCCACTATTTGGGCTGGTTGCGAACCAGGGGTGACGTAACCCCAGCCCGATTGATGACCTTTACCAAGAAACAAGCGCGACCCACCCTGGATAAGAGCAGCGTCAGCCGGACCACGCTGCTACTTTGACCCGGCTTTCCGCGTTGATGTCGACAATCGCGAGCACAAAGGGATCTAACGCTATGCTGCAACGAGTTTGTGGCCGCCTGATCATCATGTTCCGACAGCGCCTTGTTGATCGCATCCTGTGTACTCTTCGAGGAACGGCTGGCCCAGAAATTCGAGTGCTGCCTGCAGGCGCCGCGCTTGTTGTGCCAACGGCTGGATCGGCACAGCTGGCAGATCGTCTCCTAATGGGGCTTCGGTCGCATGTGAGTGCTGTTGCTCGTCCCGGCCGGAAGCTGCGAGAGTACTGACTGGAGGATTTACGCCAGAGTCCCATGCACGCCTCTGAGCGTCCGGACCGGATGTCTGCGCAAAAGCACTCGCCAGCAATGCAACGGCAAAAGCTAAAGAAAGCAGGGCATAGTTGAGAATGCAAACCGAGGTTGTCCGGGCTTTTGTATTCATTGATTCCGGGATTCCCCCTCCGAGTGATTCGTTAATGAAGGCTGATGTATCAAATAGTGTCAACGGGCCCTAGTTTGCGCTTGCAGTTTGAGAGCCGGCGGCGCT
>CAWIBI010000041.1:0-15758 GCA_963834205.1 uncultured Acidobacteriaceae bacterium | reverse complement strand
AAGCAGGGAGACTGATTCGCCTGCGGTCGTTATAATTATTCCCCGTCACCGGACTTCAAGAATGAGGAAGCTATCGTTAGTCGATTGTTGGGTGTACTCCTGGCGACGAGTATCGGGCTCGTGGCTCAAGGCCAGAACACGGGATGGCAGCCCGATCTTACTCACCTGCAGACCTACACCTCGCACCGCGCGTCGAGTTCAGACCCAACCGGCGGAAATGCCGATGCCCGGCGGGTTGAACCCGGTGCAACGTTGACCCTGCTGGACACAGATGGGCCGGGTGGCGTCAGCCATCTTTGGTTCACCATCTCCAGCCCTGAGCACTACCATCTGAAACGTATCGTGTTGCGGATCTATTGGGACGGCGAGGCCACGCCCAGCGTGGAAGCGCCGATCGGTGATTTTTTCGGCTTAGGCCTGGGAGAGTACCACCCATGGCAGTCGGAGTTGTTATCCGTGGGGAGCGAAAAGAGCCTCAACAGCTTCTTTCCTATGCCATTTGCGCGGCATGCTCGCATAACGGTGACCAACGAGGGCAAAGAGCCGGTGGAGAGTTTCTATTACAACATCGACTACCATACTGACTCCCAGCCACTGCCCGCCGGCACTCTCTATTTCCACGCACAGTATCGCCAGGCGCAGCCCAACCTCGGATGGACAACCGACTGGAAATCCAATGGCGATCCGCGGGTGGATAACAAGCCAAACCTGAACGGCCAGGGTAATTACGTGTGGATGGAAGCGAAAGGGAGCGGGCAGTTTGTAGGTGTCGTCATGTCCGTATTACAGAACCAGAATTTCTGGTGGGGCGAGGGTGATGACATGTTCTTTATCGATGATGACGCGGCCCCCGCGATTTCCGGGACCGGTTCAGAAGATTATTTTCTGGGGGCATGGGACTTCGGGGGGAAGCCTTTCTCGTATCAGCTCTATGGGGCTCCGGTGGTAGGCACGGAGTTGGCGGGTAGCAGGTCGAGCGTCTACCGATTCCATCTTGACGCTCCCATCACTTTTAGGAAGTCTTTCAAGGCCACGATTGAGCACGGGCACGCCAACCACCGGTCAGATAACTACTATTCCGTTGCTTATTGGTATCAAACAGAGCCGCACGCGCCTTTTCCGACTTTGCCGCCGGTCGAACAGAGATTACCCGCATTGCAACCCGTAGGGGGGCCGGGAAACACCAACGTCGCGCCCGCTTCCGCGCCGAGGTAGTCTATTCCAATTTGCGTTTACCTACGGCCTAAGCCGGCTGCGGAAGAACGCCACTGAGTCGTGGAAAGAATAATCTCAGGGGTGCGAGGCGGCTGGAATTTTGTCGCGTTTGCGCAGGCTAGACTTGCCCCCCCTGGGAGCACCCGTGGATTCCCGGACGATCAGTTGAGTTGGAATCTTGTAGTAGCGTTGCGGCTCCCCACCTTCTTCCCGGTGCGCGCGCAAGGCGGTTACTGCCGCTCGCGCCAAATCAAAGCACGACATCTGGATGGTCGTGAGCGGCGGAATCGTCGCTTGCGCGATTTGGATGTCGTCAAAGCCTATGACCGAGAAATCATCGGGCGCCTTAAGCCCCGCCCGGTAAAGCTTGTGGAGCACACCGATGGCGGTCACGTCATTGGAGCACATCACAGCCGTTGGCACATCTTTTGCGTTCAGCAACTGCTCCATGGCCGCCATGCCCCCCTCCATGGTGTGATCGCCTTCCACAATCCAAGCCGGATGGGCCGCGATGGCACACTCCTCCATGGATCTGGAAAAGGCAACCAGCCGCGAGTGGGCAGAGTGCAACCGCCTGGGACCGCTGATAAACGCGATGCCACGATGCCCCAGGCCAGCCAGGTGCTCCACCCCCTGCCGGATGCCGTGCCGATAGTCTACCTTTAGCAGGCTGATACCCGGCTTCTCCGGACCGACGTCCACAAACACCAGCGGCACGTGGCGCTCGGCCAACTGCTCCAGTAAAGGCTTCTCAACGCCAAAAGTCATCACTGCGACCCCCTCGGCCCTTCGCTCCAGCATGCGCCGTATACAAAGGGACATGCGCTGGGGATCATAATTGGTCGAGCCGATAAGAATCTCGTAGCCGTGTTCCACGGCGACGTCTTCAAACCCCTGAATCAGCTCCGGAAAGAAGGGGTTGGTGATCTCCGAGACGATCAGTCCCAGCAGCCGGCTGCGCCCCGACACCAGCGCCCGTGCCTGCGTATTGGGAAAGTAGTCGAGCTCCTTGATCGCATCCCACACCTGTTTGGCCATGATCGGGTTTACCGTCGAGACACGATTGATGGTCCGCGATACCGTAGCAATCGACACATTCGCCAACTGCGCAACCGTGCGGATGTCCATCTTGCCGGCCGCTTCTCCCGGAGCCCTTCTCCGTTTCCCCGCTCGCTTCGCCATATATCACTGCCATTCGGAATACGTTTACAGAATAGCGCAGCAAAACCGTGATGCTTCTTGTTGAGAGGAGGAAGCAACCGCGCATCCGCATCTCGTCAGATTCGTTGTGCATTCTCCGCGAGATATAGTCGTTCAGAGAGGGGTCCGTGCCGATGTAGTGGAACTCCTCAGCATATTGCAGCCCATACTTGCCTCCGGTGGTGCGATCGCGAGTTACAAACGCAGCCTGAATGAACTCCCTGGTCGCCCCATCAAGATTGCCGCTCAAGCCGGGAACACGCAGGCCCCGCTGGGCGAGGCTGTCATTAAGATCCTTCACCATATGCACGATCATGGTTTCGCAACACGCAATCGCTGCGATCTTCTGGGGAAGAAAAGATTCGATATCCACTACCCGGTTAACCTGCTGCGGACCCCGGGCGAAGTAGTATTTTTCTGAGACCGATTGTGGCTTCAGGCCCACCTCGAACTGCTCGGGAAAATCCAGCAGCCCACCCCCCATCCAGCAGGCCGCTTCCACCGCCTGAGCCGTCACGTAATGGTCGGGATTTTCCTCGTAGTGGCCCCAGGGATCATAGCTGAAAACCGTATCCACCTTGAGCAAACGGAACAGGAAGATCAGCCGCCCACGAAGCTCTGTTCTCGATACATCGTCGAGACGATGATTGCGATAGCCCAGATCATAGGACTTCTTGAAGCCGATGGTCTTGACCAGTCTTGCAGTGTCACGCTCGTTCGCCAGCACCGTCTCTCCCAGGGATAAGTGGTAGGAATCCTTCTCATCGTTGCTGGTGCGAATAAAGTAGCCGGTGTAACCCTCGCTTAGCAGCTTCGCCACCGTGCCGCCCGCAAAAATGGGTCCATCATCCAGATGGGGTGTGATCAGCGCCAGCACCTTTCCGCGATGAGGCTGGTCGGCGTTGGGTCGCTCAATCACCACCTGCTCCGCAGGCCCAGGGAGAGCCTGGCCTCGGGCACCACCCGCCAATGCCGCTGCCGCAATCTCCAGAAATTGCCGACGCTGCACGAAACCCTCCGAATCCTTTCGAACAATGGACATTGTTGCAGGATACGGACATCGCTGCCAGGAAGAACATTTGACAGGTGTAGTATCTACAACGACATGCCCATTCAGGACAGGATTTTTGGCAAACCGCTGGCGACGAGCGAAGAACGCGCCGAACAGATTGGAGTAGGGGCGGGCATTCCCATCTTCGGGCTCGACGCCCTGACTAGTGCGGCATATGGCCCGGAGGCCGCGCTCTCCTTGTTGATCCCTTTAGGGATGCTTGGGACGCAGTATCTTCTGCCGATTGTTACCTCCATTCTGATCCTGCTGGTGATCGTCTATTTCAGCTACCGGCAGACCATTGCTGCATACCCCAGCGGAGGTGGCAGTTACACCGTAGCGACTGAGAATCTGGGTGAGCGAGCCGGCCTGCTGGCCGCAGCCGCGCTGATGATCGATTACATCCTGACGGCGGCCGTGGGCATTTCGGCGGGTGTGACCGCCATGACCTCTGCGCTGCCCAGGTTTCAACCGCACACCCTGGCACTTTGCCTGCTGATCCTAACCATCCTGGCGGTGGTGAATCTGCGCGGGGTAAAAGACACCGGCACCGCGTTCATTGTGCCGACATTTCTGTTTATCGGCACCCTGTTGACGCTGATCGCGGTAGGAGTTTATAAGACCTTTGCCGCCGGCGGTCATCCGCTTCCGGTGACGACATTGCCGTCGGCGTTGCCCCAGACGGTGCAGTACCTGGGCCTCTGGATGTTGTTGAAGGCTTTCTCCAGCGGCTGCGCCGCCATGACCGGTGTCGAGGCGGTCTCCAATGGGGTGATGGCCTTCCGGGAGCCGCGCTTGAGGAACGCACAGTATGCGCTTACCGTCATCATCGGCATCCTGATCGTGCTGCTGTACGGCACGGCGTGGCTAACCAAGCACTATCAAATCATGGCCATGGATCCTGACGCGACAGGGTATCAGAGCCTTCTGAGCCTTCTGGTGACTGCTGTTTTTGGCCGGGGATGGTTCTATTTCCTGACTATGGGCAGCGTACTGCTGGCGCTGGCTTTGAGCGCGAACACTGCTTTTGCGGATTTCCCCCGCCTGACCCGGGCCATCGCCTTGCACGACTACCTGCCGCACGTCTTCATCTTGAGGGGGCGGCGCCTGCTCTTCTCGCACGGCATCTACGCGCTCAGCGGCCTCACTGCAGTGATCCTGATCCTGTTCAAGGGGGTGACCGACAGACTCATTCCGCTGTATGCGATTGGAGCGTTTTTGGCATTCACGCTATCGCAAGCGGGCATGGTCGTTCACTGGAAGAAGCAGTCAGGCGAGCACAAGGGCAGGGCGTGGCACATGCTGGTGAATGGCACAGGCGCGGTCGCGACCGGGCTCACCACCATCGTGGTATTAGCCTCGAAGTTCATGTCGGGAGCTTGGGTGACCGCGCTGCTGGTTCCAACGCTGATCCTGCTGATGTACTCGGTGAAGAAGCACTACACGCGCGTTGCGGGCGAGTTGCGGGACATGAATCGGCTTAACCTGGCAAATCTTCAGTCGCCCTTGGTGGTCATTCCCATGGCAGGATGGAATCGGATATCAGAGAAAGCCCTAAGGTTCGGCCTGCTGCTTTCCAAGGATATTAAAGTCGTTCATGTTCACTCCGCGGATGAAGTCCACGGAATCGATCAGGATTGGAATGAAAAAATCTTGGCTCCTATCCGCGAGAACGGCTTTACCGACCCAGAGTTGGTAACCATCCCTTCAAACTTTCGCTTTGTCATTGCGCCGCTGATGGATTACATCCTGCGCCTTGAGTCGGAGAACCCGGGGAGGAAGGTTGCGGTGTTGCTGCCCGAACTGGTGGTGCGGCACTGGTGGGAGAACCTGCTGCACAATCAGCGGGTGCAGCTGCTGAAGATATTGCTGCTGGTACGAGGTAACCAACGCATCGTGGTGGTGAACATCCCCTGGTACCTGTAGCCCTACTTTGCCAGCGCGGACTCGATGGCCGCTGTAACCTGGGGTGAGTCGGGCGTGACGGCGGGTTCAAAGCGCTCCACCGGGTCGCCGTGGCGATCGAAGAGAAATTTTGTAAAGTTCCATTTGATCTCGCCGCCAATCTGCGGGTTGACCGACTTATCGGTCAGGAAGACGTAGAGAGGCGTCTTGTCGTCGCCCACCACCGAAACCTTCGCCATCATCGGAAAAGTCACGTCGTAGCGGTTGCGGCAGAACTTCTTGATCTCCTCATTGGTACCCGGTTCCTGGGCAGCGAAGTTGTTGGCCGGAATTCCTACGATCACCAGGCCTTGGTCCTTGTACTTCTTATAAAGCGCTTCCAGGCCCGCATACTGGGGTGTGTAGCCGCATTTGCTGGCAACGTTCACCAGAAGAAGAACCTTGCCCTGGTAGCTGCTCAGGCTGACCGGCTGCCCATCGATGGATTTCAAGGTAAATTTATAAACGCTATTGACTGCCGTCGCCATGCAAGCCGCGGCAACGCACAACATGAGACCGAGGGTTAACTTGCGCACAGGGCTCCTCCAAAATATGCCTTGATGATATCGCAAACGCTCCTCTTTACACATCGCAGAGGTCCACTGCCTGCAGCAGTGAGGCGCGGGGGTCGCCGGTAGGGACGAATTCATGCGCAACGTAACCCTTAAAGCCCGACTCCACAATTCCCCGCATTACCCCATCCCATTGCACTTCCTGCTTATCGTTCAGCTCGTGGCGTCCGGGCACGCCGCCGGTGTGGAAGTGGCCAAGCCATTGAATATTCGCCTGGATGGTCGCGATCAAATCCCCCTCCATAATTTGCATGTGGTAGATGTCGTACAGCAGCTTCACATGCGGGGAGTTTACTTCCTTCATCGCGGCGACACCCCAGGCGGTGTGGTCCGCCATATAATCCTTATGGTTGACCTTGCTGTTCAGCAGCTCCAGGCAAAGCACAACGTTATTGTCTTCGGCAATTTTCTTTACCCGGTTTAAGCCGAGAACTACGTTCCTTGCGCCCTCCTCATCCGACATTCCATGCCGATTTCCAGAAAAGGTAATCACGTTCGGTACGCCGGCCTTTGCCGCCAGCGGTACATTGGTCCGCAGCCCCGCCTCGATCTTGTCGTGGTTGGCAACTACGTTGAGCGCATCGGGAATCGTACCGGCCTCCACGTAGCCCATGGTGCAGATCAGTCCATACTTTTTAGGAGTTTCAAAATCCGCCGGTTCCAGAAGGTCGACTCCCTTCAGCCCAATCTGCGCCGCATAGGCGCACAACTCGTCCAGGCTCATCTTCGGATAGCACCAGCGGCTGACGGACTGCCGGATATTTCCCTTTCTTTGCGTGGGACGATCAGTCGACTTCGTTTCCTGGCCCCAGGCCATGGAACCAGAAATGGAAGAACTGGTGGCCAGTGCCGTACCAGCGATTGTGCTTTTGAGCATCCTGCGACGGGAGATGGAAGCCATAGGGAATTACCTTTCCGAGCGTTTCTGGTTTACGCAAGCATTTAATCACCTTTTGCTACGCCTACGCCAAAAGCAGGGGGATGTACAATTCCAGCGCGGACAGGCAAATGAATCATCATCTTTTCCCGCTTACCGAAGGATGGTCCCAATCGGAGGGTCCATGCGCACACTTCTTGGCGTCACCGCGTTTCTCTCGCTCCTTTCTTCCGCCGGTGTGGCCCAGATAGCGGTCTTCTGGCAGCCGGGCTTTCCGACAGTTGCCAGCCAGCCCTTGGCACGCGCGACGCTCTCTGCGGCGCTGACCGATCCCTCTTTTCTCGACCTGAAGACATTGCAGTCTGACGGAGCTCTCGCGAACACTGAGCTGTTGGTGCTACCTTACGGATCCTCCGTTCCCACCGGCGCCTGGAAGTCGATCGAGGCTTATCTGCAGCGCGGCGGAAACCTGCTCGTGCTCGGCGGGCAGGCGTTGCGTGTCCCAGTCACCCAGGTTGGCCCAGCCTTTGTGCAGGGCCGCGCGCAGGATACCTATTCACGTGCGCTCGATCTGCGCCATACCTACGAAGTTCCCGTAGCGGGAGACGCCCACTTTGCCTGGAGGGCAGGCTATTCCTTTGAGACGACGCCGAAAGTGCAGGCAGAAAAATTCTTCACCATGGAAGGTCGTCTCGACGGGCTTGGCTACATGGTCGACACCACGGGATTACTGGTAGCTGCGCCGGTTATCGTGATCGACCATCCGCCGGGTGGGCCGATGCCCGGCAGCCGCATTGTCTGCCTGGATTTTCAACCGCCGGCCGGGTACTGGGAGAGCCAGGATGGCTTAGCTCTCATTCGCCAGTCGGCCGAGTATGCTCGCCAAGGTTCTACCAGCCTCTCCATCGAGACGCTGTTCTCTGTCCTCCGGCCGAACGAGCCTCCGCAGATCACGGTGCATCTGCGGCAATCCCATTCCGCAAGCGGCGAAGTAAGCCTTCAGCTGCTTGCGCAGGACAAGGTTCTGGAAGACGCGACGTTGCCGGTTCAGAGCGACGAGATCTCCGTTCTTCCGGCGCCTTTTCATGCGCCGCTTCCCCCTGGCTTCTATAAGATCCGCGCCACCTATCGGCAGCAGGGACATTTTCGTGAGTTCTACGAAAATGGCTTCTGGGTCGCGGAGCTCCATTCCCTTGAGGATGGCCCGGCTCTCGGGGTCGATGGCGATTTCCTCACGCGCGGTGGAAAGCCGTTTTTCCCGGTTGGCACCAACTACTTCACAACGGAAGAGAATGGCTGGGATTTCTCTGGCCCGCGAAATGCGTCGGTTTGGGAAAAGGATTTTGCCGAGATGGCTGCACACGGAGTCACCTTCGTCCGCACCGGCGTCTGGATGAACCATGCCAAGTTTATTGAGCCCGGAACGGGAGAACCGGATGAGCGCTTCCTGCGCAATCTCGAGGCCTTTCTCATCAGCGCCCATCACCACGGCATGGCTGTCAACTTCACCTTCTTTGCCTTCTCTCCCGACTCCGGCGCACAGAAAAATCCATATCTCGATGAGCAGGCCTTGCATGCCCAGCACGCCTATGTGCGCGCGGTTGTAAGGCGCTTTGCGAACGTGCCCTGGCTCTGCTGGGACCTTATCAACGAGCCGAGTTTCTCCAACCCCCAACAGATATTCAAGGGAAACATCCCCAACGGCGATGCAGCGGAAGTAAACGCCTGGCACCAGTGGCTGCACGATAAATACAAAGGCCTGGGCGCCCTGGCGGACGCGTGGGCGCAGATACCCGAAGATCTCGGCAGCTTTGACAGCATCCCGCTCCCCGCCGCGGCGGATCTTACCTACGAGCGCCATGGCAATCCTCGGCAGGTCCGCGCCGTCGATTACAACCTCTTTGCGCAGGATATGTTCAGCCGTTGGGTGCAATCCATGGTTGCGGTTATCCGCCAATCCGGCAGCAAGCAGCTCGTCGATGTCGGGCAGGATGAGGGCGGCGTCACCAACCGCGTGCTCAACCAGTTCTATGGATTGGCGGGTGTCTCCTTCACCACGAATCACACTTACTGGCAGGACGACGCGATGTTATGGGACTCGGTAGCCGCCAAGCGCCCCGGCATGCCCAACATTACAGGGGAAACCGGCTACCAACCCGTTTGGGCGCCCGATGGAACATGGCGCTATGACGAGTTCACTGGCTTGCCCCTCACAGAGCGCAAATGGGCGCTGGGCTTCGCCGCCGGCAGCTCCGGAGCGGTGCAGTGGGATTGGGCACGTGAAGTCGACTTCGGCATGCAGCGCAGCGATGGCTCGGCGAAAGTATGGGAGCCCATGATGAAAGGAGTGGGCGAGTTTGCCCAGCGCGCCGCCCCCTATGCCACCGGTTTCATCAAACCCGATATCGCCATCATCCTGCCCCAGTCTTTCCAGCTCTCGGTCTCCAATGCCCTGGCTGTTGAGGCGCAACAGAATGCCGTACGGGCGCTCTACTACTACGCCCGCGGAGAAGTTTATGTCGTAGGCGAGTACCAGATCGCTTCTCTTGGATCGCCGAAGCTCATCATCTTGCCCTCATCGTTTGCCCTGACCGAAGAGGCCTGGCAGACCATCCTCGCTCGTGTGAAAGCGGGAGCCGTATTGCTCGCGAGCGGGCCGTTCGCAGCGGATGCGCACCTCCACCCGACCGGAAGGCAGGATCAGATAGGCTTGCCCTATTTGGACCTCCCACTTACTCTTCGCAGCAACGTGTTCACGTGGCCGGGTGGCGAGGAGGAGCTTACCTTTGCCGGCAATAAAACTACGGTCTTGAGCCGCGCCCAATTGCCGGGCAACCAGGATTGGGCAGAGGTCGCCGTCGGCAAGGGAAAGATCCTCTTCGCCGCTCTCCCGCTGGAGCTCAACCAGAACCTGCAGGCAGTAGGAGCCATTTATAGCTATGCGATGAAGATGGCAAATATCCCCCCAACTTACACCACGCGGTTGAGCGACCCGGGCATACTTATCTGTCCCACCCGCCTGCCCAAGGCCACTCTCTACGTACTAACCTCCGAATCAAATCAGAGCACGGTCGCCTTCCATGATGCACGCAGCGGGAAAGACTTCTCCGGTCATCTTGAAAATGGCCGCGCCGCGCTCTTGCTCATCAGCGATGAAGGAGAAATTATCACCAGCTACAATTGGTCCTAGACGTTATTTTGTCTGCAAATCCATGGGGTAGAGGTTAGGCAGCGGCTTGCTCTTCTCTTCCTCTAGTTCGGGATGAGGTAAAGGCTTCCGCGGAATCATCTGGTCGCGCATCGCGGCGTTGTAGACGAAGATGGCTTCAACCACAGCGATCTGCTTTAAGTCTAAGGACTGCAGGTGCTCGTACGTATCCATATTAGAGTGGTGCGTGCGTGTGTCGTAGTCCATAGGATCCTGGATGAATTGGAAGCCGGGGATGCCGACGGCATCAAACGAGAGGTGGTCTGTCCCGCTGGTGTTCCGGTTGGTGATGGCGGTTACGCCCAGGTCCTTCAGCGGAGCCATCCATTGCGCGAATATGGAATCCACCGCGGCGTTGCCCTGGGTGTAGATGCCGCGAATCTTGCCCGTCCCGTTGTCCACATTGAAATAGGCGGAGATCAATTTCTGTTCGGGTTTCAGCGTCAGCGGTCCCGCCGGCTTTCTCATATGTTCCATCAGCGCCATCTGATCGGGAGCAGTGGAACGTGGGAAGCTGCCAAAGTGTTGGCCAACGTATCCCGCACTCCCTAACAGCCCTTCTTCTTCGCCCGACCATAGCGCGATGCGGATGGTCCGTCGAGGTTTGACCTTGAGCGCGTTCAGAATGCGCATGACCTCCAGAGCAACCACCGACCCTGCTCCGTTATCCGTAGCCCCGGTCCCTGCGATCCAACTATCCAGGTGGCCGCCTACCATCACCACTTCGTCCTTTAGCCTGGGATCGGTTCCGGGAATTTCGGCGACCGTGTCGAAGCCATGCTCATGATCTCCGGTGAACCTGGTTTCAACGTCCATCTCGATCGAAACAGGCACATGGTTCTCGAGTAGCCGAAAGACCCGGCCGTAGCTTTCAATCTGCGCGACCACTACGGGAAAGGGGACAGCCTTATCCCTATGATAAGGAGTCCGGCCCAGGGAGGCGCCGGTATCGTCGAAGATAATCCCAGTGCCGCCCCCGTTCCCGCCATCGCGGCTAGGAACGATAACCCCTGCGACTTTCTCCTCGGTCAGCCACGGAAGCACCTTCTGAGTAAGCTCTCTGTTCTTGATAAAGCGCGCAACCCGAGCGTCCCAGTCATCGCCTTGGAGTGAAAGGGACTCCAGATTTTTGAGATCCGTGTCGCTATAGCGTGTGAAGAAAGGCTTATCTGGTACCGGTACATCGCGCATTGCGCCCAGCAGCACAATCTTGCCGGCAAGTTTGCCCTTGTATTGAGCGATGTCTTTCTCGTCTTCAATCACCACGGAGGTGGCCTGCGCGGTCACTGGCCCGTTGGTAGAAGGCGACCACGGCGTGGCCTGGGCTAGGAAAACTGCTGTATCCGGTTCAGTCATCCGTACCCAGGTGTTGAGCTGCTGCCAGCCCATGCCGAACTCGCCCCAGTCTTCCAGATGTGCATTCGCGCAACCCATCCTGGTGAGCTGGTCCCGCGTCCAGGCGTTGGCCTTTGCCATATTGGGCGAACCGGTCAGCCGAGGCCCGATCCCATCCATCAGGCCTCCCGCGTACTCCATCACGTGCGAGTGATCCAGGCCCTCTTCCCGAATTGCGTTGTACGCATTAAGGTCGATCTGCTCGGTCGCCGGCTGCTGCATCTGTGAATCGTTCCAACCCGCTGCCGGCTCCGTCTTGTCAGCTGCGTTAGAGCCGGTCACAAGGAGAACGGACGCGGCGAACACCAGGGTACGCCTCAAAGCCATCAAAATTGCCTCCAATAGTAGTGACGCTGCTTCAGACGAAAACTAATTTGCGTTGACGCTATCTTCCGGCAGCAGCTCGTAGCTAACAAAGGCAAGCTTCAGACTGTCGGGTGACCAGGATGGAACATTGATGGTTCCCTGTCCGCCAAAGAGTTTGGCCAGTGTGTGAACTGTCTTATCGCTCATCGACATCAGGTTGAGCACCACGTCCTTTTCGCCCGGGTGGCCACTTACCTCTTTGTCATAGGAAAGAAAGACCATCCATTTTCCATTGGGAGAGATATGTGGGAACCAGTCGTTGGTTTCATCGGATAGCACTTGTTCCTGCCCGCTCCCGTCTGCTTTCATCCGCCATATTTGCATCCGTCCTGTGCGCTCGGAATTGAAGTAGATGTACTCTCCGTCCGGCCCATACTCCGGACCGTCGTCCAGGCCCTTCGCTGTCGTCAACCTGGCCTCCGCGCCGCCGCTAGCGGGAGTGGTGTAGATATCGAAGTCGCCATTGCGCTGCCCGGCGAAGGCCAGCGTCTTCCCGTCGGGAGACCATCCATGCCAATAGGAGGGCGAATTCTGCGTGATCCGGCGTGGGGTTCCACCGCCAATCGGCACGATGTAAATCGTCGAACCTTGATTCGTCTCTGGCTGGCAGCTGATTGCCATCGACTGGCCATCGGGTGAGATACCGTGATCGTTGTTGCAGCGGTTTTGCGGATCAGTGTTCACCGTTGCAGGTTCCGTTCCATTCGCCGCCAGGCGTTGAATCTTGCCCTCACTATTGAACAGGAAGAATGACCCGTCGCGAGACCAGTTCGGTGCTTCGAAGTGGATCGGCGCAACGTAGGCCACTCGCCTATCTGTCGATGCCACAGTTATCGTCTCCAATGCGCTGTACAGCACTGGCTTCGCGCTTGTCGGCGGAAGCGGCACAAGCTTGACGTTGGAAAAGACTGCCTTCTCTACCACGTTCTTGTCATGAGCACAAACACCGATACCGATATAAAACGGGCGGGTCAGAGCCAGCTTGGTCGACGCTCCGGAAACCTGCAGTTTGCCGTCACTTCCTGAGACAAAGGCGTAGAAGTAGTCGCCACGCTTCTCGATGCGTACTGTTCGCGGCGCGGAGACGTTGGACTCGACCTCGTGCGTGTTAGCGCCAGGCGCATCCCTATATTGCAAGGAAGTTAAGCCGTCCCCGTGCCGGGCCAGGTCCACCGCCGGTGAGTTAGCATCCAGGCTTTGCCGGATCATCAGGACGGCCTTCCGATGATTATTGCCTGTGTTGCCAACAAACGAGATATCCGCCGTGAGGGATACATCCCCGGAGACCTTTGTCCACAGATAGTGAAAGTCGTCCTCCCCAAACCACATGTTCGCGCCGCTTCCGCTGATCGTGTAAGCCTGCTGGGCAGCGTTGTACTCGACCGATCCCGGGTGCAAGACCGTACCCACGTCTTGATGATCCTGAAAGATCCCAAGGGATGGAGTAGCCGCCAGAGCCGCGGGCGCGACGAGCGTCAGTAAGCATGTCGCTGCGATTGAGGCCCGCATACGCATTAGAGCCATAAAGATTGCCTCCTGCAACGAATCTTTTGTCTGGGAAAAGGAACCGGGTTGAGCCTCCGCTATCATAGGTAAATACATGAGCCAATTCAACAACAGGTCCGCTGGGCATGGAAGGTGATGGAACGACGAACTGAAGTGGCCATCGTAGGAGAACTCAACCTGGATTTGATTCTGGAGGGTCTACCACGGGATCTGCCTGAGGAAAGAGAACTCCTCGCCAGCGATTTCACCATGACGCTGGGCAGTTCTTCCGCGATTCTGGCCCATAACCTGGCACTACTCGGAACCAGCGTTAGCTTTAGCTCGCTGGTCGGGCCCGATCCGTTGGGAGCGCTTTGCCGCCAATGGTTACGAGAGGCAGGAGTCCAGACTGACCAGATCCGTTGCGCCCCGACCGGTAACAAGACCGGTGTCAAGACCGGGGTGACGCTGATCTTACCGTTGACCGACACTCGTCGTATTCTCACCTACCCCGGGGCAATGTTCGAGATGGGTATAGACGACCTGGACACCGCCTATCTGGCAAGCGCCCAACATTTCCATCTGCCTTCTTTCTTTCTGCATCGCAAGCTTGCTTCTCATATACCGGGTCTATTCGGTGCGATGAAGCGAAGCGGCCTCACCACATCCCTCGATACAAATGATGATCCCCAGGACCAGTGGGCCGGCGGCCTTGAAGATGTTTTTCCAAAGTTGGACGTCCTTCTTTGCAATGAGCGGGAGCTTATGAAGATCGCCCGGGAGGGAGATGTGGATACCGCGGCAGAGCGGATTTCTGCCGCCGTGCCTATCCTCATTGTGAAGCGCGGATCGCGCGGATCTTCCGCGTTTGCGAACGGCCGCCGCATCGATGTTCCGGCAATTCCTGTGCAGGTTCAGGATACGGTCGGTGCCGGAGATACCTTCAACGCAGGCTTTCTCCATCGATGGCTGCGTGGCTCTTCCTTGGACGAGAGTCTTGCCTTCGGCAATCTGGCGGCAGCGCTGTCAACAACACCCCGGGGGCGTCGATGCGTTCAAGGATGCCGCCTACCGTAATAAGTTTTTAGGAGAACGCTCGAGTGGGGCCCAAACTCGGAGATAACGCCTCGTTCGACTCGCAAGCAAGCTACTGCGCATCAAATACAAGGGAGTGGATGTGTTCCAATGGAGATGCCTATGTCATCGTCTCGCAACCAGCCAACCCGAAGCAAACGGTCACTGGAGACCCCCATGACAAACCAGAAGAAAAATTCTTATTCCAGCAGCGTCAGCCGCCGGTCTTTCCTTTCGGCGCTGGGCGCGGCCGGCGTTGTCGCGACTACCACCCCAATGGTAGCCGCAGCCCCCGCAGATACGCTGACGGACACCGCGCCTGAAACCATTGAAGGTGCAATCCCTGTCACCCTTCGTGTCAATGGCAAGGTGCTCGACCTGCAAGTGGATCCGCGTACCACGCTGCTCGATTGCCTGCGCGAGACCATCAGCCTCACCGGCACTAAAAAAGGTTGCGATCACGGCCAATGCGGCGCCTGTACCGTGCACGTCAACGGACGCCGCATCAACTCCTGCCTCACCCTCGCCGTCATGCATGAAGGCGACCAGATCACCACCATCGAAGGCCTGGGCCAGCCCGGCAACCTGCACCCCATGCAGGCATCGTTCGTCAAGCACGATGGCTACCAATGCGGTTACTGTACTTCGGGTCAGATCATGTCGGCCGTGGCTCTCCTTAAGGAGAAGTGCGGTCCATCCGACACTGACGTCAAGGAGCTTATGAGCGGCAATATCTGCCGCTGCGGAGCCTACTCGAACATTGTCGCGGCCATCCAGGACGTTCGCCAACAAGCATAGGAGTGCATCGTGGAGACGTTTAAATACACCAAAGCCGCCGCTGTCCCCGAGGCTATTCGAGCCGCTGCCCAGTCCAACACAGCGCAACAAGGCGCGCAGATCCGCTTCATCGCCGGCGGAACCACCCTGCTCGACCTGATGAAGCTAAATGTCGAGCGCCCTACCCAGCTCATCGACATCAATCGCCTGCCGCTTGACCAGGTGGAGAAGCTTGCTGACGGCCGCCTCAAGATCGGTGCGTTGGTCCGTAACTCCGATCTGGCGCATCACCCCGCGGTGTCCAGCGATTACTCCGTTCTATCCCAGGCCCTGCTCGCAGGGGCTTCGGCGCAACTCAGGAATATGGCCACCACCGGCGGCAATCTTCTGCAGCGCACCCGCTGCATGTATTTCCGTAACGACGCCATGGCGTGCAACAAGCGCGAGCCCGGATCCGGTTGTTCCGCCATCGAAGGCGACAACCGAACCCTCGCGATCCTGGGCACCAGCAAAGACTGCATTGCGACCAATCCCTCCGATATGAACGTCGCGCTCACCGCTCTTGAGGCGACCATTCACATCCAAGGCCCCAAA
>CAWIBI010000040.1:0-46742 GCA_963834205.1 uncultured Acidobacteriaceae bacterium | reverse complement strand
GGAGGTCAAGACGCCGGGCGCATTGCCTGTGATTGTCTCCGCGTTTGTGCTGATGGCAGTCGCGGTTATCGCGTCGGTGCTGCCTGCGGCACGCGCTGCGCGCGTCGATGTTATGCAAGCGTTGCGCTCCGAATGAGGTCGGACGCGTGGGATCAGGGTTGGCGGCAACTCCAAACGTGAGGGGTTATTACGGTGACAGGGCTATTACGGTGACAGGTTACCTATTGCGGCAAATTCAACCGGTCGCCCACCGGAGATCGCCACAGCCTTTCTCCTAGAGCCCGGCGGGCAATCGGTCTGTCAATCCCCAAAACCGCCTATTATTAGTGTCCCTTGACACCTTTTTCGGCTTGACTGAAAGGTGTCTCTGGCGTACTGTCTGCCTATGCACACGGTCGTCGAAACCAGCGTTTATCTCCGCGAAGCCAGCAAGATCATGAGCGAAGCTGAGCGCGAAGAGGTTGTTTCGACGATTGCGAAAGACCCGGAGGCCGGGGATGTGATTGCCGGAACGGGAGGGTTCCGCAAGCAGACGCATTGTGCTTCAGGGTGGAGGAAAGAGCGGTGGTTCCCGCGTTATTTACTACTTCTGCGACGAGACGATGCCCGTGTTTCTGATGCAGATTTACGCGAAGAACGACAAGGCGAATCTCACCGCCGCTGAGCAACTCGAGCTGAAGAAGCTGTCGGAGGAATTTAAACGCAGAGCAGCAGGAGGTAGGGGATGGGGAGGATGTTTGAGCATCTGAAGGAGGGGCTTGCGGAAAAAGACGCTTTCATGTCCGGTGAGAATACCGGCGCGAAGGTGCATATGCCCGCAGCCATTGACGTAAAGCGCATTCGCCGCAAGCTTGGGCTTACACAGGCGGCGTTCGCCAACGCCTACGGCTTGAGCCTCGACGCGGTGAAAAACTGGGAGACCGGAAGGCGCGTGCCTGACCGCAGCGCGATGACGTTGCTCACCGTCATTGAAAGGAACCCGAAAGCCGTTATCAAAGCGCTTCACCAGGAATCCGGTAAGAAGACACGCAAAATTGCTTAATGGAGGCGTCATGAACCGCGCCTCCATCCGTGGAAAATGAACAGCTCGTCGGCCTGCGCATCGCTCATCAGCCCGGCCGCGACCCAGTTCTCAATCGCGATGATGGTCGAGCGCGTGTCGCATTGCCTACAGCGCGTCGAGGTCAATGAGTGCGCGTGAATCCGTCGAGAAACACCTCGTCGTAGGAGGACGGGAGGCTGTTGCGCGGTACGGCGCTTATTGAGAAGACCTCAGCTTTCACGGCATCTCCCTCAGCTGCTGCGCCAGTCGGCGGTTTTTCATGTCGCCCAGATGCTGAAAGCCGAGTAGCTTGAGGAGATGGCCGACGCCTACGGGCAAGCAGATACAGGGAAATAGAGGGCTTACCTATTGCAGCAATTTTGCGGGATACGTATCGTGTCCCTTTATCTCCCCCAAAGCGAGTAACGGAACCGGGTTTTCGGGAACCGCAGATTTAATGAAGGCACTCATACTAGCTGACCAGATGATCATCCGTCGCTGGCGCATCCCACCATGCTGAACCTCCTGAATGGATTGCGAGCAGTTCTGCTAGCGCTTCGTTATGGTACCCGCGCACAAACACTGCAAAACCTGGAGCAATGGGAGGTGGCAGCTTCACGACGGAACCAAATGCGCTCATGAGACTGTTGCATGCGTCAATGGTCTTCAATATCGTGTCAGCAATCCAAGGTAATACCGACACGATGTTCTCGTTGTGATAGTGGTCGGGACGCCAATCCTGAAACGTGCTGAATGGTCGAATCTTTGGATTGATACAGAAGCCACGTTCAGTCTCAAAGATCATCCCAAAACCGCTTACGCCATGTACCACTCCGTCTCGAATTCGGCGCAAGTCCGAGAGAAATGGAGCAACACGCGCATATTGTTCCGCCAATGGCGTGGGCAGGCCGAATTGAGTCTCAATCTCTGTGGCGCTTCGCACTCGTTCTTTTTCGTGAAGGACCATTCTCGAAAACGCTTTGGGAAGAGGGTGCGCTCGACGAAATGCCTCCGCCGTTTTGTCAGTAATCGAACTCTGTTCTTCCAAATCAACGCGATCATCTCTTGTAAGAGATCGAATGTCGTTCGACAGAGGGTTACTAGATATTCGAGTTCAGTCAGCGCGAATCTATGAGCACCTCGGCCTCCGATTGGTTTCCTGAATTCATGGAAATGCCGGAGCTTTGCAACGGATGTGCCCATGTTGTGAAAGTCTTGACTGATCGCAATAATGAGCGGACAAATCTCACTCCAACTGCCCTGTTGCCACATTATGTGAATAAACGGAATGAACAGGTCTGAGGGTCTCGCAGCCGATTTGGCTACGTAATCACTCTCGGCAGTATCAATGATTTTCCCTTCGATCAAGCCCACCTCTGTATTGAGCCACATATGCCAATCTGTCCCATCCCACATAGGCATCAAGTTCACGGTTGACCGTCTAGAGCAGATACGTCGAGGTACGGTAGCTTGTTGAGTTCTTCGACCGCAACAGCATCCATATCCCGCTCCGTGCTAAGTTTTATTGGGAGGTTAGCAGAACTTTCGCAATGAGATGGTACGGTTCTGCGCGGCTGTGTCGCTCTCCGGTGTTCTGTGCCATCTATCACCAGAGCGCGGAAACTGGGTGGCTCAGCGTTATTGTGTAGCCCGCAGAGTACAACCCGGGCCGGGTTGCCGGTAACGTCGCGTAGCGCTTGCGCTGCTGCGCAGGTCGATTGCGGGTTGAGCAGTCTTCCGGCGATTCAGCATGGTCTGATCGATTCGTACTCCACCCTGACTATCTTGTTGCCTTGGAAGGCTACTGATGCTTCTCTCGGGCGGACCTGGGTGATCCTTCCAACAGATCCGGCAGGAATGCTCGCTGGGTAAGCAAAGTTCATGAGGTTCGTGACACTCTGGCCTACGGAAAATGCTTGTGCGGGGTTCACGTCTGGCAAGTAACCGACGGTTCCGACCGGCGTATAACACGCGGGGCATACTCCACGGTGAGCTTCACGGCATTTTTCGCAGACCGGATCTTTGCAGACTTTCGTTGCGGTGCCCGGGCACGGGGCAACACCTTTGGTCGAAAGACAATGGCAACAGACTTCTGAATGCAGGCGCATAGATCATTGTGCACGCATTCAGCCTGCGACTGAGCAGAATCAACCCTCGGCCCGTACCTTCATGGGTTCCTTCGGCGATACTGCGGCAGCGCAACGCGTGCGCGGTTCCCTCAGAGAGGGATCATCGGGACTCCGGGGCCGTCCGTTATTCGCCAGAGTTCGGCCCCGCATTGCTGGCAGAACCGGACCTGGGGATAATCGTCCCAGAAGAGTCGGCATTTCGTGCAAGCTGCGAAACCTGGATACTTTCTGCACCCATAGCACAAATCATCCGTAGTGCTTAATGCTCGGTACTTGCCACACCGGGAACAAGCGGGAAGGTACCAGAGCACATCCATTCGGGTCCGCGTTGCAACGTAGCGATCGAAGTCCAAGCTAATGGCACGCACGATGGCATCGTCAAGACTGTGACAATCCGACACGAGTTCTTGGATGTATGCTTCACTCTTTTCGGGATATCGGCTCTGTAGTGCAAGTCTAAGGTAGGCGTATTCTTCTCTTCCCGGATATCGGTGACGCAAATCAAAATACGCTTTCTCCATTGCCCAGATCGTTCCGGGTGGTCTGCCAGCTCCTAGTTTCAGGTATTCCTTTGCTCGCCCGAACATGTTGATTTTCCCTGCTGAGGCATTCTCTGTGAGCAGGATACTCGTATCTACCGGCCCGCGAGGTCTCTGGTGTCTTGCCCAGGTGTGCGCAAAGCGCGACTAGGCGTGGGCGATGCAGGGTATCAGTAACGCGTATCTGGCGTCATCCGGTTCAAATCTAGGGCACAGCAAATAGCCGGAGCTCAGTGTGTTAAGCCTTTCGGTGAGGCGGCAGCAGCATCCGCCGCGCCGGTACTAGGCAGTTCCTGCGGCTGACCATCGTACGACGTCCGGCCTGATTCCAAAGTGTGATCCCCCCAAGGACATCAACGCAGTTCTGAGATAGAGGGACAGCTTGTGTGCTGCAGAAGCACGGAAGGAGTAGAAGATGAAATGAAATCCGTGTCGTAAAGCTGCGTAGAAGATGATGGTAGGCCCTTCGGGATCGGCTTTCAGGAGCAGGTCTCAAACCAGCCCGAGCTGCTGCGGTAAAGAGCCATGGTGGTGAGCGTCGGGTGAAAAGTCCCGGGCATGACCCGGGGCAGGTGAGTATCGGAAAGATGAGCGCAAGCAAACCCTTCGAGGACGCGTCGTTAACTAACAGGAGCTGTCGAAACCAGGGGTGATGCTGTCCTCTGGGACAAGTCCGCTAGAAGCCTGATGACTGGGCGGGCGGCAGCCGGCGTATAGGGGGCATGAGTCCGATACAGGCTTTTATGCGGAACTGCAGGAACTAGGCCATCGATGCTAAGGGAGAAGCACAAGGGCAGAAAACCACGAGGCGAGAGTACCGATGCGTTGGCCTGGGGCGGACCGGCTTGTAGTAGCGATGAAGGCTCTGTAATGGGGCTGGAGCGAAGGGGCCGGGTTAGGCAATCATAGGTTCGACACAACTGGCAACAGGATGACGTCGAGCGATATGAGCAATCAGCCGCCGAATAGCGGCTGGTTTGTCTGATGGGAGCCGTGTGAGGTGAGAATCTCACGCACGGTTCTGAGAGGGGCTGGTGGTGAGATTCCCCGGCCTACTCACCACCTATTGCAGCAATTTTGCCGGGGATACGTATCGTGTCCGTGCGCCAAGAAAGCTGGCGTGTTCCAGCCGGTGCAAGTCCGGCCCAGGTAAGGCTTAGCAACCGCTTGGCAATCGGTCTGTCAAGCGAACTGAGGTGAATAAGTGATGCTGCCACCGGATTACCCCCACAAATCACTCGTGTCTGAGTGAAACCATCGGATCGATACGCGATGTACGATGGGCAGGCACATACCCCGCCAGCAGAGCTGAAGCTAGAACAATGAAGATGGCCGCCGCCATCGACGCGGGGTCTGCGGCGGTAACTCCGTACAGCTTGCTGGAGATCAGTCGAGCTATGGCTACGCCACAAGGTAAGCCAATAGCCGTTCCAGTAGCTACCATCCACAGAGTTTCACCAAGCACCATCCTCATTACACCGGCAGCCGAGGCGCCCAAGGCCATTCGTATACCGATTTCATTTGTACGACGGGCCATGGAATACGACATAACACCATAAAGCCCAATGGCCGCCATCAGAAGCGCGAGCCCGCTGAAAAACGCCGCCAGATCCGCCGTTAATCGCTCTGTAATTAACCGCCTGTCAATCTGTTGGTTGACAGTACGAACCGTCAGGATGGACAGGTTTTGATCGAATTGCCGTAGCAGCTTGCGATCTTCGGAAGCAACACTCGCAGGCTCTCCGGAAGTGCTTAATATAAAGGTCACCTCTCCTACTGTTCCGATCGGATGGGAAATGTTGGCGTAGAATCTCGGTCTCTTGTTCTCGTCCGGCGCGTGTTCTTTGGAATCTGCGACCACGCCGACGATCTCAAAAGTCTCGCGAGTGGTGGGATACTCATCCGTGATGTGCTTGCCGATCGCGTCCAAGTCTGGAAAAAAGCGGCGCAGAAACGACTCATTGATCACACAAACCGGAGCACCGCGCTCGGCATCAGCCGAATCGATTTCACGTCCTCGTAGCAGGGGGATCTTCAGAGTCTTGAAATAATCCGGGCCAATTTCGGTCCAATGCGATACGAGTTGCTCAGAGTCCCGCACCGGCGAACCCTCGATTGCCACGTGATCGCCTGAGTCGCCGGCAAATAGCCCTCCACGGGAAAGAGTGACGTCGCGTACGCCGGGAATCGTTCGCAATTTTGCAAGCACTCTTTCGTACATAGCCGTTACTGACGCGCTTTTGTAACCAGCTGCTACCGGATCGACCGAGACCATCAAGAGATGGTCTCGGTCATATCCCAGTTTTTGCGCGAGCATGTTATGTAGGCTGCGCAGAAACAGTGCTCCGCCCATAAGAAGGATTAGCGATAGTGCCACCTGCACCACAACAAGAATTCTGCCTGTCCGAACACGACCACGCACTCCGATGGAATCCCGTGCATTGGCGGCCAACGTTCGATTGATATCGAGCCGAGTTCCCCGCACCGCGGGCGCCAAGCCGAAAACGAGGCCAGTCAGGAGCGAAATGCCCGCCGTGAAAATAAGAACGTGGTAATCAACGGGAACTTGAAGTCCGAGTTCATCAACGCCAGTCGAGACTACAGCTAAAAGTAGCCGTGCGCCGACGACCGAAAGAGCGATCCCCAGAAGGCCTCCCATTCCGGCAACCAGAAAACTTTCGGTTAGCAATTGTCGAATCAGTCTGCGGCGAGCCGCTCCCAGGGCAAGGCGGACTCCGATCTCGCGCTCTCGCCCACTGGCTCGCGCCAGCATCAGGTTCGCGATATTGGCGCAGGCGATCAGTAGCACTACACCCACCATCGTCATCAACAGAATCAGAGGATCTGAGAACTCTCCGCGCAATTCCGAAGCGCCGTGAGAGCCGGGCCGCAGTTCAATCTTTTCATTGAGCATTTCCCGCCGGTCCCTTGCGGTTGGCAAGGCGGGCGCCCAGTCTCGTAAGGTCTGCTGGAAGGTAGTGTTGATGCCAGCCTCGGCCGTCTTCCGTGAGATTCCCGGGGCGAGGCGCGCCATCACTTGCAGCCATAGCGTGTCCCGCGGCTTCAAATAATCTCGGCCGGGAAGTACCTGCTCCTGCATGCTGATCGGAAACCAGAAATCCACATCGGAGCCAACCACGATTCCGCGAAAACCAGGTGGTGCGATACCCACAATCTGAAAAATGCCTTGCCCCACGCGTATGGTGCTTCCAACGATCTGTGAATTCCCGCCGTACTCCCGTTGCCAATAGTCATAGGAAACCACCGTCACCGGGTTGCCGCCAGGAACCTTGTCTTCCTCGGCCGTGAACACGCGCCCGATGATGGGTTGGATTCCAAGCACATGAAAGAAATTCCCCGACACGAGTTCCGTACGAGCTTTAATCGCTTGCCCTGCGATACTGCCGCCCGGAAATACATCGCTGCCGCTCACCTCGCTTTGCGCCGCGAACATGCCCGAAAAGACTGTGTTGTGAGACCGAAGCTCCGCGAATTCCGGATAGGACAAGATCGAACGTATGCCGTGTTGGGTCGTATCGACGTCTACGCCGCTTTCAGAAGGATCGGTCAAAAGCACGAGTTGTTCAGGATGCTGCACTGGAAGCATCCGTAGCATCACGGCATTGATCAGGCTGAAAATCGCCGTGTTTGCGCCGATACCCAGCCCCAGTGTCAAAACCGCTACTGCTGTGAATACCGGACTCTTGCGCAACGTCCGCAGAGCATAGCGAAGATCTTGAATTGTCGACTCGAGCCACAGCGTGCCGCGAGCGTTCCGGCATTCTTCCTTCACCTGTTCAATGCCGCCGAACTCTTGGCGTACTTTTCGGCGCGCCTCGCCCTCGCTCATTCCAGCGCTCTTAAGTGCGGAGATCCTTTCGTCAATGTGGAACTGGAGTTCGCGGCCGAGATCTTGCTCCAATTTGTTGCGCCGCCACAACCGTGACCACCACATCATCGGGCACCCTCCTCGGCCAAGCTCAGAATCAAGCGGACCGCTTCAGCTAATCGTCGCCAGCTTGCAGCCTGCGCATTCAAATGAACCCGCCCTTTCCGGGTCAAGCGGTAGAACTTCGCATCACGCCCATTGTCCGTCTCTTTCCATTCGGATTTGACCAGGCCCCGATTTTCTAATCGATGCAAAGCGGGATAGAGGGAACCTCCCGGAACCTGAACGATCTCGCGGGAAATCTGCTGCAGCCGCTGTGCAATCGCATAACCATGCGTCGGCTGGATGGCGACGATTTTCAGGAGGAGGAGATCCAGCGTACCTTGGGGAAGATCGGATTTCGCGGAGGGATTGACCATGGCTTTAGCTTCTACCTATTTGTAAATAAGAGCAAAAGGTGTGGGGCGGGCGGCAACCGGGTTAAATAGGAAGCACGTGCCCAGCCGGCTCCGCCCCGGACTTCTTGACGCACTCCCATCCGGGAGTCCAACTCGATAGCCTGCGCTTCTATCTATCCTCGAAGTTCAATCCGCCCAAATCCGTCGGATGCCAAAGGCGTCCAATCGCGAATCAGTGCTGAGGATCGGGATGTCGCTGGCAAGTGCCTGGGCGGCGATCATGCGATCGAAAGGAGTGTGTAGCCGGCGTGCTCCGCATCGAAGACCTGCTCAGCCCGCCATTGTGTGCCTGAGATGGGATGTTTTGGGCTACGGCGTACCGTATTCGTTCCAGTCCTCTCGCCAACTCACCGCAAAAACGTCATCCGAGCATCTCAATGTGACACCGGGCTCTCTGCATTAGCCACAAAGGATTGGGTGGCCCGTTCAAGCCTTCTTTTGGCTTGAGTGGGGTTGTCGCGGACCCCGATCCTCCTCTTGTGGTTGTCATTAGAACCATCACGCCTAAGGGGGTGAACCGGCTGCAAGCGGCTGCTCTAGGTTGAAGGTTACCAAGACATGCGCACAGCCATCGCTCGGGAAAAACAGCGCTTGAAAAGATGTACCGGTGACCATTAAGTGCGTACCGCAGAAGATCCTATTCTGGGGTTCGGTGGTCGAAAAGCTCCGAGCAGCATGGGCATGATAAGCACCGTCGGGGTCCTTCGACTGCGCGCCATCAAGCGCAGTGTCACGACGATAAATGTGTGCGGCGCTCCGCTCAGGATGACGATTCATTTTTGAGTACGGGATGCGAGTGCCCAAGGAAATTGTCATCCCGACAAAAAAGTCGCAGGCTCTCAGGATGACACATCGGTTTAGTGCCGCGCCTACGGCGCTCGGATCCTCTTGGATCGATTTCCCAGCCCTTCCGGGCTGGGCTGACGTTTGGCGGTCGGCCCTCCGGGCCTTGTATCCATGTCGACTTTTGCCGTGTCATTTCTCCCTCAACTTGCCGCAGGCAAGTTGAGATGCTCAGGATGACGATTTTGTGGGGGTTCTGACGAAAAACATCCCAAGTAGGTTAACGCTTATGGGACTGACGTCCTGGGCTAAGTTCAGGTCGTCCCTTCGGGATTGGAGATTAAAGGCGGCTGAGCAGCCGGTCCCCCCTTGTTCATTAGCCGATCTTGCGCCAGGGCCCTTTCGGCTGCGATCATGGCTGCGGTTCGAAAGGTCCTTTTATCCATGCGTGTGTGCCCCATCGCTTTCGCCGCCCTGCTGGCAGCTTCCTCTTCTCTGTTTGCACAAACGCCGGCGTGGCCGCCTACTCCCGATCATCTGACCCTGCCGCTGTGGCCAAGCGCTGCGCCCGACGCCCAGCCCAATCCGAAGCCCGAGGGTGATCTTACGAAAGCCACGGACAATCAGCCTGGCGGCAGGCCAGTCATCCGTATCGGCAATGTCTCCAATCCCACGCTCACGCTCTACACCCCTAAGGGAGCAAACACCGGAGCTGCCGTGGTTGTCTTTCCTGGTGGTGGCTACAACATCCTGGCCATCGACCTGGAAGGCACCGAAGTCTGTGACTGGCTGAATTCGATCGGCGTCAGCTGCGTTGTCGTCAAATACCGTGTCCCGCAGCCTGGGCCTTACCCCAAATCTTCCGCTCCCCTCGAAGATGCGCAGCGGGCCTTCGGCATTGTGCGTTCCCATGCCGCTGAGTGGCACATTGATCCAAAGCGGATCGGCGTCCTGGGCTTCTCTGCTGGGGCGCACCTTGCTGCTGCGCTTAGTACACACTTCGACCAAAGACTCTATGCCCCCATCGACGCCGCGGATAAGCTGAGTTGCCGCCCTGACTTTGCCGTCATCGTCTATCCCGGCTACCTGGCCCTCGCTGACCAGCACTTCGCACCGAACCCTGATATAAATCCCACCAGTCAAACTCCGCCTACATTTATCGTGCAAGCCGAGGATGATCCGGAGCACGTAGAAAATGCCGTCGTCTATTTCCTTTTCCTTAAGCACGCCAAGGTGCCGGCCGAGCTGCACATTTACGCAGAGGGCGGACATGGGTATGGTCTGCGCCGTACCGCGCTTCCGGTTACCTCCTGGCCGCAGACGGTCGAGATATGGCTGCACACTATCCATATGGTGTCTTAGCAATGGCGAAGACAGGCAAAATGATTCTCCTGTCGTTACTGGCGGTTGCGCTCAGCGCTGCGCAAAACGTGACTGCTCCTGTGGCTATCTTGCCCGGCGGGGTGGTGGTCCCTCTTTATCCCCCCGGGTCGCCTTTTCTCAACTCGGCGCGTGTCCACGAGGCTGAGCAATTCAACATGAGCCAGGCCGTGCCGGGGCGCATCAACAGCATCGTCAACATACACAACCCATCGATTGAGGTGCATAGCGTCGAGCGCGGCATTAATACAGGCGCCGCTGTGATCCTGGTGCCGGGTGGTGGCCACAACACGCTGAACGTGGGAAGTGAGGGCGCGGATTTTGTCCCCTTCTTCTACAACTACGGCGTCAACACCATCATCCTGCGCAGCCGCCTGCGCCGTGACGGGTACAACCCGCAGACCGACGAGGTATATGACGCCCAGCAATCCATTCGCCTGGTTCGCGCCCACGCCCGCGAATGGAATATCGATCCAAACAAGATTGGCATCATGGGGTTTTCGGCGGGTGCGGAGCTGGCCGCCGCGGCTGCGGTTCTTTACGACACCTTTGATAAGAACAATAGCGCTCCGGGCGATCCCCTGGCGGGCATCTCTTCCCGCCCGGACTTCGTAGGCATCATCTACCCGGGTCCCAGCCCTTTTGCACGTAACCGTGTCGGCCCGCCCATCCCGCGCAACGTTCCTCCCTCGTTCCTCGCTTCTGCCGGTTCCGATGACCAGGTTCATGCAGTCTGGGCGGATGAGTACTTTGCGGCCATGCTGGCCCTGCGGGTACCGAATTTGGAGATGCACATCTATGGTAACGGCCGGCATCCCGGCGACCCGTTGCGCGACGGCAGCCATATGGCCGGAGGCCTTAATGATCGCCATGGGATCCCCTTTGGAACATGGCAATTCCGCTTCATCGACTGGTTCCGCGATCTCGGCTTCTTGCAACCGCCTGACGTGGAAACCAAGGCAGCTAAAGACATCGCCTTTTACCTGAGCCAACCGCCGCCTCCAACTGGAAATGCTCCCCCGCAAGCCACCCACGTGCCCTAGTGTCGTGCGTCAGTGATGAGTCGCGTAACCGGGCTTCAGTTTCTCCCCAGTGGGGTCAGAACGAACTCAGAACTTCGGAAAGAATCATTCAAGAAAGGTCCGCTGAACTGCACATCGGCTGCGCTGCCTATCAACAACAACGGGGCTTCCGGTTGAGTTGACAAATTCATTGCACCCGAAAGATTGAACTGCAGATCCCTCGGCTGCGCTCCCTATGAACAAAGGGGCTGGATCCTCAAGGCAAGGGTGGGTGCTAGTCGAGGGAACCACAGGTCCCTCCACTACGCTCCCCCGGATTTCCTGTGGAACTTGGTGGCGTTGGAAAACTTCATGCGCCTTTCTTTACGGAAAGGCGCACACGTGGCCTTGTCCAGTGCTGCGTGGCAGGAAATCCGGGTACGCTCCGGTCGGGATGACAATTCATTTGTGATCATTCCCCATAATCAACCTTCGCGATGTTCATTCCTCCCGCAACGTGCCGCGGGCAAGTTGAGATGCTCCTAATGACACCTGGGTTTAGTGCCGCGCCTTCGGCGCTCGGATCATCTTCGGGATCGATTCCCCAGCCCTTCCGGGCTGGGCTGACGTTTGGCGGCCGGCCCTCCGGGCCTTGCATCCATGGCGATCTTCGCCGTGTCATTTCTCCCTAAACTTGCCGCGTGTTGTATCCGAGTCCTCGCGGTCTCTGTCCAGAGTGCGGGGACTCGGCACATTTGGCGTGATTTGTTTTGAACCTCACGAGCAAACCGCCACATGAGACCGAACTGGCGTATTACGTTTTTCTGTCTCCTAATGCTTCCCGGAGCTGTTGGTTCTTCAGGAGCAATTCGGCAATAAGCTGTTGCAGGCACGCAATCTTCGCCTGAAGCAAACTCACCTCCCCTTTCAACAATTCCTCTTCCGAACTCGCTCGAATCATCATGTGAATTCCGAATTCAGGTCTCATACTCGACATCTCCCTGTACTAGTGTTCCGCTCATCATGTTCACGGCTAGCTAGGGTTGTCATGGCGAGATTCTCCTGTCCATTCATGGCGAATGGCTTTTTTGAATTTCCTTAGATTGGTTGGTGTTGGCTTATTCGCAGAAGACGCGGACTTTGGTGGCGTTGCCTTCGGAGCTGTTGACGTCGACGGTGAGGTCTTCGAGGTGGTCGATGAGCTCCTCGAGATTTTCGGGCTTGATCTGCGAAAGGGTGAGAGGCACGCCGTGCCTGTTGAGCGCTTCGTCCAACTGCTGGTGGGCCTGGACGGGGATGAGGCTGGCGAGGCGCACGCCGGCACGGAGCAGTTGCATGGGGACGCGGACGTTGACCGTGGTCTGGCCCTTCATGCCGGTCATTGACTCGTCGGCTTCGATCAGCACGCGCAGGTACTTGGCGCGGGTTTTCACGGTGGCGCCGTTGGAGCCGGTGTGGGAGCCGGAGTATTCGCCGGCGGGGGTAGTGCGCTCGGTCTCAAGGGCGGCGATGAGGCGTTCGGCTTCGTCGGCGGTAATTTTGCTGGCGGCGAGCATTTCCAGAATCTGGCGGCGATTTTCGTTCATTGGATTCCTCCTGAAAGATGGTGGATAAAGGACAGGGCGTGGTGGTGCAGCGAATCATCTGCCAGCAAGACGCGCAAGACATGCAGGAGGGCTGCGAGGCCCTGGTGCGGGACGAATGCGGCCGAGGGTGACGAGCGAGATAATGGCGCGGCGATCATTTCGCATGACGGCCTCTACAGAATGCGAACCAGGACGCGGGCATCCTGGGTGCTGACGTGAACGTGGGTACCGGGCAGGCTGCATAGGATGTCCGAGAAGATGGCGATGACGCACCAGATATTGGTTCTGGCGGCGATAGCAAGGGCCACAAACGCCAGGAAGATGATGGGCGAGAGCAGGATGACCGGAACCCACAGGAGAAAGATGGGCAGCCACAGTTTGGGCCAGTGGAAGCCGGGGGTGTCGATGCCGAGGACGGCGAAGTTGGGAGTCACTTGAGGGCCTCCAGTGCGCGGATAGCTTCGTCGGCGGTGATTTCGCCGGCCTTGAGCCGCTCCAGCACTTCCGCGCGGGACGGAGACGGGTTGGTTTCAATGAATTGCAGCTGGCCGGAAATGCGGTTGAGGCGGGCCTTGATGGTGGGGTAGCTGACGCCGAAGGTCTGCTCCATCTCCTTGATGGAGCCGTGAGATCGGAGGAAGGCGACGACGAAAACCTGGTCTTCCAGGCTGAGGCGGGCAAGCTCGGGAAGGGTGAACTGGCCTTCGACGGCGATTCCCTTCTCCGGGATACAGACGCGCTCGATGAAGAGCGGACTGCCCTGGGCGATGCGGAGCAGGTCTTGCCAGTCGGAGGCGGGCTTGGGGGTTGAATCCATGGCTGCCGATCTCGTTTCTCAAGTACAATAAGTACAATAATTAAATTTATTAATTAATGCAATAAAATTTGTAAATTTATTTAATATGACCCGCTGGAAAGATAGCAAATCCTCGGAGCGTTCAACACGCCACGCAAAACCCCGTCGATAGGACGCAACATACCGCCGAGGGCTCCCTATGAACAACAACGAGGCTTCCGGTTGAGTTGGGTGGTGGTCGAGTGAACCGCAGGTCCCTCCACTACGCTTCGCTCCGGTCGGGATGACAATTCATTTGTGACGCTTACATTCCCCATAATCAACCTTCGCGATGTTCATTCCTCCCTCAACTTGCCGCAGGTAAGTCAGATTGCTCCTAATGACACAAGGGGAGGCTGGGGTTTCCACATCGGTTGCGCAGGGATCTGCAGTTCAGCGGATCTTCCTGCCAAGGCGGCGGTGTCCGGCGACGGACATCGCAGTATCTTAATGGACAGTCCGATTCTCGCGTCATTACTAAGTCATAGAAAACGCTCAGCGGATAGCAGGTGGGGATTGGGCAACCACGTGCCTCTCCCAGGATGCCGAAATAAACGAGGGGAACGGAGTCATGATGGCAAATCTGATTGGGGATGTGCGTTACGCCCTGCGACAGTTGCGCAAGAGCCCGGGCTTTACCGCGACTGCCGTGTTGACCCTGGCGCTGGGCATCGGGGCAAACACCGCGATCTTCACCCTGGTGCATGCCGTGCTCCTGAAGAATCTGCCGGTAGTGGACCCCAACTCGCTGGTCCGCGTTGGCGATGACGAGTCGTGCTGCATCCTGAACCTGGCCTCGTTCGACAGCGATTACACAATCTTTTCCTACGACGGCTATAAGTACCTGCGCGATCACACACCGGAGTTCGAAGAATTGGCAGCCATGCAAGGCGGTGGGGCAGACTTGTCGGTACGGCGCGCCGCGGGAGACGCCTCTCCACATTCTTCGCTGGGCGAGTTCGTGTCCGGCAACTATTTCCAAACATTTGGGGTGCAGCCCTTTGCCGGGCGCGTCCTGGCGCCGACGGATGATGCGGACAGTGCACCGCCCTCCGCGGTGCTGAGCTACCAGGCTTGGCAGAGGGATTATGCGGGGGATCCCTCGGTAATCGGCAGCACCTTCGTCATGAACACCCATCCGGTAACGGTCATCGGCGTAACGCCGCAGGCGTTCTATGGCGACCGGCTCACCGAGCGTCCACCCGACTTCTATCTGCCCATCTCGCAGGAGCCGACGCTTGGCTTTTTTTCGGTACGCAACAAGCCCGGACTAGGTTGGCTCTTCCTCATCGGGCGGGTAAAGCCTGGCACGGCGATAAGGCCGCTGCAAGCTAAGATGAGCGGCCTGCTCCGGCAAGAGCTTGCGCAACTGGCACCTTACCAGACCGAGCACGGCAAAGAACATCTCGCCAAGGCCCACGTTGTGCTCACACCGGGCGGAGTCGGGGTCGCGAATATGCAGCACTACGCGGAAAGCAGCCTGCATCTCTTGATGGGGCTCGCCGGACTGGTGTTGTTGATTGCGTGCGCGAACATCGCCAACCTTATGTTGGTACGCGGGCTGGCGCGGCGCGCCGAGATCTCAATCCGCATGGCGCTGGGTGCGGCGCGCGCACGAATCGTGCGGCAAATGACCACCGAGAGCATAGTGCTGGCATTCCTTGGTGGTCTGGCAGGATTGGCGATCGCATACGCAGGGGTGCGGTCGCTGCTGGCGTTGGTCTTTCCCGACTCGCCGGGCTTGCCGATTCACGCCGCGCCGTCGCTGCCCGTGCTGGGGTTTGCCTTCGGCATTTCTCTCCTGACAGGGCTGGTTTTCGGCATTGCGCCGGCGTGGCTTACCTCGCAACAGCAGCCGGTCAATGCATTGCGCGGAGTGAATCGAATTGCCGGCGAAGGGTCTTCCCTATTGCAACGATCGCTGGTTGTTTTGCAGGCGGCGCTTTCTCTGGTACTGCTGGTCGCAGCCGGACTGCTGGGCAAGAGCCTCAATAGAATCGAACGTCAGAACTTCGGGGTGGAGACAGAAAATCGGGTGATCGTTAATTTGAATCCACTCAAGGCTGGTTATAAGCCAGAGCAGTTGCAGGGGCTATACCAGCAGATCGAGGACAAATTCGGCGCCATGCCTGGCGTGGAGCGCATCGGGCTGACGCTCTACACGCCGCTGGAAGGCAACAGCTGGAGCTTCTATGTCTACGTCCAGGGACAGCCCGCGCCTGATCCGGGCAAGGATGTGGGTGCATCGTTCAACCGCGCAAGCCCGAACTACTTCAAGGCGGTTGGGCAGCATGTGCTTCGGGGGCGAGTCTTTACACCGGCCGATACGGCAACATCGCTCGGCGTTGCCGTGGTTAACCAGGCATTTGTAGAGAAGCTCTTCAAGCCGGGCCAGGACCCGATAGGACAGCACCTTGGATGGGAAGACATTAAGACCGCGGGCGACTTCGAGATCGTTGGGGTCGTGGAGGATACGAAATATCAAAACGCACGCGATGCCGTTCAGCCGATGTTTTTCATCCCGATGCTACAGCAGTCGCGCACCAAGCCGCCTAAAGACCTGGACGCATCGCTCTATGCAGGCTCGCTCGTCCTACAGATGAAAATCATGACGCCAGGGTTGGAGACCGGGATACGCAAGACGCTGGCGAGCATCGATCCCAATCTGACCGTCGATCACTACCAGACGTTTGACCATCAGATCCATGGAAACTTTAACACCGAGCGGATGATTGCGCGGCTGACGCTGTTGTTCGGGTTGTTGGCGTTGGTGCTGGCCACCGTTGGGCTCTACGGTGTCACATCCTACACGGTTGAGCGCAGGACACCGGAGATTGGCATACGCATGGCGCTCGGCGCCGCCCGCCCAGGTGTCATCGGCATGGTGATGCGGGGCGCGATGCTAGAAGCCGGAATCGGATTGGCGATTGGCATACCAACCGCTCTGCTCTGCGCCCGCTTCGTGAAGTCGCAACTCTACAATGTATCCGGTCAGGATGCGTGGGTGATTAGCGGCGCGGTCGTTGCACTGGCAATTTCGGCATGCATCGCCGGGTTGATTCCGGCGCGCCGCGCAGCTTCTACCGATCCGATGAGGGCCTTGCGTTCGGAGTAGCACGCGATATTCTGAATCTACACGGCCCCATGACGACCAAGATTCATCCCGTTGCCGCCGAAGGATTTACCGCGGGTGCGGCGGCCTATGTTGCCGGGCGTCCGGAGTATCCGCCTCAAATCGAAGACTGGCTGAGGACTGACCTCGGCCTGGGCAGGGGCAAGACTGCGCTCGACCTGGGTGCAGGCACCGGTAAATTTTCCTCCCGGCTGGTTGCTACCGGGGCCACTGTCATCGCCGTCGAGCCCGTCCAGGCGATGTTAGATGAGTTGCGCCGGCAATATCCCGAGATCGAGGCCAGGAGCGGCGCGGCCCAGGCCATCCCGCTCGAGGATGCCGCGGTCGACGCGGTCGTCTGCGCGCAATCTTTCCATTGGTTTGCTACCGGTGAAGCGCTCAAAGAAGTTCATCGAGTTCTCAGGCCGGGCGGTGCGTTTGGTTTGGTCTGGAACCTGCGCGACGACAGCGTGCCGTGGGTCGCTGCCCTTACCCGCATCATGCAGCCCTTTGAGGGGGATGCTCCCCGCTTCCACTCCCAGAAATGGCGAGACGTATTTCCCGCCGAAGGCTTCAGCCCGCTGCGCGAGAAGCGCTTTGCCAACCACCATAGCGGTTCACCGGAGAAAGTAATTATTGACCGGATCTTATCGGTAAGCTTCATGGCGGCGCTCCCCCTCAGAGAGCGAGAGCGGGTTACCGCACAGATAAAGGACGTGATCGCGAATTCTCCTAAACTTGCCGGGAAGACCGAGGTGACCTTTCCCTACGAAACCCTGGCCTGCGTTTGCAATAAGCTGGCAGGCTAGCGTTCTATTCCGCGGTATACATCCGCGGCGGAATGCTCTAAGCTTCTCCCGATATTTTGGAGGACATCTATGTCTGAGGCCAACAAACTTCTCTTGAAACGCTGGTTTGAGCAGGTCTGGAACCAGAAGAGTGAAGCAGCGATCGACGAAATGTTCAGCAAGAACGGCAAATCCCATGGCTTTCCTGAACCGGACTCTGTTCTTTCGGGGCCGGAGCCGTTCAAGGCCGTTCATCGCAACTTCGTCGGCGCCTTCCCTGATCTTCACGTCGACGTGGAAGACATTGTGGCCGAGGGCGATCGTGTCGCGGTTCGCTGGCGGGTTTCCATGACTCATCTCGGCGATCACCTTGGATTTGCGGCCACGGGGAAGAAGGAGACCCTCGACGGGTCGTCCTTTTTGATCGTCAAGGATAATCAGGTGATGGAAGGCTGGAACCAGATGGACCTTGGGGCTCTCATGCAGAGGCTGCAGGCGGGATGATGAAGCTTGCCGAGAGGAGTGCGAATTAAGCGAACCTAGCCTCCGGGCCTTGAAAGAGCGCGCTTTCATTTGGATCGGATGCCGGTTAAAGAACCGCAGATCCCTCGGCTTCCCCGGATTCCTGTTGAACTTGGTGGCGTTGGCGAGCTTCATGCGCCTTTCCTCACTGAAAGGCGCACACGTGGCCCTGTCCTGTGCTGCGTGGCAGGAAATCCGGGTACGCTCCGGTCGGGATGACAATTCATTTTTTGACACCTAGAATTTGCCCGCGCTCGTCACCGGCCCGCGCTCAAAAACAGTGCTGCACGAACCTTCAAGAAATTAATGTGGCGACCTGTCGATTCCGCCAAGCCCAAACGTCGTATCGGCAAGGAGGAAATACAAATGCAATATCTAGCCCTGATCTACGAAGACGAAACCCGCTTTGCGAAGGGATTCAATGAATCCGAGTTTGCCGAGTACGGTGCATTCGGCAAGAAGAACGCCGCCGCCATCAAGGGCGGCAATGCGCTTCAGCCCACGCCAACGGCCAAGACCGTCCGCATACGGGACGGAAAGACCCTCACTACCGACGGTCCATTCGCGGAAACCAAAGAGCAACTCGGCGGTTTTTATCTGCTCGAAGCGGCCACCATAGATGAGGCGGCCTCTATGGCGGCAGGCATACCTGGTGCGCGCTTTGGCTGCGTCGAAGTCCGGCCCATCATGGTCTTTTCATAGCTCTGTGGGCGACGCCGGCTCGTCCCCCGGCGTTGCCATGTTCCTTCCCTCAACCAGTCAGGAGGCAGCATGATAGAGACTACTTTTCCCCTCATCGCGCAACTCGAATTGACGACAGAAGAGATCATCACGGCGTCACGTCACCTTGCGATCAGCCGCGGTTGCCTGGTCGAATCGGTGAGCGGACTCTGCGCCGCGCAGTGGAACTTCAAACCCCAGAACGTCGCCTGGTCCATCGCTGAGAACATGGAACACCTGGTTCTGTTCGAAGGCCGGGTCCATGCCATCATTGGAAACATGGGCAATGCGCCGGAGTCAGAATCCGACGGCCAGCAAAGCGAAATGGATAACATCCTATTGACCGAGGTTCCCAAACGCACGATCAAGGTCAAGGCACCTCTAGCGGTGTGTCCCACCTGCCGTTGGAGTGGCCCTGAAGCGTTGCAGCTTTTCATCGCCAGCCGGGAACAAACGATGCAACTGCTGGCCGCCCCCCTGCTTCGGGGCCGGGTTATGCCCCATCCTTTCTTCGGCCCCTGGGACGGTTACCAATGGCTACTGGCGGTGGGATCGCATACCGCGCGGCACACCGAACAGATCCGGGAAATCAAAGCCGACCGGAATTTCCCTCAGGATTGAGGCCGCCATGCGCTACATGATGTTGATTTACTCTCAGGAGAATGAGGTGGCGACGCCCGAGGAAATGGGCGTAGTCGCCGGCGCCCACAAGGCCGTCATGGACGAGGCACGAGATCGCGGCGTCTTTCGTGCGGCCGATCCTCTTGAGGCCAGCAGCACCGCCACCACCGTTCGCATACGGGATGGCAGAGTGCTGGTCATCGACGGTCCATTCGCCGAAACCAAGGAGCAGTTAGCCGGATACTACATCCTCGACTGTCAGGATCTGGACGAAGCTCTTGCCTGGGCGGCAAAAATTCCCACCGCGTGCGCCGGCGCGCCTGGCTGTATCGAGGTCCGGCCCATGCGCGAATTTCGCCGGCGCTAACCAATGAATGCATGACCATCACGCCACCGTCGAAGCAGTTTTCCGGGCCGAGTCAGGGCGCATCATTGCCGGCCTTATTCGCGTCTCGCGCTCCTTCGACCTTGCCGAAGAGGCCATGCAAGATGCCTTTGCCGCCGCCATCGTAAGCTGGCAAGCCGGGGGCGTACCCGACAACCCCGCCGCCTGGATCACGGCCGCGGCGCGACGCAAGCTCATCGACTACGCACGCCGTGAACAGACGCGCCGCAACCACGAGGACCAGCTGCTCTATGAATCCGTCTGCCGCAGCAGCCCGATCGATGAGGAAATGAGCCGCCCTTTCGCCGACGACCGCCTGAGTCTCATCTTTACCTGTTGTCATCCCGCGATCAACATGGAGGCGCAGGTCGCGCTCACGCTCAGAACGCTTGGCGGCCTCACCACACCCGAGATTGCCCGCGCTTTTCTGCTTCCCGAGCCTACGCTTGCCCAGCGCCTGGTGCGTGCCCAGCGCAAGATTCAGCAAGCGCGCATCCCCTATCAGGTTCCCGATGCCGGCTCCTTGCCGGAACGCCTGTCAGCTGTTCAGGCCGTGCTCTATCTCATCTTCAACGAAGGCTACTCCGCCAGCTCCGGCGATAGCCTGGTGCGCCGTGAGCTCTGCGCCGAGGCCATTCGCCTGGCGCGCACTCTCGTGGAGCTCATGCCCGACAACCCCGAGAGCATGGCGCTGCTGGCCCTTATGCTTCTGCACGATTCGCGCCGCGATACCCGCTCCAGTGCAGACGGACAGCTGGTGCCTCTGGAGGAGCAGGACCGCTCTTTGTGGCATCAGGATCAGATCGCCGAAGGTATCCGCCTGGTGGAGCGGGCGCTGGGCCGTCGCAGTGTCGGCCCGTATCAGCTGCAGGCCGCCATTGCCGCCGTCCATGCTGAAGCCAGGACGGCCGGAGAAACCGACTGGAAACAGATTGCCGCGCTCTACAACGTTCTCAAGGCCACCCAGCCCTCGGCCATTGTCTCCCTCAACTACGCGGTTGCCGTCGCCATGAGCGAAAGCCTCGTGCGGGGCCTGGCGTTGATCGATGAGCTAGGCTCTTCCGGCGAGCTCGATTCCTATCACCTTTATCATGCGGCCCGGGCCGACCTGCTTCGCCGCATGGGCCGCGACCGCGAAGCCCTCGAGAGCTACCACCGCGGGCTCGCCCTCACCAGCAACGCCGTCGAGCTTCGCTATCTTCGGCGCCGCATATCCGAGCTAGGGAACCAAGGCAACCCTCTTGACGTAAGTAAGTAAAAGGGGAAAAACAGAGGAGGCGCCATGCCCGCCCTGCGTCAGGATCTCACCTATAGCTTCCGGCGTCTCTCCCGATCGCCCGGATTTGTCTTCGCCGTTATCCTCTCCATCGGACTAGGCATCGCCGCCAACGCCACCATCTTTTCCATGGTCAGCCGCTTTGTCTTCTGGCCCCCGCCGGTTGCCGATCCCGGCACGCTTATGGCGATCCATACAACCCACGACGGGGATCGCTGCTGCAATAATTTTTCCTGGCCCATCTATACCGACCTGCGGGACCAAGCCCAATCCTTCTCTGGAGTCGCAGCCTACTATGAGCTCTTGCCCGCGTCGATCGGCGGCCATGGCGAGCCGGAGCGTGTTTGGGGCCAAGCGGCGACCTCCAACTTCTTCAATGTGGCCCAGATCCGCATGAGCCTGGGCCGCGGCTTCTTGGCTAGCGAAGAACATCTTCCGGTCATTGTTCTCAGTCATCGGCTCTGGCAGAGACGCTTCGCGTCCGATCCTGGAATTTTGGGCAAATCCATTCCGCTCTCGGGGCATACCTTCACCGTAGTGGGCGTGGCGCCTCCCGGATTTCGAGGTCTTGACCTTATACTCGATCCCGAATTCTGGGTGCCCCTTGGCAATGTAGAGCAACTCACTACAACTATTCCCAGCAGAAGCGCACGCGACTACCATTGGCTTGCGGTGATCGCCCGCCTCAAGCCTGGGATCACGCAGTCTCAGGCCACGGCCGAGCTGGTGACCGTCGGCCAACGCTTCGCCAAAGCCTATCCCGCCACCGACAAAGGCGGAGGCTTTCTGATGGATCAGGCAGGCTCGCTTCCCCCCAGAGACAAGTCGACCGTGCTGCTCTTTCTTGCCGCGTTGTCGGTCGTGGTGGTGCTGGTACTTGGGATCGCGTGTGCGAATGTAGCCAATCTGCTGCTCGCACAAGCGGCCGGCCGCCGGCGCGAAATGGCGGTTCGCATTGCGCTGGGTGCAACGCGCAGCCAGTTACTGCGACAGATGCTGGTGGAAAGCCTGATGCTCGCATTAGGCGGCGGGGTGCTCGGGGCAATCCTTGCCCTGTGGGCTACGTCGGCACTTTCCGCATTTCGAATTCCAGCGCCGGTGCCGCTGGACCTGAGCATCAGCGTCGATTGGCGGGTTCAGTTGTACACCTTTGGTCTTAGCGTCGGAGCCGGCCTGCTTTTTGGCTTCATGCCTGCCTGGATCGCTTCGCGTCCGATCCTGGCCAACGCGTTGAAAGGCGAGGATGGGTTGACCCGTCCCGGGCGACTGCTTAGCCTGCGCGATGTACTCGTGGTTTCGCAGATTGTCATGTCGCTGGTTTTGCTCTGCGCCACCGGATTGTTTCTGCGCAGCCTTGAACGAGCCGTTGGAATAGACATCGGTTTCCGCTCGCACAATGTGCTGATGTTGTCTCTCGATCCGCGGGTCCACGGCTATACGGCCGAGCGCACCAACCAATTCCTCGAGCAATTACAGGGGCGGGTAGCGGGGATTCCCGGGGTTATTTCGGTTGCCGTCACCGACGCCGCTCCGCTTTCCGGAGGCAACCGCAGCGATACCTTCCATGCGGAAAACCACTCAAAGTCCACAGGCCCGGATCCAATTGTGGAGCTTTACATGGCTAGTCCTGGTTATTTCGAAACCATGGGCATCCCTCGATTAGCGGGCCGCGACTTCGCCCATGAAACAGCAAGCGCTCCCAAAGTCGCTGTCGTCAATCGCGCCTTTGCCGAGCATTTCTTCGCTCGAGAGAACCCTATCGGGCAGCGCGTGGTTGACGGGGAGACTACTTACGAGATCATCGGTGTCGTCGAGAACATAAAGTCGCGGACGCTGGGGGAAGACACGCGCTATGTTCTCTTCCGCTCACTGGCGCAAAGCACGGGAAGCGACCCTTCCTTTTTGGGATATCAATTGGTGGTCCACACGGCCGGCGATTCAGCAGCCATTGCCAGCGCGGTGCGCGCTCAAATCCATGCTCTCGACTCCACCATGGCCGTTTACAATACCGAGACCATGGAGGAACATCTGCGTGAGGCGCTCTTTTTGCCTCGTCTGGCCGGCACGTTGTTCGGAATATTTGGATTCATTGGGTTGGTGCTGGCTGCCGTTGGACTCTACGGGGTCATGAGTTACTCTGTCAGCCGGCGCACCCGTGAGATTGGCATCCGCATCGCTTTAGGGGCGCAACTCGGTGCGGTCCGCCGGCTCATTCTCCGCCAGGGGATGGTGCTCACCGTCATCGGGATGGGGCTTGGTCTGCCGGCGGCCTTCGCGGTTGCCGGACTGTTGAGCAGTTTCCTTTACGGTGTTCGCGCTCACGACGCCGTCACCTTCACCCTGGTGCCGTTATTCCTGGCGTCGGTAGCGCTCGCAGCAAGCTGGCTTCCAGCACAGCGAGCAAGCAGGATTGATCCGCAGAGCGCGTTGCGATACGAATAGAAGACAAAGAATCGGGCGCCGGCCAATGGGGCCAGCGCCCGACATACCGAGATTCAACGTTGATGCGGTCTTCTATGGCCACTCGTTTACCCACTAGCTTGGCCTCATCAATTGCATCTACGATACGTGCAGAGGCGATGGGCGATCCGGCCTGGATGGCGGCACGGGCGGAACCTGTGCTGACTCCTAGGCTCGAGGGGTTGAAGGTTCCTGTGTTTTGCGCTTTTGTCAAAAAATACTGTTTAGTGACCGGAGCAAATTGTGAATGAATTAGTGCAGGCTATCATCGGTGACAGCGCTGCGGCGCCCCCGGCGCACATCCTTGAGGGTCTTGGAAGTGACCTCGCTCATCGAGCCCTGGATGGCGCTCCCCACACTATCTATCAGGAACTGTGGCACATCACATTCTGGCAGCAGGTCACCCTGGACTGGGTGAGTGGTATCTGGACCCCCTTTCCCCATCACGCGTCGGAGGGGTTTCCCAAGGAGAGCGAAGCCGCCCTCGAGCCTTGGGATGAGTTGTGCCAGCGCTTCTTCCGCGGTAATCGGCAGGCGGCCGCAGTGGCGGCTGACGAAAAGAAACTCGAGCGATCTGTTCGTTGCCCATCTCGGCCAGGCAATCCGGTCCGTATCATGTCGGTTCGCGAGCAGCTAGAGAGCCTGGCGGCTCATAACGCCTATCATTTTGGGCGCATCGTTCTGTTGCGCCAGATCTTTCGAGCATGGCCACCGCCGTCCGGAGGCTTCACCTGGTGATGCCGCACATCAGCACCCACACAGTTACAAACAACTGTGAGTATGCTAGGAGGACCGCCCTGTCACACTGCTTGACCAGGAGTCTTGTATCGATGCGCTTTGACCATCTGCTGATCGCTATTTCTCTTTTCCTGTTGGGGGGCAACAGCATGAATGCGGCGCCGGCGGCGCCTTATGACCCGCGGCTGACCTTTGCGCCGCTCACCCTGCCGAATCCGGTGAATGCTTATCGATCGAGCGACGGAGCTCCAGGGCCGGCGTACTGGCAGAACGAAGCAGATTACGAGATGCACGCAGCGCTGGACACCACGGCCAGGGTGCTGCGCAACGACGAGATCATCACCTACACCAACAATAGCCCCGATTCGCTGACCAGCCTCTGGATCCACCTGGAGCAGAACATCTATAGAAAAGACGCGCGCGACCGCGTGGTCAACGGCGGCATACGGCGAAAGAACGTGCCCGACACCGAAGACAATCCCAACGGGCGCACGACGGAGGGATTTGTGCTGGACTCGGTCGAGATCGAGCGCGGCCAGCAAGCGCAGAAGGCCGACTACCTGGTGAGCGATACGCGGATGCAGATCCGGTTGTCTCAGCCCCTGGCGCCCAAGGGCAGCGCACTCAGAATCCACATCAAGTATCACTACCAGATACCGGGGGTGTGGGGCGGGCGCACCTCGTGGGGCGCATCGAAGCAGGGAGATATTTACGACATCGCGCAGTGGTATCCGCGCATGTGCGTTTACGACGATCTTCGCGGGTGGGACACGCTCCCGTATATCGGTAGCGAGTTTTACCTCGAATATGGACACTTCGACTATTACGTGACGGTGCCCAGCGAGATGATCGTTGCCGGTTCGGGTGAGTTGGTCAACGCGACAGATGTGCTGACCAAAACGCAGATTGCGCGGTTGGAAGAAGCACGCAACAGCGACAAGACGGTGATGATCCGGACTGTGGGCGAGGTGAACGATCCTGCGAGCCGGCCGAAGATAGGCGGGACGCTGACCTGGCATTTTCAAATGGACCACACCCGCGACGTGGTGTGGAGTGCGAGCCCCGTCTTCGTGTGGGACGCGGCGCGCATTAACCTGCCGGATGGCAAGGAGAGCCTCGCGGAGAGCGTCTATCCGGCGGAAAGCGGGGGGGACGGGGCATGGGGCCGTTCGACAGAATACGTGAAGGACACGGTGGAGAGGTTCTCCCGGCAATGGTTTCCCTATCCATACCCGGCAGCCATCAATGTGGCCGGTTTTTCTGAGGGCATGGAATATCCGGGCATAGTCTTCGACGGCATTGATGACAAGGGCAAGACGCTATTCTGGATCTCCGCGCACGAGATTGGGCACAACTGGTTCCCCATGATCGTGGGATCGAACGAGCGCCGCAATGCTTTCTTGGATGAGGGGTTTAACACTTTCATCGACATCGAAGAGTCGGCCGAGTTTCAGGGGGGAGTTTACGGGCCCAAGCGCGACTCGGAATATTCAGAGGGGGGCGAGCCGCCCGACACCATCCTTAAAGTGCTGGACGATCCCGCTGCGCCCGTCCTGCTGATGCCGGCGGATGCGTATACGACCGCGATCACTCATCCGGTGAGCTATTTCAAGGGAGCATACGGGATGGTGCTGCTGCGCGAGCAGATACTGGGCAACCAGCGTTTCGACTGGGCTTTTCGCAAGTACATACGAGACTGGGCGTTCAAGCACCCATCTCCCTCCGACTTCTTCCGCGAGATGAGCAGCGAGGGCGGTGAGGATCTGGATTGGTTCTGGCGTGGTTGGTACATGCACAACTGGCAATTTGATCTGGCAGTCACCAAGATTGACGGCGATCACGTGACGTTCGCAAACAAGGGACAGCTGGTGCTGCCGGCAACGGTGGAGGTGCGATACACCGACGGTTCGACCACGCGTTTCCGCCTGCCCGTTGAAACCTGGGAGTCGAAGGGCGAAGTGGTTTGGACCGGCGATCAGCCGGTAGCTTCGGTGAAGGTGGATCCCGATCACGTGTTGCCGGATGATGATCGCGCCAATAATTCCATGGAGGTGAAATAAGGCAGCTTACGGGTTTATGATTCGATGCAAATCCAGCGATGGCGGCTTCACGTCTGTCTGGCTGATCATCACGTGAACCTGGCCACGATGATGCGTCTGATGGTTAAAGAAATGCAGGACGGCCATGGGTGCGACGTCCACGCAATCTTTGCCCCGGCTGTTGGTGTAGAGAAGCGGCTTCAGGAGAAAAGCAGGGTCTGTCTCTTCGAAGAAGGCTTCAATTTCCGCGTCCTGTGCCGACCGCGCTGCGTGGAGCTCGGCAAAGGTGTCATAGAGAATGGAGTTCAGTGGCGGTGTTGTACTCCCTCCACCGGCAAATCGTGACATCCAGATGCGATCACCCAGCAGGATATGGTTCAACAGAGCGTGGATGCCGCCGAAGGAACCACGGCGCTCGCGCCGGTACTCCACCGGGTCCAAATTGGCGCACTGCTCGTAGAGCCGCTCATTTGCGATGCGGTTGTAGCGAGCGAGCATCCGGAAGGTATCAATAGTATCCATGGATGTAGCAGATCAATCGATCGAATCGTAAGCGACCGAGGTTAAAAATTCGGGGAGCTGTTTGGCCTCGATCATCTGCTCAAACAGCGCGGCGGCAGCGGTGAATTTGCTGGCGGCAAACCGTTGCTCTCCAAGCTCCTCGCGGATGCGATCCAGAACAACCGGCAGCGTCGCCAGCACCACCGGCACGTCGAGCGTGACGCCGTCAGTCATGCGGCCAGCGTGGTGGGCCCATTGCCAGAGCTGCGCGCGGGAGATCTCCGCGGTGGCCGCATCTTCCATCAGATCGTAGATGGGCACACATCCCAAGCCATCCAGCCACGCAGCCAGGTAGCGCAAGCCGATGTCGATGTTCATCTCCAGACCCTTGCGGGTGATGCCGCCCTCGGGTACCGCGAGCAGATCAGCAGCTTGCACGTGAACGCCGGGATTGCGACGGCCTATCTGGTTGGGTGCGGGCATGTATTCGTCAAAGACCGCCTTGGCTACCGGCACAAGCCCGGGATGGGCCACCCAGGTACCGTCGTGCCCCGCCTTTACCTCGCGCAGCTTGTCCTGACGCACGCGTTCCATGGCGGCGTCGTTGGCCGCCGCGTCCCGCTTGATGGGAATCTGCGCGGCCATGCCGCCCATGGCGTGAATACCACGCCGGTGACAGGTGTCGATCAGCAGGGCGACATACGACTTGAGGAAGTGCCGGTCCATGGTGATGGTGGAGCGGTCGGGTAGAGCCAGGTCTTCGCGATAGCTGAACTTCTTGATAAAGCTGAAAATGTAATCCCAGCGCCCGCAGTTCAACCCTGCGGAATGGTCCTTCAGCTCGAAGAGAATCTCATCCATTTCAAAGGCCGCGGGCAGCGTCTCGATGAGCACGGTGGCGCGGATGGTGCCGCGAGGAATGCCGAGCGCATCCTGGGAGAAATTAAAGACGCTGTTCCAGAGACGCGCTTCCCGATGGCTCTCCATCTTGGGCAGGTAAAAATAAGGAGCCGTACCGCGCGCCTTGAGGGCCGCGGCGTTGTGAAAGAAGTACAAGCCGAAATCGAAGAGCGATCCGGATATGGGTTGATCCTGGACTAGCAGGTGTTTCTCAGGCAGGTGCCAGCCGCGCGGGCGGACGAAAAGCGTGGCCGTCTTTTCATTGGGGCGGTATTGCTTGCCTTCGGGACTGGTGAAGCTGATCTCGCGCCGCACTGCATCGCGCAGGTTTATCTGGCCTTCGATTACGTTGCGCCAGGTGGGCGAAGTCGAGTCCTCAAAATCTGCCATGAAGACATTTGCGCCGGAATTGAGCGCGTTGATCACCATCTTGCGATCGACCGGCCCGGTGATTTCCGTCCTGCGGTCCTGCAAGTCGGCCGGGATAGGAGCGACGCGCCAATCCGCTTGGCGGACGGAGGCGGTTTCCGGCAGAAAATCGTAGAGTTTGCCTTTGCGCAGCGCTTCTCCCCGGACCACGCGGGCCGCCAGCAAGCTTTGCCGTTCTGCCTCGAAATTGCTTGCCAGGGCGCCGAGAAATTCAAGCGCCTGCGGGGTGAGGATCTCTGCTTCCGCCGCTCCCTGGGGTGCTTCGATGGTGACTGTGGGGCCTGTTGCTGTAGGGTTGGTCATGATATCTCCGCAAAGCGTTATTTTACTCTCCGCGATTAGGCGCAACGAGGGGAACGTTGCGGATGGAGGCGTCCAGGAGCTCCACCATGTGGAAGGCAGGCATGCCGACGAGCCCGCGGCGGCGCAGCCCGCTCATCAGTTGCAGCAGGCACCCTGGGTTGGCGGAGATGACAGCATCGGCCTTGGTTGCGAGCAGGTTCTCTACCTTGCGGTCGCCTAGTTGATTCGCGGGCTCGGGGTAGAGCAGGTTGTAGACCCCGGCTGAGCCACAGCACAGAGATGCCTCTTCGATCTCCGCGACTTCAAGGCCCGGGATGCCGGCCAGCAGGCGGCGCGGCTCGGCGTGGATGCCTTGCGCGTGACGCAAATGGCAGGCGTCATGATAGGCCACTCGCATAGGCAGGGCGTGGCGCGGAGAACGCGCAGGCAGCTCGCAGAGAATCTCTGCAATGTCTTTGCACTTGGCGCTGAAGGCGGCCGCGCGTGCGGCCCACGCAGGATCGTCACGGAGCAGGTGGCCATATTCCTTCATTGTCGATCCGCAGCCGGCTGCGTTGATGACGATGGTGTCTACGTTGGCGGCCTCAAAGGCAGCGATCATCTGGCGCGCGAGGGCAGAGGCTTGCTCATCGAGACCGGAGTGCAGCATGAGGGCTCCGCAACACTGCTGGGCCTGTGGGATGATCACCTCGCAGCCTTCTGCGGCGAGCACACGGGCGGTGGCCTGGTTCACGTGCTGGAAGAACACCTGCTGCACGCATCCTGAGAGCATGCCAACCCGGCGCAGTGGCGTCGAGATAGGAGAGACCTGGGAGGGCAGGCCCTGCAAAAAGCTGGTGGGCACGCGGGGCAACAGCGATTCCATTTGTGCCAGCCGTTTGGGCAGAAGCTTCAGCAGTCCTGTGGCGCGCAGGAGTTTTTGCAAGCCGGAGCGCTGGTAGAGCAGCATGGGAAGAGCCAATAGGCGCAGGCGCTTGACGTAGGGAAAAGTGGCAAAGAGCAGCTTGCGGAACAGGCTATCGGTGGTGGTGCGTGGGATGTTGCGCTCTACCTGGGCGCGCGTGTCTTCAATCAGCTTGTTGTATTGCACTCCGGAGGGGCAGGCGGTCATGCACGCCATGCATCCCAGGCAATTGTCCATGTGCAGGCGGAAGCGCTGATCGAGCGGAGCCTCGCCCTGGGAGGACTTCTTCATCATGTAAATGCGGCCTCGGGGCGAGTCCATCTCCTCGCCCCAGAGGACGTAGGTGGGGCACGCCGGAAGGCAGAAGCCGCAGTGCACGCAGTCTTCGATCAGGTCCTTTTCTGGCGGCTTGTGCGCGTCGAAATTGGAGGGCTTTGCCGGTTCTAGCTGGGTGAGTTGAGCCATGGGTCTTAATTGAATAGATTACATGCCGGGTCTGGGGGAAGATTTGATATCTTTTTGCCGTCACGTTGGGACTGCCGCAGATGTTTGTTATAACCCGGGAGGACCCCATTGAAACTAAGCATTAACCGCAGGTCCCTCCACTACGCTGCGCTCCGGTCGGGATGACAATTCATTTTGAAGATGACAATTCATTTTGAAATCGATGACTTTGCAACAAAATTGTCATCCCGACCGGAGCGCAGCGTAGTGGAGGGACCTGCGGTTAATGCGATTCGTGCGTCTGCCTTCCACCCTTTCGGCCGTCCCGGCTTGGAAATAAGTGCGAAATAAGCTAATTAAGCTAATTAAGCTAATTAAGTACCTAAGGTCCTTTGATGATCGCACCGTTCGTTACTGTATGGATGCAATTCGCTACGGCTCAGATTAGCCCTGCGCTAGATTTTGCCGAGGAAGCGGCCGGGGTTGAGAATCCCTTCGGGGTCGAAGCGGCGCTTTACCTCGCGCATCAGGGGAAAGCTGTCGGGCAGAGCCCCCCAGCAATCGAGGCTCGTTCCTGGGGGCTGCTTGAGCACCGTCAACGATCCGCTCGCAGCCTCCAGGTCACGGCGCAATTGCGGCACGTGTTCGACGGCCGCGGTTGGCAAGCCGGCAATCATGATGCCCGTGGCCTGCGTCACTGACGCGCCTCCCATGCTGCGAAACCGGTCTGCGAAACGCGCGACGTCCGAAGGAAGCATGGTGGCCTTGCACACTAGATCCTGCGTCCACTGTTCCTGACCCGCGTTCCAAACCTCATCCGCGCTGCCTTGTACGCTCAGGCCCTCGCTCTGCGCCATCGTCTCCAGTGCCGCTGCCTGGGTGCGCAGTACTTCGACGAGCGATGCGAGCTGAATATCCAGAGCGAAGCCCTCCGCTGTGCTCCGCAGCTGAATCGCCACGGTGCTGAGCTGTGCATGCAGCAGCGTTAGCATCAACTTGCCCAGCGATTCAGCCTCCGGCGCCGATACTGTGAGGGTCTGCGTGCACTGCGAGATGGCGTGCAAGCGAAAGTTTACCGAAGTGATGACGCCGAGAGTGCCGAAGGCGCCGATCATCAATTTATGCAGATCGTAGCCGGCGACATTTTTTACTACCTTTCCGCCAGTGTGGGCCACGGTGCCGTCGGCCAGCACAATCGTCATCCCGATGATGAGGTCACGAAGACCTCCATAGCGCAGCCGGAGCGCGCCCGAATCGTTGGTGGCGACAATGCCGCCTACCGTGGCGCAGTCGGGCCACAGCGGATCGAGCGCCACATACTGCCCGTGTTGCGCCAGCCCGGACTGCAACCCGGACCAGGTGCAACCGGCTTCGACGGTGCAGGTCATATCCTGCCAGGTATGCTCGCGAAGCATGTTCAGGCGACGCATCTCCAGCAGCAGCGCCGGCTCAACCGAATAACCCCAGCCCTGCTTGGTGCCGCCGCCATAGGGAATGACGGCGAGATGATTTTCCTGGGCAAAGCGAAGGACCGCCGCGACCTCGTCCGTATTGCCCGGAGCAACGGCGATGGCGCCGCCCTTTAAACCTACGTGCTGGGCGCCGGTAATGGCCTCCAGGGGAGCTGTCATCGCTTGCGTGTTGGTTGAGGGGCCAGCCATGGTTACAAATCAGAAGAACTCAGCTACGCCTGCTGTTTCGAGGGGGTGTGGCGTGTACTTGCCGGTTTTTTCACCGCAGAGCCGGGGGCGGGGAAAGAGCTTATCGGGGTTCGAGATATTTTCCGGGTCGAAGGCGCAGCGTACCCGTTGCATGGTGTCCAGGTCGGGCTCGGAATACATGTAGCCCATCGCCTGCTGCTTTTCCCGGCCCACACCATGCTCCCCGGTAATGGATCCGCCGTGATCGACACAGAGGTAGAGGATGCGCATGGAAAGGTCGATGGCAATCTCCTCCTGGCCGGGAATCGAGCGGTCATACAGCACCAGGGGATGCAGGTTGCCGTCGCCCGCGTGGAATACATTGCAGACGCGTAGCCCGGTCGCCGCGGCCATCTCCGCAACCTGTTCCAGCACCGCCGGCAGCTTGGTACGGGGAATCACTCCATCCTGCACAATGTAGTCGGGGGAAAGACGGCCGGCGGCGGCAAATGCTGCTTTGCGGCCTTTCCACACCAGCAGACGTTCCTGCTCGCTGTGTGCCAGCCGATTCTCCCATGCTCCATTGGCTTTGCACAGATCACGCACTTGCTGCATGTGCAGGTTGACCTCGGCTGTGGGGCCGTCCAGCTCCACCAGCAGCAGCGCATCACATTCCGGGTAGTGCGGGTGCACGGCGGCTTCCGCGGCCTGGATAGCAAGACGGTCCATGATCTCCATGGCTGCGGGCAGGATGGCCGCGGCAATGATGTCGGAGACCGTATGTCCCGCGGCCGAGATGGAGTCGAAAGCGGCAAGCAGGACCTGAACCGTCTCCGGACGCCGCACCAGGCGCAAGGTCATGGAACTGGCCACACCCAGAGTTCCCTCCGAGCCCACGAAGACGCCGGCCAGATCATAACCGGGAGGGTCTAGCGTGGGCGAGCCGAGGTGGACGAGCTCGCCCGTAGGCAAAACCACTTCGATGGCTAGCACGTGGTTGGTAGTAAAGCCGTACTTGAGGCAGTGCGCCCCGCCGGAGTTTTCCGCTACATTGCCTCCAATGGTGCATACCGTCTGCGAAGAGGGATCCGGGGCGTAAAAGTGGCCTGCCGCGGCCACTCTTTGGGTAACGTACGCATTGATAACGCCCGGCTGCACCGTGATCCGCTGGTTGGGCATGTCGACGGCCAGGATGTGCGTCATGCGGGCAAGGCTGATCACGATGCCTCGGACATCTGGCATTGCTCCGCCTGAGAGCCCGGTGCCGGCGCCGCGGCTTACGAAAGGGATGCGATGCCGGGCGCAGATGCGTATAACCGTTTGCAGCTGGGCAGTGGAGCGAGGCAGAAGAACCGCCCCGGGCACGCTGCGCAGGGCTGCGAGCGCATCGCACTCGTAGGTCTGCAGCTGGTTACGTTCAATGATCAGGCCGTCTGCCCCCACGGCATCTCGTAACTCGGCGAGGATAGAGGCGGAGATCATGTTGGTACCATCTTAATGGACTGGCTATGGCCGCCGTCGTAGAATTCGTTGCATTCGTTTTCAGGAAAGAGCTGCCCGGATGAACCCAGCCTGGTCCCAAAGCTATACCCTCTTCGGGCGTGGCCTCGCGTTCTCCGCGGCGGTTGCCTCTCTACCGATCCTTACGTTGCTGTTTTTGTTGGGTGTGCTGCGCAAGCCGGCCTGGTTTGCCTCACTTTGCTCGCTAGGTGTGGCGTTGGTCATTGCGCTCTTCGCCTACAGGCTGCCGCCTCCTCTTGCCTTGAGCGCCGCTGCCGATGGCGCTGCATTCGGATTGTTTCCTATCTCCTGGATCGTGTTTGCGTCGATCACCCTCTATCTCGTCACGGTAGAAACAGGCAAGTTCGAGATCATCAAGGCGTCGATGGGAAACCTGACCACGGATGCGCGCCTGCAGGCGCTCCTGGTCGCCTTTGCATTTGGGGCGTTTGTGGAAGGTGCGGCGGGCTTCGGAACTCCGGTGGCGGTTGCCGCGGCCATGATGGTCGGCCTGGGCTTCTCTCCCTTTTATGCGTCGGCGCTTTGCCTGGTGGCTAATACCGCACCAGTCGCATTCGGCTCGATTGGAATTCCGGTGATCACCCTGGCTGGGATTACCGGCCTGCCGCTGGATAAACTAAGCGCCGCCGTGGGGCGTCTGTGTGCTCCACTCTCCTTGCTGGTTCCCTGTTACCTGGTCTGCATCATGGTGGGGTGGCGGGGCATGTTGGAGGTTTGGCCGGCGGTGGCCGTGGTCGGCGGAGTCTTTGCGTCTGTCCAGTTCCTGATGTCGAATTTTGTAGGGCCGCAGCTTACGGATATCATGAGCTCGCTCAGCGCCTTATGCGCGTTACTGGTGCTGCTGCGTTTTTGGCGGCCGAGCACCCTGTGGGACAGGGAATTGGAGCCGGTGGGTGCGGCCGCGAGCAAGCAGAGCAAGTTGGTTCCCGGGGGGAAATTCTCCGCTCCCGCCGGCGGAGCCGGGCACGCGAAACATGCTGCCGGAACGATTTTTGGCGCCTGGATGCCCTACGGTCTGCTGGTGATCCTGGTGCTGCTGTGGGGCTACAAGCCCATCCAGGCACTGCTGAATCGCGCCACTATCAGCGTCGCCTGGCCTCTCCTGCACAATCACGTTCTGATGATGCCGCCGGTGGTCCTCAAACCTACCCTTTATAAGGCGATCTTCCAGCTGAACTTTCTCTCCGCCGCCGGTACAGCCTGCATGTTCGCTGCCCTGCTTGCGGCCCTGTTGCTGCGGATGTCCCCGCTTGCCTTCGGTCGCCTGTTGCTCTCGGTAGGCCGCCAGCTCTTTTTGCCCACGGTGACGGTCACTGCCGTGCTTGCTATGGCCTTCGTGATGAACTATTGCGGCGCCACCGCCACACTGGGGCTGGCGTTCGCCGCATCGGGCAGGCTCTTTCCTTTCTTCAGCCCGCTGCTCGGATGGCTGGGCGTCTTCCTCACCGGCTCCGATACCTCGGCCAACGCGCTCTTCGGCAACCTGCAGGTGGTGACCGCGGGGCGCCTGGGATTTGACGGTACGCTGATGGCGGCGGCCAACTCGGCCGGGGGCGTGGTGGGCAAGATGATCAGCGTGCAGAACATCGCGGTCGCGGCGGCGGCCACCGCCATGTCGGTCTCCGACCAGGCCAAACTCTTTCGCTTTACCCTACGGCACAGCATGGTGATGGCCACCGCCATCGGTGTAGAAGTGATGCTGTACGCCTATCTCTTCCACGTTCGTTAGCAAACTTGATCAGGAGCGAAATCTCGTGGCAAAGCTTGGATTTTTGGGACTTGGGATTATGGGCGGTCCGATGGCCCGTCATTTGGTGATGGGCGGCCACAACGTGGCCGTGTGGTCGCATAACCAGAACAAGGCGAAACAAGTTGCCGATTCTGCGGGCGCATTGTTCTGCGCCACGCCCAAGGAGGTGGCACAGAACAGTGAATGTGCTTTTCTCTGTGTCGGCAATACGGCCATGTCCCGGGAGGTGATTCTGGGCGAGCAGGGCCTGGTGAAGGGGGCAAAGAAAGGCTTCGTCATCGCCGATTGCAGCACCGTTTCTCCGCTGGAGAGCAGCCGCATCGCCGCAGAACTCGAAGCGCTGGGCATGGAATTTCTCGATGCTCCCTGTACCGGCTCCAAAGCGGGCGCGGAAGGGGGGACGCTCACCTTCATGATCGGGGGCAAGCCGGGAGTATTCGCCCATACCAAACCATTCTTCGAAGCGATGGGCAAGAATCTCTACTATTGCGGCAAGTCCGGCATGGGCCTGCGCGCCAAGCTTACGCAGAACCTGATCCTGGGCAACCTGCTGCAGGCTTTCAACGAGGGATTAGTGCTGAGCACCAAGGCCGGTGTCGATCCGGAGCTTATGCTCGATATCCTGACCAACAGCGCGGCACGCTCAGCGTTCATTTCGGCGAAGGCGCCGATGGTCTTCAAGCGGGACTTCTCTACCAACTTCTCCCTGAAATGGCTGGAGAAGGATATCGGCCTGGCAGTAGACCTTGGCTCTGAACTGGGTGTTCCCTTGCTCCTCACCGGCCTCACGCAACAGATTCTTCAGGCGGCGATCGCCAAGGGTTACGGGGAGCAGGACATCTGCGGCTCCATCCGCTTCCTGGAGGAGTTGGCAAAGTGCGAAGTCTCCGCTGCGAAAACTGCCGCATCGTCCTAAAGCGTTTTCACAAATGCGGCGATGTTTTTGAGAGCAGCTATGTGCAGGCGTTCTTTATCCACCCCAGCAAGCAAAGCTTGCCGGGGACCCCGGTTTTAACGGAACGCCTGCGTAGGGTGCTGCTTCTTTGGTTGCACCATTTGTGAAAACGCTACGGAGCAGTAGATGGCAAACAGCAGAAGAACTTTTCTCAAGCAGGCGGCGGGTGTAACCGCCGCCCATTTTTTTAATGTCGCCCCAGGAGCGACGGCACAGGCGGCGCCCGTGATTGGCAATCCTGGGTGGTATGACCGTCCCATGCGTTGGGCGCAACTGGCCTTCGTTGAAGACGATCCGGGCAATTACGATCTGGCGTTTTGGCTTGATTATTTTCAGAAGATCCACGCCGATGCGGCGTGCCTGAGCGCAGGGGGCAGCGTTGCGTTTTACCCCACACAGATTCCTCTGCACTACCGCAGCAAGTGGCTGGGCAACATGGATGCCTTCGGGGATATCCTGCACGGTTGCCGTAAGCTGGGTATGAACGTCGTGGCGCGCACCGATGCCCATGCAGCTCACCAGGACGTATACGATGCTCATCCTGATTGGATCGCCGTCGATGAGAAAGGCAACAAGCGGCGCCATCCCTCCGATCCGGATTTCTGGATCACCTGCGCCTTGGGTCCTTACAACTTCGATTTCATGACCCGGGTGCATGAAGAGATCATGACGAAGTACACGCCTGACGGTATCTTTACTAACCGCTGGGCCGGCTCCGGCATGTGCTACTGCGAGCATTGCCGACAGAACTTTCTCGCCTTCTCTGGTTTGAATCTACCGCGCACCCGCGATCCCCAGGATCCAGCCCGGCGGCAATATCTGGTGTGGCACCAGCAGCGGCTGTTCGAACTTTGGCGGCTGTGGAACGAAAAGATACGGGCCATTAATCCCAACGCAAGCTACCTGGCTAACGCCGGCGGTGGCGCGCTCAGCGAGCTCGATATGAAGACCATCGGAGAGCTGGCGCCGACCCTGTTTGCCGATCGCCAGGCGAGAAGCGGGCTTATGCCTCCGTGGGCCAACGGAAAGAACGGCAAGGAGTACCGCGCTACGCTGGGGCAGAAGGCTATCGCCGGCATCTTCAGCGTGGGCCTCGAAGAAAAGTACCGATGGAAGGACTCGGTGCAGAGCGGCGATGAGATTCGCCTCTGGGTGGCCGATGGCATCGCCCAGGATCTTCGTCCATGGTTCGTCAAGTTCAATGCCAAGCCGATTGACCGGCGTTGGTTGCCGGTGGTTGCGGAGATCTATCAATGGCACTATGCCAACCAGGGTTACCTGCGCAATGAGCGATCGCTCGCCCGCGTGGGAATGGTTTACTCCCAGCAGACTGCGTCGTACTACGGCGGAGACGATGCGCGGGCCAAGGTGGAAGATCCGGCGCTGGGTTTTTACCAGGCCCTGGTCGAAGCCAGAATTCCCTTTGAAATGGTCCACGATCATCTGCTCGACCCCGAGCACATCGATCGTTTCAAAACGCTGATCCTGCCGAATATTGCGGCGCTTTCTACCCGGCAGTGCGAGCAGATCCGTGCGTTTGTGGCACAAGGGGGCAGCGTTGTTGCCACCTATGAGACATCGCTCTACGACGAGTGGGGCGTCCGCAGAAACGACTTCGGCCTGGCTCCGCTCCTTGGCGCCTCCTTCAGCGGGGAACAGGGCCCGATGCTTAATTCGTATCTGTCACTGCAAAGGCAATCCCACCCGTTGCTGGCCGGCTTCGAAGACGCGACCCGGATTATCAACGGGGTCAATTGCGTGAAGGTCACCGTGGTCGATGCTGATGCGACCTCGCCTCTCCTGGTGGTTCCTCCTTACCCTGACCTTCCCATGGAGGAAGTATTTACAACGCCGCCGAGAACGGGTCAGCCGGGTGTTGTGCTGCGTGAGGTGGGTCATGGCCGCGTGGTCTATTTCCCCGGGGATATCGATCGCGCGTTCTGGGAGGTGCTGGATGTGGATCATGGGAAGCTGCTGCGCAACGCGGTCACGTGGGCCACAAACGAGCCAGCTCCGGTAACGGTCGAAGGCAAGGGCGTTCTGGATATTTCCGTTTGGGGCCAGAAGAGTTCGATGACCGTACACCTGGTGAATCTCACCAATCCCATGATGATGAAGGGACCGGTGCGTGAGGTTATCCCGCTTGCTAACCAGGAAGTAAGCGTACAAGTTCCGGACGGGCGTCGCGTAGCCAGGGTCCGCTTGCTGGTGGCGGGCGGAGAGGCGCATTATCAGCAGGAGCATGGGGGTATTCGCCTCACGGTGCCTTCGATCGGGGTGCATGAGGTGGTGGCAGTCGACTTCGGATAGCCAGGTGTCGCTGATAAGTGTTACGCTACAGTTTACGCTGCGCCGTGAAAATACGGAGCTTCGCCCACAAAGGACTGAAGGGGCTGTACTCGGAAGACAGCGCCAAAGGAGTGCCCCCCGATACCGCAGACAAGTTGCGGAAGATTTTCGCATTCCTCGACAACATGGAAGATGCCGAGGAATTGCGGGCACTCGCTGCCAAGGTTCATACCTTGACGGGCGACCGCAAAGGCACGTGGAGCTTAAGCGTCACACGGAATCGCCGCCTGACTTTCCGCATCGACACCGCCGAGGGCGAAATCTACGGTGTGAATTTAGAGGATTACCACTAGTATCGGAGCAATTGACATGCCCATGAAGAACCCGCCCCATCCAGGCGATTTCATCCGGACTGAGATCATCGAGCCCGCCGGGCTTTCCGTCACTGCCGCTGCGTCCGCGCTTCAGGTGTCGCGCCCCGCCCTGTCCGCTCTGCTGAACGGCCGGGCAGATCTGTCCGGTGACATGGCGTTACGCATCGAGAAGGCCTTCGGTGTGAAGATGGACACGCTTATGCGCATGCAATCCGCTTACGATATCGCGCAAACGCGGAAGCGCGAGAAGGAAATTCGTGTCCCGCGTTTTCAGCGGGCCACAGACGCTCACGCATAGCGGTTTCGGCCAGGATGACAAAGGGGAGGGTGGCGCTTCGGTTTGCGCTTGATGCTGGTGGAGTGAGCTGCAGATCCCTCGGCTTTGCTCCTAATGACACATCGGTTTAGTGCCGCGCCTAACGGCGCTCGGATCATCTTCGGGATCGATTCCCAGCCCTTCCGGGCTGGGCTGACGTTTGGCGGTCGGCCCTCCGGGCCTTGCATCCATGGCGATTTTGTCGTGTCATTTCTCCCTCAACTTGCACAGGCAAGTTACCTGCTCGGGATGACAAAGGGGAAGGTGGCGCTTTCATTTGGATCGGATGCCGTTGGCGGTCAACCAACGGCTTCTACTCCAACGAAGTCGTTTGTGGTAGCGGCTACGGCTTGCCGGCGCTCACAAAGCTCAGCTTCTTCCTGCAGGTGCTCGATCACAACCTTGGAGTAGAGGACGAAATGATGCGCGGAGAGCAGCACGGTGAAGCCGAGCCAGATCTTTGCCGGCGAATGCCTGCAGGAGGAAACCATCCGGTAAAGGAATCGCCAATAACTGCGGCGGTAATTTGAAGTGATGCCCTGCCGCCACATGGAGGCAAACAGTACCCGCAGGTTGTAGTACATGCCAAGATACGGCGGCTTCTGCGTCGCCTTCGGCTGCCAGACCTTCAAGGAGTTATAAGCGCGCTCAAAAAAGGCGTCCGGTTGGTATAAGCCTTCGAGCAGGGTGCAAAGGCCGCGCAGTAAGACCGGCAAAGGAAGAACCGTGCGAAAATTCGGCAACCCGAATTGCATAATAGACTGACTGTCCTCAATCAGACGGCCTTCCCGCTTCATGCGATCGAACAAAGCAGTCGTCGGCGGCGCCATCAATATGCCAGCCATGGCCCAGGCGATCGCGGTCCGGTCGATGAATTCCAATTGCCGGGCAAAGATTGTCTCGTCGTCGGAGTCAAAGCCCACAATAAAGCCGGCCAGCACCCAAAGCCCTTTCTCCTGGATAATGCGCACCTGGTCGACATTGTTCTTGCGCAGGTTTTGAAATTTGCGCGATTCCTTCAGCGCTTCAGCAGACGGCGTCTCAATGCCGATGAACACATACATGAAGTTGGCCGCGACCATAGCGTCCATAAGTTCCTCGCGCGATGCCAGGTCGATCGACGCTTCGGTATAAAACGAGAACGGTTGCTTATGCAGCTTTTGCCATTCAATCAGCTCACGCGTAAGCTGCAACGCTTGCGCATGATTGCCGATGAAGTTGTCATCGACAATAAACACCTCGTTGCGCCAACCTAATTTGCGCAGCACGTCCAACTCGCGAATCACCTGGGCCGGCGTCTTCGCCCTGGGCCGGCGACCGTAAATGGTGATGATGTCGCAGAACTCACACTGAAAAGGACAGCCGCGAGAGAACTGAATCGGCATCGAGGTATATTTTTCGCGATGCAGCAGGTCAAAGCGAGGCACCGGGCTGCGCGTCATATCGGGCTTATCGATAATGCGGTATAGCGCGTGCGCGGTCCCGTTTTCGAGGGCAGCGGCGATGCCGGGAAAGGCCTCCTCCGCCTCGCCTACCATGACGTGGTCGGCCACCTGAAGCGCAGCCTCGGGGTCTGTGCTGGCCCAGGGTCCACCCACAAAAGTGCGCCGGCCAAAGGCGCGAGCACGGGCAAGAGCAGCTACCGCATCGGCACGCTGGGCGTGCATAGCGCTTACCATCACTAGGTCCGCCCACTGCAGATCCTCATCCCGCAACTCCTCAAAGGCATGGTCAATCAAGCGGATCTGCCAGCTGGCGGGGCAAAGCGCTGCCACAGTGATCAGCCCCAGCGGCGGCGTCATCGCACGCTCGGGAATCATCTGCAGCACGCCCTCAAAGCCCCAGAACGACGGCGGGAAACTCGGCCACACCATCAAAACCTTGATGTTCGGTCCCAAGGGAGGCAAGGAAGTGTAGGTTGGCTGGTCAGAGGATATGGGCTCCGCTACGGGAAGAGACGATGCGGATGGGGATGCGCTGGGCAGCACGTTGAGTCGAGGATCTTGCACTGAGGGCATAGCGCCCCTTTCTAATGTGTCACCAGCAGGGCACAACGTACGGCTAACCGGGCAGCCGATACCCGGCGCGTCTACAGCGCTTGGTTATGGCGCGATTTGGCGCAGTGGGCTTGAGTCTACCCCAAAGACTTGGTCGTGTCATCTAAAGGATGCTGGTAACCCTCCATCGGACTTGCACACGGCGACGAAAAGAGGGCCTGCCCCTGCCGGGCACCCTTTTCGCTTCAAGCGTGGTGGCTTAGCGAACGGCAGCGTTGTGCTTATCGCGGTAGATCCGACGGGATTCCTGGTTCTGCTGCGCGTGTATGGTCTGGCGATCCTGTTTGGTCAGGTGGCCGTTATCCTGCGCACGCATCCCGCGCTCTTCGCGGTTAATGCCTGCCTCCTGGTGTTCCAGGCGGCCGGTTTCACCCGCAGTCAACTGGCCGCTCTTGACGCCTTGCGCAATGCGGTCCTGTTGATCGACCTTACGCTGGTTAATGTTATAGTCGTGTGCCCCAGGTGTGGGGGTTGTCGTCTGGGCAACCATCGCCGCAGGCGCAATGACGAGAGCGGATGCAAGAACAGCCGTGACAAATTTCATGGGATTCTCCTGTTTCTGGCGGCTGGTTTTAGATCCCAACCTTGCCGCTCGCCCCAAATAGACCCCGGGCAGCAGACGCAGTTGCCCCATCTTTGGTAACGTTAGTTTGTCGGGCCTCCCACCAAAGCGGTGCGAAAAAGCGTTGGATTTCGCGCAACTTATTCAGCGCTCAAACCTCACTCTTAAAGGAACTGTAAGCCTTGCTTAAATCTCGCTCCCTTCTCACTCTCGTTGGTTCTTGCCTGTTGCTTGGACTCACCGCCGCCGCTCAAGACGCAGCCAAAGATACTTCATCGAAAGACGCCGGCAAGGACGAAAGCAAAGATACGGCGCCTATTGTCCCCAAAGACTCCACCACCCAAGGCACCGTCACCGTTGAAGGCCACACGATCAACTACCAGGCTATCGCCGGGACCATCCTGGTGGCCGCGACGAATGAAGCCGACGCCTCGATCGGCGTCAACCCGCCGCCGAAAGAGACCGCCGAGGCGCCGCCCACCGCGCGCATGTTCTACGTGGCTTATTTCAAGAAAGACGCACCGCCGGAATCGCGCCCGGTGACCTTTGTCTACAACGGCGGCCCGGGCAGCTCCACCGTGTGGCTGCATATGGGTGCCTTCGGCCCGCGGCGCGTGGTGACGGCGGACGACCAGCACACCAGTCCGGCGCCCTACCAACTGGTTGACAACGCCTACAGCCTGCTCGACTCCAGCGACCTGGTGTTTATCGACGCCCCCGGCACCGGCTTCGGCCGTATCTTTGGCAAGGAGAAGGAGAAGGCGTTCTATGGGGTGGACCCGGATGCTCATGCCTTCGCTCGTTTCATCGCGCGCTTTCTCTCCACATACCAGCGCTGGAACTCGCCTAAATACCTATTTGGAGAAAGCTACGGGACTACCCGCTCGGCGGTGGTGGCCGGCATTCTGGAGACAGAAAGCCACATCGACCTGAATGGCGTGATCCTGCTTTCGCAGATCCTGAACTTTGACGACAGCGCTGACGGGCCGCAATGGAACCCGGGCATCGATCTGCCCTATCAACTGGTCCTTCCTACCTATGCCGCCACCGCCTATTACCACAAACGCCTACCGACGCAGCCCCCGGCGCTCGAGCCCTTCCTGGCCGAGGTCGAGCAATTCGCTCTTACCGACTATGGGTTAGCCTTGGCGCAGGGCTCGCAGCTGCCTGAGGCTACGCGCCAGGCAACCGCCGAAAAGCTGCACCAGTACACCGGCCTGCCCGTGGCCTACATTCTCAAGGCCAACCTGCGGGTCACCGGCGGCCAGTTCGGCCATACCCTGCAAACCAGCGATGACCTTACGACCGGGCGGCTGGACAGCCGTTTCTCCGGTCCTACCATTGACCCACTGGCTGAGGAGGCGGCTTACGATCCGCAGTCTGCGGCAATCGCTTCGGCCTACGTCTCGGCTTTCAATGACTACAGCCGGCGCCAGCTCAAGTTTGGCGAAGGCCTGACTTATCTGCCGGAGGAAGACTCAGTCAACGAAGCCTGGCAGGGTAAGCACAAGGCGCCGGGTGCGCCGGGCGATTCCTGGGGGTGAATGTTATGCCTGACCTGGCCACCGCGATGAAGTTCAACCCTCGTCTTAAGGTCATGCTGAACGGCGGGTATTTCGATCTGGCCACGCCGTACTTCGCCGCCCGGTTCGAGATGTCTCACCTGACCGTCCCAGCCGACCTGAGGCAGAATATCCAGTACTCGTGGTACAAGTCCGGGCACATGGTTTATGCCCATGAAGAGTCGCTGAAAGAGCTCCACGACAACGTCGCCGCCTTTATCGCCAGCACATATAAGCCGGTCAAGTAGCGGGGGTTTAACCGGCGGCGCTTAGAATTCGGCAACGGAGGGAAGTGTCATGGCGAAGATGCGAGCAGTACAGGTGCCTCACGCGGGAGGGCCGTTTGAAATCGTAGAACGGGATATTCCGGAGGCCGAAGCCGGCATGGTGCGGATTAAGGTCCAGGCTTGCGGCGTTTGTCATAGCGATTCGGTAACCAAAGATGGATTGTTTCCAGGGATTCAGTACCCGTGTATTCCGGGCCACGAGGTGATTGGGCTGATTGACGCAGTTGGGCCTAACGTTCCGCGATGGAAGGTTGGCCAGCGCGTGGGCGCAGGCTGGAACGGTGGTTACTGCGGCTACTGTGACAGTTGCCGTCGAGGAAACTTCTTTGCCTGCGAGACCAGCACCCAGGTGACCGGGGTTACACGCGACGGCGGCTACGCCGAGTATATGGTAACGCCTTTCTCGGCGGTTGCCGTGGTGCCTGAGGAGTTGTCGTCAGAAGAGGCGGCTCCGCTCATGTGCGCCGGAGTGACCACGTTCAATTGCTTGCGCAATAGCGGGGCGCGGCCGGGCGACGTGGTCGCCGTGATCGGCCTGGGTGGACTCGGCCATCTCGGTATTCAATTCGCAGCCAAGAGCGGATTCAACACCGTCGCCATCGGTCGTGGAAACGACAAGGTAGCGCTTGCCAGAACACTGGGCGCCGCTCACTACATCGATAGCGCGGCGCAGGATCCCGCGGCAGAGCTGCTAAAGCTTGGCGGAGCCAAGGTAATCCTGGCGACAGTGACCAGCGCGGACGCGATGAAAGCGGTTATCGGCGGCCTGGTGCCGACCGGGACGCTCATGATTGTCGGCGCCGTACCTTCGTTGGAAGTACCCGCACTGCAACTCTTGCTGAAATCGCAGCAGGTGAAAGGGTGGTACTCCGGAACGTCGCTTGACTCGCAGGAGACGCTTGCGTTCAGCGTGCTATCTGGGGTGCGGTCGATGAACGAAAGTTACCCGCTAGAGCGGGCGAACGAGGCTTACGAACGTATGATGCAGGGGAAGGCGAGATTTCGCGTGGTTCTCACCATGGAGAAGTAGTTTGCGGGGCTGTCTTTACTAGCATCACACCAAATGGAAGCGCCACCCCTCCCCTGACACAGCGCGGTTTAGTGCCGCGCCTACTGCGCTCGGATCCTCGCCGGAATCGATTTCCCAGCCCTTCCGGGCTGGGCTGACGTTTGGCGGTCGGCCCTCCGGGCCTTGCATCCTTGGCGATTTTTGCCGTGTCATCTCTCCCTCAACTTACCGCAGGCAAGTTAGCTGCTCGGGATGACGAAGGGTAGGTTCGTGCTTCCATTTGTATTTGATGCTGAAGGAGAGAACGGCAGGTCCCTCCACTTCGCTACGCTTCGGTCGGGATGACAATTCATTTACAAGGGTTTGCAAGGTTTCCTGTCGATTCGAGCGTAGGAGGCTTGTACACCGGATCGCGCTGCAGAGGGGTCATGGTGTAGGTGGGCGGCTGACCTGCCGGCCCGCACAATGTCCCGTTGAACTGGACCGACAGACTGCCGGCACCGATGGGAATCGTCATATAGGCCGGCGAGACACAGTTGTGACCATCGTAGACATCGGCGGAGACCCAGCGCATTTGACTGGTGACTTCGGCTCCCACCGGAATGACAACCGGCGGCCCGGGATGCGCGCTCGCAGGCGTTTGCAGCGAAACGCGCAAATGGCGATGCTGGGCATCCTCGAACGCCAGCGTTGGCTGCGCGGGCACGCTACAGGCCTGAGGGCCGAGACTGCGCAGAACGAGTAAAGTGCCGGAGTGAGACATGCCATCGAAATTGCCGCCTTCCTGGTCGAGGCCGAGAGAAAGCTGAGAGGCGGAGCAGGATGCAGGAAGCGCTGCCGCTAAGGAGGAAGCCAGATTAAGAAACAGTAACGTCACCATGTTGATTACGAAATGATTTTTATTCATTGGAAGTTTCCTATCAGCACGAACGGCGCCCAGTAGAACGGATGAGCGTAGCTTGCTCCGGGCGACTCCTGCTCCATCCTGCTGCCCCGGTCGGCTTTCGAACTTGAGCCAGCCCCGTGCAGGAAGGCGAGTTGCGCCTGGCGCAGCGCTTCCGCCTTGCCAGCTGCGGGAAATTTCACCCACCTGGCGTAGAAGTCGCTCATCAAGCGGCTGGTACTCGCGTCATTGACATCCCACAAAGTCGCCAGCACCGCGGCTGCATCCTTTTGCTGCGCAATCATCCCCAGGCTGTCCATTTCCAGTCCGTCTTTCGCCGCATCGCCCTTGGCGGTGCTGCAGGCCGACAGGGTCAGAAGCTGAGTGCCGCGGAAGGTGATGGTGGAGTTCTCCATCCTGGAGAGCGTCAGCGCATAGCCTTCCGCTCCTCCAACATTTTCCCCACCCAACATCAGGAACGGCTCCTGGCCGCTGCCGCTCTCCAGCACAAAATGACTGGCGATGTGCACTACGGGAAAACTGCTGCCGAGCTGCGTCTTCAGCGCCGCTAGCGTGAACTGCTCGTCAGGAAGCAGTTTCCCGTCCATCGGCCCATGGGATTGCGGGACCGTGGGGTCGCGAACAACCGCCTCCAGCTCAGGCATCACGCCGGGCAACGCCGGCAGGCCTCCGTAGCTTTTCGTCAGGCCCATGGCCAGGACGCGCAAGCCCGGGCTTGAGGTGGCCGTCATATGACCGTAGCTCTCGGGGGTGAACAACACGTTGTTGAAGCGTTCCGCCATGTAGTGCTTGCCGTCATAGAGCGCGGCCATGGGCAGATAGCGGAGCACGCCATCCAATGACCAGAGAAGCGTCGGCACGCGATCCTGGCCGCCTTCCACCGCCGCCAACTGAGGGGCCATTGGAGCGACCACCATCGCATAAAGCTGGGCGAGATGAGGCTTGGGGTCGGAAGTGGGCGTGCGCAGATCGTCGCGCACCTGCAGCACCTTGCTGCGCAGTTCGGCGGGGGTGGCTTTCAGCTCCACTTTCTCCCGGCTGTGCGGTGTCACCACGATCGCGTAGGCGTGCTCCTCTCCCAGCAGGAGACGAATGCCTAACACCCGTGGTCCGAGTTCGGCGAGGGTATTCTGCAGCTGGCTTACATCGGATTTTTCTCTGCTCAGCAGCGCGTTCGCGTCCTCTGTGCCGACCTTATGTGCGAGCTGGGTATAGAGCGTGTTACGGAAGAAGGCCGATACCTCGCCGTTGCCGGCTTCGATACGCGCATCCAACTCCTTCAAGCGAGCCTCTTCCGCCGGAGTGCGCGAGGCCTTGGCCTGGAGCTCTGCGTATTCCACGTTCAGGGCAGTAAGGGTTACCGCCGCCTTCTCAGGACTGTCGAGCTCACCTTGGGCCTTCTGCTGCTCCGGGGTCAGAGCGATGGTCTTGCCCGTAGGATCGCTGTTGGCGCCTCGCACCACTTCTTTCAACTCTTGTTCTTTCAGCAGGTCGAGGACTTGCTCGGCTTCGCCAAGCCGGTCGGCTTGCACCAACAGCTCCGCCAGTTGCCGGTAAGTTGCCGATTTGGATTGAGCAAAGCCCGATTGCAGGTCCTTATCCAGACCGGAGATATTCCTGCGCATCTGCTGGAAGGAGTTCACTGCGCCGGTGCCGAAGAATATCGCCACTTCAGGACGTTGCTGGCCACGGAAGTAGCGCATCAACGAGGCGTCAATCCTGCCCTGCAAAT
>CAWIBI010000039.1:0-8223 GCA_963834205.1 uncultured Acidobacteriaceae bacterium | reverse complement strand
AGGAATCGTAAGTCTAGACGCGTGGGATAAGGTAGCGCGTCACATGGCTCGTCGAACGCAATGAAAGTCAGTCAGCATGCGTTGGGCGCGGCAGCAGAACTGGTTGACTTTTTGTCCCAAGGATGAAAATGAGACCGCCAGCCATGCATACATTTTTGAAGAAGTTAATCAGCTGGACCGGATAAAGAGGTGTGCCGACGACCGCCCAAAAGTTATGTGCCATGAGGGTCGCCGGTATCAGGAACAGTAGGAGACCAAGAGCAGAAATACGGGGGTAGATTCCCAGGATCAGGCCCAAACCCGCGATGAGTTGCAGACCACGCGCTGCCACAATCAGCGCAGGGACAAGGCTGGCTGGAACGCCGTGAGCGGCCATCTCGTGCGTCGCAAGAGTCTGGCCAATAATGTTGACGGCATTCATCACGAAAATCATCGCAACGAGTATGCGTCCTGCGACCATAGCATACCGTTGAAAAGAAATCATTGCCGACCTCGGCATCGCCGAGGTTGTCGCCGGAGCCAGATCCTGGCCAGCCAGACTGGTGGTGGTGGCCACTCCCGCTGCAATCCCCGAGAGAGAATCCGCTCGATATAAGTTGGGATGTACCGACATTTCGTTGCCCATGATTTATTCTCCTAACAAATTACTAATGAGGTTCAAATTTTCATGTACACGCATTTTGACTGCGTCTCCCGTCTCAAATGCATGTTCAGTGCCAGTCTTGAGCGATTCCCAGTCGAGCGTCTAACTAGCTTCTCTCATACAGGTTGCAGCGTACGGTGGGCAGGTGAAGCCAACCATAGAAACTCTTAGGTGTCGCCCGATAGCCACACTGTGACCGTATTTCGACTCGAACACTGCTTGAGACTAATAGACCCACAGCCGGGATGTAGGCCGGCTTACAGATGAAAACTGCTGGCCGATGCACTCAACGTCACCGTAATCCTTCCTTCCCGGAGTTCCCAGGGACGCAGTTCGTATTGGCGGAACCCACCCGCAGTTTATGGCTCCGCGTCCATGAGCGCCCGGGCTTGCTCGATCGTCTCTGTTTGCAGGATAGTAAGGCCGTCTCCCACCAGCTCTCCCACAGCACGCCGTCCTGCACGAATGGACCGGAGGCAAAGAGGAAATCTTCAGCCTCAAACCGGTTCATGTACCGGAGATGCTCTGTCACGTGAGGTAGCATCTCTTCGGCCGGCGCAACGGCTTTACTTAGCGCGACAAAGAGTACGCTTCTTTAACATGGGTTTGAGTAGATCCGCGATCTGACCTTCGGTCGACATTCCGTTATCCTCCTGCCTTCCATGGTGCTGGCTGAAATAAGATGAGATACTCCGCGGTCGTTGCATGCTTTCGAAGGATCGTCAGCATCCGCGAGTCGTCTTAGCTGGCCAATAGTTGCGGGCCGTTGTGAGCCTGCTCCAATCGAAAAGCACCGGGCCTGCTCGAGATTCCCAGCTTTTGCATCCGGCTGATGAGAGTCGTGCGAGGAACGCCGAGTCGAGCCGCAGCGCCATCGCGTCCGCCGACGATCCAATTGGTTTCCTTCAAAATTCCCAGGATGTGTGCGCGTTCCGCATCAGACAGTGTCTGGGGTGTCGCTGACACAACCGCCTGCATCAGAAACTTGAGCTCGGTGGTTCGGGGAGACAACACGCGGCCTTGGGTCACAATGACCGAGCGCTCGATGAAATTCTGCAACTCGCGGATGTTGCCTGGCCAATGGTGGGCCTTCAAGGTTTCCATGACATCGCCGGGAACCTGATCAATCGACTTGCCCAGCTGGCGGGAAAATCTCCACATAAAGTGATTTACGAGCGATGGAATATCTTCTTTCCGTTCGCGCAGCGGTGGAAGACTGATGGGGAAAACGCTCAACCGATAGTAGAGATCAGCGCGGAAGGTCTTCTGTTCCACCATGCGGACAAGATCCTGGTTGGTTGCAGCGATGACTCGTACGTCGGCGCGCAAGGTACGAGTGCTGCCCAGGCGTTCGTATTGCTGCTCCTGAAGCACGCGCAAGAGTTTCGGCTGCAGTTCCAGAGGCAGATCTCCGATCTCATCGAGGAACAATGTTCCCCCGTGCGCGGCTTGAAAACGTCCAACGGTCTGCGCAATGGCGCCGGTGAATGCGCCTTTTTCATGACCGAACAGTTCGCTTTCAAGTAAGGCGGCGGGAATTGCCGCGCAGTTGAGAGCTACAAAAGGTCCTCTTTGCCGTGGACTGGAGTCATGGATCGCACGGGCAATCACTTCCTTACCCGTGCCCGTCTCGCCTTGAACTAAAACGGAGCAGTCCGCCCCGGCTACTACCTGTACATCGTCGAGGACAGCCTGAAACCTTGCGCTGGAGCCAATCAAGTCTGCGATAGCCATCATTGCACCTTCTTGCGTTATGGAGTCTTTCTGTTGTCCCTGAAGGATTTGCTCAGAGCTAACCTGGTGGCGCGGAGCAATTCCTCGGCATCGAACGGTTTGCGAATGAAAAAAGCGGCCCCCTCTGCGAGAGCACGACGTTCTACTTCATCTTCGTGGTGCGCGGTAATGAAGATGATAGGCAGTTCGGGCCTTGCCAGCCGAACGCGCCGTTGTAAATCAAGTCCATTCATTCCCGGCATGCGTACGTCTGAAATCAAACAGCTCGTTACTTCAAGCTGACCCCCGCGCAGGAAATCTTCCCCGAGAGAAAACACCCGTGCGGTAAAGCCGGCGGATTCGATGAGGCTTTCCAGAGATTCGCGAAGCCTGGGATCGTCATCGACGACAGCGACGATTGGTTTTGCTCCTGGGTCCGTCATGAAAGTGCCCCTCCGGCATCCACATTTCGATAGTAGGAGGAACAAGGCCGGCCCGCTATTATGTCTTCATATCGACGGCTATTATGGGTTTATATAAGACCGCTGCTCTAGTCAGGAAATCCCTAGTTTCCCTGCCATTTTCACCAGCTCCGCCAGAGACGACGCCGCCATCTTGCGCATGATTTGTCCCCGATGAACCTGAATCGTGATCTCGCTGGTGCCAAGTTCCGCGGCAGTTTGCTTATTGAGCAGGCCGGCCACGACGAACGGTAACACCTCACGCTCACGAGGCGTTAGAAGATCATAGCGCCGCCGCAAGTCTGCGGTTTCTGCTCTCTTCGCCCGCACCTCGCGGTCCTGGAGGATCGCGGCGTCAATTGCTTTCAAGAGCTCCTGATGATCAAAGGGCTTCAGCAGGAACTCGACAGCTCCCGCCTTCATCGCACGCACAGATGACGGGACGTCTCCGTGCCCGGTGAGAAAGATAATGGGTGGCGTATCAGGTCCGGCGATTTCCCGCTGCAGTTCCAGCCCGCTCATGCCTGGCAAATCCAGATCCAGTACCAGGCACGCCGGAGAGTCCGGCTTTTTGAATACCAGGTATTCCGCTGCAGAGGCGAACACCTCAACACGATGCCCCATGGACAAGAAGAGACTGGATAGCGCCTCGCGTACTCGATAGTCGTCATCCAGGACGTAAATGATAGGAGTATCGGGTTTCATGCGGATACATTCGATCCAAGCGGCAAGGTGAAAAAGAACGTTGTTCCTGGACCCTGGGCAGGCATAGTCCCCAAGCGACCTCCGTGCGCTTCGACGATGGAGCGGCAGATGGATAGGCCCATCCCCATTCCCTTCTCCTTCGTAGTATAAAAAGCCTCGAAGACTCTTTCCGAATCCACCAGGCCAGTACCAGAGTCCCTAATCTCTACCAGGATGGCATCGGCATTCTGCATGTTTGAACGAATGAGCAATCTTTTGGGGCGATCGGTCACTGTTTCCATAGCCTCGATTCCATTGAGGAGCAAATTGAAAATCACCTGCTGCAGCTGCACGCGATCACCGAGCGCCGGGGGAAGTCTCTTTTCCAAATCGGTTTCGATAGCAATATGCTTTTCGACAGTCTCCCTTTGGATCAATCGAGGCACTTCGTCGATGACGTCATTGATATTCAGATCGACCTTTTCGAGGGCAGTCTTTCGAAACAGCGCGCGTATGCGGCTTACTATCTCACCGGCATCCTTGCCATCGCGAACAATCCTCTCCGCAGCCACCTTTGCGTTGATCATATTTGGTGGCTCCGCGGAGAGCCACTGCACACATGCCAGCCCGTTGGCGACAACTGCACTCAAGGGCTGACTGATTTCGTGCGCGATGGACGCCGCCAGCTCGGCCACAGTCGCAAACCGCGTTGCGCGTGAAAGCTGTGCCTGAGTTCTGCGCAAAGCTTCTTCGCTGCGCCGCTTGCTCTCGATCAACTCGCTCGCGGTGAACGCTACTACCAGAAATACTGCAAATCGCAAATACGATCCGGGGGAGGTCAATAGCGAGAACCGCGAGGGAAGAATAGACCAGCCGAACGCGATTGCCGAAAGACCAACTGCTAAAAGCCCAGGACCCCTGCCTGCAAAAAGACTGCTAACGATTATGGCGAGCACGAAACCGGAGGACTCGGCTCTTAAAGGACGTGCGACAATCAGGGCGATTCCACAGGCGACTACCGGGAGCCCATAACGGCGCAGCAAAGAGATCTCATTCATGGGCGATTGACTCCGACACACCGCAATAGAAGATCGTATCCGATAGCAGTGCCGGGAACCAGTCCCGCGACAGAACGCCGGCTGTTCTCTATCGAAATGTCGTCATCTGTTGACCAATTACCGACAGCAGCCGCTTAACGTCTCCGCGCCGCGGGACACTGCGCACCCAGTTCAGACCGCGAAGTGTATGAAGCCGAAGACATTTATCTGGCGTACGTAATTTCTTGGCCTGCTGAGCAAGCCTGGCATTGCGTGTGCATTGAAGAAGAACGGTGCCTGGTTGTATGAGGTACGAATGGAAATCAAGGAGCTATTATGAATAACTTTGGAAAAGTGTTGATAAAGATGGGATTGCTGTCGCTCTTTTCTGTCATGCCGTTGATGGCACAGATCGGCAACAACGGCGTTTACTTCACGGCCTCGTCTCCGTTTTACGCAGGCGACGTTAAATTGCCGGCCGGCAATTACAAGGTGGTTCAACCCGATGCAGATGCCGACATATTACAGATCGAGAATCGAGGCGATCTGCGCTCGGTGTTCGTCGATTTCGAACCGACAGAGTCTACGTTTCCTCACCGCAACTCTGCGGTCACCTTCGACAAATATGGGGATACTAACTATCTCGATCGAGTTTGGCTTGACGGGCAGGAGTACGGCATAAAGGTTGATCCAGGCCGAGTGGAAACAGCGGCAGAAGCAAACGCTACGCAGCATGCGACGGCCGTCGGCGGACAATAAAGTCTGACACAAATGTCTGTCTTGCGAATCAGGGCAAGACGTTCCAGGCCCGATCCACTCAGCTGAGTGTATTGGGCCTTACGCTGCAAGAGCGCACCTCCGATCGATCTCCAACCATCCTCAATCCAATCTCCGCTTTGTTTCTCGAATATATCCGAACCTCTTTCGATGAATCCAAAAGCGATTGCTGAGATGTTCCACCGACAGTTTATGTCGAGATGTCGACCCGAAAAGATCGCGCCGGCGTAAAGCCTTGTGCAAGACGAATTGCCGGAAACCCAAGACAAACCCAGATTTTGCTTCACCTAGGGTACGCGAGGAGTTTCTATCCGCGCGGTTCGATGATTGGCATTCGACTTGCTCCAGAGAAGCTTAAGACAACCTTAAGGTGTCTGATCGCTTCGGTCATCGACCGAACGATACATTGTCAAAATGAAAGGTTATGATGATGAGCGATCCCACAAGAGAAAGATCCATGATGGACCACCCATCGCGGAGAAGCTTCCTCGGAATGAGCTCGGTGGCCCTGGCGACGGCGGCATTTGCGGGCCTGACTGCAAATGCTCAAGAGAAGGCGAGCACGCAAAAGTGCGGAACACGATCATTCCTCGAGCGACCCGGGACAGGAGAACAAGCCTCTTCTGACCGAAAACCCAGACTCCAATACTCCTCCACCGACGGATCATGGCGATGTGGTGCCGCTCTGGTATTCCTTTGATCTGGTCAAGAAGCGGGTCGAAGAGGGTGGATGGACCCACGAGGTGACTCAGCGCGTCCTGCCTTCTTCTAGGGATATTGCTGGCGTCAACATGCGGCTCACTGCCGGCAGCTATCGCGAGATGCACTGGCATACCGCTGACGAATGGGCTTATGTGCTCTATGGGAACGCGCGAGTCACTGTCATGAATCCCGATGGCACCATGTTCATCGGTGACGTGAGTGAAGGCGATCTTTGGCTCTTTCCCGCAGGCTTTCCGCATTCCATTCAAGGGCTGGGCCCGGATGGAACAGAGTTTCTTCTGGTCTTTAACCAGGGGAACTTCTCGGAAGATGGAACCATACTTCTCTCCGAGACCGTGGCGCACATACCTCCCGAGGTATTGGCAAAGAATACAGGGCTGGATAAGACTGTCTTCGCCCAAACGCCGGGGGCGCCACTCTACATCTTTCCTGGTAGCCTGCCCAAGTCCCTCGAGGAGGACAAGGCAGAGATTGGGGGAGAAGCGGTTGCCTCCAAGTATCAGTACACCTTCCACATGAAAGCGATGGCGCCCACTAAATCGAGCAAGGGCGGTGAGGTTCGCATCGTTGACTCCAGCTGCTTCCCGCCTTCGACGCATATTGCTGCGGCTTTGGTCACCCTCAAACCCGGCGGCCTGCGCGAGCTCCATTGGCACCCGACCTCTTCCGAGTGGCAGTTCTACATCGCCGGCAAGGGCCGCATGACGGTGATGTTTCCTGTCGACAATGCTCGCACTGTGGATTTCAACGCCAACGACGTGGGATACGTTCCGTCGAATGCCCCACATTACATCGAAAACACAGGGGATACCGACCTGGTCTTCCTGGAAACCTTGGCATCAGCGTATTTCACGGACGTATCGTTGAACCAGTGGCTCAGGCGCGTCCCCAGCGAAATGCTGAAGGCACACCTGAACATCGATAAAGAGATGGCCATGAAGATCCCGGCGGAGAAGCTGGTCGTCATTTAAAGCAACAGCCGGGCGCGAAGCGCTAAGGCACGGGAGAAATAACATGGGCGAACTACTCACGCCAACGCATCTCATGGTTGTTGCTGTCATTGCTTTCTTACTCTTTGGCGGAAATAAGCTGCCCGAACTCGGTAAGGGGCTGGGCGCAGGTCTCCGCGGATTCAAAGACGGAATAAAAGGGCTGGCAGACGGTATCGATAGTCCGGGCAAACCAGCCGAGACCATCGTAGCTAAACCAAACGAATCACTGCAGTGATCCAAGCGAACACTTTGATTGGCCTGCATAGGCTTCTCTATGCGGGCCAACCGGTTTTGGACGTGAACATACTTGATTGCGCGGTAGCCATCGGCCCACGAATTGCTCGGTAAAGTGGGCATGGCTCAAGCCGAAAGCAAGCTCACGAAAGGAACAGATGGTCGATATTATTGTGCTCCTGATGGCGATCGCTTCCGCGATGTCATTACTCATCGTGAGGCCGCGAGATTTACAGAGGAAAGCTATCCTGGCAATGAGAGAGTATGAAGAGATGGAACTCTCGCACGCTCATGGTCGTGGCGAAGACGGGCAAGCCAGGGAAATCCAGATGAGTAGTCGTTCAGATTCCCACCCGTTGGACGATGTCATCAAAGGCTAGATCCCTTACGATCCAACCTGCTTGTGTAGAGGAAGAACTACTACGCCACGTTCAGTCTCCGGAAATCCAACTTCTTTCGAGAAACGCCCGATGTAGCGAATCCAATGCGATTGAACGAGCGTCTATTCAAGTGGTGGGCGCCAGCGTCGTTTTTGGTTCTGCAACGAGACCAGGTCTCGAGATAATCGCCTACCGCCGGTCATCCGAGGTCGCATGTTTGCTTTTGTTTGTATTGCTGGTGGTGTGATTGTTGCCTGCACAGTATTGGCGTTACTCGTTCCTTTAGGACCCGAGGTTACCCTCTCTGATATCGCTCGACAACTGGAGACAATCCATCGATCACGGTCGGTAACGAACTCTGGGATCGCATGTCTTAAAACGGCCGCCAAACTGGAGTCTCTCGGCCAAGTCGAAGGAAGAAAGCGTGGAACCCGGCAAACCTGGAAATTGTGATTGAACAGCGCAGTCGATTGTGGCCAGGTGGCACGCCCTTTCTCTGAACCTCTCGGCACCGCCGATCATGGCTAGTACTCTGCCTTTTCACCTTTCGCTGGGACCGACGTCGGAACGCCTGGAGTG
>CAWIBI010000038.1:0-4606 GCA_963834205.1 uncultured Acidobacteriaceae bacterium | reverse complement strand
AGGAGTCTCGTTCATGGCTGTGCCTACGCGATAACAGGCAAAGAAAAGTGGAAGGCCGCCCCGTGAGCGGCGCGATTAGGACTGGCCCAAAGGCGACCACTGTGAGCGTCAATGATCGAGCGGCTGATGGACAATCCCATGCCCATGCCGGTTGCCTTGGTGGTAAAAAACGTATCGAAGAGGTGGGGAACATGCCGGGGATCAAGACCGGTTCCGGAGTCCTGCACCGTGACCTCCAGCCCTGACGCACAGCGCGTGAGACTGCAGCATCAGCACCCGGGGCCGTTCAGAGATGGAATTCATCGCCTCGACACCGTTCATTATCAGGTTCAGTAAAACCTGCTGTAGCTGTACTCGATCGCCCAGCACTGGTGGCGGTGCAGATTCCAATTCCATCTCCACCGAAACGTGTTGCTTTTCCAGCTCACCGGGGATCAGCGCCAGCGTCTCGTGAATCACCTGGTTGATATCCAGCGGGCATCTCTCCGGAGCAGCCTTCTTCAGCAGCCCACGAATGCGGGAGATGATTTCGCCTGCCCGTGTTCCCGCCTGCGCAATATCGTCCACAGCCTGTCGGACTTCTTCCAAATCCGGTTCCGGGCTGGCTAGAAGCCGCCTGATGGCATTGGCATTGTTGACGATTGCGGCCAGCGGCTGGTTGATCTCATGCGCGATCGACGCGGTCAGCTCGCCCAGGCTGGTCGCTCTGACCACCCGCGCCAGTTCAGCCTGAGCTGCCTGGAGTGCCTCTTCCGCCCGCCGGCTTTCCGTCAGGTCACGCGTAATCTTGGCGAAACCAATCAACCCCCCTTGCTGGTCGACCAGTGCTGTAAGGATGGCATTCGCACGGAAACGTGACCCATCTTTGAGTAGCCGCCACCCCTCGTCTGCGAATCGGCCTTGCGCCGCCGCTTCCCGCAGAGCCATTGCGGGCTTGCCCTGGCGCAGGTCTTCGTTGGCCGCCCCGACTTCAATCTTCTGCAGAACTTCCGCTCCGCGGAATCGCGCATTGTTTATTATGCTTTCGACATTCTGATCCACAAGCAGCGTGATTACAGACCTTCCGCTATCGGAACGCCGAACTATCTTGAAAAACCTCATCGAACCTGGAGAGCACGTCGCTCTTTCGGAGGTGTCGGACCGGTCAGCATCGGAAATGCTGAAATTTATCAAGAGCTACGGCCTGGAGGGTGCAGTTGCGAAGCGTTCAGACAGCGTCTACCAGCCCGGTCAGCGAACTGGCCTCTGGAGCAAGTATCGGATCAACCTTGGGCAGGAGTTCGTAGTTGGGGGGTACATTCCAAGCCACCTGGGCGTGGATTCCCTCGTGGTGGGCTTCTACCGTGGAAAGGATCTCATTTACGCAGCCCGAGTGAGGGCTGGCCTCGTCCCGGCAACACGACGCGAGGTCTTCGAACGGATTAAACACTTGGAGACGCCTAAATGCCCTTTCGCTAACCTTCCGGAGTTGTCCGCTGGCCGGTGGGGTCAAGGGCTTACTGCGGAGAAAATGAAGGAATGTGTTTGGCTGCGTCCGGAGGTAGTCGCACAGATCCAGTTCTTGGAGTGGACTGGTGCCGATCACCCGAGACATCCCAAGTTCGTAGGATTCAGAGACGACAAAGATCCATCAAAGGTCGGTCGGGAAACATAACGTTGCCGCCAAGACCGCGCTATGAATTTGCCGTAGTAGCTCTCGCTACTACTATGACAAGCCGTTAAGCAACCGCTCTTGCTCCAGGAACTGCAATACACGGCGCTTGATTTCGTCGCGCGTCTGCCGGACCGATTCGATTCCTTGCCCTTTGGGATCTGGAAGCGGCCAATGGGTTGGCACGAGTGAAGCGTTCAAATACTTCATTCGCCGTGTCCTGTATACGAGTATTCGGCCGGTGGAATCTGCGAGTTGCCTTTGCAGCAACCCTGGTAAGTAGAAAGCGGTTTGAAACATATGTCATTGCGCCAAAAAACAGCTCACAACGCATCGTGTCCTCCGGAGGCATCGAAAATTGACTTAGCTCCTAAATGCCTTGACAGCCCTATTGCATTCAAAATGCCAAAACGCCGCAAATGAGATATCCGGCGATCTTGCTGAATTGAGGACCGCCCTTCTGCGAAGGGCTCAGGATGGTTGAAAAGCATCCTGAGAGTCGAGTCCAAATCTCGACACCAGTCGAAAGAGTTCGGACACTAAGACGCCAGCACCAGTTCCAGCGCCGGGGTCGACACCGGCCGCCGTTCGGGGAAGTAGGCCTTCGACACATATTGCTTAAGCATGCGTTGCGTATTGAAATAGGGTCCGTTGACCGCAATCGTCGACCGCATGATGCGCCGCCAGGCATCGTGCTGCCCGTAGTAAAGCGGCAGAATCACCTGCTCCAGACGCTCGTAGAGAGAGTTGGCCTCGTGAATGTCATTATCGTGGTCGCTGATCGCCCATCCGGTGACCCCTTCGTTCCATCCCTCAATCCACCACCCGTCGAGGACACTCAGGCTCGGGACACCATTGAGCGCCGCCTTCATGCCACTTGTGCCTGAGGCTTCATAGGGACGCTTCGGCGTGTTCAGCCAGAGATCGACTCCGCCCGTGAGCAGTGCTCCCAAGACCCAGTCATAGTCCTCGAGATACACGATCTTGAGTTCATCCGAGTTCAGCTGCCTGGTGAGTTCAATGACCTGCTGGATCTTTGCCTTTGCCGGATGGTCGGCGGGGTGCGCCTTGCCACTCAAAAGGATCTGCAGGCCGCCCAGTTCCCTCGCGGCGCGGAGTAACCGGCCCGGATCGGTGAAGAGCAGTTCACAGCGCTTGTAGGTCGCCGCACGGCGCGCAAAACCGATGGTGAAGATTTCAGGACGCAGTTCCAGGCCAGTCCTATCCTTGACCGTAGCAATGAGCGCCCTCTTGCCTTCGAGATGTGCTTCTGCAATCTCGCTCTCAGAGATGTCCGTGGCATAGCGCAGTTTCAAATTGTCTTCTCTCCAACGGGGAATATGACGGTCGAATAGCACCCGGAATGCCGGCGCCGTCCACGTGGCTGCGTGCACCCCGTTGGTGATGGCGTCGATGTTGTAATCGGGAAACATCTCGCGCGACACTTTGCCATGCTGCATCGCGACCCCGTTGACGTACCGCGCTAAGCGCAGCGCGATATAGGTCATATTCAGCAGGCCGTCATGACAACCGCCGATTCGCTCGATAAGCTTTGTCCGTTCACAGCCCAGTATGCGACGTGCTTGCTCCATCGAAAAGCAATCGTGCCCGGCCGGGACCGGCGTGTGGGTTGTGAATACGCAGCGCTCACGCACCGCTTCCAGGTCCTCGTCCGTTGACTGCTCCAGGCTTCTACCCCGCAATTGCCGCTCCAACAATGCGATCGTCAGCAGCGACGCATGCCCCTCGTTCAGGTGATAAACCCGCGGCCGGTAGCACAGCGCTTCCAGGATGCGCGCCCCGCCCATGCCGAGCACAGTCTCCTGCCGCAACCGATAGTTTCCGTCCCCACCATATAAACGATCAGTGAGTTCCCGATCCTGCGGATCGTTCTGTTCGAGATCGGTATCGAGCAGGTAGATGGGAATCGTATGACCGGTGACGCCTTCCATGTTGTAACGCCAGGCTCGAATCAAGACCGTACGACCCTCAATCAGTACTGTTACGACCGCCTCTTCCGGGGTCAGCATGGCTTCGAGATCCCACGGCTGGTCTTCCTCGCTCTGCACGCCGTTCGAATCCAGACGCTGCTTGACATAGCCTTTGCGATGAGCCAACGTGACCGCAACCAGCGGAAGCGCGATGTCCGCGGCGGCTCTGAGAGTGTCACCGGCAAGAACTCCAAGGCCGCCACTATAGGTAGGCATGGCGGGGGTAATTGCGATTTCCATCGAAAAGTATGCGACGATCCCGCTCTGCCGCGGATCCTCCCAGGAAGAATACGGCTGCCAGCTAGTAAACAGTGTCTGCGGTCTCATAAGTGGCTACTCCTAGTTATTGCTCGCTCCCGCCATCTCGTCACTGGCGCGTCTTGGACAGAATTCTCCTTGGGTCCACGCGGTACCTAAAGCATGCAGGATAAGGTGGTCTCCAGGGCTCAAATGACCTGGATCAGAGACGGCCTGATATGCATACTGAACGCTGGCGTTTTGCGTTACGCACCAGGGCTCGTGACGAATGACTCCGTCACAGTGCCCACAGGATGAATCCGCGCTGTATTGGTTGCTGCGACTCATGGGGGAGTGGCTTTGCACCGACATTGGTTACTCCTGCGGTGATGGTTGATAAACATGCTTGGGTTTCTTGCCTTGCATCAGCCTTACCGCCCGATTCGGTATCGGTTCTGACCTTGCTTAATTGCACTTTCAGGGCCAATCCGATTTCGCGAGTGATGAGCGGCATTTTCTGGTCTTCCACGGGTTTCGATCCACATGGATTATCGAGACGATTCCCTACCATCCATGAAGAAGCTCAGCGGCCGGCACTTGCCGGGAAACATTTGGCAACTGGAAACGTCTAGACGACTGTCGAACCTTCGACACCTGTCGGCAAATTCTCGCGATAGTCTTCTTCTGCCAGCTGCACTGGCCTGCCCCGTATCGCGCTCGGTTCTCT
>CAWIBI010000037.1:0-374920 GCA_963834205.1 uncultured Acidobacteriaceae bacterium | reverse complement strand
CCGTATAGTCTCGCCATGAGCGCGCTGACCGCACGCCGGACGATCGAAGTGAGTTCTGGCATCTGATTTAGATACCGATGTCCTGGCGCGGGCCCAGGAAGGCGTTTATCCGGCGGAATCGGTCGCCGGCATCGATGACCGGTCGAAACGGCGCTACTTTCTGCGCGGCTGTAGGGAGCGTGAGGGTTGGGTGCGGATGAAAGCCGGCAATCCGCGAGCTGATCTCGTTCCGGCATATCAACTTGATCGAAGAATCCTGGCCCATAGGACTTCATTTCGACGCAGTTTTTTGCCGGAACGTAATCATCTATTTCGACCGGGAAACGCAGCGGCGTCTGTTCGAGCGCCTGACCCGGTATCTGACTCCCGGCGGCCTTTTGTTCGTAGGCCATGCGGAAACGCTCTTCTGGCTGGACGAACTTCTGGTCCCGGTTGAGCATTCGGTGTATCGTGCGCGCAGCTGAGCGCCAGGTGCAAAGAAGCTATGAAGATCAAAGTTCTCATCGTCGATGACTCCGCACTGATGCGGCAGATTCTAACGGACATCCTTTCCAGCGATCCGGCGTTGGATGTGGTGGGTTCGGCTCGGACCCTTACGTGGCCCGGGACAAGATCATACGCCTCGCACCCGATCTGAGTCACTCTCGACGTGGAGATGCCGCACATGGACGGCCTGACCTTTCTCGAGAAGCTGATGCGTGCGCATCCGCTGCCTGTCGTGATGGTTTCGTCGCTCACCGAGAAGAGTTGCGAGACCACGTGGCGCGCCCTCGAATTGGGAGCTACCGATTTCGTCACCAAGCCCAAGCTGGACGTGCAGACCGGAACCATGCACCTGGCGCAGGAGATCATCGACAAGGTGAAATCGGCTGCGCGCGCTAAAGTGCGCGCCGCAAACCGGACCGGCGTGCTCCGGCCGGCGCTGCCTTCGCCTTCGTCCGCCCCGCTGACTTTTCGCGCCACTCACAAAGTTGTGGCGATCGGAGCATCCACCGGCGACCGAGGCGATTCGTGAAGTCCTGACGCGAATGCCTGCCGACGCTCCGGGCATCGTCGTCGTACAGCGCATGCCGGAGAAATTCACCACATCGTTTGCCAGACTGAATTCTTTGTCGAAGGTCAGGGTGTCGGAAGCGCAGGATGGCGACCGCATTCTTCCGGGACACGCGCTACTGGCTCCGGGCAATTTCCACATGGAAGTAGCGCGCAGCGGCGCCGAGTACCGGGTAAGGGTATTCGCCGCCGAGCCCGTGAACCGTCACAGGCCTTCAGTGGACGTACTGTTCGCCTCGTGCGCACGGCAACTGGGCGGCAATGCGGTCGGTGTAATCCTCAGGGAATGGGCGCCAATGGCCGGACCAGGGAAATGGCGGCCATGCGGCGCGCCGGCGCTCATACCATCGCGCAGGATGAAGACAGCTGCGTGGTATTCGGGATGCCCAAGGAGGCCATCGCGATGGGCGGTGCGGCGGAAGTGCTGCCGCTCGAACGGATTTCCGCCGGGATTCTCCGCGCGGCCGCCGCCGGACCTACAGCCTGACCTTAACTGCGGCCGCCGCCTGATCGACCGCCACGTCCGTCGATTGGCGCGTCTTGCGCACAACCAACTCTACCAGCCCGTTACCCAGCTTCTTGCCCACGGTCACGCGGATACGGGACGCCGATCAGGTCGGCATCCTTGAACTTCACGCCGGGCCGCTCGTCGCGATCGTCGAGCAGCGCGTCGATGCCCGCCGCCGAGGCAATCGCGGTAGATCTGTTCGCGCCGCCTGCAGCTGCGCCGCGTCGGCGATATTCACCGGCGTCACCACCACCGTAAACGGAGCGATCGACGGCGGCAGGACCATGCCGTCTTTATCGTGATACAGCTCGATCGCGGCGCTCAGAATGCGCTCGATGCCGATCCCGTAGCGAGCCCATGATCGGCGTGATTTCTTCGCCGTTCGCATTCGAGCACGCGCAGTCCCATCGACTCCGAATACTTGTATCCCAGCTTGAAAATGTGCCCGATCTCCACGGTCTTGTGCATCTTCAGCGGCTGCGCCGCACACCGACGCAGGCATCGCCCGCGGCGACCTGCCGAAGATCGGCGAACTCGGCTTGAAATCCTCGCCGGGCGTGACGTTGCGCAGATGGTAATCGTTCTTGTTCGCGCCGGCGATCATGTTGCGCCGCCCAGCGAGCGCTTCGTCGGCCAGGATGCGCATGTTGCTGACGCCCACGGGGCCGAGCGAACCGGCGTCGGCGCCAAACCATCTCGCGGATCTCCTCCGGATGCGCGGGGCGAACTTCCGCGCTCGCCCAGACTGCCGCGCGAACTTCGTTTCGCTCAACTGATGATCGCCGCGCAGCAGCACCAGCACCGGCTTTCCGTCCGCCACCATCACCAGGCTCTTCATCTGCGAGGTTTCCGGCAAGACCGGTGAAGTCGGCCACTTCCGCGATGGTCTTGCGGCCGGGCGTGTGAAACTCTTCGGGCGCGAGATCGCCCTCCGGATCGGCCGCTGCGGGCGGCGTGGCATACTGCGACCGCCTTCTCGAGATTGGCCGCGTAGCCGCAGCTCGGGCACATCGACGACGAAATCTTCGCCGGCGTCCGAAGCCACCATGAACTCGTGCGACTGGCTGCCGCCCATCGCGCCGGAATGCGCCTCGACCACCATGTATTCCAGGCCGCAGCGCGTCGAAGATCCGGCAGTACGCGCTCGTAGTGTTTCTCGTAGGCGGCGTCCAGCCCCGCCGGCGTCGATGTCGAAAGTGTAGGAATCCTTCATGATGAACTGGCGCACGCGCAGCAGGCCCGATTTGGGGCGCGGCTCGTCGCGAAACTTGGTCTGGATCTGATACCAGATCTGCGGCAGTTGTTTGTAGCTGCGCAGTTCGCCGCGCGCGATCGCGGTCATGACTTCTTCGTGCGTCATGCCGAGGCACAGGTCGCGGCCGAAGCGGTCTTTCAGGCGGAACATGTTGTCGCCCATCACGTCCCAGCGGCCGGATTCCTGCCACACTTCGGCCGGGATTGAGCGCCGGGCAGAAGAATTCCTGCGCGCCGATGGCGTCCATCTCCTCGCGCACGATCTGCGGTGATCTTCAGCAGCGAGCGCTGGGCCAGAAACAGATAACTGTAAATGCCCGCGGCAAGCTGGCGGATGTAGCCGGCGCGCAGCAGCAGCTGGTGGCTGGCAACCTCGGCTTCGGCCGGGTTCTCGCGCAGCGTGGGGATGAACAGCTTGCTCCAGAGCATAGTTTCCCTTCGGGGAATCTGCCAATTCTAGCATGCTAAAATTGGGGTTCTCGCCTTCCGAGTCCGGCGTCGGGCCTGTGTGAGGCGGCCCGCGGCCGGGTTTGCGCCAGGCGGCGCGGCAAAGACCGGCGAGCGCCCTCCGCTGGCCTATTGCTGAGGGCCAAAATCACGGAGGATTTGATCATGACAGCAACGGAAAGAATGCGGCGGCCGCTGGCCGAAGCCGATCCCGAAGTTTTCACGGCGATCCAGCACGAAGTGGAGCGCCAGCACTCGCCAGCTGGAACTGATCGCCAGCGAGAATTTCACCTCCGAAGCCGTGCTCGAAGCCGCCGGCAGCGTCTTCACCAACAAGTACGCCGAGGGCTATCCCGGGCAAGCGCTACTACGGCGGATGCGAGTTCACCGACGTGGTCGAGAACCTGGCGCGCGACCGCGCCAAGAAGCTTTTCGGCGCCGAATACGCCAACGTGCAGCCGCATTCCGGCTCGCAGGCCAACCAGGCCGCCTATGCCGCCGTGCTCCAGCCCGGCGACACGATCCTGGGCATGAACCTGGCGCACGGCGGCCACCTGACGCACGGGCACCAGCTCAATTTTTCCGGCAAGACCTACCACGTGGTTCCGTACGGCGTGCGCCGCGAAGACGAGCGCATCGATTACGACGAGCTGGCGCGCCTGGCCGAAGAGCACAAGCCGAAGATGATCATCGCCGGCGGCAGCGCCTATCCGCGCATCATCGATTTCGCGCGCTTCCGCGCAGATCGCCGACTCGGTGGGCGCCATCTTCCTGGTCGACATGGCGCACTTCTCCGGGCCTGGTGGCCGCGGGCGTGCATCCGAACCCGTGCGAGTATGCCGATATCGTCACCTCCACCACGCACAAGACGCTGCGCGGGCCGCGCGCCGGGCTGATCCTGGCCAAGGAGAAATACGGCGCGGCCATCGACAAGACGGTCTTCCCCGGCATTCAGGGCGGTCCGCTGGTGCACGTGATCGCGGCCAAGGCGGTCTGCTTCCTGGAAGCCATGCAGCCGGAGTTCGTGGCCTATCAGAAGCAGGTGGTCGCCAATGCGCAGGCGCTGGCCGCGAGCCTGCAGGACGCGGGCTTCCGCGTGGTTTCCGGCGGCACCGACACGCACCTGATGCTGGTGGACGTGTTCGCCAAGGGCGTGCGCGGCAAAGAAGCCGAAAAGGCGCTCGACCGCGCGCACATCACCGTGAACAAGAACGCGATTCCGTTCGATGTCAACCCGCCGCTGAACCCGAGCGGCATCCGGCTCGGCACCCCGGCCGTCACCACGCGCGGATTCCGCGAGACCGAAATGCGCGAGGTGGGCGCGCTGATCGCCGAAGTGCTCGGCAACATTGCGAGCGAAGACGCGCTGGCGGAGGTGCGGCAGAAGGTGGAGGCGCTCACCGCGCGTTTCCCGCTCTACGCCTGGAAGCTGGCGAGCCGCCGTGCTCGAGTCGCTGAGCACCGGCATGACATGCCGCTCCACATCGTCATCGACGCCCGGCGCATCCGGGATTTCGGCATCGGCACCTATATTCGCAACCTGGTCCACGCGCTGGGCGCGATCGATACCGTACAACCGCTATACGCTGATCAGCGGCCCGGGCGACGTCGCGCACGCTCGCCGGGCTGCCGGACAATTTCCGTACCGCCGTTTACGCGCGCCAGGACGAGTAGCACATCTCGACCACGTCGCTGTTCCCGATGTTCCTGCGCGGCTTGCGCCCGACCTTGTCCATATTCCGCTTGAACCGCGTGCCGCTGTTGATGTCCGACCCTACGTGGTGACCATCCATGATATGGGCAATCTGCTGTTTCGAGGAAGCGCTCGGCTGCGCATGCAGTTGCGGCGCTTACCGCTTCCGCCGCGGCCTGGTGCGCGCGCAGCGCGTGATCGCCGTTTCGATGCCACCCGGCGCGACGTGGAGCAGTCCTGTGGGCATGCCGCCGCAGCGCATCCGCCTGGTCTACAATGCGCCCGATCCCGGCTTTCTGCCGACCGACGCGGCTGCACAGCGCGGACGAGCGCGCGGCGCATCCTGGAGCGCTACCAGATCCACTATCCGTTCCTGCTCTACGCCGGCAACATCCGCCGCCACAAAAACATTCCGCGGCTGGTGGAGGCCTTCGCCGTGCTGCGGGAGCAGTGGCGGAGCATCCCGTGTACAGGGATCTGCGGCTGGTGATCATCGGCGACAACATTTCGCACTATCCGGCGTGCGCCAGGCCGTGATCCAGAGCCGCGTGGAGCACGCTGGTGCGCTTTCTGGGCTTCGTGCCGTTCGAGACGCTGCGCTGCTTCTATCGAATCGGCCGCGGCCTTCGTTTTCCCTTCGCTCTATGAGGGCTTCGGACTGCCGCCGCTCGAGGCCATGGCGTGCGGGACGCCGGTGGTGTCTTCCAACGTCAGTTCGCTGCCGGAAGTGGTGGGCGACGCGGCCGATCCTGGTGAATCCGGAGAATGTTTTCGATATCGCGCGCGGCATTCGCGAAGTGCTGCTCGACGAGGCGCTGCGCGCCGAATTGATCGCCGCGGGCGCGTGCAGGCGGCGCGCTTCAGTTGGGAGCGCACCGCGCGCGGCAGGTGCTGGAGATTTATAAGGAAGCGGCGATGGGAGTTGCTCCTTTAGGTGGATGCGGGTTTACAGGGATGCAGTATAATTCTTCGATGCTGACTCAAATACGGGGTGCGGCCTTCCTCTGCATGGTCTCTGCACCGCTTGCCGCGCAAACCGGCTGGTTTCAACCATCGCTGCTCGAGAAGCCGGAGATGCACAAGGCCCTGCAATCGGTGGACGACCGCGCGGCGGGGATTGTCGACGAATGGATCCAGCTGGTGGAGATTCCCGCTCCGTCCGGCAAGGAGCAGGCCCGCGCGAAATACATTCGCGCGGAGATGGAAAAACTCGGCCTCAGCGAAATCAGGACCGACGATATGTTCAATGTCAGCGGCGTTCGCAAGGGAACGGGCGGCGGCCCCACCGTGGTATTTGCCGCCCATATGGACACCGTTTTCCCCGAAGGAACCGATGTGAAGGTGAAGCGCGAAGGCGACCTTCTGCGCGCGCCGGGCGTGGGCGACGACACCTCGAACCTGATGGCGGTTCTTGAAATGTTTCGCGCGCTCAACCGCGCCGGAATAAAGACCAAGGGCGATCTCATCTTTCTCGCGTCCGTGCAGGAAGAGCTCGGCTGCTGGGCGCCAAGCACTGGCTGGAGACCAGCGGTTACAAGCCCGATATGTTCGTCGCCGCCGATGTGTCTTCCCGCAGGTCTGGTACGGCGCGCTGCGGATCAACCAGTTCAAATTCTTCTACACTTCGCCGGGAGCGCACACCATGGAAAGCCGCGGCGCGCCGAGCCCAGCGAAAGCCGTTGCGAAGGCGATTACCGCACTCTATGAGATTCCGCTGCCGCCGGTCGCACAGGGCCTCGATACCTTCAAGCTGCCGGTGTTAAACGTGGGAATGCTCGGCGGCGGCACGGTGGTCAACGCCGTTCCGCGCGAGGCCTGGTTCACGGTGGACCTGCGCTCCCTGGACAGCGCCACGCAGGATCGGCTGGAGACCGCGGTGGTTTCCACGGCGCGCAGAACTGCCGAGCAGGAAGGCGTCGGGTTCCGGATGGAGCAGAAAATGGGCGATCGACTACTCGAAGGCGCTCCCGCAGAAAGAGCGGCTCAACCATCCGCTGGTGCAGACGGCGCTGGCCACCAGCAACTACTTCCGCAAACCGGGCACGCCGGAGATCGTCCCGCGGATGTCGGCTCCACCGACGCGAACATCGCGGTGAGCATGGGCATCCCGGCCGTCGCCATCGGCGCGACCATCGAACGCATGCCGCATCGTCTGGAAGAGGATGCGGATGCGAGCAGCATCGTCCCGGGCATCAAGTCACTTATCGCCCTGGCGGTCGCGACTACCACGCATTAGTTACTTTCCGGCGCAAAATTCGGTTTTGGGGCTTCGCGACCGCTCCTTGCAGTCGCGGCTCAGTGTGTAACTTCCGCGTTCTCAGCGGCAGGTTTCTGAGCCGCGACCAAAGGGAGCGGTAAAAAGGCATTTTTGCGCCGGAAAGTAGTTAGGTGCCAAACTCAGCGCGCGGGCGCTATTCCTTCTCGACTGGATGCCATGTCTTATCCGGATTGAAGTGCGTCATCTGCCGCGCCAGCACGCCTGTGGTGGGGCCGAGATCCTTTTCGTAGACGATACCGCTTTGATTCACGATCAACGTGTTCACGCCGGAAACTCCGTATTCGGCCGGCCATGCGACCAGCGCGAAACCGCCGATCATTTCGCCCTTCACCACGTAATCCATCGCGCCGCCTTCGGCCGCGGGACCTTGCGCTTTCAGGATGTGGAAGAAGTAGCCGTGATACGGCTGCGGCTTTTTGCCCCTGCGCGGCCAGCATCACGGCGGCGGCGTCGGCGAACGATTTCGGGACCAGCGTCTCCGATTCGCCCTCCCAATACAACCCATCCTGCTGTCCCGGCTCGGCTCACGATCGTCTGCGCATATTCCAGGATTCCATCGGCATCGCGGTCGCGCGCGGCGTATTCCATCTGCGCTTCCACATATCCGCGGCAAACATCGATCGCGTTGAGCTCGTTGCGTCCCACGCGCCGCGCCAGCACTTCGATTTTTCCTTGGGCCGAATCGAATATCCACTGCCCGTTCTTGCGCACCAGCGGGACCGGAAACGGCCAGTTATCCGGACCGGCCTCGATGATCGCGCGCGCGGGGTTGGGTTGGTCGATGTGCATACCCTCGTGCGCCAGGTGCGCAAACTCCTCGCGTCCGTTCTTATCTTCCGCGGCATCGCCCGAAACTACAATAGTCCGGCCTTCGGGCCCGAACAGCTTCAATAGAGCCTCTGTATCGTTCTTGCCGGCCGCGTCGATCAGCGCTTGCGCGGCCTCTTGCGGAGAACTGAATGTCCGCTGCCCGGCAGCCGGAAGCAACATAGCGGCGGCCGCCGCGAGGGCAGCCGCGAGGGAAAGCCGTTTGAGCGCGAGAGAGTGAGTTTCGGTCATGAAGCGTCTCCTGGTTTCCTACCGCCTTCTGCCGCCGCCCCTTGACGGCGCGGAGCGCGCGCCTCCGCCGGTTCTGGCGGCGCCCAAGCTGGAGTATCCGTGGTCTGCATACGCTCTCGCATTTCCGCTGCCCGCTCCGCCGAAGGCGCTGCCATTGCGCGCCGCCGCGCGTTGGCTGGGACGCTACGGTTGCCAAAGCGCTCCCCTTGTTGATTCGACGGGCGGGCCGTTTGCTCCATGGGCCGCGCCGCAACATTTGCGCGCACATTCCCGCGGTATTGCTCGTTCAATCGCGCCGTGGAATAAGGCACGCCCCCACGGAACGCCGGATCGTGCTGCCATACCGCGGTTCCATGCACATTCGCCAGACGCGCCGTATTGAAGTTGTAGCGGTGAATAAATGTGTTGTTTACGATCACGGTATGGCTTCCCCAAGCGGGATGCCAGCCCCAACCGCCCCAGCCGCCCCAACCGCCGCCGAAAAAGCCGCCGATGGTAATCCCCGCTCCGAAGCCGAAACCGAAGCCGCCCACCATCACTCCGGGCCCGGCCACCACCAACGCGGATACGGATACCACAGCGGCGGGCCCCAAACCCACACGGGATTGTACACCGGCACGTAGATCACGTCCGGATTGGCGGGCACGATTTCGACGATGGGTTGGCCGCCCGCGTTCGACGTGGTCACCGTTTCCTGGGGAGTCGACCCCAGCTTGCCCGCCTGCTGCGCCTTGAGCCGCATGCGCTGCACCGCATCCATCACATCGGCCTGCTGCGCCAGGAAGGCGTTGCCCAAGTTTGTCGTCCACGTCACGTCGTCGTTCAGCCGCTTAATGACATCGGGGAAAACGACTAGCGCCTGAATGCTGGGGTCCCAATTCTGCTGTTGCACGGCCTGAGTGAGGCTGGGGCCGCTTAATCCCGGGTTCCTTTGCAGCCACTGATAAGCTTGCACGACTTCGAGCGGATAAGTGGAAGCCACCAGCACCTGACTGAGTAATGGATCGGGTATAGCGCCACCGGGGCCACCAGATCGTTCAATTGATCCGGCGTCAGCGCCTGTCCCGGCGGCGGTAAGGTGGCGGCGCCTGTTCTTGCGCGTACTGCACCGGCGCCCCAGAGTCAGAGAAACTGCCAAGTACGGTCAACATCCGGAAGCGTCGCATTTTCTGCCTCCTAGCGAATCCATTGTTATAGATGGATGCGCCATGATGAGAGATACTGGCTCGAAGGAGCTAGGTTTCCTATGTTTCGACGCACTCTTCGAGCGGCCCTTTTTATTCTTCCCACTCTCTTTGACGGCGCAACAAGCAAAATACCGATCCTGACGGATCGCTTCGCCCGACGCCGCCCGTGACGCGCCTGTTCACTCAGGACGCCTACACCGAATACTCCATCCTCGCGCCCGGAAGCGAAGCAGTTCCGTATCCGCTTTCTGCCCGAAGAAACCCGCGCCCGGCGCCACCGAGCTGGTCAACGCCACGCGCGGCGGCAGCGAAGGGTCGGATATCGAAGTGTACGATCCGCGCACCGGCAAACCCCTGAAGTTCACCTATCAGCCGACCCAACGATCCCGAGACGCACGCCATTCACGCCACGCTGCCCATCCCGGTGCCGGAAGGCGGCATCGGCCGCGTGCTGATCTACAAGACCTACAAAGATGCCCGGACCTATATGATGCACGGCGACGATATCGTCTGGGTGCGCAGCCTGGCCGGCTATCGCCTGGGCGTCCTGCTTCCGCCGGGCTTCGCGTTCCTCTCTTCCAACGTCGCCGCGCAGCTCACCACCGCTCCCGATGGCCGGTTGAAGCTGGCCTTCGCCAATCCCAGCGGCCAAAGCAATCCCGTGACCATTCACGCCCGCCGCACTACCGCCCAATTTACGCCGTTCGCCTACACCGATATGTTCTTCGACGACATCAAGACGCTCTACGATCTGGATGCGCCCGAAACCCACACCATCAAAGTCGAACAGACCTACAGCGACTATCGCAACGGCGAAAGCCAGGCTCGATTCCCTGGCCTATCTGGCCCTGAGGGACTTAAAGGTGATCGATCTCGATACCGCCAATGCCCTCCCTGTCAAGGATGGCAATCATGGCCGTTAAGCTCGAAGTTCCCATCGTCGACGACAAGCAGAGCGCCCACCTCAAAATCACCGGCACTTAAAGACGCGGGCTACAAATCGACAACGGCGACTGATTTTTGATCGCCCTTTGCACGGCCTCCGCAACACCGTTCTTCTGCCGCAGGTTGGGAAGTCTCCGGCTTCTCGCAATCCGGCACCATCGGCACCTATCAGGGCCGGGCCTTCGTCGCGCTGATCAATCTGAACGCCGAGAATAATTATCGCGTGACGATCCATGCCGTCAAGCGGCAATAAAACTCCCGGTGTTTGCCCCCAATGAGGTCGCGCAGACTTCAGTGTCTCGGCGCGGCAGCCATTAGTGGCGGCGCGACGCCAATCCGCAAACAGACGCACGCAGCTGACCGCCTTTACCAGCGCGTGACGGACGATCTAAACAACCTCATGGACGCCGTTGGCCTCAAAGCCGCGTGAGAGCAGTTGCAACCGAGAACAAAATTCCCGTTACGCTTCACATAACGGCCTAATCTCTGCGCCTTTCTGTAGTTTTGCTCTGTGTCTCGGAGTCTGTGGTGAATAGGACCTACCTACTGCACCAATTCGAATCGGCCGTCGGGCAGCAGCCAGTAACGCCGTCCGCGCCAGAGAATCGTATTGCCGAAGAAGCCGGCCACCAGATCAGCAAATTGGCGACATCCTGCACCGGAACCAGCCACCACCTCCGGCGCGTCAGAGGATCGCGCAAGACATGGCCTGCGGTCGCCCAGACTGCCGCGGCGCGAAGTACCGCCGCCGCGGTAAGCAACGGCCACCATGCCGGACTGCATGCGCACAGCAGCAGCGCGAGAGGCAGCGGGTGCGTGAAGATCTGGCCGGCGTACCCCTTGGGCCGCGAGCGCCGCGAACTGCGATGCCAGCGCAGCCGGTGCCGTAGATTGGCGCCGAACAATTGTGCGCCGATATATGGTCGATTCGTATAGACCGCAAAATCACACGGAATCCATGCTCCGCGGCCAGGCTCCCGAGCACGAAATCTTCCGCCAGGTAATCCTTTACAGCGTCGAATCCGCCGATCCGCCGCAACGTTTCCCGGCGCGCGGCGATGGTTCGGGCCGAGCGCGAACTTCATGCCGTCGAGCATACGCGCGACCAGTACTCCCCGAGAGGATCGCGCAACCGGGTACAACCACTTAGCCCGGTCATCAGGGCGGCGCAGATCGCGGTGCAGGCAAAGAAATGCAGGCCGGCGCGACGGAAGAGCGACAGGGCAACGGGCATATGAGAGCTAGGGTCTCCCTGTCTGCATTAGAACGGATTTCCCATCCCGATGCATCCCCGTGTTCATTCACAGCGGCTTTTCCAGGCAAAAAACTGCTCGAATGCACCGCACGAGGCAACAGCGCTCGCATCCCTCCCTATCGAGCCCTCGACACTGCGGAGTGCACTTTCCCAAGAGCATGCAACTTTCGTTGTATCAAATTGCTTCTAGTGCGAGGCCGCAAGGCTCTGCGGAGTCGTCGGATCGGTGCCCGTAGTCGCTGTCGAGACGGGATCCAGCTTTCCGTCGGTGGTGGCGTCGAATTTAAAGAGTTGCAGATCGCTGTTACCCTAGCTGTGTTCGATCCGGAATTAATCACGGCGACATATTGCTTTGTGTTGTCATTGACCATAGCGATCGGCAACAGTCCCCCGGAGCTGAAGGGTGACCCTGCAACCGCAGTCAGTTTGCCCGAGGCCGCGGTGAGGGTGAACTCGCTGATGTTGTTGCTTCCCTTATTGGCCACGTAAACGTAGCTCCCGGTTGGATCCACCAGCAGCCCGGTCGGTCCTGTCCCTACGGCATAGGGCGACCCGGAGACTTCATTGAGCGCGCCCGCGGTGCCAATACTGAACACGCGCAGCCCGGTATTGATCTCGGCCACAAAAAGAAACGTGGAAGTGGGATTACTTGCCAGCCCATAGTCCGCCGGGCTGGTCGAAGTGCTGAGCGGCGAAAGATAAGTGGCGGCGGTGCCGGTGCTGAGGGCGCCCCCGGAACCGAGTGTCAGCACTTGCACGCCCAGCGAGCCGAGCGAGACGTAGACGTACGAGTTGTTGGGAGTAATCAGCATTGCCGGTTGGCGTGACCACCGTCGCGGTGGTGGCCGTACCAGTGTAAAGCGCCAGAGGAGAACCGGTGAGCGCGGTCAACAGGCCGGTGGTGCTGTCGATCGGTAAATGCCGATCGCCTGGGCCGGAGTCGAGGTCCCAATGCCGGCCGCCAGCAGATAGCCTCCCGTGCTGTCCACCTGCATGGCCGTGGGAACCACATCCTGGGCTGCGGCATTGCCGCTATTCTGAACGGTAATCGATCCATCGCTATTGATTGCGTAGACGTAGATGCCGTTGGTTGTTCCGGCGTACAGGAAAGTATTGGCGGGATTCACTGCCAGAGATTGCGCGGCAACCCCGTTGTTGTAAGGGGAGCTGGTGAGAACCGAAAGAGCCCCAGCGCTGCTGACACCGAATCCGGCAATGTATGTGTTGTTTCCATTGCCGACATAAAGATAGTCACCGGTGTTGGTGGCGCCGCCGCTATTGGTTTGAGGAACAAAAAAATCACACCCGGTCACACCGAGCAGCAACAAACAGCACAGAGCCTGTATTCGGCGCATGCAATTATCCCTTACCTTTTAACCCAACCAGTTCCTGTTCGGGAGAACACTCAAAGCACCAGACGATCCAACGACGCTGTCCGCTCGTGGCGCACCGAGGGCGGCAGGGGACCCGGAACAGCTCCATTATACTTTCCCGATGGGCTCGTTACTCCCGGGGAGTTCTATGCGCGATGTTGCTGGGCGTAACCGCCGCTCATTGCCAGAAGGTGAAGCCTCCGTTCTGCATTCCTTGCATCCGGGGTGACATGAGCTTTCTTGCCGCCGACGAGCTCCAGGGACGCGGCAGTGGCACCCGCGACGAACATCTCGCCGCACTTTATGTCGCCTCTTTGTTTGCAGGTTTTGGGTTAGAGCCGGGCGGCGATCCTGGCAGCTTTGTGCAGAAAGCCCCGTTGCCATCTCCTCTGCCGCCTGAGGTCGAAACCAGACTCAGGGGCTTTGCCATTGTGCCCAGGACACAGACGTGGAACGTCGTGGGCATTCTGCGCGGCTCCGATCCAGAGGCGGGCAAAGACGCGATCCTGTTAAGCGCGCATCTGGATCACCTGGGGATTGGCCCTCCTAGGAATGGAGACCGCATTTATAACGGGGCCGATGACGATGCTTCCGGAACTACTGCAGTCATTGAGCTGGCGCGTGTCTTTGCCGGCGGCGCTCGCCCCGCGCGCACCATGCTCTTCGTCCTCTTTGGCTCGGAAGAAATTGGAGGCTACGGAAATCGATACTTCCTTGACCATCCGCCGGTGCCGCTCACGCGGATCGTTGCCAATCTCGAATTCGAAATGATCGGCCGCCGTGACCCGGCCCTGCCCCGCGACGGCTTGTGGCTTACCGGTTTCAACCGTAGCAACCTGGGGCCGGAGCTGGCGCGCCACGGAGCCGCCCTTGTTCCCGATCCTCACCCGGAGCAGAATTTCTTTCGGCGTTCCGATAATTACAGTCTTGCCCGCCGGGGAATCATTGCCCACACCATCTCCAGCTTCGGGCTGCACGCCGACTACCATCAACCCGGCGACGAGCTCAGCCGCATCGACTTCCCTCATATGGCGCGAGCCATCACCTCGATGGTGGAACCGATTCAGTGGCTTGCCCAGACCACCTGGAAGCCACAGTGGCTTGCCAAGGGAAGGCCGTAAGCCGACAACCCGACAAGGTTATCTCAACCACTTACTTGATTTCTTTATGGTTGGTGGCCGGAAAGTCCTGAAGAGCATCGGCCAGCAAGCATTCTCGGGGTCCTTCGACTGCGCGCTATAAACCCTCTCTCAAGCAATAGATCTGCCAGGCGCTTCGCTCAGGATGACGGTCTTGTGAGGATCGAAAAACATTATGATTGGAGTGCGTCAAAAACGCGACAAATCAAAAAAGTCACAACCTCTCCTAATGACACGAAGGGGATGGCTTGGTCCGCAACAACCCCACTCAAGCCAAAAGAAGGCTTGAATGGGGCACCCAATCCTTGGCGGTGTCATTTCTCCCTCAACTTGCCGCAGGCAAGTCAGATCGCTCGGGATGACAATTCATTCGTGGTACTTACATTCGCCACAATCAACCTTCGCGTCGTTCATTCCCCGCTCAACTTGCCAGTCCTTCCCGGCTGGGCAGGGTTTCCCCGCATGGGAGATGGAGGATGACGCATTCAAGCCTCGTTTTGGCTCAGGCTACAGGCTTTTGGCCGTCATAACTCCCGCTGGCTGGACAAGTAGGGTTCGGGATATCTCCCGGTTTTTATAAAGTTCAATAAAATTCGATCTTTTTTGGCCTTTTGAGGTGTTCGGAGCGAGTGCATGGGTCTCGGTTTTCTTTCAGAAGCTCAGCGGGACCCTGGTGTCCGGAGCAAAAGCGGCATGAGGCTGGTCGAGAGGCGCGCCTGCCGCTGAGCCGGGAGCGGGTTCGGCCTCGGGAACACCAAGCCCATCTTCTTCCTGGTCTTCTTGGACTTCCTCGTCATGGGCAGCAGGCCAAGTGGAGGGATAGCTCTGCGGTTGGGTGGGCGGAGGAGCGGGGTTCTTCTGCGCGGAGCCGGCACGACGGTCGGGGATCAGGCCTTCTATGGCTACGATCATGGAGAGAGCCTTGACCTGGCCGGTAAGGCTGCCTCGGGTGATTTCAGGGCAGATGCTGGCGAGTTCCCAGAGGCGTTCCAGGACTTGCTCGCGGCCCGGGGTCAGCGGGCGTAAGCTCTCGGTTTGCTGCTCGACGAGTTGTTGCTGCATAAGGGCACGGTGCTCGAGCATGTAGGCGCGGACACAGGGTTTGGATTTGATGTAGGCGGCGGCATTGGGGTTGAGGCCTACGGCCGCGGCGGCACGCTGGTCGGTCATGGTTCCAGAGAGGACCAGGTGGACAAAGGCTATTTCCTGATCGGTGATGAGGTCGCTTACTTCATTTTTGGGCATAGGTGGCTCCAGGTAGTTGGGATGTTGAGTGAACGAGGCGTAAAAAATCCCGCTGTGGCGGGATGTCTTTGGTTGGGTGATTTTTGACACGGAACGGGTGTGACACCGGACAGCGGAAAACTGTCCTTCGCTCGCGTGTAGGCCGAAACTACCAGCAACTGCCGGCCAGAGAGCGGGGACGCGAGAATCCGCTGCCTGCCGAAATCGTCTTCTTACAGCGTATGCCGGCTCCGGGATCGGATAAAGGTGGCGGGACGCTATTTTGCACCGGGGGTACCGTTTCGGAGGTTACTCTGGTTTATTCGCGGATGGGCGGAGCGAAGGTGGATAACCTCCGCAAGAACATTTCGCGACGTCAGCCGCAGCTACTTGGGCCGCATCTTGTTCAGGCGGTACAGCACGCCCACCGAGATGGCGAACTCGTTCTGCGACACTCCGCCAAAGCGCGTTAGCAGGTAATCCGGAGAGAGGCGCAGTGACAATTTTGAAGAGCGGTTCAGATCGAGCGATCCACCCAACGCCGTAGCCAAGGTGAATCCATTGTTGAAGAGTCCCAGATTGGGGCCGCTGAGTCCCTGGATCGAGGGCAGAGTCAAACACTCCATAAGCGCCCCCCGCGAGAGCGTGAAAGGTCAACGCAGCGTGTTCGTTCTTGGGTCCGCGGATGGAAGGCCCTGCCATGAACTGGTGCTCGAAAACGAATGGCCCGCGAATCCCGTAAGAATTGGGAACCACACCCGTGGTTCCGTAGTAGCCGCGAACGTTGGCCGTCGCACCGAAACGCATGCTTAGCCACATCGTTCCCTGAATATCAAAGCCACCCAGGTTTGCACCCGGAATCAAGGCCGGCCCGGCGTTGAAGTGCGACGAGGCGAAACCGCCATAAATATCGTATTTATTGCGATAATCCAGAGGCTTGAGTGTCTCGTTCTGGAGCGAGGGTGCTTCGGGAATTGTCTTAGCAGGCGGAACCACCTGCGCCTCCGCCATGCTGCCCAGCGTTAGACCCAACCAACCCCGTACCCAGAAGTCCCGCCCCCCACTTCTGTACATCTACACCAATTGCCTTCAACCAAACCTCCAGAAACTCGACGCCATGCGCCACGCAATGGGTTAACGCAATTTTCGTGGTTTTCTCCCAAGGAAAACCACTCCTTGCGCTCTTTATCAGGCCACAATGATTGCGAAACGCTCTAATCCCTAAGATACATTGCACTTCGCTTCCTGTCAGACGGCCCCGCCTTCCCTCAGCACGGCAGAAACGATACGCTGGCCCTGTGACCACCAAAGCCACGCTTGCCGAAACCAATTTCGCATCGCTCGCCGCCATGATGAGCGCCTATGCGGAAGAAGCCGTGCGTCTCGCCTGGAGTGACCATCACCGGCGCCTCGACCTCAGCGAATCTTCTGTCGATCTGCTGGAGCAGATCCTTGCCGGCCAGGCGGCCGAAGATTTGGAGTTTCAAACCCGCCTGTGGGGTAGCTACTTCGGCGAGGTGATTCGCAGGCGTTTTGCTGGGGAATGGGAGCTTGCGCCGTATCCGGGCGGAGGGGTCGCCGTTGTGCCCACCTTGTTGCTGCGCGGCTCCCGGCTTTACCCGCTCATCAAGGTCTACCGCCGGCTGACCCTGGGTGAGGGAGAAAATCTCTGTACCTTCTACAAGATGGTTTCCGGCCGCCTGGGCGAGCCATCCAAAGAGTGCGATGAAGGCGTACTATAAGTGGGCACGATACGCGCCGAACGCACGGCAGCTGTGCGACAATAGACTAACCGGACTAGATTCCGGGGCATGCCGGAAACGCCAGTATCCCGGTAAATGCCAGGAGAAATCAACATGGGCGAACTACTTACACCGACTCACCTGATTGTCATTCTTGTCCTCGCACTTGTGATCTTCGGACCGCGCAAGCTTCCCGAGCTGGGCAAGGGTCTGGGCGAAGGTATGCGTGGATTCAAGGACGCGATCAAGGGCACGCCGGATCCTGCCAAACAGGATGCTCCCGCACCCAAGCCTGAGATTACCTCCGAAGTGAAATAAAGTTTTCCTACAGGGAGACAAGCACAACGGCGGCTAACGCCAACCCCATTCCCAAGGCCTGACTGGAAGTCGTTCGTTCCCTCAAAAACCAGGCCGCCAGCAAAATCGTAACCACCGGGTAGAGTGACGCGAGCACCGCTGCAACATCCAGGCGGCCTTCACGGGCGGCTCGCATATAAAGCAGGCTCCCTATAGCTTCAATTGCACCGGCAGATCCGGCAATCCATAAAAAGCGATTCTCCCCAGCCTCTTTGCGCCATATCGCAGCCTCCCTGCCCGGGCGCACCAGCATCCAGAGCGATACTGCGCACGCCAGGGTAGCGCTGGCGACACGCGAATAAATGAGCTGCCAGACCAGGCCGCGCGAGCTGCCAACCTTCAAGACCACCAGAAAAATCCCAAAGCCAAGACCGGCAAGAATCGCCAGGCTCAGGCCGAGGGGCCGGGGTTTGCCCGCCGGCACGTAGGCAATGAGCCCGATAGCAGCGGCCGCCACCACGAATCCGGCAACCTGGCTGGACTTGGGAGAGCCCTGGGTAGAAAACGCATAGACCACCGGCACCACAGCAGTGAGCAGCCCGGTAACCGCTGTAGTGAGGCCCATATCGCCCAGCGATAGGGCCTGGTAGTAGAGGATGAGAGCTGCTCCCCCAAAGCCTCCGGCGCAGAGGCCCCAAAGCGCGTAGCGTTCTGGCGGAGGCGGGGAATGGGTTGCCCACGCAATCAGCAACAGCATCCCCAGGCTGAGACTGTGAGCAACGGCGACGACCAGGAAGACATGAGCTTTGCGCGTGGCCAGGCCGCCTAGAAAATCACTGGCGCCCCAGAGGAACGACGCCGCCAGCCCCAGGCCTATGAAGCTTAGGCCCGGGTCTAAAACCGCGCCCGTCATCGCTGCAGATTTGTTGCCGAAGGGTAATACCCTCTCTCGGTGACGACGGTCAGGTTAGGCCTTAGCACCCTCACTTCGATGGAGCGGAACTTTTCGTCGAGTACCGGCACATGACTGTAGTAGGCGATGGTGTACTGGGTACGAGCCAGTCGCGCGAGCTCAGCGAAGCTGCGCTGGATTCCATTCTCTGAGAATTCGGAGTAGAGATGGCCTCCGGTCGCGTCCGCGTACCTGGGCAAAATGTTATCCGGGGAAAGCGGCAGCAACGGGATTTTGAACTTGTCCAGATAACCCAGGCCCCAGGTGGCCGAATCACCGACCAGCGTTCCGTAAACCGCGATCCGGTTGCCCTCGAGATAGTGCACCACCTCGCCGAACTTGGCCTTGCTGCGCGATTCCTTGCCGTCGCTGATCACGTAAATGATGCGGCGGCTTTCCTTGGGGCGGGTGGAAAGAGCCTTTCCGGCCGCCAGGATCGCATCGTTCAGGGTATGGATTTCCTTAGGGATAACACCCACGCCGGTGTTTCCCCGCTGCGGCTCGAGATTCGGGTCCACCGGTCGGTCGTTGATCCTGGGGCCGCCATAGAGAGGGCCGCTGTTGACGGGCACACCCAGGTAATCGCCCTCTTTTTTCGACTGCGCCAGCACAGCCGGTACCCGCGCACTCAGCGCCGCGGTAAAGTCCGTCGGGTTATTCACCCCGTCGGCATAAGTGAACACCGCAATCTCGTCGGCAGGAGTAAAACCGCCTTGGATCGCAGCCAGGCTGTCGTTCACTTTCTTCATGGTGTCCCGCGGCAGGCTCTGGTCGATTACCAGGGCGACGGAGAGCGCTACCGCGTCGTCACCGAAAAACTCGATACGCTGGCGCTGGTTGTTCTCGAAGATCTGGAAATCGCGCCAAGTCAAGCCCGCGACTTCCAAATGTTTGTTGTCCAGGACGGTGACCGGCACAATCACGTAATTGACGGTTGTGCGGAAGGTTGCCAGGTCCTTTTGCATTTGCCCCGATTCGGGAACGACGGGCGGCTTGCCCTGAACCTGGTCCGGTCCGGTTGACTGGTTTCCCGTTGCGGGCGGCACCTGGGTGGTATTGGTCCCTTGATCCGGGATGTCTTGCGGCGTTCCCTTGCCCGGCGTTACACCGCTGCTCAGGTTCCCCAGGCTGTCAGGCTGTTGCGGCGTTGGGGCGTCCGGTACACCCTGATCCTGCGGCTTCGTTTGCTGGCTCGAGAGCAAACAAGGAAGCAACAGCACAATTGCCAGTACACGCAGCCTCACCAAAACATCCCCCAGGCGGACGACTCGATTCAAGGTCATCCTCGGTCGTGACATACTCATGGCGACTTATTATTAGAGATAGACGCGTCAGGCAATCACTGTCATAAGATTACCAGACGCGATGGCGGCGTTGTACGGCGCCGCTGCGGTCCGGTTTCCGGCCTGAGAGGTGTCATTAGCCATGCTGCTTCGTCTAACTTCCATGAAATTTCGTCTTCGGCATTGGCCCTGGGTGCTCCTGCTCTGCGTTGCTGTAATGCATGCCGCGGCCCAGGTGGCTCCGTCCCCCGATGCTCCGCCCCAGGGACCGGCGGGAGACCCCAACCAGGATGACCAGGAGAAACCGCTCGAAACCCTCAAAGTCAACGTCAACCTGGTGAGCCTTTACTTCACCGTGCATGACAAGCACGGTGCGCTGATTCCCCACCTGACCAAGGATGACTTCACGGTGTTGGAAGACAAGGCGCCGCAGACCATCAAAAACTTCACTGCGGAGAACGACCAGCCCCTCACCCTGGGAATCCTGCTCGACACCAGCGGAAGCCAACAGAATGTTCTGCCTTTGGAACAACAGGCCGGCTCTGCTTTTCTGGCGCACGTTTTGCGCTCCAAAGATGAAGCTTTTCTCATCTCCTTCGATGTGAATCTCGACCTTCTCTCCGATTACACCAACAATGCACACGCTCTGGCCCGCGCAATGAACCAGGCGCAAATTAATGTCGGCACGGGCGGTGGCGGCGGCATGCCGTCCGGCACGCCGAGGGGCACCCTGCTCTACGACGCCGTCTACAGTGCCACACACGAGAAGTTGCAACAGGAGACCGGCCGTAAGGCCATCATCATTCTTTCCGATGGCGAAGACCAGGGCAGCGTGCAAAAGCTTCAAGGCGCCATCGAAGCCGCGCAGAAGGCCAACACCATCGTTTATGTTCTGCTGATTGCCGACCGTGGCTTTTACGGGCGGGGCGTTTACACCATGGGCTACAGCGGCGACATGGTCATGAGACAACTGGCGGAAGCGACCGGCGGCCGCTGCATCGACGTAGGCAACAACGGCAAGAAGATGGAAGACGCGTTCTCCCAGATTGAGGAAGAGTTACGCACCCAGTACGTCGCCAGCTACACTCCAACCAACGCCAAGCTGGATGGGTCCTATCGCAAGATCGACGTACAAGTAAAGGGAGACGGCCTCAAGGTGCAGACCCGCAAAGGCTACTACGCAATCGCGCCGGCGGACTGAGAAGTGCTTTAAGATGTGCTATGCCTCAATCGACTCCTGAAGCTTCCGAGCTGCTTGTGCTCCGCTACCCGATCGGTGGCCCCGATCGAGCAGAGTCGTTTACTCCTCAACAGCGAAGTGCGGCGATCGAAGGCATACGGCAGCTGCCGCAGCGCCTGCAATCCGCGGTCGCCGGTTTTTCCGAAGAGCAGCTCGAAACCCCCTATCGCCCTGGTGGCTGGACAGTACGCCAGCTAGTGCACCATGTAGCCGACAGCCACATGAACGCATATATCAGAGTCCGTCTCGCTTTGACGGAGGACTGGCCGGCAGTCAAGGGATATCAGGAAGCGCGCTGGGCTGAGCTTGAAGACGCCCGCGCGGCTGCTGTTTCCACCTCCCTCGATCTATTGCAGGCGCTGCATGCCCGCTGGGTGCAGCTTTTCGCATCGCTCGATGAGCAGCAGTGGCGGCGTGGCTATGTGCATTCTGAAGACGGTCGTAAATCTCTTGAGCAGTTGGTCATGATCTATGATTGGCACGGCCGCCATCACACCGCACAGGTGACCCGGTTGTCGGCGCGCATGGGCTGGTAGGTCGCTGGGTGCTTGCCCTTGGAAAGCCCTGAAGTCTCCCCCACGGAACTCGCCCGTTTGCTGGAGCAATTTTTCTCTGACCATCCACACGCCGCCCTGCTCGAGGACGGGCGTGTGCTCTTCGAAATGGGTGCTGCCCACTACTCGATCTCGACCGGACATGGCCGCTGCGTCCTCCATCTGTGGTCCGAAGAGCGCAATCTGGTCCGCACGGTCGTTGGTCTGGAAGCGCGCAAGGAGACCTTGCGCATCCGCGTTCGCCGTCTCGGGATGCAGCGCCCGCAGTCGCTTGAAGTAGTAAGGGACCGCGATCAGAGGACGCCCGCCACCCGCGCGCTCGCCCGCACCCGCTATCTGCGCCTGCTGGAACGGCTGCTTACACGCCACTTCAACGATTACAAAATAGAGGGCCTGCGCTCGGCCATGGACCTGGAGCACAGCTTTGGGCCCGCATATGCGCGCGGACTGCTGGTGCGCGGGCAGCGATGCTGGGCCCTCATCGGGGTCAACGCCGGGGAGAGCCAGGCGATCATCGATGGGGTGCTTACCCTGGGTATTCTCTGGCTCGCCTATTGCCGCGAGCATAGCGCAGGCAAGCGAGTTTGCCACGGTCTCAAGGTTCTTTTGCCGGCGGGATGCGGCAGCACCGCCCGGGCACGTATGGCCTGGCTCAACCGCGAGCTGGCGCAGTGGGAGCTATACGAGGTAGCCGAGGGCAGCGAGGAGTTAGAGGCTATTGATACCGCGGACCAGGGCAATTTGAAAATGCGCCTGGTCCATGCCTTCAACCCCGTGGCCGCGATGGAGCGGGCCCAGGACGAAGTGGATAGCATTCTGCGCTTGTTGCCCCCGGCTATGCAAAGCTGCGTGACAGTTGCGGCGCGAAGTGCCAACGAGGTAACGCTTTCTCTGTACGGGCTGGAGTTCGCCCGGGTGCGTCATGGCTTTGCCCCCGGCTCTTTCGCCCGGCAGGCTGAAGTGACGTTCGGCGCCGGGGCAAATGAAACTCCGTTGCAGCAGGATACTGAGGCCGGGTTCGCAGATTTGATGCAGCGGCTCTTTGAGAGCCGTTATCCGGGGGGAGCGCGCGGAATCCGCTCTTTCGTATGCAGCCTGAAGCGTGGCTGCAGTCGACTCTTGCCGGTGACCTCTCGCAGATCGACGACAGCCTTGGTGGGCAAATGATCTACCAGCAGGTTCCCGCCTTCGCGGCCGCGGACCGCGCCATGCTCGATCTGCTTACAGTTACGCGCGGCGGGCGGTTGGCAATCCTGGAGTTGAAGGCTGACGAGGACTTGCACTTCCCCATGCAGGCCTTGGACTACTGGATCCGCGTGCATTGGCTGCAGCAACAGCGCGACGCCAATGGAGAAGGAACTTTGGGGCAGAATGGATACTTTCCCGGAGTTCCGCTATCACTCGATGCTCCGCTCTTGTACTACATAGTCCCGGCACTGCATGTGCATCCGTCGATGGATACTGTGCTGCAGCACTTATCCCCGGCGATACCCTGGAAGCTCATCGCGCTCAACGAAGGCTGGCGCAAAGAGAGAAAAGTCATCTTCCGCAAGCACGGCGGAGCTTCCACTTAACGCCCCTCCCCTTGCAAATGACTGTCATCCCGACCGGAGCGTAGCGAAGTGGAGGGACCTGCTGTTCCCTCATCCAGCAACGCAACCAAATGAAAGCGCCGCCCTCCCCTTTGTCATCCCGAGCATTCCAACTTGCCTGCGGCAAGTTGAGGGAGAAATGAACATCGCGAAGGTTGATTATGGGGGATGTAAGTGTCAAAAAACGAATTGTCATCCCGACCGGAGCGTAGCGTAGTGGAGGGACCTGCTGTTCCCTGGACGAGCATCCAATTCGACCGGAAGTCCCGCTTGTTCATTAGGAGCGCAGCTAACTTGCCTGCGGCAAGTTGAGGGAGAAATGACACGGTGAAGATCGCCATGGATGCAAGGCCCGGAGGGCCGACCGCCAAACGTCAGCCCAGCCCGGAAGGGCTGGGAAATCGATCCGAGGATGATCCGAGCGCCGGAGGCGCGGCACTAAACCGATCGTCCGCCCTCCCCGTGTCATTAGGAGCGAGAGTTGGGTCCGCAACAACCCCACTCAAGCCAAAAGAACGCTTGAATGGGGCACCCAATGCTTCGTGGCTAATGCAGAGCCGTGTCATTTCTCCTTCAACTTGCCGCAGGCAAGTCTGCTGCTCGGGACGACAAAGGGGAGGTCGGCGCTTTCATGTGGTGTGATGGCAGTAATGAAGTCAGAAACCTGCGGCGAGCAGCTGTTCCGTTTCAGGTGTTTGGGCAGCAAAGAACGCGTCGACCGCGGCGAGTACACCCGCACTACTCTTGACCTCGTAAATGCTCTTACGCAAGACCGCCCCACCCGGCACACCGTGGGTAAACCAGGAGGCAAACTGCTTCATCCGGCCGATGACCGCCGCGTCTTGTTCCGTCTCTTCCATCAGCATGACGAAGTAATCGCGGATCATGCGGTAGCGATCCAGCGGCGTTGGCTGGTCATAGCTCCCAAATGCGGTGTATTGCGCGATCTGGCGGAAAATCCAGGGATTGGCCGGGGCTGCGCGGCCAATCATCACCGCATCGCATCCGGTTTCTGCAACCATGGTGCAGGCGTCTTCAGGGGAACGGATATCCCCGTTGCCAATCACCGGGATCCGCACCGCGTCTTTCACCGCGGAGATATATTCCCAACGCGCCTGGCCCGCGTAGCCCTGCTCCCGGGTCCGTGCATGGAGCGCCACTGCGTTGAGGCCGCTCTCCTGGGCCAGGCGAGCCAGTGGAACGCACACGATGTGCTGATCGCTCCATCCCATGCGGAACTTTACCGTGAACGGAATCCTCACCGCGGACCGCACCCGTTCAAAGATGGTTGCAATGTGAGGCAGGTCGCGCAACAGGCCGCTGCCGCCATTGCAAGTGACCACCCGCTTGGCTGGGCAGCCCAAATTGAGATCAACCATGTCGAAGCCGGTGTCTTCGACGATTCTGGCCGCCTCCGCCAGGGTAACCGGGTCGGATCCGAAGAGCTGGGCAGAGATGGGATGTTCATCCTCATCGAAGGCCAGGTAGCGCTTGCGCTTGGATTCGCGCATGCGCGACAGTCCATCCGCAGAAGTGAACTCAGTCATGATCAGACCGCAGCCGGACTGCTGATTGCTGATCGGCGTCTCTACCAGGTGCCTGCGGGTCGGTGTTTCGCCTCCGGTAAAAATGCTGGCATTGCGGATGAAGCGGCGAAATACCGTGTCCGTCACCCCAGCCATGGGTGCCAGCACCGTAGCCGGAGCAACCACCACGCCGCCGATCACTAGCGACGCCGGCACGCGAGCCGAGGCCGGCATGCTGTTCTCACGCGGGTTGTCCCAGCTCTTCTTCATAGAAACTTTTTTCATGTGAGCCTACGCAACAAAGGCCTCCGTGCTCGGAGGCCTTCGCTTCGAGACCAACTACCTTTAGCGCGACGCAGGAGCCGCCTTGGCAACCTCGGCCTTGCCGGTATCGGACTTGGCGTACTTGCGGCGGAAACGTTCCACCCGGCCCGCCGTGTCTACCAGCTTTTGCTTGCCGGTGAAAAACGGATGGCAAGCAGAACAGATTTCCACGTGGATGTCGCCCTTGTGCGTCGAACGCGTTTCAAAGCTTGTGCCGCATGCGCACTGCACCCGGATCTGTTTGTAACTTGGATGTATTCCCTCTTTTGGCATCGAAAATCCTTCCTGCAAGCCCGCAACCCAAGGCTCGAATCTTCATTTTAAGTCATTTTTCGCTTTCTTTCCACATTACAACGCCCCCTTCCACACGCCGCTGCGCTGGCGAGGGGTCGCTCGCTTGGAGTAAGTTGGGCATAGCCTCATGACCCCGATTTGTCCTATCTGTGAAGACTCCGGCCTGTGTCTAACTGTTCAACCTGACGGGGAACGCTATGCCCAGCCATGCGAATGCCGGCTGCAGCGGCAAGCGGCCCGGCTGCTAAAAAGGGCCGCGATCCCCAGAAGATACGAGCATTGCACCCTGGACAGCTATGAACCCGACTACGGCCAAGCGGATCAATCGCTCGCGGCGGCCTACATGATGGCGCGCAATTTCGTCAGCGGCTACCCGGTGACGACTGAAGGACGTGGGCTTCTGCTCACCGGCGACGTAGGCATCGGCAAGACGCACCTGGCAGTCGGCATCCTCCACGCCTTGATCCTGGAAAAGGGCGTTCGCGGTCTTTTCTGCGACTACCGCGACCTGCTCAAGCGTATTCAGGAGTCCTATAATCCCCTCGTCGCTACTACAGAGCTGCAGATCCTGGCTCCTGTTTTCGAGGCTGAAGTGCTGATCCTGGATGAGTTGGGAGCGCAAAAGCCCACGGACTGGGTATGGGACACGGTGGCCTTGATTCTGAATACGCGCTATAACGACAAACGAACCACGCTGATCACGACCAATTATCCCAACGCGCCGGCAGCCTTGGCCCAGCAGCGAACGGCCGCCCCCGGCAACGTGATGCGTGAAGAAACGCTCGGCGATCGTATCGGTGAGCGCATGCGATCTCGCCTGGCGGAGATGTGCGTTGAAGTCAAAATGCGCGGCAACGACTTCCGCCAAACTGTCAAGCGGGCCAGCTTCGGCTGAGGCAGGTACAATCTCGTTGATGCCGGCCGAAGAGCGCAAAGACGATCCCAGCCCAAAGCTCAGTGAGGACCAGGGTAGCGACGCAGGCTTTCTCTCTTCCCAGCAAACCTCCGAAAAAACCTCGTGGATGCCATGGATCGTCGCCGCGGCCGTCGTAGTTGTGGGCCTTGGGATTCTGGTCCTGGTTGGCGGTCACGGCAGCCAGAACTCGCAGGCCGGGGGCACCGGCATGGCTCCGGCTGACCCTTATGCTGCCAGCCTACCCATAAGCAGCCTCCAGATGAGCGAAGCGACCAGCTTTTCCGGCGCTAAAGTCACCTATATCGACGGCCAGATTGCAAACAATGGAAATCGCACGCTAACTGCGATTACCGTCCAGGTCGGCTTCCATAGCGACCTCGGCCAGTACGCCCTAAGAGTGGCGCTGCCCCTCAGCCTCGTCCGCACCCGTCAGCCCTATGTCGATACCGAACCCGTCTCTGCCGCCCCCATCGAACCGGGTCAGACCCGCGACTTTCGCTTGATTTTCGACACTGTACCACCCGACTGGAATGTCCAATATCCAGAAATCCGGGTGATTAGCGTTCGTTCCAGGTAGGCTCCAAATCTCTTCCGGTACCTCGGTAATCCGCCCGTGTCGCCGTCGAGCATTTTTTTCGTACCACTAGAGAAATGTGCACGTTTTACACTGTACCGGCCAGCCACATGGAGGCCCCAAATCCGCACCCTTGTGTCCCGTAACGATTATAAAATGTTAATGATACGAATATTTTTGCGGCGGAAACGCCGTTTGGCCAACCGCTTGCTATATGTATTAGCAAGTCGAGAAGCGAGCGGTGTGCGCCGTCGTTTCTGCATTAAGTTTTTGGGCCAAAAGGGACAAGCGTGAACAAAAGCATCGCAACCCCGGGATCGATCACAGCTATTCTACTGGCCGCCACGTTGGGCGTGCCGGCAATGGCGCAGAATGCCCCCGCGGCGGCGAATGGCGCTTCGCAGACCAGCGCCAGTCCCGCAGCACCGGCTTCTGCCAGCACCTCTGGAGCCGCCAGCGATTCCTCTACGTATGCTACCGGCCAGCCGCTGCCAACCAAATCCAACGAGGGATTTTGGGGCAAGGTGAATCCGTTGGCTCGCAAGAAGTGGGTCAATCGTCAGGTAGCACCGGTTAAGGATCGTTTGAACGAGCTGGATCAGCTCACTGCGAAGAACGCGAACGACATTAAGGATGTCGACAGTCGTGCCCAGGCCGGTATCCACCAGGCACAGACCACCGCCGACGCGGCAAATCAGCAGGCGACGCAGGCTTCGACTCAGGCTGGTCAAGCCCAGCAGTTGGCGCAACAGGCCAATGCCCAGACGACGCAGTTGGGTTCGACGGTCAGCAATCTCGACCAGTACCAGCAAATTACCGATACCGAGCTTCACTTCCGGTCAAACCAGGTGGCCCTGAACGATAAGGCTAAGGAAGCCCTGGATCAGATCGCCACGCAGCTCCAGGGGCAAAAAGGTTACATCGTTGAAGTGCAGGGGTACTCAACCGCACGGGGACAAGCAGGAATACAGAAATCTCAGGACATGGCGGATGCCGTCGTACGTTATCTGGTCGTCGACCATCAGGTGCCGGTCTACAGAATTTATCGCCTTGCGATGGGCAATGCTCCACGTGAGGAAACCACGGAATCCAGCGCCAGCGGTACGGTTGTCCACGTAACGCTGATGCACAACAGTCTTGCGGCCTTGAACACGCCAAATGGCGGTTCACCGATAGGCGCGACGCAGCAGTCGAACCCGCAGCCCTCCCCCCGGAATGCTGCGTCGCAGCCCCAAAACTAAGGTCGCTCAAAAGCTCTCACACAACGAGAGAACCAAGGCAGATTGGCCCCTCACCCGAGGGGCCCTTTTTTTGCTCCCGGAAGGCATATTTCCCAAACGAGACGGGTGCCCCACGTTCCCGGATTTCCTGTCGAGGTTGGTGGCGTTGTCGAGCTGCATGCGGCTTTCCGCGAAGAAAGCCGCACACGCGGTCCTGTCCGATGCCGCGTAACAGGAAATCCGGGTTCGCCCAAGCGTACGTGGGACGAAAACGTTGGGGCGTAGCCCCTTCGAACGCTTTTATTAAGTGGGCGAGAGACCGTCTTCCGAGAGAACGCTACGAACTGGGAGTAAAAGCATTTGAAGAGCTCGTTTTCGGCCCATGTACGCTGGAGCGAACATGGGGCACCCGGCCAAAACGGGGCGGCGGCACAGTACTCAAATCCCCTCGATCCCAACCACCGTCTTCGCCCGCACAGCCGCGTGAACGGCTAAGAGGCTCTCCAGCAGCGGCTTAAGGTTCTTCAGGTTAAGTGCATTTGCCCCATCGGATTTGGCATTGGCCGGGTCGTCATGAACTTCAAGGAAAACCCCGTCCACTCCCGCAGCAACCGCAGCTCGCGCCAGAACCGGAATGAACTCCGGTTGGCCACCAGATTGGCCTCCAGCCGAAGACGGCGTCTGCACCGAATGCGTCCCGTCGAAGACCACGGGGGCGAACTTGCGCATGATGGCAAGCGATCGCATATCCACCACGAGGTTGTTGTAGCCGAAGCTGAAGCCCCGCTCGGTCAGGAAAACCCGCGGATTGCCGGCCCCGGCTACTTTCTCCACGGCGAAGCGCATGTCCCATGGCGCCACGAACTGGCCCTTCTTTATGTTGACCGCACGGCCGGTCTTCGCGGCTGCGACCAGCAGGTCGGTTTGCCGGCAAAGGAATGCCGGAATCTGCAGCACGTCGACCGCCTCGGCCACCCGCTCGCAATCTCCTGCCTGGTGCACGTCGGTTAGTACCGGGAGCCCGGTCGCCTCCGCCACCCGGCGCAGGATAGCCGTACCCTGATCCAGGCCCGGCCCGCGAAAGCCCGCGGCCGAGGTACGATTCGCTTTGTCGTAGGAGGCCTTGAAGATGTATGGCAGGCCCAGGTCGCTGGTGATTCGCTGAATCGCATCCGCCATAAACCGCGCGTGCGCTTCGCTCTCGATCACGCAGGGGCCTGCAATCAGGAACAGCGAAGACTCGCCGACCCGCACGCTCCCAATCTCAAAGTCACTCATTGCAGGGTCTGGGTGAGGCGATGGCCCGGCTCCTCGGCCTCCAACGGGCCATGCAACCGGAGCCGGTTCTCATAGGACGCCTCGATGAAAGCGCGAAACAGCGGATGCGGTTCCAGCGGCTTGGACTTGAACTCAGGGTGGAACTGGCAGCCAAGAAAGAAGGGATGCCCGGGGATCTCCACAATCTCCACGTAGGTCGCATCCGGTGTTGTGCCGGTGATTTGCAGGCCGGCCCCCGTCAGCAACGCCTCATACTCCCGATTGAACTCGTAACGATGGCGGTGCCGTTCGCTTATCTGGGTAACCCCATAGGACCGGCCCGCGATCGAATCCTCCGCTAGTACGCACGGCCACGCGCCCAAGCGCATGGTGCCCCCCATCTCTTCCACCCCGGTGAGCTCTCGTAGCTTGAAAATCACACGGTGGGGAGTGGCCGGGTCGAATTCGCTTGAGCTGGCGCCCGCTAAACCACAAACGTTGCGGGCATACTCGATGCAGGCCGTCTGCATGCCCAGGCAGATGCCGAAGTAGGGAACCGCATTCTCGCGCGCGTAGCGAATCGCGTTGAGCATCCCTTCAATACCGCGCTTGCCGAAGCCTCCTGGCACCAGGATGCCGTCAAAACCGGCCAGCTGCTCTTCGTACTGCCGGTCCCCAGGATGCTTGCTCTCCAGGCCCTCGGCCTCGATCCAGGTGACCCGCAGCTTCAGATCGAAAGCCAGTGCCCCATGCACTAGGGCTTCCTTGAGCGACTTGTAACTGTCTTCGTACTCGACGTACTTGCCGACGATCGCGATGGAGACCTCGTCGCGGGGATGGTAGCAACGGTCCACCAGCTGCTTCCAGCGTGTCAGGTCCGGTTCCTTGGCCTCGATATGCAGGTATTTCAGTGCCAGTTTGTCCACCCCCTCTTGGGCGAACGTCAGCGGCACCTCGTAAATCGACGCGACGTCCTTGGCCGCAATCACAGCCCGCTCCTCCAGGTTGCAAAACAGCGCAATCTTGCTCTTGATCTCATGCGAGAGGAAGCGATCGGTGCGGCACAACAGAATATCCGGCTGGATTCCGATGGAGAGCAGCTCCTTGACTGAGTGCTGCGTGGGCTTGGTCTTCAACTCCTGGGCGGCGCCGATCCACGGCACCAGGGTGACGTGCACGAAAACGGTATTTTCCCGGCCAAACTCCTGTCGCATCTGGCGGATCGCTTCCAGGAACGGAAGAGACTCGATATCCCCGACCGTGCCCCCGATCTCCACAATCGTCACGTCTGCATCCGCGGCCACCTTGCGCATGGCGTTTTTGATCTCATTGGTCACATGGGGAATCACCTGCACTGTCTTGCCCAGGTAGTCGCCGCGGCGCTCCTTGGTAATGATCTGCTCATAGATCCGGCCAGTGGTCAGGTTGTTGTCGCGGCTCAGCCGGGCGTGGGTAAAGCGCTCATAGTGGCCCAGGTCGAGATCGGTTTCGGCGCCGTCGTCGGTCACAAACACCTCGCCGTGCTGAAAAGGCGAAAGCGTACCTGGATCGACGTTGAGATAGGGATCAAACTTCATCAGGTTGACTCGCAGCCCGCGGCTTTCCAGCAGGCAGCCGATCGATGCGGCCGCCAGGCCCTTGCCGAGACTGGACACGACTCCGCCCGTCACAAAGATGTACTTTGCTGACATTGCTTCTTCACCTTTTTATTGTGGTTGGAATTGGCGCACCGGGTGGGCACGTATAAGTATCGCAGGAAGTGAAAACGAAGGAAAGACAGAAAATCGGAGATGGGTCTATCCTGTTCTCGTCGCTGGGCAACGTCGCGGTCCCGGCTTCGTCTAAAGTAGTCAAAGCTTATGTTGCCCTCGCGCATCCTGCTTCTGCTCGTGCTGCTCTTGTCGAGCATAGCCGCCGGCCTTCCAGCGCTGGCGCAGACGCCGAACCAGCGCCTGATCCTGAAGGATGGAACCTACCAATTGATTACAAAGTACGAGCGGGCAGGCGACCGGGTGCGCTATTACAGCTCCGAGCGTGCGCAATGGGAGGAAGTGCCGGCCGACCTGGTGGATTGGGCGGCCACGGAAAAGTGGGCAAAAGACCACGCACCCGGGGCAACGCCTGCCGACTCGGATACTGTCGCGCCGTCGATCCCGGAAGCAGCAGCCATCGACAAGGAGGAGCAGCGGGAGCGGGCCCGCACTCCGGATGTTTTGCCCGGGCTGCGGCTCCCCGATGAGGATGGGGTGTGGGCGCTCGACACTTTTCACGACCAGCCGGAGCTGGTCGTCCTCACCCAGAACACGGGCGGCGTGAATCGCCAGGCCGGGCACAACGTGTTCCGCGCTACGCTCAACCCACTCGGCGGCGTGCAGCAGAGTATCCAGATTCCCGGTGCAGAATCTAAAGTCAAACTGCACGTCAATGATCCTGCCCTCTACGTCAGCATCACCGGAGTGGACGACGACGAAGCCGTCTCTTCCGCGGTGACCGTAGACACCCATGGAGCCGGCTCGATCAAAGACAAGAATGCCGCCAGTTCCGCCAACAGCCAGTACGCCATCGTGCGCGTGCGCAGCAATTTCAAAAAGGACCTCCGCGTTGTGAGCGGCGTCAAGATTGGGGTTGCCGGCAAGGTGACGCAGACCGAAGACGTGATTCCGACCACCGCCCAGGTGCTGCCGGGGAATCGCTGGATCAGGCTGACACCGCGGGAGCCGCTGACCATTGGCGACTACGCCTTGATGGAGCTACTTGGGCCCGGAGAAGTGAACCTCTCCGTGTGGGACTTCCGCATCGATCCGCAGGGGCCTGACAACAAGAATGCACTCATCCCTTTGCAGCGATAATTGTGCTTGTCTGGCACCTATGTTATTCTTAATCTGCGCTTAATTGTTTGGTTGCCAGCCTTTCTCGCCTCACAAGCAGACAGCCTGCACTAGACCTCTTCCTTTCCGCTTATGGCGTGGAGAAAGCCCGGTCGGATACCGCCCAAGCCCTTCAGCGTAGTCGCCACGGAAATTCGGGGCGGCGGTAGGAAGCACGCGCTTCCCTGGCATGGTGCGGTGTACGGGCGATGCCTGGCGAAAAGCCACAGCCCCTCTGCAACGCGACAACCTCATACTGCGAGATGCAGTCATTCAATGCCAGTTTCTGCAGCCTGAAGGCCGCAGCCGACGGTGATCTTCGTGTCGGCGCATACAGCCAATCGGGCCTTTGATTTTGTATCGCCGGACGGGCGAAGCCGTGCGGCGATGAACAGCACTCCAGGTCTTGAAAAGACCGGAAGCATAGGGATTATTTTGAACGAATTTTCAGCATTACCCATTTCGGCGACGCTCAAGCAGCGATTGGCCAAAGCAAATTTCATTACCCTCACCCCCGTACAAGTGGGAGCCATTCCTCCGGCGCTTGAGGGCCGCGACGTATTGGCAACGGCGCAGACCGGCACCGGCAAGACCCTCAGTTTCCTCATCCCCATCATTGAGCAGCTGCAGAAATCGCAAGCCAAGGTTGCCAGTGCCCTCATCCTGCTGCCGACGCGCGAGCTCGCCATGCAGGTGCAACAGGCCTGCGCGCAACTGATCAGTTTTCCCACCGCGCTGGTGGTCGGCGGCTTGGCCGAGGGCCCGCAGCTGGATAGCATCCGCCGCGGCGCACGGCTCATCGTGGCGACTCCCGGCCGTCTGGAAGATTTTCTCAGCCGCAAGCTGGTCAAGCTCAACCAGGTCGAGATCCTGGTGCTCGACGAAGTCGATCGCATGCTCGACATGGGCTTCAAACCGGCCATTCGCCGCATCGTGTCGGCGATCCCGCCCGTGCACCAGACGCTCTGCTACTCGGCGACCCTCGAGGGTTCGGTGCGCGAAGTGGCCGCCGACTACCTCAGGAACCCGGTACGGATCGAAATCGGCTCGGTGCTCAAGCCGGCGGAAAACGTCAAGCTGCAAACCTTTGAAGTCAGCGCCGATCGCAAGCTGCCGTTGCTGGAGCACCTTCTCCGCTCCGAAGCTGGCAGCTTCCTGGTCTTTGTCCGCACCAAGCATGGCGCGGAGCGGGTGGCCAGGAAGCTCGCCCACGCCGGTTGGAAAGCGACCAGCATTCATGGCGACCGCAGCCAGTCGCAGCGCAATGCGGCCTTACGCAGCTTTGCTCAGGGTGGTCATCGGGTCCTGGTGGCTACCGATGTAGCCGCTCGCGGAATCGACGTCGACCATGTGGCCCACGTGGTGAACTACGATATGCCCAAGATCGCGGAAGACTTCGTGCATCGCGTCGGCCGCACCGGCCGCGCTTCGCGCAGCGGCGTAGCCTCGACCTTTGCCTCTCCCGAAGAGAAGGGCGATCTGCGCAAGATTGAGCGGGCATTGCGCATCAACATGCAGCGGTTTCGGGTAAAGGAAGCTCTACCCCAAGCCGTCTAATTAACCTCCGTAACAAAACAAGGGGAGCGCGGACAGCCGCGCTCCCCTTGTTTTGTTGAAGTCTACTTCTTGGGCTGGTTAGCGATAATCAGGGCCCGGATCTTGGTGTAGGTCGCCTGAGGAATAATCTTGCGGTTAACGAGATCTGTTTTGGTCTTGTACGGCCTGCCGTCGATGATCTTCTGCGAGTAAACGTCACCGATCCCCGGCAGCGCGCTCAAATCCGCTTTGCTCGCTGAATTGATATCCACCAGGTTGGTGGCGGCCGCAGGCGCCATCATAGCGTTGGTGTTCGACGGTCTGGCGTGGAGCTGCGCCGCGGCGGCGCCGCCCAGCAGACCCAGCGTCAGCAAAATAGTCAGACTCTTCTGTGGCAGGCCCCTGAATTTCCTTATCAGCATCATCGTTCTTCTCCTATCTGAAAACCTTACATGATTTGCGTTTTCGGGTCAGGAGGAGAGAGAAAGCGTGGTGGAGAAATCGCCTTGAGCCGGTCGAGTTCCCCGCGCACCATGTTCAGGCCATAGATGCATGCCTCGAAGGAACCGGAAAGGCGCGCAAAAAATGGCGCCTCGTGCGCGTACTCGAAAAGATCGAATTGAGACACGATGTAGTAGCTTTCTTTGCCGGCCTGCACCATTTGAAAGAAGCTGTCTCCCTGTAGCTCTCCCCATCGATGCGTCGACTCCGGATACATCCCGGTAAAGAAGAGGGTGTAGTCGCCGATATGCTTCCGTCGCTCCCGTTCTTCTCCAAAGGACGATGCGGTGCCGTGAACCGGATCGGAAGCAAGCAGCATTTCGCCCACTTCGCGCACTGGATTACCAGCGGCATCGCGAATGCGGTAGATATTCTCAGCGCGGCAAAATTCGGTAAGCAGGTCGGCGACGTAGCTTGATATCTCCGCGTCGCGCATACCCAGTCGCGAGTCATAGCACTCGGAAACAACTTCGTGGAAGAGTTGCCGTAAGGAATGCTCTAGCGGGATCAAGTCCACCTCCAGTGAAGGTTGGGGTTTGTTCCTGGCTAAGGCTTCGGAGCTGGCTAAGGCTTCGGAGCCGCGTCTGTGCTTACGTATGACACGAAGACTAAGCGATATGTTGCAGATTACAAATAGATGAATGTAGTGTTACTGAAAATTATTGGCACTCCGGGTCAACGAGTGCGAATAAGAACCTCATCGGATAATAGCGATAGCTCCTTCGGAGGATTGAGTTAGAAAGCACCGGTCCTGTTCTGCCCAGCCGGCGTCCCATAAAGCGCCAGCCGTACCGCGGCAAGATCGTGTTCTCGGGCTTCGGTGGTCGAAAAGCTCCGAACAGCATGTGCAAGATAAGCATCGCCGGGGTTCCCTCGGCTACGCTCGGGACAGGCTCTTCGACTGCGCGCCACCAAGCGCTGTGTCACGCGATAAATCTGTGAGGCGCTCCGCTCAGGATGACGTTTTTGTGGCGAGTTGCAGATACCAAAAACCAGTGTCTTCTCGGATTTCTAGTGTCCGCCAAACAACACTTATCGGTCAGAAAGGCAAAATCCCGCCAGGGACGACTGAATCAATCAATCAATTCAATCGTCCCTGGCGGGACTTGTCTTCCGAACTCGACCTTACACGACCTTAGGGTCCATCCCCGCTTAGTGAGCGGCTACGGCCTCGCCGGCGCCCATTTTGGCCAGGCGGTCGGTAAGAAGTTTTTCCAGCTTCTCGAGCGCAGCCGTAAAGCCTTCGATACCTTCCTTCAGCTTGTCGTGCGCCATCCGATCTTCCGCGTGCATCTTTTCGAAGATCGCTTCATCCATCGGGATCTTCTCGATATGCAGGTTCTGTGCGTTCTTTGGATCAAGCTTGCGCGGCAGATCACCTTGCGTATCCTTAAGCTCTTCCAGGAGCTTTGGAGCAATGGTGAGCAGATCGCATCCGGCCAGCTCCTGAATCTCCCCAATATTACGGAAGCTTGCACCCATCACCACGGTCTTATAGCCGAACTTCTTGAAGTAGTTGTAGATCTTGGTCACCGACTGTACACCCGGATCGTCCGCGCCTTTGTAGTCCTTGCCGGTGTCTTTCTTATACCAATCGAGGATGCGGCCAACGAAGGGCGAGATCAACGTCACCTTCGCCTCGGCACACGCCACTGCCTGGTGCACGCCAAACAGCAGCGTCAGGTTGCAATGGATGCCTTCCTTCTCCAGTTGCTCCGCCGCCTTGATGCCCGGCCAGGTGGAAGCGATCTTGATCAGCACTCGCTCCCGCGAGATGCCCGCTTCATCGTACTGCTTGATAATTTCACGAGCCATTTTCACGGTCCCGGCGGTGTCGTAGGAGAGCCGCGCGTCCACCTCGGTTGAAACCCGGCCGGGAACGATGGCCAGGATCTTTTTGCCAAAGGCCACAGCCAGGTGACGAAAAGCAAGATTGGCTACATCGCTGTCCTTGGCTTTGGGACCAAGCTGTTTTCTCGCCTGCGTCAACACGTCATCGACAATGGGCTGATACTGTGGCATCTCTGCGGCCGCAGTGAGAAGAGAGGGATTGGTCGTTGTGTCCTGGGGTTTGAATTGTTCAATGGATTCAATATCCCCGGAATCGGCGACGACCACCGTCATTTCGCGAAGCTGTTCGAGCAGGTTCTTGGCCATCTGAGATCTCCTTACCTACACCCAAGTGTAAGCCTTCCTGCTGTTGAGATTCTCAAAATCCGGATAGGTTTCGCCCCTCAGTCACAGAATTAGATTTAGCGGGCGGGTAGAGTTTCCTGGACCTCAGGACAATGCCTGCTCTCCCTGCCATTTTGATCGATAGCCGATACGGAATAGGCGTACGTGTGTCCTGGTTGAACTCCGGTATCGCGGAATGACGGCTCAGCACTGACCGATGCGATCTGCTGGGCGGACAAGCCTGCATCAACATCGCGACGGAAGACGTGATAAGCCGCCAGGTCGCTATCGGTGTTGGGCGACCAGGAAAGGTCGATGGCGCCGGCGGCCGCATCCGCAACCGCGACTAATCCCTGGGGCACCGCAGGCGGAAAAACATCCGTGGTCGTAACCACGATGGCGGGGCTGGACGTCCCCTGCACCTCCACAGAGTGCCCACCGACGGCCAGATTCGCAACCCGTTCCACCACGTAGCGGTATTGCCGGTTCAACAGCGCCGAATTGTCCAGCGCGTACCCCGGATCCGCGCCGTCAGCACTATGGACCACCAGCGTTTGATTTACTTCCGGCACGGCGGGAGCCAGGGGGGACTTGGGAGTCTCTGCCGCTACCGGGGCCGTCAGCTCCCGGCGCTCAATGCGGAAGAGTACGGTTCTCCCCGGCTCAGCAGCCGGCTGCCAGTTGAGCAGGACACCATCTTGTCGCACCTGTCCGTTCAAGCCCGTGATCGGAGGAGGGCTCGGCGCCGCCGCGCTGTACGCGGCATTCGATGGGCCTGCTGATTTGCCTGCGTGGTTAAGCAAGGCAACCTCATAACGCAGCAGGCGATCGGGACCTTGGGCCAGATCGGCTGGTAACAGGTCGGTGTACTCTCCTGCGCCACCCGGCGTCAACAGAAGCTTGCCGATGCTGGCGCAGGGTCCCTTTTCAACCGCCCGGCAGACCTCGGCTGGAACCGGGTGCTTGAGGGCGATGCGATCGGTGTTCCTCGTCGGCATGGTCCAGGCCAAATGGACAGAGTTGCCAATGCGAGAAGCTGAAAGGTTGACCACCGGCGTTGGCAGGTTAAGGCTCGGCGGCAGGGGAGCTCCGGGTGAGCCGCAGCCCACAAGTAAAACCAGCGGTGCGAGCGGGACAGTCGGCTTGCGATTCATGCTCTTCCAACCTAAACCATTGGTTGGCCCGTCCCTACGGTTGAGGCAGAAGAGCACGCAGCCCGGCCTCCAACTCCGGATATTCGAACTCGAAACCAGAGGAGCTCAGGCGGTCCGGCATAACCCGCGCGCTTTCCAGGATGGTGGCCTCGGCCATCTCGCCAAACGCCAGTCGCAAGGCAAAGGCGGGAACCTGCAGCAGCGTGGGCCGGTGCAGAGCGCGGCCTAGCGCGCGAGTAAACTCAAGATTCGTTACCGGGTTGGGAGCAACCACGTTCACAGGCCCGGAAAGGCTGGCCGTCTGCAACGCAAACTCGATAGCCCGAACTGCATCTGGCAACCCAACCCAGCTCATCCACTGGCGTCCGCTGCCTAACTTTCCCCCTAATCCAGCGCGGAAAACCGGCAACATCTTGGCCAGGGCGCCCCCGGCAGGCGACAGCACCACACCAAAACGCAGATGAACCACCCGGATCCCGGCCTCAGTCGCTGGTTGTGTCGCTTTTTCCCAGGCCAGGCAAACCTCGGGTAGGAACCCGGTTCCCGGTAAAGAGGCCTCGGTTAGCAAGTCATCCCCGCGGCCGCCATAGATTCCGATGGCCGATGCACACACCAGGACCGAGGGCCTTGGCCGAAGTCCGGCCAGCAGGGTAGCGAGCGCATGCGTCGGCTTAACCCGGCTTTCGAGGATCTCTCGCTTGTAAGCGGAGCTCCATCGCCTCCCGGATATGTTGGCGCCGGAGAGGTGGACAGCGGCGGTCGTCCCATCGAGCGACCGGGGATCGCTCACCGGCGTCACCGAGTAGGGATCCCACAACCGCTGGGAACCCCCGGCATCGGGTAACCGGTGGCGAACCAGCGAAATAATTGAAATCCGTTCCTGCACCAACCTACGTACTACAGAAGTACCGATAAGTCCCGATGATCCAGCCAACAGAATTCGGTCTGCGTTCATCTCACTTACACTCCCCGCACGATGCTTGATTCCCGTTTTTAGTTTTAAGGTAATATTCATAAACAGCAAAACTATTTTCCTCCTAGCAACATTTCGCTTGAAAGCATCATCCTAAGGGCTCAGGCGAATATCTGAATTCAGGAGCCGTCCCGTGGAGACCAAAGAGGTAACGACAAATTCTCAGATTGACCCCGCCAGTGCAGAATCCTTCATAGCCGAGAAGCGGATAGGCGAGCGCATCAAGCGGCTTCGACTGAAGAAATCAATGGGGTTGGTCGAACTGGGGCGGCATACCGGCCTATCGGCGAGCTTCCTCTCGCAACTGGAGACCGGCCGCGTGGTGCCGACGCTGCGCAACCTGGCTCGTGTAGCCATGGTTTTTAGCAAGGACCTCTCTTACTTCTTCGAGACCGAACCGCATACGCTCTTTCGTATCCATCGCAAGAAGGAGCGCGTTCGCCTTCCTCAGACCGGCGTGGACGATCCCACCTACTACTTCGAAAGCCTGGGATATATGGTTCCCGACCGTCAGCTGGATCCCTACTTCGCGGAGTTTGTGCCGCTGAAAAAGAACGTTGAGGTTCGGCCGCATGTACATCCTGGATATGAGTTCCTCTATCTCCTGGAAGGTGAGTTGGAGATCCGGCACGCGGACAAAACACATGTCCTCACGCCGGGCGACGGGGTCTATTTTGACGCCAGCACGCCTCACGGATATCGCTGTGCCGGCAAGTCGGCGGCGCAGGCCATCATTGTGACCATGCACCAGTTGCAGTCGCCTCAGCCGGCCATGAACCTGCGGCCGCTGGGCGCGGCCTTGGCAGCCAGGGGTGGAGCTCTTAACGCTCCCTCCGGAAGGCCTTCATCCGGTGCCATACCCACGCCCGGCCGAAGCAAAGAAAGTGCCTTCTCTGAACAATAGGGGTTCAGGGTAGGCCGGGGATGCCTCGCCTCACCGAGGATTATGGGTTTAGAGGGTGTGTGAGAACTGCGTAAAGGCTTGGGTTAAGGCTTCCCGCAGCGCCACCTGAACTGCAGAGCTGTCCAAATTACGGTTTTGACCAAAGGGACGAATCGGATCACTCCAGACTCAGGCGCACAAATCGAATTAACAGCAGGGTAGAGCTCTGCCTGAACCTAGCCCAGGACGACCGTTCCGTGAGCGGGAACGAGTTTGGGATGTTTTTCCTGCTCCCACAAAAAACGTCATCCTGAGCGGAGCGCCTCGCAGGTTTACTCGCGTGACACAACGCTTGATGGCGCGCAGTCGAAGGACCCCGACGGTGTTACCTTACCCATGCTGTCCGGAGCTTTTCGGCCACCGAAGCCCGAGAACAGGATCTTGCTGCGTACGCTCTTGATTCAGGCGTCCCTGCGGGACTTATATCTGCCAACCCTGGTTCTCACACACTCCTTAGCCCCTGAGGTATTGCTTTTAGCCCATCCCGTTAAGCTCTGCCGACGGGCAGAAAGAAGTCCTCGATCTCGCGCCATCCGCTCACCCGGTGAAAACCGGTGACTGTGGCATTGTGAGGCGCGGAGAACAGGATCCCCTGACCCCTGAACCGTTCAAAATGCCGGAAGGTGTCGTCGATCAGGTAGTCGGCGAGCAAAATACTCTTGTCTCCGCAGAAGACGAAGTTGGTCGGTGGAATAAAGGGAAAATGACGCCGTAACCACCGGTATTTAGGCCCGAAAGAGTTGGGGAACTCCATGGCGGCGGTGGCGATGAAAATCTCGTAGTGCTGGCAGAGCTTCTTGAGAACCTCCTGGCTGTGTTCGAGAACCGGGAGGTCCTCAAAAAAATCCTCACTGCGCAGGTAGCCCTCCAGTCGCTCGCGCCGATCGGCAGAGACAACGTCCCATAACCATTTGCCCTGCAAATGGCCTTTGGTAATAGCCTCCCCGTGATCTCGATTGTAGCGAGCAAGGTGTTCGCTCAGGGCGTCTGCCAGCACCTCGTCCATGTCGACAGCGATTCGTTTCATTCCTGAATGGTACGTCCTGCACCTGGCCTAGGGGGTAGCAGGCTGGGAAGCAGTGTGCTGCGCCGGATCAAAGTAGAGCAAGCGCCCGCAGCTTTCGCAATTCAGCAACGTGCCTTCCCGCACCTGGTTCCAAAACTGCGGACGCAAAGACATTTGGCAGGAAAGGCAGCGTTGCCCCTCGGCGCGTGCGAGCGCCGTCTTACGAGAAGAAGAAGCGATCCGGTCGTACTGGGCAAGTAAGGCTTCGTCCACCCCTTTACGCAACTTGTCTCGCTCCTTTTTAAGAGCAGCCAGCTCGTCTTCGTAGCTCAGGGATGCAATGCGGGTCCGTTCTTTATCCTCGTCGACCAGTTTCGCCTGCAGAGTAGCTGCCTTCCGCGCCTCAGACCGCTGGCTTTCGAGCGACTCACTCTTGATCATGCTGGCGAGCTCTTCATCTTCGATGCGGCGAATCTCCGCTTCCACAAATCCAATCTCGTGCTGCAGAGCATGGAATTGCTCGTTGGTCTTGACGCTGCTTGACTGGTCGCGGTATTTCACCAGCTTCTGTTGCTGGTCCTTGCGGTCGCTTTCCAGCCTTCGGCGCCGCACCTCTTCCGCCACTGCGGCCTTTTCCACCTGCTCGACGGAGAGCTTCTGTTGCTGAAGCTTCTCTTCCACGGACCGCAGATTTCGGGGTAAGGCAGCGATGGTTTCCAGCAGTTGTGTGATCTTGATATCGACCTGCTGCAAACGGATAAGCGACTCGAGTTGAACATCCATGCTTGGCTTGGAGTCTAGCACGCTTGGCCAGCGGCAGTCCGCCGTGCGATACACTGCAGGCTCAAAGCCCTCCTTGCTGGAGCCCTTCTTGAAGCTGATTTCCTTTGCCTGGATGCTTGCGTTTCTCGGCTGTCTTTCCGCCGCAGCCGCCGAACCCGCAAACCCAACCAAACCGGTGCAAGTCGAACAGCTTTACAGTCTGGAGCAGGCCACTGAGCCTCCACAGGGCATTCAATGGAGCCCCGACGGCGCCCGGCTGAGCTACATCGACGACCGTGGCGATTTGATCGCAACCGAGGGGGGGACCGGGGTCGCGCAGGTCCTGGTCGATCACGACAAAATGAAAGCTCTCAACCCGCCTCCGGCCTCGGAGCACGACCTCAACAATCGCACCCGCTACAAACAACCCAGTTACACCTGGGTGCCCGACTCGAAACACCTGTTGTTCGATTCCAATGGGCAGCTCTGGTTCTTTGATCTGCTGACCAAAACAGGGGTCCAGATCGCAACCACAGGAGCCGGCAGCGGAGACGACCCAAAGTTCTCGCCCGATGGCAACTATCTCTCGTATCTTCGCGATCACAATCTGTATGTGCGCAAGCTGCGCGACACCAATGCGGCTGCGCGGCTGACCGACTCGCAGGCGGACACGGTACTGAATGGCGAAGTGGACTGGGTCTACGAAGAAGAACTCGACGTGCGTAGCAACTATTTCTGGTCGCCGGATTCGCGCCGACTGGCCTATCTGCAAATGAACGAAGGCTCGGTACCGGATTACCCCATCGAAGACTGGATCCCAACCCACGCGGCCGTCGATCACCAGCGCTATCCGCAGCCTGGGGATCCCAATCCAGCAGTACGGGTGGGTGTGGTGGGCGCCAACGGTGGACGGACCAAGTGGATCAATCTGCCCATCGAGAGCGGAAACGACTACATCCCTCGCTTCGGGTGGCTCAACCCCAAAACCTTGTGGATAGAGGCCCTGGCCCGCGATCAAATGAAGATGACGCTGTATTTCGCAGACGTGTCGACCGAGGAATCGAAGTCCGTACTCACCATGAAGGACGACAAGTTCCTCGACGCGTCCTACGACTTGACCTTCTTCGCCTCCAATTTCCTGCTAACCAGTTGGCGGGACGGGCACAACCATATCTACCTCTACGGCTTTGATGGAGCCAACCCGCTGGCTTCCGGCGCCAGCCCGGTAAAACAACTGACCGGCGGGAACTGGGATGTAGCGGAAATCGCGGGCGTCAACCAGGTTGCGCACACTGTGTATTACCTCTCCAACGAAGGAGATCCGCGTCAGCAGCAGATCTGGGTTGTCGGAATGGATGGTGAGGGCAAACGTCAGGTGAGCAAGTCAGGAGAATGGCACGAGCCGGTTTTCTCGCCTAACACCAACTTCTTTGCCGACGTCGTTTCCTCTACCACCACCCCTCCGGTCGTCGACCTGTGCCGTCACCAGGAGGAATGCACCACGATTTGGAGAGCGCCGCCGCTTGACGTGGTCGTAACCCAGCCGTTGGCAGTTGAAACCAAAGCTGCCGACGGAGCGACCACGCTCTATGGCCAACTAGTGTTGCCTCCAGGCAAGACTGCGGCTGCGAGCGTGCCGCTGATTGTGAACCCGTATGGCGGTCCGCACGTGCAGATAGTCACCGGCAAATGGAGCGCGCGAACGCGTCTCTTCGATCAGCTGTTGGCACAGAATGGCTTCGCTGTGCTGCACCTGGACAACCGGGGAACCGGGGGACGGGGGCGGGATTTCGCCCAGGCCGCCTATCATGATTTTGGTCCGGTGCAGCTCGGCGACCAGATCGCGGCGCTCAACCAAACGCTGCAGACCTATCCCCAGCTCGATGCCCAGCGGCTGGGCTGGTGGGGATGGAGTTGGGGAGGCACATTTACGTTGTACGCCTTGACCCATAGCGACCGCTTTCGTGCGGGCGTTGCCGTCGCCCCGGTTACCGATTGGCAGAGCTACGACTCCATCTACACCGAGCGCTACCTGAGTCTTCCGGGGTCGAATGCAGAAGGGTATCGTGACGACTCGGTCGTGAACAGCGCCGCCAACTTGAAGGGCCATCTCCTGCTGGTTCAGGGCACGGGCGATGACAATGTACATTTTGAGAACACAATTCAGTTCATCCAGCAGCTGATCGATGCCGATTTGCCTTATGATCTGCAGCTTTACCCGCGCAAGACCCACGGCATCGAAGGCTCGGACGCCACAACTCATCTGTTCACCCGCATCCTGGCGCATTTTCAGTTGTATCTCGCGAAGGAAGTGAAGCCGTGACGCATCCTGCAGAAAATGAGACCACACGTGATCTGGTTCGCGGCCGCACCACGCTCGGCGATTTTGACCTGACGATCCTGACCGATGGCACCTATCTGCTGGATGGTGGCGCCATGTTCGGCGTTGTGCCCAAGCCCTTGTGGGAGAAGCGCATGCCGGCCAACCAGCAGAACCAGATTTTGCTGGGAACCAACACCATCGTGGTCCGCACCGGGAAGCACACCGTGGTGATCGAGACTGGTATCGGCAACAAGCTGCCGGAGAAACTGCGCAACATCTTCGACGCCCGGCAACTCTTACCGCAAAGCTTTGCCGCTGCAGGCATCAAGCCGCAAGAGGTGGACATTGTCATCAACACCCACTTGCATTTCGATCACTGTGGGTGGAATACCACGCAAAAGCCGGATGGCAGCATCGTGCCGACGTTTCCCAACGCCCGTTACTTCGCCCATCGTGGAGAAGTAGAGCACGGCCACCTGCAGCTGGAGCGCGACGCCGTCAGCTATATCAGCGAGAACTACGATCCGCTCGTTGCCAGCGGCCAGATGACTCTCATCGCGCCCCCGCCCGGGAGCGAGATGGAGATTGTGCCGGGGGTTTCCGTCGAGGTGTATCCCGGGCACACGGCACAGACGATGGCGGTGATGCTGGATTCAGGTGGTCACCGTGCCTGTTACATATCCGACCTCATTCCCACCAGGGCGCACCTGGATGTGACCTGGGTATTGGGGTACGACCTCTATCCCCTCACCTGCATTGAGCAGCGCAAGCGCTTCCTGAGCCGGGCAATACCGGAGCAGTGGCTGGTTTTGTTTACCCATGATCACGACTATCCGATGGGCTATGTGGAATGGGGCGCAAAGGGCAAGCCTCAGCTCAAAGCGGCGACGTAAGCGCTAACTTGTTGGCCGATAAAAAATCCGAGAAGACCCTGGTTTTTTGCATTTCCAACTCACCACAAAAACGTCATCCTGAGCGGAGCGCCTCACAGATTTATCGCGTGACACAGCGCTTGATGGCGCGGAGTCGAAGGACCCCGACGGTGCTTATCTTGCCCATGCTGTTCGGAGCTTTTCAACCACAGAAGCCGAGCTGCTTCGTGCATGCGCATGCCAGAGCACACGCAGCCCGGAGCCGCAAGCAAAAAATTCTTTAGGAGGGTTCTTAAGGACAATAAAAGGGGGGATCTTGCAAACGCGCAGCAATTCAGCCGAAAGAAACTTCTCTAAAATACCTGGCGATGAAAGACTTCGTCCTTTTCCTTACACGGCGAGCAAGCTGCGCCGATACCACAGACCATTAACAAGGCCGCGCCGATCGTGACCAGGATCGCCGGGCCGTACGATTCAAATTCGAAAAACCAATGGGCGAAGGTGTGTAGATGAAGCGAATGCATGTTGATACTCCACACTCAATGAAACCCCGATTTTTGGGTTTCACTTTCCAGGATGCAAAATTTAGTGAAGGGTTGCTTCCCTTTTGGGAATACACCCGTCTAGCTTCCCGGAAACTTGAGATGCCACGAATTTAGCACCGTGATCACAAATGCGAAATAGCCAAATCAAAGCCAATGACCCCAGGGATGTTAGCCATAGGTTCCCAACGGGGGATCCCCGGTTGCAGTGGCTGTTTGTGGATCTCAACTCCTACTTTGCGTCGGTGGAGCAGGAGCTGCGGCCGGAGCTGCGAAACCAGCCGGTGGCGGTCGTACCGCTATTGGCGGATACAACCTGCTGCATCGCCGCCAGTTATGAGGCGAAGCAATACGGAGTTAGGACCGGAACCCAGGTCGGAGAGGCCAAGCGGCTGTGCCCGGGCATCGTCCTGGTGGAGGCCCGGCATGAGTTGTATGTGGACTACCACCACCGGGTCGTGGAAGCCGTCGAGTCCTGTCTTCCGGTTACTTCTGTGATGTCCATCGATGAGATGGCGTGCCGTCTTTTAGGTCGGGAGCAGCCGTTGCTCGCCGCGCTCGAGCTGGCTCGCGAGGTGAAGGCTGCGGTCCGCCGCAAGGCTGGCGCCACGCTGCGCTGCTCCATTGGCTTGGCGACCAACCGCTATCTCTCCAAGGTCGCGTCCGATATGGAGAAGCCGGACGGCCTGGTTGCCTTGACGCCGGATCTGCTGCACGATGCCCTCGCCAGGTTGACGCCGCGCGACCTCCCGGGTGTGGGAGCGCAAATGGAGAAGCGGCTGCAACAAGCCGGAGTTCGCACCATGGACCAGCTGCTGGCGCTCGACCGGGAGGGATTGCACACGGCTTGGGGCGGCATAGGCGGCGAAAAGCTATGGCACTGGCTACGCGGAGAGGATTTTGGTGACCCCGAGTTGGAGCACCAGAAGTCGATAGGCCACTCGCATGTTCTGTCGCCCGACCTGCGCACCCCCGAGGGCGCCTATGCGGTCGCCAACAAGCTGTTGCACAAAGCGGCCATGCGGCTGCGCAAGGCGCGGCTATGGGCTTCGCACATGACCTTGACCATCCGTTTTGTAGCGGCTGACGGCTCTTCCAAACACTCTTCCGGCATTCGCCAGCAGCCTTGGGCGCAAAGCTGCCCGCTGCTGGAGTGCCAGGATAACCAGACCTTGTTGGAGGGGCTGCAGCGGCTATGGAGTCAAAGCCCGGCTGGCCGAAGCCAGCAGAAGCCGTTTTTCGTGGGTGTCTCCCTCGGCAACCTGGTCCCCGATCACCTGCACACGCTCAGCCTCTTTTCCGGCCTTGAAGAAGAAGGGAAACGGACGCGGCTGTCGACCACCATGGACCGGGTGAACTATAAGTACGGGACCAACACCCTCTGCTTTGCCAGCATGCTGCTGGCGGGTGCGGCGGCTCCCACCCGCATTGCCTTTTCCAGCATCCCGGATCTATTTTGAGCGCCAAGTACCGCGGCCGGCTGGCTCCATCTCCCACCGGCTTCCTGCACCTCGGCCACGCCCGCACATTTTGGGTGGCACAGCAGCGGGCGGTCGCCGCCGGCGGTGCTCTTATCCTCCGCGATGAGGACCTCGACCCTGAGCGCTCCCAGCAGCATTTTCGTCATGCCATGCTCGAAGATCTGCGCTGGCTGGGGCTGCAATGGCAGGAAGGGCCGGACGTGGGTGGTCCCTTCGGGCCGTACACCCAAAGCCAGCGGCACAGCCTCTACCGCGACGCCTGGCGACGCCTGCTTGCCGGCGGGATGGCTCTACCCCTGCCGCTGCTCGCGCAAAGACCTGGCGCTGGCCATGCAAGCGCCGCATGATGACGAAGGCATCTATCCCGGAACCTGCCGTCCAGCCACAGCCTTGCTCGGAGGGGTCGATACGCCAGCCGGCGCCAACTGGCGTTTTCGCGTCCCGCAGGGTGAGGCGGTTGAATTCGTGGACGGGCACTTCGGCCCTCAGCGCTTCGTAGCCGGGCAGGATTTTGGCGACTTCCTGGTGTGGCGCCGGGACGATCTTCCCTCTTATCAGCTTGCGGTCGTGGTAGACGACGCGGCCATGCGGATCACCGAAGTCGTTCGCGGCGCCGACCTGCTGAAGTCGACAGCGCGCCAGATTTTGTTAGCGCGGGCGCTAGGCCTCTCGTCGCCGGCCTGGTATCACTGCGACTTGCTGCTCGACCAACGCGGACAGCGGCTGGCAAAACGGCATGACGCCCTAAGCCTGCGCACGCTGCGGGAACAGGGAAAACAACCGCAGGAGCTGTTGACAGGCTTCCACACAACAGGCATGATTTTCCAACGCCCTCGATGAATACATACGAAATGAAGGTTGTGTCTTCAGACTTCGCCCAGCTCGTAAAGCAGCAGGCCGACATCGTCCGGATCGTCGGCGAATACATCACCCTGAAGAAATCCGGATCGCAGAACTACGCCGGTCTTTGTCCCTTTCACGGGGAGAAGACAGCCTCCTTCTCCGTGCATGCGGTGCGCCAGTTCTACCATTGCTTCGGTTGCAACGAGGGGGGCGATGTTTTCTCCTTCGTGCAGAAGATCGAGAACGTCGGCTTCACCGAGGCCATCAAAATCGTCGCTCAAAAGTGCGGCATCCCCTTGCCCAAGCGGGAATTTTCCTCTCCGGAGCAGGCCGAGGAGAGCCGCCAGCGCGGCAAGCTGCTCGATCTGCATGAGTTGGCGACCAGCTGGTTTGAGGAGCAATTGCGCTCGGCGGAAGGCGCCCGGGCGCGCGAATACCTTACGTGGCCGCGGCCTGACACCAGAAGCCATCGCCAAGTTCCGCATCGGCTATGCTCCGGACTCCTTCAACGCGCTGCGCGACCGCCTGCAGGGCACGGCCCCTCCCGATCTGCTGCGGCTTTCCGGCCTCCTTTCTTCCAAAGAGCAGCGGATGGCTCGGCCGGACCGCTGTATGCGCGCTTTCGCAAACGGATCACCTTTCCCATCCACAACGAGTCCGGGCGGGTGATTGCCTTTACCGCGCGAGCTCTCGACAGCGACGAGAAATCCGGGCCGAAGTACATGAACTCCCCCGAGACCCCGCTCTACTCCAAGGGTCAGGTGCTTTTCAATCTCGACAAGGCGCGGCAGGCCATCCGGCAACAGGACTTTGCCCTGCTGGTGGAGGGCCAGATGGACTGCATTACCGCCTACATGGCGGGCATCCAGAATGTGCTCGCCACCAGCGGAACGGCATTTACCGAGATGCAGGTCCGTCTGCTCACCCGCTACACCAAGCGGCTTTTCATTAACTTCGATCCCGATGCCGCCGGGCGCAAACGCCGCGGAAAAGTCGATTGCCCTGCTCACCGAAGAGGATTTTGAGGTCAGGGTAGTCACCCTCGAAGGTGGACTCGATCCCGACCGCTTTATCCGCGAGCGGGGCATCAAGGCCTATGTAGCCGCCGTCAAGGCTGCCAAACGCCACTCCGACTACCTGATCGACCGCGCCATGCAGCTTTTCCCCCTCGGACGGCCGAGGGCAAGAGCAAGGCCATCAACTACCTGCTGCCCCACATCCGGCGCATGCCCAACCGCATTGTGCGCGACGAGTTCGCCTCCGATGCGGCGCAGAAGCTGGGCATTGACTCCGCCCTGGTGAGGGAGGAACTCCAGCAGGCCGCGCGCAAGCGCCGCGACCAGGTGGGCGCCTCCGGCGAGGGAAAACGTGAACGAAGCCGAGCGCGTGCTGTTGCGAGCCCTCGCGTCCTCCCCGGAAAGCCGCGTTTTCCAGTGCGTTTCCCAGGCCATGCACGACCAACCGCAGTCGTTTGAGGGACTTGGCGTAACCAGGATGCTGGCGCTCTTGCGCGATCGCGGCTCGCAGGAGCCTCTGGCCGCCTTGACCGAGCCAGGGCAGCGCGCGCTGCTGGCACAGACCTTGCTACGTGAATCCGGCGAGCTGGAGTTCGAACAGGTCGAAGCCGCGCTGGAGTCGCTGAAATACCGCCAACTGGAAGCGTTGCAGCGCCGGGTGCGGGCAGACATCGCCGAGGCGGAGCGGCGGGGAGATTGGGCCCAACTGGCCGTTTTCATGGCCGAAAAACTCAAAGTGGACCGGCAAATGCGGGACGTTGACGCCCGCTAGGCCGGATGGCCGAAACTTAGAGCGCATAGAGCGCACTTTTTAGCCATTTCCCGAACCGCGATATCCCGAAACGGAATCAAGCCTGCGGCATCTAATGGAATAGGCTTTCAGCCCACGTAAGTGGCGGGAAAGGATAGGCCCTGGAAGGGGTGTCGTGGCGGGCGCAGCCCGGGAGCACACTCCAATCCATGATATTCTATAACTCTTTGAAGGACGTGCGTCTACTTGCCCAAACGGTTCATCAACCGTCCGGAATATGCCCTTAGCGGCTCGCATAGCACCCTGTCCTTTCTGAGCACGGACCGATCCGAAAAAATTAGGCACGGGATAGGATTTGCTTGGCTATCGAAGACAAGTACGAAGAAGACATTCAGAAACTGATTGATGCGGGTAAGGAAAAAGGTTACTTGACCTATAACGAGGTCAACGACCTGATTCCTGGCGATCTGCATTCACCGGACGATCTCGACGATCTGCTGACCACGATCGGGACCCAGGGCATTGATGTGCTCGAAGGCGGCCCCAAGTTTGGCGCGGACAAGTTCGAGAGCGAGGGCGAAGAGGGCGAGGACGTTGAACTCGACCTTACACCGGGCACACTCGAGAAAACCAATGACCCCGTTCGCATGTACCTGCGCGAAATGGGAACTGTACCACTGCTGACGCGAGAAGGCGAAGTTGAGATCGCCAAGCGCATCGAGCGCGGGCAGTTGCGGGTACTCAAGGCCATTTCCCGTTCGCCGATCGTCATTCGCGAGATCGTCGCCCTGGGCGAGGACCTGAAGCGTGGCGTGCGCAACATCAAGGAAGTGGTGATCTTCGACGAGGAAGAGATCACCGAAGAAATTCTGCAGGCGCGCATCCGGGTAACCATCGGCCGCGTCGACACGCTGCTCAAGCACCAGAAGAAGGCGTCTCTGCTCTTGGAAAAGCTGGAGACGATCAATCCCAAGGCGAAAGCCAGGGAACATCGCAAGACGCGATGGATGATGAACCGCGAGCGGGTGGAAGTCTCGCGCATCGTCCGCGAACTGAAGTACACCAACGCGGAACGCAAGCGGCTGCTGGACAAGGTCAACAAGACCGTCGACGCCATGCGCATGCTCGAGCGGCAGATCAAGTCGCTCGAACAGAAGCACGACCAGTCGAAGAGCGAAGAGCTGCGCAAGGAGTATCGCCGCCAGCAGAAGAACTGCAAGACCGACCTGGAAAAGCTGGAGCAGGAGGCCGGCGTCTCCATCGCCGAGCTCAAGCGCACCCAGCGCGAGATGATCCAGGGCGACATGGACGCCGAGCAGGCCAAGCGCGAGCTGATCGAGGCTAACCTGCGCCTGGTGGTTTCGATCGCCAAGAAGTACACCAACCGCGGCCTGCAATTCCTCGATCTGATCCAGGAAGGCAACATCGGTTTGATGAAGGCGGTCGATAAGTTCGAGTACCGTCGCGGTTATAAGTTCTCCACCTATGCGACCTGGTGGATTCGCCAGGCGATTACGCGCGCCATTGCCGATCAGGCCCGGACGATCCGTATTCCGGTGCACATGATCGAGACCATCAACAAGCTGATTCGCACCTCGCGGCAGTTGGTGCAGGAGCTGGGCCGCGAGCCCACTTCCGAGGAGATCGCCCGCCGGATGGACATCCCGGTGGCCAAGGTTCGCAAGGTGCTCAAGATCGCACAGGAACCGATCTCGCTCGAAACTCCGATCGGCGAGGAAGAAGATTCTCACCTGGGCGACTTCATCGAAGATCGCCAGGCGGTTTCGCCTTCCGAAGCGGTGATCAGTGTCAACCTGAAGGAATACACCTCGCAGGTGCTGCGCACCTTGACCCCGCGCGAAGAGCGTGTGATCAAGATGCGCTTTGGCCTGGAGGATGGTTCCGAGCACACGCTGGAAGAAGTGGGTCAGAGCTTCCAGGTAACGCGCGAACGTATCCGGCAGATCGAAGCCAAGGCGCTGCGCAAGCTGCGGCATCCTTCACGCTCACGCAAGCTGAAGGCCTTCGTCGAAGGCGTCCGCGAATAAACATGGATGCGCCAATGCTCCTGCTACCGGGGGCAGGCGATTTTTTCGTTGAGTCGTTCCTCTTCTCCGTTCCATCGAATCGCTCATACACCCACTCAGGAGCAATCCCGTGACCGCCACCCCGCCAGAAGTCACAGAAAAACTGAAGCATGCGCCCGATGTAGCCGGCGTGCACGATTTAATCCGCCGTCGCTGGAGTCCCCGCGCCTTCTCCGACAAGGAAGTATCGGCGCAGGAACTCAAGACGCTTTTTGAAGCAGCGCGCTGGGCCTCCTCTTCTTCCAATGAGCAACCTTGGCGATTTCTGGTAGGCCGGCGAGGTGACGAGACCTACCAGAAAATCTTCAATGCTCTGGTTGAATTCAATCAGTCGTGGGCCAGGAGCGCGCCGGTGCTGGTGCTTTCCGTCGCCAAGAAGACCTTCACCGCCAAGGCCGCTCCGAATCGCTTTAACTTGCATGACACCGGCGCGGCCCTCGCGAATCTCGCCCTGCAGGCGACCGCGAACGGACTGCACACCCATTCGATGGCCGGCTTCGATCGCGGAACAGGTGCGGGCATCGTTTGCCATTCCCTCCGACTATGATATCGGCGCGGTCACCGCCGTCGGCTACTTCGGCGACCCGGCCAGCTTGCCCGAGCACCTGCATAAGATGGAGGTGTCTCCGCGCCAGCGGAAGCCCCTGGAGGAATTTGTGTTCTCTGAGTGGGAGAAGCCGGCTCAATTCTGAGCGCGGAGTTCGCCTTGAATTCTCCATGAGAAAGATCCTGCTTTTCGTCAACCCGGTGCTTCAGCAAACAGGAGCAACGGCGCAGAGATATTGCTCGCGTCAGCCAGTACCTTCCGCGAGGCGGGCGCCGCGGTCGATGTCATGGAGACAGGCGAAAACCGCGCGGCCGGACCCAAGGCAAAGCGGGCAGTCGCCGAAGGTTACGATGCCATTGTTGTCTGCGGCGGCGACGGCACGATCTTTGATGTGATCCAGGGAATGGCCGGCTCCGCCGTAGCGCTTGGGCATCATTCCCTTTGGCACCGGCAATGTGATGGCGCAAAACCTTAAAGTCCCCAAGGATCCGGTGGCCGCCGCGCATTGGATTCTTCGCAGCCGTCCGCTCTCCGTGCCGCTTGGGCAGGATTACCTGCTGTGCCCCTGGAGGCCGGCAAAGCTGGCTGTTCGCGATGGCGGCCGGTATGGGCGTGCATGCTGCCCTGATGTCCGAGGCGCGGCGCTCGGGCAAGGACGTGACCGGGCGGGCGGCTTATTTCGTGGCCGGGGGCAGGTTGCTGCTCAACCATCCCGTGCAACCCTTCGACATTGCGATCACGACCACCAGCGGGGCTGTCATGCACCAGCAGGTATGCGAAGCGGTCGCGCGTGCGCGTGGCGGAGTTGAACCGCTGGCGTCCAGGCGGTGGGCTTGACCTTCCCTTTCCTGCGGTTAGCCACAGTAGCGGGTGATTCCCGCTTACGCTTGGCGCGAGCCAGCTACCAGGCCCTCTTCTTGGCACCGGCGGAGTCGCGCGATCGCGCCCCGCGAAGATGGCGCGGCAACTTACCACGATGTGGTGCGTGTCGTCTGCCGCCCGATTCCCCATCGTAATACAACCCCGCGATCGCGGTGCAAGCGGACGGGGAAGTGCTTGGAGCCTCCTGCGCAGCCATCGAAATGGCCGGCCTGAACGTTGCCTCTTATCAGCGAATCAGTGACAATATGACGCAGTTATAGTGACAATACTCTAACCGCAGGTGCCTCCACTTCGCTATCGCTCCGGTCGGGATGACAAATTTTCTTGAGATCGATGATTCGTGGCAACAACTCCCATTGCAACAGAATTGTCATCCCGACCGGAGCGTAGCGTAGTGGAGGGACCTGCGGTTAGAGCGATTTGCGCCCATCAATCCCAAGGAATCGCCCTTCATCCCGGGAGCGGCAACCGCCACTAACCAGCTAAAAATTAAACACCGCCTGAAAATTAAAGTCCCGAACCGCGGACCCGTGGGAGAAAAACCCAGTCGCCAGCTGATTCGATTTGCCGAAAAACGGCGAGTTGGTAGTGCCATCGGGCGGCCCGCCCAGGGTTCCATTTGGCGGCGCGAGATTCACGACGTTGAAGATATTGTGGGCAAAGGCGCTCAGGGTGATGCTGTAACGGCGATCCACGCGCGTATTCGGGCCGCGAGGGCCGCCGCCGGTTCCACCCAAACCCATCCCTGGCATACCGCGCCCGCCGCCCGGCCCGCCCACCGCCGCCCCCGGCAATCGCTCCCTTGCCTTCTTCCACTCGCGGGCCTACGCCAAAGCTCTTAGCCACGCGCATGTTCATCGCGAATTGAACCGGGCCATTCCCATAATTGATCGGGATCAGCTTCGAGCCGGCCGGCGGCGTGGTGCTGATATCGAAATTTCCGTACTTCGTTGTATCCACGTTGGCCGGATTGGAAAGCGAGGAGGCGAAAACCGGGCGATCGTTGAAGAATGAATCGCCATTGACGTCCTGGCTCAACTGGATGTTGAAAGGCGCACCCGACGAGGCGCTAAGAAAGGGACTGATCCTGAACCCGTAAGGAGCCGAGTAATTGGCAAACGCAAAGACACGATTGCGCACGTCGAAGAACTGCCGTCCATAATCCTGCATGATGTCGTACTGATTGGACGGATGGTAGCCGGGACCACCCGTATCGCTATTGGCTTTGCTGTAAATGTAGAAACCGGTAAACGTAAGCTTGCGGCCATAAGCCACATTCAGGTTGAGGAATATCTGGTTTTCCTTGAAAACGGCCAGTGAATCGTACTCGTAGATGTTACATGGCGTGCCCGGGGCCGCGCCGATCGGATTGCTGGGGCATAAGCCCAGAGCCGGACGGGTACCGTCGGGCATCGGGGCATCGATGTTGCGCGACAAGCAGCTGATGGATACCGCGGGAATAAAGATACGTCGCCGAGACACTCACGCTCTTGTTCACCTGGTGCTCGATGCCCGTCCCTGTCTCTATGGTGGCAGGCGCGTTCAGGCCGGGCTGCGTGCGATAGAAGGTAGGTAGCGCCGGCAGACTCTTCCGTCTCGCTGTCCGGAGGCGTTCCGTTCGGGATTGGACTGAATCGTCTGCACCTGGCCCTGCTGATTGAGGCTGTACCGGTTCGTGTTGAGCAGCAGGTCGTAGGTGAAGCGGTTATAGAAAATCCCGTACCCGGCACGCAACACCGTCTTGGGCGGCTTTCCCCCGCCGCCAATGCCGTAGGAAAGCGCGACCCGAGGAGCAAAATTTACTTTGTTGGGAATGTGGTTTTGCGTCTCGAAGCGCAGCCCATAGCTGACGGTAAAGTTAGGCCGCACCTTCCAGTCGTCTTCTGCATAGAGGCCCAGGTCGGTGACGCTGGCCTTCTGCGTGGGCGTTCCCGTGGTGATCGAGAACTGGCTGGGCTTGCCGGCGAGGTAGCCATTCAGATTCGAGTAGGTGTACGTTCCTTGGAAGTTTGCATTGGAATAATTCGTATCCTGGACGTTGCGAAGCTCGGCCGCCGAAGCGAATGTAATGCTTGGCAAGAGCCAGGGAAGCGTAGTTCTGAAACTCGTATTGGTTCTGGGTATCGCGGACCGTGCCCTCGGGACTGCCGCCGCCTTCAAAATTCTGCAGAACATTGATGGCCGGAGCAACCAGCTGTGGGGTCTGGTTGGTAGTATCGCGAATGTATTGGAAGCGAGTATTGTTGACGAATTTCGCTCCGTAGACCTGGCTGTCGCTGATCTGGATCCTGTTTTCCACCTCGTTCGTGTCGTACGCTTGGCTAGGCAGTACGAACGGACTGCCGCCCAATCCACTATTGTTCCGGTGTCCTGGTAGTAGCTGTAGCGAACCGTCAAGGTCTGGTTCGGCGTCAATTGATAGTCGATGCGCGGACTGATGTTGGTGCGGGTCTGCGGGTAAGGAACCGCCAGACTGCACAGCGTGCCCTGTGCTCTCCACGATGTCACCGCTCGCCGGGCCGCAGGTCGCAGGATCGGGCACGTACGGCACGTTGGCGTTGACGATGCTGTTGTTCTGGATGTTCCGCCGGTCGAAGTCGATGAAGAAAGAAGCCTTCTTGCCCAGCGCGCCGCTTACGTTGCCGTCGTATTGCAGCGTGTGGTACGGCGGCTGATTCAGCGCAAAGGGATTGGAGGTATTAAAGACCGAAGCACTGGCATTCACGAAAAGCTGGCCGTGCAGTTTGTCGGTGCCCGGCTTGGTCAATATCTCGACCCGGCCATAGCCCGGGGTGTCATATTGGGCGGAGAAGGGATTCTGGTTAATGATGATGGCGCGGATCGCCGACTTGGGAGGCAGCTGGCCGCCGGTGAACCCATCGATGTAGATTTGGCCGCCGCTGGGACCTGCGGCAGGACCCGCCAGCGCAGTAAGTTCGTTCGATAATTCGTCAGGATCGTCAGAAAGCGCATCCAGATCCTTGCCCGTCAGCACCACGGCGCTCACATTGCTGTCTGGATCCACGCTGACGCCGGGAGTATCGCCGGTGACCTGTACCTGCTGTTGCTCCATTTGAATTGAAAGAGAAATATTCAACTGCTGGGTTTGCCCGGCCGCGATTCCGCACAGGTGGGGACGTAAAAGTGGAGAAGCCTGCGGCTTGCACCGTGACCGTGTATTGCCCGGGCGCGAGACCGGTTATCGCGTATTGGCCCGTAGCATCAGATGTGCCTGTGCGGCTCACCCCGGCAGTCGATGTCACCGTAAGCGAAGCCTGCGGAATCACAGCCCCGCTGGGGTCGGCCACCTGGCCGCGCAGGACTCCGGTTGAAGTCTGGGCCAAGGCAAATTGTAAGTGCGGCGTAAACGTAAAAAAGAACAAAGTGGTCAGGCAGAAAACGAGCAAGCGGTTCAAGAGTTCTCCTCAGGGGGTTTAGTGACTCGTGAATCGTTGTGAAAACGGGTGGAAAGTTTCTACTGCGGTGCTTCCCCGCCGCCACCGCCACCGCCCTCTCCGCCCAGGTTCCATGCCGAAGAAAGCATGGCCTGGCTTCCGCTGGTAGAGGCTTGGAGCATCGGCTCGACGCCGGCGACGACCGTGATGGCAGTTGCTGGTTGGGGTGATTGGCCCTGGGTTGCGACCACAATGACCATGTTGCCCTTCTGCAGATCCTTCAACGTAACGGAGGGCGCACGCGCCAGGATCTGCTGAATGTCAGGTCCGGACCCACGGCCCCCACCAGCAGCAGGACCACCGCCAGGCCCACCTCCGCCAGGAGGTCCTGAGGGTGGTCCATTCTGGCCCGCGCCTGGCCCTGCGCTTGCACCTGGCGAAGCACCGGCCGGGGCCCCGGCTGCGCCCCCTGTTGAGCCGTCTGGGCGCCTTCCTGCCCCACCGCTTAGCCGTTGCGCGATGCGTTGCGCCACAGCCGGGTCCAGTTTCTTCATTTCGCTGTCAGGCGTGACCGAAATGACGACCGGCTTCTTGGTCATCGCATCGTTCACCGTAATCGTAGACGCCGCTGCGTTGACCGCCTGGATGGGCCCGGCGAGATTAAGGAAGCTTCCACTGACAATTTCCTCTGCCTCGAGCGTCCCGCCGTCTGCGCTTCTTGAACCCCGGGCGCGAAGCTGGTCCCCGGGCTTGATCTCGGCCAGGGTGCCGGTGACCGCCTGATCGAACTTGACCGAGCCGGGAGCATAGCGGCGAATAATCGTAGTGGATGTAGCGTGGATTACTGTCGTGCGGGTGCCACCGGCACCGCTGGAGACAGTCACCGTTCCCGTTGCTGCATCGACTGACTTAACCAGTCCGCCGGTGCCGCGCTTCTGCCAGTCTTCCCGTTCCTTTTCCTGCTTCTGCGCGATGTCTGCGCCCTTGATGGCGACCAACAGCGTGGCGTCCAACGACTTGCCATCCGCGTTGGCGGAACCCCTTGCCATCACCCGGTCGCCCGTCTGCAGATCGGCCAGGCTGAACGGGCTGGCCCCTGCAAGGGTCTTCTGTCCTGGCTCGATACGCAGCAGGCGGGCGTTTTCTTCAACCGTCACCTGCATCGTGGCCCCGGCATCGTTCTTGACGGAAATCGAGTTTCCGCTCAGGCTCTGCACCGTACCCAGAAACGTGACCGGTTTTGCTGCCGCCGCATCCTGTGCCGTGGCTGTTATTGGCGCTAGGCAAGCTGCGGCCAATACCGCTCCGCAAAGAATCATCCTGATTGGCATCTTTCGCCTCGTTCGACTTAGGTCTATAGCGTTGCTTCTGGCCCGCTACTGCGGTTCGCTTACGCCGCCAACCTGCACTCGCGATGGCCACTGCAGTGTAGTGTTTGGCTGGCTAGTTTTTACCCGGATGGACTGCAACCCCGCCTTCGCCGTGGAGACGAAGGTCAACTCGTACTGGTTCTGTAGTTTGCGCTGGATGTCGGAGAGAAACGGCGCGAAGGATACAGGGTTGCCAAGACCCTCCAGATAAACCTTGCCGCCGGTTGAGCCGGAGACCTGGGTCAGGTAGTTCTGCCCTCCATCCGTCACGAATGCGTTCCGGTCGAAGCGTCCCGCACCCCGATAGTAGATGGAATAGACGATCACCCCAGCCTTTTGCGCATCGCTCGTAGCCGCTTGCACATAAGGATCCTCGGGGTCATAGCGTCCACCAGAATAGCGGTCAACCCCATCGGTGACCATAATTACCTCCCGGCGAACGTTGCTGACGCCCGGCCACTGCTTGACCAGGCTCGAGAGGCAAAAGTAGGGGCTTCCATTGATCCCCGCCGTCCCAGTGGGCAGGCGGAGCGCGTTAGCCGCCTTCGCGTGGTCAGGGGTGAAGTTTTGCACCAGATTGGCCGCGCCGTTGCGCATATAGCCGATCGCTACCTGGGTCGTGGGAGGTAGCTCCGTCAGAAACTTTTTGATGTCGTTCAATTGCAGCCCGAGGTTGCCGGTGGAGGAATCGTCCAGCAACACCACCAGTTGCAGGCCAGAACGCTCGCCGCGCAGTGGAACCCATCCCGCCACATCCTGAAGTTTGCGATTCTCATAGACACTGATGTTCTGCCTGGGAATGGTGGTCGTGTCCTCCGTCGATTTCGAACTCGCTGTAACAATGGCGCGCGCGGTGGGAGTCTCCTGCGCCCCTAAGGGCCGCAGGGCGCCCGAAAGTGTAAAGCAAGCTCCCAAAACCAACGCGAGGCAAGCGCCCCAATTCATTCGTCTAGCAATCCCACCAATCTTCATGATCCGTTTTAGCCCTTATTGCGCGCTCTCTTGCCGCCTCGCGGCACGCATCTATATGACGGGGTCCGGATAGGAAAGGTTCAAAGGGGGCGAAGAATACTTCGCAATTATGCTTTCAGGGAATGATGTTGTGAAGTCGCGCTCTGCTATTCTCAGCTTAAATCGTGATGTCACCCGACTCTCGTATCTTATTGAAATATCTGAGTCATAGATTCTGACCACGATACGCGGCGCATACCTTTTGCGCTGCAGCACCAGGAGAGAAACTCCGGATGACCGATCTTAAGGTTATGCAACCTCCAGCCCCGGTCCAGGCGATGCGCCCGCTCTGTGTCGATCTGGACGGAACCTTGGTCAAATCGGACACTTTGGTCGACTCGTTGATGGTCCTGGCCCGAAGGGATCCGGCCGCCTTCTTGCACGCTCCTCTATGGGTCGCGAAGGGAAAAGCACATCTCAAGTCCCAGGTCACAGCCAGGGTCACTCTCGACGCTGCGCACCTACCGTACAACAAGCCGCTGCTGGATTACCTGAGAGACGAGCATGCAGCAGGCCGCAAGCTTTACCTGGCCACCGGCGCCGATCACCTCCTGGCGGAGAGTATCGCGGCTCACCTGGGAATTTTTGAAGATGTGATCGCCAGCGATGGCGCCGTGAACCTGACCGGAAGCCGCAAGCTGGAGCATCTCGAGCAGCGCTTTGCGCTAGACGGGTTCGACTACGTCGGAAATGCGCTTCCCGATTTGCCCATCCTTCAGGGAGCCCAGCAGGCCATGTTGGCCAATCCGGACTTCAAATTGAATAGCGCGTTGAAGATCCGGAAAATCCCCGTGAGCCGAATGTTCCTGGACCGCTCGAGCCTCCCGGTTGCCCTGGCGAAAGCCCTCCGGATGCATCAATGGGCGAAGAACCTGCTTGTCTTCCTGCCCTTGCTTCTGGCGCATTCCTTTCATGCGGCGAGTTTCCTGATCGCGTTTGCGGCCTTCTTCTGCTTCAGCCTTACTGCGTCGGCTACCTACATTTTCAACGACCTGCTCGACCTGGAGCATGACCGGGTACACCTCAACAAGCGCAAGCGCGCCTTCGCAGCAGGAGACCTATCCGTAGCTGCCGGGCTTGCCATTTCGCTTTCCTGCATTACCGTGGCCTTGATCGCGGCCGCTTATCTGCCACGAACATTCCTGATCTACCTGCTGCTCTATCTTGTGACCACGGTGGCTTATTCGTTCGCGCTCAAGCGTATCGTTCTGGTCGATGTCGTGATCCTGTCGAGCTTGTACACCATCCGAATGTTGGCTGGCGCCGCTGCCACACGCACGCCGATATCCCCTTGGCTTGCTGCCTTCTCCGTCTTCCTTTTTCTTAGCCTGGCCATGGTCAAACGATTCAGTGAGCTGCAGAATCTGCATTCACGGGGTCTGAACCCGACCAACGCACGAGGCTATCTTTTGAGCGACATTGAGCAGTTGCGCAGCTTTGGTACTTCCAGCGCATATGCCTCGATCGTGATCTTCGCCCTCTATATAAGCGGGCAAAACGTAGTGGCGCTGTACCACCACCCCAACCGCATGTGGCTCATAACCCCACTGATGATCTTGTGGCTCAGCCGCGTTTGGCTGTTGGCCTCTCGTGGCTTGCTCGATGAAGATCCAGTGGTCTTTGCGCTCACCGACCGCATGAGTCTGTTGCTTGGTTTAGGTGTAGTGCTCATCGCTTACTCGGCGCTTTAAAACATTTCTCCTGGTGTATACCGGAGAGAAAGCTACTTGACTTATGCCTCCTGTCCAACACCAGCCGCAATTCGACCAGCCGCAATTCGAATCCTGGGGCCGCTATCCAAGGCTCTGTTCTGAAGTCCGCCCGCTTTTCTGGAAAGAAGATTTTCCTCCCCTGCCGGTTCCGGGCGAGAAAATGCTGGCGGTAGGCATGGGACGCAGTTACGGCGACGTTTGCCTGTTGCAGAATGGAACCCTGCTGCGCACGCCTAACCTTGACCGTCTGATCTCGTTTGATGCCCAAACCGGTCTATTGCGGTGCGAAGCCGGCGTCACGCTGGCCGAGATTCTCGACTTCGCCGTGCCCCGTGGCTGGTTCTTGCCGGTGAGCCCGGGAACCAAATACGTAACCGTCGGCGGAGCCATTGCCAACGACATTCATGGCAAAAACCATCATGTCGCCGGCACCTTCGGCTGCCACACCACTTGCTTTGAATTGGTGCGATCCGACGGAACCCAGATCGTATGCAGCGCCACTCAGAATGCCGACTGGTACGCCGCTACCATCGGCGGCATGGGATTGACCGGGATGATCAGTTGGGCCGAGGTGCAGATGCGCCCTATCGTTTCCCGGCGCATTCGCCTGCGATCCACCCGGTTCGTCGGCCTGGAGGAGTTTGTCGCGCTCTCCAGGGCAAGTGCGCACTCCGAGTACACCGTGGCCTGGATCGATTGCGTGGCCCAGGGGCGAAATTTTGCCCGCGGCATCTTCATGCAAGGGGAGCACGACCAGGATCAGGGTCCACTTACCCCCTTGATCAAGCCAAAAGTTGCGATGGGCTTCGACCTGCCCGCCTTTGCCCTTCGCCGCCTTACCGTAGGTGCCTTCAACACCCTCTACTACCACAAGCAGATGAGCAAACAAAAAACTGGCCTGGTCGATTACGAGCCCTTCTTCTACCCCCTCGACCGAATCCTCCAGTGGAACCGGCTGTATGGCAAGCAGGGGTTGCTCCAGTTCCAGTGCGTTCTGCCTTGGGAAAGCGATCCCGTGGGCATGATCCAGACGCTCAAGGCGATTACTGCATCGGGGCTGGCTTCTTTCCTCGCCGTCATCAAGGTCTTCGGGGATGTGGAATCCCCCGGCATGATGTCCTTCCCCATGCCGGGCATCACCCTGGCGCTGGATTTCCCCATCCGCCGCGAGGTGAGCTTCGACCTGCTCGATAAGCTGGCGGATATAACGGCCGAGTTCGGCGGCCGGATGTATCCAGCCAAAGACGCGTGCATGAGTGCGGCGCACTTCCAGCAGTTTTATCCCCAGTGGCAGCAGTTCTCTTCCTACATCGATCCCTCGTTCAGCTCCAGCTTCTGGCAGCGGGTAACTGGCCTTGACTAAGCGCGATCCTCTTTTTCCCTCCGCTGTGCTGGTCCTGGGAGCAACCTCGAGCATCGCCATCGCCACCATGCGGCGGATGGCAGCGCGGAATTCACGTTTCATGCTGGTGGGCCGCCATAGGAGCCGCCTGACAGCCGTGGCTCAGGACCTGCTGACCCGGGGTGCGCTCAAGGTAGACACCTGGGTCATGGATCTGGATGACACGACTGCCCATCCGGAGATGCTAGCGACTGCAGCAGAACGGTTGGGCCGGATCGATCTGGCTCTCATTGCTCACGGAGTGCTGGGCGACCAGGCGGCGGCGGAAGCGGATTTCGAGGTCGCTGCCGCCATTCTGCATACCAATTTCATCTCTACGGTGTCTCTGCTCACCTGGCTGGGAAACTACTTCCAGGCGCAACGCGCCGGAGCATTGGCCGTAATCTCCTCCGTCGCCGGCGACCGTGGGCGAAAGAGCAATTACGTCTACGGCGCCTCCAAGGGGGCGCTCAACATCTTTTTGGAAGGCCTACGCAACCGGATCGATCGGGATGGGGTGCAGGTGCTGACCATCAAACCGGGCTTCGTGGCCACTCCGATGACGGCGCATGTACCCCGCAATGCGCTCTTCGCCTCACCCGATCAGGTTGCGCTCGGCATTCTGAAGGCCCTCGAGCGCCGGCGCGATGTTGCCTACGTGCCCTGGTTCTGGGCAGGGATCATGTTGTTGATTCGCGCCATTCCGGGTTTTCAATTCAAGAAGATGAACCTATAAGCTGCCTCCGCGAATCGTAATTGGGGGTGGTTGCGATGGATTTGCATCTCACAGGTAAAACAGCGCTGGTGAGTGGTTCAACTGCGGGCATCGGTCTAGCCATTGCGGGTGGACTCGCGATAGAAGGCGCAACCGTTTACCTCAACGGTCGCACCGAGGCCAGGGTGGAGCAAGCCGTGGAGCACGTGCAATCGTTGAAGGCAAAGGCCAGGCAAGCGCAGGGCACGGTGCGGGGGATCGCGGCCGACCTGGGAACTGCGGAAGGGTGTGTCGAGCTCTTCAGCCAGCTGCCAAAGGTGGACATACTAGTCAACAACCTCGGCATTTTCGAGGCCAGGCTTTTTGCCAAGATTTCCGATGAAGACTGGCGCCGGTTCTTCGAAGTGAATGTGCTGAGCGGCGTGCGTTTGTCGCGGCACTATCTCCCCGGCATGCTGAAAAACAACTGGGGACGGATCCTGTTCATCTCCAGCGAATCAGCGGTCCAGATCCCGGTGGAAATGATCCACTACGGCATGACGAAGACCGCCCAGTTGGCGGTGGCTCGAGGCTTGGCAGAGTCGGTTGCCGGTACTGGAGTCACGGTGAACAGCGTTTTGGCCGGTCCAACGCGCTCGGAAGGTGTTTCCACCTTTGTCGAAGATCTGGCCGCGCAACGTGGGGTCGGCCAGGCCCAGGTGGAGAAGGAGTTCTTTGAGTCAGTGCGGCCCTCGTCTCTGATCAAGCGTTTTGCCACCACGGAGGAGGTAGCGTCGATGGTGGTCTACATTGCCAGCGAGCAGTCCTCGGCCACCACTGGCTCTGCGCTCCGTGTAGACGGCGGTGTGGTGCGATCCATTCTCTAACTGAGTCAGAACCACCGCATAAATCCAAAACCATGAGTGGGTGGCCCAGGTCTCGCCTTTGAGACCTGGGGGTCATGCAGAGGGAGTCCCGGTTCTCACGTGGGGCTAAAAGAGTCTGCGTGAGAACAAGGCTTTGCAAAACCAGCCCCGAAGGGGCGACCTGAAAGTAGCCCAGGACGCAGTCCTGGGTTGTGTTCAGGGAGAGATATCTAGTCCCGAAGGGACGGCTGAATCCATTTTCGCCCGTTTCAGCCGTCCCTCCGGGACTAGCCCATTTTGCGACGTGTTCCCAGGACTGCGTCCTGGGCTAAGTTCAGGTCGCCCCTTCGGGGCTGGATTTGTAAATCCCGGCCCTCACGCGGAGCCCAAGGCCCCTGAGGTATGTCCTTTCGACGCCGGCCAAGGCGTCCCATTCTGCAACTGCGACGCTTACACCCCAATAAAATGCAGGGACGCCGAGTTGATGCAATAGCGCAAGCCCGTAGGCGGCGGCCCATCGTTGAAGACATGTCCCAGGTGCGCATCACATCGTTTGCAGGCCACCGCAGTACGCACGCCCCAACTATCATCTTCGGCCTCGACAACGTTTTCCCCGGCGATCGGCTGCCAGAAGCTGGGCCAGCCGGTACCTGAATCGAACTTGGTTTCAGAAGAAAAAAGCGCCGTATCACAGCAGATGCAGCGAAAAATCCCGCGCTGGTGCAGGTTCCAATAAGAACCGGTATACGCCATCTCGGTATCCGCTCTGCGGGTGATGTCGAAGGCATTGGCGGAAAGCTGTCGCCGCCAATCCGCGTCGCTCTTGACGATTTTCTGCACCCGAACCTTCCCCGTGGGCACACTGCCCGCCGAGAATTCGGCGATCTCCACCTCTGGAATGGGCCCGCTGGGTATCGCGGAGGAAAGCAAGGGAGGCGCAGAGCGCAAGGACCATGCGGCGATGGCGGCGGCTGCCAAACCGCCGCTAAGCAGGAAGGCGCGGCGCGTAACCCTCTGGCGATCGGTATCCTCGTTCAGGTTTGATTCAAACATCGGTTCACCCCCTCATTGGACTCACCAGGAGCCAGGGAGTTACACCTTAACCGTCCAGCTGCTTGGTCACCAACGCTTTCAGCAGCGCCGGGTTGGCCTGTCCTTTAGACAACCGCATCACCTGCCCGACGAAAAACTCGGCAACCGTCTTTTTGCCTCCGCGATACTGTTCTAGCTGCTTGGGGTTGGCCGCGATCACTTCCTGAATCATCTTCTCCAATGCGGCTGGGTCGCTGATCTGCGTTGGCTTTTCCCGTTCATACACCACCCCAAAGTCTTCGCCGTTTTCAAAAGCCGTATCGAATAAGCCCTTGAGCTGCTTGCTGGAAAGCTCACCACCTTCAGCCAGATCCGCCGCCTGCACCAACCCGCGCATGGTGATCGGAGACTGCTCCAGTTCCAGACCCTTGGCCTTAAGACGGCCCATCAGCTCACTTTGGATCAGGTTGGCGACCCGCCGTGGGCTCTTCGCCTGCCTTGCCGCAGTCTCGAACTGGTCGGCAAACGAGCGCGTGGCCGTGAGTGTCTGGGCATCCTGCTCGGTGATCTCGTACTCGGCGATCATCCGCTTGCGCCGCGCCTCCGGCAGCTCGGGCAGGCGGCCCAGCAGGACCTGCTTCCACACGCCCGAAACCAGCAAGGGCGGCAGATCGGGCTCGGGGAAATAGCGGTAGTCGTGGGCCTGCTCCTTGGACCGCATGGAATATGTGCGGCCCTCGTTTGCGTTCCACAGCCGTGTCTCCTGGGCCACCCGGCCGCCGCTCTCGATCAGTTCCACCTGGCGCTCGATCTCATACTCCAGTGCGGAACGGATAAAGCGGAAGCTGTTCACATTCTTCACTTCGGCCTTGGTCCCGAATTTCTTCTGCCCGCGCGGTCTTACGCTGACATTGGCATCGCAGCGCAGCGAACCCTCTTCCATGTTGCAGTCGCTCACGCCGGTGTACAGCAAAATCTCCTTCAAGCGGGTCAAATACTCGTACGCTTCATCGGGAGTTCGCAGATCGGGCTCGCTCACGATCTCAATCAGCGGCGTCCCGCACCGGTTCAGGTCTACGTAAGTTTTAGTAGCAGAGTCAGGAAAGCCGTCGTGCATGCTCTTTCCCGCGTCCTCCTCCATATGCAGCCGGGTGATGCCGATGCGTTTGGTCACCCTGTGACCGGCCTCGTCCAGCGCCGGGACATCGATCCATCCGTGTTCCGCGAGCGGCTTATCGAACTGCGAGATCTGGTACCCCTTGGGCAGGTCAGGATAAAAGTAGTTCTTGCGCGCGAAGATCGACTGCTCGCGTATCTCACAATTGATCGCCGCGGCGGCCATCACCGCGTACTCCACTGCGCGCTGGTTCAACACCGGCAGGGCGCCCGGCAAACCAAGGCAGGCGGGGCAAATATGTGTATTCGGTTCGCCGCCGAATCTGTTTGCGCAGCCGCAGAAGGCCTTGGTATTTGTCAGCAGCTGGACGTGGACCTCGAGCCCGATGACCGGCTCGTACCGGTTCAGCAGGTCGGGAGAAACGCTCATCGCAGTGACCGTCATTATCTTCGATTCTAGCAACGGTTGTGCCTCAAACGGCTGCGTTTTGCGCGTGCAATTTTCTTGCCAGCCGCAGCTTACGCCGAAGGGTAGTAAGATTTTGAGGCTAACCGTCAACCTGGAGAGCAACGCACGTGATCGACATCCGTCAGGAAATAACCGCGGTCATCGAGGCCACAGTCCTGGTCGTGGGCGCTCTTTTCCCCATCGTCAATCCTCTGGGGAGCGCCGCCATCTTCGCCAATATGGTCGGGCCGATTGCTTCCAAGACGCAACGGTTACTCGCGCAAAAAATTGGGATCTACAGCTTTTTTCTGCTGATTGGCTCCCTCATTTGGGGAGTGCACGTACTCACATTCTTCGGCATCTCCATCTACGCCGTACAGATCGGCGGAGGCCTGGTGGTCGCCGCCACCGGATGGTCTCTCCTTAACCAGGTCACGGGACAAGCGAAAACCACCCCAATCGCGGACGACGAGATCCTTGAAAACGCCTTCTACCCCTTCACTTTGCCCATCACTGTGGGTCCAGGTTCTATCTCCGTTGCCATTACGCTCGGGGCGCACCTGCCCCCTGAGTTGCACGAGCATTCGCTCTTCTCGCCCAGGGTACTGATTGCCGCCATCACCGGAGTTACGTTGATCTGCGTCATCATCTACCTGTGCTATGTCTATGCCCGCAAGGCCGAGGCTCTTCTCGGCCGATCTGGAACCTCGATGGTGATGCGGCTCTCCTCGTTCATCCTACTTTGCATTGGCGTCCAAATCATTTCCACGGGCATCAAGGCATACGTTGAAACACTAAGTAAATTCTAGGGGGCTCATGTAGGAATTACGGCCGCCTGCGCAGCACTGGGCTGGCGTCTCGCACCGCTAAATTCGCGAGTCATTTGGACGCTGTGTTTTAGCTTTGTAAACTTCCCTTAGCCCAGGACGCAGTCCCAAAAGCGCTAACTTGTTCGCCAAAACTCACACAAAATCGTCATCCTGAGCGGAGCGCCTCACAGACTTATCGCGTGACACAGCGCTTGATGGCGCGCAGTCGAAGGACCCCGGCAGTGCTTCTTTACCCATGCTGTTCTGAGCTTTTCTACCACCGAACTTCGAGAACAGGATCGCCAGCCTCCGGACAAGATGCCAGCAGTTCTTGGGCTCGACCTCAGGGAAAGACTGTGGCGGGTCCGCCAGGATCGGGCTTCGGTGGTTGAAAAGCTCCGCGGCATGGGTAAAGAAGCACCGCCGGGGTCCTTCGACTGCGCGCCATCAAGCGCTGCGTCACGCGATAAGTCCATGAGGCGCTCCGCTCAGGATGACGATTTTGTGGTGAGTTGGAGAGAAACCGAGTTTTTCTGCATCCTGTTCAGCCCTGGCTGCATTTGCCCGGGAAAGAAGAAAAGCGCAAGGGCTAAATAAAGCCCAGATCGGTTGACTCCAACCTGTTTACAACGTTACCGGCATATGCAGGAAGGTGGCGCTTCCCCGTAGAGACACATCCGTCGGGGCCGAATATTTCTTGTAGGCCGAGATCCAATCCGTGGAGATCGCTCTCTGCGCAGTTGGAAGGTCCAGCCTACCGTCGCACACTAATTGGTGCAGCCGCTCCTCCAGTGCATCTTTAACGTGGGCGTTCCACGCAGACGAGGTGGAAGGCTCGGGCCATAGGTTGCGGATATCTTCCGTACCACCCAACCCCGGAGCAATCAGGTAGTCGATCTCGTAATCTTCCGCGCGGGGATTCACGATTCCGTATTCCTTGAAGACTTCTTGACGCAAGAAGCTGGGCACGTCGCGGACCACCTCCTCGTGCGGCATGGAGCACACATCACCGATGCTGACTTGCCGTGTTGCGCCGGGCGTCAACTTGGGGTCTGGAACGGTCGCGCTTGCCAGGGAAAGGTAGTCCGTTGAACTGCGCAGTTGGAAATGCTTCAGCAGGAGCCTACCTCCCAGCACGCTGAGAAGCATCGCGACGCAAAAGTAGGCGGCGGCACGATGGTGCGGAAAGATTTGCAGAAAGCGCGGCCAAGAATCGGTGGTTGGCTGCGCTGCTGCTTCGGAAAGTCGTGCCTTGAGCAAAGCACGTGAGCCTGTCGCAGCCGGTAACTGTGGATCCAGCGTGCGCCGGTGAAGTGTAACGAAATCCCCGATCGTACTTTCCAGTTCTGCCAACCGGGAGCGGCATAGCCGGCATGCAGCCAGGTGTGCGCGGGCTTGCTTTGCACCTCTGCGCGACGCCTCTCCATCAAGCACCAGCAGGATATCCTGGTCCGACAAGTGAAACGGCTCTCCAACCATGACCTTATCCTTGATCGGCGCACTCTATCCGTGCCAGAGCGCGCGTAAGTGCTATCGATACAGCACCCAGCGAAATCCCAAGAGCGGCGGCTATTTCGCGGTAACGGAGGCCCTCCGCGCGCAGGGAGAGACAGCAGCGGTCCTGCTCCGGCAGCGCGCGTAGAACAGCTTGCATGCGCTTCAACCGTTGGCCGCTCGCGGCCTGCTCCTCCGGGTTGGGAGAGGTGTCCGGCTGCCGGCGGGCTACGTCCTCGTCCGAATCGAGCGTCGCCTGGGCCTTTCTAATGACCAGGTGCTGTTTCAACGCCAGGTTATGCGCCACACGAAATACCCAGCCGCGAAGGTTTCGCCTCGATTTCCCCATCTGCAGGTGCCGGAAGAGCGCCATGAACACCTCCTGGATGATCTCCTCTCCGTCGTGAACCGATAGTCCAAGCGAGATCACGTAGCGAAGCAGCGGATTACGAAAATGCTCAAACAGATCGATGACTTCGCGTTCGATCTCAGAGGGTTTCGTCGAAGACCCGGTGCGGGCATTCGCTGGCAACCCCAGTTCATGAAGCGAACCTGCCTGCCGAATAAGCATAGATACTTCAACTATATATTCCATTTACCCCTCTTCTGTTCAGGCTTTTTTGCGCCATTTACCGTCCCGTCACACCAGGAAAAAAACACTGAACAAAACCGGAGGGACAAGAATATTCAAGCGAGGACAGAACGAGAAGAATCATTGCGCCTACCGCGGGCCAGAGGCCTGGCTTGACTTAGTCCTAGAGCAACAGCCGGCCAGGGAGGCCTTTTTGGTAAGGAAATTTAAAACCCAATCTTTGTTTTGTGCCTTTGCCCTTCTTGGCCAGACAGCCATAATTGCCGTACTTCCCCGGGCTTTTTCCGTGCTTGCCCAAAGCACCACCGGGGAATTGCGTTTAACCGTCATCGATCCCGCCGGATTGCGCGTGAAGAGCGGCACGGTTGATCTCGTCAGCCAGGGCAGCCAGTATAGCCAGACATTCACGACGGACAAGCAGGGCGGCGTGGACGCCAGGCGCCTGCCCTATGGAATGTATCAGGTCCAGATTCAAGTGCAAGGCTTTGCCCGGGTCACCGAATCGGTCGACATACACTCTGCGCTCCCCTTGGATCGCACCATTCGGCTGCAAGTGGCTTCCGTTTCTGAATCGGTAAAGGTCACCGGCACCAACACATTGATGGATCCGTATCGTCCAGGTTCAGTCAATGAACTGGGTGCGGAGACGATTCAGAATCGACCGACCGCGCTGCCCGGCCGAGGCATTCAAGACCTGGTAAACTCACAACCCGGCTGGCTCTATGAAGGCAATGCCGTTCTGCACCCGCGCGGATCGGAGTATCAGACCCAGTTTGTCGTGGACGGAATTCCGCTCACCGACAACCGTTCGCCTAGCTTCGGCCCGGAGGCTGCCGAAGCCGATGACATCCAATCCCTGAAGATTTATACCGCCGGTATTCCCGCGGAATATGGCAGGAAGTTGGGAGGCATCGTTGAGGTCAATACGCTCAGAAGCCAGTTGCCGGGGTTTCATGGACAACTTACTCTCTTCGGCGGCACCTATGATACGGGTGCGATCAGCGCCCAGGATCAATACACACAGGGGAAGAATACGTTTGGTGTGAGCGCCTCGGGTGACATGACGAACCACTATCTCAACCCCGTTGTCCCCGAAAATTACTTCAACAACGGCACGACTGCCGGCTTCTCGGGTAGTTATGAGCGGGATCTAACGGAGAAAGACCGTCTCACCTTGATTGCCCGCCATGAACTCGCACGCTATGCGATCCCCAACGAGTTGGTGCAGCAGAACGGGGCATGGTTGCCAAACTCGGACAACGACACCGGCTGTCCACCCGTTCCGGTGGACCAGGAGCCAAGCGATTGCGTATATATTCCCGGGGGGCAGCTGCAGAATGGCGACAATTTTGAAACCATGGGGAGCGCCGCCTACCAGCACATCTTCTCCGCTGACGCGATCGGGTGGCTGCGGTTCATGGCCCGTGACAACTCCACTGACTTTTATTCGAATGCGGCGTCATGGCCTCTGAATGCAACCCAACACAATTACTTCAACGAGGTCTACTTCAACGGTAGCGTTGCCGTCCATCGTGGAAGACACGAATTTAAGGTGGGCGTCGAATCCGACAACACCTTCCTGCACGAAAACACCAGCTACTTCATTCCTTACTGCGAGAACCTTGCAAACCCTCAATGCCCGATAAATTTGGGCATCTTCGATACTGGCGCGACAATCTTTGCCTTTACCGGCAGCCGCCCGGATCTCGAACAAGCTGCCTATGTTCAGGACTTGATCCGCCTCGGCAACTGGACGATCAACGCAGGCGTGCGGTGGGACCATTACCAATTGGAGGGGAACCAAAACGCGGTGAGCCCGCGTCTCGCCATTTCGCGCTACTTTCCCACGCTTGGCCTGAATATTCACGGAGCCTTTGATCGCATCTTCCAGACACCCTCCTTCGAAAACGTACTTTTGGCCAGCTCTTCAGAAGCGGAGACTATCGACACCAGCGTTCCCGCAGTGCAATTGCCCGTCAAGCCTTCTCACGGGGATTATTATGAAGCGGGATTGACGAAAGTATTCTTCAATAAAGTGCGGGTGGACGCGAATATGTTCCGCCGCGACATGAATAACTACGCCGACGACTCTCAACTCCTGAGCACCGGGATAAGCTTTCCCATCGCATTTAGGTACGCCATTCTCTACGGTGCGGAGGGAAAGATCGAAACTCCGCGTTGGGGGCCGTTCTCGGGCTTCGCCAGCTACTCCTACATAGTGGGGAATGCCTGGAATCCGGTAACCGGCGGTTTGTTTCTTGGGGATGATGCCACCGCCGCGCTGACCCAGACTACCGGGCATTTTCCCGATTCGCAGGATCAGCGGCAAACGATTCGCGCACGAGGGCATTATCAGATCGCCCCACGCCTGTGGATGGCCATTGGAGCTGACTACAACAGCGGACTGCCGTTTCAACCGGATTTAACTCCCCAGCAATATGCGACAGAATACGGGCAGGTGGTGATCAATCACCTCAATTTCAATCGCGACCGCGTCAATCCTTACTTCACGCAAAACCTAACGGTGGGAGCCGATCTTCTCAAGCGTGAAAAATTCACCACGCGGTTTCAGGGCGATATCGCAAACGTGGGCAACGCGCTCGAACTCATCGACTTCGGAGGACTGTTCTCCGGCAACGCGGTTGGCCCGGGACGCCAATTTACCTTTCGCGTCCTGACAACATTCTAGTGCTATAAGATTGTGGATGCGTGGCGCAAGTTGACGCACTTCTCCGGTTAATGGAAGGTACATCATCGCCGCAAGTGCAATAGTAACCATGCTCACAACCAGGTTGTTCGGCCTCGCGCGATCCATGTCTGGCAGCGTCCTTCTCTGCCTGGTGCCCATCACGGTCGCTGTTCCTTCTCTTTGGTCGCAAATAACCCCAGCGGCGCCCTCTGGGGTCGCTTGGCACGTAAAGGGAACCTGGCAGGTCGAAGGTAAAGGAGCGCCTATCCAGACAGGAGATGCCGTCCAACCGGGTTCGCTCCTGCAGCCCGACTCCGTAGCTGCGCAGCACACAATCATTGTTCTTCTGCCGGACGGTCAACGGGTTATGTACGAGTGCTTCACCGTCGATGACTGCGCGCGTGGCTTTCGTGTGCCTTCGCTTTTCCATGACCCCGAGCCCTTCGCCCTCGATATGTTGGCCCGCATTCGCGCCGCTCTGATCCGTGGAGACCGCGGCTTCTCCGCCGCGTCCGGCATTCATCTTCCATTGGGATTCCCGCGGGATGAGATTCTGGCGGTACTTAGTCCTGACCATCAAGTGCGTGTGGAGGGTCTGGCCACAAAGCTCCCCAATGGGCGTTTTACCTGCGACATACGGCCGTTCGACCCCGCACGCCCAAACCAGCTGCATCTCTTCCTGGAGAAGACTGCGCCCTTTATCACCCTTCCACTTCCTTCGACCGGCCTTTATGTCGCGACCATCTATGACGACCGAAACACCCCTAGAATGCAGCTTTTTCTTGCCGTGATCAGCCCCGCACAGGAGGCGAGCTTCAAGAAATCCTTCCACGACGCGAAAGAGCTGATGCGCAAATGGAATGACGACTTCTATGGCTGGCCTGCCCATGACTTCCAATGGGCGTATCTGGAATCTCTTGTGCTGGACATGCAGCCGATAAGCGATTCTCCAGGTGCGGCCACGCCCCCACATGGCTCCTCGACAAAGCTCGTAACCGCGGAGCCGGCGTTCACCCCCCAAGCCGGCTTATTGGCCGGAGATTCGGATATCGTGCTGCATTCCGAAACACCCGGCGCCGTCATCCACTACACCGTGGATTACTCCCAGCCCGTCGCCATCTCCCCAGTGTATGGCGCGCCGATCGTGATCAAGGGTTCAGGGCTGACCATCAAGGCATTTGCCAGCGCGCCAGGCAAAAAAGACAGTGCAGTCGTTACGGGAACCTTCCGCATCCGCAAGTAACTGAAGACAGGTTATCGGCCCTGTCGGGAGAAGACGGGCTTGCATGAGTCAGTTCTGAATATCTAAAATGGCGTTTGCGCCCCCGCGCTGGTAGTATCCGCGATCAGAGATACGCCGGTGCAAATGAAGTGTGACTTCGGCGTGAGAGCAGTGCCATGATCCACCGAATTGCAGTTCTTTGCTTTCTGCTGCTGGGTTTCTCGCTCCCCGTAACCCTCATAAGTTGCGGCTACACCAGTAATTTTCGTGGTCCTGAAGAATCAGTGGTCACGCCTACAGGCCAAATCCAGCACATCGTCGTCATCTATCAGGAAAACGTCTCCTTCGACCACTACTTTGGCACTTACCCGAACGCCCTGAATCTACCAGGTGAGACACCGTTCACCGCACTTCCGCAGACCCCGGCTGTCGATGGCCTCACGCCGAGCCTTTTGTCGGATAACCCCAACGCCATAAATAAGCGCAACGGGGCCGGGGCCACCAACCCGTTCCGGTTGTCACCTTTCGAGGCCGCTACCGCCGACCAGGACCACGGCTACAGCGCAGAACAGCTCGCTTTCAATGCGGGCTATATGAACTTGTTCCCATTCTCTGTGGGCATAGCCGACAGCCGTCGCTTAGGGAAGGGTATCGCCGCCACCACGGGCTTGACCATGGGCTATTACGACGGCAACACGGTTACCGCGATTTGGAATTACGCCCAGCACTATGCGATGAGCGATCGCTTCTTCGGGACCACCTTCGGACCTTCCTCGCTGGGCGCTATCAATCTCATCTCCGGTCAAACCAACGGGGTCGTGAATGATGGCAACGCGCAAGCCAGCATGGTTTCGGACCGGCATGGCGGACACACACTTATCAGCAATGCGGACCCATCCAACGATATATGCTCCATTACCAGCGGCCCGCTCGTGCATATGACGGGGATAAACATCGGCGATCTGATGAACGCGGCACATCTAACGTGGGGCTTTTTCCACGATGGCTTCGATCTTACGCTGGGCGATAGCAATGGCAGCCGAGGTTGCCGCCGAAGCCATAGATCGGACTTCACCGGCGTGGCGTCACTGGACTATACCCCGGGCCTGGATCCGTTTCAGTACTATGCCTCGACGGCGAACCCGCTTCACACGCGCCCGGCCTTCCCGCAAGTCGTCGGATACCCCAATGACGGCGGCGCCAATCATCAGTATGACCTGCGCGATTTCTTTCGCGCGCTCGATGTCGATAACTTTCCCGCCGTCAGCTTCCTGAAGTCCGCAGCTTATCGCGACGGCCACGCCGGCTATTCGGATCCTCTTGATGAGCAGGCATTTCTGGTGGAGGTGATCAACACCATCGAGCAAAGGCCGGAGTGGAACCATACCGTGATCATTCTCGCCTACGACGACTCCGACGGCTGGTATGACCACGTCTACCATGTTATCAACGGCAGTGAGACAGCCAGGGATGGTTTCTCGGCGCTGGGTAGATGTGGCGACCCCTTGACCGCGCTCCCTGGCGTCGAAGCGGGAACCTTGCACGCGCAGGGCAGATGCGGTTTTGGTCCACGCTTGCCTCTGCTGGTGATCTCGCCTTGGGCCAAGCCGAATTACGTTTCTCACGCTGTCACTGACCAGACCTCTATCCTGCGCTTCATTGAAGATACTTTCCTGAACCAGCAGCGAATCGGCCAGGGATCTTACGATGCAATCGCCGGATCCATCGCCGATCTGCTTGACTTCAGCGCCGATGCGCCTCAAAACAGCACGGTGGTGCTTCTTGATCCCGCGACCGGCCAGATCAAGAGTCAGTAAGTGGTGAGCGGCCTCCGAAGTTATAATCATGGAGAGATTGAGAGTCCTCGCTCTACATACCGTTCTGATAGCCGTGGGCCTTTGTGTTGGATGTAGAACGTCTGGAAATGAAAGGCCCATCGGCGCTGTGGTCTATATCAAGGCTCCCCTGGGGCTGCCGCCGGTTCCTATTCCCGCAGACAACCCGCCAACCGCGGAGACAATCGCTCTCGGCCGCAGGCTCTTCTACGACACCAGGCTGTCCAAAGACAATTCCGTGTCGTGCGCCTCTTGCCACAATCCAAGTCTCGCATTCACCGATGGACGGCCGGTTGCGCGCGGCGTCGGCGGCACGCTTGGCGTGCGCAATTCACCAACCTTGCTGAATGCGGCCTACTCGCCGCTACAATTCTGGGATGGCCGCGCGCCCAGCCTGGAGGCGCAGTCCGCTTTCCCCATTGCCGACCCGGCGGAGATGAATCAGCCGCACGAGGTTTCTGTCTCGAAGATTGCACAGGATCCCGCGTACGATACCGAGTTTGCCCATGCCTTTGGGCCAGGAAGCGTAACCCTGGGAAAGATTCAGAGGTCACTGGCCAGCTTCGAGCGAACCTTGCTCAGCGGCAACTCTCCGTTCGATCAATACCAATATGGCGGAAACAAACAGGCGCTCACTCCCGCCGCAGTCCACGGCCTCGCGCTCTTTACAGATCCACAGAAGGGGAACTGCGTCGTCTGCCACACCATCGAAGCCAGGTACGCCCTCTTCACCGATGGAAAATTTCACAACACCGGCTCCGGCGTCAACGGAGACGGTACGCTGACTGATCTCGGCCGCTTCGGGCAAACGAAATTAGAAACCGAAAAAGGTGAATTCAAGACGCCTACCCTGCGCAACGTCGCCCTGACCGGGCCGTACATGCACGACGGCAGCATGAAGACCCTCAAAGACGTCGTCGATTTCTACGCCGGAGGCGGCAACTCCAATCCATATCTCGACAAGGAGATCAAAGCACTCAACCTCTCCGCTCAGGACCGGGCGGATTTGGTTGCGTTCCTCGAGGCTCTTACCGGCGAGATGCCCAGGAACGCTGGACCACCAGGGAAGGAATAAGGTACATATCCGGCATGAGGCGCTTTTGCATTTTTCATCTCTGCTTGGCGGTCGCTCTCCTTGCCGGCTGCTCGGGGAAACCCAACACAGAACAGCCGGGCACCGCCAAAACCCAGCCGGCGCCTGTATTCTTTAAAGTAGACCCAGCGACCGCCGGCACGGTGATCGGCCGCGTGCGCTTCACCGGCAAGAAGCCAGTGCCGAAAGCGATCGACATGAGCGAGGAACCTGCGTGCGTCGAAGCCCATCATGGCAAAGCCTATGACGAATCCTTGGTCGTCAATAAAACTGGCGGCCTGGCCAACGCTTTCATCTACGTCAAGAGCGGATTAGAAGGAAAGACTTTCGAGATTCCCGCGACCCCGGTCACCATCGATCAGAGCGGCTGCTGGTTCCGTCCACGGGTGGTGGGCATTCAGACCGGACAGATCCTGAAGGTCATCAACTCAGATCCGGTCACGCACAATATTCATCCCATGGCCCAGGTCAACCGGGAATGGAATCACAGCCAGGGCGCCGGCGATCCACCCATCGACCGCAAATTCATCAAACCCGAAATCATGATCCGGGTTAAATGTAACATTCATAGTTGGATGCACGCCTTTATCGGCGTCCTGGATCATCCTTATTTTGCCGTTTCCGGGGACGATGGATCGTTCGAGATCCAGAATTTACCGCCAAGTACCTACACGATTGCCATCTGGCAGGAAAAGCTTGGGACACAAGAGCAGCAGGTAACCGTTCCGCCCCACGGCAACGCTGAGGCCAACTTCACATTCAAGGGAAATTAAGCCATGCGCAAACTCGGATATGCTTTCTCTGCCTTTGCTCTGACGGTCTTCGCATCTGGCTGCCAATCCTCCAAGCCTGCGGAGCAGCCTGTGCAAACCGTGCCGGTTGAGACCTCGGCGCCGCGGATTTACGTGACCAATGAAGTCTCCGGCGATATGACTATCATCGATTCCGGAAACTACAACGTGCTTGCCACCGTCCCTTTGGGGAAGCGTCCACGCGGTATCCACTCCAGCCCGGACCACAAGACCATCTACGTCGCGCTCAGTGGCTCGCCGATTGCCGGCCCCGATGTAGATGAGAGCACTCTTCCGCCGCCTGACAAGAGCGCCGATGGCATCGGCGTCTTCGACGTTGCCCAGGGCAAGCTGCTGCGGATGATTCCCGGCGGCTCCGATCCGGAAAACTTCGACGTCAGCCAGGATGGCACGCAGATATATACCTCGAACGAAGACGATGAGGCCGTCAGTATTGTCGACATCGCTTCCAGCAAAGTAATCAAAAGCTTCAAGGTTGGCGCACAACCTGAAGGCGTCAAGGTTACGCCGGACGGGAAGCACGTCTGGATCACCTCCGAAGAGACCGGGACCATCGCCGTCCTCGATCCTGTTGCGGGCAAGATCGTTGCCACCTTCAAGGTTGGTCACCGTCCGCGCTCGGTGGCGTTCATGCCCGACGGGTTGCATGCCTACGTGAACGCGGAAAACGACGGAACCGTGGTGTTGGTCGATGTAAAAAAGAATCGGATGATCAAGGCTATATCGCTGGGTAAGCCGGGCATCATCAAGCCCATGGCTGTGTTGCTCTCTCCCGATGGCAGCCGGCTTTATGTCAGCACCGGCAGAGGACACCAAGTGTTTACGATCGATACGGGCACGAACACTGTGCTGGGATCGGTCGAAGTCGGGCCGCGTCCCTGGGGCATCGCGCTTTCGCTGGACGCCAAGACCCTTTATTCCGCCAACGGGCCTTCGAATAACATCTCCGTCGTGGACCTGGCCACCAATACTGTGACCAAAAAAGTGAAGGCTGGCTCTAGCCCGTGGGGCGTCATCGTTCTCCCAAGGTGAGAAGAGGAACAGCAGGTCCCTCCACTACGCTTACGCTCCTAATGACACAGAGCTGAGGGTGGGTCCGCAATAACCCCACTCAAGCCAAAAGAAGGCTTGAATGGGCCACCCCAAGATTTTCTTGCGGGTAGGGGCAGCCGTGTCATTTCTCCCTCAACTTGCCGCGGGCAAGTAGAGGTGCTCCTAATGACACAGCGCGGTTTAGTGCCGCGCCTACGGCGCTCGGATCATCTTGGGGATCGATTTCCCAGCCCTTCCGGGCTGGGCTGACGTTTGGCGGCCGGCCCTCCGGGCCTTGCATTCATGGCGATTTTTGCCGTGTCATTTCTCCCTCTACTTGCCGCAGGCAAGTAGAGGTGCTCCTAATGACACAGAGCTGAGGGTTGGGTCCGCAACAACCCCACTCAAGCCAAAAGAAGGCTTGAATGGGCCACCCAATTGTTTGCAGAGAGAGCCGGTGTCATTTGTCCCTCAATTTGCCCCAGGCAAGTTGAGGGTGGAATGAACACGCGAAGGTTGATTATGGGGAATGTGAGTGTCACAAATGAATTGTCATCCCGACCGGAGCGCACCCGGATTTCCTGCCACGCAGCAGTGGACAAGGCCACGTGTGCGCCTTTCCGTAAAGAAAGGCGCATGAAGTTCGCCGAAGCCACCAAGCTCCACAGGAAATCCGGGGGAGCGTAGTGGAGGGACCTGCGGTTCCCTCAACCGGCATCCGATTTGACCGGAAAACCTAGTTGTTCATTAGGAGCCTGCAACAAAGACTGGGTGCCCCATTCAAGCCTTCTATTGGCTTGAGTGGGATAAGCCCGCCCAACCGGCAGTTCTCCTCGCAATAGTCAACGCGGATAAAAGCAGCCAATCCAAGGCCCGGAGGGCCGTCCGCCAAACGTCAGCCCAGCCCGGAAGGGCTGGGAAATCAATCCCAGCGAATCCGAGCGCTGTAAGCGCGGCACTCAAACTCTCCCACCACCAACCCTAGCTAGCCGCCAACTGTCGCAACACAAACTGCAGGATCCCACCGTTCTCGTAGTACAGAATTTCCTGTGGCGTGTCGATGCGCACCGTCGCGCTGAAATACCTCGTCGTCCCCGCCGCATCCGTCGTCTTGACCTTGAGCGTGCGGCCCTGGGCGAACTTCTGCTCCAGCAACTGGCGAATTCCTTCCAGGTCGAACACCTCTTCCCCGGTGAGCCCGAGCGACTCCGCACTTTGCCCGGCCTCAAACTGCAACGGCAGGATCCCCATGCCCACCAGGTTGGAGCGGTGAATACGCTCATAGCTCTGAGCAATCACCGCCCGCACCCCGAGCAGCCGCGGCCCTTTGGCCGCCCAATCGCGCGAGGAGCCGGAGCCGTATTCCTTGCCCGCAAGAATCACCAGGGGTACACCCCGTTCGGCATACTTCACCGAGGCATCGAAGATGCTCATCCCCTCGCCCTCGGGCAGCAGGCGAGTCACCCCGCCTTCCGTTCCCGGAGCCAGCTTGTTACGCAGCCGCACATTGGCAAAGGTGCCGCGCACCATCACCTCGTGATTGCCTCGCCGCGAGCCGTACGAGTTGAAGTCCGCCGGCTTCACACCGTGCTCGACCAGGTATTTGCCCGCTGGTCCGTTGAGCTTGATCGAGCCGGCAGGGGAAATGTGGTCCGTGGTGACGCTGTCTCCCAGCACCGCCAGCACCCGGGCGCCTCTGATTTCCTCTACTGGCGAAGGCTTCGCGGGCATGCCGTCAAAATACGGCGCCTTACGGATGTAGGTCGAATCGAGCTCCCACTGGTAAGTATCGCCGGTGGGGAACTTGAGATGCTGCCAATTCTTATCCCCATCCGTAACAGTTGCATATTCTTGGTGAAGATCTCTGAATCGATGGCCGACGCGATGGTGCTGTTTACCTCTTCCTGGGTCGGCCAGATGTCCTTCAGGTAGACCGGGGCGCCGCCTCGTATCTTTGCCGATCGGATCGGTGTCGAAATTATGGTCGATATTGCCCACCAGCGCGTAGGCCACCACCAGTGGCGGCGACATGAGATAGTTGGCCCGCACCTCGGAATTGATTCGTCCCTCGAAGTTTCGATTTCCGCTCAACACAGAAACCGCGACCAGCCCATGATCGTCAATCGACTTGGAAACATCCGTCGGCAGTGGACCGGAGTTGCCAATGCAGGTGGTGCAGCCATAGCCAACGACCTGGAAGCGCAGCTTGTCCAGGCTTTCCAGCAATCCCGCTTTCTTGTAGTAGTCCGTCACCACGCGGGAGCCCGGCGCCAGCGAGGTCTTGACCCACGGCGGCACCCTCAATCCCTTCTCCGCCGCCTTCTTTGCCAGTAGCCCAGCGGCGATCATGACCGATGGATTCGAAGTGTTGGTGCAACTGGTGATGGCCGCGATCACGATGGATCCATGGTCCAGGTAGGGATCGACATCGACCCCGAAGCGCTCTTTAACCGTGGTCGCCGGTCCCTTCTCGGGCGTGGACTTATCACTGCCATTTGACCAGGTATGGCCGCCCTCGCTCTCCCAGCGTATGGTTTGGCGTTCCTTGCGGCCCGCGGCGCTCGGCCCCAGCAAGCCAGGCAACTGCTGCTGAAAGTTGGCGCCGGTCTGCGAAAGCGGCACCCGGTCCTGGGGACGCCGGGGACCCGCTACGCTCGGTTCGACCGTCGAAAGATCGAGCTGCGGTGGTCTGCGTGTATTCGGCCTCGGCGGAATCAGCGGTGTGGAACCATCCCTGCTCTTTGGAGTACGCCTCCACCAGGTTGATCTGCTCCGGCTGCGCCCCGTCAGCTCGCAGATAGCGCAGCGTCTCCGCATCGATGGGGAAGATTCCGCAAGTGGCGCCATACTCCGGCGCCATGTTGCCGATCGTCGCCCGGTCCGCGAGGCTCAACTCGCTTACCCCCGAGCCGTAGAACTCGACAAATTTGCCCACCACTCCCAGCTTGCGCAGCATCTCGGTCACGGTCAGCACCAGGTCGGTGGCTGTCGCACCCTCGCGCAGCTTGCCCGTCAGCTTGAACCCGACCACCTGTGGCACCAGCATCGAGACCGGCTGGCCCAACATGGCAGCCTCGGCTTCGATCCCGCCGACACCCCAGCCCAGCACCCCCAGCCCGTTGATCATCGTCGTATGCGAGTCGGTGCCCACCAGCGTGTCAGGATACGCCCGGACCGCGCCGCCATTTGGCGCAGTGGTAAAGACCACGCGCGCCAGGTACTCCAGATTGACCTGGTGGCAGATGCCCATTCCCGGAGGCACGGCGGAGAAATTCCGGAACGCAGTCTGGCCCCATTTCAGAAAGGCGTAGCGCTCCCGGTTGCGCTGGAACTCCAGCGCGGCGTTGATGGAATACGCATTCGAAGTGCCGAATTCGTCCACCTGGACCGAGTGGTCGATCACCAGCTCTGCCGGTTGCAGAGGGTTGATCTTCTCCGGGTTGCCGCCCAGCTGCTTCATGGCGTCGCGCATGGCCGCCAGATCGACGATGGCGGGCACTCCGGTAAAGTCCTGCATCAGCACGCGCGCCGGCATAAACGCGATCTCCCGCGCCGGTTCAGCACTTGCCTTCCACTTGGCCAGGAATTCGATGTCGTCCGCGGTCACGCTCTTGCCATCTTCCTGCCGCAGCAGGTTTTCCAGCAGCACGCGCAGGCTGTAAGGAAGGCGACGAAGCGAGAGGCCCTTGGCCTCCAGCGCATTAAGACGGAAGATCTCGTAGCTCTTGTTGCCGACCTTCAGGATGGATTGGCTGCCGAAGCTGTTCATTGGTTATTTCCTCTCTGATGTCTCGTCACCAGATCTGCGCAAATTTGCGCAGGAGCGCAAGCCTGATCAAACTCTGGTTGTCAGGGTCTGGCTGACGATAAGTTAGGAGGAGTGGCTCCGTCCACGGTCAGGCTTGCCGTGACGGAAACGCTTGTGCAGGGAATTGCGACGTCTGCTCGGGCGTTCATGGTCCACTGCATATTCTAAAGCATTGCTGAGTGAATCAGGAGGTAACGCTTAACCCCAGAAGCACCACGTTTAGGGCAATAATGATCGCCACCGTAAGCCATCCGAGAAAGGCGAGTGTGGTCCCGTTGGTGAACTCTCGCATCACTTGCCGCCGGCTGCATAGGATAAGCAGCGGAATCAGAGCGAAGGGCAAAGTAAAGCTGAGCACCACCTGGGAGAGAACCAGGATCCGGATCGGGTCCAGGCCCAGGCCGATCACCACCATCGCGGGCAGCAAGGTCAGCAGCCGGCGCAGGAAGATGCTGAAGCGAACATTCAGGAAGCCTTCCAGGATCATCTGCCCGGCCAGGGTTCCGACGGTAGAGGAGGAAAGCCCGGAGCACAAAAGCGCAACCGCAAAGATGATCGCCGAAGCAGGACCCAGCAGAGGGCCGAGCGTGCGATGGGCTTCCTCGATGGACATGTCGCTGCGTCCCGTCCCGGCAAAAGCCGCGGCAGCAACGATGATCATGGCCGAATTAACCAGCCACGCCCCGTTCATGGCGGCAAATACGTCCAGCGCTTCCAGCCTTAAATGGCGCAGCCGGGTCAGGTAGCGGAGCTGAGACGTGTGCTCACTGCGTTCTTCCGCCACCAGCCGCGGCTGCACCAGGCCGGAGTGCAGGTAAACCACGTGCGGCATCACCGTGGCGCCCAGCATGCCCACGGCGATGTAGATACTCTTTCGGTCCATCATCGGCACTACTGTGTGGTAGGCGATTTGCCGCCAGTCGGGGTGCACCAGGAAGATCTCGATCAGGTAACACACCCCAATCATCAGGACAAAGACCATGATGCCGATTTCCAGGCTCCTGAAGCCCCGCAGCTCGAGCGCCAGGATGGCGAAGACGCACACCGCCGAGACAATCGCGGCGAGAAACATCACCGTGGTCCGGGCCAGCCCCAAATGAAGAAAATACCCGCCGAAAAGCAGGTAGAAGCCGAGCGCCGCGCCCAGAAATTCCGCCAGATCGGTGGCCAGGGCCGATAGCTCGGCCGCGACCCAGAGGCCAATCGCCGTGCGCCGCGAGAAATGCTCACGGCAGTTCTGCGGCAGCGTCCGCCCGGTCGCAATTCCCAGTTTGGCGGAGAGGTATTGGATCAGGATGGCCATGGCATTCGACCACAGCAACACCCAGAGAAGCTTGTACCCGAAACTGGTTCCGCCGGCAAAGTTGGTGGCGAAGTTGCCCGGATCGATATAGGCGATGCTGGCCACAAAGGCGGGTCCAAACCAATACAGGGCCTGCCGGGTCTTCAGGTTGGGAAGCAGCGCAGCGGGCTGCGACGAGGTCATTGGAAGCGAGGGTGGGGAAACAGGAGCCAAGGCACGATCCTCGTTTTCAGCGGCTGCGCTTTCAGTATAGCCTGCATTTCCGTCCTGGTGTTAACCATAGTTAATAACTCTTCGCAGTTCGGGCGCAGCTGCGGTAGTCTTGCCAAAGTTGCAGCGATGAAAGTGCTCGTGATAGGGGGCGGAGGCCGTGAACATGCCCTGGTGTGGTCCATCGCCCGGTCCCGGCGCGTCTCCGAAGTGCTTTGTACGCCTGGCAATGCCGGCATCGCTCAATTGGCGCGCTGTATCCCCGCTAGCCCCAAGGATGTCGACGACTTGCTACGGGTCACTGCCGCCGAAAGTCCAGACCTGGTAGTGGTGGGCCCAGAGCTCCCGTTGTCGCTGGGGCTGGTGGACGAGTTGCAGCGGCGCAGCATTCCGGTCTTTGGGCCGACCCGCCAGGCAGCCCTGCTGGAAAGCAGCAAATCCTTTGCCAAGCGCTTTATGCAGCGGCACCAGATCCCGACCGCAGCCTATGCCGTCGCCACCGCCGAGCGGGAAGCCCTGGAATCGATCGAGCTCTTCCATCTCCCGGTAGTGATCAAAGCGGATGGTCTGGCGTCGGGCAAGGGTGTGATCGTGTGCGAGACGCGGCGGGAAGCAACCGAGGCCATCTCCGGGCTCTTGGGCGGAAGACTGCTGGGGGGTGTCCAGTCCTCGATCGTGATCGAGGAGTTCCTCACTGGCGAGGAGCTCTCCTTTCTTGCCCTGACCGATGGAAAGCATGTAACGCCGTTAGTGCCGGCGCAGGACCACAAGCGAGTGGGCGAGGGGGACACGGGGCCCAACACCGGAGGCATGGGCGCCTACTCCACTGACGGCATGGTGGATGACCAGATGCGCGACTGGATTGTGCACCACATTGCGCAGCCCGTGGTGAGGGGCATGGCTGCGGAAGACTCTCCCTTTGCAGGCGTTCTGTATTGCGGCTTGATGATGACGGCGCGGGGCCCGATGGTGCTGGAGTTCAATGCGCGCTTTGGTGATCCTGAGACTCAGGCCATTCTGGCCCGGCTGGACAGTGATCTGGTGGCGACGCTGGAAGCCTGCGTAGAGGGCCGTTTGAGCAGCACTGAGCCGCGCTGGAAACCGGGAGCCTCAGCCTGTGTCATCGCCGCCTCTGCGGGCTATCCGGGCAGCTATGTGACCGGGCATAAGATCAACGGGCTGGAAGAAGCGGCCCGCGTAGCCGGAGTGGAGATTTTTCATTCCGGCACTGCGCTGGTGGACGGGCATTACGTGACCGAAGGCGGCCGGGTATTGGGTGTGACCGCCGCGGCCGCGTCGTTGCAGCAATCGCTATCGCTGGCCTACGAGGCTCTGGAGCGCATTGAATTTGATGGAATGTACTACCGCAGGGACATCGGTCATCGTTCGCTCAAGTCCGGGACAAAGTCGTAAGACCCCGGCATCCGATCCAAATAAAGCGTCTCTACCTCGAGGCCCGGAGGGCCGACCGCCAAACGTCAGCCCAGCCCGGAAGGGCTGGGAAATCGATCGAAGAGGATCCGAGCGCTGTAGGCGCGGCACTAAACCTGTACCCATCGAGAGGCCCTCTAAGAACAGAATCGTCAAGGCCCGGAGAGCACTCTAACGATGACGGAAGGTGTTGCAAGTGCTAACTGAGGTTCTGACAAAGACGGATCCCGTATGCGGCATGCAGGTCCTACCGGAAAAGGCGGCCGCATCGGTGGAGCACGCAGGGCGCACCTGGTATTTCTGTTGTCAAAGCTGCAAGACAAAATTCGAGACTGAGCCAGGCAAATACGACGGATCGAGAGCCGTCCCTTTGGTGCGCATCGGGACGCCTACCCAGGCCGCAGGGCCCGCTCAATACACCTGCCCCATGCATCCGCAAATCGTGCGCGACGGCCCTGGCGCTTGTCCCATCTGTGGCATGGCACTCGAGCCTCGAACCGTCACCGCCGCTGCGGCCAATCCCGAATTGATCAGCATGACCCGGCGGCTTTGGGTTAGCACCTTGCTGACCCTTCCCTTGCTCGCGATCATGATCTCTGGGTTGCTGCCCGGCCACCCGCTGGAGGGCCGGCTGTTGGGCTGGATAGAGCTCGCCCTGGCAACACCGGTAGCGCTGTGGGGGGGATGGCCGTTCTTTGAGCGCGGCTGGGCCTCGGTTGTTCATCGCAGCCTGAACATGTTCACTCTCATTGCGATGGGAACCGGCGCTGCCTACCTCTACAGCCTGACGGCCGTGGTCGCACCCGGCCTTTTTCCCGCCTCGTTTCGCGATGCCCAGGGAAACCTCGGCCTCTATTTTGAAGCAGCTGCCGTTATCACCGTTCTTGTCCTCTTGGGGCAGGTGCTGGAGTTGCGAGCCCGCAGCCAGACCAGCGGCGCCCTCCAGGCGCTGCTCGGCTTGGCCCCCAAAACCGCGCGCCGCATCTCCGGCGGAAACGAGGCAGACGTCGCTATCATTCAGGTCGTCGTGGGCGACCGTCTGCGCATCCGTCCCGGCGAAAAAGTGCCCGTCGACGGCTCGGTGATAGAAGGACGCAGCTCTGTAGACGAATCCATGGTCACCGGCGAGCCTATCCCGGTGGAAAAAACGGCCGGAGACAAGGTGGTGGGTGGAACCATCAATGGGACAGGCAGCCTGGTGATGCAGGCGGAGCGTGTCGGCTCAGCCACCCTTCTGGCGCAGATTGTTAAGATGGTCAGCGAGGCCCAGAGGACCCGCGCTCCCATTCAACGCCTTGCCGACTTGGTCGCATCCTACTTCGTCCCTGCAGTCCTGGCCGCCGCCGTGATCACCTTCGTTTGCTGGGCGGTCTTTGGTCCGCAGCCTCGGTATGCGCACGCCCTGGTCAATGCCATTGCCGTGCTCATCATCGCTTGCCCTTGTGCTCTCGGCCTGGCGACCCCGATGTCCGTCATGGTTGGCACGGGCCGCGGCGCCGGCGAGGGAATCCTGATCCGCAATGCGGAAGCGCTGGAGACAATGGAAAAAGTAACCACCCTGGTGGTGGACAAGACGGGAACCCTCACCGAAGGTAAGCCTCGGGTCAGCGCTCTGATCGCGGCGCCGGGCGGAGACGAAGGCCAGCTTCTGCAAACCATTGCCAGCCTGGAAAAAGCCAGCGAGCATCCCCTGGCCGCAGCTATTCTTGCGGCAGCAAAAGAGAAGCAGATCGAGTTGTTACCAGTGGCAAACTTTGCTTCGCTCACCGGCAAGGGTGTATCGGGCACCATCCAGGGAGCACAGGTGGCCGCCGGCAACGCGGCCCTCATGCGCGACCTGGGGGCCGCCTTGGTAACCATGAACCAGCAGGCCGAAACCCTGCGGCAGGCTGGGCAAACAGTAATGTTTGTAGCCCGGGACGGCCGTCTGGCTGGCCTGGTTGCGGTTGCCGATCCCCTCCGCGAATCTACCCCCGGGGCGATCGCGGAGTTAAAGCGCGATGGCATTAAGGTGGTGATGGTCACCGGCGATAACCGCACCACCGCAGCGGCTTTGGCTCAGAAGCTGGGGATAGAGTTCCAGGCAGAGGTGCTGCCGATCCAAAAGGCCGAGGCCGTGAAGAAGCTGCAGGCGCAGGGAGCAGTCGTGGCCATGGCAGGCGACGGGGTCAACGACGCACCCGCGCTGGCACAGGCTCAGGTGGGCATCGCGATGGGGACGGGAACCGATGTTGCCATGGAGTCTGGCGGCATCATCCTGGTGAAGGGCGACCTGCGCGGAATCCTCAAGGCCCGGCGCCTGAGCCAGCGAGCCATGCGCAACATTCGCCAGAATCTATTCTTTGCCTTCTTCTACAACGCGCTAGGTGTACCGGTCGCCGCAGGTGTGCTCTACCCGGTGTTCGGATTGCTGCTCAATCCCATGATCGCCGCCGCGGCCATGAGCTTCAGCTCGGTCTCCGTCATAGCCAACGCACTGCGGCTGCGAACGGCCCGGCTCTAGAGGGCTACTGCTCCTTCATATCCATTTGCGCGCGCCGGAAGGCGTAATCGCTCACGTGGACTGAGCCCTGAAAGGGCCGATTGATATCGGCAATCGCCACCAGCACCAGCGAGATGAGCAGGGTAAACGCTCCCACCTGGATCACGTGCAATGCACCATTCGAAGCTCCGAACATGCAGGTAGACGCAATCGTGACCACTCCCCCAACCCCCAGCACAAACCACAGCACGCCGGGGATCCGTGATGCGCTCTCCACCAGGCGGATGCGGCGATATCCTGCCAATGCGCTGAGCTCATAGAGAGCATGGTCTTCCGCGGTGATCTCAGTGGGAGAAGCTCCTTTCGAGGCCATCAGAGTCTGCCACATCTGCTGGGCGATCCCGCGGGTTTCCGAGGGCATGATATTCGCCGCCATCTCTCCCCACTCCTGGTCGACAACAGCGTCACCATACGCCCGTGCTAAAACCTTGATCCTGGCGCCTTCATTCGGAGTCAGGCCGTCTGCCAGCCGGTAGAGGTTCACCACAGAATTGGCTTCGGCATCCGCATTCAGGTCGGCCGATCCAAAGTCAATCCAGACTGTGTAGAGCATAAAGCCGAGGATGACCGCATAAGTCGTACCCAGAACAGAAAGCTGCCAGCCAATCAGATCGTTGTGCGCCCTCCGCGCCTCGGGTGGCCAGTAGTAGTTCACCGCTGTCATAAAGAACAGGGAGGACGCCAGGGCGACGACGACGATGACAATATTTTGGCCGGTATCCAGCATTCAGTCGTTTATCTTTGGGAATTTCCTCCCCAGTGTACCCGCAGATTTTGCCAATCTCTCAAAACTTGCGCGTCCACTCTTTGGGCCAGCGCTCGATCACGACCTTCTTGTCGGTGTAGAACTCGATGGCATCCTTGCCTTGGCCGTGCAGAACTCCCATGAAGCTGTCTCTCCATCCGCTGAATGGAAAGTATGCCATGGGAGCGGCCACACCGATATTGACGCCGATGTTTCCCGCCGGAACCTCGTAGCGAAATTTGCGTGCGGCGGCTCCACTGGAGGTGAAGATGGCGGCCGAGTTGCCGAAGGCGCTGTGCGACAAAGTCTCGATCGCATCATCCAGCGTATTCGACTCGTTGACTGTCAGCACCGGGCCAAAAATCTCAGTCGATGTGAGGGGGTTCGACGAACCGATGCCGGTGAGGATGGTGGGATCGATAAAGTTGCCATTGGTACCGGCCGCGGATTTACGCCCATCGAGCAGCACTTTCCCGCCTTCTTTGACGCCCTTCTCCACCAGGTTAAGAATTCGGGACTTGCTGTCCGCGGTAATAACCGGGCCCATTTGCACGCCCTTTTCCAGGCCGTTCCCGGTGCGAATGCTGGATGCGAGGTCGAGGATCGCCTCGTTGAACTTCTTGCTCACGTCGCCCACCGTCACGGCGACCGAAACCGCGAGGCATCTCTGTCCGGCGCAGCCAAAGGCGCTGTCGCTCACGATCTTCGCCGTCATGTCGAGATCCGCATCCGGCATCACCACGACATAGTTCTTCGCCCCGCCCTGGCACTGTACCCGTTTGCCATGAATGGAGCCCTCGGCGTAGATGTACTTAGCCACAGGAGTGGAACCGACAAAGCTGATCGCCCGTACGTCTTTGTGGTGCAGAAGCGCGTCGACGGCCGGCTTGCCGCCGACCACCATGTTGCACACTCCGGCAGGCAAGCCCGTATCATGCAGCAGCTCGAACAGCAGCCGGGCGGTGAGCGGTACCCGCTCAGAAGGCTTGAGAATAAAGGTGTTCCCGGTGGCAATCGCGTAGGGAAGGAACCAGAGGGGAATCATCGCGGGAAAATTGAACGGCGTAATCGCCACCGCGACGCCCAGTGGCTGGCGAATCATCATCTCGTCGATGCCGCTGGCTACATCCTCCAGGTTGTATCCCTGCATAAGGCTCGGGATGCCGCAGGCCACTTCAACGTTTTCTATGCCCCGCTGCAGTTCTGCTTTCGCCTCGGCAAGGGTCTTCCCATTTTCCTGCGTGGTGGTGCGGGCGATGTCGTCGGCTCGCTTGAGAAGAAGTTCGCGAAAACGAAAGAGGTACTGGATCCTTTCCTGTGGCGGAGTACGGCGCCACCCAGGAAAGGCTGCCACAGCCGCGGCCACAGCCGCCTCAACGTCAGCCGGGCTGGCCATGCCGACCTGCGCGTGCACCTCGCCGGTGGCAGGATCTTTAATCTCTACGGTGTCTGTTGCGGTGCTCCCTTGCCATGCTCCGCCGTAGTAGTTGGTTTCGAGTAGCGCGGTCTGCTGTGCCATATAAGTTCTCCTGGGAACTCTGTGGTTGGGCCTTTAAGTACCAACAGTATCTCAGAGTAGGCTGAAGGTTCGCGGCGACGCTTGCTGGAAGGCATGGTTTATGATTTTGAAGGGTAACGGAGGCAGTGCAGCAATGGCTTTTGCGTGGCTGTCGGACAAGCGGGTTCAGGGTAGCGTTTGTGTGTTGTTTGCTGCGGGCGCGTTGCTTCTAACTAGCCTGGTCGGGTTTGCGGACACGGCGAAGCCGGCCATGAATGCCAAGGCTAAGCGGGGCAGCGCTATCTTCCAGCAAAATTGCGTGAGTTGCCATAACAAGAAGCCGGACGACACGACTCCCTTCGGTCCTCCGAATCTTCACGGCATCTTCAGCTCCAAACCCCTGGTAACCCCTCCGATCACGCCAGAGCAAGCAGCAGACGTCATTCGCAAGGGGATCGCGCCCATGCCCGCCTTCGGCTCGATGCTTTCTGAGGCGCAAATCAGCGACCTGATCGCATATTTAAAGGTGCAGTAGCGCCAAGTTCCACAGGAAATCCGGGTACGGAGACCTGCCCAGCGGAATGCGGAGTTTTCCGCTGCTCACCGCAGTAATGCCCTGTATCAGGGCACGACTTTACAGGCTGCGGAAAAAGTCCGTTTTGAGGGGGAAAGTATCCCTCAGCTAAAAGCCGCGCTCATTGCCAAGTGGTTATGGACGGGCTGAAGCCCGTCCCCTTCAGAAAAGCGACTTTTTCCGCAGCCTGTTTAGTCGTGCCGTAAACGATTGAGATACGTCGGGCTGCCTCGCCGCAGCGAGCATTAGCCCCTGAGGTACGGTTCCAGCCCGGCAGGAACGGCTGAATCTGGATGGGATAACAGCGGCTAGTCTGGAAACTCGACGCTGTCGAAGAATTTGTAGTCCTTAAGATTGGTTGCCGGCGCAAAAAAGCAAACAACCTTCATCTCTTCCGTCCCGGTGTTCCGCAGCATGTGTACTTTCCCCTGCGGAAACAGAACAGCGCTTCCCTGCTTCACCGGTTCCACTACACCCTCGATCATCACCTTACCCGAGCCGTGCACAATGTAAATGATCTCCTCCCCATTGGGATGCGAGTGCGCAGGTTTGGCGGTTTCGCCCGGCGGCACCACGATCATGCACATGGAGCAGTGGCGTGCGTCGACATTGTCCCGGGTCATCAGCCAGCGAAGATGCCGGCCAGGAAGATCGAGGGCCTCGATCGACTCTTCATCCACGATTGACAGCCTCATTCATTTCTCCTTCTCGCCGGCGCCTTAGTCAGAGACAAAAAGCGCAGCGACTGTTGCAATCTGATCTCCGGTTAACTGGGGAGGGGCACTCGGGGTTTCGCATTATGAAAGGAAAGATTTCGTCAGACCGGGAAAAGTTATCATGCACGCCAAAGACAGTCAATCGGCATCCAAACCGTGCAACTGCGCTTGGTAACGCCTTGTCCGCTTGTGGGAAAGCTCTGCCGTACGCTCCCATTAGCCAGCGAAACCAGTAGCTTGGGAGGCCTCATTGAAACCAGCACGGATTGCCCGCTTTTTCCCGAAATTTCTTTTTTGGTTGCTCCTGATCACGCCGCTGATTATGGCTGACGCTGTGCAAGGTCAGGACTTAAGCGTCCGCCAGCGTCTCGGATCGATGCATGGGTTTCTCACCCTCCGTGACCAGACTGGGGCCATCCTCGCCGCGGGCGATTTGACCCTGGTTCCTACCGGGGACACGATCGCGCTCCGCATAGTCTTCCATTTTCGCGACGGCTCCCTCTACGATGAAACGACCATCTTTTCCCAAAACAAGGTCTTTCGGCTGATCAGCGACCGGCTCGTCCAGAAAGGCCGATCGTTTCCCCATCCGTGCGATATAAGCATCGATGTTCACTCCCAGCAAGTGGTTGTTCGTGACTTATCGAAAGCCAGGGAAGCACCGCGGATAGAGCATATGGATCTGCGGCCTGATCTGGCGAACGGGGTTATCTTCTTTCTGATTATGAATCTGCCGTCTGATGCTCCTAAGATTGAATTCCCTTATCTCTCCCCTTCGCTCAAGCCGCGGATGGTGAAGCTTGCCGTTACGGCGGATGGCAAGGAAGCGTTCAAGCTTAGCGGCCTTCGCTACCAGGCGCTGAAGTACGACGTGAAAGTCGACATCGGGGGTGTTGCCGGCGCAGTCGCTCCTGTGGTCGGCAAGCAACCGCCAGACACTTACATTTGGGTTGCCGAAGGCAGCGCCCCGGCCATTGTCCGCATCGATACTTCTCTGTACGAGGAAGGACCCGTCTGGAGCATTCGCCTGGCCAGCCCGGACTGGTAAATCAGCGACGCAGCAGCTTAATGCTCGAAGATCAGCATGACGTAAGCGAGAAAAAGTAGAAGGTGCACAGCGCCCAGAAGAACATTGGTGCGATTGCTGGTGAAGGTGAGGCCGCACACCGCCAAGGTAAGAACCAGCAAAACCATATCCGGCGGCTGCAGTCCCAGCATTACGGTCTTGCCGGTAATCATGCCAATCGTCAAAACCGCCGGAATTGTCAGCCCGATCGACGCCAGCACCGAACCCAGCAGGATATTGATCGATCGCTGCAGATCATTCGCCAGCGCCGCGCGTGTCGCACTGAGCGACTCGGGAGACAAGATCAACACCGCCACCAGGAAGCCTCCCAGCGCCAGGGGTGCATGAAGTACTTCAATCCCGTGGTCGATGGGAAGGGCAATCTCCTCCGCAAGTACAATCACCGGTAGCAGATACATCCCCAGCAATACGCCATGATAAGTAAGGGAATTTGTTTCTCCATGAGCCAACCCGGAGTTCTTCGCTTCGACAGCTCTTGCGGTGGCCGGCCTTACGAAGTACTCGCGGTGTCTCCGGTTCTGGATGACCAGAAAAAGGCTGTAGATCCCGATGGACATTACCGCCAGAAAAGCGGATTGAAAAGTAGACAGCGTAGGTCCGGGAGAGGCGTTGGTGAAGTTCGGCAGTATCAGGCCGAGCACCGTCAAAGGCACAATCAGGGACAAAAATGAGTTTGCCCCCTGCAGATTGTATTCCTGCTCATGATGGCGCAAACCGCCTACCAGCAATGCGACTCCGATCATCCCATTGAGCACGATCATCACGATCCCGTACATGGTGTCGCGCGCCAATGTGGGCTTGCTCTCGCCGGTGAGCATGACGGATGAGATCATCATCACCTCAATGCCAATCACCGAGAGCGTGAGCACCAGCGTTCCCAGGGGCTCTCCCAGCTTGATCGCCAGGCTCTCCGCATGGTGCACCACGGCAAAGGCTGAGCTCATGATGACAGCGAAGAGCCAGACCAGCATCAAGGCGAACCAAAGCGGGTTCGACAGGTCGGCCAGCCATCCTTTGCCAAACAGCAGAAACAAGGCCGTCGTTGCGAAGGCCACTGCCAGAAGCCACTCCTGCCGCAGGCTTGAAAGGGTACCCGGCTTACCGGCCATTGCTTGGGGACTCATGCCAGTAGTCGTATCAGAAAATGAAGGCTATGGGTACAGGGCGCGAGAGGGCGCACCCCACGTGCCGCTCTACTGTGCGAGCGGTGCCGAATGCGCCAAAAGGATCAGGAGATGGCTGAGATGACCTTCCGATATTCGTCCTCTGTGAACGCCCGGCTTGTTTCCATGCGCACGCCGCCTTTGGAGACGAGAGAAAGGCTGGTGCGGGCGAGGGTCGCGTCATCGGGAGATTCGAGCACGATTGCCATGTCGTATTGGCCCATCAGCAGGTAAAAGCTAACGACTTTTCCGCCTGCAAGCTCGATGGCTTTCTTGGCGGCGTCCAGGCGAGACGGGCTATCCTTGATCTTTTCCACACCCTCTTTTGTCCAGCGCCCTAAGGCTAGGTAAGTCGGCATGAGAATACCTCGGCGCGAATTATATGCTCATGATGGCGTGCATAGCATTCGCCGGACCTGATTGGGGGAAAATCTAATGACCTGGCTGGTATGGGCCATCCTCTCTGCTTTTTTTGCCGCGGCGACCGCCTTGCTTGCCAAGGCCGGCGTTGCCCACGTGGATCCCAATCTGGCCACCGCCATTCGCACCACCGTCGTCCTGATCTTTGCTTGGACCATCGCTCTCAGTCTTGGCACGCATGCCGGTATTGCGCAGGTCGGCCGCCGCAGCTGGCTGTTCCTGATCGCTTCAGGCCTGGCCACAGGCTTGTCGTGGGTTTGTTATTTTCGCGCGTTGTCGATGGGAGAGGCCTCGAAGGTAGCTCCCATCGACAAGTTGAGCGTGGTCTTTGTCGTGCTGCTGGCTTGGCCCCTGCTGGGCGAGATGATTACCTGGAGTAAGGCTGCCGGCGCTCTGTTGATTGCGGCCGGGGCGATCCTTCTTGCCTGGTCCTAATCTTCCGGAGCTGACCGCCGGCGCCTCCCGCTCAAGAGGTACACTGCGGCCCGTAATTCCAGCAGCGGGTCATCCGAAGCATCGATGCCGTCCACACGGGGAATCGGATCGAAGATAATCTGCTTCTGTTCATGAGCCTCATCGAGCACGGGCTCAGTGAAGGAGAGCCTGCCCAGGTCAAGCAGCTTGCGATCCTCCGGCCAATGGACGGTCACATCATCCACCGTATCGCCATCCTTGGCCAGTTGAACCACCACCCTGAATCTGACTGGCTCCTTTGCGACCCTCTCCTCAAGTTCTTCGAACAGATAATTTGGCCCTTTCGCGGCGGCGGTTGCTGCGTCCAGATGCTCGTTACCAGCCTCCGGCAGAATGCGGTAGCGTCCGTGGCGGCTCGCGCCATCCTTGTTGATGAAGCGCATGGCAGTCAGCCCAAAGTAAGACTCCCGCGCGAAGCTCGAAGCCGGCGGTTTAGGAGCCTGCACGAATGCGAGCGCAGCCGGGTGGGTGCCCAGGTATATCTCCAGCGGCGAGCCGGAGATATGGGCCAGGTCGGTGGCAGCGATGGCGGTCAGGAACTCCAGGAAGTCCTCACCGGTTCTCGCCGGAAATGCATTGGTCGAATGAGAGACGATATCGGTGTGCACCCGATCGGCGAGATGGAACCGGACCGCGCAGCCGCGTGGATCCGCATTCGGATCATTGTCCGGTATCACGGGAATGCCCGTGGAATTGGAAAACCGTACTGTAGCTGGAGTCGATGGCCGGTTCAAGTGAGGCGCCTTGCTGAGCGTAGCCGCTTCCCGCGAAGGGGTAAACGATCCATGCAGCATGATGCCCTTGGCGTGAGCCGGCCGGAAGCCCGGGTGAACCCCGAAGATAGCGTCGAATTTTTGTAGCAGTGCATTGCTAAGCGCAAGAATCTTTTCGTCTGTGGGCAGCGGCATGGCTTTGCTCCTCAATCGTTGGTTTGGGGATGAAAGACGGTCTCGGGGTTCCAACCGTAAAGATGCTGCCCTGAGGAAGTAGGTCGCTCAAAAGATCGAGCGCTACGTCTGCAACCCGGGATCTCAGGGCTTCCACTGCAAGGAATAAATCTGTGACACGCCGGTAGATGCCATCATTGCCGGCTGCCCATCCGCAGTGAGGCTCACCAATGCGGGGCCCCCTCCACCCGTATACTCGCCCGTGTACGTGCCGCCTAGGTCGCTCACCTTAGTCCACTTCCCATCCGGCACCGCAATCCGATAGATGCCATCGTTTCCCTTAATCATTCCCATATAGATGGCCTCGCTGTCGCTCGACCACGTCAAATGACCGGCGGGGTCGTGAAATTGCGTTAGTTCCTTCCACTTCCCGGTATTGGCGGAGTACAACATCAAGCGCGAAGGCTTTTGCGCGAAAACCACCAGGTATTTTCCGTTTGGTGACCATGACGGCGCGGTAAATCCCTGAGTGTTGGGCGTCATCGAGACCTTGTGGCTCGCCAGGTCGACAGTGAATATCCCGCCCTCGGGCTGGTCCGTGAAATTGTAATAACTGAACGCGATGGATTTGCCATCAGGGGACCAGGTTGGGTTGATTTCGTGTTCACCGGTGGCAATCAATTTTTCCGGAGTTCCGCCATCCGCCGAAACCAGGTACAACTTGTACGCATCGGCGTCGTACACCAGTGACTTTCCATCCGGCGACCACCGCTCCATGACAACCCCTGAATTGGTGAGTTGTATGCGGTGGGAACCATCGATCTTGCTTTTCCAAAGATTTCCGGTAGGAAATTCCGTGTACGCCATCCATTGCCGGTCGGGTGAAATTACGAATTCGCTCGCAGACAGACCGCCTAGATATGGCTCGAGCTGGCCAGTGCGCGGATCCAGTGCCTGCATTGCACCCTGAAGCGGCGTTCCCAGCACGAAGAGGTGGTTGCTGTCGCGGGCCGGCGCAGATGCCGCGATCGGTATCTGGTTGCCGGTAATACGTATCGCCGTCGGCTTTCTCCAGAACTCGAACCAACGCGGCGCCAGCAGTTCGTACACGTTTGGGACCCCTTCGCGGTCTGAGGTGAACACGAAGTGCCGCCCATCCGGTGTCCATTGGGCACCCCACTGCTCCGAAGTAGCGGGCCAATCGGGCAGCAGCGGATGTGCGCCCTCCCCGTTGGATTTCAGCCTCCACAGGCGCGAAGAATCCTTTGAAGTCCATAGGGACACGGTGAGTTCCCTTCCGTCGGGGGAAAAGCACACTCCGTCGACGGACATGGGCGCCTCCCAGATTTTCTTCACATTGGATCCGTCTGCGTCGGCGGCATAGAGCATCCGCTTATCCGTAAACACGATGGACTGGCCATCCGGCGAGAACCCCGCCTTATATCGTCACCCACCTCCGGCTTCCACTCCAGTACCTTGGCCCCATCGGCCGAAATGGCCATAAGCCGCACTCCGGCTTCCACCTGTGGCATGGGAGCAATCATCCCCCCGCTGACCGCCATCTCTGAGGGCACCCTGCGACTCTCGAAATAAAGCCGCAGTCCATCCGTAAACAGCGGGGGTTCTTTCGGCTCCCCTGAAAACGTAATCTGCGTGGAGTCGAGCGGGCCAGAAACCGGCTCCGGCGTCATCCACACTGCGGCCAGACAAGCAAGAATCACAAGCGCGCCCGCAGCCCAATACCAGACACGCTTACCGCGCAAAGAATAGGAACGGGAGAAAGTCGCCGATGGCGTTGGGCTCTCCTGTGCCGGCCGGACACGCTCAAACGCGCGGCACCTCCGCTCCGGGTCGGCGGAGAGAAAACCTTCAATCGCCTGAACCAGCTCAGCAGGGGCATGCACGGTACGCAATAAGGGCGAAGGACTGAAGGACAGGCCCCTTTCCGATTCGATCGGGCGCTGGCCGGTGAGCACCTGGTGCAGCACAATACCCAGCGCGAAGATATCCGTAGCCTTGGTCGGGCGTTCTCCACGCAGTAGTTCGGGCGCCATATACCCAGGGGTGCCGGCGATCATGCCGGAGCCGAGTATCGAGGACTCGGCCTCGTGAAGGCGAGCGAGCCCAAAGTCCATGATCGAGACGTTGAGACGTTGCCCGGTCCTTTCCAGCATTACGTTGTTTGGCTTAAGGTCGCGGTGGATGATACCGGCGGCATGTAGGGCGGAAACGCCTGAAATCATCTGGCTGCATATCTCCAGCGCATCGCGCTGCGCCAGGCTCGTTGACGATTTGAGGTGGGCATCGAGAGTTTCGCCCTGAAGCAGCCTCATGGTGAGGAATAGGAAAGGAGGCGCCGGCTGCTCGCAGTGAAAGATCTCATAGATGGGGCAAAGATTGGGGTGAACTACTCTGCGGGCGAGAATGACCTCCTGTTCGAAGCGCGATGAGCTGGTGGCGTTGGCAGCGATTTCCGGCCGAATGATCTTGAGAGCGATGCTCGCACCCTGCAGAAACTGATCCTTAGCCTCGTAGACCTCTCCCATACCGCCGCGAGCAATAAAGCGAGCCACCAGAAAGCGATCGGCGATCAGCTGGCCGGGTTGGAAGCGGGCAGAGGCGGGAGGCGCAGCCGTCTCGGGGGTGAACAACGGATCGGCAAGAAAGCTCCCGATACGTTGATTTTCGTGAAGCAGCCCGTCCACCAGGCGGCGCAGCTCAGGCGCCCCGCAGCATGCTTGGTCAAGGAAAGCTGACCTTTGCTCCGCTGGTAAATCCAGAGCTTCACCAAACAGCTGCTCGGCAGATTGCTCCAGGTCGGCCATGATTCCCATCCAGCGAGGCCTCTATAGCATAGCAATCGTGATGGAGGCGGCCATGGACCGGGTGCCGAAGCGGCGGCAAACAAAGGCGCAAAAATAATTTTCAGAGCCTTGGCCCTTTTTTGAGGACGGTTCCGCCTTAGTAGGTGAAGGCGGTTGATGAGACGCCTTCCAAAAAGGAGAACCGCCATACATACAACTTCGAAATTTCGCACAAGTCTTCTCGCCGGCGTTCTCGCCGTCGTCGCATCTTCGCCAATGACCCAAGCGCAGGACGTAGGAATGCTGGGCCAGGTGAACGTCCCGTTCGCGTTTGAGATCGCATCGCAACACTTCACCGCCGGCGTCTACCAAATTCGTATGGAAGACCAGCACATCCTGCTCGTTCAAGGAAAAACGGGTTCTGGCCTGGTGATAACGACGATGGACAACGACCGCGAGCCGGCGGCGGCCAGCAAGGCCACCTTCCGGAAGTATGGCGACCAGTACTTCCTGGGCGATATCGCGATCGCGGGCAGAAGCCGTCACCTGCACTTTGCCGCCTCGAAAACAGAGGGGCAGCCGAGGATCGGAACCAAGACCGCCCCCACAGGGGTGGAGCTGGCAATGTTGCAGGTCTCTCCCGCCAGCAAATAGCAGGTCGCTTTCCTTAGAGGGTGGGGTCTCGACGCAACAAGTCGCAGATTCCACCCGCGAACCCAACGGGCACTCAAAGCCGGGGATTATGAGAACACATCGCGACGGTCTCTCGAATATCCGGCCCCGACAGGGGCGGCCTGAACTTCAGACTTGTCCAAATTAGGGTTTTGACAAACCCCTGACTGAGCGTCCGAACCGCTTTTCGAACGCACAATTCGGGCAACCCGATTTGGCTTTGGCCAAGCTTTCCTAATGAAATCAGCAAACTACATCGTTTGATAAGCGGTTTTCTTCCTAAATTTGGACAGCTCTGCCTGGACTTAGCCCAGGACGGAGTCCTGGGGCTGGTTCGAGTTTTTACATTTCACCGCGCATGGCCCGGTCAAGCCTGCATTTTTGGCACAGCCCGCGTGGGTGGTGGCAGCTAGAAGGCTCTCCAGTTACCGAACAGCTAAAAAAAATGATGCGCGAAAAGCGCGATAAGCGCGATAAGCCCCCCCTCGGGACGCTTAAGTTCGTCGTCGGAGTAAAAAAACCCGGAGCTGGGGGCATGTAGAGGCTTTCCAACCACCGACGCGCTAAAAAAAGATGCGCGAAAAGCGCGATAAGCGCGATAAGCCCCCCTCGGGACGCTACATTTGCCTCGCCAGCCCGGATTTCCTGTGGAACTTGATGGCGTTGGCAAACTTCATGCGCCTTTCTTTGCGGAAAGGCGCATACGCGGTTCTCTCCAGTGCCGCGTGGCAGGAAATCCGGGGTCCGGAAAAACAACGGGTGGAGAGCTGAGAAACGCCGCGCCGGCCGCTTCCGGTTCCTTGATACAGGTGCGAACTAAGCTCCTGGACCTCCCCGGAGGACCCGCTGCGGGAAAATGGGCGTAGCAACCCTGGCGCGATCCGCTGCGACAGGCCAACGCTGGTTGTCGCCATGCCCGTGTCGTTGGTGCTGAATTGTCAAAGACCGCTCTATCAGGAGCGCGCACTGGGCTGCCCTGCTTACGCCGTAATCTCGCCGCAGGTGCTCGCGGGGCGAAGCAGTCCAGCGTAGAGAGGTAGGGAGTCGCTTGGCGTGGTCAAGCAATCAGATGGCAAGCAAACATGAATGTTGAGCAGGCGGCCCTACACTTACAACAGATGCGAATTCGGCAAGTAAGTTTCAGTCGGCCCTAGTTGCCCGCTAACGCAAATTCCTCGCGCCTGGCTGCGCAGCTTTGGTCCTACGGAAAAATCGGGCAGGAAAGAAATGTAGAAACTCCAGGCCCAGTACGGAGTCCTGGGTTGGGCAGTGAGATGAGTAGTCCCGCAGGGACGGGTGAATTCGTCATCTAAGCTTTTCGCTTCGCGTTTCTCCGAATGCGTCGAGCCCCTCCCGCTTCTGCCGCGCCATCTCCGCCTGCACCCCACGCAGGTAATCCTGCAACCGCTGCCCGCGCTTTTGTTCGAATCGGCGCTCCAGCACCTGCAGAGCAGCGATGTGGTCCAGCCGAAACATCCTGAAGTCTGTCCGCAGCTCGCACCACGCGGCTAACGTCCACGTGCCGCTCCAGCAATAGAGCGCCAGGGGCCGCACGGTCCGCTGCTCCATGGGCCCGCCGTTCAGCCGCGTGTAATGGAACTGCACTGCCCGCTTGGTTGCGCAAGCCTGGTGCAGACAGTCGAGCATCTTCCGCTCCGCTGCCCGCATACGAAAACCCGGCGCATACATCAGGATGGTGTCCAGCCGCGCTGCCAGTTCGGGCGGCAGCACAGCCTCGATCCGCGCCAAAGCGGTAGTCGCCGCTTCGACGCTCTCGGCTCCGCCCCAAGCCTTCACCAGCCGGGCTCCCAGCACAAGCGAGGTTAATTCTTCAGGAGTGAACAGCAGCGGCGGCAGATCGAATTCCCGCCGCAGCGTGTACCCTACGCCCGCCTCGCCCTCGATCGGCTGGCCGGCGAGCTGCAGATCACGGACATCACGGTAAATCGTGCGTTCCGATACCTGCAACCGTTCGGCCAGCGAGCGCGCCGTCTTCAGCCGGCCCGAACGCAGCATCTGCACAATACGAAAGAGCCGGTCCGCGCGTCTCATCGTTCGGCCCTCCCAGCCACGCCAACTCAGCGGCTATGCAGCCCAAAGTGATTACCTTCCGAGTCCAGCAGGCAGGCGAAGTAGCCGAAGCCGCCCGGAATAGCTGTGCGTGGAACCAACAACTTCGCCCCCAGGTTCTTGGCCCGCTCCAGGGTCGCATCCAGCTTCCCGTCGACGTTGAGATAAACCATCGTACCCTCGGCCGCGGGTTTCATGCCCTTCCTTTCGATCAGGGACCCAGCCACGCCGCCCGGCTCAGCCGGAAAGATAAAGCACGGTTCCTCGCCCGGGAACTCCTGCATTTGCGCGTTGAGTAGCGTTTCATAAAAACTCCGTGCGCGCGTCATGTTCGCGACCGGAAGCTCAAACCAGGTAACTGCATTGCTTTCAAATTTGCTCATTGTCGTCTCCTTATAGGTAGCGACGTCGTGTTAACGCCGTCACCGCATTCCCAAGGTAGGCGACCGCTCCTGACACCCTTATGTCAGGAGTCTGTCAGGGCCGGCAAAGATTGCGCCGGAATATACCATGGGATTCATGGACAACGACGGCGGCCAGGTAACCCAGCTCTTGAAGGCGATGCGCGCCGGAGACGCACGGGCAGCAGAGGACCTGTTGCCGTTGGTGTATGCCGAGCTGCATCGTCTGGCCAGGTCTTACATGCGCCGGGAACGGCCCGACCACACCCTGCAGGCAACCGCATTGATCAACGAAGCCTACCTACGGCTGGTAGGAGAGGACGTCGATTGGAACAGCCGCGAGCACTTCATCGGGCTAGCAGCGCACGTGATGCGCCGTGTGCTGGTCGACTACGCACGGACACGCAACGCGGAACAGAGAGGCGGAGGATTGAAGCGGGTGGAGATGCAGGACGACCTCGCCATCTCGGCCGAGCAGCTGGATCAGGTGGAAGAGCTGGACGAGGCATTAAAGAAGCTGGAGAAGGAAAACCCGCGACAGGCGCGGGTAGTCGAGTTGCGCTATTTCGGTGGACTTTCGGTGGAGCAAATCGGCGCCATGCTGCAGATTGCGCCGCGATCCGTGAAGCGGGACTGGGCGTTGGCTAGGATCTGGTTGTTTCGCGAGCTGCGGCCGGGGGCCGAGGCTCCGGAGGAAGATAAAAAATAATTTCGCGAGTGGTGGCCCCTTTTGAGGGACGGTTCCGCCTTCGTAAGTGAAGGTGTTTGCATGAGACGCCTTCCCCAAGAAGAACCGCCATGAGCACGCTTTCGCTGTTGAAGTTTCGCGCAGGCATGATCGCCACCGCCATCACGCCGTCTCGCCAGCCCGCCGCGCGCAGGATGTAGGGATGCTAGTCCAGGTCAACGTGCCGTTCGCCTTCGACACCGATTCTGAGCACTTCGCCGACGGCGTTTACACCATTCGCACGGAAGATGAACACATTTTGCGCTTCCAGGGAAAGTCCCAGTCCAGGTTAGTGATGACATGGGTGGAGGACAATGCTCAGCCGGCGCCAACGGGCAAGGCCATGTTCCAGAAATATGGCGACCAGTACTTCCTGAGCGAGATCTCGATCGCGGGAAAAAGCCGCCACCTTCATTTCTGGCCCTCCAAAGCGGAGCAAAAATTGCAGGTCGCCGGAAACAAAACCGCACCCATTGGCGTGGAGCTGGCACTGATGGATGGCTCCCGCTAGCCGCCCTCGGCAGCAAATTGGACCGCTCGTCTCAGGACGAACCGTCGCCCTGGGCTAGAGCAAACCATAGCACTCTTTGCGCGACGTCCGGACGGATTGGGGTGCCGGGCGCCTTCGGTAGAGCATCAAAGCGTGCTCTGCCCGCTCGACCGATAAAGCTGTCGCGCCTTTGACACGATCCACTGGAGAAATTCGAGAACAATGTATCCTGCAGAAAATGAACCCGCCAAAATGGTGATCGAGAAGGTAATACCGAAGAACAATTTGTTTTGAAAAAGGGGATCCCCGAAAGCAGACCACAGATACAGGTTCCGCACATCAATGCACACTCGCCCCATGACGAAAACGCTGGTTCCAATGCCTAGAGCGATGCAGAGAAAAACTTTACTTATGGAGAACTCGGCTTGGTCCGGCCAAAAGAACCGGACCCTATGTCGGGCCTCTGCTCTTATTCCGAGAATCGTATTACGGATGCCCATTCTCGACCGGTACATTTCCGGGAACAACAGCGTGGGTGGAGGGTACAGCTGTTGATGGGCCGTTGAGGGACTGCAATCTCTCCTTGGCAATCTCAAGGTCACGATCGAGCTGGAAAACCTGCTGGCTCGTTGCCTTTTGTTCTCTGTAAAGATTTGCTTGAAAGTTGAGCAATGTAAGCGCGAGGCTGACGAAGGCAATGACAATCCCAACACCGATTGCTCTCCAGCGCTTGACCTCATCCGACAGTCTAACCAAGGAGCTGACGATGTCGTGATCCGGAAGATGCTTAAGGGGTGGAAACGGCCGTTGCTTGAACAGCAAGAAACGCTGGCTGCCGGCTTGTACCTGGTCAAGGCTCTCCATAGTTTGAACGTTGTCGCGTAGCTCAGCCCATCCAACGCCCGCTCCAAAATCGGTTGTTCTTTCAAAGTCTATGGTTGCGAACTCATCGCCCAGCTTGATTCGGACCGCCTGGTCCGTGAGATTAAATAGAGGACAGGAAAGATGGCCCCGAAAACCAGGCTCTACTTGGGGACCTGTCCCTAGCAGGATTCCTCGATATACCCACTTGACTCGAAGATTAAATCGCGCTGCGATGTAGAACGGCAGATTCAACGATTCCGCTGTACTGACGTACACAATGGAGTTTGGCTCCATGTAGAAAAACGCTTCCTTCTTTTTAGAGAGCCTGCAGATACGGCCCTTACTGTCCACGTAATCTGAGCCGATCGTCAGCGTATACGAGGCTGGCCGAACTCTTTCCGCGCAATAACCCTCCTCTATCAGCACCCCACGACTGCAGAACCACTCAATCTGGTTCGAGAGAAGCATGCCTTTTCGAGACGGTTCGTTGGTCAGCGGATCCTCATACTTCAGGCGTTCTGCATTAAATTCCGGACCGATCGATGTAAGATCAAGCCGTCTCCCACCTCTCTGCGAACCCGCGGCTTCCGCACCCAGTGGCTGTTCCTCTTGCATCCCAGTAACCTCTCTTGAAGCCTCAACTTGCTCCTTCTGATTGTCACCACCTCTGGACGAAAACCTGGCAGGCGCGCTCGTTGCTTCCAGGCTAGCGCCGAGCAAGGTTTTCGCTCCAATCTCCGAGACCCGCAAGGTCAGTCGCTGTGCCGTCCTGAGAACCATGTGAGAAAACCAGGGTCTCGTTCACCGCCGGACTAATTCCGCCATAACCGACCGGCACGCCGAGACCCTCCTCCAAGCGAGCGATAAAACTCCTGGTACCAGCCGTAAGAGCCCGAGCGTTTCCCGCTCCTCTGTTATGAGCAGAGAGATAGTCCAAAAAATTCACCGCCAAACAGTTGGGGCGATTGACTTCAACGGCCTTACGTGCGAGTGCGAAATCAAAACGACCAACCCGCCTCAGCTTGCCTGTTACGGTCGTGTGTTCTGCCAAGGGATGCGGATACCCGCTCTCACGCTGCACCGTTTCCCAGTCGACCTCGTCAAACAGCGGGCCCGCTTGCTGTCCGGCTACCCTGATCGGAAAAGTGCGCAGCACAAGAATAACTTTTGTAACGAGCCTTGGACTGATACCACATTCACTTATAAAGGAAGCCGCCGACGTGTCACGCGAAGTGGCCTTAGGGTATGCCTCGGAGTGATAAAGGGAGAGACCAAAACCCTGCGTGCCCTCAACTAGCACCTTCTTTCCGTGGTCGACACCGTGGTTGATTTCGGCCGATACATCCACCAGGTACGGTTTCAGCCATGTTGTTTGCGCTGCGGCATCTTTGGCTAACCGCACCTCCGCACCGCGGAGCACCCTTCGTGCTGCAGCGGAACCGACACCGCAGAGTGTGGAGCTGAGTCGTTCCTTCAAACCCAGCTCTTCCTCTATCCGGCGGTCGTTCTCCTCTATGACCATCGCGCGCCGATCGACACCGACGCGGTCCGGACTCAGGCCTAGGAGCTCTAGCTCTCTCCGAAGCACCTCGAGGTCGATCAGGCCACCGGCTGGGATGAGGAGGCGCGTTCCAGACCGCACGTATCCCGCTGGGATCTGTCGCAACGCCCGCAACACTCCCGAATCATCAAGAAAGCAGTGTCCAGAATTCGGCCCTCCGCAACGAACACAGATGTCGATCTGTTCATGCAACGTGATGAACGCTGCAATTTTTCCCTTTCCTTCGGAGCCATATTGTCCACCTGCAACTACCCAAACACTCATGCGTCTGTCCTCCGCCGGAATGAAGACACAAGCTGTCGAAGCTCAGCGATGGATTCTCCCACCGACATCGCTCCGGTAATCGTCGCTGCCGAAAGCGGTCTTAGTAAATCAATGTTCGACTCAACCGGACGCGAGTCTGCTGCAAGAAACTGCTCATAGCTGGTGTATCTGTCTTGACTCCGCTCAAACCTAATGCTCGGTGGCGTATGCACGAAGATCAAGAAGAAACGCTTGCCGAATTCAGTCAGAAGGCTCTCATAATCAATTGGATGGCGCAAGCCGTCTACTGCCACATCCCGATCTCGCTCTATGCGGTCGATTAACCTGCGGTTAAGCTCGCGTTGTTCCGGGCCTTCCATCACGCGTCCTCCGACCTCTTGGAGGCGTAGCTTGTCAGCCGGATCGATCCCGAACCACTCGGCAAGAATCATGCTGTACCTGAGGTACTGGAAACCGAACTCCCGCTCGAGGCAATGTGCGAGCATGCTTTTCCCGGACCCGATCCGCCCCGCAACTCCGACGACGACTGGCGAATGATCTGGCATGCCTCATTCTAACTGTAACTAAACGGCGTCCAGCCCTGTTGCATCGAGGATCTCCGCCAGTTTCCGGTAGTTGATACTTGGGGACCGGGGAACAATGAGGTAGTCCTCCGACGCAGTACCGAGGGCGATATAGTCGTCAGCCAGGTAGAAGAGCCCAACTAAGGCGGATGTGATCGCATCGACTTCATCATGCGTTACGCGATCCAAAAGGTAGGAACCCGTGATTCCTATACGCCCCATTCCACGTTTCAGCTCCTCCAAGCTAGAGCCCTTGCGTGGTATCCCAAGAAGGTCCTGAGCCGCTCCCGGATAGCTTTCTATGACGTCCAAGCCGCGATGCCGCAACTCTGCCGCCAGGAGCATTCCTCGTCGGGTGAGGCCCTTCATAGTGGGCAGGAGGCACCAGAAGACCGAGATGCCCATGCGCTTGAGGGCAAGTTCACATTTGCGGTAGATGGGAGAGCACCCAAGGCTGTCGCAATCGGTTACGCCCTCCGGGAGGGAAAGGGGGGAGTCGATCGACACAATCTCAGGCTTTGCCGCGACTGTCTCCCGGATCAGCTCCTCGTCGGTGAGTAGTGACTTGGTTGAGGCGTCACATCCGTCCAGGAGCGCCCAGCCGGTAGCCCTGCGCTCGCTGCCCGTCAGATCAATCCCGACAATTCTCGGCCCTTTATCCCGCCCGACTTTCCTGATCAGATTCGCAACGATCTCACGACCACCGGCGTGGACAGTAACTCTTCGTGTCGCGCTGAGCTTGGATCGCGTAGGCAGCTCTGCTACGCCCGTGAAGATCGGCGCAATCGACCCTTTCAAGAACTCCGCCGTCTGCTGCGACAGTCTGTCATAGCAAATCTCCATGAGCGCTTTCAGGTGGACGACGTCGGCGGTGTTGTAATCAATCAACTGGTTGAAGGCCGCGCTGTCACCGCGCAGGTGCCTCGCCCAAAGTACCGTTGCATCAAAACCGCCGACCTCAGTGATCGATTCCTTTCGGTGAATCCCAAACTGCTTCTCAATTTCCTTTAGCCCTCCGCGGTGACCGAGCTTTCGGCAAACCCACCTCAGGTCGATATGCACTGGCGGAAGGGCAATTCCGGGAAAAGCCGACCGCAGGAAACGCAGATCGAACCCGGCCCCGTTGAAGGTCACGACAACCGAATATTTTCTGAGTGCATCTTCAAGCTGGTCGAGGTTCTGGCCCTGGACGAAGACGCTATACCGCCGGCCGTCGTAAAGACCAACCACTGTAACGGAATCGAACACGGTGGAAAGACCTGTTGTCTCGATGTCCAAATAGACGCATTGGTCGGCGAACTCGGGAAAGACCCGCCAAGCCTCTCCCCGTGCGCTTAACCGCTGGAAGAATTCGGCATTCCTATCTTTTATCGCTTGCCTTGATTGAGGGATGTACTCATCGAGTCGTTGCTGAAGACGGGCGCCAAGGACACCGAACCTCTTTTCAAACCGATCCGCGTCATCCCAGCTTCGGATGCCGTTGAGCCACATCTCTCGCTCGGTTCCTATACCGATTCCGGGGATGTGCAGAAATGTCTGTTGAAGCAAGGGAGGAGCCTCGCGCCGCGTGGATAGATTATAGTTCCCAAGTGGTCATTATTGTTTAAGATATTTAATTTAAACGATAATAAGAAAGAACACTTTCTCCTTTACGAGTATTTGTGCAAGGAGATTGCAGGAGGCACCGCGATGAAGAAGCCGCGTACCATCCGCGATGAGGAAATCAGGGGCGCGATTGCTAAAGCGCTAAAAAGTGCTATGAAGCGGCGCAGGAAATCCCCGGAAGAAGCCGCGGCGTTACTTCAAGTCGAGCTGGGAACGATGTACAAGTATCTCGCGGCCAGTATGATACCCGGCGGACACGTACTCTGGCGGGCATGTCATGAGCTGGGTATGGTTCTTGATGAAAATGGTATGCGCCTGGCCAATCCACGAGCCCGAAGGCTCTCGCGAGAGACGGGAACAGACCAGTACGAACTTCCCTTCGTTAATCAATCAGTAGCTGGCGACAAGGTCCACCTACAAATTTGCAAAAGAGACAGTCAAAATGCCCAATATGTTCGGGTCGCGCTTCGAATCAGAGTGGCGGGTTGACCCCAGACCGGCGAGGGTTAAAATGCGAAGGTAAATCGCCTGTTCGCGCTGACATCCACGGACGAGTGACCGCCCATCACGCCCTTGAGCGGATGAAGGCGCCATCCAGGAGAACCCATGTCGCGCCGACCCGACGGATGCATTTCAGCCGGGTGAGCTGCAACCTCAACCGATTCGCATGACCGGGTTGGATCCGGAAAACATGCACCCGGTATAGGAGAGCGGACGGCGAAGATATCAACGGGTCAGACGATGGTTGTGAAAAAGGTCGCATGGCGCTGTCATGCTCTGAGATAGGGAGCTTTGAGAAACCCTCCTGTGCGAGGTAGTCCCTGTGGGTTCATCGGCGTTTTTTCGGCTTCGGAATCTCCGCGACCTTATTCTGTAAGACTGGATTCACCGCAGCTTGGGGCACCATACCTCGCATCTCGACCCTGGTTTTCCCCTTCCGTTTTTTCTAAGAGATACCAGAGCGCATCAACAAGGATATCGTTGAGGGTCGTCCGATCATCTCCTCTTTGCCTCCGAGCAGCCCGGATCCAGTTGATCGCCGCCTTCTCTTCATCGGTGAGGCAGACGGTTGTCTGGTGGGCGTTAGCTGGGACGTGTTTAGCTCTTGGGCTCATGCGGCGGCAATGCTTCAACTATGTTAAGGTATTGCCGCGTTGACACGTTATCATGTGATTACGTAGCAACGTGGTGCCTTCATTTGAAGACCGAAGGTGAATGCGTCGTAATATTCCGGAAGGGGCATTTAATGGAGCTGGCAACCCCATTGGCGATGGAACTTCGCGTGTTCGAGGAACATCGAACCGAGTGGTCGCACACTCACCCCGGAAAGTACGTGGTGATCCGAGGCGAGACGGTACTGGAGGCGTTCTTTGAGGAGTATGCTGACGCCTTCCGAGCTGGCCTAGAAAAATTTGGTGTCAGCCGAAGTTTTCTGGTAAAGCAGATTTGGAGAGACGAACCGGTATACTTCATCGCATAGTATGCATACGTTCCAAGTGAATTGGAATCCGTTCGATCGGGCTGATCCTGGACCTTGCATAAAAGTCATCGTGGCGAACACCGATGACACGATTGAGGCTGGACGTACGGTAGGACTGGAGTACGCACCCGCCCAAGTCGTTACTGCGCTCATAGACACCGGTTCTCCATTCACCATAGTGAGCAGAGTATTCGCTAGGAACCGTGGGCTTTTTCTAACGAATGCCGCGATTCCGATTAGGGTTATAGGCGGCGAGTGTCGCTGTGATGAATACTGTGGTTCCGTCAGCTTCCCCGATTCAAATCTGCCACGAATCCAGACAATGCGAATCCTCGCGGCCGACTTCAATAGAGAGCCGTCTTTCTCGTGTCTGATTGGGAGGGATATTCTCAAGAACTGGGATATTCGATTCGAAGGGCGCGCAGGGCGCATATCGATAAAGGCGTAACCAGTTTCAGTTCAACATGATGTGCGTGACCCCGACAGTGTACGACTCAGACCAATTGGCCCAGAATGTCCAGGATCATGCGACGCTAAACCTGCCGACCAAAATCTTCTCATCGCCCTTGAAAAGCGAAGGTCAGCCTCCAGTTTCCCCTGACATCCACAGACCAGTGACGGGCCATTTACTTGCCGATGCAAAATGTGGAAAAAATCAAATTCAAAATGTCATCACTGGTGGTCTCGCCGGTGAGCGAGTCGAGATGCCTGAGCGCTCCGTATAGATCCAGCAGCACCATCTCGTGGGGAATATTTTGACCCGCCGCCACAGCCGCGGCGGACAGGCCCTCCAGCGTTGCCGTGACTGCCTGGTATTGACGCAGGCTGGTCAGCATGCCGCCCTCGGTCTCCACCGTCCGATCGCCCACCATTGCCAGCATCTTCTGCTTCAGCTCGCCAATACCCTCTCCGCTAAGAGCGGAGGTGTGCACGACTGGTAAGCCGAGGCCGGCGAGTGCCTCTTCCATTGCAGGCGACGGATGGGCGAGGTCACTCTTGTTGACCACCACCAGCGCCCGCCGCTGCGCCAGCGTAGCCAGCAGCTCCATCTCTTCCTGAGCCGGCGCGACGGTCGCATCCAGCACCGCCAAAACCATGTCCGCATCGGCCAAGGCCTCGCGCGACTTGCGAATCCCAATCTGTTCCGCCTCATCGCTGGCTTCACGCATACCCGCCGTATCCACCAACTCGACCGGGATTCCGCCCAGTGAGACCCGCTCTGTCACCAGGTCGCGCGTAGTGCCGGGCGCCGCTGTGACAATCGCGCGCTCCCGCTGCACGATGCGATTGAACAGGGAAGACTTTCCCGCGTTCGGACGGCCGACAATCGCCAGCATCAAACCGGCATGCACAATGCGGCCGCGAGCAAAGCTTTGAGCCACCGGTTCCAGTAGGCCGCAAATCTCATGGATCCTGTTCACGATCTCGGAGCCCGGCAGCACGTCCACGTCGTCTTCGGCGAAATCGATGCCCGCTTCGAGCAAGGCGATCAGCGCAACCAGCCCTTCCTTGATGGGCTTGACGCGCCGTGAGAGCGCGCCTTCCAGTTGCTGCGCCGCCACCCGAGCCTGGTAGAGCGTCTGCGCTTCGATCAGATCGCGCACCGCTTCGGCCTGGGTCAGATCGATGCGGCCGCTCAGAAACGCCCGCTGTGTAAACTCTCCCGGCGCAGCCAAACGCGCTCCGCCCTTGAGCGCCTGTCGCACCAGCGTCTCCAGGATTACCGGCGAGCCGTGCGCGGCTACTTCCACTACATCTTCGCCGGTATAAGAATGGGGCGCGGCGAAGAAAGTCGCTATGCCTTCGTCCAGCTTCTCCTGGGTTTCAACGTCGAGCAAATCACCGAAGCGGGCTTGTGCGTGAGCCAGAGGGTTGCGCAGGCGCAGCATCGGTTCGGCAATACGGGTGGACTCCGCGCCCGAGAGGCGCATGATACCAATGCCGCCGCGGCCCGGCGGCGTCGCGATGGCAACGATGGTCTCGTTCTGGTAGACGATGTGTGGATCGGGCTGCATGGAATCTCGATCTCTCGAGTCCCCTGAGAACTTTTTAGAAGGGTGTGGGGCGACGCGGAGGCCGTGCCCCGGCATTCCCGGCTTCGAAAGATCGCCCTCGAGGACGCGCCGCGCCCTTGGGATAGACCACCACGAAACGGCGCAAACCTTCCCCGCTGCTCTCCGTTTCCAGATCGGCATAGTCACGGAACGCCAGGTGCAGCATGCGGCGCTCGCGCGAGCTCATGGGAGAAAAGCTGTAAGGTTGCGAGGTGCTGCGAACCCGCGCGGCTGCCGTCTCCGCCGCCAGCTTAAGCTCCCGGGCACGGAGCGCTTTGAAGGAGTTGGCGTCAAAAGAAATGGTGTCGTGCTCTTCCGCCTCGAGCCGCACGATTTTGGCGGCGATATGCTCCAGCGCACGCAGCAACTCGCCTCCGCGCTGGGTTAGAAGCACAGCGTCCGGCCCCGACATCTCCACGTAAATCTCGCGGGCTTCCAGGCCATCGGGGTCATGGGCTCCAGCTCCAGCCGTGATCCTGTACTTCAATCGCAGGCCGCCGGTGCTGGTAAGGGTCTTGAGGAACGCTGCAATCTTCTGGGCTGCAGCCGCGTGATCGGCAATCGGCATCGGTTTAGTATCGCACCTTGCGTGAAGTGAAGTCAGCCCTTGCCGGACGCCAATTCTACCGCTGGTAATCGGGGCCAGCAGTTTCGCAAATGGTGTAGACCGAACCCCGATTTCCTGTGGGCATTTGCGGAGCCACCGAACTGTATGCGGCTTTCCGCGAAGAAAGCCGCACATCGCTTCTCTCAACTATGCCACGCTGCAGGAAATCGGGGAAGCGATAGGCATTTTCGTGGTTTTCTCTCAAGGAAAACCACACCTCGCGATCTTTACCAGGCTAAGTATTTGCGAAACTGCTCTAGCCGCCGATTTCCGGACGCCTGCGCGGATCCAGGCCCGGTTTGCGGTTCGGCTGCTTGCCGCCGCTGCGCTTGGCCGCGCGTTTCGCCGCGATATCGCGCATTTGTTTCCCAATGCCGGTGCGGTTCATCACCGCTTGTTGGATCACGTTGATCACGTTGCCAAATGCCCAATACAGGGCCAGACCCGAGCTCAGGTTCCACGTCATGAAACCGAAAAACACCGGCATGGTAAAGGCCATCATCTTCTGCTGAGAGGGGTCCATCCCTGGCGACGGGGTCAGGTACTGCACCAGGAACATGGTCACGATGAAGAAGACCGGCAAAATGTGCAGCGGGTCGGGAGCGGCCAGGTTATGCAGCCACAACCAGGGCGCCTGCCGCAGTTCGATGGTGTTCAGCAGCATGCGATAAAACGCAAACAGCAACGGCCACTGCACCAGCATCGGCAGGCAGCCGCCAAACATATTTACCCCCTCGCGCTTTTGCAGATCGAACATCTCTTTGTTCATATCCGCTCGACGAGGGTCGGTGGTTTTGTATTTTTTGTACTTCTCCTTGATCGCGTTCATCTCCGGCTGTATGCGTTGCATCTTCAGCGCAGATTTCATCATCTGGATGCGCGTCGGCAACATCGCCAGGTTGATGATCAGGGTCAGTACCAGGATGGCCCAGCCCCAGTTGGAGACAATGTGCTCGTGGATCCAGCGAAGCGCCAGGAAGAGGGGTTTGGCGATGATCCCCGATAAGCCGAAATTTACCACCGCTTCGAGATTGGGCCCGGTCTGCGTCCCGCTCGCCGTGGTCGCCCGCACTGAGGCCAGCACGTCCAGCACCTTGGGACCGGCGTAAAGGCGCAAACTGCTGTGCCCGGAGGTTGCGCCCATAGCAGCCCCTAGCAGCGAGGCTGCGTCGGTCTGATCCGTCTTGCCATGGCGCGGCACGTCAATGGAATCGTGCAGGCCAACCAGCAATGTCTGAGACGGGGCGTCAGGAAGAAAAATCGCAGCGAAGTATAGATCGCTCACCCCGGCCCATTCGAAAGGACCGGGCAGAGTGCCGCCCCCGGCGATTTTCTTCGCCGCCTCGCGATCGTCCTTGCCGCCCTGCATCGTGTCGAACTGCGACGCGGCAAAATCCGGCAGTGTCTCCTGGTCGCCGAACCCGCCGGGCCATGACACTAGGGCGGTGACCGGGCTGCCATGATCGGCAGCCGTCACCTCCACATGCAGCACGTAACTGGAATCGAAGCTGAAAACCTTTTTCACTTCGAAGCCATTGTTGGAGTAGGTAAAGCTGAGCGTGGCAGGAGCCGTCAACGTGCCCGTGGCCGACGGCACATACAGCGCCTGCGCCAGCTGGTTGCGCAGATTGGCGTCGTAGGCCCACAGCGACAGCGGATATCCAACCTTTGCCGCCGCCTTTGGGTTGACCAGATCCAGCGGCTTGCCGGCTTCGTCTTTGTACTTCTTCAAAATCCACGAGGTGGCCTGGCCGCCGCGATTGGAAAAGGTAATCCTGTAAAGCTCATTTTCCACCACCGTGGTGGTTTCTGCGGAGGCCACCACCGCGTCCTTGGCCACCACGGCAGAAGCGGCGGAAACAGAACCGCCCGAACGAGGTCCGGCACCGGGTCCGGCACTGGGTCCGGCACTCATGGCAGAGGCCGGATTCACCGGCCCCTGGGGCGCGGTAGACGATGCCACCTGGGCCGGAGTCTCCGGCGCCGTCTTCTTTTTCGGTCCAAAGTATTGCAAGCCAAGGAAGATGAGAACAAAGACGATAGAGAAGATGAGAAGCGTGCGGGAGTCTTGCCCACCACCACCCGGCTGATTAGGATTGCGAATTTCGGCCAAAGAGAGTTCCTGTCGATCGAACGATCTCGCGGCACCCTGCGCTCGCGGTTGCACGATAGATGTATCCGGTGAAGATTCCTCGTACGGGGCTTTTCACCAGGAAAAGCCCCTCTTCACTAAGTTCGGCTCGGACACGGTAATCGTGAAACCGCTCGATGCGCTTATGGCCACGATCTTATGGTAAATGGCGGGGGTCATCTGTGCGGGGACGACGGGGGTTGGTCCGCAGCTACAGGGTACGTCCCAGGTACCGGATCGAAACCTCCGTGGCCGAAGGGGTGGCAGCGCAGCACACGCCACAACGCCAGAGTGGCGCCCCACAGAACCCCGTGGCGAGCCACGGCGGTGATGGCATACTCCGAACAGGTCGGCTGAAAACGGCATGCACCTGAAAACCCGCTGATGGAATGCAGCCAAGGAGAAATCCAGCGCTGGTAAACGTGCGACATCAGCTCGCCCCACCCCGGGCCTTCTCAATCACTGCAAATATCCTGGATACTTCGCTTTGCAAGCTGGTGAAATCCGCCGTCAGGACGGTCCGCCGGGGATGCAACACTACGTCGACATCGCGCGTCAGCAAACCCAGGTTGTGTCGCACCGCTTCGCGCATACGCCGCTTGATGCGGTTACGCTCAACCGCTTTGCCCAGAACACGGCCAGCAGTCAAGCCCACGCGCGGACCCAAAACCGGACTCGGGCCCGACACGCGCTCGGCGAAAAAATATGTCATCGAAGGCGAGAAATGCTTGCGGCTCCGCTGGTACACCCGCTGATAATCAGCGTGCTTGCGCAGCCGGGCGTCGCCCGGGGTAAGAAAACCTGCGCAATGTGCGGAATCCGGCACTCTAGAAAAACTGCTAGTCGCGGTAGCCGGCGCTCACAGCAACGCGCTTGCGGCCCTTGGCCCGGCGGCGGGAAAGCACCGCTGCCCCTGCCTTGGTCTTCATCCGCGTCAAAAAGCCGTGGGTCTTCGCTCGATGGCGCCGATTGGGTTGAAATGTGCGCTTGGGCATAACACTGCGCTCCTGTATCTCACTTGAAAATCTCTGCCTGAAGGCAAGCTTTAAGTATATCGGATTCAGCCCAAAGCGCCAAGCGCAACAATTGGTTCAGGCCGGGGGAGGGCCCGCTTTCACTGTGTATGGTGCAACTCCGGAAAGAAAGAAATTTTGCCCGGAAATGAGCGGTTGCGCCGCCTTGTAACTGTGCTAGTATCGGCTCCGATCAAGATTGATTTTCTGCACGTCCACACTACCTGAACTTTCGATCTGGATACTTTCGCGAGGGGCTTGATTCCCCCAAAGCAGTTCCTAAGCACAGGAGCAACAACGACGCCCACGGTTTTTGCCGGCGCGCGTTTGCTTTTTGTACTTTGCGAAAAGTATCAGGCAGTCGGCGTTGAACGAAGGAAGCGTATGTCTTTTGTCGCCACCGCCCCCACCGTACCCAACCCCTGGGCTCGGATCCTGGGTGCTCTCGAAAAGAAGGTTAACCGGCAGTCCTTCGATACCTGGCTGAAGCCCACGCGTTTTAGCCACGTCACCGGCAGAATGCTTTTCGTCCGGGTTCCCACCCCCGAGTTCCAACACATCGGCGATCGCTATGGCGACCTGATTCAGGAAGCCATAGACGCCTTCCAACTGGAGTTCGACGACGTCTCCTTTGTCATTCCCCAGGAGGACCCCGATGCGGTCCGTGTGCGCCTGGATGGTGGGTTCGCTCCTGTCCCTTCCCACTCCCCCGGCGCGCAGCGCGCAGGCAGCAATCGCGGGGCGCCGAGTCCGGCGCCGCAGCAGGCCAAGTTTGACTGGGCCACCGCGGCACAGCTCAACCCTCGCTATACCTTTGAGGCGTTCGTCATCGGCAATGGCAACCAGTTTGCCCGCGCCGCCTCTGAAGCAGTCGCCGAACGACCCTCGAAAGCCTACAACCCGCTCTTCATCTACGGTGGTGTCGGTATGGGCAAGACCCATCTCATGCACGCCATCGGGCACGAGGTAAAGAAGCGTCAGCCGCAATGCTCCGTCTGCTATGTCTCCAGCGAGAAATTCACCAACGAGATGATCAACTCGCTGCGCTATGACAAAATGACCAGCTTCCGCGACAAGTTCCGCTCAGTCGATCTGCTGCTCATTGACGACATCCAGTTCCTTGCACAAAAGGAGCGCACCCAGGAAGAGTTCTTTCACACCTTCAACGCCCTCCACGAGAGCATGAAGCAGATTGTCATCGCCTCCGATCGTCCGCCCAAGGAGCTGCCGGAGATCGAGGACCGTCTGCGCAGCCGCTTCGAATGGGGCTTGATCGCGGATATTCAGCCCCCTGATCTCGAGACCAAGGTGGCCATTCTGCAGAAGAAGGCGGAGAGCGAGCACGTCCTGCTGCCCACCGATATCGCGCTCTTCATCGCCTCCAACGTGCGCACCAATGTGCGCGAGCTGGAGGGCGCCATGGTGCGCCTGCTGGCTTGGTGCCGGCTCAACGGGGCGGAGCTCACCCTGGCGACCACCCAGCTATGCCTTAAGCAGTTCATCGATACCCAGGTACGCAAGATCACCATCGAAGCCATTCAGCGCGCTGTCTCCGAGCAGTTCGGCATGCGTGTCTCTGAGCTTAAGCAGAAAAATAATTCGCGCTCCGTGGTCGTTCCCCGGCAGATTGCCATGTACCTGGCCAAGCAGATGACCGAGGCTTCTCTCCCCGAGATCGGGCGGCAGTTCGGCGGTAAGCATCACACCACGGTCATGCACTCCATCGCCAAGATCGATGAGCAGCGGCGCGCCGACAAGGATCTCAACCGTACCCTCAATAAACTCCTGGAAACCCTCAACGGCTGAGAACCACCTCTCTAAAACTCAAAACCAATGAGTGGGTGGCCCAGGTCTCGCTTTTGAGACCTGGGCGTCGTGCGGCTGCGAATCTGCAGTTTTTGACCCTCCAGAGGCTGCCGAGCGAGATCCGCGTCTCCCACATCTCGCGAAAAACGAGCGAGATATGGGGCACCCTTTGGTCCGTGGTCAGGAGAAATCCGAAAGCAGGTTTGTCACCCCCTTCTGCCGTCTTTCCTCGTTTGCGCGCTTCCCGGTATGCTCAAGTTGTCTATGTCTTGTCTCGGGTCGCCGCGCCGCCTGGCTTGGTTGGCTGGTTATTTGCTCACCGGTCTGCTCCTCGGCGCAGTGCCGCCGCTGGGGCCGCGCGCTTACGCCCGCCAGCAGGACACCGGGTTTCTCAACCGCAGCATCACCCTAAATGGAACCACCTATCACTATGTCGTCTATCTGCCGATGGATTGGTCTCCCAAACAGAAGTGGCCGGTCATCTTATTTCTGCACGGCTCCGGCGAGCGCGGGTCGGACGGTCTCGACGAAACCCAGGTGGGTCTGCCCAACGCGCTCCGTTCCCACTACGAGCGCTGGCCCTTCGTAGTGGTGATGCCCCAGGTTCCATACAACCACCACCATTGGACCGACCCGGACATCATGGCGATGGCGATGGCAGCGCTGAACGCTGAAGTAAAGGAATTCCATGGCGACCCCCAACGTCTCTACCTCACCGGCATGTCTCTTGGCGGCTACGGCGTGTGGGAGATTGCCAAGAATTATCCCGGCCGATTTGCCGCGATTGCTCCGGTCTGCGGAGGCATATTTTGGTCCTACGCTCCCGGCCGCTGGCACCAGCCCGAGCTCGTACCGGAATACGTGAAAGCCATCGGCCATACACCGGTCTGGATCTTTCATGGCGCCGATGATCCCGTTGTCTCCCCGGCACAGTCGCAGATTATGTATTCAGCCATCGCCGCAGCGGGCGGAAACGTCCGCTTCTGGGAATACGCCAACTATCATCACAATGCCTGGGACCGGGCATATACCGACCCCGAACTGCCGCAGTGGTTCCTCGCCCACCGCCTCTCCGACATCGCCACCACCAAACCCTATGCAGAGAAACGCATCATCCCCATTCATCCCGTGCCGATTCACGTCGATCCAAGGGTTTATGACGCATATCAGGGTGAGTACGTCGATGCCGGCGTGACCCAGGTAACGATCTTTCGCCAGGGCAACAGGTTGATGTCCAGGAACCGCACCGGCGACCAGACAGAACTGCTGCCGGAGCTCTCCGACCGTTTTTTTTATCCCAGTGGCAGCAGCACCCGCATCACATTCCAGAGGGGACCAGATGGCCGCGTCACCGGGCTTATTTTTTCCGATGACCGCCACCAGGAACATTGGGAGAAAGCCACGGAAAAACCGCCGAATGCACCATGAGGGATGCGTTGTGCAAAGCACAGGTCTTGCGGAGGCGCATCATACCTGCTTATAACCGCGCTTTGCACTCGGGGCTGCTGCTTTCCACAGCCTCGGCCGAGCCGGCTGTGCAGACCGTGGGGAACGCGGGACCCAACAGGGACCAATTAGCTGCTCTTCCTCCTTTTCCTTTTTTTGGTACCTGGTTTTCTAAAACGGGAACAGCTGCCATCAAGGCCACCCGCTTGGTTACCACCATTCTTTCCACTTTTCCCGCGCAATCGGTTACTGCTACTAACAAAGAAGAGATGTTTTGCGTCTTTCGTCGTAGTAGAAGGTTTTGGTTCCACGTAATCCACAGAAACAACGCAGGCGAGATTCTCAGGCAGCTTCAGGGTGGTGTAGAGTGAGTCAAACCGACAAGGGGGAAAAGATCATGCTTAGCGCGGGCGTTGAGCAGGAGAGACCGGTCGCACAGGGAGCAGCAACCATGGAGATCAGCGTCAGCCGTCAGGACCTGCTACGGGAGCTGAGTGCCACGCAAAGCGTGGTTGAGCGCAAGACGACCATCCCTATCCTCTCCAACTTTCTCCTCGAGGCAGGGCCGGGTGAGGGTGATCGGCTGACCATCACTGCCACCGACCTTGACCAGAGCATCCGAACATCCTGTGCCGCCAAAGTGAAAAAACCGGGGGCGTGCACCATTCCCGCGCGCAAGCTTTTCGACTACGTCAAGCTGCTTCCTGACGGTGATATCTCCATCAAGCTCATGGAGAACCACTGGGTGCAGATTCGCTCCGGCCGCTCCAACACCAAGATGGTGGGCATGGCGCGCGCCAATTTTCCCCAAGTCCCGGAGTTTCCTGAGACTGGCCTGACGCAGATTGCCGCCTCCTCCATTAAGGGCATGATCTCCAAGACCATTTTTGCCATCTCCAATGAAGAATCGCGTTATACGCTCAATGGCGCATTGCTGATTTTGAAGGCGGAATCTTTATCCATGGTCGCGACCGATGGTCATCGGCTGGCGCATATTGAAAAGACAGGCGAATTGCTCAAGAACATCAGTGGGGAGAAGAAGACGTTGATCCCCCGCAAGGCTTTATCCGAGCTGCAATCGCTGCTTGCGGATACCAATGAAGAATCGCTCGACTTTTTCGACGACGAGCACACTTTGTTTTTCCGTCTCGGCCACCGCGTGCTCACCACCCGTAAGCTCACCGGCCAATTTCCCAACTACGAAGCGGTGCTCCCTCGGGACAACAACAAGTTTGTGGTTGTACGCAGTGAAGAGTTGATGGGATCGATCCAGCGGGTGGCGCAATTTGCTGACGAACGCTCGGGCGCCATTAAGATCCGGCTGGAGCAGAACGAGATGAAGATCTCTTCCTCCTCTACCGAATCTGGCGAGTCGGAAGACACGATCGAAACGCCCTACAGTTTCGACCCCATCGTGGTTGGTTTCAATTCAGCCTATCTCATCGACTTTCTCAAAGCGGTCGGGTCAAGCGGCGAGGTTAGGCTTGAGTTTAAGGACGCTCAGTCTGCCGGTCAGATGCGTCCGGAAGATCCCGCCGATGACTTCAAGTATCGTTACGTGATCATGCCAATGCGGATTTGAAACCCGCGATGCACAAATCGTTTAACCGCAGGTCCCTCCACTGCGCTGCGCTCCGGTCGGGATGACAAAATTGTTGCAAATTTGGAGCTGTCGTGAGAAATCATTGATTTCAAGATGAATTGTCATCCCGACCGGAGCGCAGCGCAGTGGAGGGACCTGCGGTTAATGCTTACTTTTCAGTGGGTCCAAACTAGGTAGCCTTCTTTGCTTTCACCGCAGGTTTGCGGCGGACCACGACTGCCTTGGGCGAGGATTTCGCAGGTGCCTTTTTGACCGCCACCTTCTTCGCCGGCTTGGCACGCGCAACCGCCGTTTTTTCCACCAGCATCGCCTTCAACTGCTCCAGGTCGACGGTGCGAGCCGACTTCCTCAGGCGTTCAATGTCGTAGTAGGTCCGCTTTTCAGTGAGGAAGATGTGGACTACAAAATCCACGTAGTCCATTAATATCCACTCACCCTGGCGCCGCCCCTCCACAGAATTGGGATAGGTTTGAAAATCACGCTTCAGGCGCACTTCGACTTCATCGGCGATCGCCTGTGTCTGGCGTTCGTTCGATCCACTTGAGATGAGAAAAAAGTCGGTGAAGCCGGCGTCCAGAGTGTCAAGCTCGAGGATGCGCGTATCCTCTGCCTTTTTATCTTCGCAGGCCTCTGCTGCGGCCAATACCATGCGGCGGGTTTCCGTGCTTGCCATTCGGTTGTGTGGAATCTCCCTTTGCCCGTAACTCTCAGTCAGCAGTCCTTATGGTATCCGAGGCTTCGGGCCGGTAGAGCGCGTGGGAGCGAATATACTCCGCAACTGCGGGGGCAATCACCGTTTGCTGCTCCGATCCTCCGGCCAGGGCGGCGCGAATCTCTGTCGCGGAGATATCCTGGTCCAGATCCGGCAACAAGAACAAAGTTGTTTGACGGCCCGACGGCCCGGCGAGCACAAAGCGGGTGAACGCGCTTTCGCGATATTCGCCCGTGTTCTCCACCCCTTCAGGCAGAGCATCGTTAATCTGCTGCAGCGAGAACCCTGGCCTCCCGGCCACAATAAAATCGCAAAACAGCAACAACTCTGCGCACTGATGCCAGCGCTTCAGAGTGTGGAAAGAATCGGCCCCCAGCAAGCAAAAGAGTTGATCCGAGGGCTGCAGATGGAGCTGCAGGCGCTGCAGGGTGGCGAAGGTATAGTTTGGCTGGCCACCCGGTAGCGGCGCGTCCACGCTGCTCGCGACCAGCCCCGGCTCGCCTGCCACAGCCAGCCTTACCATGGCCAGCCGGTCTTCAAAGCTGGAATGAGCTCCCTTTAGCGGTTGGGTGCCTACGGGCGCGACCAAGACCTGGTCGAGCGCCAGCCGCGCCCTGGCCGCCCGGGCGATCGCGATGTGGCCACGATGTGGCGGATCAAAGGTGCCTCCGAAGAAGGCGATGCGCATACGGCATCGTACCGCGAGCTTTAATATGAGCCAGATGACTAGCGTTGCCGCGGTGCCGACGGCCTATATTGCGTTGGGTTCCAATCTCAGCTCAGAGCACGGCAACCGCGGCGAAACTCTGAATGCAGCCGTCAATCTTCTGGGTCGCCTCGGCCGGGTGACGGCGCGCTCCTCACTCTATGAGACCGAACCTGTCGGATACCGCGATCAGCCTGCCTTCCTGAATGCGGTTGTCGCGCTGGAGACACAAATGGAGCCGCTGCCGTTGCTGCGGGCTCTGCTGGCGATTGAGCGGGAACTGGGGCGTGATCGCACCCAGGGTGTGGTAAATGGGCCGCGCACCCTGGATCTGGACCTGCTGTTGTTAGGAAATCGCGTGGCCGCAGGGCAGGAGTTGTCGCTCCCGCACCCAGCCTTGGCCCAGCGCCGCTTTGTGTTGGCGCCGCTGGCCGAGATAGCGCCCCAGCTTCGCCATCCCCAGAGCAACCAAACCATGACAGAGCTGCTCGCCTTGCTGCCCGATGAGGGTGAGAACCGCGTTTCTGCGGTTCGCCGGCTGCCGCCGCTGCCCGAGTTGGGCTGGCCTATGCTCTAGAATCGCCTATGTGTCCCTCGCTTTTCAGATAGAAGCCGTAAGTGGGCAGGCGAGGCGGGCCACCATGACGCTGCCTCATGGGTTGGTCCAGACCCCGGCCTTCATGCCGGTCGGCACCGCCGGGTCGGTCAAGGCCATCCCCCAGCACCTGCTGGAACAGCTCGACGCGCAGATCATCCTCGGCAATACCTACCATCTCTACCTCCGCCCCGGTCACGAGCTGGTTCGACGCATGGGCGGCCTGCACCGCTTTATCTCCTGGCCGCGCCCCATGCTCACCGATTCCGGGGGCTTTCAGGTCTTCAGCCTCAACCAGTTGCGCAAGATCAGCGAAGAAGGCGTGCACTTCCGGTCGCATCTCGACGGCTCCAGCCACTTCTTCTCCCCCGAGCACTCCATGGACGTGCAGCTGGCGCTGGGCGCCGACATCATCATGGCCTTTGATGAGTGCACCGAGTACCCGGCTGACCGCGCCCGCGCTCTTCAGTCCCTGGAATTAACCCTGCGCTGGGCCCGGCGCAGCCAGCGGCACTTCAACCAGCATTCCCATGGCAGCCAGTCGTTGTTTGCCATTGTGCAGGGTGGCATGCACCAGGATCTGCGCCGCGAGTGTGCAAAGCAGCTGGTCGCCATGGATTTTCCTGGCTACGCCATCGGGGGCCTGAGTGTTGGCGAACCACGGGCGTTGACCCGCGAGATCATCGAGAGCACCTTGCCCCTCCTGCCCCCGGATAAGCCAAGATATGTGATGGGTGTGGGTTACCCCGATGAAATTGTGGAATACGCCGCCCTGGGGGTAGACATGATGGACTGCACCGTACCCACCCGCGCGGCACGCCATGGGCTGCTGTTCACCTCCGGAGGGCGGCTCAACATCAAGAATCGACGGTTTGCCGAGGATCAGGAGCCGCCCGACCCGGAGTGCGGCTGCATGGTTTGCGCCCGCTATAGCAGGGCATATCTGCGCCACCTGATGGCAGCCCAGGAGCCGCTCGCCGGGGTGCTGAACACCATGCACAATCTGGCCTTCTACCTTGACACGATGCGATCGGTACGAAATGCTATTGCGACGGATACTCTTCCTGTCCTGTTGGCCCGTGTGCGCGGGCGCGCTGATCGGGTTGGCGCCTGATACCGTCTCGTCCGCAAGGACCCGCTCAGTAGACAAACCGCGGCAGATAGGCTGTAGTAGAAAGCTGGACAGGAAATACTACAGAGGACAGTACGTTGACTTTCACCCCGTTGTTCTTGGCTCCAATCATCCCGCCCGGTCTGGTGACCTTTCTCCCCTTCGTTCTGATCATTGCGGTCTTTTATCTGATGCTGGTACGCCCTAACCAGAAGAAGCAGAAACAATGGCAGGAGATGCTGGCCGCTTTGAAACCCGGCGACCGCATCACCACCACCGGCGGCATGCGCGGAACCATCATGTCGATCAAGGAGGATGCGGTCCAGCTGCGCGTCCCGCCCGACAATATCAAGTTAGAGGTCATTAAGAGTGCTATCGCTTCCGTGACGACTAACCAAGAGGAAGCAAAATAACCGTATTTCGCGGGCCGCGATAGGCCCGGCAGAAAACCGATTACGACTCCCATGCGCAGAACCCTTTTCATCGTTGCAGTTCTTCTCGTATTCGTCTTTGGCATCTTCGGCATTCCGAAGGGAATTGGCCTGTCTGCCTGGAAGACGGCCATGACCGACCGCATCCACCTCGGTCTTGACCTTAAGGGCGGTATCCACCTGGTGTTGCAGGTAATGGTGCAGGAAGCCGTGAGCGCGGAGACGGATAATGCGGTGGCACGGGTGCAGACCGAATTGCAGCAGGGTGGTTTCCCCGCGCGCTCGGTGCTGAAGCCCGATCCCAAGCATCCCGAAGTGATCCAGATTCAGGGAACCCCTCCCGACCGTGTCGCTGATGTGCGCAGCCTGCTTGATTCGCGCTACGGGGCCCAATACACCGTGGCTTCCGCCCCAAACAATAGCTGGACCCTCACCATGAAGCAAACGGAAGTGCAGTCGATCGAGCAGCGTGCAGTAACCCAGTCGATCGACACCATCCGCAGCCGCATCAATGCCCTCGGGGTCAGGGAACCTACCATCCAGGAATACAACCTGGGCACCAACCAGATCCTGGTCGAATTGCCCGGCTCAGACGACCTGAGCCGGGTGCGCGACATTATCCAGTCGACGGCCAGGCTGGAGATTCACTCGGTTGTCGGCGGGCCATTCCCCACCGAGCAGGCTGCGGTGCAGAGCGTAGGGGGGCCGCCAGTACCGCCGGAAGATGTGGTCATGGCTTATGGCGGTACGGAACCGGAGCTGTTAGGACAGTATTACGTCCTGACGAGGATCCCCGTTGTGTCCGGCGACGACTTTCGCGATGCCCAACCATCGGTGGACGAAAATGGCCGGCCGGACGCGACCTTTATCCTCTCCCGTAGCGCAGGAGACCGCTTCTACCAGTTCACCAGCACCAACATCGGTAAATCGCTGGCCGTGGTGCTCGACAACCGCGTTCAGGAAGCGGCCAACATTCAGCAGGCCATCCGCGACCAGGGCCGGATCACCGGCCTGGGCAAAGACAAGGCGCAAAACCTGTCTCTGATGCTGCGCACCGGGGCGCTGCCGGCCTCCATTCATTACCTGCAGGAGAGCGTGGTGGGACCATCACTGGGCGCCGATTCCATTCGCGCGGGCGTGCTCGCGTCGATCGTCGGCATGCTGGCGGTCATGATCTTTATGCTCGTCTACTATCACGGCGCGGGCATCAATGCGGATCTGGCCCTGATTCTGAACCTGGTGATCCTGCTGGGCTTCATGGGCTACGCAGGGGCCGATCTCACCCTCCCGGGAATCGCCGGCGTAATTCTCACCATCGGCATGGGCGTCGATTCGAACGTGCTGATTTTTGAGCGAATAAGGGAAGAATTGCGAGCCGGCAAGGTGCCCGCGGCGGCGGTCGATCAGGGCTTCGCGCATGCCTGGGTGACGATTGTCGATACCCACGTGACCACCATTGTTTCCGCCATCATCCTGTTTCTTTTCGGCACCGGACCGGTCAGGGGTTTTGCCATCACGCTAAGTTTTGGTTTGTTCGCAAACCTGTTCACTGCGGTTTTTGTCTCGCGCCATATCTTCGATTCGATCCTCAAGCGTAAGCAGCGCGGAGAGGCACTTTCGATCGGGTAGCGGTCGCGTACCAGTAAGGCGGAGTTTCAAGTGGAACTATTTCGTGCAGTTAATGTTGATTGGCTAGGGAAGAAGTGGTACTTCCTTGCCTTTTCGCTGATCTTCAGCGTATCGGGAATCCTGTCGATTCTTTTTTGGCATCACATCAAGCTGGGAATCGACTTTCGTGGCGGCACGCTGGTCTACGTTCAATTCGAACAGCCGCCAAACGCGGACCGAATCCGCCAGGCGATGGACCGCGCCGGCATCCATGACAGCCGCATCCAGCCCTACGGAACGGCAGCGCAGAAGCAGGTAGCAATCTCGCTGGCGCAAAAGGAAACGCAAGAGTCGGCCCTCGATGCCGGGCGCGAGACCATTGTGCAGGCACTGAACGCAAACTACGCGAGCAATGGTGCAGCCAACCAGGGCAAGCTGGATTTAGACAATGCCGGCCAGGGCGCCCTGGTCCAGTATCTACAGCAGAGCGACCCCGAGCACCTGGCCAGCACCGGAGCCGTCGATGCCGCGCAGCGCTATGCGCAGCAGGCGACCGTCATTCTGCAACATCGCGACCGTGAACTCGGCGGTATCTTCAGCAGCATCGACCAACTGAACGGCGTGGCTGATCCGGCGGTCGTCAATCAGCTGAAGCAAGGCGCCTATCTCTCCGGCTTCCACGTCTTCGCGGCAGATGTCATCGGACCCCAGGTGGGCGCGGCATTACGTAAGCAGGCCTTGCTGGCGACGCTCTACTCGTTAGCCGGGATGCTGGTCTATCTTTGGTTCCGCTTCGAGCTGATCTACGGCGTGGCCGCGGTGGTGGCGGTCTTCCATGACACCTTGATCACCATTGGCGCCTTCAGTTTGGCGGACAAGGAGATCACTCTAACGGTCATTGCGGCGATTCTAACCCTGATCGGCTACTCCATGAACGACACCATCGTCGTTTTCGACCGCATCCGTGAGAATCTGCGCCTGTCTCGCCGGGAGAATCTGACGAGCGTCGTGAATCGCAGTATCAACCAGACGCTGAGCCGGACGGTTCTGACCTCCGGACTGACTTTCCTGACCGTGCTGTCTCTTTACCTCTTTGGCGGCGAGGTGCTGCGCGGCTTTTCTTTTGCCTTGGTAATCGGTATCCTCATCGGCACCTATTCGTCGATTGCCGTGGCGGCGCCGATGCTGGTGGCTTATCAGGATTGGCGAGCCAGGCGCGGCAAGCGGGCTGTTTTGCCCGCGGGTAAACGGGCCAGGGTCTGAGGAGGGCCGTGTTTGGCAAGATTTCAGTCCTTTTCACAGATCGCCTTGCATGCCAATAGCCCTTCGGGATCAAAGGAACCCCCTCCGGTGTCTAAATAGGTACAGTTCTCTATTCGAGGTAAGGCGATGTTTGAAGATTCACTTATGGAGTCTGGTGGCAAGATCAAGACCAAGAGCAAGTATTGGTCGATCGTTACCCTCTGTATCAACGGCGCGATCCTGGCAGCACTGATCATCTGGCCGTTGTTGCATCCAGAGGCCCTACCCACGCAGATGATGGCTACGCTGCTGGTTGCCCCGCCGCCCCCACCGCCCCCTCCCCCGCCACCACCACCTCAGGCGCCGATCCAGGTCAAGATCAAGTCTGAGATGCTCAACAATGAATTGCAGGCGCCAAGCAAGATCCCGAAAACTATTAAGCAAATTACGGAGTCGGCCGCTCCACCAGCCATGGCTGGCGTTTCCGGCATGGAAGGTATGGGCGGCGGTACGCCTGGCGGCGTGATGGGCGGCATCCTTGGCGGTGTCGGATCGGGCCCGGTCGTCAAGGCAGCGCCCCCCAAAAAGCTGAACATCTCGTCCGGTGTGATGGCCGGGAACCTGCTCGACAAGACTGTGCCCCAGTATCCCGCGATCGCGAAAGCTGCTCGCATTCAAGGAACAGTTGTTCTGCAGGCCACCATTTCCAAATCCGGTTCGATCGAAAACCTAAGGGTCATCAGTGGTCCTCCTATGCTGCAGGCAGCAGCGATGGATGCGGTGAGGACTTGGCGCTACCGGCCCTATCTGTTAAATGGAGACCCCGTCGAAGTCGAGACTACGGTCAACGTAGTATTCAACCTCGGCGGTTAGCCCTGTGTGCCGGCGCCACTCCCACCAAAGGTGGTAGCCGGCAACTCCCCTCGTGGCCACTTCGGGTCATTTCAGAACGAAGTTGCCCGGTGCTAGCATCTGGATGTTTCAGAGCTATAACGAAAGTCATTTCCGTAGGAGGAAAGATTCAGTGATTCTCGCTAACCTCACCCAACTTGCTGCCCATCAGGCTGCTCTCGGTATCTATCTGTTCCAGGACTCCGGAACGACCGTCGGCTTTGGCCCCATGGACCTCTGGCACAACATGGGCATTCCGGCTAAAGCCGTAGTCGCCGTGCTTTTTGTCATGTCTATCTGGTCGCTCGCTGTGATCATTGACCGTGCGCTCTATTTCAGCGCGGCTCGCAAGCAATCCAGGGAATTTGCCCCACGGGTTGCGGGCGCTCTCAAGGAAGGCAAACTGGACGAAGCGGTGAAGGTTGCGGACCGCAACAAGAAGTCCCATCTGGCCGAGGTTGTCACCGCCGGTCTGCAGGAATTCCGCAATTACGGCGGGGGCGGAACGGTCACCGAGGAACAGATCGAATCCAGCCGGCGCGCACTCGAGCGCTCTGAGGCGATTGTCCACGCCAAGCTCAAGAGGGGCCTCGGCGGCCTCGCCACCATCGGTTCCACGGCGCCGTTTATCGGTCTCTTCGGAACGGTGGTCGGTATCTTGAATGCTTTCCAACAGATCGCGACCCAGAAGACCTCCGGTATCGGCGCAGTCGCCGGCGGTATCTCTGAGGCCCTGGTAACCACGGCGTTCGGCCTGCTGGTAGCCATCCCTGCTGTGATGACGTTCAACTACTTCACCGGCAAGGTGGAAGCCTTCGACGTAGAGATGGATAACTCCTCCAGCGAGCTTATCGATTACTTCATCAAGCAGAGCCACCGCCGCTAGAGGGCGGGTGCGCTTTCCAACACTCCATCGCGGGAATCCTGCACCGGTTGGGACGGAACAAAAAGTCCGTTCCAACCTGGTGGTTTAACTCGACAACCCGTGCGGCCCAGTTGCAGAATCTGACCAGGGTGGTGAAGGCTCAGGTGTTGCACGGAAGGACCCAAAAAGAGTACCTTTACCGCCACAGCAAGTCACTTGAAGATGGGGAAGCCTGGAGGGTTTTCACAGTCGGTGTAAGGCAAGCAGCTTTACCCTGGCACTCGCTGTGAAAACCCTATAGCAGCTCGACCCACGGAGCAAAGACAATGGGAATCGTAGTCCGCAACGAAGGCGCCAAAGTTAACTCGAACATCAACGTCACTCCCATGGTGGACGTGATGCTGGTGTTGCTGATCGTTTTCATGGTCATCACGCCAATGCTCCAGAATAAAGTGAATATCGAGCTGGCCAAGGTGACTGACCCGACCTCGATGCCCGATGCCGACAAAGAAGACGCGGTGGTCGTGGCCGTCACCCGGGACAACAAGGTTTACCTGGGACAAAATCAGATCTCGATTGCGGATCTCGGTCCCAAGGTCTCCGATCTCTTGCAGAACAAGACGGAAAAGCAGATCTTCATGCGTGCGGATGCCCGCGCGCAGTACGGCACGGTCATGGATGCAATTGACGATGTGCGCACCGCCGGTGTGGATCAGGTCGGCTTGCTGACTGATCGCCGGCAAGAAACGACCGCGCCGCCGCCGGCTGCTACGCCAGCCGGACAGTAAGCGGGCGGACTTGTTCGCAACGTAACGGTGTAAGCATTCAGGCAGGCTTGCGTTAACGCCGAGCCAAAGAAAACGAGGGGACGAAAATGGCATTTGCGATGGGTGGTGGCGGGCTTTCTCACGATATCAACGTGACCCCGCTGATCGATGTCCTGCTGGTACTTCTGATCGTGTTCATGGTTATTACCCCGGTCACCCCGAGAGGTCTGGATGCCCTGGTCCCGCAGCCGCCGAAAAATCCGCAAAAAGAGCAGGAGAATGACCGCACCATTGTGATCCAGATCACCCATCGCACCGGGGGCGGCGTGCCCGGCTATAAAATCAATGAGCTGGACGTTTCTCACGGCGACCTGTTGAATAAGCTGGAAGGCATTTTTGCCACCCGTGCCGAGAAGGTGATGTTCGTCAAAGGGGATCCTGGACTGGACTTCTCCGTAGTCGCCGACGTTCTCGATATCGGCCACGAGGCAGGTGTGGATCACATTGGTTTGATCACGCCGAAGGTGGCAGCGGGGCAGTAGAATCGCTCTGGGTAGTTGCGGGTTGGGCCATGGTGAACTCGTCGTTCCATCCTCTGGGGTGCTGCGGACGGGTATCCGGCGAGCTGCTTTAAACGGCGGCACGCTGGCATTGAAGGAAAGGTTGCCCGTCCTGCTTGCATGAGCCGCAACAAACAAGCACACGATTTCGCTTTGCCAAAGGTCCGTGGCTGCCCCTTGGGCGGTTGCGGACTTTGTTTTTTCTGCGGGACTTGCCAGTAAGCTGAAACCAGTTACAATCACTGCGCGGAGTTTTTCCTATCGAGTTGCAGGCCCCGCGTAAGCTTGTAGGAGGTCAGGCGGAGCCTGGCGATCATAAGGAGATTAGAACCAGAATGAAGCGAAGCGCATATGTTCCGGTGCTGGCGGTCGCCACCCTGTCGCTGCTGAGCATGGTAACCGGGTGCAGCAAGCTGCAGGCTCGCGACCAACTGATCAAGGGCGTTCAAGCCTATAAGAACGCGAAGTTTGAGGAAGCCATTGACCACTTCCAAAACGCCGAACGGCTCGATCCGACGCTGGAAAACGCTCCTCTGTATCTCGCTACCGCGTATGCGATGCAGGTGGTCCCGGACGCAAACACTCCGGAGAATATGAAGAACGCGCAGCTGGCGGTGAATGCCTATCAGAAAGTGTTGGCCACGGCTCCGAACGATCTGACTGCCCTGAAAGGAATTGCCGCGGTCTACCTGAATACCGGCAAGACCGACGAGGCCAAGGCGTGGCAGAGAAAGGTCACGGCGGTCGATCCGAATGACCCGGCCGCCCATTACACCATCGGGGTCATTGATTGGCGGGTGGCTTACAGGAATGCGATCGCGACGCGCAACAGCCTGGGGATGCAGGATAACGGCGACATGATCAAGGACAAGGCCGCATGCCAGAAGCTGGCTGAAACCAACGGACCCTTGGTGGACGAAGGCATTAAAGAGTTGCAGCAGGCGATCAATCTGCGTCCCGCGTACGACGATGCGATGTCGTATCTAAGCTTGTTGTACCGGCGGAAGGCCGACCTGGATTGCGGAGACGAAGCCGCGCACAAAGCGGACATGGCCATGTTCGACCAGTGGCGCGACAAGACCATGGCAACGCGCAAGGCGAATGAGGAGAAGAAGAACCAGCAAACGCCTGGCGGTATCACCATGGGAGGCAAGTAGTCGCGGCCCAAGAAGCTTCCACAAGCCCCTGGCTTAGGCCCGGGGGCTTGTTGCTTTTGGGTCCCTCCGCTACGCTTCGCGCTGTTCTTTGACAGTGCACACCCGGATTTCCTGCCACGCAGCACCCAAGGCCGGGCGCAGTATGCTTAGCCGCGCACTGAAACCATCAAAGTTACAGCCGGACCCCTCACTGAACTCCGTTCTTGAAAAGCTGTTCGGCCAGGTGGTTCTCAACATGAGCCTGGTCGCGCAATATTTCGTAATAGGCGGCTTTCAGCAGTTGGGAGCGGTTGTCGCGCAGTTGCTGCCGAATCTCCTGTTGCACGCGGGGGTCGTTCAGCTCGCGCTGGCCGGCCGGTTCTTTCTCAATGAGTTTGTAGATAGCGTAGGCCACAGGCGACTTCGAGCGAGGATCCATCACCGGAATCACATCGGTCATCTGTCCCGGCTGGAGCTTTGAGATCGCAGCGAACGCTGACGGTTCGTTACGCAGGTTCGATTCCGGAACATACCCCATGTTCCCGCCATTATTGGCATCCTGGGCATTCTCCGAAAGGTTCATTGCCAGGGTGGCAAAGTCCTCTCCCTTTTCCAGGCGGCTGTGTATCATATCGATTTTTCTGCGCGCTTCCGCGTCGCTGCCCGCTTTGCTGTTCTGCAGATTCGCTCCCTGTCTCATCGGGGTAGGCTGCGTCGTCACCACAATATCGGCGATATTGTATTTTGGCTCGATAAAGTTGAAGGAAGCCTTGTTGGCGTTATAGAAATTGGAGACATCCGCGTCGGTGATATTGATCCGCGAGTTCACCTCTTTGTTCAGCAGCTTCTCCGACGTGAGATTACGCCGGATCTGGGTGCGCAGATCGTCCAGTGACATGCTGGCCGCTTGCAGCCGCCGGTCGAACTCCTCCTGGGTGTAGGGCGCCTTATATTCAGCCAGCTTTGCGTCCACCTCTTCGTCGCCGGCTACCAGGTTCATTTTCTTTGCTTCCTGTTGCAGGATCTCTTCATCGATCAACGTACGCAAGATGGCGAGGCGGGTGTCCTCCGCCTGTTCCTTGGTGGGTTGTTCCTTGTTATTGCCCAGGTTGTCACGGTATGCCTTCTCCACTTCAACGCCCCGGATCGGTTGTCCGTTCACGGTGGCCACAACATCCGGCCCATAGCTTCGCTTGCATCCTGCAACAAAAACACTCAGCAATACGATGCTTATCCAGGCGCAGGCAACGGCGTTGCGCGCGGCGGAGTTGCAAGGAAGTGCGCGCTCTCCAAATGGTTCCAACGGTCTTTCTCCTCTATTTGGGGGGCTGCGGCGTGGTTACCGGTTTCTTCACCGCTTCCGCGACTGAGGGCGGGGGCTGCACTCCGGCCTCTCGCAAGGCCCGGTCAATGGCGGTCCTAAGCTGTGATTCCGGCAGCACTCCAGAGATCCGCTCGCCGTTGATGAACAACGTCGGCGTACCATTCACCCCGAGACTATTTCCCTGCTTCATCGAAGCACGCACCGCGGATTCATCCTGCTTGGCGATACACGCGTCGATCTTGGCAAGGTCCAGCTTGGAGCGCTGCCCCTCGTCATGTGCGAGCTTATCGAGGGTTTTGCCGGCTTCATGGACATCATGCGCCGGACCGGTTACTTCGTCCGCGTGCGCATGCACATAATCCACAAACCTCCAGTACGCGTCGCCGCTCTGTTCGGCGAGGCAGGCCGAGTCAACCGCAGCGTGCATCGCCCAGGGGTGGATTTCCACCAGGGGGTAGTCCTTATAAACAAACTTGACCAGACCCTTGTAGCGATCGAACGCGCCGGGGAAGAGCTGCTCGTGCATGCGCGCGCAGTAGGGACATTCCAGGTCGTCAAAATTGACGATGGTGACCTTGGCGTCGGCGGCCCCTCGGGTTGGACGGTTTTGAATCGAAAGCATGTCTGCGGGGTTTTTGCTGATGTCAAACTTCTCCAGGCGCGCAACCGTGTTGCCATCGGTGGAGAGAAGAAAATTCACGATCGTCTGTTTGCCATTGCTGGAAAACGTAATCGGCAGGTTGTCGTAGCCCGGAAACTCGCTCTTGCTGGTTGCTCCAATCAGCAGGTCGACGTTCGGGGGTACCTCGAATTGCGAGCGCACCAGCACTTCGATTCTCCGGTTGAGCTGCGGGGTCGGAACGGGAGCAGGACTACTCGATGCGGAGCCGGGGAGGCTCTGAGCCTTACAGCCTGCGGCGAGCGAAAACAACAGGCACCAAACCAGGGTACGGCGTACAGACAAGACAACCACCTTTCCATACCATAGTTCCATTAGAGCATTTCTCCGGTTATTGTGTCGCAGCGCGGGGCTCAAAAGATTCGCTCGGAGTGCTTCAGGTTTCCCGCGGCCCCCACTCCGGCAAGAGTGAAATTGAAGCTGTATTGATTCTCATTGCGTACCGAGCCCAGAGCCAGGCGGCGGTATTCGACACTCAGGCCGCAACAGTCCCAGTTGTAGGAGGATTGGATACCGCCGTACTGCAGGGCGTTCTGGACGAAGTCGTAACCAGCGTTGACACCGGCGCTCAGCCCGCGCTTGGTCGGATCTCCGTACCCCAACAGTAGACGCAACAGGTTGTACTTCGTTACCTGGCTGGCCAGGTCCGAGGTGAAAGACCCATTCAACGCCTGCAAGGTGGAATATCCAACGCTCGCAAAGACGCTATCCCGCCGGTAGTTGGCGAAAACATTGCTGGCGTCCATCCGGTGGGTCTTGATGTCGTAGTCCGCATCCCATTCCATGTCCATGTGTTCGCTGGTGCGAACCTTCAAGCGGGAGATCAGGGGAGAAGTGTTGCGCGGTCCGTTCAGAAAGGCCACGCCGGTGAGGTCGAGGGTCGAGGTCAGCACGTTGCGCCGCAAAGCGGAAACGGCGCCCCCGAAATAGGGTTCGAAGAAGTATTTTGCCGCCAGCTTCCAGGTGATCCACTCACTGCTATCGCCGCCACACTCGCCATACTTTGGAGGCACATTGATCGCCCCGTTGATGGGCGGAGGAAGAGCATCGTCGCTGCAGGCTTTGGGGTGCAGGTGCTTGAAGAAAAGCCTTTGCGTCAGCGAGTACTCGACCTCGTTCGTGTCGCTCACAATATCGCTGCTGTCGAATCGCGGAATGGAAGAGAAGTTATTCACGCCGGCCACATAGCGATACTGCAGGTCGGGCTCAATCGTATGGCGCAGATCGCTGCCTAGTATCTTTTCCAGCGAGGGAACCTTGAATTCCCGCACCAGTACCGGCGGCCGCAGCTCAAAGCTGGCCTCCAGGTCGGATCGATTGACGCTGGCGTTTACCGGCAGTGGTGTGGTGGTGCTGGGAATCTGGCTCTCGGTGTAGAAGGTCTCGCGAGCAGCCACTCCCGGCCGAAACGTCCAGCCATCCAGATGCAGCGGGAGCTCGAGATGGGGATACAGATCGAAGCGTCCAATCGTGCCCGTGCTGTATCCCGGCTCGCTACGGTTCAGCCCAGCAGCGGAACCGTCCACCCTCCAGCGTAGAGGCGTCTCAGCCAGCGGCTGACCGATGGTGTCGAAGTCCAGGCTGGGCACATGAAGGATGCGGATCTGGGGGGTATCGTAGGTGTTTCCCACCAGGGTGATGCCTTCAAAATTCTGGTAGCGGTCAAAGCGGATGCTGGCCGAACGGCCGCCGTCATTATGGGTGACGAATGCGGAAGACGTCACCTGAGAGGCGACCGCGAGGGCAAAGGATTCGGCAAAGGCCTCGCGATAGACATACGAGCTGAGATACTCGCCGGTAGCTACGGCACGGGTATGCTCCTCCAGGTCAAAGTCGCGCCGGCCGCTGAAAAGGATATCCTGGCCGCCCTGGTTGAGATCATCAGGCGCCAGTCCCCGGTCGAACAGAGCGGTAAAGTGGGCCGAGACGAAATCCTCCCCTCGCCCGCGATAGCGGAACTCGCCGCTGGGCGACCAGCCGCGCTTGGAAAAGTATTGCGTGCCAAAGGTGGCATCCATACTGCGGTTGATGATCAGGTAGATCGATTCACCAACAATGGTCCCCTTGGTCGAGGAGGTACCGATGACCGGGAGCAGAAGGCCGCTTTGCCTGGCTTCGACGTCCACCGGATGAGTGACGTAGGGCAGGTAGAGTATGGGAACGCCGAGCAAGGTGAAATAACTGTTGTTGGCGCGGGCCTCGCCATAGTTCACTCGGATATGGGCGGAATGGATTTGCCAGTCCGGGTCAGGCAGCAGGCATGAGGTCATAGTGCCGCGGATGATCTGATAGCGTTCCGGCCCTTCCTTGATGACCACACGGCCGGTAAAGAGAAACGGGTTTGAGGTGGTATAGACCAGCTTGCGCTTGCTCGCGGATGGCTGGCGGCCGACACTGCCGGTCACGTTTTCGAACCGGCCAGTCTCCAGGTCGAGATTGAGCTTGCCGTGATCAGCGATGATCAGCTCGTTGTTCCGCCCGCCCTGAAGCTGTACGTGGCCATCGGCCTCGACGTCGCTGGTGTCGCGATCATAGGAAACGTTGTCTGCAGTGAGAATGTAATCCTTGTATTCGATCCTGACATCGCCGGTTAGCAGGTAGACATTTCCATGCTTCTCCTGCTGATGGGATATGAGTTTCACGGGAACGCCCGGCGGCGCCGTGGCAACCACCTCGGCAATCGGATAGCCAGGGGCATCGGGGAGAGAGGTTGATCCGGAAGCAGCCTGTGGGCCCTGCGCCGCCACGCGATCCTTCGCCAGGTCCGTCTCCGCTCCACCCGTGGCAGTATCCCCGGATACAATTGCGGGAAACTGCCTGGTCAACGTCTGCGGCCAAAGCTTGAGATGACACAGCATTAACGCTGTGATAAACAAAAAGGTGCGGACTCTCATTACCAGGGGCGAAGTTAGGATAGCAAAAGGTCCTTGCCCAAGGTACGCGATGGTTCCGCGGCTCTGGTCATTTCAGGCTCGTTCTCTCACCTTCATCGCCCTTGCCGGTGAAGAAAGAAGCGTGTTTCTGTTTCCTCCGCGTAAATTTCGCCTACGCCGGGTTCACCCGCCTAAGGGTGTGTCCGACCCCATCCTTCGTTCTACGGGGCCACGCAATGCGCATCGCAGTAGAGGAGAACAGAATTGAGTCCTTCTTCGCCGAATGTCGGAGAAAATGTATCCCATGAGGACGCAGCGATTGTGCCCGCATGGAAGAAGGAACTAAACGAGCGCCTTGCTGCGACACGCTCGCGCCGCTTACGCAACCGGGAGGAGCAGGTGCCTCTCCCAGGCCTGGAGGATATTGAACGCAAGGTGGAATCCCGCGCCTCCCGACTCGCCGCTAAAGTAGCCCAGCGGTATGCAAATGCTCCGTCATATAGCGAGCTGTTGGCGGCTGAGCAGGCCAGGGTGGAGCTTGCCTCTGCTGCGCTGCCGGCGACCGGTGGTAATTGTTCTTCGTCGCAATCCCAGGACATATCGCAGGCGGCTCCGGTCGCTGCGGTTAGTTTGAATGCGAAGGCGCCTGCCTTGGCGCCCTCGCCAGAACCCCCAAAACCCCCCGAACCCGACGACGAGGTGGAATTTTCCGGGGTGGTCGAACCTTTGGCGGCGAATCTTATTGATGTTCCGCGGGAGCTGGTAGCTCCGCGCAAAATCCGCCCGCGGCTGGCGGAAGGTCCGCTGCGCGTGGGCGCACCGCCGGGACGAGATCAGCTCAAGATTTTTGAAGTGGCGCCCGAGAGCATCTCGAAGACAGTGAAGATCGAAAAAATCCCTGCCCATTGGGCTGCAATTCGGCTGGATGCAGCCCCGGCGCCGCGTAACGAGAGTCGCTCCCTCAACCAGGAGACTCCGCTCAAGTCGGCGCCGTTGGAAGACCGGTTGATGGCCGGAATCTTTGATCTTGCGCTTGTAATAGCCGCCTTTGCGATCTTCATTCTGGTCTTTGTTGCTTGTACGGCGCATCCGCCCACGGGCAAAGCTGCGCTGCTCGGCGCTGGTTTCGTGTTGGCGGGGTTCTTCTTGCTGTATCAATACCTCTTCTTCAAGTTCGCCGAAGGAACACCGGGGATGCGTTACGCGAAGATTGCGCTGTGCACGTTCGAGGACGAGAACCCAACCCGTAAGGCAATGTGCCGCCGGATCTTGTTCCTACTGCTTTCGGCGGCTCCATTGGGGTTAGGGTTTGCCTGGGCATGGTTCGATCCGGAGCGCCTGGGATGGCACGACCGGATGTCGCGCATTTACCAACGAAGCTACTCCTGACGAGAGTTTTTAATACAAGATCTAGTGCCGCGCTACGGCGCTGGAATCTGAGGATCGATCTTTCGCGTCCATGGGTTAGGGTTTGCATGGGCATGGTTCGATCCGGAGCGCCTGGGATGCACGACCGGATGTCGCGCATTTCCAACGAAGCTACTCCTAAGGACGGGCCAGCGAGCCAAGGATTTAGTGCCGCGCCTAGGCGCCGGAAACGAGATGATTCCAGCTTCGGCTGGTCACGTTGCAAGGCCTTCCGGTTATTGATCATGGGCCTGCGACCACGGATGGCGAAGACGACAGAGCGGGTGAGGAAAGCCCAGGACTTAGGGGTTGGGGAATCATATTTCAACATGATCGGATTAAAATGTAGGCGCGGCTCCAAGGCCCGGAGGGCCGATCGCTAAACGTGAGCCCAGCCCGGAAGGGCTGGGGAATCGATCCTGGGTGATCCGAGCGCCGTAGGCGCGGCACTCAACCTATCCTGCGTGCAGCAACCCTCAGCTGGCGGGCGCCAGCAGAGCGGACGCCGCTGCGCCGATGACCGCAACTTTGGGGTCATCTGGCACCACCTCCAGCGAGTAGCTTTGTAGCGGGCTCATCTTGACCATCTGCCACAAGTACTCCTTGAGCAGATTCAAATCGAGAAAGCGAACGTTCAGACCGGTGTAATAGAACCGCCCGGTTCCCCCCAGATGAATGGAGGTAGCGGTGGCGGCGCCCAGACCTCGATGCCAGAGGCGCACGAAATCCATGCAGCGGGTATCGCCTTTCTTGGCAGCGGCAAAGACCTCCTCCGGTTCCATGTCGAGGAAGCGCAGGCGCATCGCGCGATAACCCATGATTCCTTCCAGGTGCCCCCGCCCACCGCATCCGCAATAGGTTTCCTTGGGATCGAGCGTCACCACCATGTGCCCTCCTTCCCATACGCCTTCGGCGTAGGGAAAGCGCCCGAACCCAATGCCGTTGCCGATAGTCCACACCCGCACCAGGCGATCCATGCGCCCTTGCGTGACCGCCAGCCCGGCCGCAACCGCATCCGCATCGTTCATCGTCTTCAACGGGGCGACAATCCCCTTCGACTGAAAGATCTCCGCTAGCGATGCAGCAATATTCGCACCCTTCAATTGAGCCAGGTTAGGAGAGTCCTCCACGATGCCGTTGCGGATGATACCCGGAAGGGCGACCCCGATCGCATCGAGCTTGCCCTCCGCATGAAGGGCCTCCACCTGGTCGGAGATCAAATGGCAAAGGCTCTCAAAGGGATGTTCCAGCAGAGCCTCGTGGTCGTCCGGGTTATCCGGATAAGTGCGCAGCGGCCCAACCAGCTTGTGATCTTCAATCAGCCCCGCAACAATTCTCGAGGACACGACAACGCCAATGGTTCTTTCCATGCTCCCCTTTCACTCCGCCGCCCGGGCAAGCCGGTTGATGCCGTTGAACGCGGCAGCCTTATAGCACTCGGCGAGGGTCGGGTAATTGAACACCGTATCGATGAAGTAGTCCACCGTGCCGCCGAGAGACATCACCGCCTGCCCGATGTGCAGCAGTTCGGCGGCGCCCTCGCCGATGATGTGCACGCCCAGCAGATGCTTGGTCTCGCGGTGAAAGATAATTTTCAGCCGTCCTGTGGTATCGCCCCGGATCTGGCCGCGCGCGATCTCGCGATAATAGGCCACGCCAACTTCGTAGGGCACGTCTTCATCGGTGAGCTGCTCCTCGGTCTTGCCGATAAAGGAAATCTCCGGGATCGTATAAATTCCATACGGGTAGTAGCTGGGGTTGGAGACCAGGTTCTCGTTGCCGAAGGCCCGCGCGGCGGCGATGCGGCCCTGCTCCATCGAAACCGAGGCCAGGCTGGGAAAGCCAATCACGTCGCCCACCGCGAAGATGTGCGGCGTCTTGGTGCGGAAATCCTTGTCCACCGGGATGCGCCCGCGAGCATCCGCCTCGATGCCGGCCGCAGCCAGGTTCAGTTCGTGCGACATTGCCGGGCCGGCCGACCGCGTAGAGCAAGGCGCCGCCGGAAATTCTCTTCTTGCTCTCCAGGTTGGCGACCACGCTGCCATCGGGCATCTCTTCCACGCTTTCCACTTCCTCGTTCAGGCGCATGGTCACGCGGCTGTCGCGCAGGTGGTAGGTGAGCGCCTCCACGATCTCCTGGTCGGCAAACTCCAGCAGCTTGGGCCGCTTTTCCATCAGGATGACGCGCACGCCCAGCGCGGCGAACATGCACGTATATTCGACGCCGATGACGCCGCCGCCCACCACGATCAGTGTATTGGGGAGTTTCGGCAGGTCGAGAATCTGATCGCTGTTGATGATCGTGCGGCCGTTGATGGGCACCTTGGGGGAGTGGGCCGGCTTGGTGCCGGTGGCGATGATGATGTTCTTCGCCTCGTAGACCTGGGTGCCGCCCTCATTGGTCACCTTCACGTGGGTTGGGTCTTCGAAGCTGGCCACTCCAGCGAGTACATCGATTCCGTTGCGCGAAAGCTGCGCCTCGGTCACGTCGATCTCGGTCTTGATCACGTGCTGGACCCGGAACGCAAGGTCCGCCATCGTGATCTTTTCCTTGACCCGGTAATTCATGCCGTAGATCGAACGATAGTTATAGCCGGAGAGATGCATCACGGCTTCGCGCATCGTCTTGCTGGGGATGGTGCCGGTATTGACGGAGACTCCGCCAATGGTTCGCATGCGCTCGACCACCGCGGCTCGCTTGCCCAGCTTATTGGCGTAGATGGCGGCACGCTGCCCCGCGGGGCCGGAACCAATGATGAGTAGATCGTAGGTAATCATGCCTTATCGGAAGGGTACCGGAAGAACGAAGCGAAGAGATTAATTTCCCGTTTTCTATGGAACTTGCCTAAATACTGCATGACTCCGTTTAGCATACGCCCTCCCTTGCTTGCCTAGCAAGAGGAGAAATGCTCTAAACTCCACTCCATGCAACTCTGTGCCATTACGGACCGGAGGTATTTCGAAATGCATGAAGCCTCGACGTCGTCAGCGTCTCTTAGGTCTGGTGGAGGGCTGGGCGGCAGGCGGGGTAGATTTCATCCAGCTACGGGAAAAGGATCTCGATGCGCCGCAGCTCCAGTCGCTGGCCGGGAGTTGATGGAGAGGATCGGCCGCAACCGTTCGAAGCTGCTGGTCAATATCTCCGCGCCAGAATCGGCCGCCCTGGCCCTGGCCGCCGGCGCCGATGGCGTGCATCTCGCGGGAAACCTGCGCCGGGCGCGGCCAGGAGCGTGCGGCAGGCCTTCCGCTCCCGCGGCCGCGACGCGATTATCAGCGTTCCCTGCCATGATCTGGACGATATCCGGGTGGCCCGTGGCAGAACAGGTGGATCTGCTGCTCTTCTCCCCGGTTTTCGAGAAGCTTTCCTCGCAGTCTACAGGGACTCGAAGCGCTCGGCCGAGCCTGCGTGGAGGCGCAGGGCATACCCGTCTTTGCCCTGGGCGGCGTGACCCTCGCCAATGCCCCGGAGTGCCTGGCCGCGGGCGCCGCCGGAGTCGCCGGCATTCGCCTCTTCGCTGCAGGTGATTGGCAGCAGCTCAAAGCCTATCCATCCCACTGAGACCGGCCTGTGCCAGCAAGCTCAACCTATGGAACCATATATAGTGGGATTAGACGCAACCATGCAGAGTGTTAGTTTGAACAAGTCCTTGAGCTTTCCTCGATCGGCCTGGAGCCGGCGGTATCCACATCTTTTAATCGCATCGCTGATGGCAGTCGGCCTCTTCCTATGGGCCCGTCCTTGCCCCGCGCAGGACACCCAAACCGCGCAGACCGTTCCCGAAACCAAAGAGAAATTCGATCTCGGTCTCGGTGGCTTTTATCAGGTTACTGGAGCCTCCAATGGCAACTTCATTCGCGAAGATACGACCGAATCGGGCGGAGCTCTGGTCAGTTTTCGCCAGCCGTACCGCCCCTGGGCGGGATATGAAGCGAACCTCGGCTATACCAGCTTTTCCGAGGCGTACAACAAGGGCATAGTGAAGCTGAAGGATAACGTGACCGACCTCAGCTTCGCCTACTTGCTCCAGTCGCCGACGGTTTACGGGGTTCAGCCTTTTCTGACCCTGGGTGGGGGAATTATCGTCTTCTCTCCTTCGGGCACGATCACCGATCTGAACGCTGTGACGCCACCCCATTTTTCCTCGCAACTGCTGCCGGAGTTCGTCTGGGGTGTGGGGCTCAACTACCCGATCCTCAATCGCCTTGGGGCGCGCGTACAACTCCGCGGGTTGAAGTACAAGACGCCTGATTTCGGTCAGGAGTCGCTCGATAGCCATAGGCTGCGCACGACGCTGGAGCCAACCTTCAGCGTGTATTACCGCTTTTGAGCCGGGAGGATGCTATGGCCATACTGATAACCGTCCTCGATCTTGAACGCGAGCCGCTCGAATTCAGCGAGACGATTCCACCGGGCGCCATCGATTACGGCTCCGGGATCCGTCAAATCGACGGCATGCCGGTGAGTGGCCGCGCAGATCTGATCACCGAACATCGCGGGGCCCACAATGTGATCCAGGACATCCGTTTGCGCGCTGGCTACCAGGGTAACTTTGAGATGCCCTGTGCCCGTTGCCTGGATCCGGTAGCGCAGCGTCTGGAAGAGCATTTTGACCTGCTATTCCGCCCCACCGGTGTCGATGCAGACGCCCCCGAGCACGCCATCTCGACCTCTGACACCGAAATCGGGTACTATGAAGGAGGCCGTCTTGCGCTGGAAGACGTATTGCGCGAGCAGGTGCTGCTTTCCCTGCCGTCGAGAGCGCTCTGCCGGCAAGACTGCAAGGGACTCTGCCCTCGCTGTGGACGGAATCTCAATACTGAGGTCTGTGCTTGCGATGCAAGCCACGTCGATGCGCGGTGGACAGCGCTGGCCGATCTCCGCAGCAGGATGAAAACGTAAAGTTGCAAGCGATCAAAGGCTATAGCCCAGGCGTATGGTAAGGGCAGTCTGCGAGAACGCCTGAAAGGAATTTGCAATGCCTAATCCAAAGCGGCGCCACTCCAAGGCCCGCACCTCCAAGCGCCGTTCGCACGACGCGCTCTCCCCCATCGGCGTCTCCGAGTGTCCTAACTGCCACGAGCGGAAGCTACCCCACAGGGCTTGCCCCAAATGCGGCATCTACAAGGGTCGCGAAGTGCTCGAAGCCAAGGAAGCTTAGTTCAATCCTCATCCATGCTGCTGACGGACATTGCGCTCGATGCCATGGGATCGGACAAGGCTCCTGAGCCCGAGATAAAGGGCGCTATCCACGCCTGTCGTCACCTTCCCGTACGGGTTCACCTGGTAGGTCCTGAGGAGCGTCTCCGCTCCGCGTTGCACGAGGCAACGGGCGGCGAGGAGCTACCCATCGTGATCGTTCCGGCAACGGAATGGATCACCATGGACGAGAAAGCCGCCACCGCAATCCGCAAGAAGCCGGGCAGCAGCATGCGCATCGGTCTGCGCCTGGTCAAAGAGAATAGGGTCGCTGGCTTTCTGACTGCGGGCAACACCGGCGCCGCCATGGCCTTGGCCAAGATGGTGCTGGGGGCGTTGCCTGGAGTGGATCGTCCTTCGCTGGCCAAGATGCTGCCTACCTCCAGCGGATCACCCTGCGTGTTGCTCGATGTGGGCGCCAATGTCGATTGCAAGCCGCACAACCTCGAGCAATTCGCCGTGATGGGTGAAATGTACGCGCGCAGCGTGCTCAAGATCCCCCGTCCCCGTGTTGGCCTGCTCTCGATCGGCGAAGAAGAGGGCAAGGGCAACGATCTTACCCGCGAGGCTTTCCCCCTGCTCAAGCAGCTCTCGCTTAACTTCATCGGCAACGTAGAAGGTCGCGACATCTACAACGGCAATGCCGACGTTGTGGTCTGCGACGGTTTTGTCGGCAATGTCGCGCTCAAGACGTCAGAGGGGTTGGCCCGCCTGGTGCGCGACCTGCTTCGCCAGTCGCTGAACTCGACCGTCACCGCGCAAGTAGGCGCGTTGCTTTCACGCAAGGCGTTTAACGACTTTAAGAAGCGCCTGGACTACTCCGAATACGGCGGCGCGCCGCTGCTTGGAATTCGCGGGGTTTGCATCGTGAACCATGGCTCTTCCAATGACCGCGCCATCTATAACGGCATTCGCGTGACCGCTGAGTTCGCGCAGGCGGGTATCAACCAGCAGCTGGAGCAGGAGTTTGCCTGCCGGCGTCCGGCCGATGATGCGGCGCCCGAGCCAGGGATCAGCGTACCTGTCCAGCCGCTCCACTAATAAAAATGAGCAAGACTGCTTTTCTATTCCCCGGTCAAGGTTCGCAAAGCGTCGGCATGGGACGCGACCTGGCCTCCGCCTTTCCTCTCGCGCGGCAGACCTTTGAGGAAGCCAATGATGCCCTGGGCTTTGACCTGGCGGATCTCTGCTTTAACGGGCCTGAAGAGCAGCTTCGCCTGACCGAGTTCACCCAGCCGGCGATCTTTACCGTATCTGTCGCGGCGCAGCGTGTCCTGGCTGCGGCCGGCACAACCGCGGACTACTTCGCCGGGCATTCGCTGGGGGAGTATTCCGCCAACGTCGCCGCCGGAGCCATCGACTTTGCCGCCGCGAGTTCGCACCGTGCGCCGCCGGGGTCAGTTGATGCAGCAAGCCGTCCCCGCAGGCGAGGGCGCCATGGCGGCTATTCTTGGCATGCAGGCGGAGGCGGTGTCCGCCGTTTGTCAGGAAGCATCGCGGGAAGTGGGTGCGCCGGTCGAGCCAGCCAACCTGAACACTCCTGAACAAACGGTCATCTCGGGTGCGACCGTGGCAGTGGAGCGGGCCGTCGAACTGGCTAGGCAACGTGGCGCCAAGCGGGCCGTTGATGCTGCAGGTCTCTGCGCCCTTTCATTGCAGCCTTATGCAGCCGGCTCAGGATGCCCTCGCTCCGGTACTGGAGCGAATCGCCTTCTCCTCGGCAAACATTCCCGTCGTGGTGAATGTGGATGCCAGGCTGGTCACTGAGGCTGCAGAGCTGCGGGACGCTCTGGTCCGCCAGGTCACCGGCGCGGTTCGTTGGACGGAGTCGATGCAGTTGCTCATCGCCCAAGGCGCAACCACCTTTGTTGAGGTCGGTCCGGGCAAGGTCCTCAGCGGCCTGTTGCGCCAGATTGACCGCAGCCAGAAATGCGCGCAGGTAGAAGATTCCGCAGGCGTCGAAAAGCTGGTAACGGTTCTGAGCGGCTCCTGATTAGTCTGTCGCAAGCTGCACTGGGGAGAAGCCAAGCGTCTTGTTGCTGCGCTGCACCCAGAGGAAGACCGGCGTCTTTTGTCCGTTGACTTCCACCCCGACCACCACTCCGGAGCCTACCGTCTTGGACATCGTAATCTTATGCGTCTTTATGTCGCCCCAGTCGCTGGAGTGGCCCCAATCGGTTTCGAAGCGGCCGTAGGGGTAGGACGCATACTGCTGCGGATGCTGCTGCCAATCCGGATCATGGTTCCAGATGCCGAAGGCCTTCGGCAGATCCCTGGCTTCAATCGCAGCGAAAAATTGGTTGACGCGATGCTCCTGCGGCCAGTCCCAGAAGTACCAGAGAAAGCCAGCGAGCACCACGCATGTCACCAGGCCTGCAATCAGAAGATTCTTGCGCATGCGCGCCTTGGCAGGATCATACGGTGGGTGCATCGAGCAGAGTCATGGGCGCTCCTCGCTTGCAGGAAGTTTACCGCTCCTGACGATATCACCGCGAGTACGAGATTTGCTCCTGTTCCGCTTTGCGTTCCAGCGCCAGCTCGATCAACCTCGAAATCAGATCGCGATATTTCATGCCCGAGGCCTCCCACAGCTTGGGATACATGCTGATCGAAGTAAAGCCGGGCATGGTGTTGATCTCGTTCAGATAGAGCCGCCCGGAGTCGCCCGCCTCAAGAAGAAAGTCCACGCGCGCCAGCCCGGCGCAGTCGCAGGCGCGAAAGGCGCCGAGCGCCATTGCCCGCACCTGCCTGCTTTGTTTCTTCGTCAGCTTGGCGGGAATGATGGCCTGCGAGCCTTCGCTGAGAGGTATTTGGCCTCATAGTCGTAGAACTCTTTGCCTGGGACAATCTCGCCCACGACTGAGGCTAGCGGCTCATCGTTGCCCAGCACCGCGACCTCCAGCTCGCGGGCCTTGCCCATTTTGCTCCGGCTGCCGCGGCCGCCGACGGCCTGCTCCACCACGATCTTGCGGTCGAAGCCCGCCGCCTGGTCGATGGCCGGGCCAAGCTCCTTGCGGTCATGAGCCTTGCTGATACCTACTGACGAGCCAAGGTTCGCGGGCTTAACAAAGAGGGGATACTTGAGCGCGGCCTCGAGCCTGGCGATCGTCTTTCTGCGGCTTTGTTCCCACTCCCGGCGCAGGAAGGTAACGTGTTTGGTGATGGGCAGCCCGGCGGCGAGGAAGAGCCGCTTCATGACTTCTTTGTCCATGCCGGCTGCCGAGCCCAGCACTCCGGAGCCGACGTAGGCCAGCCCGGCGAGCTCGAAGAGCCCCTGCATGGTTCCATCTTCGCCAAACGTCCCGTGCAGCACGGGAAAGACGACGTCGAATTGCAGCACCTCGTGGGCGGGTGAGATCGACGATGCTGGGCTCTCGAAGGGCACCAGGGAGCCGCCGGGGCCCTGCAGCGGGCATCGGCGGTACGATCACGCCTTTCCCCTTGGCCAGTACTGCGGCCGGCGCGGTGTGCTGGGGATCTCCCGCACGCAGCGCGCTGGGGCCGGCATCGGGAAAGTCTCCTGCCAGCAGCCGCTCCGCGTCACTCGCAACCACCCAGAGTCCCTGCTTGGTAATGCCGATGGGCACCACCTCATAGCGTGCTGGATCAATTGCCTTGAGGACGGATGCGGCCGAGAGCAGGGAGACTTCGTGCTCGCCGCTACGGCCGCCAAAGATTACGCCAACCCGGAGTTTCTTCTTCATGCCGATCTTGATTCTATGGGTCCTTGCGGGGAACGTAAGTTGTCGCTTCTGGTGCAGTGCTCAACCCGGGCGGAAGGCCAGCCCCGAAGGGGCGATCCGCTACAACCGCGTTCAAGGTTCCAGCGAGAAGGGTGCCTCTATCTGTTAGCTCCAAAGCCTGCAGCCCGAGGCCAATGAACGCCAGCCACTCTCAAGCCGACACCATCTGGTTCTTCGCCGCGGCATTCTCGCGTCGCTCCACCCGCAGCGCGATCAGGGCAACCAGCAGCGCAACGCCGGCGACGGCTGCGCTGCCCAGGGAGAGGTAGCGATAGCCGATGCCGGCGGTTAGCATAATGCCGCCAAGGCTTGCTCCGAGCGCGTTGCCGAGATTGAAAGCACCTTGGTTTAGCGTCGATGCCAGATTCGGAGCGCCTCTTGCCTGCTCCACGATCCGCGCCTGCAGAGGAGACCCTGCTGCGAAGTGCACAAAACCCCAAACGAAAACCATCATTACCGCCGGCGCCACCGTGAGCTCGAGCAACGGCATGGCCAACAGGATCAGAATTACCAGCAGGATCCCCCCGAGGATTACTGGCATCTGCTTCCAGTCCGCAAGCCTGGCGCCAAGCAGGTTCCCCAGCGTGATGCCCACGCCAAAGACCACAAGTACCCTGGTCACTGCCCCCGGGGAGAGGCGCGTCACCTGCTCGAGAATCGGAGCGATGTAGGTAAAGACACAGAACAACGAAACAGAGAAGAGTGTGCTGAGCGCAAGCACCAGCTGTACCTGCGGGCGCAGCACAGCGTGGAACTCATGCTTGAGGTGTATCTTCTCTGCCGGCTGCGCAGGCACCAGGCGAAGTAAACCAAGACCTGCAATCAGGCCAATGGGGACCAACGCCCAGAAAGCGAAGCGCCATCCGAACGCCTGGCCCAACGCGGTGCCGGCAGGAACTCCAAGTACATTGGCAAGCGTGAGCCCGGTAAACATGAGCGCAATCGCTTGGGCACGCTCCGAGCGTGGAACCAAGTGCGCCGCCACGATGCTGCCGATGCCGAAAAATGCTCCGTGGCAAAGCGCGGTAAGAATGCGGGCCAGCAGAAGCAGCAGAAAAGTTGGGGCCAACGCGCATAGCGCATTGCCGGCGACAAACATCCCCATCAAAATCAGGAGCGCGCGTTTACGGTCCATGTGCGACACGGCGAGGGCCACGAGCGGCGACCCAAGCGTGACGCTGAGCGCATAGCCTGATACCAGGATCCCGGTCTTTGGGATGCTGACCCGGAAACTGTGAGCGAGATCCGGCAGCAGCCCCATGATGATGAATTCCGAGGTGCCGATGCCGAAGGCTGAAACGGCCAGCGCGAGCAGAGGTTTTCGCATAGGTCATTTCTATTGTCCTCGATCTGGCAGCTCTTGCAGAGATGGATTTATTAACCGCAGGTCCCTCCACTACGCTCCCCCGGATTTCCTGTGGGTTTTGGTGGCTTCGGCGAACTTCATGCGCCTCTCTTTACGGAGAGGCGCATTCGCGGTCCTCTCTAGCGCAGCGTGGCAGGAAATCCGCGCACGCTCCGGTCGGGATGACAAATTTGTTGGAAAATGAGAGCTATCGCGAGAGATCATCGACTTCAAAATGAATTGTCATCCCGACCGGAGCGCAGCGTAGTGGAGGGACCTGCGGTTATTGATCTGTGTCAGAGTGGCATCTCCATGAAAACATTCGCGCGTGTATAGAGCGATGTGGGCCGGCGCTCCGGCGGCAGATGTCGAAAGCCGATCGACTCATAAAGGTGGACAGCGTTTTGCAGCCTGGCGTTACTAGCCAGGAACAAAGACCTGGCCCCGATGTGCTTCGCCTGCTTCACTGCATGCTCCAGCAGACTGCGGCCGATCCCCAGGCCACGCACTTCGGGGGCGACCGCCATCTTCGATAGCTCGTACACGCCGTCGCCCATGGGAATCAAAGCGACACAGCCAATCGCCTGTTGGCCGAGATACGCCATGAAGATGTGGCCGCCCTTGCGAAGGATTTTGTTCTCCGGGTCGCCCAGCACTTCGCGGTCCATCTTCTCCAGCGTGAAATAGCGGGTGATCCACTCTTCGTTCAAGCTCCTGAAGGCGCTTGCGTCTTCCCCAGCCTGGAGTGATCGAATCTGAACCTGCGGAAGATTGACTGCATGCTCGCTGCTTGTCATCTGCATCTCGTCGTTGCGCATCTCATCGTCCCCTACCAGCAGTCTCCCTCTGTCCATCGATTACGTCCAATATCTTGTTACACCGCATTAAGATGTAATGTGTATGGATCGGGATATCGAATTGCGGCACCTGCGTTACTTTGTCGCGGTTGCGGAAGAGCTGCACTTTGGCCGGGCCGCGGAGCGCCTCCATCTAGCCCAACCGCCGCTCTCGCAACAAATCCGCAAACTCGAGGAGCTGCTGGGATACGCACTTTTTACCCGCACTTCCCGCTCCGTCAGTCTTACTTCTGCCGGCGAGGCCTTACTGCAGCGCGCACGCCGCACCTTGCGCAATGTGCAGCGGGACATTGACGAGACACGCAGCATCGGGCATGGCGATGTTGGCTCTCTTCATATCGGCTTCATCGGGTCAGCCATGTTGACGACATTGCCCGGGATCTTCCGTTCCTACCGTGAGGCTTATCCGCGCGTGCGCCTGCATTTGCACGAGTCTTTCACTGCGATGGTCAGCGAAGGCCTGGAGAATGGGACACTCGACGCCGGCATTCTGCGCGACGGAGACCCGATGGAAGGTATGCACGTCACCACCATCCTCTCCGAACCGTTTGTCGCCGTGCTGCCGGCAAGCCACCCTTGCGCCAAACAGAAGAGCGTTTCGATTGGCGTGCTGCGTGATGAGCCTTTCGTCTACTATCCTCGAAGCGCAGGCGCCCGGGCCTATGAGAAGCCGCTGGCTCTGTGCGAGGAGCACGGCTTCCGCCCACAAATTGTTCAGGAGGCGTCTCATTGGCTCACCATCCTGCGCCTGATCAGCGCTGGTTTTGGGGTTTCCATCGCCCCTGCATGTGTCCGCCGCATTGCCTCTGCCGAGGTTGTTTGCCTCCCGCTTCGCGGCGCAAAGACGGTCAGCAAGATTGAGCTGGCCTGGCTCGCTGGAGAAACGCGCCCCATCGTCGAGCGTTTCAAACAAATCGCCGAAAGCACCCGAAGCGTGTTCTGAGGAGATGCTTGTGTCTCGCGATTATTTTCTAACTACCGATCGCCTGGGATTCAGCCACTGGAACGAGAGTGACCTGGCGATGGCCACGACTCTTTGGGGTGACCCAAAGGTAGCTGAATTTATCGGCGGCCCTTTCACGGCGGAGGATGTCAGAGCGCGGCTTACTCGCGAAATCGAATCCATGATCACTCGCGGGATTCAATACTGGCCTGTATTCCTGCTGCAGGATAACGATCTCGCAGGATGTGCGGGATTGCGGCCTTATGGGCACGACAAGCGTGTTCCTGAGCTGGGATTTCATTTTCGGCCAAAGTGCTGGGGCCAGGGTTTAGCCGAAGAGGCGGCACGCGCAGTGATCGCGTATGCCTTTGATACTCTCGCGGTGAAGAGCCTGTTCGCGGGACATCATCCAGCGAATGTGCCGTCGGAGCGCCTGCTCAAGAAGCTCGGCTTCCGTTGGACCCACCAGGAAATCTATCCCCCAACGGGGTTGCTCAATCCGGCCTATTTGCTGGAAAATCCTAGGGTAGTGCCTCACTGATAGAGTCGTGTAACCGGTTGGATCACACTCCACTCATTCAGGAAAGGTCCGCTGAACTGCAGATCCCTCGGCTGCGCTCGGGATGACAAAGGGAGAGCGGACGATGGGTTTAGTGCCGCGCCTACGGCGCTCGGATCATCTTCGGTATCGATTTCCCAGCCCTTCCGGGCTGGGCTGACGTTTGGCGGTCGGCCCTCCCCCGGATTTCCTGTGGAACTTGGTGGCTTCGGTGAGCTTCATGCGCTTTTCTTCATGGAAAGGCGCACACGCGGTTCTCTCCAGTGCAGGGTGGCAGGAAATCCGGGTCCGGGCCTTGCATCCATGGCGATTTCGGCGTGTCTTTTCGCAGCCGAGGGATCTGCAGTTCAGCGGACCTTTCCTGGAAATGTTTTTCGACGCTAGATAACTTCCATCTCTGTGATGCAGCACACTAGGTCCGCTAGAATTAGGGGCCTCCGGCTAAAGGAGATGAGATAACACAGCCAGAAAAACTCCATAGTCCTGACGTCGGCCATCAAACAAGCGCAAAACATGGCGCGAACAAACCCCGACCAGGTTCCCGAAGGCCGTAGCCCGGCCGGCTTCCTACTGGGGTTCAAAGCCCGCCAGAATGGTCACAATCTGTCCATACGGAAGGAAGATTGCCAGACCTGGCGACGAGGGCTTTACGCTTAAATCGCCAAGGAATTTGTCTACCGCTTGCTGGCTCTCGATCCAGATACCAGCTTCTTCCACAGCCAATAGCTTCACGCTCTCCGGCTTCTCAGTGTCGACGAAGCTTGGGCCCATCACAATCACCCGGCGACCTATCAATCTGCGCAACTCGATTTCCATGGCTACGTAGACGCTTTCCCCTACAGCTAGGTTGTAGCTCACCTCTGATCAGGGGCGATTTATGGCGTCTCTCGGGCAGGCGGTCGGACGGAAAGGATCAGAGAATCTTTTTTCCAAAGGCGGAGCAGATCAACTCCACTGCCAGCTGGGCGGTTCGGTTGTGCTCGTCAATCACCGGGTTTACCTCGACAATTTCAAAGCTCAACAATCGCCCATGATCGGCCAGGATCTCCATGGCCAGGTGCGCCTCGCGATAGGTGGCCCCGCCGCGCACCGGCGTTCCCACCCCAGGCGCATCTTCCGGGTCGATCCAGTCCATGTCCAGCGAGACGTGATACCCCACGGTGCCCCGGCCGGCCGCGCGCAAGGCTTCTTCCATCACCGTGCGCATGCCGCGCTCGTCGATGTCGCGCATGGTGTACACCTCAGAGATTCCGGCGCGCCGGATGTTTTCCTTTTCCGTGGCGTCGATGTCGCGTACGCCAATCAGCACAGCGTTTTCCGGCGCAATTTTCGGTCGCCAATCGAAGATATCCGACAAAGTTTCCGGTCCCAGGCCAAGCAGGGCGGCCAATGGCATGCCGTGCACGTTGCCGCTGGGAGAGGTCTCAGGGGTGTTGATGTCTGAGTGAGCGTCGAGCCACAGCAATCCAACCTTCTGGTTGCGGCGCCGGTAGAATTCGGCTACCCCTGAGACCGAGCCCACTGCAACCGAATGATCGCCGCCCAGAACCAGAGGCGTGATGCCTTCCTCGAGCGTTCGCAGCACGATTTCGGCGACCCCTTCGCAGGTTTCCCTGATCTCCTTGAGGTATTTTGCGTTCGGCTCGCCGGCATTTCGGGTTTCAGCGATCGCCACCGGCACATTCCCGCCATCGCCTACCAAATGACCCAGGGACTCGAGCCTGGCTTCGAGGCCAGCTACCCTGACCGCGGAAGGGCCCATATCCACCCCGCGGCGCGACTGCCCCAGATCCAGGGGTACACCCAGAATGCGGATCTGGCGCGGCGGCAGGGCCTGTACCCCACCGTGTAGGGGTCGACCAGCCCCTCGCACATCGATCATCCCCGGATTTCGGTCTTGCGCCATGTTGCTCTATTCGTAGAAGGCTCTCTGGAGAATATTCGTTAGGGGTAGATGCGATTGAGCGTCCGGGCAAAAGGGATCGTCTCTCGCACGTGCTCCAGGCTGCACACCCAAGCCACCACACGCTCGATTCCCATGCCAAAGCCTGCGTGGGGAACCGATCCATAGCGGCGTAGATCCAGATACCAGGAAAAGGCGTCGAGCGGCAACTGGTGCTCCTCAATCCGCTTTTTCAGCAACTCGTAGGATGAGACACGCTGCGAACCGCCGATTATTTCGCCATAGCCCTCCGGCGCCAACACGTCCACACACAGCGCCAGGCTGGCGTTCTCCGGGTCGGGCTCCATGTAGAACGCCTTGACCGCCGCTGGATAGCGGTGCACCATCACCGGGCGATCGAACTGCGAGGAGAGATAGGTCTCGTCGGGTGATCCAAAGTCGTTGCCATAGGTAAATTTCTGCTCGATCAGGCCGCGAGAAAAAGCCTCGTCCAGCATGCTGACGGCCTGGTCGTAGCTGATCCGCGGAAAGGGGGGCTGCACTGCTTCAAGCTTCGCGACATCGCGCCCCAGCACCTTCAGGTCCAGGGCCCGTCGGCTGAGCACTCGCTGCACCAGGAAACTGAGAAACTGCTCCGCCAGCACCATCAGATCGTCCAGCGTGGCAAAGGCCATCTCCGGCTCCACCATCCAGAACTCGGTTAGATGTCGCCGGGTCTTCGACTTCTCCGCCCGGAAAGTGGGACCGAAGGAATAAACCTTGCCCAGCGCCATCGCCGTGCTTTCGATATAGAGCTGGCCGCTCTGGGAGAGATACGCTTCGTCTCCAAAGTACTCCACAGGAAACAAAGTGCTGGTTCCTTCGCAGGCAGCGGGGGTGAGAATCGGCGGGTCCGTCAAGGTGAAGCCGTTATCGTCGAGAAAATCGCGCGCAGCCTTGATGATCTCAGCGCGGATGCGCAGGATTGCCGACTGCCGCGGGGTTCGAATCCAGAGGTGCCGGTGCTCCATCAAAAATTCGACGCCGTGCTCCTTGAGCGTAATGGGAAACGGCTCCTCCTCGTTCACCCGTTGCAACACTTCCACGTCGTCGACATCGAGCTCATAGCCGCCAGGGGCGCGCTTATCGGCTCTTACCCTGCCGGTAACGATTACGCTCGACTCCTGGGTCAGGCCTCGTACTCGCTCAAAAACCTCCGGCGACACGGCCGCCTTAGGCACGATGCCCTGCACTGTGCCCGTGCCGTCGCGGAAGATTGGGAAGAGCAGCTTTCCGCTCTCGCGCAGGTTGTAGAGCCACCCCCGCAGCGTTACCTGTTTTCCCTCATGCTGGTTCAAAACCGCGATGGTAGCCAGTGGAGCGGCCACCGATAATTGTTCGTCCTTATGCTCTTCTGACATTTCCCGACTACAGCTCCAGCATTTTGAAGGTCTCGGCAGCTCGGTTGGCGAGGTGCTCCGGTGAATCCTCAGGCAGGTAGTGGATCTCGAGCACGGCGCCGGCCAGTTGTGGCGCGCTGAGTAAATCTTTCATCGTCTCCGCCCAGGCAATGGTCCCATCTCCGGGCCAAAGGTGCTCGTCCTTCTGTCCGTGGTTGTCGTGGATATGGGCGGAGCGGATGAGCGGCTTCAATTCTGCAATGGCCGCGAGGATGCCACCGCCGATGTGTGCATGTCCCGTATCCAGGCATACTCCCACGTCTTTGAAATGGCCAATGCGCACAATCTCCATCAGGTTGAGCGACTCGGTCACTTCATTCTGGATATTCTCCAGCAGAAGCTTGACCCCCAACGGCCGGGAAAAGGCCTGCAAGTGTTCGATGGCTGTCATGGCATGTTCAAGGGTTCGCGGGCTCCAGCGGTCTTCGCGCTCGCCCAGGTGCAGAATCAGGTAGCGGAGCGGCATCTCTTCCGCAGTCTCGAGCGCTCGCTTCACCTCGTCCATGGCGTCGATCCGCCGTGACTTCTCCGGGTGCACTACGTTGACTCCCGGAGCACCGCTGCGTCCCATCTCCGCGTCTCCAAACAGCGGCATGTGCATGGAGAAGGGTTCCACCGGGTTGGCTGCGAACCACAGCGCGATCTCTTTCACATGAGGCTTGCTGGTGTAGTCGAAATGCTGGCGGGCGGCAAAGATCTCGATGCCCTGCGCGCCTCCTTTGGCCAGAGTTTCCAGCAACCCCGGGTGCAGCCGCTGGCGCAGAAATACATGGGTCGAAATGGTTCTCAGCATCGTACCGTTTCCACGGACCTGCCCGGCTCCGTTTTCCTTTTCTATCTTCTCACCGCGTTCTATCTTCTCACCGCGCGCCACCAAGCGGTCGCACGATACAGCAGTTTCGCAATTGGTGTAGACCAGAGCGACAGGACTTTTCGTGGTTTTCTCCCAAGGAAAACCACTCTTCGCGATCTTCTTGAGGCCACGTAATTGCGAAACTGCGTTAGAGGACGGTTCGCATTACGCCGAAGACTAAAATCACATGGATGCCCACCCGCGTTCGATCGCATACCAAGATCAATTTAGGCCTGGCTATCGGCCCCCTGCGTCCGGACGGGTTTCACCAACTCACAACCGTGTACCAGACCCTGGCTCTCCACGAAGGGGTGACAGTGCAGGCACGGATGGCCGCGGCGACCCGGATCACGCTCAGCAGCAATCATCCGCGTGTGCCTACCGATGCCGGCAATACCGCGTGGCGGATGGTGGAGCGCTGCCTGGAATTGCTCGGTATCCAGGCGGAGGTGCTCATCCACATCGACAAGCAATTGCCGGTGCAAGGCGGGCTCGGCGCGGGCTCAGCGAATGCCGTCGCTGCGCTCATCGGGCTGGAGCAGGAGCTCGACCGCCGCCTTTCGCCTCCGGAGCGCCTGCGTGTCGCGGCCGAGATCGGCTCCGATGTCCCGCTGTTCCTGTTAGGCGGCGCAGTCGTTGGGCTGGGGCGAGGGGAGGACGTCTTTCCTCTACCCGATATTCCGTCCACGCCGTGCGTCATTGCACTGCCCGCGGCTGGGGTTTCTACCCCGCAAGCCTACCGGGATTGGGATAACCTGCAGGCCGCATCCGCGTTGACCGGCATGGGCCCGTCAGCTACAATCAAGGTGTTGAGTCGGTCGATCGCTGCTGCATTTGGCGAACCGCACTCCTCCGGTGTCTTCTCCGAAGTAGTTAGCCCGAGAGAAGACCGGGCCGAGGATCCGCTTCTCGCGCTTGTCCGAACCGGGATTGAAAACGACTTTGAACGGGTCGTCTTTCCTCTGTATCCCTTTCTCGGTGAAATCAAGCGCATTCTTGCGGGCGGCTCCAGTACGGGGGACGCGGCCGTTTATGCAGGCCTTTCCGGTTCCGGATCAGCCCTTTTTGGGCTTTACCCAACCCCGGAAGCGGCCCAGGCAGCTCTCGAACGGCTGGAGCGGCATGGTGTAACTGGCTTGGTCACCAGGACATTGCCTCGCAGCGATTACTGGCGCACTATGAGGATGGCAGACGCGCAATAGGCGCTGTCGCTTCAGGCCGCACCCAGTTGGGCGATCGACTAATGGTAGGTCAAGTGCCTTTGGAGCACTTTGTCTAGGTTCGACTCCTAGTCGCCCAGCCAGCTTTCCATGGGGTTACTGTCGCGGAGAGACACTTTCCGCGGCTCGACAATCAGGCGGAACAACCAATGCAAACCAGCTTGGGAGGTTCGTGTGAAGGGAGAATCCAGCGTGATGACGGTTCCCGCCTTGCAACAAGAGGCCGGGAACGCAACCCAGGAGCTAGCGGCAGGCAAGGTCAAGCCGGAGCGCAAGCGCCCGGGTCGTTTAAGCGAGGATAAGCGGTTCAAAATCTTTGCCGGTTCGGCCAACCGCAAACTGGCTGAAGGTATTTGTGCCCATGTCGGCGTGCAGCTGGGAGAGAGCAAGCTGCAGCGCTTTGCCGACGGAGAGATTTACTTTCAGTTGCTCGAGAACGTCCGGGGTGTGGATGTTTTTATCGTGCAGCCGACTTGTTTCCCAGTGGATCAGCACCTGGTCGAGCTGCTGATCATGATTGACGCGCTGAAGCGCGCGTCGGCCGGGCGAATCACCGTGGTGGTGCCTTATTACGGTTATGCCCGGCAAGACCGCAAAGATCGTCCGCGGGTTGCCATCTCCTCCAAACTGGTGGCGGATCTGTTGACGACTGCGGGAGCTAACCGGGCGCTGTTCATGGACCTGCATGCGGCGCAGATCCAGGGGTTCTTTAACATCCCGGTGGATCATATGTTCGCCAGCCCGGTGATGGTGAGCTACTTCCGGGAGCTGAACCTGCCCGATCTTACGGTGGTTTCGCCGGATGCGGGCGGTGTGGAACGGGCGCGGTTTTTCGCGACCAAGATGCAGGCTCCGTTGGCCATCGTCGATAAGCGCCGAACGGACCTGAATGTGACCGAAGTGATGAATGTGATCGGCGATGTGGAGGGGAGAACCTGCCTGATCATCGACGACATCATCGACACCGCGGGCACGCTGGTCAAGACGGCGCAGGCGCTGCTGGATGCGGGAGCCGTCAAAGTATACGCGGCGGCTTCGCATGCGGTGCTGTCAGGGCCGGCCATCGAGCGCATAGGCAGCTCGCGGTTGGAAGAAGTGATTGTGACCGACTCGATCCCGCTGCGCGAAGAGGCGCAGAAGCTGGAGCGGCTGGGAAAGATTAAGGTGCTCTCGGTCGCCGGGCTCTTGGGAGCCACGATCGAGAGTATTCACATGGAGACCAGCGTCAGTTCCTTGTTTAGTTAAGGCGAGCGGCGCGAGATGGAGTTAGGAGATCGTGATGGCTGAGCAGGAAGTAGTGGCAGCAAAGACCCGCGAGGGCAAGTTCAACAAGAATGCGGCACGCCGGGTGCGCGTCGCCGGCATGATTCCCGGCGTTCTTTACGGCGCGCAGGAGCCGTCGATTGCGGTGGAGCTCGACCCCAAGCAGATTACCCGCATTCTGCATTCTGAGTCGGGCCACAACACGATCTTCGATCTGGAGATCGGCACCGGAAAAACCAAAGCCATGATTGTCGATTGGCAGTACGAGCCCATCAAGGGCAAGCTCATGCACATCGACCTCAAGCGCATTGCCATGGACAAGGCAATGCGAGTCAAGGTGCCGGTATTGCTGGAAGGAATTCCGGTCGGCGTCAAGATGCAGGGCGGCATTCTGGACCAGGTGTTGCGCGAGGTTGAGATCGAGTGCTTGCCGGGCGACATTCCCAGTCACATTGACTTGAATGTCAGCGGCCTGGCATTGAACGCCTCGATTCGCGTGGCCGATCTTCCGCGTGCGGGCAAGCTTAAGTTCATTACCGATGAGAACGCTACCGTGGCCCACGTGGTGGCGATCAAGGAAGAGGTTGCGCCGACTGTGGATGCGGTTGTCGCGGCAGCTCCTGCGGAACCGGAAGTTGCCAAGAAGGGTAAGGTCGAGACTCCGGACACGCCTGCGGATAAGGGTGGAAAGAAGTAGCCAGGCGCTGAGCTTGGACGGCGAGAGCAAGGGTCCTGCGCTGATCGTTGGCTTGGGGAATCCGGGCATCGAGTACCAGTTCACGCCCCACAATGCGGGTTTTCTGGCCATTGATCGACTGGCGGAGCAGGGTGGCTTGACGGTGGCCAATCGCCGTTGTCGCGCACTGACGGCCACTACGCGGATTGCCGGCAGAGAAGTGGTCTTGGCCAAGCCGGAGACCTACATGAACCTGAGCGGCATCTCGGTTCTGGGCGTTGCTGAAGGAGTTCGATGCCGACCCGGCGCGCGACCTGATCGTGATTTACGACGAGATTGCGCTTAGCCTGGGCACGCTGCGCATTCGTGAGCGGGGCAGCTCCGGCGGGCATAACGGAGTTAAGTCCATCTCCGGCGCGTTGGGCAGCGAAGAGTGGCTGCGGATTCGGATCGGGGTTGCTCCCCCGGGCGATGAGGAGGCCGAAAGCGCGCGGCGCGGGCGCAAGGATTATGTGCTCACGCCCATGAGCAAGGCGCAGCTGGCGATCCTCGATGAGGTTCTGGATCGCACTGCGCGGGCGGTGGAGATGGTGCTGGCGCAAGGGAGCCGGCCCGGCAATGAACGAGTTCAATCGCCGCGAACCAGGCGACGAAGAGAAATGAATTGGAGAACTAGCTATGCAACGCACGTACGAAATCATGTTTATTGTTCGTCCTGACATTCTGGACGAGGATCTCGACAAGCTGATCGCCGGTTTCGAGGCGAACATCACCCACGGTGGCGGCAGCATCAAGTCGCTGGAGAAGCTCGGCCGCCGCAAGCTTGCCTATACGGTCAAGAAGTTCAACGATGGCAACTATGTGCTGCTGACCATCAACGCCGATGGCTCCCTGGTGGGTGAGATCGAGCGCCGGCTGCGCGTCTCTGAGCCGGTGATCAAGTTCATCTCCGTCCGCATGGACGAAGAAGAGAAGCGAGTGGCCAAGATCAAAGCCATCCGCGCCACCCGCAAGAAGCTCAGTGCCCAGCCGGCGGCAGCGCCTACGGCTAGCGGCTGAGCCTGCGCCGGCGCCGGCGGCAGAAGCGGCCAGCGCCTAAGAATATTTTTACGAGAAGGAATAGGAAAATTATGGCTGACGAAACCAGCACGCCCAGCGCACCAAGCAGCTCCCGGTCCGAGGGCTCCGGCCCGTCCTCTTCAGGTCCTGGTGGACGGCCGCCCGGCGGCCGTCCCAGCGGCCCTGGCGGCGGCGGACGCAAGTTCTTTCGCCGCAAGAAGGTTTGCAAATTCTGTGTCGAGAAGATCGATGCCATCCACTATCGCGATGTGCGCCTGTTGCAGCAGTTTGTCGCCGAGCGGGGCAAGATTGTGCCTCGCCGTCTGACCGGCGTCTGCACCACTCATCAGCGCGGGCTGGCGCGTGCCATCAAGCAGGCTCGGAACATCGCGTTGCTGCCCTTTGCAGCCCGCTACTAGGAGATCTGGTCATGGAAGTCATTCTGAAAGAAGATGTCAACAAGCTCGGCCATCGTGGCGATGTGGTGAAGGTGGCCGACGGTTACGGCCGGAATTTTCTGCTGCCCAAGAAGCTCGCCATGGAAGCGACGGCCGCCAATAAAGTGGTGATCGAGCAGATGAAGCAGGCCGCTGTGCGCCAGTCTGCCCGGGAAAAATCTGAGGCCGAATTACTGGTCAAGCAGCTCAACCAGGTCGAGCTGGTTTTCGAGCGCAAGGTGGGCGAGAACGATCATCTCTTTGGCTCCGTCACCTCGGCCGAGATCGCGCAGCAGCTCGAGCAGAAGGGTTTCAACATCGACCGCCGCAAGCTGCAGCTGGAAGAGCCGCTGCGGCAGTTGGGTGAGTTCCACGTGCCGGTCAAGCTGCATCGTGAAGTGACGGCGCACATCAAGGTCACCGTCAAGGCCGAAGAAGACGAGGCGTAGCGGCGAGAAACATTTCCAGGAATGGTCCGCAGAACTGCAGATCCCTCGGTTTCCCCGGATTTCCTGTTGAAGTTGGTGGCGCTGGCGAGTTTCATGCGCCTTTCCTTACTGAAAGGCGCACACGCGGCCCTGTCCTGTGCTGCGTGGCAGGAAATCCGGGTTCGCTCGGAGGTTGTGACTTTTTTGAGTCTGGGATGACTCGTAGCCGGCCGCCCTAAGACATCGGCAAAGATCCTCATGATCCTCACTTGCGCGCAAAACGCCACTGAATAATCTGCCTAGCTTGCACAGTCTTGATCGAAAAATATTCATGAGCCGAGACGCGACCCGACTACGCTCGGGATGCAAGGCAGGGTCCACTCCCATCGAGATTCTTGCGGGTCTGAAGCACGAATCTTCGCTCAACGTCCGAAGCTCAGCCGCATGGCCAATTGGTCGGGCAGTCCGGCGCGCATGATGCGCATTTGCGCCAGCCGGAAGTCATACGGCACGCGGCGGAATTCGACCATCATCCGCTCATCGTCGAAAAGCGCGTAGGCCGCACGGCGGTCGTTGTCCCGGGGCTGCCCCACCGAACCGGGATTGATCAGATAGCGCGCCCCCGGAAGCCAATACCAGCTCTGACACATCCGGCTCATCGTCGCTGGAGTAGACCGGGTCCAGCTGGAACCATTCCTCGCCATCCGTAGCGAAGCCGCCCTGCAGATGCGTATGGCCAAAGAAGTTGATGCGGGTTTCTGCCTGCTTGAGAGGCAGTCTCGCATCCCGCACTGAGAGCAGGTATTCATCCTCGTCGAGGTAAGAGCCGTGCATGCAGCTTACCTGGGGGCCATCGGGAGTAATGGGTCCCCGCACCATATGGTGCAACCAGTCAATGTGCTCGGGAGTGAGTACCTGCTGTGTCCATCGCGCTGCGCGGCTGGCCACCGGGTTAAAGTCCTCCAGCGAAAGCTGTCCGCTGCAGGCACGGTCGTGATTGCCTCGGACAAAGGTTGTGCCCAAGTCACGCACCCGTTCAATCACTTCGTTCGGCGCCGCCCCGTAGCCCACGACGTCGCCCAGGTTCCACACCACATCGTGCTCCGGGGCAGCGTCCAGCACCGCCTCGAGGGCGTCGATATTTGCGTGTATGTCGGAAATAAGTAAGGCGCGCATCGTGCCCTGCCACGGCGCACGTTTCAGGAGCTTGGCGCCCCTGGAAATCAGCCGCAAATAGCCAGAGTATCAGACATGCAGGGTGCAGCGTACCCAATGTCCGGGAGCCTGCTCGACCAGGCTTCCGGACGCTCCGTCGGAGGCTGCGGCCAGCGTGGCCAGCGGCTGACTCCGATCGGTAGTGAGCGTTGGCACCGCCCCCAGCAGGCTCTTGGTATAGGGGTGTCGGGGACTGAGAAAAACCTGGTCACGCGTTCCGGTCTCGAGCAGCATCCCCTGGCGCATCACCGCCACCCGGTCGGCAATTTGCGCCACTACCGCCAAGTCATGGGAAATGAAAAGCATGCCCAAACCGTTGCGCTGTTGCAGCGCTTTGAGCAGACGTAGAATCTGCGCCTGCACAGTAACGTCGAGCGCAGTGGTAGGCTCGTCGGCGATCAGCAAGAGAGGCCGGTTTACCAGAGCCATGGCGATCAGCAGACGCTGTCGCTGGCCGCCGGAAAACTGGTGGGGATAGTCGCGCAAGCGTTGCTCCGGTTCGGCGATCGCCACCGCGGCCATCGCCTCCACTACGGCGTTGCTTACCTGCGTCCGGCCCAGCTTCGGTTGATGGGCTTCGATGGCTTCGGCGATCTGCCGCCCCACCGGCATAACTGGGTTGAGAGCCGTCATGGGCTCCTGAAAGATCATGGCGATCTTCCGTCCGCGAAAGTGGCGCATCTGCTCCGGCTTCAGGGCTAACAAGTCCGTGCCCTCGAAGCGGATCGCGCCCTCCACCCGTGCCGCGCCATCCAGCAAGCGCAGGACAGACAAGGAAGTAAGCGATTTGCCTGATCCTGACTCGCCGACCAACCCAAGTACCTCGCCCTGCCCCACCGAAAAAGTCAGGTCGCGGACCACTGCGCGGTCGCGAAAATAAATAGAGAGACGGTCAACTTCGAGCAGGGGAGCCACGGGCCAAGATTACAACACCGCCGCGTTCCAATTCGCTCCGTCAAGCCAGCCCGTTCTGGTGGAGTTTCCACACAGAGAAGGTGGATAGATCCAAAATCTGCGGAATGCGCGAGTCTTCCGGTCCTCACCGCGGTGATGCACTGTATCAGGGCACGACTTTAGTCCGAAGTTCAAAATCCTTTTGGGCAGTATTGTGCTGATTCGCGGTGGGATAGTTGAAGAATCAGATTCCAGCTACTGGCAACAGATTGAGCAAGTCATAGGCTTTGGCCTGCAGCGGGGTAGGCTCGGGTAGCTGTTGAAATGTGGGACTGGAGCCATCGGATTTCAAGCTATAAGTGACGCGGGCGCGGCTGGCCAGTTCTGTCAACAGGGTGGCGAAGCTATGCACGGGGAAACCTTCGGCGGTTTGCCGGGTGAACTTTTTTTGCTGCGCCGATTCTGAGCACTTGGCGGGCAAAACCGGGTCTCGTTGCCGGCGCTGTTGAGCAAGCTGCTCGTCCTGAAACAGCAATGGCGCCCATACCCGGCGCAGATGCCACTCCACATAGTAGGCCAACAGGCAGAGGAAAATATGAGCCGGCACGCGATCCTCGGTGCGATGGTGAATGGGGCGAATCAACAGGTCCAGCCCTTTCAGGCTGCGGAAGGCGCGCTCCACTTGGGCCAGATTCTTGTAGCTGCGCACGGTATCGGCGGCCGAGAGACGTTCCGCCGCTTCGCTGGTGCGAATCACATAGATGCCGTCCAAGCTGGCTTCTTGCTGAATGGATTCTTCCCGGCGCTCCCAGGCAAAGCTGCCGTCGGCGATGGTACAGAGCAGATGCTTGCCCATTTTGTAATGGCCCAGAACCTTGCCCACCTTCAAGCCAATCTCGGCCTGCTGCATGGGTTTGCGCTTACGGCGCTGGACTTGCTGGCGGATCTTCTCCAGCGCCTTCTCCGTGGCTGCTAACAACTCCTGGCGCTTACGCCTGCGTTGTTGCTCCAATAGCGGGTTATGACACACCACCAGCCGTTCCCCGGGATACTCCGGGGAGCGGATCTCGGCCAGGTTCTGCTCGTCCAACAGTGACAGTTGCAGATCGCCCCGGGCCAGCAAACCGCGGATGGCCACGCTGGTCAGTGCCGTGATCCAACCCAATCCGGCACAGGTCTTCATCTTGTCGATCTGCGGCTGGGTGAGCATGCCACGGTCGCCCACCAGCACCACCCGTGACAGATGAAAGCGGGTGCGCAGCTTCTCCACCTGCTCGGGCACCGTGGATGGATCGCCGGTGTTGCCGGGATACACCTCGACGGCGATGGGACGTCCTTCTCCGTCGGTCATGACTCCGTAAACGATAATGGGCAATGCTGGCTTGCCATCCCGGTTGTGACCATGGCGTGCCAGAGGGCAGCTGTGGCCTTCATAGTAGCTGCTGCTGACGTCATAGAGCACCAGGCAGTCTTCTGACAGATGGCGTTGGGCCAGCTTCTTCTCGATGCGTGGCTGCCGTTCCAACAGCCAGTCCAGGGCTCTGTAGAGGTCTTCTTGGTTGGCTTGGCCCAGTTCCAATTCCTCGGCCAAGGTGGTGTTGTGCCAGTGTCGCGCGGTGGCCAATTTGGAACAGGGGAAGAGCAAGCGTTCGACGATCATGGCCAGGACCAGATCGCGCTCCGGGCAGCGCTTGGCGGAGAGCAGGGTCTCTATGCCGAGTTTCCGGATGGCCGTCAGAATGGCCTGGACGTGACCATGAGGCAGAGTCTTATGGGTGCGCAGCAAATCCTGAGCAGAGACGAGTGGCTGATCGTCCAGCAAACGGCGAAAGGTGTCGATTTTCTGCTGGGGCCAATGGGAGAGGTTGGCCAGGGTGCGTTTGTGGGTTTTCTTGCCTTCGCGCCAGCCCTCGCGCAGCAGGATGGCGGGCGGGGAGTTGCGGTTCGGCACGGTTTCGATGTACATGGGAGCTATTATGCATATATACCGCTGTAAGTCAAGCACAATATTAGTATTTACATGGGAACATATTGCAGAATGCAAATTCAGCCAACCCCAACAAATCACGCGCCTTACCAGCGGATTTCGACCGAAATTTAGTTGGAACTTCGGTTTAGTCGGGCCGTTGAGGCCCAAACAAAGATCTGGGCTTTAGAGTCTGGTTGAGAGCTAGGAACAGCAGGTCCCTCCACTACGCTGCGCTCCGGTCGGGATGACAATTCATATTGAAATCGAAGATTTCTCGCTATAGCTTTCGTTTTGCAACAAAATTGTCATCCCGACCGGAGCGCAGCGTAGTGGAGGGACCTGCTGTTAATGTGATTTGTGCGCCTAAGTCACGAGTGTTCCCAATTCGTCCCTTTGGTCAAAAGCCAAAAGCCTAAAATCCTAGTTCCCCGGCAGACTCTTTAGGCCCTGAGGTACGCTTTTGAGATATTTCGGACGCAATCAATCGCTTTCGTGACGAAAGAATGCAAAGACGTACCTCAGGGGCTGAAGCCCAATTCTCTTTCACTCCTTTACGGCCCGACTAAAGTCGTGCCCTGATACAGTGCATTACCGCGGTGAGGACCGGAAAACTCGCGCATTCCGCAGATTTTGAACCTGTCCGCCTTCAGAAAAGCGGCGTCTGCCGGCGGGGAAGGGGCAGACCGAAATGTTCGTAAGCAAGCCGAGTCGCCACCCGCCCGCGAGGGGTACGATCCAGAAAGCCGATCTGGATGAGGAATGGTTCGTAGACCTCTTCCAGGGCATCCTCTTCCTCCGCCAGGCTGGCGGCCAGAGTATTCAGCCCGACCGGGCCTCCGTCGTATTTCTCAATAATGGTGAGTAGCAGACGCCGATCAAGGTCGTCGAAGCCGTGTGGGTCGACCCCGTGCAGCTTTAAGGCAGCTTCCGCCGTTTCCCGATCGATGTTGCCCGTGCCGCGCACCTGGGCGAAGTCCCGCACACGGCGCAGCAGCCGGTTCGCGATGCGGGGCGTGCCTCGGGAGCGCAACGCGATCTCCGCGGCTCCGTCCCGATCGATCGGTACCTTCAACACCTCTGCGGAACGCTCCACGATGTAGCGCAACTCGTCTTCGGTGTAGAACTCCAGCCGCAGCAGAATTCCAAAGCGCGACCGCAACGGCGAGGACAGCAGCCCCGGGCGCGTGGTCGCGGCGATAAAGGTGAAGGGCTGGATGTCCATGACATGGGTTCGCGCCGCTGGCCCTTGCCCGATGATGATGTCCAACTTGTAGTCCTCGAGCGCGGTGTACAATTTTTCTTCCAGCACTGGCTGCAGCCGGTGAATCTCGTCGAGAAAGAGCACCTGGCGATCCCGCAGGTTGGTGAGTATCGCGGTTAAATCTCCCTGGATCTGCAGGGCAGGACCGGAGGTCTGCTGGAAGCCGACGTCCAACTCGTTGGCAATGATGGTTGCCAGGGTGGTTTTCCCCAGTCCTGGCGGCCCGAACAGTAGTACGTGGTCCAGTGCTTCGCCGCGAGACTTGGCGGCGGCGAGTGCGATTCCCAGCTGCTCTTTGGCCTTCTCCTGACCGATGAACTCCCGCAGCCACTTCGGCCGCAGCTTCAGTTCGAACGAGTTGTCATCATCACCGCGGTCAGCAGAGACCAGCCGCTCAGTCATTGGGTCAGATTAGCATTCTCCTGGAAACGAGCCTCCCCCGCAGACTCGCTAGAATCAGTTCATGCAGGGACGGCTTCGGAACTTGCGCAGTTTCGCAATTGTGCTGGCGACCCTGATCGCCTGCGTAGCGATCATCTATTTTTCTATTCCCATGGGCGACACCCAGCAGGGCCAATTCGATGTGATTCTGGTGCTGGGCAATCCTGCCAAGGAAGATGGGTCGATCGGCCCCCTCGCCAGAGCGCGTGTCCTGGAAGGCATCCGGCAATACCGCGCGGGCGTCGCACCGCGTCTGCTCATGACCGGAGGCGCAGTCCAGAACCGCTTTGTCGAGGCGCAGCTGATGTTGCAGTTTGCCCGATCTCAAGGTGTCCCCGCATCCGCCGTTCTGGCCGACGGACAGGCGCAGAACACCATTCAGAACGCTTATTACGCGTACAAGATCATGCAGGCACACGATTGGACGTCGGCACTCATCGTCAGCTCACCCACCCATCTGCGCCGGGCCAGCCTCATCTTTCGCTACTATCCTATCCAATGGCGAATGGACGAGGCGCCCTGGCCGCCGGATTACCCCCTCTGGAAGCGGCTTTGGTTCTGGTGTAGCGAAGCCGGCTACACCAGTTACGGACGGATCTTCGGCTTTCCCAATTCCCGGCAGTATTTGCCAAACACGCATTTCACATTTCCCAAGCTCTAGAAAAACCGCCAATACATGCCCAAGCGTTCAGGCTTCCAGTTCAAGCGCCCGCAACAACTCGCAGCCCTTCTGCTGCTGATGCTGCTGCTCCAGTGCCTGTGGGCTTTTCATCGCCAAACGCTCACCTCGCGGGACTATGACTTCGCCCGCTGCGGCCGTGAGATGTGGGAGGAGCCAAATCCACTCGCGGGCTACTTTACCAGCTGCGGCAACCTGCCCGATGGCACGCTGGCCTACCGGGTCGCAGGGTTGCCACTGACGTTGCAGCGCATCCTGGCCGGCCAGACCGCGGACACCTCCACCTGGGAGATGCGCCACGAACTCGGGTACGTGTTGCTGCTGCTGCACAGCGGTTTCCTGCTCACGGGAATCTTCCTGGGAGGTGCGCTGTGGTGGGTAACGCGCCGTCTCTACGGTAATCCTGGCGGCTTTATCGCGCTTGCTTTGTACTGCTTTTGTCCTCCCATCATCCATGCGTGCACCTACCCCAACAACGAGATTCTCGCTGCTTTTGGGCTGTTCGCCTCGCTCTATACCGCTATGGGCGTAGCCCATGCCATGCAGGGTCCGCTGCGGAAATGGCGCTCGCGCATTATCCTGCTCACCCTGACTCTCGCCTTTACCGCGGCGGCGCATGTCGCAGCTTTTCTGCTCGCGCTCCTCTTGTCTTTCGGGTTCATGGCCTACCTGGCGGTGGGCCGTCGCGCTTACATCGTGCCCATCATGATGACTGCCTGCATCGGAACCTTGATCCTGGTGTTCGCTTCCTACGACTTCAGCCCGGACGCATTCAGCTACTTCGTTCGCAGTGGCGCGGGGCGCGTCTGGTTTTCTCTGCAGCCTGCGCGGCACTGGTTGCTTAGTCCGCTTAACTCCGCCGTATCTCTGGCCGCTACCACCGCGTTGCTGCTGTACCTGCCGACGCGCCGATCGCGCTACTTCGGCAACACCGTCCCGTTGCTCCTGGCAGCCTTGTTCTTCACCCTCGTCACCCCCGGCATTGCAAGCGAACCCACGCTTTGGGCGCTGCCCTTTCTGCTCACTTTTATCGCCGGCGTATTTGCCGATTTTCTAGAGACGCGATACCGCCGCATCTTCCTGGCGATGACCGCTTCCCTATTGCTTTTGGAGGCCGTCCTGAGCATTCTCTCGCTGCCTTAGAGTCTCCGCACAAATTATTCAAAGAAAAAGACTTAGACTTATCCTCGCACCTTGCTGGGCGGCTCCGAAAGACGTATCATAAAGACAGTTCTTAGCTGCAGATTGCGCGCACTCGCAAAACGTTTTCCGCAAGGCGATTTCTCGCTCGCTAATCCCGGCCTAAGGCCTACCCTCTTATGGCAGACGATCAGAATCCTCTCCTCCCTCTAGGTCCCAACGGCAGCGACGGCAACCCGCCCGACGGCCCGGGAACCCGCCTCATCCCCATCAACATTGAAGACGAGATGAAGCGGTCGTATCTCGACTACTCCATGTCCGTCATCATCGGTCGCGCGCTGCCCGACATTCGCGACGGTTTCAAGCCGGTGCATCGCAGGATTCTTTACACGATGCATGAGATGGGTCTGGAATTTAACAAGAAATACGCCAAGTGCGCCAAGGTCGTCGGTCAGGCTATGGGTGTCTATCACCCGCACGGCGACTCGGCCATTTACGACACCATGGTGCGCCTCGCGCAGCCTTTCAGCATGCGCTATCCGATGGTGGACGGCCAGGGAAACTTCGGCTCTGTCGACGGCGATCCGCCCGCGGCCATGCGTTATACCGAAGCCCGTATGACCCGCATCGCCGGCCAGATGCTGGCCGACATCGACCAGGACACCGTTGACTTTGTTCCCAACTACGACGAGAGCACCATGGAACCCACGGTGCTGCCCACCCGCGTTCCCAACCTGATCGTGAACGGGTCGAACGGGATTGCGGTTGGCATGGCGACCAATATCCCGCCCCACAATCTGAACGAAGTGATCAGCGCAACCATTGAGCTGGTCAAGAATCCGCAGGCTGGCCTGGCCGAGGTCTTACAGCATGTGCAGGGCCCTGATTTCCCCACCGGCGGCTTCATCTACGGTCGTGGAGGCATCGCCCAGGCCTACAAAACCGGCCGCGGGCGCTTCCTGATGCGGGCCAAGGCCGCCATCGAGCAGCTAAAGGGCGGCCGGACTGCGATCATCGTCACCGAGATTCCCTACCAGGTCAACAAGTCGAAGCTGATCGAGCGTATTGCCGAGCTGGTCAACGAAAAAGTAATCACCGACATTGCCGAAGACGATTTCCGCGATGAGAGCGACCGTGATGGCATGCGCATCGTCATCGGTCTCAAGCGCGGCGCAGAGGCGCAGATCGTCCTCAACCAGCTCTACAAGCACACCCAGATGCAGGAGAGCTTTTCCATGATCTTTCTCGCGGTGGTCAACGGCCAGCCGCGTGAGCTTCCCCTGCATGACGCGATCCGTCACTTTATCAACCACCGGGTCGACGTGGTTCGCCGCCGGACCTCTTTCCTGTTGAAAAAAGCCCGCGAGCGCGAGCATATTCTCGAAGGCTACAAAATTGCGCTGGATAACATCGACCGGGTCATTCGTATTATTCGTGGCTCCGGCTCGCGCGCCGAGGCACGCGAAAACCTGCGCACCTTTTCCTTGTCCAAGGAGATTGTGCTCAAACTCGACCTGGGCGTCGTAACCGGCCCGGAGCGGGAACCCGGCCTGAGCTACCGCCAGATCGACGCGATCCTTGAGCTGCAGCTCTATCGCCTCACCCAGCTGTCGACGGACGAGATTTTCAAAGAACTCACCGAAGTGCGCGAGCGTATTGCCGAGTATGAAGCCATTCTGGCCTCTGAGCCGAAACTGCGCGCGCTGATCATCAAAGAGCTGGAAGCTGCGCGCAAAGAGTTTGGCGACGAGCGCCGCACCCAGATCCTCGACGAGACCGCCGAATTGCAGTTGGAGGACCTGATCGCGGATGAACAGGTCGCCGTCACTGTTTCTCATTCCGGTTACCTCAAGCGCACCCCCATTTCTATTTACCGCCAGCAACGGCGGGGCGGCACCGGCCGGCTGGGGATGAAGACGCGGGAAGAGGACTTCGTCTCCCAGCTCATTGTCGACTCCACCCACGCGTATCTGCTGTGCTTCACCAACACCGGCCGCGTCTATTGGCTCAAGGTGTATGAGATTCCCGATGTGGGCGCCGCCGGCAAGGGGAAATCCATGGCCAGCCTGCTCAACCTGCAACAGGGGGAGAGCGTGCGCACCATCCTCCCGGTCCGCAACCTGGAAGAGGATGGCAAATTTATCTTCTTTGCCACCCGCAAGGGCACGGTCAAGAAGACCCCGCTCAAGGATTTCTGCAATGTCATGGCGCGCGGCATTATTGCCATTGGTATCGATGACGATGACGAGTTGATTGGCGCGTGCCGCACCGACGGCAACCAGATCATCTTCCTGGCGACCCACGGAGGGATGGCCATTCGCTTCGGCGAAAACGATGTACGTTCCATGGGCCGGCCTGCTTATGGCGTCCGGGGCATCGATCTGATGAAGGGTGACTACCTGGTCGGTCTGGCCGCCACGCCTTTGGAACGCAAGAAGAATGGCGCGGGAGGCCAATCGCCGTCGCTGATTCTTTCCATTACCGAACAGGGGTACGGCAAACGCACGGATGTGGATGAATACAGGCTCCAGACCCGGGGCGGCAGGGGCGTGATCAACGTGAAAACCACTGCCCGCAATGGGAAGGTGAGCGCCATCCTGCTGGTCGACGACAGCTCGGAGCTTATGGTCATCAGCCAGTATGGCAAGATCATTCGCATCGACACCAAGACCATCCGTGCAGCTGGCCGTTCGACCCAGGGCGTCCGGCTGCTCCATCTAGAGGACCAGGACAAGGTCGCGGCGGCAGTGGTCATTCCGCCGGAAGAAGCCAAGATCGAACCGGAGAACGGCACGCTGCTGCAGTGAGCGGTCGCAAAAATGAGAGGGGGTACCGTGATTGCGGTACCCCTTTTTTCAAGGCATGGGAAGCAGGTCAGAGAATCAGCACCGCAAGTTAGAAGCCTTTGGCGGTAACCGGCTTCGGCTGTTTGGTGGACGCATTGGATGTGTCCTCGTCGATGGCATGCGAGTTGCCGCAATTGTCGACTTGATACCGGCCGTACTCCGGCTGCAAATACAGAACGTATTGCTGTCCCACATACATGGGGAAGAAGCGAGGGCTGTTTTCGCTGAACACGGTGACCTCGGTGCTCGGGCGCGCCTTGCCGTGGATCTTGGAATCGATACGGACCGTATAGTTCACGCCGTCCAGAAAATCCCAGGCTTCCGGTACTGGTTGTGCTGCCGTCACCGTTCCCACGAATACGGCAGATGCCATATGCATCTCCTTGTGGGCGCTGACACGATTAGTCCTGCACTGCGAGAAACCACTGGCCGCACTCAGGCAGAGAATTGATGCAATAGCAAGTTTTTTCACAAACCCTCCTCGGGGCTACGAAAGCTGTATTTGCCGTACGACCTAAGTTGTATCGCTACGACTTAAGTGGTACTTTGCCCTGTCTGAGGTGGGATAGCAATTGTATTGTTTCGATACGCCCTTACTTCCGTGAAGGCTGTGCGAACCCATGGTAACGGGAGCGGCTAAGCCCCTTGTTATCTGCCACAAAGAAAGTGCCAGATATTCCGTCGCCTGGGGAGCAATGGTACTTACGTGTACACCGGGGTACTGACGCGGGATGGTACAGATGTCAGGGATAAAGCAACTGCTGCAGTGCCATTAGAAGAACCGATGCGGTTTCCAGCCCCGAAAGGGGCGGCGGCCTGAACTTAGCCCAGGACTGCGTCCCCATAAGCGCTAATGTTGGCTTTTGCATCTCCAACTCACCACAAAATCGTCATCCTGAGCGAAGCGCCTCTCAGATTTATCGCGTGAGACCGCGCTTGGCGGCGCGGAGTCGAAGGACCCCGGCGGTGCCTATCTTACCCAATGCCGCTCGGAGCTTTTCAGCCACCGATGTCCGAGAACAGGATCTGCCGCGGTTCGTACTCCATGCCTGTATAGCTGGGGAGAATTTAGATAGCCGCCGGCCATTGCAAGATGCCAGCAGTTCTCGTTCTCGGCCCGGAAAAGACCGTGGCGGGTCCGCCAGGTGCGGGCTTCGGTGGTTGAAAAACTCCGAGCGGCATTGGGTAAGATAGGCACCGCCGGGGTCCTTCGACTCCGCGCCGCCAAGCGCGGTCTCACGCGATAAATCTGAGAGGCGCTTCGCTCAGGATGACGATTTTGTGGTGAGTTGGAGATGCAAAAACCAGCATCAGCGCTTATGGGACGCAGTCCTGAGCAACATTCAGGCGGCTCACTCGTGAGCTGCGTGAACCATCCGCTTGACCGCGGGGCTCTCTTCATCCATCGCGCCGGAGTTCCCGCACTGGTTAACCTTCCAGTGCTGGTAGTTGTTGGTAAGAAAGAGCAGGTACTTTTGGCCGGTTTCCATCTTGAAGCCATCGTCACTGTGCTCGCTGAAGACCGTAATTTCGCCCGATTGCTTGCCCTTGACCTTCCGGTCGACATGGACAACGTAGGCGGTGCCATCCAGGCTGTCCCATGATTGGGGTACCTGGCTCGAAGACATCACCGTGCCGATGATGACAGCCTCCGAGTCCTTCATCTCCTGGGAGACGGGCGTGACGTTGGTGCAGGCCGCAAACGAAACTGTCGCGGAGAAAATGCACACTAACCCTGTGGCAACTCGCTTCAACCGGCCTCGCTTCCTGGGCATCGCTCTATATAGCTTATGATCCCACGATTAAACCGCGATTTCCGGGTATAAACCGTTCACGAACCAAGAGTTTCATCAAACATTCCACCAAAGTGGCAGGGCCTCTTACTCCGGCCAGCGGCGGAAGATGAGGGCTCCATTGGTTCCGCCGAAGCCGAAGGAGTTGGAGAGAGCCACCTCAAGCTTCGCAGCTTGTGGCAGGTTGGCGATGTAATTCAAGTCGCAGGCCGGATCGGGATCGTCGAGGTTGGCGGTTGGAGGAACCATCTGTTGTTGAAGAGCCATGATCGTGATGCCCGCCTCCAGGCCGCCGGCGCCGCCCAGCAGATGGCCGGTCATCGATTTGGTCGAGCTCACCAGCAGTTTCCCGCTGCTTGCATGCTCGCCGAAGAGAGATTTGATGGCCGCACTCTCCAGAGCGTCACCCAACGGCGTGGAGGTGGCATGGGCGTTCACGTAGTCCACATCCGAGGGCTCCAGTTCCGCGCTGCGTAGGGCGTTCTTCATCGCGCGCAGACAGCCTTCTCCGTGGGGCGCCATGCTGGTGATGTGGTAGGCGTCGGCGCTCATTCCGTATCCCACGATCTCGGCCAGGATTTTGGCGTCGCGGGTGCGGGCATGTTCCAACTCTTCCAGGATCAGGATGCCTGCGCCTTCGCCGACCACAAAGCCGTCGCGGTCTTTGTCAAAAGGGCGGCAGGCGTGTTCCGGGTCGGCATTGCGTGTGGAGAGGGCCCGCATGGCGGCAAAGCCACCCACACCCATCGGCGTAATTGCCGCCTCCGCTCCGCCCGCGATAATTACGTCTGCATCGTCACGCTCAATGGCGCGAAACGCGTTGCCGACGGAATGAGCACTGGTGGTGCAAGCCGTGGACGTGGCCTCATTCGGACCTAGTGCGCCGTAGCGGATGCTCACCTGGCCGGCCGCCAGGTTCACAATCGTTCCAGGAATAAAAAAAGGTGAAATTTTGCGCGGACCGCCATGCAGCATGGCCAGGTGCTCCCGCTCAATCACGTCGAATCCGCCGATACCGGAACCGATGTGCACCCCCACGCGTTCGGCGTTGGCGGGGCTGATCTTCAGCCCGGAGTGGGTCAGTGCCTCGTGGGTAGCGGCAAGCGCGAAATGAATAAAGCGCCCCATTTTGCGCGCTTCCTTCTTTTCCACAAAATTCAGTGGATCGAAGTTCTTTACCTCAGCCGCGAATGTTACGGGAAAACCCGTCGTATCGAAGCTGGTGATAGGAGCCATTCCGCTCTTGCCGGCCAGCAGGTTGTTCCAGACCTCGGGCGCGGTATTACCAACCCCGCACATCAAACCGATGCCCGTAACCACGACCCTCCGTGCCAAATCACTTGCCTTTCGCGTTTTTCTCGATGTACTCGGTGGCGTCCTTTACCGTCTTGATTTTTTCCGCATCTTCATCCGGTATTTCCAGGTCAAAGGCTTCCTCGAACTGCATCACCAGTTCGACAACGTCGAGCGAGTCTGCGCCCAGATCTTCCTGAAACGACGCGCTGGGAGTTACCTCGGCTTCATCCACTTGAAGTTGCTCGACGATAATCTGCTTTACTTTTTCTTCCACTGCTGCTGTTGCCATGCCGTTCTCCTGTCTATAGAACAACTTGTTAGAGGGCTGTTACCGCCCTGCAAGGTTGGGAACGGTCCGGGAAAGCGCTGCTGTGGTCATTCCGGTTTTCCTCCAGGCGCCACCTGCCAAAGCAAAGACTTGGAGCCAATGGCTGGCAGGAGACAGCAACAGGAAAAACGGCCTACTCCGCAACCCGCGCAGTTCACGGCCCCAAAGTTCTCAGTCTACTGAGCGCTCCAAGTGGTGTAAAGCGCGGCACGGTCGTCGCTTGCCTGTTATCTTTATCGCCACCTTTGCCATCAGTACGAGTAAAGTCAAAAAAAGCGGATGGCGATGTTTCCCGGTATGATCACGATCGTTTTTGCGGCAGTCGGCGCTTTTCTCGCCGGCATCGTTCTGGCCACGTATTTCGAGCGCACCCGTTCTGCTGTAGAACGGGCGAGCCTTGAAAAATCCTCCAAAACTCTGCTCGATCAGTTGACCGACACCCGTGCCCATCTGGATCAGGCCCGCAACGAGGGCGCGGCCCAAAAGGCCACCATAGCCCGCTTGGAAGAACGCCATGCCGCAACCGAGCGCATGGTTGAGCAGATGCGGGTGAACCTGCCGGAAACCTTCAAATCACTGGCCAGCGAGGTCCTGGAAGAAAAATCGAGGCGTTTCGCGGAGCAAAACCAGAGCAGCCTGGGCCAGGTTCTGGAGCCGCTCAAGACCAGGCTTGAGGATTTCCAAGTCAAGGTGGAAGCCGCACGCATGGAGCAGGTGAGGGGAGGCGCGCATCTGAGCGCCCAGATCGACCGGCTCTTCGAGTCCAACACCAGGATCACGGAACAGGCCAATAACCTCGCCAACGCCTTGCGAGGCTCGAATAAGGCGCAAGGTGCCTGGGGAGAATTGATCCTGGAGCGTATTTTGCAATCCGCGGGCCTGCGGTCGGGACATGAATACGAGGCCCAGGAGACCTACGCGGCCGAAAATGGCCGGCGCGCTCAGCCGGACGTGGTCATCCACCTGCCGGGCGAGCGGCATGTGATTATCGATTCCAAGGTGTCCTTGATTCACTATGAGGCCTACAGCGCCGCGCAGAGTGACGCGGCAAGGTCTCTCGCTGCGGACAGCCATAGCAGCTCGGTGCGCGCCCATATCCGGGGCTTGGCCGAGAAGAACTACCAGGTGCTCTACGATCTCAATTCTCTTGATTTTGTCATCATGTTTTTGCCCATCGAGCCGGCCTTTATGCTGGCTATTTCCCGGGATGACACGCTATGGGAACAGGCGTGGCAGCGAAACGTGCTGCTGGTCAGTCCCAGCACCCTGCTCTTTGTCTTGCGCACCGTTGCTTCCCTCTGGCGGCAGGAACAGCAGAAACGCAATGTCGAGGAGATTGCCCGCAGGGGCGCGGAACTTTATAACAAGCTGGCCGGTTTCGTAGCGGATTTTACCGAAATAGGGAAGCGGCTGGAGCAGGCGCAGACCAGCCACGAGAGCGCGTTGGCCAAGCTGCACACCGGACCGGGTAACGTGATCCGGCAGGCGGAAATGCTGAAGGCGCTGGGCGTCAAGCCGACCAAGCAGCTACCCCAGGGACTGGTTGAGCTGGCTCAGCAGGAAACCCTGGAGTTGGTGGACCAACCGGAGCCCGTGGTAGCCGAAGAAACCCTCTAAGCCTGTCCTTTACCAATGACATGCGGTAAATCGCATTAACCGCAGGTCCCTCCACTTCGCTACGCTCCGGTCGGGATGACAATTCATTTTGAGATCGATGATTTCTCGCGATAACTGCGATTGCAACAAAATTGTCATCCCGACCGGAGCGTACCCGGATTTCCTGCCACGCGGCGCTGGACAGGACCACGTGTGCGCCTTTCCGTAAAGAAAGGCGCTTGAAGTTCGCCGAAGCCACCAACCTCAACAGGAAATCCGGGGGAGCGAAGTGGAGGGACCTGCGGTTCTTCGACGCGCATTCAATTGACCGGAAGACCCCTTTGTTCAGCGGGAGCCGGGACTTCTGGCTTACTCCCCGGCGGTCCCAGTCGCGTTAAACCCCTCCCGTAACCGCTGCCAGGTGGTTTCCAGGGTTTCGGGCAGCACCCGCGTCTCCGCAATCACTGTCATAAAGTTGGAATCGCCCAGCCAGCGTGGCAGGGCATGCATGTGCAGGTGGCCGGCGATGCCCGCGCCTGCTGCCTGTCCCAGGTTCAGTCCCATGTTGATGCCATTGGGTTCGTAAACCGTGCGCAGAACGGTTTCGGTCCGTTGCGCCAGGGTCATCATCTCCAGGGCCGCCTCCCGGTGCAAGGCGGCCAGGGATTCCTGGTGAGCATGGGGCACGATCATGACGTGCCCGGTAGAGTAGGGGAACGCGTTCAGGCAGATGAAACTATGCTCCGCCCGCAGCACGATATAGGCGGCTCGCTCGGCGTCTTCCGGGGAGGTGCCGTGTTCCATGGCGAACCGCGTGGCTGTAATCAGGTTGCAAAAGACGCAGTCACAGTCACCGGGCCACGCAGACAACGCTTCGGGCACCCCTTTACGACCGCCCTTCGGCGCGCCCGGATCCTCATCGACCAGGTAGGCGTAGCGCCAGGGCGTCCACAGGTAGTCCATGCGGTCAAGTATACGGAGCCGGGGTGAAGTCCCAATCAGGGTCACTGCACAACCCCACAGGCATGTCTTCATCATTCGGTTACAAATCAATAAAAATAGGGGTTTCCAGCGCTTTTCCAGAGCCTTCACGCGGCTTGAATTGGTCCTTAGTTCGTTGACATGCTTTCCGCGCGATTGCTATAGTTGTGTATGAAGGGTCTACGTAGAGGATTCGGCGTAGACGTCCATCGCCGCTCTAGCTTCGCCCCCCTCCCGGATGCTCCTACCGGAGATTGATTCAAGTGCCAAGCCGTTCTTCTCTGGCTCCACTGGACAGTCTCCCTCCGAACGTTTCTGGCGGACGGCAATAAAAGTAAGCTCGACGGTGCCCTACTTCGCGGACCATGCCTGCAAATAGTCTGCCGAAGCAAGCTGCAGGAAATGGATCACGGGAGTTCTGGTCAAAGTTTTTTGAAGATCAGCACGTCGTGGATCATCGAATGACCTGTAGTGATGGACGGGATCGGGAGTTACCGATCGAGAATCCGGAGCTGGCATTCATGGCAGACGTCCTAAATCCTGAACGAACCGAGAGCGCAACCCTGAACACCGAACTGCAAACCCCAACGCTTGATGCACCGGCGGATCACTTTGACCCGACCGAGGAGTTAACCGACAACCCGCAAGCTGGAACCCCCAGCGTGCCGCACCGCGTCGTCGATCCCCGCCCTGTCGCCACCCATCCCGGTCCCGAAGAAACCGAAATGACTGGCATGGAAGATTTCGCCGCCGCATTGGAATCTTTCGATCGCGAGCAAGCCGCCGAGGCGGCTGCGCAGGCTTATGACGATAACGTGGTCACCGGCACCGTCATCAAGCTGACGGATAAGCATGTCGTGGTTGACGTCGGCCTAAAGTCCGAAGGTCTTATTCCGCTGGAGCAGGTTCTCGATCACAACGGCCAGCCGAGGCTCAAGGCTGGTGACACGGTGGAAGTGGTCGTAGAGCGCGAAGAAGCCGAAGGCGGCTTCCTGCTCAGCTACGACAAGGCGCAACGCCACCGGGTTTGGGATGCCATCGAGCGTGCAGCCAACGAAAAGACCCCGGTCGTCGGCACGGTCCTGGGAAGGGTTAAGGGTGGTCTCACCGTCGACATCGGTATCAAGGCCTTCTTGCCCGGCTCCCAGCTCGAGATTCGCCCGGTGCGCAACCTGGACGGCTATATCGGCCAGCAGATTGAAGTCCGCGTCATCAAGCTGAACAAGAAACGTGGAAACGTAGTGGTCTCGCGCAAGGAACTGCTCGAAGAGGAGCAGACCAGCAAGCGCAGCCTGACCCTCGAGCATCTGGAAGAGGGCGCCATCCTCACCGGCACGGTGAAGAACCTGACCGACTACGGCGCTTTTGTCGATCTGGGCGGAATTGATGGGCTCCTGCACATTACCGACATGTCCTGGGGCCGCCTTACCCATCCCCGCGATCTGGTGAACGTCGGTGACGAGATCCAGGTGAAGGTGCTCAAGTTCGACCGTGAAAAGCAGCGGGTCTCGCTGGGCTTCAAGCAGCTCACTCCCGACCCCTGGCTAGATGCGGTGGAACGCTATCCGATCGGCGCACGCGTGCGCGGCCGGGTCCTCAGCGTGACTGACTATGGCTCTTTTGTCGAACTGGAGCAGGGCATCGAGGGGCTGGTCCACGTCTCCGAGATGACCTGGTCCAAGCGTATGAAGCATCCCTCCAAGCTGGTCAAGCCGGGAGACGAGGTTGAGACCGTAGTGCTCAGCGTCAATCCCAACGACCGCCGTATTTCCCTGGGCATGAAGCAATTGCTGGAGAACCCCTGGGAGCATCTCTCGGAGCGTTATCCCGCAGGCACGATCGTGGAAGGCCGGGTACGCAATCTCACCGACTTTGGCGCCTTCATTGAGATTGAAGACGGCATTGACGGGCTGGTCCACGTGAGCAACCTGAGCTGGACCAAGCGGGTAAAGCATCCTTCTGAGATTCTCAAGAAGGGGGAGAAAGTCCGCGCCGTGGTACTGGGTGTCGAAGCGGAGAACCGCCGCCTCTCACTTGGTATCAAGCAACTGCTGCCGGATGTCTGGGAGACATTTTTTGCCCAGCATCGCGTGGGTGATGTGGTGAAGGGCAAGGTACTGCGCACGGCGCAATTTGGTGCATTCATTGAGATCGCCGAAGGCGTCGAAGGGCTCTGCCACGTCTCCGAAGCCGCGGATGCCAACGGCACGCCGATCAAACTGGAAGCGGGCCAGGAGCACGACTTCAAGATCATTAAGATGAACCAGGATGAGAAGAAGGTTGGGCTCAGTCTGCGGGCAGTGGGCGAAGAAGCCAGCAGGGCCGATGTTGAGGCCTACAAGCAGCCGGTTTCAAGCTCCACCACTACGCTGGGCGATCTGGTTAACTGGAAGCGTCTGGAACACGAGTAGACACCGAAGAGGAAAGACTCACAACGCCACCCTATGGGGTGGCGTTTTTATTTCGAGGTGTCGATTTTCAAGTCAAAGTTGAATTCCTTCTTGCTGTCGAAGGAACTGATGGATCTGGTTTTTGACTTGTGTCCTTTGTACTCCGCCCAGAGTTGATAATCCACCTCTGTGCTCAGCTGTCCAAAGCGGTAGTGTCCATTGGCCTCAGTGATGTAGGTCCTCACTTCCAGGGTTTTTTGGTCTTGCAGGTAGACCACGGCGTTGGCCTGTGGCTGATCGTTTCCATTCTGCACTGTGCCTTGCACCACCCGTACTGCCTGTCCCAGGCTTTGCGCTACGCTTCGGGGTAGTGTGGCCGAGCACGCCACCAGCAGAAGCAGAAGAACCCATCGGGTCTTAACCAGTCTCATTCCTCTTCCTCGTCGGCCACTTCCTCGTCCTCATCTTCGTACCCTTCCTCGTCCACCTGGGAGAGTTCGAGTGGTTCGGTGGCGACAACTTCAAATTCGGTACCACACTCATCGCAGACCACGATGTCCCCTTCTTCGACTTCGTCGGGGTCGAAATCGAGAACGCTCTCGCATTCCTGACAAACTGGCATACAACTCTCCTTTCACGGAGCATTAAGATGTTGGTCGTGACCGCCCGGTGAAGACTGCGGCTTGGCTAGTTTCCGGGAGATCACCCAGAACGTCAAGTGACTTGCACCGAGACACCAAATCGTACCGCGAACCGAGGCCGAGGGTGAAAAAGAATGGGATCCGCCCCCCCGGCTCTCAAACGCGATAGTCTTACAGAAGCATCATGGCACGCTTTCCTCGCAGCGGGTTTTCTGCAATTTCGTTTCCCAGCTTTCGTGGCGTTACCAGCCAACTGGTACTGGCCAACGTGGCCGTGTTTTTCTTGCTGCTGCTCATGCAATTTGCTGCGCCGGGTATGGCGGTGGCTGTTCTCACCTACTTTTCCCTGACCCCGGCGCTGTTGCTCCACGGCTGGCTGTGGCAGTTGGCGACCTATTGCTTCCTCAATACCGGGGTGTTGCATGTCGCTTTCAACATGCTCACCTTGTGGTTTATCGGCTCATATCTGGAAACATCAAAGGGAAGCCGCTGGCTGCTCGAAATCTACTTCCTGTGTGCGATCGGCGGCGGCCTGATCGGCAGTGCGCTCTGTTTCACCCACATTTTTAACTCCAGCCCCTTTTCCACCACCAACAGTGCCGACGGCGCGCTCTTCGGTTTGTTGGCCGCCTTCGCCGCGCTTTTTGGGGACCTTGAGATGTACATGTTCCCCTTGCCGGTGGCCATCAAAGCCAAATACCTGGTCATCGTCTACATGCTGATTGAGGTGGCTTTGTTGCTTTCCGGCGGCCCTCCGCTGGCTTACTTCACCATTCTCAGCGGTGCCTTGATCGGGTTTCTTTTTGCCCGGCGTGCCCCGCGGCGGGGCATGAGCATGGCTTTCAGCGAAGGCATCTTCAGCCTGCGCAACAACTACTACCGCTGGAAGCGCCGCCGGGTTGCGCGCAAGTTCGAGGTTTACATGCGCAAGCAAAACCGCGACGTCCGCTTCGACAGCGAAGGGCGCTACATCGATCCCGACGAAAAGCGCGATCCCAACGATCGCAAGTGGATGAACTGACCATTTAGGGTAGGCCGGGGATTTATCCCCGGCACAAACGGCATGAGATCATTTTGGGCTTTATCCCCTGGGGTATCGCTCTTCGCCCAATTGCGAGTTCTCCACACCTTGTGGATCGTCCATCCTTGCAACAAATTTGTCATTCCGACCGAAGTGGAGGGACCTGCTGTTCCCTTTCCCTTCCCATCAACCCGTCGTGCGAATGTGCAATTCCTTCAATTGCTGTGGGCTTGCCGGGGTTGGCGCATCGACCATCAGGTCGATTGCCTTGGCGGTCTTGGGAAAGGCAATTACCTCGCGCAGGCTCTGCGCCCCGGCCAGGATCATGGCAATGCGGTCCAGCCCCAGAGCAATCCCCCCGTGGGGCGGCGTGCCGTAGGTGAGTGCCTCCAGGAAGAACCCAAAGCGAGACCGCGCCTCTTCTTCGCTCATGCCCAGGGCACGGAAAATCTCCCGTTGCACATCCTGCCGGTGGATACGGATAGAACCCGATCCCAGCTCCAGCCCATTCATCGCCAGGTCGTAATACCGTGCGCGTACCGATGCGGGATCGGAGACCAGCCTTTCCATGTCTTCTTCGTGCGGCGACGTGAACGGGTGGTGGGCCGGCAGCCAGCGCTGGGTTTCGCTGTCGAATTCAAACATGGGAAAATCCGTAACCCAAATGGGGCGAAACGCCTGGTTTCCTGCCAGCTGCTTGCCTAGTCGCCGCTCGGCGGACTCGACCACCTGATCGGTGATGGCTGAGGTCTGGTGCCGGTCGGCGTAGCGCCGGGTCAACTCTACGCGGAGATTGCCGGCCGCCGAATAAATGCATATCTCGCGCTCAGACAGGTGTCCGTGCGCCTTAGTGTCGCTGGCCCGCACATGGGCGGTTGCGTCGCCGGCAACCAGCAGCAGCAGGTCTTCCGCCTCGCCCTCTACCCGCGCGGGGACCAGTTCGCGTACCTTCCGCACTGCCTCCGGGAAGCTCTTTTCCAGCCTCTTCCAGTCATCGATCAGCTTGGCGCCCTTGCTGGCGTCAAAGAATGGCCGGTTCTCGTCGCGCTCCTTGCGGGAAAGCTCGCCCACCCGGGGAATACACACCACCACCACCGGCTGGTTTGGATCTATGGCCAGCGTCTGCAGCTCCTCGTCGCTGAACGCCGAGCGAACATCCGTCAACCCGGGCATCCGCAGGTCCGGCTTGTCTATGCCATAACTGCGCATTGCCTCGTCGTAGGTGATGCGTGGAAAGGGAGTGGGCAGGGTCACGCCCACGGCGCCGAAGGCCTCCCGCAAAAAAGTCTCTACTACCAGGAAGACGTCCTCCTGGCGCACGAACGACATCTCGAGATCGATCTGGGTAAACTCCGGCTGCCGGTCGGCGCGCAGGTCTTCATCGCGGAAGCAGCGCACAACCTGGAAATAGCGATCGAAGCCCGAGATCATCAGGATCTGTTTAAACAGCTGGGGCGATTGCGGCAGCGCGTAAAAGTGGCCGCCATGCACCCGGCTGGGCACCAGGTAGTCGCGTGCCCCTTCCGGCGTCGAACGCGTCATAAACGGGGTCTCGATCTCCAGGAACCCCTGGTTCGAGAGGCTCTCCCGCACGGCCCGGGTGATCTTGTGCCGCAGCTCGAAATTCTGCTGCATCTGCTGCCGCCGCAGGTCGATATACCGGTATTTCAGCCGCAACTCTTCGTTGGCGATGGTCTCCTCGGCTGGAGAGAAAGGCGGCACCCTGGAGTCGTTTAACACCAGCAGTCGGTCGGCCGCGACCTCAATCTCCCCCGTAGCCATCTTGGGGTTGATCACCTCATGCCCGCGCAGGCGCACCTTGCCCACCACCGCCACCACGTATTCAGGCCGCACCTGCTCGGCTTTGGCGTGGCCCTCGGGTGTCAGATCCTTGTCCAGCACAATTTGCGTGAGCCCGGTGCGATCACGCAGGTCCAGGAAGATCAGGTTGCCATGGTCGCGGCGGCGGTTAACCCATCCCATAAGGATGACCTGGTCGCCCGCCTGTTGCGCGCGGAGCTCCCCACAAGTGTGCGTGCGTTGAAGAGTACCTAGAAAGTCGAGCAATGGATGTCCTAATTTGAAGTTGCGGCGAGCTTCTCGCCGAGGCGGTTTCGGGGAATCTTGAACTGCTCACCAGTAGCGAAGTGCTTGACCGTCAAAATACCGGACGCGGCTTCGTCTTCGCCCATAATCACGATATTTCCCGCCACCTTGTTGGCCGCCTCGAGCGATTTCTTCAGGCGAAACGACCCGTCGCCCAGCTCGATCCGCAATCCGGTGGCGCGCAGTTCCTTAGCCAGAACCAGCGCGGCGGCGTTCATCCGCTCACCCAGCGGCGCGACGTATGCGGCCGCCAGCTGCGGCATGTGCTTAGCCTGCGCTTCCAGGATCAGCACCAGCCGGTCCTCGCCCATGGCGAAGCCAATCCCGGGAGCTTTGGGGCCGCCAATCGCCTCGGAGAGCCCGTCGTATCGGCCGCCGCCGAGCAGGGCATTCTGTGTCCCCAGACCATCCTCGCCGGAAACAAATTCGAACGTCGTGCGGGTGTAGTAATCAAGCCCGCGCACCAGGCGATGGTCGTGTTCGTAGGCCACGCCACAAGCATCGAGCGCGGTGCAAACGGCGGCAAAATGTTCTTTGGACCCCTCATCGAGCGAGTCCCAGATGCGGGGCAGTTGCGCGATGATGGGCTGGTCTTCAGCATGTTTGCAATCCAGCACGCGCAGCGGGTTGGTCTGCGCCCGCCGTTGGCAATCCTCACACATGCTGCCGACCACCGGTTCCAGGGCAAGGCGAAGCGTCTGCACGTATCGCGGCCGGTCGGTCGCCGAGCCGACGGAGTTGAGTAGCAGCTTCCAGCCGGTAATGCCCAGTTCGCCCAGCAAGGTTGCCAGCATTTCCAGAACCTCGGCGTCGCGCAAGGGCGACTCGCTGCCGGCGCTGGGTGGGCCTATCACCTCGGCCCCAATCTGAAAGAACTGGCGATAGCGGCCCTTTTGCGGCCGTTCCCGGCGAAACTGGGGCGCGATGTAGTAGAGCTTCTGCAATTGGCCGGTCTCGCCCAGCTGGTGCTCGATGTAGGCCCGGACCACGCCCGCGGTATTTTCCGGCCGCAGGGTCAGCGATTGGGACGATTCGCCTTGGACCCGGGCTTCGGGGGTAAACGTGTACATTTCCTTGGAAACGATATCGGTCTCCTCTCCCACCCCTCGCGAGAAGAGCTGCGTGTCCTCAAAAATCGGCGTGCGGATCTCGCCGAAGGAATAGGCCTCGAAAACGCGTCGCGCGGTGTTTTCGATGTGGTTCCAGAGTCCGGTTTCGGGTGGCAGCAGGTCCCGGGTACCGCGGACAGCTTGCAAAATGCTCATAAGTACTGAAGTATCCAACTGTTTATCAGAATACAGGCGCTATCGGATCCGTTCCACTCGCCCTACCTGTGCGGGCTGATAGAGGGGTGCGCCGGCCTGAAAACAACCGCAGGTCCCTCCACTACGCTACCCCGCATTTCCTGTGGAACTTGGTGGCTTCGGCAAACTTCATGCGCCTTTCTTTGCGGAAAGGCGCACACGCGTTTCTCTCCAGTGCAGCGTGGCAGGAAATCCGGGTGCGCTCCGGTCGGGATGACAAATTCGTTGCAGGGTACGCTTTTGATTACGGTCAACCGGATTAAATGCCACTAGTCATAACAAATTTGTCATCCCGACCGGAGCGAAGCGTAGGGACCTGCGGTTGTTTTTTGCAACCCTCACCAGTTCTTGCACTCCTTCAGGTAGGTCGCGGTGTAGTCCACGTAATTGCGGGCGTACTGCAGGATTGCCTCGCGGTCTTTCCCATCTAACCGCCGCCGCTCTTTAGCCGGTACGCCGGCCCAAAGCGTGTTTGCCGGCACCACCGTGTTCTCTGGAACCAGGGCGCCGGCGGCGATAATGGAGCCCTCGCCAATTCTTGCGTTGTTGAGGATGGTCGACCCCATTCCGATCAGGCAGGCATCCTCGATCAGGCACCCGTGAACCGTCGCGTTGTGCCCGATGGTCACCCAATCGCCTACCTCCACCCGGTGTGTGTGCCGCATGCCATGCAGCACCGAGCAGTCCTGCACGTTGCTATGCGCGCCCACTCGTATGGAGTTCACATCGCCGCGTAACACGGCATTCATCCACACGCTGGCATGTTCGCCAAGCTCCACCTCGCCCAAAACCTGGGCGGAAACGTCGACATAGCAGGAGCTGGGAATAACCGGGCTATGGCCAAGGTAGGAACGGATCATGGGAGATTCCTTCTGCGCCCGGCTTATCCGCGAGGCTTCCGGGGAAAAATGCTGCGGAGGACGATGATTAAGCTTGACTCCACGCCTCAAAGGTAACGTATCCTGATAGAACCCAGTTTGGGATGTTTGGAGGTGTGGTTCATTTGGCAGAGGTTCGTGTGCAGGAAGGCGAGCCGCTTGAAAATGCATTGCGCCGGTTCAAGCGCAAGGTTCAGCAGGAAGACATCATTAAGGAAGTGAAGCGTCACTCCTTTTACCTGAAACCTGGCGAGCGCCGTCGCGTTAAAGAAGCGTTGGCGCGCAAGCGGAATCGTAAGAAAGCCAGAAAAGAGCAGGATTAACCTCGTAGTGCCGGCCCTCCGTAATAGTAAAGTTTGCGGCGGGCCGGTGATCAAGCAATGGTCAACAATTGGTGATTAAGAATTTTTGTGAAAAGGGGTAGGTAAAGCTTCACTGTTGTCGAGTTTCAGACGAAGCCAGCAAGTTGGTGAAAAGATGCCAATTCAGCGCTTCGTCGACGGAAAACTGGAAAATTCCAAGGCATGTTCGGGGGGACGCGTATGGATTTCATCGACAAGATTCTGAAATGTTCAGACTGCGGAAACGACTTCGTCTTTACCGCTGGCGAACAACTGTTTTTTCACGATAAACAGTTTAAGAATGATCCAAAGCGCTGCAAACAGTGCAAGATCAAACGCGTGGCAGGAACCGGCAATGGTGTGCGCACAGAAACCCGGACGGTTTGTTCGGAATGCGCTACTGAAACCACGGTTCCCTTTAAGCCCACGCAAGGTCGTCCCGTGCTCTGCCGCTCATGCTTCCAGCAGCGGCGGCCCCCGGTTCCATCCACCGTGGCAGCCAGCGCCGCCTCCTAAGGCGAGCCCCTGTAACCAGCAGCGCTTGATACAGATGTTCTGTGTTGCAACGCCTGTATTTTGCCTGCTCTGACTACACTCAGAATGCTGGTCTAGTTTGCTGCGGCAGGCTTCCGCGTGACGGTTCGCCCAGTCGTCTTCGCGGGTGCGGGCCCACCGATTTTCTGGGTGAGCGCCTTCTGCTTATTGTCCTCGTGGGTCACGAGTAACGCCTCGATCTGCCGCAAAAGACTCATGATGTTCATGGGCTTGACCAGCATTTCGTCCATGCCCTCGTCTCGCCACTCGGATCCGGGGACGGGAAATGCGGTCAGCATAGCTACCGCGGGCCGGTAGGCGGCTTGCTTCGCTGCCCGGACGACCTCGAGTCCAGCTGACTCGCTTTCCATCCGCATGTCAGTGATCACCATGTGAAAGGTGCTGTTCCGCAGCTTGGACCGGGCCTCACGCGCCGAGGCCGCCGTTTCCACCTCGAAGTCGTTCATTTCAAGGACTGCCTTGAGCGTAAGCAGAATTGCAAGCTCGTCATCTACCAAAAGAATGCGACGTTTCATGGGAAGAAACTCCAGGGTTCAGTGGCTGCGGACTAGGGGAAAAGCTGTCCGCCTGATCGGATGTTACCTGAATGAGCGTCTTGTTTGGGCGGCATCCCTCATCGATTGCTCTAGACTGGCAACGTGGCAGAATATCACGTTGAGAACTTTGGTTGCCGTGCCAGCCGGGCGGACGGCGAGATCATAAGCGCCGAGTTGCGTCAACGCGGCCTGAGCCCCGCCGCGAGCCCGGCAAGGGCCGACGTAATCGTTGCCAACACCTGCAGCGTTACCGCAGAGGCGGATCGCACTGGCCGCGCCTTTCTCCGCCGCATGCACCGGGAGAACCCTACAGCTCGTATCCTGGTGACCGGTTGCTACGCGCAGCGAGCTCCCCAGGAGCTGCTTGCACTGCCGGGTGTGCAAGCTGTGATTGGCAACAGCCATAAGGCTCTCGTGCCCGAGCTTGCCGCAGCCTTTGTCCCGCTTGCCGCTTTGCAATCCCCGTCGAGGGCCGCTGTTTATGTGGACCATGCTTTTGCTCACCCCGAGCTGGCCATGCCCGAAAGCGGCTGGGGAGCGAATGCCTCGGGCGGTGGGCAAACGCGGCCCAACCTCAAGGTTCAGGATGGCTGTGGCAACCGCTGCGCCTTCTGCATCATCCCTACCACCCGCGGTCACAGCCGCTCCCTATCGCTCGATGCGTGTCTTGCCAATGTGCGGGCCTTCGTCGACGCCGGCGGTACCGAGTTGGTGCTTTCCGGCATCAATCTGGGGCGTTGGGGCCGCGATCTCACGCCGCCACGCACATTGGAGGAACTGGTCGGCGCCATTCTCGGCTGCACCCGGTTGCCGCGCCTGCGTCTCAGCTCCATCGAGCCCATGGACTGGACTGGGCCGCTGCTGGCGCTCTTCCGCGAGTACGCCGGCGTCCGCCTCGCACGCCACGCCCATCTGCCGTTGCAATCGGGATCCGACGCCATTCTGCGCGCCATGCATCGCCGCTACCGTCCCTGGCATTATGCGGAGAAGCTCAGCCTGATTCGCGAAAGCATGCCGGACGCAGCCATCGGCGCCGACGTTATGGTGGGCTTTCCCGGCGAGAGCGAAGCGTTGTTTGAGGAGAGCCTCGCCTTTATCGAGGCCCAGCCTCTTACGTACCTGCACCTGTTTCCTTTTTCCGCTCGTCCCGGAACAAGGGCCTGGCAGCTTGCCCAGGAGCATCCTGTTTCACCCCGTGGAGTGAGCGAACGAATGGCCCGGCTACGCGATGTAATCGCGGCCAAGAATCGTCGTTTCCGCCAGAGTTTTGTGGGCCGCGAGCTCCCTGCGGTCACTCTGCATACGTCTCAGGGCGCGATGACGCGGGCGCTAACCGACAATTTTCTTGAAGTGCAGCTCAACGCCAGGGTGCCTGCCAACCAGAGCGTGCGCATGCTGCTGACGGGACTTACCGGCGCCGGCCTGACTGGCGTGACTTTGGGTTGACACAAATCTCCCGATCGCTGTCCTGAAATGCTATGCTTTATTTGAGGGGCCTTTCGTCTCTCGCTCCCGGAGGAAACCATCGATAAGCGTTCGGCCAAGTCTTTTATCCGCATTAACGACAGAATTCGCGCGCGTGAAATCCGCGTCATTGACGAAAACGGTGAACAGCTCGGAATTCTGCCCCCCTTTGAAGCCCTAAAGATAGCGCGCGAGCGCGGCCTGGACCTGGTGGAGGTTTCGCCGACAGCGCAACCGCCGGTTTGCCGCATTCAGGATTACGGCAAGTTCCTTTACGAGAAGGACAAGAGCGATCGTGCGGCGCGCAAGAAGCAAAAAGTAATCGTGGTCAAGGAGGTCAAGTTTTCTGTGACCGTCGACGAGCATGATTACCAGACCAAGAAAAACCAGGCCGTGCGCTTTCTGGGCGAGGGCGACAAGGTAAAGGCATCGTTGCGTTTCAAGGGCCGCCAGATGGCTCACCGCGAGTTGGGTTACGCCATCATCAACCGGCTCATTCAGGATATGGGTGACGCCGGCATCGTCGAGTTCATGCCGCGTATGGAGGGCACCACGCTCCATGCCATTCTTGCCCCGGGCAAGAAGGCCGAACCGCCCAAGAAACCCGCCGCGCCCAAGCCGCCCGCTCCCGGCCTGGTAGGCCAGCAGCACCCACAATCAGCCCAGTCGTAAGGTCGGCTAAGAAGCCCAATTTTGTCCCGGGATGACACGACGGCTCCAATGCCGGTTCAACAGCAAATTTGTCATCCCGTCCGGGGACCTGTTCGCTCTCCAGCCTCACGAACCAAATGGGAGCGCCGTCCTCCCCTTTGTCATCCGAGCAGCTAACTTGCCTGTGGCAAGTTGAGGGAGAAATGACACTGCTTTCTTTATCAGCAACAAAGCCCGGGTGCCCCAGGTCTCGCGTTTGAGACCTGGGAGTCGCGCAACCGATGCCGATGGGAAACCCAACCTCCCCTTGTGTCATATAGGAGCGAAGCCGAGGGATCTGCAGTCGAATCTTTCGGGTGCAATGAATTTGTCATCCCGACCGGAGCGTAGCGCAGTGGAGGGACCTGCTGTTCGCTCGACCAGCACCCAACTCCACCGGAAGCGCCGTTTGTTCATAGGGAGCGAAGCCGAGGGATCTGCAGTTTCAGCCTCCCTCCAAGCAAACTCTGCTGGGTGGCGCCTTAAGCCTCTCTCCCGTATAATCTCTAGAGTTGCACACACGCTAAGCAAGCAGGAAAACCATGCCCAAATTAAAGACCCATAAGGGCGCGGCCAAGCGCTTCAAGAAGACCGCTACGGGGAAAATTCTCCGCGGTCAAACTAAGAAGCGTCACATCCTGACCTCCAAGTCAAAGAAGGTCAAGAAGAAGTTGAGTGGCACCGTCCTGGTTTCTGATGGAGACAAGCGCAAGGTAGCGCGAATGATTCCCTACGCCTGATCGGGTTTATGGGCCTAAGGCCCCTGTCTTCAAGACAAGACGATCGGCATAACAAGCGAGTGAAGAGGTATTTCCTACCTCCAGCCGCACAACGTAGCACCTAAAGGAGAAACAGCATGCCTCGCGTAAAACGTGGCACTAAGCGTAACGACCGCCGCAAAAAGATCCTCAAACGAGCCAGCGGTTACTTCCTAACAAAATCCAAGCTGTATCAGGCAGCGCAAGAAGCCGTCGAGCGCGGACTCAAGTTCGCCTACATTGGCCGCCGCCAGAAGAAGCGTCAATTTCGCTCGCTCTGGATCGTCCGCATTGGGGCAGCCGCCAAGCTCAATGGCATCAGCTATTCGCAGCTCATTCATGGGCTCAAGCAAGCCGGTATCGAGTTGGACCGCAAGATTCTTGCTGATCTCGCCGTCAACGATCCGGCTGGCTTTACCGCATTGACCGATAAGGCCAAGACCGCCCTCAACAAGACCGCTGCAGCTTAGAGCGTTTTCGCAAATGGTGTAAAGCGAAGAAAAGGCACTCTACGCAGGCGTTCCGCCAAAGAACGCCTGCACATAGCCATTTTCACCACATCATAGGATTTGTGAAAACGGTCAAACCCCTTACAATTAGCGGAGTTTCAAACAGCCCGGTCGCACCCGATCGGGCTGTTTTGCAAGTGCTGCCATGCCATCGATAGAGATACCCGAACTCAAGGACTATTCCCCGGGCGCGCTCGACAGCTTCTTCAGGGCGATCCTGGCGCAGTTCGATCAGGATGCCGCCGCCGCCGCCACTGTCGAAGCGGCGGAGGAATTGCGCATTCGCTGGATCGGCCGCAAGCAGGGATTGCTGGCGCGGGTGGGCGAGGTGCTAAAGGACGCACCGCCGGAGGCGCGCCGTGAAGTCGGCAAGCGCTTCAACGCGCTCAAATCCGCCATCGAACCGCGTTGTGATCCGGAGCAATTAAAGTCAACCGCCGCCGACGCTGAGGCCATCGATATCACCCTTCCCGGCACCCGGCGCCATCTCGGTGCGGAACACCCGCTGATCCGCACCATGAACGAGATTGTCACCGTCTTTGCAGCCATGGGCTACTCGGTCGGTCTGGGGCCGGAGGTTGAGACCGACTACTACAACTTCGAATCGTTGAACTTCCCCCCCGGGCACCCGGCGCGCGACACCCAAGATACGCTGGTGATCGCCAACCAGGACCGTAAGCCGCTGCGCGAGCGGCTGCTGATGCGCACTCATACTTCGCCGGTCCAGATCCACACCATGGAAGAGCAACCGCCGCCGTTGCGTATTGTCATCCCCGGCAAAGTGCATCGCAACGAAACTGCGGACGCGACCCACTCGCCCATCTTTCACCAGGTCGAGGGGCTGTGTGTCGATACCAACATCACCTTCTCCGATCTCAAGGGCACCCTCGACCACACCATGAAGGCGTTCTTCGGATCCAGTGTCAAAACGCGCTTTTTTCCATCGTTCTTTCCCTTCACCGAGCCCTCGGCCGATGTGCAGATCAGTTGCATCTTCTGTGGCGGCCGAGGCTGCCGCAAATGCAAACAATCCGGATGGATTGAGCTCCTGGGTTGCGGCATGGTCGACCCCGCGGTCTTTGCCTTCGCTGCCCGCAAGCAGCCGGCATACGACGCAAGAAAAATTAGCGGTTTCGCTTTCGGCATGGGCGTGGAGCGTATCGCCATGATGAAGTACGGCATCGGCGACATTAGCCAGCTCTACTCCGGCGATATGCGCTTTCTGGAGCAATTCAGATAAGCATGAATATTCTTTCCCATTGGATTCGTTCCTACGTCCCCGGCCTCACTCTGACCGACCGTGAACTTGCCGAGGCGCTGACCCTGCGCGGCATTGCCGTCGAGGGCATCTACGATCTTGGTCCAGGGAACGGATCGCTCTTCGAGATGGACATCACCACCAACCGCGTCGATGCCATGAATCACTACGGAATCGCGCGCGAAGCGGCGGCCATCGCCGGCAAAACTCTGGCCCCGCTTGATGTAACTTTGCCTGCTTCAGAAACCATTACGGTTCCAACTAAAGTTTCCATCGAAGACCCGGATCTCTGCGGCCGCTTCACTGCGCGCTCTCTCAGCCAGGTGCGCATTCAGCCCTCGGTGGGCTTAGTTGCGCAGCGCTTCGCCTTGTTACAGCAAAAACTCATCTCCAATGCTGTCGACGCAACCAACTATGTCACTCAGGCCATCGGTCAGCCGACCCACGTCTTTGATCGCGACAAGCTGGAAGGTGGCATCATCGTTCGCCGCGCCCGCAAGGGAGAAAAACTCAAGACACTAGACGGCATCGAGCGTGTGCTCGATGCGGAAGACCTGGTGGTGGCCGACGAGAAGAAGGCCATCGGCCTGGCCGGCGTGATGGGTGGCTGGGATACGATGATCACCGCCGAAACAAAAAATATTCTGGTGGAAGCGGCCTGGTTCGATCCCGCATCGGTTCGCCGCAGCAGCAAGCGGCACGGGCTGCACACCGACGCCTCCCATCGCTTCGAGCGCGGGGCCGACTTCAACGCGCCGCCCGTCGCCTCTGCCTTGGTCAGCCGGCTGATCCTTCCGGGCCGGCGGCCGCGTGGAGGGAGAGTTGGTCGACGTCGTCGTTCCCCAAGCCGCGGCGCGCACCGCAAAGCGCCCGGCTATCTCTCTCAGCCATCGTGAGGTTCGGCGCATGCTGGGCGCGACCGAAGACGGTCTTGGCGTGGGCCAGGATACGACTGAAACTGTATTGCAGGCGCTTGGGTGTGAATTGCAGAAGGTCACGGAAGACGGCTACCAGGTGACTTTACCTAGCTGGCGTCTGGACCTGGAGCGCGAAATCGATCTGATCGAGGAGATTGCCCGCGTTTACGGCTACAACCGGTTCGCCAATACACTTCCCACCTTCGCCGGGATTGTGAGCGAAACCCCGGATGCACAGCAAGGAAGCAGTGGTTCGCCGGACCCTGCTCGCGCTGGGCTGGAACGAGGCTTTGTCCAGCAGCTTCTGCTCTGCTACTGACGCGGTTACCTTTGCCCCGCAGCCCGGCCTTGCGGTGGCCATGGGCAATCCGCTGAACGAAGAAGCCGGCATGTTACGTCCCTCGCTGTTGCCCGGGATGCTTACCATGCTGGCCCATAATCTCAATCGCAATGTCAACGATATCCAGCTTTTCGAGAAGGGAACTGTTTTCAGCGGCAGCCCGGAGAGCGTGGAAGAGCGGCCGGCTCTCTCCCTTGGCGCCTCCGGTTCTGCGTGGAGCGGGCCGGAGTTGCCTCCGCACGCCCTCGATTTTTACGATCTCAAGGGCACGGTTGAAGAATTGATAGAGAAATTTGCTCCGCGCTCTTTTTACTTCGACACCTTTGCCGCCGGCGCAGGAATTATTCCGCCGTGGCTTCATCCCGGCCGCGCGGCACGCGCCGTCGCCGACGGTTTGACCGTCGCCTGGTTCGGCCAGCTGGATTCCGTTGAAGTGCAGCAGCGCAAGCTCAGGCAGATCGTCTATGTGGGCGAGATTTATCTCGACCGTCTCTATCGGTTGCCTCTGCGCCAGCCGATTGCGCCGGAGCTATCGCGCTTCCAGCCTGTGCATCGCGACTTCTCCTTTGTATTTGCCGATGCGGTGCGCTGGGAGACGATTGCCGAGACGCTGCGCAACCTGCGCATCGCGGAGCTCACGCGCTTTTCCCCGCAAGAAATTTTTCGCGGTCAAGGATTACCCGCTGGACATTATTCGATTCTGATCCGCATCGTCTTCCAGGCCCTGGAGCGGACCCTCCGCGATGAAGAACTGCAAAGTTATTCACAGGCCGTGATCGCCGCACTGGAGTCGCTCGGCGGCGGCAGCGCCCAGCGCGCCTGATTGAGCGATCGACACGAATCGTTCACTCTTCACACCAGAAGAGGAACATTTTAAGATAACGTGTTCGCTTCTTTCTTGTGGAATCGCGGTTCAACCGCGAACGATGCAGTCTATACTTCTTCCAGAAAGCAATCCCTCTTTTGTGTAATGAGGCATCGATGTCCACGCTGGCTGAACACCCTTCCGAGATGACCATGGCCGCAGACGATTTTCAGGCGCTCGAAGAACGCGTGCTGCGCACCGTTGAATTGCTCAAAGGCGAACGCGAACTCCGCTTTTCAGTCGAACAACATGCCTCGCGGCTCACCACTCGTGTGGACGAACAGGCCGCCCAACTTGCCCGGCTCGAAGAGCAACTTGCCGGCCTGCTCAAGGAGCGCGAGGCCGTGCGCCAGCGCATTGAGCGTTTGCTTAAGCAAATTGACGAAGCGGGTGAGTGAAACCCATGGCTGAGAATCTAGAAATCCGGCGCGCCAGCACATCCATCAGTGTCGACATCTACGATCAGACCTATAATCTGCGGGCCCACGACCCGGAATACATTCAAAAGCTGGCAACCACGGTCGACACCAAGATGCGAGCCGTCTCCGCCAACGGCAGTACCGTCGATTCCTTGCGCGTCGCCGTTCTCGCCGCCCTTAACATCGCCGACGAACTCATTCGTTTGCAAGAGCATTGCCGTCTGCTCAGAGGCACCATGAGCGAGACCCAGACTGTTCTCCGCACCCGTGCCGCCAGTCTCTCCGGCCTGCTGGACTCTGTGCTTGATGAGGAACGCCGCCACAGGGAAACGGTTCCTCCCGTTTCGTCACTTGCCAACCAGCTTCAGCTGACGTTAGCATCCATTCAGAGACCGGCCTGCAAAGCAGGTGCGGCAGTTAACGCTGGTTGAACCAACATTCATCGAACCGGGACTCGACTCGAACAATCGGCTCCGTGTGCAGTGTCCGCCAGTCCGGAATGCCTAAAGAGCTGCGGAGAGTCCCAACGTCTTAGGACGGGTTCACCGGCGCACTGCTGCACGGCCCAGTGGGTCGGTTTCGTCTTAAATTTCTAGTGTGCATCCGCACCTCTTCCAGTTCGGCCGCCTCGTCTTGCCGACTTATGGATTTTTGCTTGCCCTGGGCGCCATCCTCTCCCTTCTCCTGTGCGTTCGCATTGCCCGCCTGCTCTCTCTGGACCCCGACAAAATCTGGAAAGTGGCCGTGCTCGCCATTCTTACCGCGCTGCTGGGGAACAGGCTTCTTATGACAGTGTGGCGCTGGCCTCGATACGGCTTCGGCGCCGAGTTCGCCGGAATCCTGATCGTCGCCGGGGCAGGCGCGGTCTATGCGCAGCATCTCGGCCTGCCTCTGCGCAGAACGGCGGATGCGTTTGCCCCCAGCCTCGCACTGAGTAGTTCCGTCGTTTCCATCGCTTGCCTGGAAGCCGGATGTGACTATGGAACACCCACGCATCTGCCTTGGGCAGTGGTCTTTAGAACTCCGGCTGCGGTACCTCGTAACATGCTGGGAGTGCCCCTGCACCCCACGCAGCTTTACGCCAGCCTGGCGGAGTTCGCCCTGTTCGTCGTCCTGCTGTGGTTATTGCATCGCCCCCATTTCGATGGCGAAGTCCTGGGAGCGTGGTTGTTCCTCGCCGGCCTCTCCAACTTCCTGCTCACCTTCCTGCGCGGCGACAGCGGGCCGCTGGTATCGGGTCTTATTCCCGCTGCGCAGCTGGTTTCTGCGGCGATGGTGCTGGCCGGCGGTATTTTCTGGCTGCATCGCCCTCCCCACGCGCAGGCTTCCCATGGCGGATAACCAACCGCGGTTGCGTCAGCTAAGTGTCCCGGATGAGGCCACCGGCCAGCGTCTGGATCTCTTTCTCGCCCAGCAACTGGGCGAGGTCAGCCGCTCACGCGTACAGCTGTTGCTCCAGCAGGGGAGTGTACTGGTCGACGGCAAGCTGGCTAAGTCGTCGCGCAAAGTACGCGGTGGTGAGAGCATTTCCATCCTCGGCGATCCTCAACCGCCTCCCTTGCATGCCATGGCGGAAGCAATTCCTCTCGAGATTGTTTATGAAGACCAGGACCTTGCCGTGGTCAATAAGCCTGCCGGCATGATGGTCCATGCGGGCTCCGGCACTACCGAGGATGCGCGCAATCGCGGCACATTGGTGAACGCGTTATTGCACCATCTGCGCGAGCTCTCCTCCTCCAGCGGTCCGCTCCGCCCGGGCATTGTGCACCGCCTCGACAAGCAAACCAGTGGCCTCATCGTCGTCGCCAAGAACGACCTCGCCCATGCCCGGCTGGCCTCGATGTTCTCCCGTCGCCAGGTACGAAAACTCTACCTCACGTTAGTGCAGGGCGAGCTGGCGCAGGAAAAGGGAACGGTGAACGCCTCCATTAGCCGTGACGTGGTGCGCCGGACGCGCATGACCACTCGTCGTGAAGGCGGCCGCTCTGCGGTCTCGCACTGGGAGGTGCTGCGCCGCATTCAAGGTCCTTACGGCCGCTTCACTTTGGCATCTGTGCGCATCGAGACCGGGCGCACTCACCAGATTCGTGTCCACATGGCTTCCCTGGGGCATCCCGTTGTCGGTGACATGCTTTACGGCGCGTCTTCGGAGATCGTCCCGTTGCCGGAGGGTATCAAGCGAGGTCTCCAGCGTCTCACCTTGGGGCGCAACTTCCTGCATGCCGCAGAACTGGAGTTTGCCCACCCCGTCACCGGCGAGCGTCTGAGCCTGGTTTCCAACCTTCCAGCCGATCTGAAAGACTTCATGGCACAACTCGCAGGCTCGCCTGGCCGGAATGCTCTAAAATGAAAAGAGTTCCTATGACCTCAATGAACTGGTGCCTGCGCCTGGCCGGCCTCTCGCTCGCGATCCCCCTGCTCGGGCTCGCGCTGTTGTCTCATTTTGCCGCGCTTGCACAAACTCCGGCGCCAGCCACGAAGACCCCTGCAGCACCAACGCAAACGCCCACCCCGGCCCCGCCAAACAGTCTGGCCGCCGTGCCTCAAACCACCAATAGTGGGCAGGTCACCAGCGGGCAGACCGATGGCAACTTCACCATTCGGACCAACGTCAACGAGGTGAACCTGATCTTCACCGTCACCGACAAGCACGGCCGGTTCATCCAGAATCTGCAGCAGAGAGACTTTGCCCTGCTGGACAACCAGAAAGCTCCCGCCCAGGTCTTCAATTTCACCCAGCAGACCAACCTGCCCTTGCGGGTCGGTATCTTGATTGATGCCAGTACCTCGATCCGCCAACGTTTTGAGTTTGAGCAGAGTGCTGCGATCCAGTTTCTGCAGCAGGTGGTCCGGCCGCAAACGGACCTTGCCTTCGTGATGGGCTTCGACGTTACGTCCTACGTTACCCAGAATTTCACCAACGATCAGGACAAACTCGAGGCCGGCATCACGAAGCTCCGGCCCGGGGGCGGTACCGCTCTCTACGATGCCGTATACACTGCCTGCCGTGATCAGCTGCTTAAAGCGCCGCTCTCACCGCAAGGCTCCGTGCGCAAGGCTCTGATCGTGATCTCGGATGGAGACGACAACCAGAGCCGCGCTTATCCTGACGACGCGATCAAAATGTGCCAGCGGGCCGAGACCATCATCTACGCGATCAGCACCAACGTCAGCCCCAGCCGCGACCGGGGCGATGATGTCCTGAAAAAAATGGCCGAAGCCACGGGCGGTCTCCCGTTCTTTCCCAAGCGCATTGAAGACATGTCAGGCAGCTTTCATGACATCGAGGAAGAGTTGCGCAGCCAGTATTCGCTGGCCTACCGTCCCGCGGACTTCAAGCTCGACGGAGCATTCCGCTCCATCTACCTGGTCGCCCTTGATCGCCGTTACCAGGTGCGTGCCAAAAAGGGCTACTTCGCGCCCCCGCGTTCGAGCCCGTAGCGCCAAAGGTTAGCGAAAAAGCCGCCGGCGATGGGACTTAACTCGCATAACTCGCACTCTCCTCACAGAATCGGGCAACGAAAACGCCGATCTCAAACAAATGTGTGGCCCATTCAAGCCGAATTTTGGCTTGAGTGGGGTCGTGAACGTCCCCGGCTTCGGTCCCCGGCACAAACACCACGGAATCATTTGTAGGCTTTAAGAGTTTGCGGTGAGAACTGGGATTTGCCAATGCAGAGCTGTCCAAATTAGCGAGAAAACCGCTTATCAAACGATGTAGTTTGCTGATTTCATTAGGAAAGCTTGGCCAACCTCAAATGAGGTTCCCTATTTTGGGCCCACTGAAAACGAAGCATTAACCGCAGGTCCCTCCACTTCGCTTTCGCTCCGGTCGGGATGACAAATTTGTTGTAAAAATGGGCGGTTGTCGTGAGAAATCATCGATTTCAAAACAAATTTGTCATCCCGACCGGAGCGAAGCGAAGTGGAGGGACCTGCGGTTAGTGCGATTTGTGCGCCTGATTCAGGAGTTAATCCCGATTCGTCCCTTGCTTCAAAAAACTAATTTGGACAAGTCTGCAAATCTCAGTTCTCACGCGGACTGAGCCCCTGAGGTATTGCCTTCCTCCGACCCCGGGCCTAGCCACTCCTGTTCAGCCCAACAAATTCAGCAGTTCGGCCTGCTCAATCACCGGTACTTTCAGCTCCCGTGCTTTATCCAACTTCGAGCCCGCATCCTCTCCGGCGACCAGGTAGCTGGTTTTTTTGCTCACCGAACCGGAAACCCGTCCCCCGGCTGCCTCAATCCTGGCCTTTGCCTCTTCCCGTGTAAGGTCAGCCATAGTGCCCGTGAGCACAAACGTCATCCCCTCCAGCTTCGACGACTTTCGCTTCTTTTCCGCGGTGAAGGTCAAGCCTGCCTGGCGCAGCTTTTCTACCAGCTCGCGATTCTTTGTTTCCGCAAAAAACTCCTGAATGGCCTGGGCCACGCGCGGGCCAACCTCGTCTACGGCCTCGAGCTGCTCGACGTTCGCCTCCATCAGAGCGTCCATGGAGCCGAACGACTCGGCCAGCAACTGCGCGGTGCGCTCGCCCACAAAGCGAATGCCCAAGGCAAAAAGCACACGATTCAGCGGTGCTTTCTTAGAGTTTTCAATCTCCGCCAGCAGCGACTGAGCGCTCTTTTTCCCGATACGTTCCAGTTGCAGCAGCAGCTCTTCGTTCAAGGAATAAATCCCCGCGACGCTGGTGAGCATTTGCCGTTCCAGCAATTGCGTAACCAATGCATCCCCCAATCCCTCGATATTCATCAATTTGCGGGAGGCAAAGTGCAGAATGCTTTCCTTAAGGCGAGCCGGACAATCGGCATTCACGCATCGATAGTCGGCTTCCCCCTCATCCCGCACCACCTCGCTGCCGCATACCGGGCAGTTGTCGGGAAAAACAAAGCTTTTATGTCCGCGGGGGTGCTCCTTGTCTTCGACCACTCCCACGATTTTGGGAATCACATCCCCGCCGCGTTCCACCATCACCGAGTCGCCAATCTTCAAACCCAGGCGTTCGATCTCATCGGCGTTGTGCAGGGTCGCCCGGCTTACCGTCGTCCCCCCGATCAACACTGGACGTAGCACGGCTACCGGCGTCAACTTTCCCGTGCGTCCCACCTGTACGGCAATGTCTTCCACCTGCGTAACGCCGGAGCGAGCAGTGAACTTGTACGCCACCGCCCAGCGCGGAGCCCGCCCGGTATACCCGAGCCGCCGCTGCAGCGCTGTCTGGTTAACCTTGATCACCACGCCGTCGATCTCGTAGCCCAGTGACTGGCGCTGCCCTTCCGCCCAGGCCACAAAGGCGAGCAGCTCGTCCAGGGTATGCAAGGGCTTGCGGTGTCGGTTCACGCGAAAGCCGGCCGTGCTCAACGCCTCCAGGGCCGTCCACTGCTCGGGGAAAATGCTTTCTCCCTTTTCCAGCGCAAAGTAGGCGTAGAAGTCCAACCGCCGCTGGGCCACGATATTGGGTTCCAGGGTGCGAATCGTTCCCGCCGCCGCATTACGCGCGTTCGCTGCCGGCGTCAGCCCTTGTTCTTCACGTTCCCGGTTCATCTTCAAAAAAGCTTCGTCCGGCAGGATCACCTCTCCCCGCACTTCGAAGCTCTGCGGCAGCTTGGCGCGATGCAATCGCTCTTTTGAAACCGACAGCGGCACCGATCGTATGGTGCGCACGTTGCTGGTAACGTCCTCCCCCATAACCCCATCGCCGCGGGTTAAGGCCCTCTGCAACACGGCAGTCCCCCCGGGACCAGGTCCATATTGCAGCGCCAGCGAAACCCCGTCTATCTTCAATTCGCTCACGTAGCTTGCTTCTGCGTTGCCCAGCATTGCCCGCACACGCCGTTCCCAATCGCTCAACTCCTGCTCGTTGTTCACATTGTCGAGCGAGAGCATGGGCCGCGAATGTTCTACCTTGGCAAAGCCCTCTTTCGGCTTACCACCCACCCGCTGGCTGGGTGAGTCGGGCGTCACCAGCTCTGGATAGCGCGCTTCGAGCATACGCAGCTCCCGCATCCTCGCGTCGTATTCCGCGTCCGAGATCTCCGGAGAATCCAGCACGTAATATTGGTATTCGTGGTAGCGGAGCTCCTCGCGCAGCTCGTCGATTCGCTTTGCTGCTTGCTCCAGAAGGCTGGCTGCAATGCTGGTTCGGGTTTCAGACATAGCGTGCATTATAGAAACTGCCTATAGAGGAAATCCCATACATGGAACCCGTCACTCATTTCCTCGCCGGCGCATGCCTGGGCCGCTCCGGCTTTAACCGCAGGACAGCCTACGCTACGCTGGCCATGACCCTGGCGGCCGAAGCGCCCGACCTGGATATGTTTTGGCGCCTGCGCGGGCCGGTAGACGAGTTTGCCCATCACCGCGGTATTACCCATACATTTCTAGGCGCACCGTTCGTCGCTCTCGCCGTTACCGGGGTAGTTTGGCTCTGGCATCGCAGCCGGCGCACACAGCCAGCCCTCGCCCCCCGCTGGCTGTTGTTATGGCTCCTCTCCTGGGTGGCGGTTCTAAGCCACATCTTTCTCGACTGGACCAACAACTACGGCGTTCGCCCCTTCTTTCCCTTCAACCCACGCTGGTACTCGCTGGACATTTCCTTCCTCCTGGAGCCTGTAGTCTTCGCGGTTTTGCTCTTTGCCCTGATCATTCCCGCGATTCTCGGGCTTGCAGACCGCGAGATCGGGGCAGGCAAGCCTTTATTCCGTGGACGAGGCTGGGCCATTGCCGCGCTGGTGCTGGCCGGGATCGACCTTGGGGTTCGAGCTGTTGAGCACCATCGGGCGCTGCATTTGATAAGCAATACCCGCTTCGGCGATCAACCGATGCTGCGCGCCGGGGCCGAACCCTACCCGGTCAATCCCTTTCATTGGTTCGGCATAGCCGAAACTGCAGGGTACTACCAGACGGCGTCGGTCAACACCTGGGCCGAAACGGTCGACACCGACGATCAGGACGACGTCATCTTCAAGCCGCCAACAACTCCAGCCGCCGCAGCTGCTAGGCGCTCCTGGTTGGGCCGGGTGTATCTCGACTGGGCACGCTTCCCCGTGGTCACCGACAGGGGAAGCGCTAACCAGGTTGCTTCCGACGAACTCGCACCCGAGCCGCTGGATACCGCGGTCCAGTTCAGAGACCTTAGATTTGCCTACCCTGTTCTCTTTCGCAGCAGACCCGGGGCCAGCACCGCACTCATCGCCTGGATCTACGTCACCCCCAGCGGGACCATCGCCGCCATGGTGATGAACGGCCGCTTACAAGTCAGGCCTGAGCCTTGAGCCGGCGTTGCCGCATCGTCCGCCAGATCCGGTAAGCCAGCGCGGCCACCAGGACCGCCAGCCCAGCCAGAAGGGCAGCCCGATGCTGGGAAGCCAATCGCCCGGCTATGCTTACAATCTGCGGCCCGTACTCGATGGTCAGGATCGCGGTGATCATGTTGCGGACAACCCGGCCCACGAAGACTGACAGCACAAAGGTGCTGACCTTCATCTCGAACACTCCCGCCGCAATGACGAAGAGCTTCCACGGCGTCGGCGGCGGCAGGATCGACGGGATCATCATGGCCAGAAATTCCTGTTTTTCGAAGCGGTCGCGCAGTTGCTCATATCGGGCACGGTTGATCCGTTTCATCAGGAAGAGTTCGCCGCCTGCCCGGCCCAGCAGGAAGAAAACCATGCCACCCAGCGCCGATCCGGCCGCGGCAACGATGACGTAGAGGTAGAAGTGCCTCTTGTCAGCCCAGACGTACGTCGCAAGGATCAGGTCCATGGGCACCGGAAAGGCTGCGGCATCGATGAAGGCCCAGCAGCCTGCGCCCCAGAAGCCCAACGGCTTCAATACCGCCAGCAGCCAGATCTTGTATTTATCGAGGAGGTGGAGGATTTTCTTCAAGATCCGCCCCGATTGTCATCACCCGGCATCGTCTTCCTCATGTTGGGTGGCGGTTCCCTCCAGTAGCGTCAGAGCGTGGGGAATGAGAGGGAGTACTGCCTCCAGCGAGCCTCTTGCGCCGCGTGGGCTTCCGGGTAGATTCACGATCAGGGATCGGCCCCGTGTGCCTGAGATGGAGCGGCTCAGGGAAGCAAACCGGGTTTGCTTCCTGCCTTCGCTGCGCATCAATTCCGCAAACCCCTCCAGCAGGCGATCGCAGACGGCCCTGGTTGCCTCGGGGGTAACGTCTCTCGGTGCAACGCCGGTGCCGCCGGTTGTAACCACCAGGTTGGCCACCTCGCATTGTTGGCGCAGCGCGTCCTCTATTTCGGCCTGCTCGTCGGGCACTACCAGGTGGCTGATCACGCGGAAAGCATTGGCCTGAAGCAACTCGGTAACCGCCGGGCCGGATATATCCACTCGTTGTCCCCGGAAGCAGGAGTCGCTCACGGTAATCACGGCGGCTCGCATCATAGAGTAGGTTTGTTGCCCTCGTTCCCGCTGAAAACGATTGTAAGGGTTCTTTGTGAAAGCCTTATCTTGGCTGGATTCGAAACAATGAGAGAATGATAGGGTGTGCGGAGTCCACGGCCGTTCGTTGCTGGCGCCCTGGATTGCAGCCGTCACTGCGTGCCGATGCCCTCAACCGAAGTTCCAACCAGCCCTCCCGGCCGTCCACCGGAGCCGATCTCCAAACGTAAGCGCGTGCGCTACGAGGAGCTGGAACCTGATGAACTCCTTCACCTCATAGACAGGCTTGAGGACGAACGCTCCCGTGCGCGCCGCCGCGAAGGACTTTGGATCTCCTTCATCGCTCACCTGCTCATCTTTTGGTTCCTATTTTATGGTCCACCCAGCCATCGAATTCGGGTAGTGAACCCAAGCGACAATCTCAAGCAAAAGGATTTGACGTTTCTCAATCTTCCGCCCGATGCGCAGAAGCCCGTCAAGCCTCCGAAACCGGCGCCGCCCTCTGATAAGAATCGCATCGCGCAATCGGCCCACCCCACGCTCGATCGCAAGACGTTGCAACAGTTGGAGGCGATGAAACGGGCCGGCCCACCGCAACCCGTGCCCCCGACGCCAGCGCCCCAGCAAGCACCGGCGCCTCAACCGCAGCAGCAGGCGCAGGCCCATCCACCAGCCGCGCCGCCCGCGCCAGCGCCTAGCCAGCAGTCGCTGCTCAATGAACCCAAGCCGGCCCCCCAGGCGCCCGCCCGGCCTAATTTTGACACCGGCCCACAGACTGCGGGAGACGCCATTCGCCAGGCAGCACGGGATGCTGCCCAGAATCCGGGTGGCTCCTCGGGCGACTACGGGCATAATGCGCCCTTGCAGCATCCGGCCATGGGGGTCGGTCCCGAGATCCTCAGTGACACCATGGGCGTCGATTTTGGTCCTTACATGAGACGGGTGATTGATGCCACATATCGCAGCTGGATTCCCATCATTCCCGAGTCCGCCCGCCCGCCGCTGGATAAACAGGGTCGCGTCGGTGTCCGCTTCAAAATCAATCCGGATGGCAGCGTGAAGGAGATGATCCTTGAGTTCCCCTCCGGCGACGTCTCCCTCGACCGGGCAGCCTGGGGCGGTATTACCGGCGCTTCTCCCTATCCGCCACTGCCCAAAGAGTTTAAGGGAAAATTTCTGGAGCTGCGCTTCGGCTTCTACTACAACCTGGACCCAGACAAATTTCGTTGATAGATGAGTTTTCTACGTTTTAGCGTGTAGCCCCGGACTTTAGTCCGGGGGAGCGGGTTTTCAAACCCGCGTGAACGCTTTATCTTGCAATGACCGGGCTTTTGGCCCTGGTGAGAACGCACCAAGCTGCGTCAGGGAGAGTCTGCCCAGTGCCACTTGATCCCGAGTTCCGCAAACGCCAGATCTACGGCCTGTTGGTGGTAGCGGTGATTCTTCTGCTCGCTAGCCTAGGCCGTTCCTCTTTGCGCGAACTCTTTCCACCCGGCTGGTGGAGAGTTTGGTAGAGCAGAACAGGGAGCCGTTGCTGGTCGTCGTGCTGGGGCCGACCGGTAGCGGCAAAACCGCTCTCTCCATTGCTCTCGGCCAGCGGTTCGACGGTGAGATCGTCAGTTGTGACTCCGTGGCGGTGTACTGTGGCTTGGAAATCGGATCTGCCAAGCCCTCCGCCGAGCAGCGCCAGCTGGTTCCGCACCACTTGCTCGATGTGGTGGCGGCGGATGCCTTCTACACCGCCGGGGACTATGCCCGCGCGGCACGCGCCGCCATCGCCGCCATCGCTGGACGGGGCAGATTGCCCATCGTTACCGGGGGAACCGGCCTTTACCTTCGCGCTCTGCTGCGAGGCTTGTTTCCCGGTCCGCAGCGCTCATCCGAATTGCGAGAGCGCCTGCGCCGCAGGGCGGAGGCGCGGGGACCGGCTTCACTCCACCGGATCCTCACGCGTCTCGACCCTGCTTCTGCCGCGCGCATCCACGCTAACGATCTTTCCAAGGTCATGCGAGCCATCGAGGTTACGATCGCCGGCGCCCAGCCCATGTCAGAAGCCTGGAAGCAAGGGCGGCAGGCGTTGACCGGGTATCGCGTCCTGCGTCTCGGCCTCGATCCCCAACGAGCACAACTCTATGAGCGCATCAATAGCCGGGCGGCTGCCATGTTCGCCCAGGGCTTGATCGAGGAGACGCGAGCGCTGCTAGCCCGCTATGGCTCCCCGCCTGCGCTTGATTCCCTCGGTTACCGCCAGGCGGCGCAACATCTTACCGGCGCGCTTACCCTCGAACAGGCGATTTCCGCTGCCGGCCAGGGCCACCGCAACTATGCCAAGCGTCAACTCACATGGTTTCGCCGCGAGCCTGGAGTGCTCTGGTTGAATGGCTTTGGCGACGATCTCTCCATCCAGACAGAGGCTGAGAGTCTGGTCGCCAAGGGACTGTACCCGGCATAGGCGTAACGCGATGCGCTTTCCCCAGATACAATGAGTCATAAAGCCAACAGCCTTGGAACAAGCAAAGAGAGCAGAGATCCGAAGGATGAATGTGCGGTTGAGTGTGGGCACGGTGTGGAACAAGGGAAATGGGATGCGCACCATCGGTTGGTGCATGGTGTTTCTGGGCATGGTGGCCGGGGGGAGCTGCACGCGATCCGCAGCAGAAAACACGGCAGCAACCCGAACTATCCTGACGGTCGCTACGAATGATGCAGGTCCGCGCACCAGGGCGACTTTGACCGCCCATGTTGCCACGCCGGATCTAGCCGGCGCGCCCTCAGGGGTAGTGAACTTTCGCGCCGAGCAAACAGACCTCGGGTCGGCGTTCTTAGATGGTGAGGGCAATGCCTCCCTGCAGACGGACAGCTTCTCTGTGGGCAACCACCAGGTAATCGCGATCTACAAGGGGCAGAGCGGCTATTTGCCCTCTACTTCCGAGCCGCAGAGGGTACATGCCAACGTCTCGACCGTGGCAGGGTTCACCGTCGCTGCTACCCCCACTTCGCTATCCACCCCCGTGGGTGGTTTTGTGAGCAGCGTGGTGACGGTGACGCCCGTCAACGGTTTCAATTCCTATGTGAACCTTTCCTGCACGGGCTTGCCCGTTAACACGACCTGCACTTTTACGCCGTTGAGTGTGCCCGCCAGCTGTACTACCAGTGCGAGCGGGGTTGAGACCTGTGTTCCAGGAAGCAGCGTTATGCAGATCCAGACGTTGGCTCCCTCGCCGCCCACCACCGCGGTCAACGCCGGCGGTTCCGGGATGCGGCGTTATGCGTTTATGTTTCCTGCCTTGCTTGGCCTCGTGGGCCTGGGTGGTTGCAGGCGCCGAACCTGGCGTAATCTGGCTCTCGGTCTGCTGGCATTTGCGGGGGCTATGAGTATGACGGCCTGCTCGCAGCGCTATAAATACTTGAACCACGGGCCGCCGGATAATACGGGAACCCCCGTCGGCAGCTACATCGTGACCGTGGAAGCGCAGTCATCCACCGGAGCTGAGACAACCACGCCCCCAGCCTATCCGCAGATAACCCTCACGATCACCGCTGCGACGACCTAGCCTCTTGATTCTTCCTAGGCATCGTCACCGGCCCGAACCGGGGGTTCGGGTGGCAACGGATTCCGGCCCAAGCGCTCGAAATCTTCCGAGCTTAGACCGAACTCGGCGAGCACATCCTCGTTGGGAATCACCTGGCCGGCTCGTTTCTCCAGCCAAGTTCTTGAGGCAGCAACAGCCTGGCGTTCGTCATCAGTCTCTGGTTCGTCGCCAAAAGGGGCGTTCGCCAAAGTGCTGGCGAGCGGGTCCAGCATGACCTCCAACAAACCAACAACGGCGGAAATCTGGCCGGGGGCCATGCGCTCTATCAGTTCATGTGCGTGCTGTTTGGTGCGAGCGTGACCCATTGGAAGATCCTTAACCCCATTCCATTTTATCCTGTCGCCGACTTGGCCTCTTGATCGATAAGAGGAGGTGGGTGGCCCAAGTCTCGCCTTTGAGACCTGGGGGTCATGCAGAGGGACTCATCCCGGCAAATTCCCGCAAGATGGACTAGCATGGAGGGTGCAGGTGAGCCGGGCGGTCGCTGCCGGAGCGTTTACCCGCTTCGGGAGAGGAAAGTCCGAACTCCGCAGGGCAGTGTGCCGGATAACGTCCGGGATTTGAGCGTCAAGGCTCAAAGACGGCCAGTGCCACAGAGAACATACCGCCGCGGGCTTTATCGCCTGCGGTAAGGGTGAAAAGGTGCGGTAAGAGCGCACCGCGCCGCCTGTAAAGTCGGTGGCAGGGTAAACCCCACACGGAGCAAGACCAAATAGGGAGGGAATCCGACGGCCAGACCCGGGCCGCGGATGCGTGCTGGCCCGGCGCGCCAACCCGGGTTCCTGTCCCGGTTCGCCGGGACGGGCGGGAAACCTCCGGGTAGGTCGCTTGAGCGGAGCAGTAATGCGCCGCCTAGAGGAATGATCGTCCTCGACAGAATTCGGCTTACAGGCCACTTGCAAACGCGGCCCCGCAACTCTCACCGAGGTGCGGGGCCTCCGCTTTTGGGAACCCGAAAGCGTCTACACTCGTATTAACAATGCGCGCTGGTATGTCGTTCACCGAAGCAATCAAGATTGCCCTGCAGTCCCTCTGGGCTAACAAGCTGCGTTCGATTCTCACCCTGATGGGTGTGATGATCGGCGTGGCTGCGGTGATCATGGTGATTACGCTAGTCAATGGCGCTAACAAATTCGTCGCGACCAAAGTCTATGGCTACGGCGCAGACGTCTTTACCGCTTCGAAACAGCCCGCCGTCGTCTTCAGCGACGCAGAGCGCAACAAATACCAAAAGCGCAAAGACTTGAAGATCGACGACTACCGCGAAGTAGCCGCCAAGTGTAAGGACTGCGCCAGCACGGGCGCCATGGCCAGCACCACCGGCAAGGTGGTGTACAACAGTCATTCCAGCACCGACACCAGTATTCGCGGTTGGACCTGGACCATGCCTCCCATCTACAACGTCAACATCGACCGCGGCCGCGGGTTCGTGCCCGTCGACGAGGAGCACAACAGCCGGGTGGCCATCATTGGGCCTGACATTGTGGACAACCAGATGGGCTCGATCGATCCGATTGGCAAAGAGATCCGGGTCGACGGAACGCAATATATGGTGATCGGCGTCGGTGAGCGGAAGGGCAAGACGCTGGGGGAGAGCCAGGATAACTGGGTGGCTGTGCCGCTCACGACTTTCCTCAACACCTATGGATCGAACCAAAGTCTGATCATCTATGCCCGCGCCAACGGAGTGGGTGATCCCCTGGAGCTGGCGGTGGGCGAGGTGCGTACCATCCTGCGTTCTCATCGTCACGACCTGCCCGGGGCCGACGACAGCTTCTCCACCGATACCAATAGCACGTTCATCGGCATCTGGCAGAGCATCAGCTCCAGTTTTTCCGCGGTCTTTGTTTCCCTGGCCGCCATATCGCTGGTGGTCGGCGGCATCGTGATCATGAACATCATGCTGGTCAGCGTCACCGAGCGGACGCGGGAGATTGGGGTGCGCAAAGCGCTGGGCGCGCGGCGCGGCGATGTTATGCTGCAATTCCTGATTGAAGCGGCCACCATGTCGCTGGTCGGTGGCCTGATCGGGGTCATCGCCGGGGTGGTCTTTGCCAAAACCATCACCCTGGTAATTGGCTTTCCCTCAGAAATTGAGCTATGGTCGGTTGCGCTGGGTCTGATCGTGGCGACAGCAGTTGGTATTTTTTTCGGGGTCTATCCCGCACGCAAGGCCTCGATGCTGGACCCTATCGTAGCCTTGCGCTCGGAGTTATAAGATGCGGCTTGCCGACACCAATGAAGCCATCAGGATGGCGATGGACACGCTGCGCACCAACAAGCTGCGCTCCGGTCTGACCATGCTCGGCATCATGATCGGCGTCACCACCGTCATTCTCATCTCCTCCGTCATCAACGGCCTGAGCGGCAACGTGAACGGCATCATCAAGTCCCTCGGATCCAATGTGTACTGGGTCTTTCGCTTTCCTGTCTTCGGTTCACGCCCCACCTCCGAAATGCTGGCCAGAAAGCAATTAACCTATGAAGATGGCGAGGCCTTGAAAACACTGCCCCACGTCGTCGCGGTCGATGCAGCCCAGTGGTACAGCTCGCCCTCCGGAGGACAGGGTAGTTTCTCGGTCAAGTACGGCAGCCATAAGGTTCAGAACACCACGCTGCATGGCGAATCGGAGGATTCCCAGAGCGTTTATGAGTACGATATACCCGAGGGACGTTTTTTCACGGCTCAGGAGGCGCAGCGAGGAGCCAACGTGGTGGTTCTGGGCTCGGACACGGCCGAGGAACTTTTTGGCAACGATCCTGCCGTAGGCAAGGAGGTCCAGATCGATGGTGATTTGTTCAGCGTGGTGGGAGTTCTCGCGCCCCAAAAGCAGGTCTTCGGCGGGGGCAAAAATCCCAACGATAACTCCGCCCATTTTCCCACCCTGACTTTTCACAAAATTCATCCCGAGCAGCTCGACCACTGGATCAGCGTCAAGTACGACGATGTGAAAAACAAAGTCGCCGTCGAAGACGAAATCCGCGAACTGCTCCGCCGCCGCCGTAAGGTGCGTGTGGACCAGCCTGACAACTTCGCCATCTTCAGTTCTGACGGGCTGCTTGTCTTGTGGAACCAGCTCACCGGCGGCCTGTTCATCTTTCTGGTAGGGGTCGCCAGCGTGGGTTTGATGGTGGGCGGAGTAGGTGTAATGAACATCATGCTGGTGAGCGTTACGGAACGGACGCGAGAGATTGGCGTCCGTAAAGCGCTGGGCGCGACCCGCAAAAATATCATGTTTCAGTTCACCCTCGAGGCGGTGACTCTGTGTGCCCTGGGTGGAGTCGTCGGCATCCTGGTCGGCGGCCTGCTTACCCTTATCCTCAAGCTGGTTTTGGGCTCGATTCTACCGGCTCAAATGTCCGTAGCCTGGTCCACCACTGCCTTTGTCGTCTCCTGTGGTATCGGTCTTCTCTTCGGCATCTACCCGGCGTGGAAGGCGGCGTCGCTCGATCCCATCGTCGCCCTGCGTTACGAGTAGACTAAAAGCGGTCTTATGGTGCCGATCGTAGTCGCTTCCATCACTACCATTCTCAGCTTTGCCGGCCTGGGTTATTACCTGCTGGCGCTGTGGAGCGCCCGCGCCTTCCAGCACCAGCTTCGCCGCCCCATGCCGGACTTTCAGCCGGGGGTCAGCATCCTCAAACCGGTGAAGGGTCTTGATCCGGAGATGTACTCTAGCTTCGCCAGCCACTGTGGGCAACAGTATCAGGGGCCCTACGAAATCCTGTTCGGCGTCAGCAGCATGACTGATCCGGCTGTGGCGGCCATTGAAAGGCTCAAGACGGAGTTTCCTGAGCGGACGATTCGCCTGGTATTGTGCCCGCAATTGCTTGGCGCCAACGGCAAGGTGAGCAACCTGGTGCAGATGCTGGGCAGCGCGCAGTACGACCATATTCTGATCAACGACAGCGACATAAAGGTTTCCCCCCACTACCTGCGCGGGATTATGGGTTGTTTCCAGGTGCCCAAGCGGCGTGGCGGCCGTGTCGGCCTGGTGACTGCGCTTTACCGGGGCAAGGCGCAGCCCACGATAGGCTCGCGCATGGAGGCGCTGGGGATCGCCACGGACTTTATCGCGGGCGTGTTGACGGCGCGGCAAATAGAAGACGGCATCCGCTTCGGCTTGGGCTCGACCCTGGCCGTCTCTCGCGAAGCACTGCAAGCCATAGGTGGTTTGGAGCAGCTGGTCGATTATCTGGCGGATGATTACGAGCTAGGCGCGCGGGTGTGGAAGAGCGGTTTTGAAGTGGTCTTGAGTGGCGAGGTGGTCGAGACTTTCCTGCCTGCGTATCCCTTCGGTCAGTTTCTGGCCCACCAGATTCGCTGGAGCCGCAGCACCCGCTATTCAAGGAAGCTGGGCTACACCGGTATGGTCTTCACCTATGGCTTGCCTTGGGCATTATTCAACCTGATTGCCTCGGGCGCCAGCCTCAGCAGTCTTGCGTTGCTGAGCCTGACCTTGCTGGCAAGGGTGGCGCTGGCCCTCGCCGTCGGTGTGGGCGTGCTGGGCGACCGCCAGGTACTGCGCGATCTGTGGTTGCTGGCGCCGCGAGACGTGGTGGCCTTGGGTATCTGGATCTGGAGCTTCGCAGGAAATACAGTGGCCTGGCGCGGCCAGCGCTTCTCCTTGAAAGACGGCAAAATGAGCCGGCTCACCGCAGTCTGACATTCAAGACTGCTCCGAAGCGAAGCGCCGGGAACCCATGTGGAAAATCATCAAATCAGGTTGCCTATTTTGACCGACTGAAAACGAAGCATTGACCGCAGGTCCCTCCACTTCGCTACGCTTCGGTCGGGATGACAATTCATTTTGAACTCGATGATTTCTCGCGGTAACTCCCGTTTTGCAACAAATTTGTCATCCCGACCGGAGAGCGCAGCGTAGTGGACCTGCGGTCAATGCGATTTGTGCGCTTACTGCCGATTGCTCAGAATCTGTTTGCCCCCGCCCTGTGCGATTGCGTAGGCCGGTCCCGGTAAGGGGGGAACACGGTCCTGCTCGGTCCACAGAAAGATCCGCTCGGGGCCACTCCAGAGCTGCCGGAAGGATGCATCGTCGTCGAATAGATGCGGTGCATCGTTGAAGAATGAGCCGTACCACAGATCGGAAGAACGGCCATTGAGAATGCGAACCTGGCGTCGCAGGTAGAAACCAAGCGTCGAGCCGGCTTCGTATTCGCCATTGATCTCGACTACATCGCCTGCCTTGATCCGCGGCTGGATCGCATCCGCTAAAACCTTTGAGGAGAGTGCGGGCGAGAACGTGACCAGTGCCATGTGGGCAGCGATCAGGAAGACCACCATCATGGCGGTGAGCGCATAGTTCCCCATCCTGATCATGTTGATAGAGCGTGCGATCAGGTTGACCAGTGTTCCCGCCGCCAAAGCAATTGCGGTCAGTAAGAGCGGCAGGCGAAAAGCCCCCATTGTCCGCGTGCTCAGGTCGAGCAGGTGGCCCAGCGAGAGCGCGTATTCCCCGGGATTCTGCGTTAGCAGCGTGGAGATATCGACCCCCGGGCCGGGGGGCTGGGCGCGTATGGCTAAAAATCCGGCGAGCACGGAGCCAATGGCCCCCAACAGAAACAGCACAAACGCGATCCGGCGGCCCGCGACCCTTTGGGGATCGCCGGCGGAGCATTTCTCTTCCCGCGCCAGCCAGCCGCCGATCATCAGGGCGATGGGCGGGAGTGCGGGCAGTGCATAGTATTCCTGGCGGGTGGAGAAGCTGAAGAAGACCATCACGCATGCGGCCCATATGGTGAGTAAAGTCCATGCTTGATTTCGGACTGAGCCGAGGGCCTTGAGAACGAAGGCGATCCACGGGGCCAGCCAAACTACAAGCAAGCCCCAGAAAAGCAGGAGAGGGACAGTGTCGTAGTCCCGCGGAACCCGCCGGTTGAGATAGCGGAGGACCTGCTCGTTGATGAAGTAGAACCAAAAGAACCCGCGCGTCTCGCCCTGTGACGGGTTGGCGATGCCGGCTGCGATATGCCATGGCAGCGCGATCAGCAGAAAAACAAGCAGGCTGGAAAGGGGATGCCAGCGCCGCAAGTGGCCCAAATTCCGCTGGAGCAACAGAAAGATGACGACAATGGTGAGCGGGAAGACGATGCCGATGAGCCCTTTGGTTAGCACGTTGAGGGCGCACACTGCGGCAAAGCCCCAGGCGGTCGCGCGCGAAGGCTGCTCCAGCGACATCCAGAACAGCAGCATGGAAAGGCTGATCCACAGGCAAACGATGACGTCAGGAATAAGGATGCGGGTATAGATGAAGATGCCGAAAGAAGTCAGCAGGATGAGCGCCGCGTAGAAGCCTGCCATCTCCGAAGCAAACATACGGCGGCCGGTTGCGTACACCGTCAAGAAGAGAGCAAGCGCATAGACTGCCAGGGGAAGGCGAGCGGCCCAATCCTGGGGCCCGAACAGACCAAAGCTCGCCGCCATACTCCAGTACATGAGAGGTGCTTTTTCGAGGTAGCGGATGCCGTTCGCGTAGAGGGTAATCCAGTCATGCCGCGCGACCATCTCCCGTGCCACTTCAGCATGGACGGAGTCGGCATCGTCCAGCAGCGGCGGGCTGAAAAGCGAAAAACTTGCGTAGAGCAGAAGCCACAGGCCGGCAATCGTGAGGATTATTTTCCTGCGCGTAATGTCTGCAGCGATATAGAAAATCTCCGCTTCTGGCTGGATCCATCCCATCCTATGCCGTAGCGCTATAGTAAGTGCAGGTTTTTCGGGATCGCGAGCGATGGCGCCTGACGCAGCAGCGGGAAGAGGATCGGCGGTTTTTCCAGCCAGCGAGCTGCTGGGGCCAGATACTTCCCTCATCTACAACGACTGGTACCCAGCCATGCGCAGCGGCACGCTTCGGGGGCGGAAGATGTCCACCGCCATGCTCCTCGGCATCCCGCTGGTGCTGGGGCGAAAAGAGGACGGCAGCATCTTTGCCATGCGCGACAGCTGCCCTCATCGCGGCATCCCGCTCTCCTGCGGATGGTTCGATGGCAGCGCGGTCACCTGTAAGTATCACGGATGGGTCTTCGAGCCGGAGTCCGGCCAGTGCATGGAGATCCCTTCCTTGACCAGCCAGGACTCCTATCCCCGCCGTATCTATGCGACTGCCTTTCCCTGCCAGGAAAGGGACGGATATGCCTGGGTCTACGTTCCCAAGCCAGGCTCCGGCCGGGTCCGAATGGAGGTCAGGGACACACTGCCGGCGGTGCCGGAATTACCCCGGTTCAGCGACCGGTATCGCAGCGCGCATCTCACTGCCGAGCTGCCTTGCAATGTGGATCACGGCATCATCGGGTTGATGGATCCGGCGCATGGACCGTTTGTGCACCAAGCCTGGTGGTGGAGATCCCGCCACAGCATCCACGAAAAAGAGAAGCATTTCGAGCCCATTCCCCAGGGCTTTCGCATGTCGGCGCATACCCCCTCGGCCAATAGCGCGCCCTACAAGCTGCTTGGTGTCTACGGTGAACCGATCGAGACCACCATTGACTTCGTGCTGCCCAACCGCCGCTACGAGACCCTGCGCTGCGGAAGCAAGTGGTTTTCCAGCCTGACAACGGTAACGCCCACCACACCGGGGCATTCCCGCATCGATGTATACGCTGCCTGGAACGTTTTCTATGGCGTGCCCTTGGTGACCCCTGTAGCAAAATTTTTCGGCAAGCGCTTTGTGCGCCAGGACCAGATCACCATGATGCAACAGGCCGAGGGACTCAAGTTCAATCCCGGCCTGATGCTGATTGACGATGCCGATCGTCCCGCGAAATGGTATTTCGCGTTGAAGCGAGCGCGGCTCGAGGCCGAGGATACTGGCCGGCCGATGCAGCACCCCATGGATGGCCCGGTCACGCTCCGTTGGCGAAGTTAGGCCCGTTCAGGCCAGAGCCTTTGTCGGCGAAGGCGCGGACTCCGCGAGGCCCGGGAGCGGCGGGATGGCCAACGAGCCTTCTTCAACCACCAGCTGCTCCACCGCAATCGAAAGCTGGCGGCCCAGCTCAAGAAAGCTAGCTCTCCACAGCTCTGCGGAAGCGGCGTCCAGTCCGAGCAGGAAGCGGTTCGACCGGGTGAGTGTGTCATACCAGATATTTTGCGCCTGCCATAGGTTGAGTTCGAAAGGCAGCTCGCGCAGCGTACGGGCAAGGGTGAGCGCGTGGTCGAGGTTGCCGCTCTCCAGCGGCTTGGCATGGAGCTGGACCATGGCTCGCTTCATGTGTTGATCGGTCAGATAGCGGAGTGCGTGGGATTCCAGAATGACCCCGTCGGACTTGGCCAATGAAATCAGCGAGCGAACCTGGCTTAGATCGATAGGCTCCTCTTCCAGCGCGCGCCGCAGGCCTGCATTGATCGCGAAACCGGCGGCCATCGTCAGGGCCGGCGGTTTCGGCAGGCCGGATGCGTTGAGAAAGTGCAGCAGCGAGGCATGCTCCTCGTAGATCTTGACCAGACTGTCCTCGACCTCGCTCAAGGTGGAGTTCAGAATGAAACGCAGAATGCGGCGCTGGTCGTCCCGGAAAAGCGAGGCGAGCGAGTAAGGACTTCCCCCGAAGAAGCTGTCGATCAGGCGAACTACTTCGGGCAAATTTGCCTGGGTCACGGCGGCACTGCATTTTTGTTTGAGGTCTTCGAAGGCGACCAGATCCTGCGGGGTCGAGCGTTCCACTGCGGCGGTAACGTTATGGTCGCCAAAATGAAGCGCGGCAAAGGAGACCTCCTCCGTTTCTTCGGTGAGGTTGGAAGTGATGCGGCAGCGGCCGATGGCGAGGCGTGCGCGGCCCGAGTTGACAATCTGGTAGTCCATGCGGCGGACGGTGTAGCAGAAGAGGACCGTCTCGTCAGGGTAGCTGCTGAATACCGACGAGATGGCGTAGTGCGCGGCCACTTGCTCCAGGTTGACTTCCATCGTCTTAACCAGGCGGCGATAGATATCCCCCCCATCCTTCCACTGCGGACTGTTGCACTTGGCCTGCCGCAACCGCTCGACAAACTGCCATTCCAGCAAGGCGGAGTTAAGGCCGAAGATGTCCGCGGCCAGGCGCAGGGCACGCGCCGCATAGGCCATCACCTGAACCGTCTCGATGCCCGAGATATCGTCGAAGAACCAGCCGCAACTGGTGTACATCAACTGCGTATGGCGCTGCATCTCCATCATCTTGAGAACCGTAGTTCGCTCCTCGGGCGAGAGCTCCCGCTCCGCATGTTCGGTGAAGAACTGGTCAATGGCCTCAGAAGCCCCGGCTGTTCCGGCAGCGAGTATGACCGAGACGTAAGCGTCACGTGCGCTCCAGACATCCTTTAGCAAGCCTTGGGCAATATTTTCGGTGAGCGGTGTAACGGTATCCCGCAGCCAGTCGAAAGCGGCGCGAAGCGGCGCCCGCCATCTCTGGTTCCAGCCCTGGTGCCCGCCGTTGCAACCGCAATCAGAGCGCCAGCGCTCGATACCGTGGGCGCAGCTCCACGAAGTATCCTCGACAATTTCCGCCTCCCACTCGGGGGGAAACTGGGCCAGGAACTGGCCATAATTGGTCAGCCGCGCCAGTTTCTTGTCCTCGATGAATCGCAAGGCGTAGGAAAGCGCCATTTCTCCATGGCGATGATGGTGGCCATAACTTTCACCGTCGGTGGCCACGTGCACCACCTGCGGTTTGGGGTCGCTGGGGTCGAGACCACGAGCCAGCCGCCCGGCAAACGTTTCGCCGTTATTGAGAGCGCCTTCGAAGGCGATCGATCGCGAGAGCGGCCCATTGTAGAAGAAGACAGTAATGCTTCGCCCATCCTTGAGCTGCACCAGGTAGGGATGGTTAGGGTTGACCGAGGCATTGGGAGTTTCGATCCAGCGCGCGCCACCACCCTGGAGTCTGTCCAGCGTGGGCTGCAGGGTGGTCTCGGCCCGCTCGCGAACCCGGGCGCACTGGTGAGGAGCAAGGATAGTAAAGAGGATGCCATTTTGCGCCAGCAAGTCCAGGGTCTCGTTATCGACCGCGGTTTCTGAGAGCCACATGCCCTCGGGCGCGCGGCCGAAGCGATGCTGGAAATCGGCGATCCCCCAGCGGATCTGGGTGACGCGGTCGCGCGTGTTAGCCAGGGGCATGATGATGTGGTTGTAAACCTGGGCCAGTGCCGATCCATGTCCTGCGTAGCGCAGCATACTTTGCCGGTCGGCATCGCGGATCATGCGATAGGTGCGAGGAGCATTCTCTTCCAGCCAGGAGAGCAGGGTGGGCCCGAAGTTGAAGCTGATGCGCGAATAGTTGTTCATGATCCGGACGATCTGGTTCTCCCCGTTCACGATGCGCGAGGCACCGTTGGGGGCATAACATTCGGCGGTGATGCGTTCGTTCCAGTCGTGGTAGGGGGCCGCCGAGTCCTCGGTCTCGACGGTCTCGAGCCATGGATTCTCGCGCGGCGGCTGGTAGAAATGGCCGTGAATGCAGATGTATCGTTCCGCCGGCGTCGGCTGTTCTGACATGGAGACATGATAGCTGTTAGGTGGTCTGAGTTGGCGGGTCAAACATGACCGGGAACCCACTCCGGGAAGTCCCTCAGGAGCAAATTCCACATCTTTTAGGGTATTTACGGGCCACAATTGGCTGCTGTGCTTTGGCTTTGTATCGCGGCTCCCGCGGGTAGCAACGTCTGTTTATCCCTCGGTATCCGCGTATAAAGGCACGACTTTAGTCGGGCCGTAAGCAGTGAAACAGAATTGGGCTTTCAGCCCCTATTAGCCTTACCTGACAAAGAAAAAAACAGGGGCTTTAGAGTGTGCGTGAGAACCCATCGTGGCTGAATTCTGTCCTGACCACGGACCAATGGGTGCCCCATATCTCGCTCGTTTTTCGCGAGATGTGGGATACCACGGCTGCCAATCTAAAGTTTTTGGCCGTCCAGAGGCTGCCGGGCGAGATCCGCGTATCCCACATCTCGCGAAAAACGAGCGAGATATGGGGCACCCATTGGTCCGTGGTCAGGAGAAATCCCAAAGCAGGTTTGCTCGCCGCTCTCACGCAGACTCTGAAGCCCAGATCCTGGTTGGGCCTCAACGGCCCGACTAAAGTCGTGCCCTGATACAGGGCATTGGCCCAGGTCTCGCCGTTGAGACCTGGGGGTCCAATCCCGGTTCTCAATTCTGGGTTAAGTCTTGGCTGGCAACTCGCAGGCCCGCCATAGGTACCAGCTGGCCACCGAGCGCCAGGGCTTCCATCGCGCCGCGCGGCGCTGCATCTGCTCCGGCTTGGGCAGCATTGCCGCGGTGATGGGTTCGCCCTTACGGGGCTTCCCGAAGGTGAGCAGATATCCTTTGCGGATCCCATAGTCCGTCCCGGGAAACACATCCGGGCGGCCGAGACGAAAGATGAGCAACATCTCCGCGGTCCAGGTGCCGATGCCGCGCACGCGGCTAAGCCGCTCAATGATTTCCTCGTCGGGCATGCGCCGGATGTTGGCCAGAGAAGGCACCGTTCCATCGAGTGTTTTGGCCGCGAGATCGCGCAGCGCCAGGAGCTTTCCCCGCGACAGGCCGGCCGCACGAAGCATCTCGTCCGGCACCGCAAGCAGTTGTTCCGGTTGCGGATGCAGGTCGCCGAACAAAGTAAGTAATCTCCCCAGGATGGCCCTGGCAGCATTGGCATGCAGTTGCTGGTAGAGGATCGCCTCAAGCAGCGCTTCAAAGGGCGAGTGTGTGCTTTTCACTCGCAGTGCAAACGGACCGACTCGTTCGATCAGCGCGCCCAGCCTGGCGTCCACTGCAGCCAATTGCTCAAGCGCCAGCGCAATGTCGTAGCGAACCGGGCGAAGTCCGTCGTCCATAGCTCAGTTTAACTTTAGTGTACCTGCTTCATTTACAGTCAAGCTTCCGTCTTGTTGCGGCGCTTTCGCTGTCCTAACAATTTTCCGTTTGCCTGTCCAGGGGTTGCCTACCCCCACAGGTTTGCTGCTATATTCAACTTTCCAAGCACGATGCGGAGAAGTCGCTCCGCGGCAACTGTCCTGGATCGATTCGCAAAAAAGAGTGGTAGCTGAACCTTCTCCACAACACGGGAATCATAGGAAGCAGGGACTCATCCGATGGCGCAGATTTTTGACCGGAGTTCCAACGCGCTAGCCCGCGCGAGCCTGGTCTTGACGGGGTTGATTGTCATCGCCCTGGGAGTCACCCTGGATCAGTTGCAGGGTTCTCCGTGGGTGACCAAGCAGGGTCAGCGTGCCGAACAGCCGGTGCCGTTCAGCCACAAGCATCACGTCATGGGGCTGGGACTACAGTGCCAGTACTGTCACACCTCGGTGGAGAAGTCGAGCTACGCAGGCATTCCGCCGACCAAAACCTGCATGAATTGCCATGCGCAGATCTGGACCAACGCGGGTCTGCTGCAACCGGTACGAACCAGCTGGGCTACCGGGGACTCGATACCCTGGGTCAAAATCCATGACCTGCCCGATTTCGTTTACTTCAATCACGAAATCCATGTGAACAAAGGCATTGGATGTTCTTCCTGCCACGGACGAGTGGACTTGATGCCGCTGATGTATCAACAGAACACTCTGCAGATGGAGTGGTGCCTGAACTGCCATCGCAACCCGGCCAAAAACCTTCGCCCAACCAGCGAGATTTACAACATGGCGTGGGACGGCCCTTCGAGTCAGAAGCCAGTCTGGTGCGGCAGCCTGGGCCCGAAAGATGGCGTGCCGACGGCCCAGACCGTTAGCTGCACCACGGTTGATCCAAGCCAGGCGGGTGCCCAGGTGGCCTCGCTGAACATGCTGCCTGATGGCTTGCATCCGCAAGCCGCCAGCGATGGGCCAGCCATGGTGATCCCCGCCAGCTTGCACTACGAGAAGCTGACCGACCAGGAGTCGCTGGGCAAATATCTGACCCAGCAGTACCAAATCCGCACGCCCCAGGAATTGAGCAGTTGCGAGACATGCCACCGATGAGCGAGACCAACGGTAAGAGACAGGAATTGACGCTCGAAGCGGCCAGGGCAAAGCTAGCCGGCCAGACGGGAAAGACGTACTGGCGCAGCGTGGACGAGTTGGCCGATACACCCGCCTTCCGCGAGATGGTGCAGCGCGAGTTTCCCTCGCAGGCTGCGGAATGGATCGACCCGGTCTCGCGCCGCGGCTTCCTCAAGGTGATGGGCGCCTCGCTGGCTCTGGCTGGGCTCTCCGGTTGCACCAAGCAGCCCGATGAACCGATCTATCCTTACGTCAAAGAACCGGAAGACCTGGTGCTTGGCCGCCCGGTGTACTTTGCCACGGCGATGCCCTTCAATACCGGTGCAGTACCGCTGCTGGTCAAGAGCGACGCCTACCGGCCGATCAAGGTGGACGGCAATCCGGACCACCCGGTCAACCGCGGCTCTTCTGATCCATTGGCCCAGGGTTCGCTGCTCGATCTTTACGATCCCGACCGGTCACAGAGAGTGATCTGCCGGGGTGAAGTGCGAGAGTTTGCGGCATTTCTTGCCGCGTTTCGCGCCATGCTGTCGGACAAAAAGGCATCCGGAGGCACAGGACTCTACATCCTGAGCGACACAGTGACCTCTCCCACGCTGGCCGCCCAGTGGAAGGCAGCTCAAAAAACCTATCCCAACGCGAAGTGGTTGCAGTGGGATCCGGTGAACCGTGATTCGGCTTATTCGGCCTCGAAGACGGCGTTTGGCGACTACTACGACGCCCAGTATCGCCTGCAGGATGCCGATGTGATTGTCTCTCTGGACGCGGACTTCCTCTCCGGCATCACCCATCCGGGATTTCTGCGTTTGGCGGCCGACTACGCCGGCCGGCGTAAGCTGGCGGACAACAACCTCAGTATGAACCGGCTGTACGCGGTCGAGAGCTCGCCGACCACGACTGGTTTCAAGGCTGAGCATCGCCTGGCGCTCAAAGCCGGCGAGGTCGCTTCTTTTGCTGCTGCCTTAGCCGCAGCCGTGGGAGCGGGTGGCGCCACTGCGCCGCCATCCGGGCCTTCGGGCAAGTTTCTCTCCGTCATAGCTGCCGATTTGAAGGTTAACGGCGGTAAGTGCGTTGTGATCCCCGGCGAGCAACAACCGCCGGTTGTCCATCTGGCCGCCATTGCTATCAACCAGGCGCTGGGCAACGTAGGCAAAACGGTGGTGTACACCGAGACCGTAAACCCCATGCCGTCGATTCAGGGAGAGGACATCGTTTCCCTGGTGAACGACATGAAGGCGGGCAAGGTCGACTGGCTGGTGATCCTGAATGCCAACCCGGTATACACGGCTCCCGTGGATCTTCATTTTGAACAAGCCATCGCCAGCGTGAAGACGTCCGTGCATCTCGGCTCCCACTTGAATGAAACTGGAGTGGTTACCGAATGGCATATCAACGGCACGCATTATCTGGAAAACTGGTCGGATACCCGGGCGTATGACGGCACCGCAACCGTGATCCAGCCCATGATCGATCCGCTGTACAACGGTAAGTCGGCGCATGACGTGGTCCAGTCCATGCTGGATGATCCCGACACCTCACCCTACGATGCGGTCCGCAAGACATGGCAGGGTAGCCTCGGCCCGGGCGAAGCCGAGCATGCCTGGCGCAAAATACTGCACGACGGCATGGTCCCGGGAACGGCCTACCAGCCAAAAACCGTCTCCGCCAAGGTTGGGGACCTGTCTGCCACCATGCCCAGCTATTCCGAGGGAACGGTCGAGGTGATTTTCCGCCCCGATCCCAATATCTACGACGGGCGCTACGCCAATGTTGGCTGGCTGCAGGAAATACCCAAGCCGGTGACCAGCATGTCATGGGACAATGCCGCGTTGATGAGCTACCCCACGCTGGCCAAATTCGGCCTGGCGGAGCAGGACGTCGTGGCCATCGAGTCCAATGGCAATACTGTGATGGCTCCCGTGATGGCGGCTCCCGGGCATCCCGACGGATCAGTCACCGTATATCTGGGCTATGCGCGCCGTAATGGGGGCCGCGTGGCCGGCGGTTTGGGCTTCAACGCCTACGCCATTCGCAGCTCCAATGCACTCCTGTTCGCTCCTGGTGCGACCTTGAAGAAGACGGGCCAGACCTACGAGTTCGCGGTGACCAAAAGTCACTACACCGATCATCGCTCTGTCATGGCGGGCGGCGATGGTTCGGGCGACCATTCGCTCGAAGGCAATGAGGCCCTGACGCGCGGCATCATTCGCTACGCCACCCTGGATGAGTTCAAGCAAAACCCGAACTTCGCCCACGAGGAGGAGGAGCTTTCCGAAGATCCGCAGCCGGACGAAAGCATGTTCAGCAACTGGCGCTACGACAAGAACGCCTGGGGTATGGCCATCGACATGAACTCCTGTGTCGGTTGTAATGCCTGCATTGTGAGTTGCTACGCGGAGAACAATATCGCGGTGGTGGGCAGGCACAATACCAAGACCGGTCGCATCATGCAGTGGCTGCGGATCGATACCTACTTCGAGGGCGATCTGGACGCGCCCAGGGCGCACTTTCAGCCCATGACTTGCCAGCATTGCGAGAACGCGCCCTGCGAGCAGGTTTGCCCGGTGGGAGCTACGGTGCACTCTCCGGAAGGGATCAACGTCATGATCTACAACCGCTGTGTCGGCGTCCGCTACTGCTCCAACAACTGCCCCTACAAGGTGCGCCGCTTCAACTTCCTGCTCTTCTCCGATTTTGAGACGGAAAGCCTGAAGCTGATGCGCAATCCGGACGTGACCGTGCGCAGCCGCGGCGTGATGGAGAAGTGCAGCTACTGCACGCAGAGGATTGTCGCCGCCAAGATTGCGGCCGATAAGGAAAATCGCGAAATCCGTGACGGCGAGGTGGTGACAGCCTGCCAGCAGGCCTGCCCCACCGGCGCAATTGTTTTCGGCAATATCAACGACCGCGCCAGCAAGGTTGCCAAGCTTAAGGCGCAGCAGCGCAACTACGGTGTGCTGGCAGATCTCAACGTTCGTCCCCGCACCACCTATATTGCGGAAGTCTTCAACTCCAATCCGGATTTGGCCGAGGCGCGGACTGAGCACGCGCCCGAAAAAAGTTGAGAGGTTAGCGCAGCATGGCGACCAAACCAGAAATACCGGTAAATGATCCGCAGTTGGATCCGAAGACAGGAGAATTCCGGGTCATCGCGCCCGGATTCACCTTCAAATCGGTCACGGATGTTATTTCGCGCATCGTGCTCACTCCGCACACGCCTCTGGGCTGGTTCTTCGGTTTCACGGTAGCCGGTAGCATCGTCCTCATGCTGCTCACGGCGCTGACCTGGTTGTTCCTCAAGGGTGTCGGCATCTGGGGCGTCACCATCCCGGTGGGCTGGGGATTCGCCATCATTAATTTTGTTTGGTGGATCGGTATCGGCCATGCCGGCACGCTCATCTCGGCGATCCTCCTGCTCTTTAAGCAACAGTGGCGTAATTCGATCAACCGCTTCGCCGAGGCGATGACCATCTTTGCCGTGGTCTGCGCCGGCCTGTTCCCGCTCATCCACGTTGGTCGACCCTGGGTGGGATACTGGCTGCTTCCTTACCCCAACACGATGAACGTATGGCCTCAGTTCCGTTCCCCGCTGTTGTGGGACGTCTTTGCGGTTTCCACCTATGCCACCATCTCGGTCGTCTTCTGGTACATCGGTATGGTCCCCGATCTTGGAACCATGCGCGACAACGCCAAGAGCAAGCTGGCCCAGTACATTTTTGGGATGCTTTCGCTCGGTTGGCGGGGCTCGGTGAGGCACTGGATGCGCTACGAGACGGCTTCCCTGCTCCTGGCGGGTTTAGCCACTCCTCTGGTTCTATCGGTGCATAGCGTCATCAGCTTCGATTTTGCGGTCGCCGTCCTGCCGGGTTGGCACACCACCATTTTCCCGCCCTACTTTGTCGCGGGCGCCATCTATTCCGGCTTCGCCATGGTGATCACGCTTGCTATTCCAATTCGCAAGTTCTACCACCTGGAGGGCCTGATCACCATTCGCCACATCGACAACATGGGCAAGGTGATGCTGGCCACCGGGTTGATTGTCGCCTATGGCTACTCCATGGAAATCTTCATGGCATGGTACTCCGCCAGTCATTGGGAATACTTCATGATGTGGAACCGAATGTTCGGTCCCATGGGCTGGGCCTACTGGGTGTTGATCACCTGCAACATTGCCTTGCCCCAGTTGTTATGGCTGCGCAGCACTCGCGTCAGTCCGGGCAAGATGTTCATCATGTCGCTGATCATCAATACGGGCATGTGGTTCGAGCGCTTTGTCATCATTGTGACCAGTCTCTACCGCGACTTCCTTCCGTCATCGTGGGGAACCTATCGCGCCACCCGTTGGGACTACGCGACGTTCGTCGGTACGCTGGGGCTGTTTACTGCGCTCTTCTTTCTGTTCGTTCGCTTCCTGCCCATGATTCCCATGTCTGAGATACGTATGATGCTGCCTCAAGCCAAGGTAAAACCGGAGCCGGAACCGTTGGAGGCGGGTGACTGATGCCTATGCGCGAAGGAATCTACGGACTGCTGGCGGAGTTCGATACCCCAGGCGAGCTGGTCGCAGCCGCAAGAACCGCCTATGACCTGGGATGGCGGCGCCTGGATTGTTACACCCCCTACCCGGTGGAAGAGGCGGCCGAGGTGATCGGCTTCCACCACAACTACGTGCCCCTCATTTGCCTGGTTGGCGGCGTGATGGGTCTGGCGGCCATGTTCCTGTTCGAAACCTGGGTCGCGGTCTTCGCGTATCCGTTGAACATCGCCGGGCGTCCGCTTTTTTCCTGGCCGGCCTTTGTTATTCCGGCTTATGAGTGGACCATCCTTTGGGCAGGTCTTTCCGCGGCTTTCGGCATGTTGGCGATGTGTGGTCTGCCCACCCTGTATCACCCTCTCTTCAACGCGCCCAACTTCCGTACCGGAGCAACCACAGACAAATTCTTTCTTTGCCTGGAGGCAAACGATCCCAGGTTCGACGTGGCGGAATCGCGCGCCTTTCTTGAGAGCTTCCAACCGGTTTCGGTGGTGGAGGTGGAGTATTAATCCGATAGCCCAAATGCGGCCTGCTTCCCGTCTGGTGTTCATGGGCCTGGCTGCCCTCTCGTGCGTCGCTGCGGGCTGCCGCCAGGACATGCAAAATCAGCCCAAGTTCGTTCCCCAGCGGAGCACCACTTTTTTCGCCGATGGCCGCTCGGTTCGACCCCAGGTTGCGCACACAGTGGCGCGCGGCCAGTTGGACGAAGATCGGCTTCTTCTACACCGGCCTGATCGAGGGCAAGGAAGCCGACATGTTGCCGTTCCCGGTCTCCATGCAAGTGCTAGCGCGGGGCCAGGAGCGGTTCAACATCTATTGCACGCCCTGCCATTCCCGCGTGGGCAACGGCGCCGGAATGATCGTGCAGCGCGGCTACAAGCCGGCCGGGAACTTCCACTCTGCGCGCATACTTGCCGAGCCCCTGGGCCACTACTTCTACGTGATGACGAACGGCTACGGAGCCATGCCGGATTACTCAGCTCAGCTGACCCCGGTGGACCGCTGGTCAGTAGCTGCGTACATAAGGGCGCTGCAAATCAGCCAGAGTGCCAGCGAATCCGATGTACCCTCCGGGGTCCAGGTACAGAACCTGAAAGACATTGCGGAGCGGCAGGGGCTGCCTGAGTCCTTTGCTCAGCCCTGGTCGCTACCTGCAACCGCAGTCTCCGCTCTACCGGCGGATGCCAGCCAGGGAACGCCGGGAATGGCGCCGGCGACATCAGATAGCCCGGTGCCCGCGATGAGTCAACCTGGCGCTGCGGGCGCCAAGAGATAGTTACTTAGGAAAAAGACATGGCTCACGGACACCACGCAAATTCGCTACCCACCGAGCTGAATGCTCCGCTGCTGCTCAATTCCTGGCGGCGCCGGGCCATGGTTGTCGGCGCCATATTTGCAGTCTTGTCGATCGTGCTGGCATTTCTGGCGGCGACCATCGATCACGACGGAATCAACCATCTGCTGCGCTCCTACCTGCTCGGCTTCATCATCTGCTGGGGCTTCACGGTAGGCGGTTTGGCGCTGCTCATGGTGCAGTACGTGAGCGGCGGCAAGTGGGGCTTGCTGGTGCGCCGTCCGCTGGAGGCGATGTCGCGCTGCCTTCCCTTGATCATCGTTCTGTTTTTACCCATAGGCTTCTTCATGAAGACGCTGTACCTGTGGGCAAAATACAGCAACCCCGCGGAGGCGTACCGCCAGCATCTGATCACGCACGATCAGGCACACGCGATTGCTTTCAAGCACCCAATGCTGAGCATCCCCAGCGTCTGGATACAGTCCGCAATCCTCTTCGCGATCTGGTTCGCCTTCATGTACCTGCTTAATAAGTGGGGCTTGCAGCGCGATGCCGACCCTCATCCCAACGTTCGCTTCTGGCAGGTCAAGCTGGAAAATCTCAGCGGCTTCGGCGTCCTGGTCTACTCCATCACCATGTCGGTTGGTGCGATCGATTGGGTCATGTCGCTCGACCCCACCTGGTACTCGTCGATCTATGGGCTCATGTTCCTGGTCGGCCAGGGCTACGCGGTCCTTGCCCTTTCGATCATTACTGTTGTTCGACTTTCCCAGGCGGAGCCGATGAAAACCGTACTCCGCAAGACCGAGCAGCACGACTTGGGCAAATTAGCTTTCGCCTTCGTCATGCTGAATATGTATCTTGCCTTCTCCCAGTTCCTCATCATCTGGTCGGGAAACCTGCCGGACGAGATTCCCTGGTTCCTCGACCGCATTCGCGGCGGCTGGGGCTGGATTGCTTCACTAGATGTCGTATTTCATTGGTTCATTCCCTTCACGCTACTGCTCTCGGCCGATCTGAAGCGCAACAAGGAGCGGCTGGTCCTGGTGTGCAAGCTGATGATCTTCGCCCGTTGCTGGGACTTGTTCTGGCTGATTGAACCGAACTTCGCCGATGCCCGGCGGAACCTGCACTTCAGCTTCGGGATCCTGGAATACATGACCGTACCCGTAGTCGTCATCTCGCTGTGGATGTGGTTCTACTTCGGCCAGTTGGAGAAGCGGCCATTGATCCAGACCAACGATCCCCATCTGGAAGAGATATTGGAGGCCGACCATGCCCACGCATGATCCTCATGATCCTAATCACCCGCAACATCCGGAGGTAAACTCTCCTGGCTACGAAGTCACCGACGTCAACGTCAACGGGATTGTCGTGTTCCTCGCGTCGCTGGCCGTTTTTGTCGGGGTGTTCTTTATTTTCTGCTTCGGCATGGGCAAGGTGATCAACACTGCCATCATCAAGAGCGATGGGCCCTCGAACCAGTGGAATCAGATCGGCACTCAACCCAGAGGCAGCAAGCGCGAGGATCTGACATCGAATGCGGTCATGGAGCAGCAGCAGCTGCGCGAGATGGTGCAGCGTTTCCCGACGCCGCGGCTGCAGACTGATGACGGCAACCTTGAAATCGCAGAAATGCATGCCCGTGAAGATCTGCTGCTGGACTATTACAGCTGGGTCGATCGCAAGAGTGGTAAGGTTCGCATTCCTATTGCCCGCGCAATGGAGTTGATTGCTCAGCATGGACTCCCGGTAGCCCCTGAGGAGCAGACCGAGCCCCTGTTGGCGGGCGATAAGGCGCCGGTGGTGACCGAACCGCTCACCGATGGATTTGCCCGGACCGGCTACGAGCAGCAATACATGGAAACCCTGGAGCAGCAGCGGATGCGGGGCGAAAAGCCAGGCGAAACGGCAGTTCTGGGAACTACCCGGTAACGATTGATGGCGGGTTTAACGGAAGAACTATTGTTTTGTATCAGGGCACGACTTTAGTCGTGCCGTAAACGATTGAGAAAATGTCGGGCTTTAGCCCCTGAGGTTTTGCTTTTCAGCCCGATGTCTTATTTCTGCGGTTACCGCAAGATGTTGAGCACGGCAAACCCAGGAGCCCGAGGGCCGCAAGCGGCCTTGGGGCAAGCGATACCATAAAGGTAGGCATGCAGATGAAGGGCACAATCCGGTGGGCGCTGGCAGCAGGTATGCTTTTGGCTTCAGCAATGCCCGGGCTTGCCCAGGTGGCGCCCTACGGGGAAAAGAGCATGGGCGAGCCGGCACAGGATCGACTGCCCGATATTCTTAACACGGTCAAGATCGAGCAGCGCCTGGGCAAGCAGCTGCCTCTTGATGCTCCTTTTGTCGACGAGACGGGCAAGACCGTCAAGCTGGGAGATTACTTCGGCAAGCATCCCGTGATCCTTTCCCTGGTTTATTACCAGTGCCAGATTCTATGTGCGGAAGATCTGAACGGCCTGGTTGGGGCGCTGGAGATGGTGCACCTGACGCCGGGCAAAGACTTCCAGATCGTGATCGTGAGCATCGACCCTGCCGAAACTCCGGCAATGGCAGCGATGAAGAAGGCGATGTACGTGAAGCGTTACGGCCGTCCCGAAACCGCGGACGGCTGGCACTTCCTGACCGGCGGCCAGCCTGCGATCAAGGCGCTGGCAGACGCGGTCGGCTTTGGCTACGTACGCCTGCCTCAGCCGGCGGGCAAGCCGCCGCTGTTTGCCCATGCCAGCTCGATCGAGGTGGTTACACCCGAGGGCCGGATGGCGCAGTACTACCTGGGGGTGGAGTATTCACCCCGGGATGTGCAGCTGGGACTGGTAGAAGCCTCGCACAATACCATCGGCACGCCAGTCGACAATATTTTGACCTATTGCTACCGCTACGACCCGATGTTGAACCGGCATAGCCTGGTGATTGCCCGGATTGTGCAGGCGGGCTGCCTGCTGACTGTTCTCGGCCTGGGCAGTTTTATGCTGGTGAGTTTCCGCCGGGATTTCAAGGATAAAGGGTAACGATGCATATAAGTCCAGTGCTGTGGCAGTTTCTCATAAGGTGGCTGACGAACTCTGCCCTCTTTCCGCCGGAAGCGTCGGCGATTTCGCCCCAAATGGACGCGTTCTATTTCTTTCTGTGGGCGATCTCGGCCGTGGGCCTGATCGCGGTCGGCATCCTGGTCTTTGGCTTCTCCATCATGTATCGCAAGGAGAAGAACCCGGTCGCCACGCAGATCGAGGGCTCTACCCTGCTTGAGGCTACCTGGACGATTATTCCGCTGGCGTTGTTCATGATCTGCTTTGTCTGGGGCGCGCTGCTCTATTTCCGCATCTACGATCCGCCCACCAACGCCATGAATATCTACATCGTGGGCAAGCAGTGGATGTGGAAGGCCGAGCATCCGGGGGGACAGCATGAGATCGATTCTCTGCACATCCCCATCAACCGGCAGGTGCAGCTGACCATGATCTCGATGGATGTGTTTCATAGCTTCTCCATCCCGGCTTTCCGCGTTAAGCGGGAAGTGATTCCTGGGCGCTATTCGACGGTGTGGTTTGAAGCAACCGCTACGGGAACCTATCATTTGTTTTGTACCCAGTACTGCGGTACGGATCACTCAGCGATGATTGGAGAGATCGTGGCCATGACGCCCGACGATTACCAGGCATGGGCCGCAGGCAGCACCAGCGGCGCCTCCCTGGCACAAAACGGAGAACGGCTTTTCGCCAGCCTGGGCTGCAATTCCTGCCACTCCGGCGAGGCGACGGCGCGCGGCCCCAACCTGGCCCAGGTCTATGGCTCCCGGCTGCAGCTGCAGGACGGTTCATATGTCACTGCCAACGATGCGTTTCTGCGGGAGACGATTCTTAACCCGTCTACCCGGGTCATGGCCGGGTACGCGCCAATCATGCCGACCTACCAGGGGCAGGTCAGCGAAGAAGGCCTGATCGACCTGGTGGAGTACATCAAGAACCTAAACTCGAACTATCGTATTCAGCAGACGTTGACAGCGAGTCAACTCTCACCCGGGCAAGCCGGCGCGTCCAGTTCCGGTACGAGCTCGCCCGCAATGAACTACCGAACCCAGGAGACGCTGGGCGCCGGTCATGGTGGGCCCGCAAAGGCGGGCAAGGCGGCACCCAGTGTGCCCGGGACGGTTAACCAATGAGCACCATCGTCACACTTCCCAATCAGCAGGACGCCAAGCTGCCGAAGCTGAGCTACCTGAACAGCGAATACGGGCTGAAGAGCTGGCTGCTTACCGGCGACCACAAGCGGATCGCGATGCTGTACCTGATCTCGATCACCTTCTTCTTCTTTCTGGGGGGCGCCTTTGCCGGTCTGATCCGTCTGGAACTGCTGACTCCGCAGCCTGACCTGGTTGCGTCCGATACCTACAACAAGCTGTTCACCATGCACGGCGTGATTATGATCTTCCTCTTCCTGGTGCCGTCGGTTCCGGCGACCGTGGGGAATTTCGTTATCCCCATCATGGTCGGGGCCAAGGACCTGGCCTTTCCCAAGATCAACCTGCTGAGCTGGTACCTCTATGTTGCCGGCGCATGCTTCCTGGTCTTTGCGCTGCTCAACGGTGGAGTCGACACCGGTTGGACCTTTACCACTCCGCTCAGCACCCACTATCTCAATACCCATGTGATCACGGCTGCGATGGGTGTCTTCATCGCCGGGTTCAGCTCTATCTTCACCGGGCTGAATTTTATTGTGACCATCCATCGCATGCGCTGCCCTGGCATGACGTGGTTCCGGCTGCCGTTGTTCTGCTGGTCGCACTACGCCGCCTCCATCCTGATGGTTCTGGGAACGCCTGTGCTGGCGATCACGCTGGTACTGGTCATGCTCGAGCGCACCGTTGGCATCGGGGTCTTCGATCCCACCAAGGGCGGCGACCCGCTGCTCTTCCAGCATCTTTTCTGGTTCTATTCCCATCCGGCGGTGTACATCATGATTCTGCCCGGGATGGGGGTGATCTCCGAGGTGATCAGCACCTTCTCCCGCAAGCGGGTGTTTGGCTACACCGCGGTCGCCTTCTCCTCGGTGGCGATTGCGGTCTTTGGGTTCTTCGTCTGGGCCCATCACATGTTCATCATGGGCGTCTCCAACTATTCGGCGCTGGTGTTTTCGCTGCTCACCATGCTGGTCGCCGTACCTTCCGCAATCAAGATCTTCAACTGGGCGGCAACTCTCTATAAAGGTTCGCTTACCTTTGAAACGCCCATGCTGTACGCCTTCGGGTTTATGGGCCTGTTCACCATCGGCGGCCTCACCGGCGTCTTCCTCGGGTCCCTCGGCATGGACATCCACCTGACCGAGACCTACTTCATCGTTGCCCACTTCCATTTTGTGATGGTTGGCGGCATGCTCATGGCCTATCTGGCCGGGGTCCACTTCTGGTGGCCCAAGATGACGGGGAGAATGTATCCGGAATCCATGTCGCAGCTGGCCGCGGTCACTACATTTATCGGGTTCATCCTGACTTTCTTTCCCCAGTTCATCGTTGGCTACCTGGGCATGCCGCGCCGTTACCATGCCTACCCGCCTGAGTTTCAAGTGCTGAACGTCTTGTCGACCGCGGGTGCTACGGTGCTGGGTATTGGTTATCTGCTACCAATGCTCTATATGCCGTGGTCGCTCAAGTACGGTAGTATCGCGGGCAGCAACCCGTGGCAGGCGACTGGACTGGAGTGGCAGATTCAGTCTCCGCCGCTGACCCTGAACTTTGTCGATATACCGATCATGGATCACGAAGCGTACGACTATGACTGGTTGGCGCACAAGACCGAACACGAGGTAACCACTGTTGGATAGCCAAGCGATCGCAACCGGGCACGCAGACCCCCACGAAGTGCACGACGAAGCGCATCCCGCATATCTGCGCCACCATTTCGTTACGGTGGATCAGCAGCGGGAAACCGCAAGCTTCGGCATGTGGCTCTTTCTGCTGACCGAAATTATGTTCTTCGGCGGCCTGTTCATGGCCTACCTGCTGTACCGCAACTGGTATTACGACGCCTTTGTGGCCAGCAGCAACACGCTCGGCATCGGGCTGGGAACCACTAATACGGCGGTCCTGATTCTGTCCAGCTTCACCATGGCCATGGGCGTGTATTCGGCGGAGACGCGCAACCGCAGAGGGCTGCTCACTTCGCTGAGCCTCACGATCTTGTTGGGGCTGGTCTTTCTCGGCATCAAGACCATTGAGTATCACGACAAGTACACCGAGCACCACATACCTGGGGCCAGCTTCAGTGTGGAAGACTTTGTCCACCCCACCGACAAGAGAGATGTTCCTTTGGCGCCGGATATGGCGCAACACGCGCAACTGTTTTTCTTCCTCTACTTTGCCATGACCGGCATGCACGCTCTGCACATGGTCATCGGCATCAGCATTTTGTTCATTTTGCTTTACCAGGCCTGGCACGGGGCTTATGTCAACGGGCATACCTCTACCATCGATAACTTTGGACTGTATTGGCACTTCGTCGATATTGTCTGGATCTTTCTTTTCCCGCTGCTGTATCTCATCAGCCGCCATCCTTTGAAATAGCTGGTGAAGGAGAGAAGCCATGTCCGATCCTGTTGAACACGAACATCACATCGTCGGCCCTAAGACCTACCTGCTGATCCTGTGCGCCCTGCTGGTGCTCACCGCCACCACCACGGGTGCGGCTTTTATCAACATGGGTATCTTCAGCCCCATCGTGGCGCTGGGCATCGCCTGCCTCAAGGCGGTGCTGGTGATTCTGTTTTTTATGCACATCCGCTACAGCTCGAGAGTGATGATGCTCACCGTCGGCGCCGGCTTTTTCACCTTCCTGGTGTTGATCACCATGACGTTGTCGGACTACATCAGCCGCTCCTGGGGTCTCTGGTAAGCCAACGCTGGATTTAACCTCTAATCTGCTTCTAAGCGAAGCGCTGGATGCCCCACGTTCGCCGGAGCGTACGTGGGCCGAAAAAGACGGGCGAAGCCCCACATCCGCTTCTGCTGACGATAAAGAAGTCCTTCCCCAATGAACTCCCAAACAACCCAGCATCCTGATGTACCTGAGGCGCTACAAACGATTTCCGCCAATCCCAGGATTCGTGTTCGCCGGGGCGGGGCCCTGGCTCCAGATGCAAAATGCGTTGTTTACTGGATGCAGCGCGCGGAGCGAGCCCTGGATAATCCTGCGCTCGATGTCGCGGTCGAAGTGGGCAACGCGCTCGATCTGCCGGTATTGGTCTACTTCTCGGCCATCTCCAATTTTCCCCATGCCAACTGGCGCCATTACGCTTTTCTGAACCAGGGCCTGATCGACATCGAGGAGGATCTGCAACAGCGGCAGATCGGGTTCATCGTGCGCCGGCCGCCCAAAAATTCCCTGGAGGCGCTGCTGGCGGAAGTAGACGCGGCCATGGTCGTCGGCGATGAAAATCCCTGCCGAGAGCCGGAGCGCTGGCGCAGGGTGCTGGCCGGCCGTTTGCGCATCCCATACTGGACCGTGGACGCCGACGTGGTCGTCCCCTCCGGACTGTTTGAAAAGCGGATGTATGCCCTCCACATCTTCAAGCCAAAGCTCTATGCCGAGCTGCCCAAATATCTGGTGGGGCAGCCGCACATGAAGCCAAAACGGGAATGGAAGCCAACTCACGCCCTCGAGTCCTTTCCTGTCCGGGAGGATGTTACCGAAGGCTGGTCCAAGCTCGACCGCTCCGTTCGGCCGGTGGAGAGCTTCACCGGAGGTACCCACGCGGCGCTCAAGCGATTGCATAATTTTGTCGATAAGGAGCTTGCCGCTTACGACCAGACGCGCAATCATCCTGAGGTGGACGGCACCAGCCGGCTTTCGCCCTACCTGCACTTCGGACATATTGGTCCGATCACCATCGCGTTAGCGGTGGAGAAAGCCTTTAAGCAGGGCAAGGTTCCCCAGGCTGCGCGCGATTCTTACCTAAGCGAGCTGATCGGTTGGCGGGAGCTGGCGGTGAACTTCGTCAAATTTACTGAAAATTATGATTCGTTCGACTGCGCCGAACCCTGGGCGCACAAGACCTTGATGGAACACGCACGCGACCGGCGGGAGCACATCTACCCGATCGAGCAGCTGGAGCGCTCCGAGACCCACGACGAACTGTGGAACGCTGCCCAGAACCAGATGGTCAAGTTTGGCTGGATGCACAACTACATGCGCATGTACTGGGCGAAAAAGATCCTGGAGTGGTCTCCCGACCCGGCAAAGGCGTTCGATACCTGCGTGACTCTCAATGACCGCTATTTTCTGGATGGCAGAGATCCCAATGGATACGCCGGGATTGCGTGGTCCATTGTGGGCAAGTTCGACCGCCCCTGGTTCGACCGCCCGATTTTTGGCACCATCCGCTACATGTCCGGGGCCTCCACCGGCAAGAAGTTCAATTCCAGGAAATACATACAGCGGATGTCAGAGGATTTTACGCAAGCCGCCTTTTGGGTCCGGGAATAATGGCGCCGGTATGCTATTTTCAAGGTTAGCCTCCGGCAGTCTGTCTCCCCCAGAGTCCAAGCGGCAAAATCCATGGCGAAATATCTGATCACGGGAATCGCGGGCTTTATCGGATCTTCTCTGGCAAGAGCCCTGGTGGATCGCGGAGAAGAAGTTCGCGGGATAGATAACTTTCTCACCGGCAAGGCCTCGAATCTTGACGGCGTTTCAGAGCAAATCGACTTCCGCGAGGCTGATCTGCGCGACGCGGCAGCAATGCGTACTGCGTGTGAAGGAATCGACTACGTCCTGCATATCGGGGCGCTCCCTTCTGTGCCGCTCTCGGTCAAGAGTCCTGAGCCAAGCCACCGCTGCAACGTGGACGGAACGTTTCATATACTGGAGGGAGCGCGGGCGTCGGGCGTCAAGCGGGTGATCTATGCGGCATCCTCCTCTGCATATGGGGATCAGCCGGTGTTGCCGAGCAAAGAATCGATGCGCCCGATGCCGATTTCTCCGTATGCCGTGCAAAAGCTTGCGGGCGAATATTACATGGACAGCTATTACCAGGTTTACGGGTTGGAGACGGTGAGCCTGCGTTATTTCAATGTCTTCGGGCCGCGCCAGGCGGCTGATTCGCCTTACAGCGGAGTGCTGGCAAAATTCATTCTGCAAATGCTTGAGGGAGCGCGTCCGACCATTTTCGGCACCGGTGAGCAGGGCCGGGATTTTACTTATGTCGACAATGTTGTTGCGTCGAACCTGCTGGCATGCGCCGCTCCGGCTGCGCAGGTAGCGGGCAAGGTCTTCAATGTTGCCTGCGGCGGCCAACATACGTTGAAAGAAATGTACCGGCTGCTGGCGGAACTGATCGGATTCGAGCAGCCGCCACTCTTCGGTCCCCCCCGGACGGGAGACATACTGAACTCGCAGGCCGACATCTCCGCTGCCGCCGAGGCTTTTGGCTATCGCCCCCTGGTCGGGGTGAAAGAGGGTTTACAGCGGACGGTGGAGTGGTATCGCGAAACGTTGAAACTGCCGGTGGCCTTGCGGTAAATGAAGCCGCAGGTCCCTCCATTTCGCTACGAAAACATTTCCAGGAATGGTCCGCGACAGGAGAGCAGTTTGATCGACCCGCAAGATCTGTCACCGTGGCTGTCGTTGGTTGAGAAGCGTGAATTGCGGGTGGGAATCATTGGTCTTGGGTATGTGGGCTTGCCGCTGGTTCTGCTCTTTAGCCAGGAGGGATTTCGCGTCACCGGCTTTGATATCGATCCGGCCAAGGTGGACCGGCTGAATGCGGGCGAATCCTATATTCATCGTATCGATCCGCAACAGATCAGGGGCGCCCAGGCCAAGGGTTTCCGCGCGACCGCAGACTTTTCCCAGGTCGCCAACGTCGACGCGATCTTGATTTGCGTACCCACTCCTCTCAGCGACCACCACACCCCGGACATGAGCTACATCACGGCGACGATGGATTCGATTGTTGATCATCTGCGGCCCGGCCAACTGGTGGTGCTGGAGAGCACCACTTATCCCGGCACCACGGAGGAATTGATCGCCCCTGCGATCGAACGCGCGGGCAGAGTGAGGGTGACGCGCGAGGCAGGCGACGGCGATGGTGTTCTCGTCGCGTACTCTCCTGAGCGTGAGGACCCCGGTAATACCAGCATTGACCGGCGCGACATTCCTAAAGTAGTCGGCGGGTTAGGGAAACTGGGGGCGGAGGCTGCCGGCGCTCTTTATAACGCCGCGTTTCACCGGGTGATCCGTGTATCCAGCCCCGCGGCGGCGGAGATGACCAAGCTGCTGGAGAACATCTATCGCTGCGTAAACATCGCGCTGGTGAACGAACTGAAACTGCTGTGTCTGCGTATGGGCATTGACATCTGGGAGGTGATTGGAGCGGCGGCTACCAAGCCATTCGGCTTTCAACCCTTCTATCCCGGCCCGGGGCTCGGTGGCCACTGCATCCCCATCGATCCGTTCTATCTGAGCTGGAAGGCGAAGGAATTCGACTTCAGCACGCGGTTTATCGAGCTTGCCGGAGAAGTAAATGAGGCCATGCCGTATCACGTAGTGGCGGCGGTATCCTCTGCTCTTAACCAGCGCAGCAAGCCGCTCAAGGGGTCGCGAATTTTGGTACTGGGTTTGGCTTACAAGAAAGACGTGGACGATCTTCGCGAATCCCCATCGCTCTCGATTATTGAAATGTTGCAACAAGAGGGAGTAGCGGTGAGCTACAACGACCCGTTCTTTCCCACGGTCGGACGGGGACGAAAATACAATCTGAACATGGAGTCGCAGCCGCTTGATAACCTTGGCGGTTACGATTGCGTTCTGATTGTCACCGACCATTCTTCCTACGACTACGCGCGCATCGTGAACGAATCACAGCTGGTGGTCGACTCGCGGAATGCCACGCGCGGGCTGCTGTCAGAGAAAATTGTACGGTGTTGATGCCTTCCTGTTCCTTGTCATCTCAAGCACCTTAGGTCAACCGCTCTCCATGGAAAACGTTGCCGTCTCCTTTGTCATCCCGAGCAGCTAACTTGCCTGCGGGCAAGTTGAGGGAGAAATGACACGGCAAGAATCACCATGGATGCAAGGCCCGGAGGGCCGTTCGCCAAACGTGAGCCCAGCTAGCGTCAGGATAAATCTTGGAAAGGGGAATGCGATGTAGAGAAGCTGAAACCTTTCGCAGCGATCCAGAGGGTTCGACTCCCTCCCGGTAAAGGCGAGCCCGCCAGCCGGAAGCAAGTCTTGCATGGGCAGAGGCGACTCTGTTCGTGAAGCGTAGACAGCAGATGTTAAAGCCGTGTGTGTCTGGCCACGAAATGACGTAACCGCTGGAGCCTTCGTTGTGTTGGGTGCGGGGGCAGTATTGAGGCAAACGCTAAGGGGTGAGGATGCCTGAATTCGGCCGGGGTCGTGGAACATGGCAGAGGCATGGGATGGATGGCCAAGGAACCTGAGAAGTCCTGTGTTGTCCGCGTAGGAAAGCCGGAATGGGGGAAGCCGGCATGAAAATGCCCCTGGCCCGAAAAGACTGCCTCCGGTCTGCCGGGAGCGCGCAAGCGAAACACGAAACAAGGGAGGGAAGCGCGGAAGCCGGAAGCGAAACCATAAGCGACCGGTATGCAATGCAGGATGGCGTAGCGTCTCCGTAGTATCGGTGAAGGCGGGGAACCTGATCGAAGGGACCCGGTGGAGAGAAGGGAGACGCCATAGAAGAGAGCTGTTGCCGGGACACACGGGAGGGGACACTGCACCCCGCAAACCTGTACACGTAACGGCAGCAGATAGCGGACACGATGGGGAGCGAACCTCTTCTGTGAGGAACCGGATGCGGGAAATCTGCACGTCCGGATCTGTGAGGGGTGAGGGTGGCAACACCCTCACCTACTCGGCCCGGTAGGGCTGGGAAATCAAAGCCGAAGAGGATCTGAGCGCCGTAGGCGCGGCACTAAACCGCGTTCGCGCTGTGTCATTAGGAGCGCCGTCGAGGCAATTGCGGTTTTCGCCCTTCGAGCCTATCGCCCGAAGAAGAACGATCCATCCCCGGTGGGAGGAGTTCCAGGATTTCCGTTGAAACAATACGCATTTTTCTGGTAAATGGCGTTTTTTCCAATCCAGGTGCGGGTCGCTCCTGCCATGTTGACAAAGCAGTTCCTCGGACCAAGTGAGGCTACCAGCTCGCTGTTGCCCTCGATCAATGCGCTGTCCGCGTTGGCAACCTCAATGTTGTAAGGAGTTCCCGTCAGGGTCGTGAAGTAGTTATCGCGTACCACCGGTCCATAAGCGCGGTAGCCGCTTCCGCCGTTGGCGACGCCAAGCACCACCTGGCGAGGCGACTGCTCGAAGTAGTTTGCTTCAATGACGGTTCCGCGGCAGCGCGTCACATAGATCGCCCCGCCGTTCTCTTCGAAATCGTTGCCCATGTAGATATTGTTCAGTGCTTCCGAGAGGCCATGGCCCACGATAACCGTGTCCTCGAAAATAGCCCATTGCGCGTTGTTCGTGATCTGGTTATTGGTGACGTGGATCGCGTTGGCGGCAAAAGGAGAACCGCTCACGGATGCTCCACACTGGATGGGCTGGCCGCCGCACAGCGTAGGAATCAGACGGATACCGTTCTTGTTACTGGCGATCAAATTGTCGTAAATGTTCGAGCTGTTGGTTCCTTCGACCAGGATCCCATCGGAAAATCCCGCGATGACCATGTTGCGAATGGTGATCCGGTTGGTCGGCATCGTGTGGATTCCGGCGCTCGCATGGGCGTTCCCGCGCAGCTGAAAGCCTTCAATCAGCACCTGGGAGGAACCCGCCAGGTTGTTGACGGGTGTCAGGATCGCATCACCGCTCCCGGTATAGGTGAGCACAGCCCCTGGATCACCGCTCAGCTTGTACTTGCCATACGGGTTCAGCTCCAGGTGGATGGTTGTCGAAAAGGAGTAGTTCCCGGCCGGGATATAAACCGTGCACTGAAGCGCGCAAGACTTCAGTGCACGGTTAACGCGGTCCCCAATATCGGCGCCAGTGACGCTGGTTGCCGACAGGGGCGCCTGTGGCAAGGACGCTCCCTGTCCTTGTAGTGGGGCCGAATACAGGCCCGCCGTAAGGAATGCAATCACCCCGATGCAAGTCTTCAAACTCACGGATTCCCCCCGAGCCTCCCGGAAGCCTCACCATAACATCAATAACCCACATGGTTGTGTGACAGGGATTGGTGCCTCGTGTTTGTGAGAAAATTGGAGATTACCAGCGCGCTTATATTTTGCCCCGGGAAGGGCCTCGTTCCCTCTCTTTCCCCCGCCCCGGGAAAAGAATTTGCACATCTGGCGCTAGGCCCTAAACTAAAGTAAGAATTGGACAAGTTCGTCCCAGTTGGACAGGGCTGCCGATGGCAAAGGAGTAAAGCTTGGCAGGAGACACCGGCCGTGTGCCGAGCAGGTTTCTGCTTTTACAAATTATGGGTAAGCGTTCAGGTGTTTTCTTCGCGGTCCTGCTGATCGCGAGCGTTGCGCAGGTCAAACTGCCGGTTGCTGCTGCTCAGTCCTCTGGTTCCGATACTTTCGACTGCCCATCGGGCGTTGTCTCCTCAGTCGATGGAAGTTGCGTCAGTGAAGAGGAGTCCCCAGGCCAGGGCCTCGGCCCATTGGGTACCACCACCCCGGGCGGATCATCTTCCGGCAATGGCTATGGGATCCCGGGTGGCTCCGCCGGTCAACTGTCGAACCAGTACCCGGGCCTGCAGTCCTCAGGGAATGAACAACCGGGTGCAGAGCATTCTTGACCAGGGTGGCCTGGGTAACGCGCAATCCCAGTTGGAAGCCCTGGAGCAGGCTCGCTTGTTGGCAATCCGCGCCCCCTCAGCTCCTACGGATTTCCAACTGCTGGTGCGGGGCTCCCTGGGCACACTGCTTCCGGTCTATGGCGACAGCCTCTTTCGCCAGGTGCCATCGACCTTTGCTCCGCTGCGCGAAGTGAATGTCACGCCCGATTACGTCCTCGGACCGGGGGATCAGCTGGTCATTCGCATCTGGGGGCAGGTCAATTTCAACGCGCAACTTACCGTCGATCGTTCCGGTTCGGTCTACCTCCCCCAGGTAGGCGAGATTCACGTTGCCGGTTTGCCGTACGCACAGGTTAAGCAACATATCCATGACGCAGTCGGCCACATTTACAAGAGCTTCGATCTTGATGTGGAGATGGGGCAACTGCGGTCGATCCAGGTTTTTGTCGTAGGCCAGGCCCGCCGCCCAGGAACCTACACCCTTAGCTCGCTCAGCACCCTGGTCACCGCGTTGTTTGCCACCGGTGGTCCCTCCGTCCAGGGCTCGCTGCGCGACATTCAGCTCCGCCGCAATGGGCAAACCGTTACCCACTTTGATCTTGTACGATCTGCTGATATTCGGCGACATGTCCAAGGACGCTCCCCTGCTTCCCGGCGACGTGATTTATATCCCGCCAGTGGGAGCGCAGGTGGCCATTGCCGGCGATGTCCACGTTCCCGCCATCTTCGAGCTGAAGGGCGCCACCGCAGTGGACCAGGCTCTCAAGTTCGCGGGAGGGCTCTCCGCTACCGCCTCATTGGAGCGGGCATCGCTGGAACGCCTGGACGCGCACAAGAACCGCACCGTGCTGGATATTCCGCTGGAGGGTGCGGGGTTGGCGACTCCCTTGCAGCAAGGCGACCTTTTGCGCGTGCTGCCCATCTCTCCGCAGTTCCAGAACACCGTGACGCTGCGCGGCAATGTTGCGGAAACAGGGCGGTTTTCCTGGCATCCGGGCATGCGGTTAAGCGACATCATCCCCGACAGCAAGTCGCTTATTACCCGCGATTACTGGGAGCGCAGGAACCAGTTGGGAGTTCCCGGCCCGGAGTTCAAGCCGGAATATGCTGCTAATCCCGACTATTACCCGCGGGATATCAACGGCTATCAAACCGGCTCTGCGCAATACGATGTCAATGGGGTACCCATCTACAACGGGCAGCGAGTGTCGAATGGCACGACAGGCCAACCATCCAATGGAACGCAGAGCAATGGGCAGAACCCCACGCCCAATAACAACCAGAACCAGAACCAGGCTTCGGGGCAGAATTACGATCCAAATTGCCTGCCCGACACAAACAATACCTCGCCGCAGAACCAGGCACAGAGCACCGGGGCGATCAGCTCCAACCCCGCAAACACCTCGCAAAACGGCCAGCCCTGCTATACCCCGGGGAGCCAGTCATTGGCCGATCAGACTCTGGCTTCGGCTGGAAACTTACCCCGGCCGGCCCTGACGGTTGCCCTTCCCGTCCCGGAAATTGATTGGTCCTATGCGGTCATTGAGCGGATGAACCCGCAGACCCTCACGACCTCGCTGGTGCCCTTCAATCCTGGGCAGCTTGTTCTGGACCACGACGCCGCGCAGAACCTGGTGCTCGAGCCGGGCGACGTGGTCACCATCTTCTCCCAGGCGGATATCAAAGTCCCGCAGGCGCAGCGGACCAAGTTCGTGCGTCTGGAAGGCGAGTTCAAGCAGGCGGGCATCTACAGCGTGCTGCCGGGCGAGACGTTGCGCCAACTGGTTGCCCGCGCCGGGGGCTTCACTCCAGAGGCCTACTTGTTTGGATCGAACTTTACCCGCGAGTCGACCCGCGTCCTGCAGCAGTTGCGGTTGAACGACTACCTGCAAAACCTGGAGCTGGAGATTGACCGGGCCACCATCGCGGCCTCCGCCAGCATAGGCACCGTGGACCCGGCGGCGACCGCCGCTTCGCGAAGCCTGGTGGCACAGCTTTCGCACCATTCGCGCGACCGGCCGCGTGGTGCTGGATATTTCAGAGAACGCCTCGGGAATCGACAGCCTGCCCAACATGCAACTGGAAGACGGCGACCGCTTCGTAGTTCCCTCCAAGCCCAGCACGGTGAACGTGGTGGGCGCTGTATATGATCAAAATTCCTTCCTGTTCCGCAACACGCAGGAGGTGGGAAGTTACCTGCGGTTGGCAGGAGGACCGACAAAGAGTGCCGATGGAAGAGACTCCTTCATCATCCGGGCCGATGGCTCGGTGGTGAGCCGGCATTCGAAGAGCGGTGTTTTCGGAAATACCTTCGCTTCCATGCGGCTGAATGCCGGCGATACCGTGGTGGTTCCGGAAAAAGTGCCCCGGCCTTCGGGCCTGAGGAACTTTGTCAGTTACACGCAGATTTTCTCCCAACTCGCCTTAGGTGCGGCGGCGATCGCCGTGCTGCAGTAACATGGAAGGGTCGATGCTGAGATGGCCATAATGCCTACCACCCGAGAATACAGCCCCCCGCTGGAGGCCGCGGCGGAGACTGGGATCGAGTTCGACCTGCTGGATCTGTTGCTGGTGATGGCACAACGCAAGGTCACCATCATCCTGGCGACCATCGTCGGTTTGTTTCTTGGGATGATATTGGTTCTTCTGATGCATCCTACCTTTACCGCGAAAGCAGTCATCATGCCCCCACAGCAGGGGCAGTCGAGCGCCGCGCTGGTGACCCAGCTCAGCAGTCTTGCGTCCCTCACGGGACTCGGCAATGCGGGCGCGCTGCGAGATCCTAACGACCTGTACCTGGCAATTGTTCAGAGCAACACCGTGGCGGATGCGGTGATCAAGCGCCTCAACCTCGAGGCCGTTTATCGCGTCAAGAAGTTAAGCCAGGCACGGGTAATCCTGGCCGCCAACTCCAAGTTCGTTAGCGATAAGGGCGGCATGATCAGCATTACCACCAAAGACGAGGACCCCCGCCGCGCGGCCGACATCGCCAATGCCTACGTTGACGAACTGCATTCCATCAACAGCCGCCTGGTGATTGGGGAAGCGTCGGTGAGAAGGAGTTTTTTCGGCCAGCAGTTGGCCCTGGCGAAAGACCGCTTGACCGACGCGGAGATTGCGCTGCAGCAGACGGAAGAGTCAACCGGAGCGATTTCTCCCATTGGCCAGACTGGAGTGGTAATTCAACAGGTTGCGCAATTGCAGTCACAGATCATCAGCCGCGAAGTGCAGCTTGACGCCCTGCGTACGTCGTCCACCGATCAAAATCCCGATGTGATCCGCCTGAACAGCGAGCTGGTAGGCCTGCGGGAGCAGGTGGCCCAATTAGAGAGCGCCCAAAAACGCCGCAACCCCGGGGATATATCTCTCTCCAGCAGGTCGCTCCCGCAGGATCAAATCGTTTACCTCCGCAAGCAGAGAGACGTCCAGTACCATACCCTGATCTTCGACCTGATCGCCCGCCAGTTTGAGGCGGCTCGATTGGACGAGGCGAAAGCATCGCCGGTGATCCAGGTGCTGGACCCCGCGCAGCCGCCGGACAGAAAGTCGGGACCCTTCCGGGCTCTGTGGACGTTGGTCGGGGGGTTTTTCGGTTTCTTGTTTGGGTGTTCGCGGGTGATCGGATCCTATGTTTTCGCGCGCTTGGAAGCCGACCCTGCGAGCGCCCAAAGACTGGCCCAGTTTCGACGTGCTCTCCGGTTTCGCACTTGAATGCAGATCCTTGCTGTCGTCGTGCTCTACAAGCGGTCGCCGCAAGAGTCCCAGACAATCCAGAGCTTGATTCATGTACTGCAGCGGAATCCGGAACTGAACGATTCCGTTCGGGTGCTTTTGTGGGACAACAGCCCGATTCCCGCAGCCAATGTCTCCCTTCCTTTTTCCTTTGATCTGCGCACCGCCGAGCGCAATGTGGGAACTTCGGGCGCCTACAACTACGCCATGGATTTTGCCGAGTCCTTGCAATACCCGTGGCTCCTGCTGCTCGATCAGGACACGACGGTCTCCGATGAATTCCTACTGGGCATGGTCGGATACGCGGAGAGATTCCGGGACGAGTTGGAGATTGCGACCGTCGTTCCGTTTATCTTCTCCCACGGCGCGTTGGTTTCTCCGCGGCGGTTACGCAGCTTCAATCGCGTGCAACAGATTCCCACGTCGTTCAGCGGGCTCTGCAAAGACAAGGCTTATGCCGTAAACAGTGCCACGTTGATGCGCGTATCCGCTTTGCGCCAGATCGGCGGATACAGCGAAGAGTTCTGGCTCGACCTCTCCGATGTGTACGTCTTTCAAGCGCTCCACCGCCAGGGCAGGTTCATGTATATCGCCGGAGACCTGCACCTGGAGCATTCCATCGCGAGCATGGATTTCGACAAGGAGATGAGCCCTGAGCGCTATCGGAACTTTCTGGCAGCGGAAAGCGCATTCATCGATCTGTATTTGTCTCCTCTGGAGCGATTGGGCCAGCTCTTGCGGCTTCTTTTGCGCACGGTAAGGCAATATCGTCGCTACCAGAACAAGGTCTTTTCCAGAATAACCTGGAAGTATTTTTTGCAGAGATTGTTCCGGACCAGAGCAGGCCGATTGGAAAGCTGGCGGCAACAACTCAGAAAACGCGATATCCCGGCCATCGCGAACGGCCAGATCGTCAGTTGAGCACCGCTCCCGCAGGCTTATAGAGCGGGAGAGTATCCGGCTGCCCATCCGGCTCCTCTTTCTTGGCTAACTCCAGACAGAGTAAGACATAGACAAAGTAGTTATAGCGCGGCTGCACAAATGGGGTCAGGGCAGTCACGATGAGATAAATGAGGACCACCAGGCCGATGGGCCGCCGGGGATTCAGCTTGCCCCTGCGGTAGGCGATCACAAGAACCGTCACCAGTGCAATCGAGAACAGGGGAATAATGAACATGGAGTGTATGTCGCCAGTGCCGAGGGTTCCGAACTCTTTCAAGAAAGTAATCGGTCGAAGCAGTTCACCGAATATATCCATTGCAATCTTTGGCAGCAGAACGATGGGAAAGCCGAATGAAGCCTGTATCTCGTTGAGCTTGACAATCGTGTTCGCGCCTGCTGCATATCGATTGAAAGCTCTCAAACCCGAGCCCTCAAGGCTGGCGATCAGAGGGTAAATCACAGTCAGGCCGGCAATGACGCTGAGGACCGCGAGCCGGGGATGGCGCAGGAAAAACGAACCTTTTCTCCGCAGGAAAACGAATAGCAGGACGATTGCAATTTGCTCCCAACGGGCAAAGAGTGAGACGAGAAGAGTCAAACCCAAGAGAAACCAGGATTGTTTTTCCGAGTAGATATACTTCGCCAGCATCATCCCGGACAGTAGTACCAGGATTTCCTTGTTCAATGTGACCACAGCGGGGGCTGTTTCGGCGTTGATCGCCAGCAGAAAAACGAACAGATATTTGTCCACGCCGGGTATTGAGCTCGCGATCTCGACGGAGATAAAAAAAAGTAGAATGTCAAACAAAGCGACGGCAAATCCGCTCCCGAGTATCCGCCCGATGGCAACCGGTCCCAGCAGGTTTCCAGTGAAAGAAACAAGATTGCCCCCGCTATCCGCGTGCTGAGCTCCGTAATCCACAGCCTGCCAATACGTCGGTGAATCCGCACCGAACCTTTGATAAGTCTCGTGGTTGAGTCGGGGCTGTTCAATTAAGAAAAAGCAACTCATGCAGAAAGCGAGATAAAAACAGAGCGCCCAGATGCAAAGCCACTTATTGAGAGGACGGGGCTCTATGAGGAGCGAAAGAAAAGGTATTCTGACTTTCGGGACTTGGTTGGATATAGAAGGCGACGGAAGCGCCGGGAGCCGCACGGACGGAATGGCGAGGCTAAACTTCATTGGGCAAGATCCTTATCTGGCTGCTCGTCAACTAATGGCTTATCTCTTATTTCCGAAAGCTCCGATAAAGATCCGTTAGAACCGGCGGGGTGATCGCGCGAATTGCTTTCCTGATCCGGAGGGAAGTTTTGACGCGGTTCACACCAGGACGCTCTTGAAATGCCACCTCATGCCGCTGTGTAAGCTCCGGTGCTTCTTCCGGGCGGCCATTCGAATAATAGTAGGTCGCGATGGACTTCCTGTTGCGGTCAGGTGGGCATGCCAGTGGGAGGGGATGACCGTGGAACGACGTGCTGGTTGTGCTGAAGATGGCGCAGCGATTAAAGATGGGCAGAATCTTTTTTACCGCTCGGGTCACCTCGCGATCCCATAGCTCGAAATGACCTCCGTATTCTTCCCTCCAGTCTTTGTTTAGATAGATCAGGACATTGATGCGGCGATCCAGCCGCAGCTTTTTGTGGTAGCTAAAGTCGGCGTGCACCTCCAATAAACCGCCGGGCCTGATCTGATGCAGACCGCCACCGGTGTAGTAGGGGTCGGGCAGGACGCTTGAAATCCCCGTCAGCGTTTCAAGAAACTTGAGCATTGGCCGGCTGTTCAGGAAGTAGAGAACATCGCGAATTGACCCGGGCAGCTTCTCCACCGCGTCGAATGCCAGTTTCTTGTGTTGGTTCACATCCGCGTACGCATTCCAGGCTGCCTCTTTCGGCTCCGGAAAGTCCCGCAGGGCCGCCTCAGCCACGTCTACGGGTAGAAAGTCATCGAAATAGATATGGGGATAAGGTGTATTTGCCTTGTACTCCTCTGCTTTGGCCTGTGCCAGGGTCTCGAGTTTGCCTACAAATTGGTCGCTAAGCAATTCGTTCATAACCGCCACTGTCATCAGACTGTCCACCTGGACCCTCCGGGCATCGCTTCGCTAGCTAGATGGTAATTTGTCCTCGACTCGATAGCCAAGTATTTGGGCTGGAAACATCCCTCTGTTGCAAATGGGGGCTGTTGCCAAGGATGGCCGATCTCAACCCAGCTGCCCCTACCCGCAAGAAAATTTTGGGTGGCCCATTCAAGCCTTCTTTTGGCTTGAGTGGGGTTGTTGCGGACCCCAACCCTCCGCTTCCATTTCGGGGTCAGGTAGCATGTACGACGGGAGCAAGGTCGCCCTTCGAAAGCTTAGAGCGTTATGCGCATCTTCTACGACCATCAGGTATTTTCACTGCAGGATGCCGGAGGGGCCTCGCGCTACCATTACGAGCTGATCCGAAACCTTCAGGTCGGCAACGACGTTGAAATGGAGTTGCTGATTGGGCTCAACAACTCCGTAATGCCCTTCGCCAGTTTGGAGCGCGGTCGCACTCGAGTCTTCGGGCGTTCCACAAGAATGAAAGCTGGAATGGCCCGCTATGCGGCCAACGAGCTACTTTCCTCGCTGCTTGCTCCGGGCCACGGGAAATTCGATATTTACCATCCAACCCTTTATAGGGCTTTGCCCTGGGTGCGGCGCCGCCGGGTCGTGGTCACCCATCACGATTGCACCCATGAGCGTTTTCCCCAGTTGTTCTTGAATGCCGCCTCTATCTTGAACACCAAGCGGAAGCTATTTAGGCAAGCGGACGCTATCATTTGTGTTTCCGAATCCAGCCGAAATGATCTGCTTCATTTTTACGATGTCGAAGAGCGGAAGACGCATGTTGTTCGTCACGGCTTCTCTCCTCTACAGAAGACGCCCGGAGGCGGCAGATTGGAACAGGCGCCGTACCTGCTGTACGTAGGGGCACGCGCGGCCTACAAAAACTTCAGCCTGCTGCTGGATGCCTTCTCTCGCAGCGGCCTGGTTTCACGGTATCGCCTGTTAGCGGTTGGAGGAGGCGCATGGACCACGGAAGAACGGGCGCGAATTGCCTCGCTGGGTCTCTCCGGCTCCGTCACTCTCATTCCAAAGGCACAGGATGACGTCCTGTCCAACGCTTACCAGAACGCGGCTCTGTTCGTTTATCCCAGTCTTTATGAGGGTTTTGGTTTCCCCCCACTGGAAGCGATGGGCCTGGGCTGTCCGGTTCTGGTCAATCGCACATCGTCCTTGCCCGAGGTGTGTGGGGACGCAGCCTTTTACTTCGAAGCCTCCGACGCGGATGAGGTTGCGCGTATCCTCGTCGCCATCCTGGACGATGATCCGGGCCTGGCCATGAAACGCCGGCTGGGAGAGCAGCGGGTAATGTTGTATGACTGGGGTCGTACCGCGCGCTGTACCCTGGACGTATACCGCGCGGTGATGACCGGCTAGAAACCGCGGTTACCCCGAGTGACCGAAAGATGCGGACGATATTGATAGCACACAGGTAAGATCGGAGCATGGGGAAGAAAGTCCTGATTACGGGCGGGTTGGGGTTCATCGGGCTCTCGCTTGCCCGGACGCTTGTGCGGCGAGGTATGACCGTGCGCCTGCTGGATAATTTGAGCCCGCAGATTCATGGTCTGGACCCGCAGCCCGAGCTAGGGAAGCTGCTTCCAAACGCTCGCGTAGAAGTGATGCCTGGAGACGTCTGCCGTCGCCGCGATTGGGTTCTGGCCTTACGCGATGTCACTTCGGTCGTCCATCTGGCGGCGGAGACGGGCACCGGCCAGTCCATGTACAGAATTGGCGATTACGCCCGTACGAATGTTTTGGGCACAGCCTTGCTGCTCGACGTGCTGGCCAACGATCGTCATGGAGTTACAAAATTGGTGCTGGCCTCATCCCGTTCGGTTTACGGCGAGGGAGCCTATCAGTGTGTAAGCTGTGGCATCGTCTATCCTCCGATGCGCAGCCCGGAAAGCCTGGCAGCCGGCCGCTGGGATCCGCTTTGCACCGATTGTGGTTGCCCCGTTGGTCCCGCGGCCACACCAGAGATCGCCCAGACCAGTCCTGCCTCCATCTATGCGGCCACCAAGCTGGCCCAGGAAGATCTGGTCCGGATCGCAGCCAACGCCCTCGGCATTCCCTTTCTGATTTTCCGTTTGCAAAATGTTTATGGTGAGGGTCAGTCTCTCAACAATCCCTATACCGGCATATTGTCGATTTTCTCCAATCGGATACGTCAGGGTAAGGTTATTATCCTGTTCGAGGATGGACAGGAAAGCCGCGACTTTGTGCACGTTTCGGACGTCGCGGAGGCCATGGCGCTGGGCTTGTTGGGAGACGGTGGGGATGGTCTGACTATGAACGTTGGATCCGGTATCCCCGTGGCCGTCGACACCATCGCGCGAAGTTTGAAGAGGCACTTCGACGATTCCAGCGCACTGGTCATGTCGGGCCAATATCGCCTGGGCGATATCCGCCACAATTATGCAGACATTTCCGTGATTAGCCGTGCGCTGGGCTTTTCACCGCAGATTCTCCTCGAGGAAGGCATCGGGCGTTTCGTGCGCTGGGTCAAAACCCAGCCCATCGCTGAAGATGGATTGGATCGGGCTAATCGAGAGTTGATCGAGCGCGGCCTGATGAAGGCCTGATCCAAATGCTGAAGGCCGAATTTCGATGCTGAAGGCTCTCCTCTATGCTGATCTCGAACGCCAGCTGCATTTGAGTGGCCAAACTGGCGCGCAAGCTTCTCTGCCTCGCCTGTTGCGCCGCCTTTTCCACCCCAGATTCCTGCCAATTTTTCTTTGCCGCGCCAGCCGCTCGGCGCTGCTGAACGGTTTACCTGCACTGGCACACCTATTGTCCTACTTGAATCAAGTAATCTTTGGCATAGAGATCTCCTCCAAGTGCGCCATCGGTCCAGGTATATTCTTTCCCCATACGTCAGGGACGGTCGTTGGGGCATCCAAGATCGGGAGGAATGTCACCATTTTTCAAGGCGTGACTCTGGGGGCCAGGCAAATAGATATGGGCTATGACCTCTCGCTCCGGCCCGTCCTGGGTGACAATGTGGTTGTCGGAGCCGGGGCCAAGGTTCTTGGGGGGATATCTTTGGGCGATAATGTCAAGGTGGGCGCCAATTCTGTCTTGCTGCGGTCTGTACCGCCAAATGCGACCGTCGCCGGCATTCCGGCACGGGAAGTGTTCTCATCAGAATAGATGTGCCCGAGGTCTTGAAAGGAATCATGAGTCTCTCCCTCGACCTAACCATCATCATTCCCAATTTCAACACCAAGGCATTGCTGCAGCAGTGCTTACAGTCCATTTACAATTACACGCGGGGCATCCGCTTCGAGATAATTTGCATCGACGACGCGTCGTCGGATGGAAGCGCGGAAATGGTAGAGTCCGCCTTCCCCGATGTAATTCTGGTACGCAATAAGATCGCTCTGCGTTACGCCAAAAACAACAATTTGGGACTGAAGATGTCGCAGGCCCGCTATGCCTGCTTGCTGAATAGCGACACCAAGCTCGTAGGCAACGTCTTCAAGGCTCTGATCGAGTTTATGGACGCCCATCCTGAGGCTGCGGCGTGTGGTCCGCGCTTGCTCAACCCTGACGGTACCACCCAGTCGTGCGTCCGCAGCTTTGCCGGGCTCGGAACCATGGTCTTACAGGGACTCAACTGGCATCGGCTTTTCCCGAATGGACGGGTATCGCGAGAATATTATGCCTGCGCTTTCGATTATTCACGTGAACAGCAGGTGGAAAGCCTGGGAACGACTGCCTACGTGGTTCGGCGGGAAACCTGGGAGAGATTCGGCATGCTCGACGAACGCTTGCCCCACTTCCAGGTAGATTTGGCTTATAACCTGATGCTCAAGCGCAACGGCTGCAGGATCTATTACACCCCCATTGCTGAAGTCATTCATTACGGTAGCCAAAGCATTAACCAGATGCCCCGGAAGAAAATTATTGAGCTGCACCGGGCGATCATTGACTTCAATGAGTATTACGACTATTTCGGTACGACCCGGCTACTCAAGCTGGTGGTACGTGGGGCAGTTGGTATCCGCTGCCTGCTTAAAATTGCGGAGTTTCATCTGAGCAGCGATAAGCGCGTGATCAAGGGACCTGGAGCGCCAAAGCTGAACGGGATCAACAAGAGCCTCACCCAACAGGAAGACTTGGGGAGCGGTGCGGATTAAAATCGGCTCAAAGCGCTGTCAAGACTGCATAAAAATCTTTACCAATGTAAACCTTCTCAAAAAGGGCTCCGCAGGCTCCTTCAGGGGAATCTTGACTGACACCAGTCGTGAGATACACTGAAAGGCAAATGCTGGTATTTTGGTTAAAAGGCTGAATCGGAAAAACTTCTGGCCTCAGGGCAACATCCTTTTAAGGCTAGGGTTCATCCTTACATAATGGCTGGAGGTTGACATGGCTGGAGGTTGACGGCTTCTCTGCTAGTGCGAAGATGCTACTGAAGAGCTGACCTCCTGCCACTTGGCCAATAAAGCTGCTGTGGGGCAAAGCAAAGAGCCAGGAGGGCCGCAGGGCTCCATTTGACCCACAGTCCCGAACAAGGCTTCAGGAGTAGCTTTAAAACTTTAGAACAGGTCTTCTTAAGCGCATGGACATAAGCGTTGCTCCCCGCAGCCCAGTGCGGCTCTGCTTTGGAACGATGTTGTATCTGAGGTCTCTGGGTATTCGACCGCGTCTTTAGCGCCATTTTGTGCCCCGGCGCAAGATCTCACCGAATGCGATGCGCGGCCAAGCGCATGGAGCGTATCCGCGGCCAAGCGCGGCATTGACTTCGCCGTTGCCGCCGTGGCGCTTCTGCTGTTCTGGCCATTGCTGTTGCTGGCCGCCGCATTAGTTCGCTACAAGTCCCCCGGGCCCGTGATCTTCCGGCAAAAGCGGGTGGGACGCGACGGAGTTCTCTTTACCGTCTTCAAGTTCAGGACCATGGCAATCGCTGCCCAGGAAGATGGTCCGTCGGTGACCAAGTGGGGAGATCCGCGGGTGACAAGGTTTGGTGGTTTCCTGCGTAAATATAAGCTGGATGAACTTCCTCAGCTCATCAATGTACTGCGCGGTGACATGAGCCTGGTAGGGCCCCGCCCCAAGCTGCTTCATCACGAGATGATACAAAACATGCCGTTTCGCCCCGGCTTGACCGGGGCAGCGACGCTGGCTTTTCGGTCTGAGGAAGAAATGCTGCAGGATATTCCGGATGAAGAGCTTGAGGCCTACACTTGCCGCTTAATCAATCCGTTAAAAGCGAAAATTGATTGGGACTATATGCGCGAAGCAACCCTGGCGACTGACTTCAATCTCCTTTGGCGTTCGGCTTTCTGCTGCGTCTCCAGCCGTGCCAATTCCTGGGCAATTGATTTCTCTAAATCATCGTGAGCGTTTCTGAGCAGGACGTAGAGCGTGTAGCCGAACTCGCGAATCTCGAATTAACGAGCGACGAGAAAGCGGGCATGCTGCGCGATCTAAATTCAGTTCTCGACTACTTTGCCCAGCTTAACGAGTTGGACACTGGTTCCGTGCCGGCCATGTTACAGGTTGCCGGGGTGGCCGTGGGCAAAGAGCCGGATCTGCACTTGCGGATGGACGAGGTGGCTCCCTCGTTAAGCCGGGAGCGGGTTCTCGCGTGTGCTCCGGATACGGACCAGGTTTTCTTCAAGGTCCCTAAGGTCATCGAGCGCTAACCTCCTCCTCGCGGGCCTGCTGCACACCCAAGTGATGAAAAACGCCGTCTGTCCAGCAACCTCTCTCCATGGAAGCGCCGCCCTCCCCTTTGTTATCCCGGAGCGACGTGCTGTTCCGCGGATCATTCCTGGGAATGTTTTTCGTCCGAACTCCCACAAAATCGTCATCCTGAGCAGCTAACGTGCCTGCGGCAACTTGAGGGAGAAATGACCAAGAAAAGCTTGGGTGCCCCATTCAAGCCTTCTTTTGGCTTGAGTGGGGTTGTTGCGGACCCCACCCTCCGCTCTGTGTCATTAGGAGCGGAGCGCCTCACAAATTTATCGCGTGACACAGCGCTTAATAGCGCGGAGTCGAAGGACCCCGGCGGCCGCTTATCTCGCGCATGCTGTTTGGAGCTTTTCGACCACCGAAGCCCGGGAAAAGGCTCTTGCTGCGGTATCCACTTGGTGGTCACGGGTAGATGTTTTTATGCACTGTAATCCTCTTCCATCCCTAGGTCTAAGTTCTTGTTCTCGGCCCCAGGGAAAGACCGTGGAGAGTCCGCCAGGAGCGGACTTCGGTGGTTGAAAAGCTCCGTGCGGCATGGGTAAGATATGCATCGTCGGGGTCCTTCGACTCCGCGCTATTAAGCGCTGTGTCACGCGATAAATCTGTGAGGCGCTTCGCTCAGGATGACGGTTTTGTGGGAGTTTTGACGAAAACATCCGAAAACAAGTTAGCGCTCATGGGTCTGCGGCCCACCCAAGGTGATGAAAATAGTTTGAAGGGGACGGCCTACCTCGCCGCAGCGAGCATCAGGCCGTCCATAACCATCACCATGACCGTGGCTTTAGGACAGAGCACGCCGAGTGGAACCGGCTGTGTACGCGTTCCTCCCGGCAAAACTGATACCCGGATGCTTCTCTCAGGAATGATAATGGAAGGATGAATTGCAAGCAGACCTGTATCGCCGAGGTTCGATCCGCAGTGCGCGATGCAAAGCCGAGCGCTACCGAACTGGCGCAGCTTTGCTTTAAGGAGATTGAAGCACAGAATTCCGCCATCAACGCCTACCTGGTCTTGAGCCCCGAGCGCGCCTTTGGCGCAGCGGCGGCGATTGATCAACTGGCGGCAAAAGGCAACCCGCTCCCTGCGCTCGCCGGAGTTCCCGTCGGCGTCAAGGACGTGTTGGTGATGAAGGGCGCACCGGCGACTGCAGGCTCGCGAATTCTGGAAGGATATCGGCCGCCCTACGATGCCACGGTAGTCAAGCGTATGGAAGCCGCGGGTGCGGTTCTGTTGGGCAAGCTGAACTGCGATGAGTTTGCCATGGGGTCTTCCACGGAGAACTCCGGTTACGGTCCGGTGCACAATCCGGTGGCTCTGGACCGGGTACCCGGAGGCTCAAGCGGGGGGTCGGCTGCAGCCGTTGCCGCAGGCATGGCCGTGGCCACCCTGGGCACGGATACGGGCGGATCCATTCGCCAGCCGGCGTCGTTTTGCGGGGTGGTTGGCGTGCTGCCGACCTATGGACGTGTATCGCGCTACGGCCTGATCGCGTTTGCATCATCGCTTGACCGGGTTGGCCCGGTCACGCGCACGGTCGAGGACGCTGCCATTCTTCTGGGAGTGATCGCGGGACATGATCCGCTGGATGCTACCTCCGCGAGCTTGCCGGTGCCGGACTATGTGCAGGCTCTGCAGCAGCCGGTGAAGGGATTGCGGGTTGGCGTTCCGGCCGAGTACTTCGGCGACGGCCTCGATCCCGAGGTGCGCGCTGCGGTGGAGTCCGCGATCGAGCGGCTGCGCGAGGCAGGGTGCTCCATTCAGCCGGTGTCTCTGCCGCATACCAAGTATGCGGTTCCAACTTACTACCTGATCGCTACCGCTGAAGCCAGCGCCAACCTGGCCAGGTTTGATGGAGTGCGCTATGGGTTTCGCGCCAAGGATGCAAATACGCTCACAGCGATGTATCGCCGGTCGCGCGATATTGGTTTCGGCAAGGAAGTAAAGCGGCGCATCCTGCTGGGAACCTACGCCCTGAGTGCGGGATACTACGATGCCTATTACAAGAAGGCGCAGCAGGTGCGCACCTTGCTCACCCGGGACTTTCTCACAGCTTTTGAGCAGGTCGATGTATTGGTGACGCCGGTGGCGCCGACTCCGGCATTCAAGCTGGGCGAGAAGACAGACGATCCTCTGGCCATGTACCTGGCGGACATCTATACCGTGACCGCCAGCCTTGCGGGAATTTGCGGGATATCGGTGCCTTGCGGGGAATCGTCCCAGGGGCTGCCCATCGGCGCCCAGATCCTGGGCAGGCATTTCGACGAGGCGACCGTGCTGCGCGCTGCCCGGGCGGTTGAGGCTGGTTAGAGCGGTTGGTGGTCCGTGTGCGATTCGGGCTTCTTCCAGGAGATCGTCGAGAGTCGGCATGGTTTCCCGCATGAGTAGATTACTTGACGTTTATTTAACCCCGATGATGAGGTCCTGAAAACCGCCATATGCTTTCTCACGGCCACACCAAGTGCCGTGCCGAAGTTGATCGACGCGGATCGAGCCCGCGCGGTAAAGGCTGAGGATTTCGCTCTCGTCAAATGCAAGTGCGGCCTCCGGGTTGTCGGGATAGGCAGTCCAGCATTCCTTCAGTTTATGGGAGAAGTCTAGTCTGCTTTTGCCTTGGGCGGTCAGTGCAAGCGACTCGGGGTTGAGAAGCAGGTAGGTGATAAAACTTCGCCCGTCCTTGCGCAGTACTCGCGCAACCTCGGAAAAATAATTTCTCATGGCATCAGGGAAGAGGTGTGTAAAGACTGATGTCAGGAATACAAAATCGAAGGTATCGTCCGGGTAAGGAAAGCGAAAATTCTCCGCATGATATTTGCCCAGCGGATTGTAAACCTCGTTGTGCAAGTCAACACTTTCAAAGTGGAAATTAGGATGGCGGTTGGTGATATTCCGGGTACACCACTCGACGCCCTCCGCGTTGGGGTCAAAGCCGTAATATTCGCCCTTGGCGGATAAGTACCGGGTAAGCGGCAACGCCATCCTGCCGACACCACACCCAACGTCGAGTACCTTATCGGTGGGAAGCAGCCTTGCGTACTCGATGAAGTAGCGAACATGCTCTTCCCCGGTGGCGGTGAAATCTCCGTCGCCCAAAAAACCACGCAGCCGGTGTGGCGGAAGGTCGAGGCCACGGGCTGAATCGATGAAGTCTAGAATAGCCCCTTGAGAACTCCTGAGAGCCTTGCGTACTTGAGGCGGCACCAGGCGCTTGAATGGTGTTGGCATTGCAAAATTATAGCGTTTGCCATGACCGTCTAATTCGTGGGTGCTGCAGCAGGGTCTTCATTGCCGTCGCCGTCTTCTACCAGGACAGCGGACATGCCGACCAGATTGTAGCTCACCGAGGCTGCATCCGTCGGTTGGAAGGTGACCCGTAAAGGCTCCCGTTGCCAAACTGCGGCCGCGCAAGCCGGCGGATGGTTCTCTGCGGGCAACCACGTAGAAAGCTTTTTTGCCATCACTGGCTTGCGCCCACTTAGTTGTGCGACCACGGCATAGAGTTGCTTGCCGCTGGCGGTCAGCCCGCAGTAGGCAGCATAGTCGCGGAACCAGACAACATTCGATACCGCGGGGTCATAATCAGGCAGGTGGAGAGCAGTGATGCTGCCCTTCACGCGATCGATCATGATCCAGGGCCCGCGTTGCCATATCCAATGTTCGCTCTTGTCCCCAGGAAGCGAATCGTTGAGGCGTAAGGCACGCCGGATCACGAAGGTGCGGTCGGTCACAGCGTGTGCTTCGCCGTTCGTCCATTCCTTGACTTTGCCATCGACCAGAAGCGGGCGAACACGAAGCTGCTTTTCCGTGGGCAGTGCACCGGCCGGGTCGGTCACGATGGAATAGGGAACAATTTTCCCCGACCCCAGAAAAGCGGTGTGCGGTTTGGCTGCTGCCGCAAGCGGGCACGCTCCTGCACTGAGCCACAACAGCAGCAGAAGGCTGGCCCCTCCATGCCGCAGGAACTGCGATCTGATGGGGACGCCCATGAGCCGAAGCTTAGGAGCGCAGAACATGAAATTCAAGTTAACAAACGCTTATTTTCCGATTCGCGGGCTGGGTCCTTGATTCGGCTCTTTTGGAACCCGCAACAGAAAAGCCTGCTTGACTGTCTCCCTCCGCATTCGCGGATCGTGGCTTAGTTTTCTGCTGTTTCGCAACAGCCAGATCCTATAGAGCAGCCGATCCATAAAGTTTCCTCGCCGCTTTACGTAAAGAGTTTGCGCCATAAGCACATTATGGAGACGCCATCCCGGCACGCTTTCGATATCGGAGTGAGAGGCATCATGCGCCAGGGTCGCCCGCAACACGTACATGCGATAGCCATGGACATGGAGCGCGTGAAAGACAGCGTGGTCGAGGAAGTCCAGCCAGAATTCCGCAGGGAAGCCGCCGATCGCTTGCATAGCCGAAACACGGATCGTCGCGCCCGAGTTATAGGCGTTCAAAGGTTGTTGCTGAACACCTACGACCTCCTTACCGATAGGTTCTTTGGCAGCCTGGAATTGACGGCGCATCAAGTCGATGAATTGCGTAGCTGGAGAGTGAATGACGCCCTGCACCATCAATTTCGGAACCATGGCCGCCACCTCGCTCGTGGCGTGCAAGGTGGTCACAGTTTCCAGCAACTCGGAGAGAAATTCGCGGGTTGGCGAGGTGTCTTGGTCAAGCAGCAGCAGCCACTCACGCTCTTCCGACTCGGCCCGCGCCAACGCATAGTTATAAGCCCGCGCTAACCCGCCATTGGAAGGATCATGGACGTAGTCTATGGGGAAGTCCGCTGCGAGGGCATGGCTCTGTGGGTGTGGGGAATTGTCATAAAGGACCAGCGAAAAATGCTGCGCCCACCCAGGATTTTCTTTGAGAATTGCGCACAGAGACGAAACGGATTGGCTTTGCGAAAGCTCCCGGTTGTAGAGAACAATGACCGCCAGGATCGAAGAGGGCGAATGATAGGCTCGGGGCATCTCAACGCGGGGATTCTGCTCGCGAGTATAGCAGTCTGCGCAGGAAGGCTCCGAATTGCTGCCGATCCTCCATGGTCAACGCCGCCCACCAGGCAACGCCGGCCGTACCAGCGACCCATAACGCGAGCGCGGCCGGCTCAGCCGGAAGCATATCGAGCTTCCTCCAGAAGGGATAAAGCAACAAAGACGGTATGACAACGAGAAGCGGACGCAGCAGCCCCTGCAGGAGGAAACGCGAGCGCTGCACCAGGATGGTCGTCTGTGTGAGGGGCATGCTTACCATCACATGGACGCCGACGCTGACGAAGGCCCCCACCAGGGTGCCAATTGCAACGCCAATCGCGCCAATCCTCTGCACCAGCCAGATGCTGATCATAAAATTGACGCATGCCTCGGAAATAGCAGCGATCGTGGCGAAATGTTGTTTCCCCGTGGCCACCACCACCAGGATGTACGGAAGACCAAGCTGGCGAACCACGTTCCCCATGACGAGCACTTCCAGGTACAGAGCGCTTTGTGCAGCGTAGCGCTTGCCGACCCACATGCTAAGCAACGGATAGGCGCCGATCAACAGCGGTAGTCCCAGTAGGCAAAGAAGCAACGTACAATAACGGGTGGCCCTGATGCAGAGGCCCCCGAGCCGGTTGGGCGTAGTAACCGATTGCATCGAGGAGACGGCAGGAATAAGCGGTCCGAACACGCTGGAAACCAGCGCCACCATGAAATTAGCCGCAGCGTTGGCAATGGCGTAGAACCCAGTCTCTGGGTACGCAAAATGGCCAACAATCACGATATCCAAACCGCTTACCAGGAACATGGCCAGCGCAAAGATGGAAAGCACGCTCCCATACTTTGCCAGGCGGACCGCGGATCGGCGGTGAAACAGCAGGAATGAAAATTCCACCCGCGCTCTCACCAGCCTTCGCCATCCCAGGAACTGAATGGCCGCCGTTACCACATTGAACGCTGCCATCACCAGCGCCAATTGCACCAGCCCGCCATGTAAGAGCAAAAGAGTGATGAGAGCGGCGGCGGTTCCAACCCGGCTGAAAGTAGCCACAGCAGTTGGGAAAACATATTGCTGCAAACCGGTAAAGGTGGCCAGGAAAGTATTGAAGGGGAGCGCGAACGCAGTGGATAATCCGACCGCCAGCAGCGCGATTCGCACCGGGCCGACTAGCCCCGAAGGCATCTGGTGGAAAAGCCGCGGTACGCTCCAGACCATCACGGCTAGCGCCCCACAGGCGATCGTTCCCGCCAGCGCGAGAAGCGTAAACGATGTACTGACGAGATGATGGCTGGCCTCGCGATCGCCGCTCGCATCGTACTCCGCCACAAACTTGCCGATCGCTGTCTGCAAGCCGAAATCCAGCAAATTGACGTAGGCGCTCAATTGCAGGATCAAGACCCACGCACTGTACTCGGCGGGGGCCATGTGGTGTACCAGGAAGGGCGGCAGCACCAACGAGACCAACATGGAGAGCAGTATCCGCACCACGTTGGAAGCAGAGCCCTGCAGTAGTTTCCGCTTATGCGACATTCGTTATCCCTATCGGCGCAAAACGGCCACGAACCCGGCCTCCTCGACAATTCTGAAACCAAGGCTCTCGAGTTTCTCCATCATCAGCCGGTATTTGTCCACCCCGATGAACCGGGCGTGAGTTTCCATGATGATGGTGTCAGCGTGTTTGAGTACCTCCGCTTCATGGCAAACCAAATCGTACTCAAGGCCCTCAATATCACACACCAGGTTGAATTGTCCGAATTCGCGGTCGCGTACCAGCCCGCCAAGTTGTGCGGTGGCAACGGTGACAGGCGGCTGATCCCCATCCGCCGTTATCGAATTACCACACATATTGGAAGAGGGACGGAAAGTAACGGCGTCAGCCCCATAAGCAATAGCCCGATTCACAATTTCGAACTTGCAGCCATTCAATTTCCTGTTTACCTCCAAATGCGGGATGGCAAGCGGATTTGCTTCAACAACCAGGTGAGCGGTTCGATCTTTCAAGATTTTGTTGGTGACACAGGCGACCACTCCCATGGAACCGCCCAACTCAACCACCGGCAGGTTTCGCCGAATGTATCGCCGGATCGCACGGCGTTCGTGCTCCTCATATTTGTTAGTCATCAGCTCGATCCTCATTGAGCCGTCAGCGATTCCCGCTAAGCTGAATTTGCATCGGTCAAGACGGATCTCGTTTTTATTCTCCTTGGCAAATACCTGTAGCCTGAGCCACAAATAGTCGTAGACTTTCTCAACTCCTCCCTCCCGGAAGAGTTGGTAAACGGTCATCATTTTTCTCTTCAACATGGGAGCACAGGCACTTCCGGCTGAACCAGGATGCTGATGTTTTCTTGCTTTCCATGCATCGCTGCCGGCCCTCGCCTTGTCGAATCTTAGTATAGTGAACCATGGATGCTGATCCCCCGAGCAAATCGGATTTCCGTCGCACTCTGTACCTACAACGGCGAGCGCTTTCTTCCGCAGCAGCTAGCCAGCATAAAGCAACAGACCAGGCCGCCCGACGAACTGGTGATCTGCGATGACCGGTCAACCGATCAGACCGCTGAGATCGTTCGCGAATTCGCCGCGTCGGCTTCTTTTCCCGTCAAAGTCATTGAGAACGAACAGAACCTGGGCGCAGCAAAGAACTTCGAAAAGGCGATACAGGTATGTTCTGGTAGCCTGATCGCGCTAAGCGATCAGGACGACGTCTGGCATCCGACTCGCCTTGAGCGCTCAGAGCAAGAACTGGTGACTCATCCAGATACCGGGCTGGTTTTTTCCGACGGAACCATCATCGACGATCAAGGCCAAGCCATTGGGCAAAGTCTGTGGCAGACATTTTCATTCACAGCAACACGAAGGTGTGAATTGCTGGCGGGAAATTACGATCTCCTTCTGAAATACCGATTCGTGACGGGCGCGACGGTGATGCTTCGAGCGGCTTTGCGCGACCGCTGCTTGCCCATACCCGAGGGCTGGATTCACGATGAATGGATAGCTGCTATCCTCCCGGCGTTTGCGGATTTGAGGCCGATCGACGAGCCCCTGATTTCCTATCGCAAGCACACCGCCCAGCAAGTTGGGTCACCTTCGGAGCTGATTCCTCGGTGGAAGTTGCAACAACATTGGAACACTCTGGGAAACACAGAAAAAACAGTCAGATATTGGAACGAACTTTCAACAAGGATAAGATTCGCGCAGGCAATCTGTAGCACCCTTTCCGGAATGTCCTTGGACAAACGCGGCTGTGGCATCCTCGCCTCCTATAAAGCATGGCTGCGTTTCGCCTCTTTCCGGTCCACGCTGCCCCAGGGGCGCCTGGGCCGTGTTGCTCCTGTTCTCAAGAACTATTCCTCGTATTCAACGCACGCATTGGGTTTTAGGAGCGCGGTCAAGGATCTCCTCCGCAGCCGGCCACAATGAAGCTTAGGAAAAAATCAGATTGCACTGCGATGTGCAAGATATGACGGGGAGCGCTCTTTTCCGCGACCTGCTACTGCCCGCTACGCTCAAGCACTCTCATCTCACCAAACGTCTTCACCCACCGGTAATTTTGCGCAATATAGTCATCGAGCAGATGCACCCCAGTATGCAGTGAACTTCCATTCGGCTCAAGCTGCTTGTCAAACTCGCTATCAAGCACCACATAGGGTGGCTTGTTCCGCTCTAGATCCGCAATCATCTCCTTCTGCGTTTCAACGGTATTCTGCAAAAACGGATCAAAATGCGACCACTTCGTAGCCGGCAGCCGCTGCGTTGCAAAGTACGTCATATTGTCATTCATCAAGATGCGATCATGCTCCGGCAGTCCCACATACAACGTATCCTCAGGCCTCGTGTGTTGCATCAAAAACTCCACCGTCCGAATGTGGTCCTCGTCCATCAAGAAGCAAAGACCGCGCGTGACCGGAGTATCGTCGGTGCACCAGCTCCTGTAAGGAGCACGCGGTGGCATCCTTCCAGGCTCCAGAAGCCACAATATCGTCGACGCTCTAGACGCGCGCTCGCCGGACACCGTGTGCAACGAGGCCCACGCGCCTGTCACAAACATCGCAAACACCGACAACACCACCGTCTTGCGCAGCACTACACCATACTTCGCGCGCTGGTCATACAGCACCGCAGCCATAACGATGCACTCCGTCAGAGCCGGGAACATTCCGCCCGCCCCAATCCGCACTGTAGCCTTTGCAAATAACATCGACGCCACTAGGCTGAATGCCACCAGCACGCCAACCCAATATGGCATAGGTCCACCCTCTACACCGAGCCGGCGCTGCTCCAGCACCCACCGCCCGGACACAAAGACGCTGACGACCATCAACACCACCAGCACATAGACCAGAAGATCCTGCAACTGCGACAGGTGCTGAGGTCTCGGGAATGGCAATCCGCGGCCAATACGGTAGTACTTTGCTGTGTAGATGACAATGTCGAACAAAAAGTCATGGAGTGGCGCAACCCGAAGGTACGCCCGCGTCACCGGCGCGACAATCAACGCCACTGCAATGACATATGCCAAGAGGTTCCGGACCATCAACCGCAGCCACTGCCGCAAGCCGTTTGTGCGCAGCCCTGCACCAACCGCAACAGTCAAGATGTGACACGCCACCAATCCAGCACCCATATCAAATCGGAACAGTGTCGCAATCCCCACCAGCACACCAGATCCAAAGGCTCTGCCGGCAGAGATATCCTTCCCAAACGCCGCCGATACCAGCCAGGTCGACCACAAGATGAACACCGGCAAAAAGCCGCTGGCGCCACCCTCGCCAAAGACCCAGATAATGCACAGCAGCGCCGCCATCTGCGACACCCTTCGGCTACACATTTGGCATACCATCCAGTACGTGCTGAGCACGAGTACTCCACTGCCTGTAATTCCGAACAGTCGCTCCACTAGTACTGACGGTCCAAATAGCTGGAACAGACCCGCCAGAACGTAAAGCGCCGCGGGTCCGTAGTTGTAGTGGAAGTCCCGATGCATTACTTGGCCGGCCATCACGCGCATCACTGCAGTCAGGCCCAGGCCTTCGTCGTAGACAACTGTCATGCGGTTCTGGCTTAGCAGGAAGAACAGAACCAGCCCCAGGAAACATAGCAGGTACGTTGCCACCACCTTCAAATCCAGGGGCCAGGTCTGAGACGCAGATGTGTTTTTCCTCGGTGTCATATATCCAGTCCAGACCTATCTACCTCGATGCAAAGCATAAATGTCCTAGGGCAGCATAACCGAAGCAGGCGCCCCTTAGTCATCATGGCGCTCTGAAGATTCAAAGTCGGAAGGCGGAAGTTGCCGGGAGGCGGCTGGTTTATACCAAATCCACTTTCCTCTATGGTGTACAGAGGCGTTCTGCCGCGTTCTGAATGGAGCGGTTCTGTTTATGTCCCCTTCCGGGAGCAGTCGAATATCTGTTGCCATGTGTACGTATAACGGGGAGCGATTTCTTCGGGAACAACTGGCCAGCATCGCGCAACAGACCAGGTTGCCGGACGAACTGATTGTTTCTGACGACGGCTCGACAGACCGAACAGTGGCGATGATACGCGAGTTTGCCTCATCCGCTCCCTATCCCGTTCGGATTTTCGAGAATGAGCACAATCTCGGATCTGCCGCCAACTTCGAGCGCGCCATTCGCCTTTGCAATGGGGATCTGATCGCGCTTAGCGACCAGGACGATATCTGGTATCCCAATCGCCTGGAGCGCTGCGAGCAGGAACTCGCGGCCCATCCAGAGGCGGCCCTGGTTTTCTCCGATGCGGATGTTATCGACGAGCAGAACCGGCGGCAGCAGAAGACTCTGTGGCAGCGCTTCGGCTTTGCGGGTAAGCGGGAGCGTCAGCTGTTGGCCGGGCAATACGTGGTGCTGGCGAAGCACAGGTTTGTGACCGGGGCTACGGTGATGTTCCGCGCCGGCTTGCGCGATCGCTGTTTGCCCATCGCCGCGGGCTGGATCCACGACGAATGGATTGCTCTGATCACGGCTGCCTTCTCCGATTTAAGGCCGATACGCCAGCCGCTGATTCGCTATCGTATCCATGGCTCGCAGCAGGTCGGGTTTCGCAACAAGCTGGAGCAACGGGCCCAAGGGAATTCGCGCGCGCGAAGGCATTGGGGACGGCTGGCTGAGTCCGTCAAGGATCTGCAGCAAGTGTGCGTGGCCCTATCGGCGATGATTCTTGATACGGAGAGGCAAGTCTTGCCGGCGTACCAGCAGCACCTGCAGTTTCTCTCCTTCAGGGCTAACCTTCCCGCCCGCCGCCTCGCGCGTCTCGGCCGATCCTCACCCGCTACTCCCAGTATGGAGTCCACGCTACCGGCCTGGCCAGCGTTCTCAAAGACCTTGCCCTCAAGCGGCAGCCATAAATCGACCGCCGGGGAATGCTCGACCTCGGGGGTCCATATCAGATCACGGCGATTTTCGCCCGCTTGCCCACGCGGACCGCTATACGCGCCGGCCGCTTTGACAGGCGAATCAGCTTTTCTGAAGAGGTCACACCGTCAATATTCACTCCAGCGGTCACTTGCTTGTCTGCCTCGGTACGGGAGCTCTTCAGCCCCAGGGCCACAAGTAACTTGGCTACATGAATATCCACCGGGCTATTGACATCATTGAGAGCAGGTTCCAGTGAGGCGGCAACCGCCACCTGGCGCAGATCCACAGCCACTTCCTCCGCAACCGCCTCGACGTTTCGCTGCTGGAACTGCATCGCCCAGTCCTCATCGGCTTTGCGGGCGGCAGCTTCTGAATGAAAGCCCGCGACGATGGTCCGCGCCAGGCGCTTTTTAGCCTCCATCGGGTGCAGAGCGCCGCCGGCCACATCAGCTTGCATGCGTTCAATGTCGGTCTGCCGCAGATCGGTGAGAAAAATCCAGTACTTCCACATCAGCTCGTCCGAAATAGACATCAGTTTGCCGTACATCTCCGCCGCCGGCTCCTGAATGCCGATCGCGTTGCCCAGTGACTTGGACATCTTCTGCACACCATCCAGGCCTTCGATGATCGGCGTCATCAGGACAATCTGGGGGGGCTGGTTGTAGTGCCGCTGCAGTTCCCGCCCAGTGAGCAGGTTGAACCTCTGGTCCGTGCCGCCGAGTTCCACGTCCGCGCGCAGAGCAACGGAGTCGTAGCCTTGCACAAGCGGATAGAGCATCTCATGCAGAGAGATGGGCTGCTCGTTGTTGAAACGGCGATGAAATTCCTCGCGCTCCAGCATTTGCGAGACAGTGAATCGTGAGGCCAGGCGAATGATGCCCTCGAACCCGAGGGTCGACAGCCATTCCGAGTTAAAGCGAACCTCGGTTTTCTGCCGGTCGAGTATTTTAAAAACCTGATCGGTGTAGGTCTTCGCGTTCTGTGCAATCTCTTCGCTGGTGAGCGGCTTACGAGTCTGGGACCGGCCAGTGGGGTCGCCGATGAGCGAGGTGAAGTCTCCGATCATAAAGATGACCTGGTGACCGAGATCCTGGAAGTGCTTAAGCTTGCGCATCAGCACCGTGTGGCCCAGATGCAAATCGGGTGCGGTGGGATCGAAGCCCGCTTTGACGCGAATCGGTTGGCCGCTTTCTAAAGAAGCCTCCAGGCGCTCTTGCAGATCTGAGACCCGGATAATTTCAGCCGCACCCTTCTGCAGGTAGTCCAACTGCTCATTTACTGGCGGGAAGTCCATGTCTTCAGCAGTATAAGGGTTGACGTTGTTGCAGAATGGGAAGGGCTGAGGTGGCGATGCAAGAGGATTGGGATATTCCGCAGCTGCGGGCTGAGACTGCGGGCTGCGAGCAGACGACGTTCTTCAACAACGCGGGCGCGAGCTTGCAGCCGCGGCCGGTAGTGGCTCGCGTGATTGAGCATCTCAGGCTGGAAGAGCAGATTGGCGGTTACGAGGCATCCGACCGTGTGGCAGCCGAGCTTGATGGATTGTATGGCAGCGTGGCGCGCCTGTTGCGTTGTGGAAGCGAAGAGATCGCGATCCAGGAAAACGCTACCCGGGCCTGGGAAATGGCGTTCTACTCCCTGCGATTTGCCCCTGGCGATCGCATCGTCACCGCGGCCACCGAATATGCAAGCAACTACATCGCATTTCTCCAGGTGGCGCGGAAGACCGGGGCCGAGATTTGCGTGGTGGAAAGCGACCAGGCAGGTGAGGTGGATCTGGAGGCTCTGCGCGGGCTGCTGGACGATCGCGTGAAGCTGATCGCCATGACCCATGTGCCCACCAATGGTGGCCTGGTGCAGCCGGCAGCGGCGGTGGGCGCACTGGCCCGGGGAGCGGGCATTCCATTCCTGCTCGACGCCTGCCAGTCCACAGGGCAAATGGACCTGGATGTAAATGCCCTGGGTTGCGATATGCTATGCGCGACCGGGCGCAAATACCTCAGGGGCCCCCGCGGCACCGGATTTCTCTATGTGCGCAGCTCGATGCTGGCGCAGATGGAACCCGCTCTCTTGGACCTGCGGGCAGCGACCTGGGTGGCGCAAGACAGATTTGAGGTTCGCACCGACGCTAAGAAATTTGAAACCTGGGAATCGGCTGCCGCGACCCGGCTGGGCCTGGGCGTGGCCATCGAATACGCGTTGGCATTGGGCCTGAAAAAGATCGAGCACCGGGTGCAGAGCCTGGCTGCCCTGCTGCGCGAGCGCTTGGCCGAGGTGCAGGGCGTGACGGTGCGGGACCTGGGTCGTATCCGCAGCGGCATTGTGACGTTTACCTACCAGGGTGACTCCGCGGGAAAAGTGCTGCAGTGGCTGCAGGCAAATGGCATCGCGGCGCGAATTGTTGAGCGGTCCGCTAGCCTCATCGACATGGAGCAGCGAGGGCTCGAAGAGCTGGTGAGAACCTCGGTGCACTACTACAACACCGAGGCGGAGATCGAACGCCTCTGTAGCGTACTGCGCGCCATAAACCGCACATGATGGATGCCGAGCGAGTCCGCGAATACCTGCTGCAACTGCCGCATGTGGTGGAGACCATGCAGTGGGGCGCCAACCTGGTTTTCTGGGTGGGCGATAAGGCGATTGGCGGCAAGATGTTTGCTGTGCTGAATCTCGAACCCGGATTTCCTGTCGAGGCTGGTGACGCCGCAAGCTCCATGCGGTTTTCCTCACAGAAAACCGCACACTCTGCTCTCTCCGGTGCTGCGAACAGGAAATCCGGGGACGACGACCACCAGGGCGTGCTTTCTTTTGCCGCCGGGCCGGAACGATATGCCGAGCTGCTGGAAACCGAAGGTGTCTTTCCGGCGCCTTATCTGGCGCGCGCGCATTGGGTGGCAATCCGGCATTGGGGGGTCCTGCGCAGCAGTGAGCTGGAAGAGCTGCTCAAGTTCGGCCACGGCCTGGTCTATGCCAGGTTGCCCAAGAGGACCAGGGATGTGCTGGCGATGCCCGCCGTGGCTCAGCGGAAGTTGTTGAAGGAGCGGAAGAAGTTGCTGGCGGCGCGGGGGGCGCCCCGCTAGATTTGTACAATCGAATGAGCTGGAGGCCGTGGATGGGATCAGTAGCTCCTAGATGTTTGGGACAGGGTTTGCGGCTTGCCTGCCTGTTGGTCATCGTGGCGTCGCTGCACCCCGTCGGAGCGCAAAATGAAGACGGCGCGGCCAACCAGAAAAAGGCCCGGGCGACCCTGGATGCCATGGTGACCGCCCTGGGCGGCCAGAGATGGCTCGCCCTCACCAACACCATGCAGCAAGGGCGGACTTCGGGCTTCTACCAAGGCAAGCCTACGGGTATGACCTCAGAGTTCTACGAAATTCAAAAATTTCCCGACCAGACCCGGGTTGAATTGGGCAAGAAGCGCGACGTGGTGGAGATCATTTCCGGAGACCGGGCCTGGGAGGTCACCTACAAGGGCAAGAAAGAGCTGCCCCCAGACCAGATACAGGATCTTATCCGGCGTCGCAACCACTCCATCCCGACTGCCGTGCGCGTCTGGCTCAACGATCCCCGGACGGTGCTTATCTACGGCGGGCAGAGCCTGGTAGAGCGCCACCTGGCGGATACCACGACGCTCATCAACTCAGAAAACGACAGCATTACCATCCAGTCTGACGCCGAAACCCATCTGCCCTTGCGGCGCAGCTGGCAATGGCGCGACCCGCTCTACAAAGACAAGAATACCGATGCGGAAGAGTACGACGACTATCACCTGGTAGACGGCCTTCCCACCGCCTATACGATTACCCGCTACCACAACGGCGATATGACCAATCAGCGATTCCTTTACCACGCCGGATACAACATTCCATTAACCCCGGACATGTTCGATCCTGACCAGGCCGCGGCTAGAATCAAAAAGTAGACCGGCAGTTTATAATCTGCCCTGCGACCATGGAAGACGAGAATCCCAGGCACCCACCGGTACAAGGGCTCGACATACGGCAGATCATGGCCATTCTGCCTCACCGTTACCCCTTCCTTCTGATTGACCGGGTAGTTGAGTTCAGCTCGCGAAAGCGCATCGTCGCGATCAAGAATGTCACCATTAACGAGCCGTTTTTCCAGGGTCATTTTCCCGAGTATGCCATCATGCCGGGGGTGCTGATGGTGGAAGCCATTGCCCAGGCGGGTGGGGTACTGCTGCTCCCCGAGGTTCCGGAACATGAAACCAAGCTCTTGGTTTTCTCCGGCATCGAACGGGCTCGCTTCCGGCGGCCGGTTGTGCCCGGCGATCAGCTGCGCATCGAAGTGGATGTGTTGAACTGGAGGCCCCTGGCCGCGAAGCTGTTGGGCAAAGCATACGTAGAAGGCAAGCTGGCGTGTGAAGCCACCATCATGTGCGCGGTGGTGCCCCGGCCGGGTAAGGTCGTGATCGATGACGCGGCTGCGGTCGTCGATCCGGCTCTGGAGACGGTGAATCAAGAGTGAGCATTCACCCAACAGCCATTGTGGCTGCTACGGCTTCTATTCCTGATTCCTGTAACGTGGGTCCCTACTGCACCATCGGTCCCGAGGTCGAGCTGGGGGAGGGGTGTGACTTGATTTCCCACGTGGTGCTCGACGGCAAAACCCGCCTGGGCGCCCGAAACCGGGTTTATTCCTTTGCCTGCCTGGGGGTAGCGCCCCAGGATCTCAAGTACCAGGGCGAGGCCACCAGCCTCGAAATCGGCGACGACAACACCATCCGCGAGTGTGTGACCATCTCCCGCGGGACGAGAGGCGGCGGAGGCACAACCCGGGTGGGCAGCCATTGCCTGATCATGGCCTACACCCACATCGGTCACGACAGCGTCATCGGGAACCACTGCATCCTGGCGAATGGCGCCACCCTGGCCGGTCACGTCACTGTCGAAGACCATGCAAGTGTAGGAGCGCTCTGTCCGGTGCACCAGTACTGCTCTATCGGTAAGTATGCCTATGTGGGTGGCGGCACCACCATTACCCAGGATGTTTTGCCCTACTCGCTGACTTCGGCCAAACGGGATACCCACGCCTACAGCCTTAATCGAATCGGGCTGGAGCGCTCCGGCTTTACCGACCCGCAATTGCGAGCTCTGCAGCATGCTTATCGCATCCTGCTCGCGGCCAAGCTGAATACCTCGCAGGCCCTGGAGCGCTTGCGGGGCGAGGGCGAGCTGGACCCCTGCGTGGCCTACCTGGTTGCGTTCATCGAGCGTTCCCAGCGGGGCGTCATTAAGTAGGAGCGGCGTGAAATCAGAGCCAATCACCAAGTTGGGCCTGATTGCCGGCAACGGGCGATTTCCCTTTTTGCTGCTGGATGCTGCGCGCGCTCATGGGGTTGAGGTCGTGGTCGCAGCCATCAAAGAAGAAACCGAAGCGGAGATGGACACACGCGCCGCGGCCGACCCAGGCGTCCAGGTGCATTGGCTCTCCCTGGGGGAGCTTTCCCGCTTGATCGAGACCTTCCGTCAGCAAGGCGTAACCCGGGCCGTGATGGCGGGCCAGGTCAAGCACAAGCAAATTTTCTCCAGCATTCGTCCTGACTGGCGGTTGGCCAAGCTGCTGTTGAATTTGCGCACGCGCAATACGGATATGTTGCTTGGCGCGGTCGCTAAGGTTCTTAGCGATGAAGGGATTGAGCTGATATCCTCCACCGCCTACCTGAAGCCGCTCCTGGCCCGGCCGGGAGTTTTGACTGCGCGCGCGCCCACCGACGATGAGCAGCAGGACCTGGCGTATGGGCGCAAAGTAGCGGGCGCTCTTGCTGGCTATGACATTGGCCAGACCGTGGTCGTCGCCGGGCAAGCCTGTGTGGCAGTTGAGGCCATGGAAGGCACCGACGCCACCATCGAACGCGCCGGAGCCATCCTGCGGGCTCTGCAGGCCGAGGGCGAGGCTTCTACACTGGAAAGGCGGCTAAGCGTGGTCAAAGTGGCCAAGCCAAATCAGGATATGCGTTTCGATGTGCCGGTGATTGGGCCCAATACCATTGGGACCATGCGGCTGGCGGGGGCAACCTGCCTTTCGATCGAAGCCGGACGGACGCTCATCTTCGACCAGGATACGGTCCGGGAGCTGGCCGCTGCCGCCGGCATCGCCATCGTCTCGGTTTAACCGCGCGCGGGTGGACAGGCGAAGACCAAAAGCGGTCTAATTAAGCGGGCCCAACTAAACCCAAAAGAAGTAGCGGAGATTCCAGTGAATTCAACGAGAGTAGCAGTCGTCGCAGTTCTGGTGGTTTTGCTTGCCGGGGTGGCGTTCACTATCCGCGGAAAAGCTGATGATACCGCGATGCCGCAAGTAGGGCAGAGTGCCCCCGACTTTACGCTGCCGTCGCAGGATGGCTCCAACATCAGTCTCGACAGTTTTCGCGGCAAGTGGGTGGTGTTGTATTTCTACCCCAAGGACATGACTACCGGCTGCACCATTGAAGCGCACAACTTCCAGCAGGACATGTCTAAATATCAGCAACTGAATGCCGTGGTGGTGGGTGTAAGCGTGGACTCGACTGGCAGCCACAAGGAGTTTTGTGCCAAGGAAGGGCTGAGCTTCAAACTGCTGAGCGACCAGGATAAGAAAGTGGTGGTGTTGTACGGTTCGATGGTCGATCACCAGGGCATCAAGATGGCCAAGCGCAACACATTCTTGATCGATCCCCAGGGCAAAATCGTCCAGGTTTGGACCGGCGTAGACCCTTCTAAGCACAGCGAGCAGGTTCTGGCGGCGCTCAACGGCTTTGAGAACAAGGGCTGATTGAGGGGCTTTACAGGCTGCGGAAAAACTCTTGTTTTGTATCAGGCGAGTTTTTCCGCAGCCTGTGAAGCCCAATTCTTTTTCACTCCTTTACGGCCCGACGTTGAAAATATGCGTGAGAACCACCTCTCTGAATCCAAACATGAGTGGGTGGCCCAGGTCTCGCTTTTGAGACCTGGGGGTCATGCAGAGGGACCCCAATCCCCGGTTCTCACTGATTGGCGCCATTGCCTACCTAACATCCTGGCCAGACGCAAAAATGCCCGGCTGCCAGCCGGGCTCTTTTGCTTGCCTGTTAGTGTTTGAAACCTACTTCTTCTTTTTTGCCGTCTTTTTCGCAGCCTTTTTGGTTGCCTTCTTGGCCGGCGCCTTCTTTGCTGCCTTCTTCACTGCCTTCTTTGCTGCCTTCTTCACTGCCAAAGGAATACCTCGTTTGATGGTAGATTTTTTGCTACTGGCGCTCTTCTTGGTGCTGACTGCTTTCGCAGCCTTTCTGCCGCTTTTCGCGCCTTTGCTGCTCTTCTTCGCGGCAGATTTTGTAGCGGCCTTTTTCACCGGTGCTTTGACCGGAGCCTTGGCCGGAGCTTTCACCGGAGCCTTGGCCGGAGCTTTGGCAACGGCTTTTTTGGCTGCAGCCTTTTTGGCCGGAGTTTTCGCGGGTGGCGCCGGCGGGGCGCTCACTGACGGGGGCAGGGGCTCAACGACCACCGGCGAAGAAGAAACGATGATACTCACTTCTTCTTCCTCTTCATCGTCATCGAAGCCGTCTTCCACCTCATCCGGGTACTCATCGCTCTCGGCTTCAAACGGGTTATCAGCGTATGCGTACAACTTGTATTCGTCCTGCATTCTTATGCCTCCAAGGCTTCGGTTACTACGGATTCGGATCGTAGAAAACGGTTATCCACCATACTTGCCTGCGGCGCGGATTATAGCAACAGCATGCAACGGTACGCCAACGAACGCAAGTGCGAATTAAGTTTCTTTTCTTGCACACGCCGCTACCTGTTCAGTGACACGGATTCGGTGGAGGGATGAGAGGCAGAAGAAGTGCTGTTGTTCGCGGTCGTATGCGCGGCCTTGGGCGCAGGTGTGGAGTGGGCCACTCCGGTTTTTGCGCCGGCATGCTTCTTGGTCGCACTTGCCCGTTGCCTGGAGCTGGTGAGCAGGGCTGGTTCAGCCACATAGAGACGACGGCCCGGCACCAATCGGGCTGCCGTCAAATGATTCCAGCGGCGAAGTTGTTGCACCGTGATGTTGAAGCGATCGGCCACAGTGACCAGCGTGTCGCCGTGTTCAACCCGGTAGAGGGTGAGGCGAGATCTGCCGGAGGGCGCCGGGGGCACCGGGATAACCAGGGAGTCGGTGGAGGCGAGATCGTCGCCCGGCTCGAGCTGGTTGACAAAGGCGATCTCCGACGGGCTCACGTGGTAATCGCGGGCCACGGTTGCCAGCGATTCTCCTGAAACAACTTTGTGGAACCGCCATTGATTTCGCTTATCTGCGGGAATTTCAGAGATGCGCTTTTCGTACAGTTCTTTTCGACCGGCAGGCAGATGGAGTTCGAAGGGAGCATCGGAGGGTGTGCTCATGCGCAGCAGGCTGGGGTTGAGGTCGCCAATTTCCTGAACCGGTACTTCGACGATGTCGGAGACCAGCCGCAGGTCAACACTGTAGTCGGTAGTAACCGTGTCCACCAGGAGCGGCGGGTCGGGGGTCAGGGACTGTAGTCCGTATTGCTGGGGATTTTTAGCCATGATCGCGGCGGCGATGATGATGGGCACATAATTCTTCGTCTCCTGAGGCAGCACGTTGCGGTGATACAGCTCCCAGAAGTCGGCGTAGCCGGTGCGTTGCACGGCGCGTTGCACGTTGCCTGGTCCCCAGTCGTAGGCCGCCATGGCCAGATACCAATCGCCCAATTGAGAGTACAAGAGCTTTATGTAACGGGCATAGGCGTGGGTCGATTTTTCCGGATCGAGGCGCTCATCGTACCAGCCATTGCGGTTGAGACCATACGGGCCGGAGGGCATGAACTGCCACATGCCGCCTGCGCCCGAGCGTCCGTTCACCGCCTGGGGCTGAAACCCGGATTCGGCCACAGCCTGGTAAATAAGGTCCTGGGGAACACCCTCCTCGGCCAGCACAGCGGAGATCATGGCGTGGTAACGACCGGCCCGCTCGAGCGAACGCACGAGCGTACCCCGTCCTCGCGAAGAGAAGTAGCTGATGTAACCTGCGACCGGATCGTTGATAACCAGCGGCAGGTCGGACACGCGTGGTCTTGAGTTCTGCGATGGCCTGCGCTTTGACGGTTGGGTCCACCGGGAACGTGACATCGTTGGCAATATCCACCGGGGAGGGTTCGATCTTGGGTGCGAATCCATTTCCCTGCTTGAGCGCCTCTGTCTCCAGAGTATTGACAGCATCGAGAACGCGGTCGAACTCATCGCGCAACTGGGGTTCGTTGCGCAGATCGAAATTGCTAGTCAGCATCATATCAACAGCTCGATCGAAGTCTGCCTTGGCCGGCTGCAGCTTGCCCGCATGGTAGTTGGTTACACCACGCTGATACGCCACTTCGACGGCGTCGATCAGGACCTGCACCTCAGGGCGAGCGGGTGGCGAGGCAGCGGATGCAACTGCTTTGGCAGACCCGGTTGAGGATTCGGCGGGCTTGAGCGCGGGCGCCGTAGCCTGGGGCGATTTTGCCGGGCTGGGGGCAGGGTTTTCCGGCACACATCCGGTAAGCAGCAGCGGGGCCGCGGCAAGCGCCAGCATCAATACTCTGGGAGCGATAATCAACCCTCCGCTTGACCCCATGCAAGAAGGCCTTGGAATGCACCCTTCCGGCTTTGCTGCTCAATGAAAAAGCGGGTTTCCTGGGCTGCCCGGCAACATGGTGCTGACCTTGATTGTATGGCCCGGAGCCCCTCAACGTGAATGATAAGATCGGGTGAGAGACTCCTCTCCGGCAACTGAGTTGTCACCCCGCCAACCGGCATCCCTTAATGGATAGCAAACACATCCGCAATTTCGCGATCATCGCCCACATTGATCACGGCAAATCCACCCTTTCCGACCGGCTGCTGGAGCTGACCGGGTCGTTGACGGCGCGCGAGATGCAGGCCCAGGTGCTGGACGCGATGGATCTGGAACGGGAGCGCGGCATCACCATCAAGGCCCATGCAGTCCGCATGAACTATCTTGCCCGGGATGGCGAAATGTACCAGTTGAACCTTTTGGATACGCCTGGGCATGTTGATTTCTCCTACGAAGTGTCGCGGTCCCTGGCCTGCTGCGAGGGTGCTTTGCTGGTAGTGGACGCTTCCCAGGGCGTCGAGGCGCAAACCCTGGCCAATGCCTACCTGGCCATCAACAACGGCCTGGACATCATTCCGGTGATCAACAAGATCGATCTGCCCAGCGCGGACATTCTGCGCACCCAGGAGATGATCGAGTCCACTGTAGGGATAGACGCCACCGATGCGGTGGCGGTAAGCGCCAAAACCGGCCTGGGCGTTCCCGAAGTACTGGAAGCCATTGTGCTCCGTCTGCCCCCGCCCACGGGGGATGCGGAAGCGCCATTGCAGGCGTTGATCTTCGATTGCTGGTTTGATCCTTATCGTGGTGTCATCGTGCTGGTCCGGGTGATCCATGGTCTTCTGCGCAAGGGAGCGAAGATCCGGCTCATGTCCAACGGTCGGGTGTTCGATGTTGAGTCGGTGGGTGTATTGACGCCCAAGCCGTTGGAGATTGAACAGTTGTCGGCCGGCGAGGTGGGTTTCTTTGCCGCGACCATCAAGAATGTTGCCGACACCAAGATCGGCGACACGGTCACTGAAGATACGCGTCCGGCGGCGGCCCCTCTGCCTGGCTTCAAAGACATTCAATCGATGGTCTTTGCCGGGCTCTACACGGTCGATTCGCATGAGCATACCCTGCTGCGCGACGCGCTCGAAAAGCTGCGGCTCAACGACTCTTCCTTCTTCTTTGAGCCGGAGAGCTCCATCGCGCTGGGATTCGGATTCCGCTGCGGGTTCCTGGGACTTCTGCACATGGAGATCATTCAGGAGCGGCTGGAGCGGGAGTTCAACCTGGAGCTGATTACCACCGCTCCCGGCGTGCGCTACAGGATTACCCTCACCGACGGGGTGGTGGTCGAAGTGGAGAACCCTTCGCGCTGGCCCGATCCGAGCGATATCGCGAAGACCGAAGAGCCGGTGATCATTGCCACCATCCTGACCAGTGAAGAGTACGTCGGCGGAATTCTCAAGCTGGTTGAGGAAAAGCGCGGGCGGCAGAAAAACTTCGAGTATGTGACCCCAACCCGGGTAATGCTGACCTATGAGCTACCACTGAACGAGATCGTGTTGGACTTCTACGACCGCCTGAAATCGGTCTCCCGCGGCTATGCGTCTCTCGATTACCAGTTGGCGGGCATGTGGGAATCTCCCATGGTCAAGCTGGATATTCTGGTCTCGGGCGAACCGGTCGATGCCCTTTCGATCATTGTGCATCGAGATTTTGCCTATGAGCGAGGACGGGCGCTGGTCTCCAAAATGCGCGAGCTGATCCCCCGGCAGATGTTCGAGGTCGCTATTCAGGCGGCGATCGGATCCAAGATCGTCTCCCGGGAAACGGTCGCGCCGCTGCGCAAGAATGTGCTGGCCAAGTGCTACGGGGGAGACATCAGCCGCAAGCGCAAGCTTCTGGAGAAGCAAAAAGAAGGCAAAAAGCGCATGAAGCGAATCGGCAAAGTCGACATTCCACAGGAGGCGTTTCTGGCGGTGCTCAAAGTGGGCGAAGATAGCAAGCAAATAAAGCTGTTTTTACCCATGACTGTAGTCATGGGTACATGTCCTTTTGTGGAAACCCGCCAAAGTGCAGCACTTGCACTGCAGCCCGGCTGGGTATCGCATCCCCACCCTGAGCTATCCGTAAATAACTGATGGGTATAAGCTTAGCAAGCGATGGCCAGGTATCGGTGTGGCCCTTGCGAGGCGTGCGTGCGTAGCCTGGAAGAAGAGCTCCTCAGCTTTCCACAGTTTTTTCCACAGATGACACCGGACCGGTGCTTAAGCGATTTCGCATGCCCCCGGCCCAGGAAAAAGACTAGTAAAAAATACCCGTAAAAATTACCAGGGGCATGCGGTATAAACGCGCTACTGCGGCGGCGTGCTGGCTTGGTAGTGCTGGGGTGGGTGGTTCCAGTTCCAGTGTGACCGGGGGTGGTGGATCGTGGCGCAGGGCGTTCCAGCTGCCGGTTGTGCGGGGACGCCGGATTTGGCGTTGTAGGCGTCTACGATCGCCTTGGTGATGTCGGTGGCAGGACTGGCCCACAGCACCGGGCGAATTCTGCTGATTGCTGGCATCGAGCACCAGGGTGAATTTCTGTTGATCGGCATAAGTGTACAGCACCGCATACACCTTCTGTGCCAGTTGCTGATACATGTCGCTCATGGCGCCGCTGGCCTCGTTTTGTGCATCTTCCGCGGAGCGTTGCAGCGACTTTGTCTTTTCGTCGATTGTCCTGAGGCGAGCATCGCGCTCGGTTTCGGCTCAGGTTGGCGCCGGCGTCCTGCAGCTGTTTCTTGAGCGAGTCGATCTCATCGCTTTGCGACTTGAGTTGCGCCTGCTTGGGTTCGAACTTCACCCGCAGTTGGGCGAAATTGCGCTGACCCTCGTTGGTCGATGCGACCGCTTGCTGAAAGGCGATGATCGCAACCTTGGCGGTGGCCGGGACGATTGGAGAAGCAGCGGCGGCGGTAGAATCGGCCGGGGTGGGTGCGGCGGTGCGGACGGAGCTTGGGCGAATGCTCTGCTGCTCAGCGCGATGGAACCCACGCCGGTTGCGGACGCGAGCAGGCAAACAAGTGTGAACGAACGCTTCATCGGAATACAGAACTCCTTTTGATCTTTGAATCCGGATCGCCCGCTCTTTAGCGGAAGCGGGCCTTCGCTTGCAGCTCTCTCATGCGCATTGCCAAACTACCAGCGCATCTGGCAGCAAATGCGGAAAAGAGACACGGACCGAGATAATCACAGGGCCAGCAGTGATTATAGGTGTGCGCTCGTCCCAAGCCAGTTGAGCCTCAGCGGAAGGGGCGACTGAATGTAGCCCAGGTCGTCAGAGAAGGTGGATAGAACCACATCTGCGGAATGCGCGAGTTCTTCGGTAGTCACCGCGGTGATGCTTTGTATCAGGGCACGACTTCAGTCGTGCCGTAAACGATTGAGAATATGTCTGGCTTTAGCCCCTGAGGTGCGTCTTTCCTACCCGATTCGCGGGTTTTTCCGTAGCCTGTTTAAGCCCCCCGGGTTTCTCCCCTCGCCAGGTGAGGGGAGCAGGGGCTGAAGCCCAATCCTCTCTCATTCCTTTACGGCCCGCAAGTCGTGCCCTGATACAAAGCCAAAACGCAGCTCCAAAGGAACTTCTTTGCTTGAAATAACCGTCTCCGGAGAAGTCCCGCAGGGACGGTTGAAATCCCCCGTGAGACCCAGCGTTAGAAAGTCGTGCTCACGCTCAGGCGGAAAGTCTTTCTCGGCTCGCGGAAATGCAACAGGGAGTCATATGCCGTAATTGCGTTTTGGTAGGTGTAGTCGCCCGCGCCGCCGGCGGGGAACATGCTGCGCGTGATCAGGCTTTCTCCTTGAACGTTCTCAAAGAGGCGGAGGGTGTTGTACGCGTAGTACAAGCGGAAGGGCGCATTCACGATAGGCAGGAACGCCTGGAGCTCACCGCCGACCGACATGCGCGGCACCACGTTGGTGCCGGAGATTGGCCGGATCAGGTTGATGAACTGGATCGACTGGCCGCCTTGGCAAGCGCCGTTGAAGTAAGAGGTGCAGCCATAGAGCGGCGAATTGAGCTGATCTGCGCCTTCCACGCTTTGCCGTAGCTGCGATTGGCGAATCACAGAAGTGATGTCGAAGTCGTCGAACATCGCGAAGCCGACCGGCCCGGCAATGGGAATGCGGTATTCGACGTTCGAGGTGAACTTGACGTCGCCACCGACAGACACCGGGCGGTAGATGGGGATCGGAATCGTGATGTTGCCCAAAGTGTAGTTGCCGGGATCGATCGGAATAGGCGTACCGTCAGGGTTGGTAAGGGTGATGTTTGCCCGCACCGGGATGAAGGCATAGGGTGTCGCCGCACGCACATCAAAGCCGCGCAGTTCGTTGTCGCCGCCGGAATAGAAACGGGCGAAGGGAGGAGCAACATCTCCGCTGTAACCCTGGATGTAAGAACCCTGGAAGCGATAGCCAAGCACGTTGCGCCCGTCCGTGTTGGGACGCAGACCCTTCATCGCCATGATAGTGCTTGTACTGCACCACCGGGCTGAAATAACGGACATTGCCAAATAGGCCCGCGAGCTGGAAGGCAGCGGAGATATCCGTTCCGAAACGCGGCTTGAAGATGGATGGACCAACTCTGTTGTATACATAGCTCAACGAAACGGAGCTGGTGTAAATGCCTTCGAGTGCATTGGCGCCCTGGATCTGTCCGCTGCGGAAGGCCAGAGTCTGGAATAAATTGGCCGATGCCTGGCTGAATGTCGTGATGCTCGACTTATCCCAGCTATAGGTCAAACCTACCCGCTTGAACGTGCGCGGTATGCGGTAGCTGATAGAGAAGTTCAACCCGGTTGAGGACTGGTTGTAGTTCTGCACCAGCGATTGCTGGGCGGCCGTCAGGTTCGAGGATTGGCCGGTCACTGGCAGCGTAGTTGCGCGCCGAATTGTAATCCGTCTTTCTGGAAAAGAGCTGGAACCCCACGCTGATCGGCTTATTACGCAGGTAGGGCTCAGTGAAGGCGAAGACCACATTACGCGACAGGTTGCCGATATTGCCCTGCAGGCTCAATGTTTCGCCCAGCCCGAGAAAATTGTTGGTCGAGTAGTTGAGACCGAGGAAAGTGCCGGAAAGGCCGCTGACGCCGCCGTTCAAGCCAATCGAGTTCTTGCCCTTCTCGTGCACTCTGAGCAGCAGTGAGACGGTGCCGTTCTCGGGATCCTGGTGGACGTCGGTATCCTGGTCGACCTTCAGTGGATCGAAATAGTCCAGTTGGTTCAGGCGCAGCAGGCTCGATTCCCACTGGTTGCTGTTGTAGGGCTGGCCTTCTTCGATCAGCAGCTCGCGGCGGATCACCCGGTCGCGGGTGATGGTGTTGCCCTGGAACTCGATGCGCGAAACGGTAAACGCTTTGCCCTCGTCGATGTCGATGTCAAGGCAGACCTCGTGTTTAGCGTCATCGATGTGCGGAGTCGGCACGGCGGTCAAGTTGATGTAGCCAAGCGAACCGTAAGCCTTGCGCAGATTATCCAGGCCCTTGCCCACGGCGGTTGCATTGAACCATTCCCCATCTTTGGTCGGGAACTGGGCACGCAGCGCCTTTACGTTCTGCACATGCGTGTTGCCGGTGAAGGTGATGCCACCGAGGCGGTAGCGCTCCCCCTCGTCAATCGGCATACGGATGTCGATGCGCTTACCGTGTCGTGGGCGAAAGGTGAAGAACGAAAGGCCGCCTTCATTCCGGATATGGGTAGTGGGGATGTCGACCGCCGCCCTGAAATAGCCCCGATCCTGCAGCGCGCGGCGCACCCGCTCGGTATCTTCCTCGAGTTTGCTGGCGTCGTAGGTGCGGGCGAAGATGTTCTCCAGGAAGATGGAGTGCGGAATCCCAATGGGCCGCAGATTTTTCATGGCCGCGCGCAGCTCGCGCGAACTCACTGCGCGGTTGCCGGTGAAGGTGATATTTCCCACCTTGACGGTGGGGCCTTCCTTGATGATGAAGTTGATGGAGACCGAGGCCGGGGGAATGGTCTTGATGTCCGGCTTTACCGTCGCAAACTGATGCCCGTGCTCGGCCAGCAGGGCCCGGATCACATCGATGGCCCGGGCCAGCCGGGTGGGATCATAGGGGCTCTCGACCGAGAGGCTGACGTGCTCTTTCTTGAAGCGGTCCAGAACGTCCGAGGTCGAAACTGAGTTCAAGCCCTTGTAGTTGATCTCGCGAATCGTAGGCTTTTCTTTGACGATGACATCGATAATGACGCCCTTGGGCGTGTCCTCACGGGCGATCTGCAGATTTTCAAAGTAGCCGGTATTCCACAGCGAGTTGAAGTCGCGCTCGATGGTGGCCGGATCGTAGGTATCTCCCACGTGAGTGAACAGCCGCGCCAGCACAGTTTCTCTGGGAATGCGCCGGTTACCGATGACCCTGATGTTCTGGACGACGTCCTGCTGAGCCCAGGCAACCAGACTGGAACCGCAAAATAGAAGCAAGGCCAGGATCCTGCACATCCGAAAAAAAAACGGCAGTGCAGGTTGGTTCTTATGAAACCGGGAGCGAAGGCTCCCTGACACGACGCGAAGAATAGGCACACCCTCACTGCTGAAAATCGGATCCTGCTGGAGGAAAAGGCGATTATATGTGACGGAAGGGGTACTCCCCAACTCCGGGGACTGGTTTCTCACCACGCGTGCCATCCCGGAGGTCCAGTCAGGTGAGACACCACGGCACCCCTGGAGCGGTTTCGCAATTGGTGCATACCGAAGCGGGAGTCCTTTACGTGGTTTTCTGCCAAGGAAAACCACTCCTCGCGATATCGGCCGGGCCCCCGTAATTGCGAAACCGCTCTAACTCTCCAGCTCACTGCATGCCAAGTACTCGCCAACCGAGGAATCCCAGGACACGGAGAGAAGGTTGGGCTTGCAGCAGACCTGGCAGTCTTCCACGTAATGCTGCCGTCCCCCGGCAGACTCGTCCACCACGATCTCATTCCACTCTCCACAGCCCGCGCACTGAAAACCCGCTGGAAACGGCATCGGCAATCTCACGCTTGAGCAGGTGTTCTTAGTCTATCGGAGTGCAGAGGTTTTGCGCTTCGTCGGGGGTGAGCTTTCGAACTTCTACCAGGGTGGAATAGAAGGTGGCGCCGCGGCCCAGGTCGGTCAGGCGCTCCGAGGTAAGAGCGTTTACATTGTTTCCGCCGGTCGACAGCTTATTCCAGCTGAGGCTGGCAGCGACCACGCCGGGGGGCACGCTCCCGTCGATATGTGCGCGCAGGTGCATCTTTCCGCGTGCATTGTAGATCTCGACCCAGTCTGCTTCGCGGATCTGCCGTGCGCCGGCATCGTGGGCATGCATTGCAACCCGGCCCGGCGACTCCATCTTCTGGTGGCCCGGCAGGTTGGCAAAAGTGGAGTTCATGTAGTTGTCGGCCTTGCGCGGCAAAAACTCCAGCGGGAATGTGCCGGCATTGACGCCCCGGCGCGATTCGTCGGGTGGGTGAAAGGCCGGCAGCGGTTCCAGTCCCTGCGCTGCCAGCGCGTCCGAATAGAACTCCACCTTGCCGCTGGGTGTGCTCAAGCCACCCTGGGAAAATGGCAGCTCCTCCTCCGGCAGGTGGCGGATTCGCCTGCTGGTCTCGAGTTGCTGGCGAGTGACGCCGTTCATCGACGGCGTATCCAGCGCCTGGTCGATCAGGTCGTCGACGCTGTCGTGAAAGCAGGGCTCGGTGAACCCCATTCGCGGTGCGAGCTGGCTGAAGAGCCAGACGTTGGAACGGGCCTCCCCCAGGGGAGCAATCGCCTGCTCTGACAGTTGCAGAAAATAATGACCGTAGGCGCCTTGGATATCCTTGTGCTCCAGGAAGGTGGTTGCGGGCAACACGATGTCGGCGTAGTCGGTGGTGTCGGTGAAGAACTGCTCATGCACCACGGTGAAAAGGTCGTCGCGCATCATTCCACGCAGCACGGCATTCTGGTTGGGAGCAATGGCCGCGGGATTCGAGTTGTAGACGAACAGCGCCTTTACCGGAGGTGATTCGAGTTCGGTCAGGGCGTGGCCCAGGCGCGACATGTTGACGATGCGGGCAGGCCGCGCAAGTGGGCTCGCCATCATCAGGTCGGGCCTTTCCAGCGCAGCGCTGTTGAACTGAAAGGCGCCGCCGGTGGAGAGCTGCAGGCCGCCGCCGCGATGCTTCCAGGCGCCGATGAGCGCGGGCAACATGCAAACGGCACGCGCCGCCGCCCCACCGTTTTGCGAGCGTTGCACACCGTAGTTCAAGCGGATGACGGCTGGTGAGCTAGAGGCGTACTCACGCGCCAGGCGCTCCACGTCGGCTGCGGCGAGGCCCGTCAAACCGGCAACGTGCTGCAGTGTGTAAGGCTGCACATGTTCGCGCAACTGGGCAAAGCCGTGGGTGTGCTGCTCGACATAATCCCGGTCGTAGAGCCCTTCCTCGATGATGACCCGCATGAGGCCCAGGGCTAAGGCGGCGTCGGTGCCAGGCTGGATGGGGATATGCCAGTCGGCGACTCCGGCGGTGCGGGTGCGAAAGGGGTCGATGACTACAAGCCGAGCGCCGTTGCGGCGAGCTTCTTCGACGAAGGGCCACAGGTGAACGTTGTTGCCGTGAATGTTTGCCGCCCAAGCGATGATGTACCGGGCGTGGCGGAAATGCTCCGGTGCGGTGCCGAGCTTTTTTCCGTAGACCGACACCAGGGCATCGCCGCCCGCGGTGGCGCAAATGGTGCGGTCGAGCCGCGAAGCGCCGGCGCGGTGAAAGAAGCGGCGATCCATGGAGCCGAAGCCGAGCACACCCATGTTTCCAGCGTAGGAGTAGGGCAGCACCGCTTCAGGACCGTGCTCGCGTGCGACGCGGTGCAGCCGTTCCGCCACCAGGTCGAGGGCCTGATCCCAACCGATGCGCTCGAAGACATCCCCCTCGCGGCCGTAAGGCATTTTCCCTTTTGGCGCTCCAGCGCGACGGCGCATAGGGTAGAGCAGGCGCGAGGGAGAGTAGACGCGGTCCAGATACTTGGCGACCTTGCCACAAAGAAAGCCGCGGGTCACGGGATGGGTTGGATCGCCCTGGACGCGGGTGGCGCTGCCCAGCTCGTCAATGGTTACCAGAACGGCGCAGGAGTCTGGGCAGTCATGCGAACAGACAGTATGTGCTGTTGTCGCTGGAGGCATACTTCATTGTAGTAGCAGAGCTGTTGGGTCGCGCCTCTATCCCCTCAACAGAACCAAGGGTGCCCCACATCTCGCTCGTTTTTCGCGAGATGTGGGATACCACTGTGCTCAACCGGAAACCACCTCGGCTCCAATGGCGTTTGAGGTTAACATTCGTGGTATCCCACATCTCGCGAAAAACGAGCGAGATGTGGGGCACCCTTGGTTCTGCTGAGGGGATAGAAGGAAAAACAACCATGCGCCGTGTCTGTCTTTTATTGGTTGTCGCGGTGACGCTCGCGTCTTCGTCGTGGGCGCAAATAGCAGCCGAGCCCGCCATCCGCCAGTTGCTGACCCAACAGGCAGCGGATTGGAACCGGGGCGATGTGGAGGCCTTTATGAAAGCCTACGAAAACTCTCCCACAACCACCTTCGTCGGCCAAAAAGTGGAGTACGGCTATGGCGCAATTCTGGAGCGATACAAAAGGGTCTATACCACGCCGGCGGAGATGGGGAAATTAACCTTTTCCAATCTCGCGATCCGGGTCTTGGACTCCAATTACGCAACCGCCACGGGAAATTTTCATCTGGAGCGAACAGCGGCCGGCGGCGGCAACGCCGATGGAATCTTCTCACTCCTGTTGAAGAATGATCCTACGGGCTGGAAGATCATTCTGGACCACAGCAACCGCGTGAGTTGAATCAGATCTGCAGCACTTCTCTCTCTTTGTTGCGGCACATCTCTTCCATCCGCCGGATTTCATCGTCGGTAAGTTTCTGTATTTCCTCGAGGGAGCGCTTCTCCTCGTCCTCGGAAATTTTCTTATCCTTGGCCGATTTCTTGATGAGGTCGTTGCCGTCACGACGGATATTGCGCACTGCGGTGCGATGGTCTTCGAGCGTCTTATTGAGGTGCTTGACCACTTCGCGGCGGCGCTCCTCGGTCATCGGGGGGATAGGAATGCGGATGACCTTGCCGTCATTCTGCGGGTTGAAGCCCAGGTCGGAAGCGCGCAGCGCCTTCTCGATGTCCGCCACAATGCTGGGATCCCAAGGCTGGACCAGGATGAGGTTGGCATCCGGAGCGGTGACCTGGGCCACCTGGTTCAGCGGTGTATCGCTGCCGTAGTAGGAGACCTTGATCTGGTCAAGCATGTGGACCGAAGCCCGGCCGGTGCGGGTAGACGCAAGATTGGCGCGGAAATCGTCGACCGCTTTTTCCATTCGCGACTTGAGCTGCTGCTGGGTGTCTTTCAGGGCGGGAATACCAGCCATTATCGAAACTGCCATGGTTATCTTCCTCGGGTCGGATTCAAGTAAGAAGGGTTACCCCAGTGGACGCGGCCTGCTCGCGTGCATGGTACGACGACCGCACCAGCGGGCCCGACTCCACGTGGCGAAAACCCATTGCAAGAGCCTGTTCGCGCATGTAGGCGAACTCCTCCGGCGTGTAGTAGCGGGCCATCGGCAAGTGGTCTCTCGATGGACGTAAGTACTGGCCAATGGTCAACACGTCCGTCCCCACATCGGCCAGATCGCGGTAGACCTGCAGCAGTTCGTGCATCTCTTCTCCCAGCCCGACCATGACACCGGATTTGGTGGTCATGCGGGGGTCGACGATCTTGGCGTGCTCCAGCAAGCGAAGGGTCCGCTGGTAACGGGCGCCGGATCGCACCACGCGATAGAGTCGCGGGACCGATTCGGTGTTGTGGTTCAACATCTCGGGTCGGGCCTCGACCACGATGCGGATGGCCTCCTCCTGACCCTGGAAGTCCGGGACCAGGACTTCCACCTGGCAGCCGGGCGCCTGGTCGCGGATCTCGTCGATCACCATGGCGAAGGCCCGGGCGCCTCCGAGAACATCGTCGTCACGGTTCACGCTGGTGATGACCGCGTGCTTGAGACCCAAAATGGCGACCGCCTCGGCCACCCGGCGGGGTTCGTCGAAGTCGATTGGGTCCGGCCGGCCCTTGGGCACAGCGCAGAAACCGCAGCGGCGAGTACAGGTATTGCCCAGCATCATGAAGGTCGCAGTGCGTTGGTTCCAGCACTCGCCGATGTTGGGGCAGTGGGCCGACTCGCACACCGTGTGCAGGTTCAGAGAGCGGGCCAGGCTCTTGAGGTCGTGATAATTCTCCCCCATCGGGGCACGAGCCTTGAGCCAGGCTGGCTTGGGGGAGGGCCGGCGTGGGCTTACGTCGATCTGAACCAGGTCAATCACGCTTTACTGATTGTAGCGGGTCGGTTACTCCTAGCGCAGGCGCTCGATCACCTCGCCGCGCACCAGGTAGAGAAAGAACACAAGATTGATCACCGCCATAACCACCCATTGAGCCTGGTGGAAGCGGAAGAGGCTGTAGCAGCCGAAACACATGGAGAGGAAGACTGCGCCCAGGGTAAGTGCCCACCCCCACCGGCGCATGCGGATCAGTCCCAGGGCCGCGACCGCAAAAACCGTGCACAGAACGAGGATCACGATTCTCCCCCCTCCAGAGGGATAGTGGCCGGAAAGCACCCCAGCCACACCCATCACCGAGAGCGCCAGCATCCACAGCGAAATGGCGGCCATTCCAGGCAGCGGAAGCTTGGCTGGCGCAGGGTTTACGGATTTGTGGAGCGGAACCATGAGCGGCTTTCTGAAAACTAAGATTCAACCGCAGGTCCCTCCACTACGCTTCGCTCCGGTCGGGATGACAATTCTGTTGCGAAAACGGAGCTGTCCTGAAAAATCTTTGATTTCAAAATAGAATTGTCATCCCGACCGGAGCGAAGCGTAGTGGAGGGACCTGCGGTTTCTGCGATTTGGAAAGCGTGGCATGTCATAAAGTGTGCAGGAAGGCCATCAGATCTGCGAGCTCCTGATCAGATAGTGTATTGCCCAGAGCCGGCATCATGTTTCTGCCGTGCAGGATCACCGCCGTCACGCGCGCGTCATTCGCGGCCATGCCGCTGGGCAGGTAGGGCTTGCGGAAGAGACCTTCGAGGCCCGGGCCGTTCAAGCCCTTTTCCTCGGTGGCATAGTGGCAGGCGGAGCAATGGCTGGCGAAGACTTGGCGTCCGGCGGTTTCCTGCGGGCTTAACTCGCTCACCGGCTTCGATGGAGTCAGGCGGTGGCATCCGCTCAGCAGGCTGAGAGCAAAGACCAGCAGGATCGCTTTCAATTCGAATCCGCGATCGCGGCGACGATCTTGTCCATCGCCATACGGTCGGCCGGCGCGGACGGACGGTGGTCGGTGCACATAACGGAGAAGGCGACCGTCTGTCCGCTGGCGGCAACCAGGTACCCGCTCAGCGCGCGCGCTTCCCCCAGCGTGCCTGTTTTGGCGTAAAGCTTGCCGTCCAGCAAGGGCTGCTTGAAGCGGCTGGAGAGGGATCCGTCCACGCCACCCACCGGCAGTGAGGTGCGGAACGCCTCGCCCCAGCTCTGCCGTGCCGCATAGACCAGCAAGGTGGTAAAGGCACGCGGGGCAACCAGGTCTTGCATGGAAAGCCCGCATCCGTCATAGAGGACAAAATCCGCCGGATCGATTCCGGCTGAGATGAGGAACTGGCGCACCACCCGCGTGCCTTCGACCAGGGATCCATCGGTGCTCTCCAGCTTGCCCAGGGTGCGGAGAGTAATCTCGGCATGCAGGTTTTGGCTGACCTTGTTGGTTACGACGAGATCGTCTCCCAGTGGCGGCGAGACGTGTGAGGCGAGCAGAGTCTTGCCCGGATTTGCGGCCTGCAGGTTGAGCAGGGTAACGGTATGGAGGGTGACAGGCTGCTCCTGCTGCTCAAAGAAATCGCCCGTATCGGAGGGCAAGCGATGCTGCGCCCGGGCTGTCCCGCTCACCCTGACCCCACGGGCCAAGAGCATTTCCTTGAGCGACCGGGCGGCATAATCCGCCGGGTCTTCGATAGCCAGGGAGGTGTGGAAGCCCTGTTGGCCGAGAGGAGTCCGGCCAAAAAGACGGACGGTCATGGAGCCCGGCCAGCGCTCGACACCGGGCTTGACTGGATCGCCCGGGGTGCTGGTCGAGAGGGAGTTATCCAGGGTGTAGTAAGCCGTCCGTGGGAGCCAGGAAGCCACGGCCATGTCACCCACCCGCACCGCCGGCATGGCGTTGAGGTAAACCTCGTTATCGTTCACGCTGAGGGCGGAAACCGGCGCCCCATAGCCCCACAGCAGATCGTCCCAGTTCCAGCCGATGGCATAGCGTTCGAAGGGAAACCAGGTGTCATCTCCGACGATGTCTCCGGCGACGGTATGGACACCATGACGAACGATCTGGTCGGCCATATCCTCAAGTATTGCCAGCGGCGGCCCAGGGCGTTCGGTCTTGAGTCCAAAGGGCACGGTCCGTGCGGATATGTTCGCATCGCCTACGCCAAAGATGGTGATGTTGCCATCAAGTTCTCCGGAGCCACTGACCGGTGCCTCGCTGGCGACCAGGGTGGTGAAGGTGAGACCGCTGGGTAAAAGGGCATAGGCCGCAGCTGTGGTGAATAGCTTGGCGTTCGACGCCGGGTTAAAGTACTGACCGTCATTCAGGGCATAGATTGGTTTGCCGGCTAGGGAGGCCACGGAGATTCCCCAGTGGGCCTGGTTTACCGCCGGATCGGAAAGAATTCGAGCCACGGCCTGTGGCAGGGGCAGCTTGCGCGGGTGTTTGGGCCGGGCCGGCGCGGCCGCGAGGGACAGCGACCCTGCGGGCAGAAGAAGGGCCAGCAACAGGCTGAGATAGGGGGAGCGCGGTTGCATGTCTCTGCGCGGAGTGTACCTCACGCTCCCTTAGAATGGACGGGCCATGCCCTTTGCCAGGCGTTCTCGCGGTGACTGGAAGCTGCGTACCCAGTCCTTGTCGTTGGGATCGCGAACCCTGGTGATGGGGGTGTTGAATTCCACGCCCGACTCCTTCTCCGATGGCGGGGTATTTACCACCCGTGCCGGCGCCATCGAGCACGCGCTCGCGATGTTCGACGATGGGGCGGACCTGGTGGATATCGGGGGGGAGTCCACCCGGCCGGGCAGGCGCGAGCCTGTGGGTGTTCCGCAGGAGATCGACCGTGTAGTTCCGGTGCTGGAAGGTGTCATGCGCCATCGCCCGGGGTCGATTCTCTCGGTCGATACCTACAAATCACAGACCGCCGCCGCGGCACTCCATGCCGGAGCTCAAATTGTTAACGATGTCAGTGGTTTCTTGTGGGACGAGGGTATGGCCGGGGTGTGTGCAGAAGCCCGGTGCGGAGTGGTGCTGATGCATACCCGCGGCCGGCCCGATGAGTGGCACGCGTTGCCCGGCATGGACCCGAGGCAGGTAGTATCCCAGGTCAAGCAGGAATTGCGGGCGCGGCTACAGGAAGCGCTGGACGCGGGAATCGAGCGGGAGCGGATTGTGCTTGATCCGGGATTCGGTTTTGGCAAGGCCTACGAGCAGAATTACCTGTTATTGGCGGGTTTGGCAGAGCTGAGCAGTCTGGGACAGCCGCTGCTTGCAGGGGTGTCGCGCAAGGGATTTCTGGGTAAAACCCTGGCAGCGCTTTACCAGGGGATGGACGTGCCGGTCGACCGCCGTGGAAATGGCACTCTCGCTGCGGTCACCGCGGCCATCCTGGCCGGTGCGGAGCTGGTACGGGTCCATGAAGTACGCCCAGCCCGGGAGGCAGCGGCGATAGCCGACGCCGTGCTGGCCGCGGCCGAGGCGAATGCCTGATCGTGCGGAGCCTAGCGCAGTGGAGGGAAATGCTGTTCTCTGATCCAAGCAACCGATCCAAAGGCGAGACCAAGAAAAGCCCGGGGTGCCCCATTCAAGCCGTTTTTTGGCTTGAGTGGGGTTGTTGCGGATCAAGCCATCCGCTCGTGTCATTAGGAGCACCTCTACTTGCCTGCGGCAGGTTGAGGGAGAAATGACACGGCAAAAATCGCCATGGATGCAAGGCCCGGAGGGCCGTTCGCCAAACGTGAGCCCAGCCCGGAAGGGCTGGGACTCGATTCACAACACGACCGAGCGCCGTAGGCGCGGAACTCAACCTGCCCTGACCAAAAAGATCTAGTGCTTGCCTTCCGGCTCGCCGGCGATGCGGCTGGCTTCAAAGCTTACGATTCGCCACTGGCCCGCGCGATTGCTGTAGACGCGGGTGTAGCGATACCGCCCGCTAATGTCGCGGTCACCCTTCTTCCCCACCACCTCGGCCTTCGAAGTCACCACCGCAGTGTCACCATAAATGCGCACTTTAATGTCGCTCAGGTCCAGCTCGGTGATATGCAGCGTTCCGCTGCGGCGGGAGGCGAGTTCATCCGCTTTGGTTTCCAAAGTCCCGTTGGCACTGATGCCAAGATAGTCATCGGCCAGCAGGCGATCGACCATGGAGATGTTGTTGGTAAGCTGGGCCTGCCGCCAGTCCAGTTCGAGTCCTTCGATTTCTTTATGGGTCGAATCATGGTGGGGAAAAACAGCCAGCGCTTGTGGCGCAAGCCCAGACAGGATTACGAACGCCAAAAATAGTCTGCCGGCCGCGGGAAACAGCCATCGATACTCGGCATGAGCGCGCATAGGCGTACCGGATGTTAGTCCGCGTCCGAATAATCAGTCAAAATGAGAACTCCAGAGTGACAGTTTTCGGGGTTGAACGCAATGCCCCGGGGGGTGGACTGCAACCCCTAAAAAGCGGCTTTAGATAACAGCCGTTAGATTCTCCACTTCCCGCTCGCGCATGAGTTGATACAACGCCGCCGACGGCGAACTTTTTAAAGTGAGGGGTGGTGCGGTGGAACTCACTCGCCGCCCGGTCACGGTACTGCTCGTAGATCACGACCACGGACGGATCGTCCTCGACGGTGTGCGGCACATAACTGACACAGCCGGGCTCCTGGCGGGAGGCGAGGGCCAGCTGGCGCAGAATATCGCTTATGTTTTCACGGTCTTCAGGGGCGAATCGCATGCGTACGATAAAGCTGACCATTGTGTCTCTAATCTACCCGGTCACACCGAGTGCATCCAGTCGAGGGCGTCGGAAAATCCGGGGAGGATCATGGTCTGCTCCCTGTCCGGGCCGGTAGAGACCATGCCGATGCGGGCGCCCGACTCCGCTTCAAGGAAACGAAGATATTTCTGGGCTGCTTTGGGGAGCTGGTCAAATTCAGTGATGCCTTCGGTGGAAGTCTGCCAGCCTTCGAGGCTGGTGTAAACCGGCTCAATTTTCTCAAAGCCGCTTACGTCCGCCGGAATCAGGTCGCTCATCCGGCCGCTCAATGCGATAGCCGGTGCAGATGGGGATCTCGGCGAAGCTGTCCAGAACATCCATCTTGGTGACCACCAGCCATTCGGTGCCATTGATCTGGCTGGAGTAGCGCAAAAGGGGCAGATCGAGCCAGCCGCAGCGGCGGGGCCGGCCGGTCACCGCTCCATACTCCTGCCCGCGGGCGCGCAGCAGATCGCTGCTTTCGCCCCAGATCTCGGTGGGGAAAGGCCCCTCGCCTACGCGGGTGACATAGGCCTTGGTCACGCCGATGACGGTGCCGATCGCGGTCGGCCCCACGCCGGTCCCGATGACCGCGCCGCCGGCGGTAGACGAGGAGGAGGTCACGAACGGGTAAGTGCCATGATCGATGTCCAGCATGGTGCCCTGGGCGCCTTCAAACATCACGCTTTGGCCCTGGCGGATCGCCTTGTTGAGCAGCGCCGCCGTGTCGGTGACGAAGGGCCGGACTGCGCTCCGCCGCCTCGGCGTATTCGTCGTACATCTTGATGGGATCGAGCGGGTCGGTGCCGAAAAGCGCGTGGGCAACGGCATTCTTCTCGTTGCAGGCGTTCTCGATGTGGGTCTTGAGCAAACTGCGGTTGAGCAGGTCGATGACTCGCAGGCCGCTGCGATGCATCTTGTCTTCGTACGCGGGACCGATGCCGCGGCTGGTGGTGCCGATCTTCTGCCGTCCGGGAGCATTCTCCGAGGCCAGCTCGATCATGCGGTGGTAGGGAAGAATCACCTGCGCGCGGTTGGAGACAAAGAGCTGCTCATCGACGTTGACCCCCAGGTCGCGGAGCTTGCCGATCTCTTTCAGAAAGGCCAGAGGATCGAGTACTACGCCGTTGCCGATCACGGCACGGCAGTCCGGGCGCAGAACGCCGCAAGGGACCAATTGCAGAATGAACTTCTGTCCCCGGATGATGACGGTATGCCCGGCATTGTGACCACCGGCATAGCGGGCGACGACGGCAAATCGATCGGAGAGAACGTCGACGATCTTTCCTTTTCCCTCGTCGCCCCATTGGGCGCCCAGTACCACTGCTGTCTTGGCTCGCATGTACTCCAATCAATTTCGTGTGGCGCACTCTTCCCGGCATGGCTCAGCGTGTTGATCGAACGTCTGCGGAGGGGTGCGCGGAGATGTTGCTGACGATACTCGCGCGGCGGCGGAGCATCGTCCAACTCCAGATCATATAACGGCGCCCGGCAGCGGCCAAGCGGCGCTTCTCTGCGACAATGAAAGCAGATGAGCTATGCCGGAACTGCCTGAGGTTGAAACCATCGCGCGAGGGGTCGATGAGCGCCTTCGCGGCGACCGAATCGAAACCACATGGTTCAGCGAGAAACCTGAGCCCTTCAAGTCTTCTCCCCAGGCTAATGGCCAAGGAACTGCCCGGACGGCGCATCGACCGCGTGCACCGTGTAGGCAAACACATCGTCTTCGATCTGCAGGACAGGGATCTGAAAACCAAGCCCACTAAGAGGAAGCATTCGGGACTGCAATGGATCGTGCATCTGGGCATGAGCGGGCGGCTGCTGGTCGCCGAAGCGGCGACCCCCATTCCCCGTCACACCCATGGCATCCTGCATCTGGCCTCAGGCAGAGAGCTGCGCTTTGTCGACCCGCGCCGCTTCGGACGTATGGCTCTCCATGGAGCCTCCGCGAAAGAAACGAAACCTTTCGCAGGAACCGGCCAGGAGCCCTTCGATATTTCCCCAGACAAGTTCGCCGCGCTCTTCCGCTCCGCGCCGCACGTCCATCAAGGCTGCCCTGCTCAATCAAAAGCTCTTGCATGGGGTGGGGAATATCTATGCAGACGAAAGTCTCTTCCGGGCAGGGATCCGGCCCCGCAGGATGGCTTGCCACCTGAAACGGGCAGAACTCGACCGCCTGCATTCCAGCCTGCAGAGCGTCCTTAGGGAAGCAATTTCGCTGGGCGGATCCTCTGTTTCTGACTATGTGGATGCCGCCGGGGTCGAAGGATTCTTCCAGCTTGAACACCGGGTATATCTCCGTACCGGCCTACCGTGCCTGGTTTGCGGAACTCCGATCCGGCGAATCCTGGTGGGCGGCCGCGGCACTCATTACTGTCCCCGCTGCCAACACTAAGGCTGTGGATTTCTATGGATTCCAGAATCCTTGCTCGTGTGAGGCTTCCATAAACCGGAATGAGTGAGCAGCGGTGGCGACCTAAGTTAATGAAAATAATAAAGATGTAGAACGGCATGATAACTGCTAATAAGAGACTAGCCAGCGACGCAGAGGCTCGCAACCAAACCGCGAGCACCGCGCTTCAGATCCGGCGAGCAGAGCCCAGGTTCTACCAGGACCAGCCGCAACCGGAACTTACCTCCCGCAGACGTACTCTGCCGGGGACTCTTAGGGAGGCCAGTGATTGGCCATTAGCAAGAAAAGCCACTGAACTGTGGCTTTTCTTTTTCCGGCCGGCATCCGTGCCGGCTCCCGCTGACCCAACCGTAACCCCTTGTTCTAACTTCCGATACCAATCTTTCCCGAATAGCACTTGCTCTTGAGTGGAGTATCTGTGTATTATCGGGTTTGCCTATCGAGCGGCTGTAGCCAGAGCTCAGATGTGAGTCAGGCTCGCCGCAATTCTCGAGAGTCAATAGGGTTTTTCTGCCGCGTCGCACCTGCTGGCCCAAATTGCGATGTTCGTCGCTGGGTCAAACAATAGCGGTAAAGACCAAACCAGTAGTTTATTTGAGAGACCAGACCATAAGTTCCACCCCTGACCGTATCTTTTGGATAAGTTCCTTTTGAGCGCGTGGGCCGTGGCCCCTGGCCATCGACCAAGTGGAAACATGAGTTGCAGCCAGTCTCTGCCTTCCCCAGGCCGGGATAGGTCGCACTTGAAGCAAACTGCAAGAAAGTCAACGCACCGGGATGTGCATGCATGACAACTGAGCAAAATCAACCACAGGCGCCGAATCAGGTTCAGCCTGCTGGACAGAGTGAAGGGCAAGGGCATCGTCGCCGGCGCCGCAGACGTAAGGGATACTCGAACAACCAAGCCAAGGGTCACCCTAACCTTGAGGCCGGAGCGGGCAACCCCCATCCCTCCAAGAAGGCTGCCAAGACAAAATCTCCAGGCCAGGGCCGATTTGCCGCTAAGAACGGCAATGGCAGCAACGGCAGCGCCCACGGCGCAATGAACAACGGAGCCAACGGTGGCGGCGGACGGCGCAAAGGCAAGCAACGCCGGCAGCAGACATTCGTCGGGCCGATGGATCATAGCTACCGGGTGGTGAACGGCAACACAGCGGATGCGCCGCATTCGGCCATGGAATTCCGCGGCAACGGCCAGAATGGGCACTTCGTTGAGCCTGTGCCGCGGGACCCGGTCGTCGTCCAGGTCAGGGAAGACGCCCCGATTCGAATTTATTGCTTTATCGAAGACCTGTTCTTCCTGGCCAAGATCCAGGAGACGGCGCGAAAAGTAGGCGTGAAGGTGGCTTTTGTTAAGGCCGACAAGGATATTGTGTCGCGCCTGGCGGATGTGCCGGAGGGAAGCCGTCCTTCGCTCATCGTCTTTGATCTGAACAATGTCAACGCCAAACCGCTTACGCTGATTCCGCGCCTCAAGAGCAAAATGAAGCGCGGCACCTCGGTGATCGGATTTCTCTCTCATCTGCAGGGTGATCTGAAAGCGAAGGCCATGGAAGCCGGGTGTGACATGGTCATGCCGAAGTCTGCGTTTTCGCAGAACCTTCCAAACCTGTTGCGGCGTCATGGACTGGATTCAGAGCTCGAGGCGATTGAGGCTTAGAAAAGCCCTCTCGGCGTAGCCGTGCCTAGAGTTCCAAATCTCCGGAACGCAGCGAGTTTTCCGGTCCTCACCGCAGTAATGCTTTGTATCGCGGCTCCCGCGGGTAGCAAACGTCTGTCTATCCCTCGGTATCCGCGTATCAGGGCACGACTTGTCGGGCCGTTGAGGCCCAACAAAGAATTGGGCTTTAGCCCCTGTTTTTTTTTGCCAGGTAAAGGTAGCAGGGCTAAAGCCCAATTTTCTTTCCCTCCTTTACGGCCCGGCTAAAGTCGTGCCCTGATACAGGGCCAAAACACAGCATCTAAAGAGTTTTTCCTCAGCCTGTTCAGCCCGGGGGCCAATGCATGGAGCGACCGCCAAGCAGGTGAACGTGCAGGTGGTCAACTGTCTGTCCCCCGTCTGGCCCAGTGTTGATCACGGTGCGGAATCCATCGGACAGCCCCTCGCCGGCCGCAATCCGGGCAGCTACCAGGTGAAGATGCCCCAGGAGATTCTCGTCTTCGGGGCCTGACTCAGCCAGGGATGCAATGTGTTTTCGCGGCACTACCAGCACATGCGATGGCGCCTGAGGATTGATGTCTCTAAAGGCGTAGGTTAGATCGTCTTCAAAGATAGTCTTCGAAGGAATCTCTCCGGCGATGATTTTGCAGAACAGACAGGGCATGAGGGCTCCTATTTGCTGAAGTATCGTGGATGGCCGCCCGGCTGCCACGGATCATAATTTGCGGCGAAGGCCTCGCGCTCGGCGATCGGCGGGTGAGTATAGGTCCAGAAAACCACAAACGGCGACGGGCAAGGATAATCGAGCGATTGTTCCCCGAGCCGCTGGAACGACTCGGCGTCTACTTTTTGGGGGTCGGCGACGATGCCGTGGACGACCTCGATACCGAAGACATCCGCCTGGTGCTCGAGCATGCGGCTGATGCTGTTCCCGATAGGCTCAGCAAGAAACGAAAGGATGGCCAGCACCAGCAGCAGCACCGCTGTTGCCGCCCAATCTTCGATAGAAACGATATGCCACCGGGGGCCATAGCGCCGGACCAGGAGTCGCGCCAGGTGGGAGCCGATCCAGAGGAAGAAAAGGGAGATCGCCGCTCCCATCGCCAATCCGCGCTCGATGTGATGCAGCACATAATGGCCCAGCTCATGGCCGAAGACGAGCAGAGTTTCATCCGGTGGCGAGCTCTTAATCGTGTTGTCCCACACCACTACCCGCCGGGATGATCCGAATCCTGTGACGTAGGCGTTCGAGCTGGTGTATTTTTCGCTGGCCTTCATCAGGAACATGCGTGACGGTGGAATGGAAACTCCGGTCCTGGCGACCACTCGTTCCAGTTGCTCCACCAGCGCCGGTTGAGTCTGCGCCAGGGGTTCAAAGTGATTGAACAGTGGGTCGACTACCAGCGGCAGCACGAAGACGACCAGAAGCTGCATGGGCAGCGACATGAGCCATAGCCAGAGCCACCAGCGGGGAGAGTTTCGGATAAGGGCGAAGAGCACCGAAAGCACCACCGTTCCGGAGAGCAGATCAAGCATGAGCGCCTTGCCCCAGTCGATAAACCAGCTGCCCCAACCTTGAATGGATTGACCGTAGCTGAGCGAGATGTGGTGGCCCAGGATGGCGAGGGGAAGGTGGAGCAGCGAGAGCAATAGAAGCATCGCCGGGGCAAAGCAAAACCCTTGCAGCCATGGCTTGTGTGTAACTGAGGCTGCCCACTCGCCCAGGCGCGCTGCCCAGCGAAAGTTGAGCACGGCGAGCAGAAGCAACAGGCTCCATAGCGTTGACCCGAAGTCCAGAGCGGTGCGCCAGTGGTAGAGCGACCGGGCTCGCTCCAGTTGACTCGGGGCCAGGGTGTACACCAGTTTGGGCAGGGCGGCAGCCCAGGCCAGGTTCGTTCGCAGAAGAAGAACGATCACCAGGAGGGTGAGAACGCTCGAGTAAAGTCGCTTCAATAGGTTTCCAACCTTGCGGTCAATCCAGGCGAACCAGGTAGGCTTCCCCTTCTGTGGGCTCAAGGTCATGCGCAATCTCAACCGCTCGTGCTTTGTCGTCGTCCAGCGGGCGGATGCGCACCCAATGACCGGTGGGCCCAGTGAACTCGATTACATTTGCCGTATGGTATTTGCGGGTGAGCTGGTCGCGCAGCTTGAGCGCTGCTTTTTCATTCTTGAAGGCGCCCACCTGTACGCACCAGCGGCCACCGTGGTCCAACGGAGCCGGGGCAGCAAATACTTCGATTCGCACCCGCGCCACGCCAGGTCTCCATACTCCGATCACTTTGGCGGATGCCAGCGAAAGGTCAAGCATTCGATCGTGAACGAACGGTCCGCGGTCGGTGACCCGCACGATCACGGATTGCCCGGTGGACAAGTTGGTGACCCTGATCAGGGAATTCATGGGCAGCGTTCGATGGGCTGCGGTCAGTGCGTCCTTGTCGAAGATCTCACCGTTGGCGCCGCGCCGCTTGTCATAGGGTGGCCCGTACCAGCTCGCAAGTCCTTCCTCGCTGTAGATCACGGGGTGTGAGGCGACGAAATCCGCGTCCACCGTACTGTCGGCGACCGCGGCTGGGGTGGTAGCGGGAGTTGGGGTGGTAGGGGCAGGAGGAGCAGGGCTAGGAGGCGGCGTTGTGCCTAGGGCGGGAGGAGGGGCCACCGCAACCGGCGTGGATTGGTGCCGGCATCCGGCGGCCAGGCCAACGCCGATCATAAGCAGTAACGGCAGCGCGGGACGCAGCCGGCGGGTGACGCCCCCGACCACCTTAACGCGCTCCGCGGCCGCCGTCGAGCTGCTCGGCCAACTTCCGCAATTGATCCGCGGCGGCGTGCAGCGCATGGGAGGAATCCTGCCGTAGCTGGGGAACCACCTGGTCATTGAGATAGGCGATTACTTTCTTTACCCCTTCTTCGACGCGCGGCAATGTCTGGCTAAAGCGCTCGTCCACCTTCTTGCCAAATTCTTCGAAGCGGCTGGTGCCTTTATTGTCAAATGGCTCGGCCATAATCCCTATCCCTCTCTGGTGCATCTGTTCTTTATCAGGGCGAGTGCGATACCCGTAGAGTACCGCACTCGGCAGGTTTAGGAGCGATTTGCCTAAGCCTCACAGACCGTAAATCCTCTGCAAGGTGGAAGGAGTTTCTTGGCCATTTTTCTGCGACTCCGTCTTTTCATATTGTTGCCCATTCTCGTCTGTGGTTCGGCTGTGGCACGGGGATCGGGATTGCCCGACGCGCCACAGGCTCAGCAGCCGGCTCAGGGATTTGCTCCGTCAGTTCAACAGATGGCTGTTGCGCCGCTACCCCCGGAACGAAAATATGCAGAAACTATTGAGCCCGGACGGCAAGAGCAGGTGTTGAGCGGCGCCGACAAACTGGTGTTCTCCTTCACCGAGGTTGCCCGGCCCATCACGCTGCTTCCTGCGCTCTACTCCGCCAGCTATGAGCAGCTGTTTAACACGGATCCCAAGTATGGCCGCGATGCAGGAGCTTTTGGAGAGAAATTCGGCTCCGCCATGCTGCGCTCGGCCACCGTGCGAGTCTTCTCTGACGGAATACTCGCTACCGCCTTTCATCAGGATCCGCGCTATTACCGGATTGGCAGTGGCAGCTTTGTCAAGCGCAGCCTGCTTTCCGCCCGGCAGGCGTTGATTCGCCGCGGGGATGACGGCTCCGAGCAGTTCAATTACTCGGGGATTGCCGGCCGCGCTGTGGCTGCGGCCCTGGTAACTACCTATTATCCCCAACCCAGCGTCACTGGGAGAGTGGTCTCCCTCACCTTCCTGACGTCAATCGCTACCGACGCGGGCGGCAACCTGGTGTTGGAATTTCTGCCCAACGTCATCCACAAGGTTCCCATCCTGGAGAAACTGCGCCTGGAATAATTCGTTTTGTTAGAGAACGCCCGCCCTGGAGTTTCTGCTGGGGATACTGTTCTCGGGCTTCGGTGGTCGAAAAGCTCAGAAGAGCATGGGTAAGATAGCATCGCCGAGGTCCTTCGACTCCGCGCCATCAGCGCTGTGCCACGCGATAAATCTGTGAGGCGCTCCGCTCAGGATGACGGTTTTGTGGGGGTTTTGACGAAAAACGTCCCACCTCAGGGGCTTCTAAAGAGTCTGCGTGAGAACCTCCATAAATCCAAAACCATGAGTGGGTGGCCCTCGCTTTTGAGACCTGGGGGTTATGGAGAGGGATCCCAATCCGGGTTCACGCGCCAGGGCGACCGTAGGCGTTCTGTTAAAGAACGCCTGCACGTAGCTATTCTCAAAAACATCACAGTATTTGTGAATACGCTATAAGAGTCGTGAAACTGCTGCAGTTATCGATGACCAGAGGTGTTCCTAACGGAGCTCTCCTGCTGGCTGCCCTTCTTTTCGGGCGGTCATCCCTCCTAGGGCAGCAAGGATCGCGACCGGAGGAATTGCCCGACGCGCCGCAGCCGGCGGTCTCTGTTCCCGCCCAGGAGGCCCCTGCACCCAGCGCCCGATCCACGGAGGGAGTCGGCAGTCAGGGCCAACGGAGTAACCGGCACCCCGGCTTTCCTCCGGTTAGCGCGCCCACTCCGGGCAGGATGCCGGTGCCTGCCGATAGCCGGCGCAGCATTCCCGGCGCCCGCCCCGAATGCCAACCGGACTCCTCAAGCCCCGCCGAGAGGGTGATGAGCTGCGAGCCCGATGTGCCTACGTTCTCCCGGTTTCTGAACTCATCGGCTCCCCTGCCGCTTACCCCCAGGCAAAAATTCATCCTGGCGGCCAGAAATGTCAGCGACCCATTCAACTTGCTGACCATCGCCGGTCTTTCTGCCATCAGCGTCGCCGCCGATTCTCATACCGCCGACGGACCCGGCTTTCCAGGCTTTGCCAAGAATGCAGGCGTGTCGCTCACCCAGGATATGGTGGGCGAGTTCTTCGGCACATTTCTGATTCCCTCCCTCGCTCACCAGGACCCGCACTACCATCGAATGCCGAATCTGCCACTTCGCAGGCGAATTTTCCATGTCCTCGACGAGGTAGTGATCGCCCAGAGCGATGAGGGAGCGCCGATGTTCAACTATGCCACCGTGGTTGGCACTATTTGCGGCAGTGCCTTGGGCAACCTTTATGTTCCAGGGCGCAAAAATAGCTTTGGCGCCAGCACCGCCCGCATCTCCACGTCCCTGGCCACCGATCCGATCGGCAACGCAATCACCGAATTTGTGCCCGACCTGGCGCGCCGCGTCAATTTCCAGGTGGTTATCGTTCAGAGACTGATCAACCGGGTCGCGATCGCCGAGGGAGCTCCGCCCTCGCAATAGCCCGGAACCAGGATCGACAACCTCTGACCCGTTCAAATCAATGGTTTGCCGTCCGGGTCGTTTTTCGCGCAGTTCGACGGGACTCGTTTCGATTTGCCGGCAGAAGTTCGTACTCTATAGCTGGGTTGGACCGGCTAACAGCCGGCTGCAACCATCCCATCGGCCCAGCATCAGATCAACAACATTAGGAGACTTCATGTCGAAGGCCGTCAAGTATGTAGAGAGAGCTGTAACGATCGCTGCCCAAGGCGCGTGGTTCGTTTTTGAACGAGCGAACCGGATCAGCCCTAACGCCTCCTTCACGCCCAAGTGGTCCGATAAGCCGCTGTTGAAGTCGTATCAGAAGGAGAAGCCTCCCCTGGGTTGGCCTCGGACTACTGATTCGCTCTGTCCCAAGTGTGTTCCTGAGATTCGCCAGCAGATCATCGATGGCAAGCTGCCTCATGAAGTCCTTCTAAATGAGAAGGTAGGCGAGATCAAGGCGCAGATTATCGAGCGCGATGGCAAGATTCTGATGGTCAAAGACTGCCCGCAGCATGGCCACTTTGAAGATGTAATGTCGATCGATCCTGCCTTTTTCAAGCACCTGGAAGAGGTTTTCCCCGGTCGCGACATACAAGCGCACAACGATGAAAAGCTGCACAACCACGGCACCTCGACAGTGACCCATGGGCGCGGATCGGTCCTGACCATCGATCTGACCAACCGCTGCAATATGATGTGCGACCCATGCTTCATGGATGCAAACCAGGTTGGCTTTGTCCATGAGCTGACGTGGGACGAGATCAAAACGATGTTGGACAACGCGGTCAGCATCAAGCCGCGCCGCCAGATGTCGGTTCAGTTTTCCGGCGGTGAGCCGACACTTTCGCCTTACTTTCTTGACGCCATAGCCTACGCCCGCAAGGTCGGCTATGAGTCGGTCCAGGCGGCCACGAACGGCATCGAATTCGCCAAGAGCAAAGAACTCTGCCGCGCCGCTGCCGAAGCCGGCCTGCGCTATGCCTACCTGCAGTTCGATGGTATCGGCAATGCAGCTAACTCCCACCGCAAGGTAGGCAACCTGTTTGACGTAAAGCTGCAGGCCATTCACAACCTGCATGAAGCCGGTGTCGATATCGTACCCGTTACCACGATCATCAACGGCATCAATAACGAGCAGGTCGGCCACATTATCCAGTTCGCACTGGATAACCCAAAGAAGATCAACTTTCTCAGCTTCCAGCCAGTTTCCTTTACCGGCCGCGACGAAGCCGTAAGCGACGAGCGCCGGGTGGCGCAGCGCTACACCCTGAGCCACATGGCCCACGATGTGAAGAATCAAACGGGTTTGGGCGAGCCCACGCGCGACTGGTTCCCCATCAGCTTTATGAGCACCTTCTCCGACTTCGCCGACCTGGTGCATGGACCTGACCGCGAATGGGGTCAGATCTCCTGCGGATGCCACCCCAACTGCGGCATTGGGATGGCGGTGATGATCGATAAGGAAACCAAGGAAGCTGTTCCGGTCACGGCGTTCTTAAATGCCGACCGGTTGGCGAAAGACATAGCCAAGTTGAACGATGCGGCGCGAGGCAAGTCGCTCTCGCTTCTGGGTATCACCCTGGCGCTTTTGCGCAACTACAATCCGGTCAACGCACCGACGCACATGCGCATCATGGATCTGTTGAAGAAGTTCGACAAGTTCTCCGGCTCAACCAAGCGCAATTACGGCTCGGTGAAGGCAGACCGGACCATGGCGGACATCGAAATGCGCCGGGCCGACCGTTGGAACTTCCTCTTCATCGCCGGTATGTGGTTCCAGGATCTCTTCAATTACGATTTCCGGCGCACTGAGCAGTGCATCATTCCCTACGCGACGCAGGAGGGCGAAATCTCCTTCTGCGCCTACAACACGGGCGTGGGCTGGCGCAACATCATCGAGAAAATGCACATGACATCCACTCTTACCAAATGGTACGAGGAGCACGGCAGGCACGAGATCTTTGCCGGCGGCAAGAAGGTGGGCATGGGCGATGCGCAGCATACGCTCCTGCTTAACCAGGAACACGTGATGGCCTCGGCCAACGACACACTCGACAAGCTGGGCATTGCCAAGAATGCGCGAGAGGAAAAGCTGAGGGCCCGCGACACGAAAATCAAGCAGGACGCCGAGAACGCGAAGATGGCGCGGCTGTATCGCGAGCATGTTCTGGGAGAGAAGCCGAAAGAGGGTTTCATTCCGCTCGACACGCTGATCGCGCCGGCGCCCAAGCCGGCTCCGGCAGCCAGCGAAGAACCGGTTATGGGAGACTAAGCGTTTCATCAACAGGGAGTAGAGAAAAGGCCGCCAACAAAGGCGGCCTTTTTTGTGCTCCAATGAGGAGCGATGCGCGCGATTTTGCTTACAAGTCTGCTTGCTGCCAGCCTGGCGGCCGTGGGTATTAGCGGCTGCACCATTTTTGGGGAAAAGAAACCGCCCACCCTGCAGAGCACAACCAGCGCGGAGCAGTACGAACGAATCCTCTGGTCCTCGGTGAAAGCCAAGAATTGGCAGCCGGTCCCTGGGCTGCTTGCCGCCAATGTCATGTACAACGTTGGCGGCAAGGTACTCAGCAAAGATCAGGTGATGCCCTACCTGCAGGGAGCCAATATCGCCGATTTCAATATCAGCGGGATGGTGATCAAGCCCAACGGTCCGGATATGACGCTCAGCTACACCTTGCAACTTTCTGCCGCCGGTGGCCCGGTCCAGACCTACACTGCGATCAGTGTCTGGCAGCAGGTGGCCCAGGGCTGGATCCTCATTGTCCATACCGAAGAGCCCCAAGCTGCGGCGTCAAGCTAGGGGATCCTGTTCCCTCCGCCCGCAAGAAAATCTTGGGTGCCCCATTCAAGCCTTCTTTTGGCTTGAGTGGGGTTGTTGGAACCCAAGCCCTCCCTTCTGTGTCACTAGCAGCTGACTGGTCTGCCCTCTGATACATTCGACCAATGGTGGTTACCCCGGCGGGGATCCGGATGTTTCAACGGGAGCTGTTGGCTTGGTTCGATGCCCACGCGCGCGACCTTCCGTGGCGGCGAAGCTCTGATCCATACCGCATCTGGGTCTCCGAGATCATGCTGCAGCAGACCCGTGTAACCGCTGTTCTCGACTACTACGCCCGTTTTCTGGCCATGTTCCCTACCGTTGCCGCGCTTGCCGCAGCGGAGGAGGCGGATGTGCTTGCCGCGTGGAGCGGCCTGGGCTACTACCGCCGGGCCAAGCAGATGCGTCAGGCGGCGCAGGTTGTCGTCCGGGAACACCAGGGAATCTTGCCGAGGACCGCCGAGCAACTGCGCAGGTTGCCCGGGATCGGACAGTACACATCATCGGCCATCGCCAGCATCGCCTACGGCGAGCCGGCGGCAGTGGTTGACGGCAATGTCGAGCGCGTATTGCTGCGACTGTTTCCCGGCGACGGAGAGCCCGGCCAAGTAAACCAGGCAAAAAGGCTACGCGAGCGTGCAGCCAGCCTGCTTGATACCGCGCGCCCGGGAGACTTCAACCAGTCGATGATGGAACTGGGAGCGATGGTCGTGCCTGCCCCAGCGCCCTTTGTGCCTCCACTGCCCGGTGCAACCCTTCTGCGCCACCCGCGGGGAGCACCAGTCGCCCCCGCCGAAGAAGATGCGCAACCAGCAGATCGCCTACGCGCTGTTGTGCCGCAATCGAGCGGGCGCAACCCAGGTTCTGCTGCAGCGGCGTCCCATGTCTGCGTCGCTGATGCCGGGCATGTGGGAACTGCCGGAGGTGGCGATGGAGCAGGGCGATGAGGAGCGAGTGGAGATCACGCTGCGGCATGCCATCACCGTGACCAACTACCATGTTCGCGTGCTCCGCCTATCAGAACGGGAAGCTGCGCGTCGCAGGCCGTCGCGGGGATATCCTCGCAAGTGGGCGAAAAGTTCGGAGCTGGGCAGCTTGCCGCTGACCGGGTTGACACGTAAGATCCTGCAGCGGCTGCAAATCATGCCCAAAAGGCATGGCGTTGCGGTTCCAACGCTTTCATAGGAAAGAACCGCGAGAGGTGAGATGAAGAGATTGCTTTGCCCGGTGCTGTTGCTTGCGGCATTGCCGGGGATATCCCTAGCGGGCCCAGGCGCCCGCGATGCCTGAGGTGCCCGCGTTAAGCACGGTTCCTGCCGCCGCCCGGCAGGCCGCCGCGAGCATCGATCCGGAGAAGATTCGGGCCCATGTCCGCTTTCTTTCCAACGATCTGCTGGAGGGCCGCGGCCCGGGAAAGCGAGGGGGCCAGCTCGCGGCGGAATATATCGCCACCCAGTTCGCTCTCGCCGGAGCCAAGCCGGCAGGCGACAATGGCACCTATTTCCAGGCGGTCCCCCTTATGGCCGTGCATACGGTGGTGGATGAGACCAGCTTCACTTTCGTTCCCGCCAGTGGCGCACCCATCCACTTGCAGTACGGCGAAGACTATGTGACCAAGGACCAGACCGGCGCGCCCAGCGTCGACCTGGACGCGCCCATCGTCTTTGTGGGTTACGGCATCGATGCGCCGGAATATCAATGGAATGATTTCGCAGGGCGTCGACGTCAAAGGCAAAATCCTGCTCGTCGATCGTCAATCAGCCGCCATCGGAATGACGAGCATTTCTTTCAAGGCAAGGCCCTCACCTACTACGGGCGATGGACTTATAAGTTCGAAGAAGCGGCGCGCAGGGGCGCGCTGGGTGTCCTGGTTATTCACCGCACCGACCTCGCCAGCTATGGGTGGGATGTAGTGCGTAACTCCGAAGCGACGGAGGCGTCCTATCTGCGGGACGACCCGCTCTCCATCCTCCGGGCGGCCAGTTGGATCCAACTCGACGTGGCCCGAAAGCTCTTTGCCGCGGCAGGCATGAACGCGGATCGAATGATTGAAGCCGCGGGTAAACGCGGATTCAAGGCGGTTGAGTTGCCGGTCCGTCTTCCAGGCGCACATCGTCAGCCAGGTGCGCAACGTATGACTCCGACAATGTGATCGCCATGGTGCCGGGAGCGGACTCCAGCCCGGCGGCAATGTCCTCTACACCGCCCATTACGATCACCTGGGCATCGATCCCGCCGCTCCCGGCGACAAGATCTTCAACGGCGCGGTAGACAATGCGACCGGCTGCGGCATCCTGCTGGAGATGGCGCGGGCCTACGCTTCGGCGAAAACTCCTCCGCCCCGCAACGTTTATTTTGCCTCGGTTACCGCGGAAGAGCAGGGTCTGCTGGGGTCAAAATACCTGGGCATGCATCCTCCGGAGCCCATTCGCGACCTCACGCTGAACCTCAATTTCGATGAGCTGCTGCCCATCGGCGTGCCCACGTCGGTGGAGGTCGAGGGCTCGGAGCGCACCAGCTTCTACCCTGTAGTGGAGAAGACAGCGGCTGCCTTCGATCTTCAGATCCAGCCTGACGAAGCCCCGATGGCGGGGATCTACTATCGCTCCGACCACTTCAGCCTGGCCCGCGTCGGCGTGCCGGCCTTCTCCGATCGATGAAGGCAATCTCTTCGCCGGCCACCCGGCGGAGTGGGGCAGGCAGCAGAAGGAGGACTACGACGCCCAGCGATACCACCGTCCCACCGACAAATATCGCGCCGATATGGATTTCCGCGCCGATGCCAGATTGGCGCAGTTCGGGTTCTTACTAGGATGGCAGGCTTTGTCGTCGTCGCCCGTGACCTGGATGCCGGGAGACGAGTTTGAGGCTGCCCGAAAGAAGAGTATGAGCGGGCAATCGGCCCCGTAGGGAAATAGGATGTTGCGATTTCCATGACGTGGAATGTGACCAGGCCAGCCATAGGGCTGTTGCTCCTGGCCTTCTTGCGTGCGGGCGCCGCTGATATGGGCGCAGACCACGACGCCGGACCCGGTACTGCATCGGCGCAGCTATAACCAGGCAGACGATGATCTGGACTACGACACCCGCTCGACCGGCCGGACGATCCTTCCGCTCGAGGCCTCGGGAGAATACTCGCTGGGGTCCGGGGGAACGGTGGATGTGGAGTTGCAGCCTGACCGACTGAGCGGCTTCATCACCAGGTTCGGCGACCGTGAGAGCGACGAGGGCACGCCGCTCACCTTCTTTTTTGCCACCAGCCGGCTGGCGGGGCAGCAACTGGCCTTTACTACGCGGCAGGTTCATGGCGTGTGGTTGTCTTTTGAGGGAACCATTGTTCGTGGCTCCGCCCGAAGCCGCGAGCCAGCAGGGATACTACCTGCTCCAGGGCCGGCTGGTGATGCATGACGTGGCCGGCCAGACAGAGCAGGCGCGCATGGTGTCGTTGCCTCTAGCCCGGCAAAACCCTAACGGCTGAAAATTCGGTGTCTTCGTTCACAGCAGCTGGTCGCCGGCATCAATACAATGGGACGGGCAATATTCCCAATTCGTCTCAAGAGGAGTTTTTGTATGGATCGCACAGCAAGCGCAGTGTGGCACGGCGGCCTGAAAGACGGCAAAGGCAAGATTTCGACCCAGAGCGGCGTGTTGAAAGACAGCCAATATTCGTTTGGCACCAGGTTTGAAAGTGGAATCGGCACCAATCCGGAAGAACTGATTGCTGCGGCTCATGCGGGCTGCTTTACTATGGCGCTCAGTGCTCAGCTCACCAATGCGAATCTCCCGCCCGAGTCGATCGAGACCAAGGCGACGGTCACCTTTGACAAGACGGATGCCGGGCCGACGATTACCAAGATTCTTTTGTCGACCACGGCAAAGGTGCCAGGCGCGGACAAGGCGGCATTTGACAAGGCAGCGCAGGAAGCCAAGGCCAACTGCCCAATTTCACGGCTCTTCAAGAACAACACTGAAATTACGCTGGACGCCAAACTCGTCTAGTCTGTACTTTCGCCATCTGCGGCAAGTTGAACCGCTGGGTCCCCGCGCCTAGCTACCGTTTCGCGCAGTATCAGGCATCGACTTTAGTCGCGGCCATAAGGAGTGAAAGAAAATTGGGATTCAGCCCCAGGGCTAAGCGAAAAACCGAGAACCACCCCCATACCCCAATGGCTGGTGAAAATCTCGCTTTTGAGACCTGGGGGTCATGTAGAGGGACCCTAAATCCTCGCTTCTCACGCGGGCTTTAAAGGCCCAGATCTGCGTTGGTCCTTAAGTAGTACCGCGCGGTGATACCGGCCAATTCCCGGAAAGCCAAGAGTAACCTCCGAAAGGGTACCTCCGGCTCGAAATAGCGTCCCCGCGCCTTTATCCGATCCCGGAGCGCATCTATCTTGTAGGAAGACGATTTCGGCAGGCAGCGGATTCTCGCGTCACGCTCTCTGGCCGGCAGTTGCTGGTAGTTTCGGCCTACACGCGAGCGAAGGACAGTTTTAACGCTGTCCGGTGTCACACCCGTTCCCTGTCACAAATCAGCCAACCAAAGACATCCCGCCCCGGCGGGATTTTTTATGCTTTCTTACCGCGCTTCACTGCGCGGTAAGACCTCTGTCCATAACCTCGTTCACCCAACTACCTGGAGCCACCTATGCCCAAAAATGAAGTAAGCGACCTCATCACCGATCAGGAAATAGCCTTTGTCCACCTGATCTTCTCTGGAACCATGACCGACCAGCGTGCCGCCGCGGCCGTAGGCCTCAACCCCAACACCGCCGCCTACATCAAATCCAAACCCTGTGTCCGCGCCTACATGCTCGAGCACCGTGCCCTTATGCAGCAACAACTCGTCGAGCAGCAAACCGAAGGCTTGCGCCCGCTGAACCCGGGCCGCGAGCAAGTCCTCGGCCGCCTCTGGGAACTCGCCAACCTAAGCTCTGAAATGACCCGAGGCAGCATTACCGGTCAGGTCAAGGCTATGTCGATGATCGTAGCCATCGAAGGCCTGATCCCGGACCGTCGTGCCGGCTCCGCGGAGAAGAACCCCGCTCCTCCGCCCACAAACGTGCATATCTATCACCCTCCCTGGTTTGGCAAACAGCAGGAGGAAACCACCGATCCCCAGTCCGACCCTGCCTTTGCCCAGGAAACCCAGGAAGACCGGGAAGAAGAGGGGCTTAGCGGTCTCCAGGCCGAACCCGCTCCTGGCTCAGCCGCAGACGCGCCTCCAGACCCTGGCCCGATCTTTGACCTCGGCGAGTCCACCCTCCCCAATGACTCTAGCCTCACGGAAACGCAAGCGCCTTATGCCGCTTTTGGTCGGGACACCAGGGTTCCCTTCTCTATCCCAAAGAACCCCTTTGCCCGGCGCCGCTGAGCCCATGAACGAAAACCCATGCACTTGCTCCGAACGCCCCAAAGGACCCAAAACGATCGAATTTTATCGAATTTTATAAAACACCAGGAACATCCCGAGCCCTACTTGTCCAAGCTGGCGGGAGTTATGACCGCCAAATACGAGGCTCGGAGGGCCGGCCTCCAAATGTGAGCCCAGCCCGAAGATGGTCCGAGCGCCGCAGGCGCGGCACCAAACCGATCGTCCACCCTCCCCCTGCCTACCTCTACTTGGAGCAGCTAACTTGCAGGCGCCACTACAGCATTTTCACTTCTGGTGTATACAAAGCAACCGCTCCCGACGTGGCTTTTCCTCAAGAAAAGCCGCACTTCGCTGAAACCGACGGTGCAGAGTAGAAGTGAAAATGCTTAAACCGATCGTCTCCTCTCCCTGTGTCCATTCCTGAAAATGTTTCGACAGAGTACGAATTGTGATCCTAGCTGTTGGCCACGATGTAGTCGCGGAGGCTGCGATTGATATCTGTCGCCTGCACTACACCGTTGTCGAGCAGCTGTATCCACTGTTTGGCCGCTTCGTCATGCGGCATCGCGTTCAGCAGATAGTTGGCCTGAACAATAATTTCAAGAGCATTGCTTAGATCGTGCGACAAACGGCGGATTTCCCTGGCATGTTCTGGAGGGATGGAGGGTGCATTTGGCGTCATTCAGACCTCGGAATCATGCGGGTATTTATATTGGTGGTTCACCGTGCATCTCGGTCGCGCCACAATGCGACATTCTGCCGTCGATCTCTCGGGAACCTCACGTCTCCAGGTTGAGCAGACGCGCCGCAGACGTTATTGTAATGGGATGAATCCATATGCACGACAGCTAGGCACCCGCGATCCTCTCAAAGTGGTGGCCACCACCGCCAGGCATCTTGAACAACTTTCCGTTGCGCTCGGTCCGGTGCGCATCGAAGAATCACCCGCCCCCGGCAAGTGGAGCCCCCACGAAATCTTATGCCATCTGGCGGATTGCGAACTGGTCTTCAGCTTCCGGATTCGCCAGGCTCTGGCCGAGGAGCATCACGTCGTACAGCCCTTCGACCAGGAGATCTGGGCGGCCAACTATGCCGGCTACGATGCACAGGCCGCGCTGATGACCTTTGCCTGTGTGCGCCAATGGAACCTGATGTTGCTGCGGTCGATAGCTCCGGAATCGATGCAAAAGCAGCTGCTGCACCCGGAACGGGGAGAGATGACGTTCCGCGAGCTCATTGAAACCATCGCAGGGCACGACCTGAATCACCTGGCGCAGTTAGAGGCGATTGCTGTGCAAGTGCCGCTAAGCCGTTAGACCACGGTTTGACATCCGAGCCGGCTTTTGTAAACTAGGGGTTGCTGCCTATCCAGCCAATCGCGCTGGATTTTATCGTGCCGGAGTGGCGGAATTGGCAGACGCGCATGGTTCAGGTCCATGTACTCGCAAGGGTGTGGGGGTTCGAGTCCCTTCTTCGGCACCAATTCCTTTCCAATCAATAAATTTGTCGTCATGATGCCCACTTCTTTTTCCGCGAACCTAGCAGACGGCGCAAAGCGCAAACAGGGATTGGAAGAACGCGTGGTTCGGGCCGCGGAAGCCGCTTTGTCGCGTCAACAATACGTCAGCGCAATTGACGTACTTTGCGGAATGGGACTTTTGTTGCCCACGCACGTCGACTCCTGGCGGAAAGGGCGCGTGGATTATCTTGAGCGAGTGGTGCAGGGAAATCTTCACAAGATTTCTTCGTCCATGGCAATATTCCAGCGTTGGGCTCGGGAAAAAGGTCTCAAGCCGAGCGAAACCGGTTACGTGCGCAGAGCGCGGTCGGGGACCATTGTCTTGCAATTCAGCAAGAGCGGGGATCCGGCGATCGAGAAAAGCTACTCCACCCACTACGTATCGCCGGCCCTTTCTGAGCGAAAGCAAGAGAAGCTCCAGGAGAAGCTGAATGGCGCTCCTCAACCGGTCGTATTTGAAATCTTGCGCGACTCCGAGTGCTCGGAATGCGGTGCGGAGATGGAGCGGGGATCTTTCCTCTTGATGGAAGCCGAGCAGCCGCTCTGCCTGGCGTGCGCCGGTTTCGGCGATCTCGAGTTTCTTGTTGCGGGCGACACCGCTCTGACGCGCCGCGCAACAAAGTATAGTGAACGAACCGCCGTGGTCGTCCGCTTTAGCCGGACCAGAAAACGCTACGAGAGACAGGGCATCCTCGTCGAAAGCACGGCGCTGGAGAAGGCTGAGCGGGAGTGTTTGGAGGACGCCGAAGAACGCGCGGCTGCTCGCGCGCGCGACGCGGTGCGGCGGCGCGAAGAAGACCGCGAGTTGGTTGCTCGCATGGTGAAACAGATCGGGGTCCTGTTCCCCGGCTGTCCGCCTCATGAACTCGCTGCCATCGTCGAACATACCGCCGCAAGGGGAAGCGGGCGAGTTGGCCGAACGGAGGCCGGCAGGAATCTAAAGGACCAGGCTTTGACCGCGGCGGTCATCGCAGCGGTTCGGCATAAGCACACCGAGTACGATGAGACACTCGCCCGTGGAATCGATCGAATGACTGCCCGCCAGCGAGTTGCCGGTAAGATTGAGGAGATCCTGGCCGCGTGGCGCGCGTAGAGTCGTTACGCCTTAACTTTTTCCGTGCCCGCTGCCAACGCACCTTATCAGAAAAGATGGCAATAGCGCCCCCTTCGCGCAGACTTGTCACGAATGCAGCTTCCTGGCTCCGACCGATGCAGCGCTGGCCGAAGCGCCGATTCGATTGCGCTCTCGATTGGATCGCGGCGGCGGGTCATGGTATACGCTCCTGAAGAGGAGACTCCTCCGTGCTCATCGAACAACAGATCGCCGAGCGGCAGCAAAGGGCAGCGTCGGCTCCCCTTAAGATCCTAAAGCGGCCCACAAGCGGGCCTTACGGCGATTACACCGTCAAGTCGGCCAGCGGCCGAACCTACCGCGTAGCGATCCGCGGGCTGGGGCTCTTTGAGAATTATTGCTCATGCCCCGATTTTGCGATTAATACTCTGGGAACCTGCAAACACGTCGAGGCGATGCTTCTGCAGCTGCGCCGGCGTCATCAGAAGACACTGGAGGCGGCAAAGTACGGGCGCACGCGCGCATCAATTTCGCTTCAATATGGAGACTCGATCGAGGTGCGGCTGCGCATCCCCGCGTCGCCTTCGCCGGCATTGCTGTCGCTCGCCGCGCAACACTTTGACGCCGCCGGACTCCTTCGGCGGGAGCATTACAGGCGATTCGCCGAGGTGCTGGAGGCGCTGCGGAATACGGACGGCCAGGCGGTCATCTACAGCGACGTGCTGGAATACATCGACCGGGAAAACGAACTGGCCGAAGGCCTGGAGCTGGAGCGCAAGCTGCTTGCCAAATTAAAGCGCGGCCAGGATCCCACCACGGGCATTTTAAAAACGGAGCTTCTACCCTATCAGGCGCGCGGCGCCGTATTCGCGGCTTGTCGCGGACGCGCGGTCCTGGCCGACGACATGGGGCTGGGCAAGACGGTGCAGGCGCTGGCCATGGCCGAACTTCTGCGTCGACGCCGGGGAATCGAGAGAGTCCTGGTGATTGCGCCGGCCTCGGTCAAATACCAGTGGAAGACGGAGATCGAAAAGTTCGCCGACCGCTCCGTGAAGGTTGTCGAAGGCTTCTTGCCGCAGAGGCGCGCGATGTATGCTTCCCCGGAATTTTTCACTCTCACCAACTACGAGCTGGTTCTCAAAGACATCCGATACATGCAGGAACTGCGTCCGGATCTGATCATCCTCGACGAGGCGCAACGAATCCGCAATTGGACCACCGCCACCGCACGCACCATCAAGCAGTTGAAGAGCCGTTACGCCCTGGTGCTTACCGGCACGCCTCTGGAAAACAAACTCGAGGAGCTCTTTTCCGTTGTGGAGTTCGTCGACGGACGCAGGCTGGGACCGGCTTTCCGCTTCGTCCATGAACACCGCGTGTTGGACGAAAAGGGCCGCTTGACCGGCTATCGCGGCCTGGATCGCATTCACCAGCAATTGGCTCCCATCCTGCTGCGGCGCACGCGCCAGGAGGTTCTGAAGCAATTACCTGAACGAACCGACAAGATCTTCCGAGTGCCGCTGACCAGCCAGCAGGCGGAGCCTTACTACGAGCAAAGCGATATGCTGGCGCAGATTATGCACAAGTGGGAGCGGCAAGGCTGGCTTTCCGAGATCGATCAAAAGCGCATTCTATGCTGCATTCAAAACATGCGCATGCTGTGCAACTCGACATTTCTCTTCGACAAGCAGACCCATCATTCGCCCAAACTTAAGGAGTTCCGCGAGATCATGACCGACGTTGTCCTGGAGGAAGAGCGCAAGGCGGTTGTGTTCAGCGAGTTTGAGCGGATGACGCATCTGGCGGGCGAGGAGTTGCGCAAGCTGGGAATTGGATTTGTGTCGCTCCATGGGGGCGTTCCGTCGCGTCAGCGAGGCGCCTTGATTGAGAAGTTCCGGAACGATCCGGCCTGCAAGGTTTTTCTCTCCACCGATGCGGGAGGCGTGGGCCTCAATCTGCAAGCGGCCTCGGTGGTGGTGAACTTCGAGCCTCCGTGGAACCCGGCCCGGCTGGAACAGCGCATCGGGCGCGTGCACCGGCTGGGCCAGTCGCGTCCCGTACACGTGATTCACATGCTGACCAGCGAAAGCATCGAAGAGCGCGTATGGGAAACGCTGGCCTTGAAGAAATCGCTGTTCGCCGGAGTGTTCGATTCTCCTACGGGCGAGGTGAGCTTCGCCAAGCTTGGCCGAAAGACGCTCTTGCAGGCCGTGAAGGAAATTTTCGTCAACCAGCCAGGCAGGCCAAAGCCGGTGATTGACCACGCTCCTGCCGCGCCGGTTGTGCTCATCGGGCCGCAGGCCGATGTTCACGCGTCGCCGGCCAGTTCGCCCGGAGCGGCACCGCCGGAACCGGAGGGTATTTCTCCGGTAACGCCAGCGGCGTCAAATGGCAACGGCGTCGAGCTTGCTGCTGCGTCGCTCCTCGAGGCCGGGCTGAGATTTCTCGAGTCGATTACAAAAGAAAGCGCTGGGGGAAGTTCAAATGGCGCGCCAACCATGCGCTTGGATCAGGTTCTATCCTCTCTGTTCACACGCGATTCCCGTACCAACCGCTCGGCATTGACGATTCCTTTGCCTGAGTCCGTGACAAAAGAGCGGTTCACCGGCGTGATTGCCGCCCTTGCGAATAAACTCGGCCAAGTCGCGCGGGCTCCTGCCCGTTCGGAAAACCGGACCTGATAGGTCTAAACTCAGACTACTCTTTGGCCATCCGCAGCAGCCCCTGTTTGTTACGGCGCATGGAAGTTGCAGAACCGGAAGGTCCTATCGAGCTGCCGCCGCTATGAGCAAACAGTTCTACATGTATGTATTACCAGCAGACATAGATCGGCTAATCGCTTACTTGAGGCAGAAGCTTGATGTGGTTCTCATGAGTCCGACCTCTCCGGGACCGAAGCCAACGTGGATTGATTCGCCGATCCGGCAAACTACTGTCTTGCCGTCGGAGAAGGGAACGTCTGTCAGGTGTTGCCTCGTAGCGAATGGGTTGGCCAACATCCAATTCAAGCACTACCCGACACGATCAGCTTGGCATGTGACGGAAGATTCCGAATTGATCAGTTTTTCCGGCTGCGACTTCGACGGACACGTCTTGGTTCGGGGGCGATTTTATTGTCAGACAGATTTTCTCAAGGGCCAAGAGATCGTGAAAAAAAGGCCGGAATTTCTGCACTGGGCGGAGAACGTCTTCCGAGTTGCAAAGGGCAGTCTTCAGAGGTTTAAAGAGTTGGACGCCTATGTTGGGGCTGACGCAATGGCGTGGGAGAAAGGCGGGGGGGCGGTTCGTCTCATTAGCTTTGGCCGGGCGCTTGATTTACGATTCTCCACTACCGCATGCTCGCCTTCGACAGAAAATTGAACAATGACGGCATGGCTTATTCAAGCGTTACCCGCGCCTGTCTGTTCCAGCGCATGGAAGGCAAAGCATGCGTCGCCTGCGCTCCTCCGGCTCCATTTCCAGAGCTTGCTTTATTGATTACTGCAAAACTAATATCCGGGTCGGTGTGCTTCGAGCCAATATTCAAAAAGCGTTTTGTATCAGGGCAATGCGACATGGCCCATTACGCAAAAAGTGAATTAGTCTTCTAGCATGCTCCGAGCGATCACCATGGCTGTCGTCACAAGTTGCGTGCTCCTGCCTTTTCCCGTGGGGTTCCCCGAGCAACTGGATGAGAAAATTTAATACGCCGACAAATACCGGAACTGAGGAGACTTATATGCAATATGGTCCTAACACCGCGAACGAAAGTGGGGGCGATGTCGAGCAGAGTTCAAGTTTCCGCTTTCGGGTCTACTGGATCACATCTGTATTTTCTATTATTGTGTTCCTCGCCTTTATGTATGCAGCAGCTATGGCGCAATACCCTAGCGGTCAATATCCGCCCGTTGTCGGATTGTGGATGTGCTCTATATCCGGCGTTCTGTCGGGTGTTTCTCTTGCAGTAGGTCTTTGGAGGTTCAGAACGGGTGATGCTCCGCTCACAGTATGGCCACTAGGCCCGCTGCTAGGCATTCCAGTTGCGCTCGAATTTGGCCTGAACGCTATCGGCATTTTCCAAATGATTGGGAGGCTGATCTCCTAGCCATCGCCGTACAAAACGCCCATGGAATCTCGTCGGCGATCACTCCCGGAACTACCGAAACGACGATCTAAGCGCGCATATTGAAGTGGCTGCAAACGGGATTTTCAGTAACTTGGGGCCGCCGCTGGCCGGACCGGAGGAACTTACCGAAAATGCGACTTTGCAGGCATACCTATCAGAGTGTTCTCCCTCTGAAGGGCGGCAAAAATCGAAGTACGAAGAAACAAATCCCAAAGTGAATCAGTGCATTCACCACCGCTGCAGGTCCCAATGACCCCACTTCAGCGGCAACCAATAGCCCTGGAAGCATGATGTACGTCAAAACGAGCTGAATGGCCGCAATCACTTTGTGATCAGAGAGCGCTGCGAGTGGCCCCGCCGCAAAGGTTAATGCCCCGAGTAATATGGCCCACGCTGCAGCCACCAAAACTCTAGGATTCATTCTGGGCTCCAGGTCTTTCGGTTTTATGTTGAAGGAGGAATTCTAGACCTTGAACCCAGTTTACTCGGTCCGACAATTTGGCTGATCGACGCCAGACAAAATTGTTTCTCCGGTCAACAAGGGCGGACGCCTTGCGATAAACGGGCCCGTGCCAGATGCACTCTCGTTTTACACGCGGATCTAACTCGAACATTGTCGGCGGAGGAGGCCCGGGCGGATAGCCCAAGTCGATGCTGTACCCATAGCGGTCGCTCCCGAAGCCTAGCTTCAGGCTGGCTGAGCTTCGCTTTGCTAAAGCCTCGACGGCGTGAGTTCCTTGTCTTACGCTTCGCGCAATCGACTCCGGCCCCGCCCAGAAGGTAGAGGGAAGGCCACCCTCGCGGGCAAGGGAAGCAACTACAGCGTTCTGAGCTACGTCGGCCAACAGACGAAGGGAGCGGTACACGCTGGACTTGCCACTTCCGTTCGCACCGGTGATGACGCTCAGTTGGCCAAGCGGAAGCGCCAGCTCGCGCAATGAACGATAACCTTGGATGGCAACGGTAAGGATCACAATTTACAGGGTAATAGGCTGACCCAGGATTAGTCCTCTGAACGCACATCTCGGTGCCGGGCGACTCGTGCGTCAATCCCACCGAATTGCGGAAGGCCCCAAGTCCAGCCATGTCCGCCCGGGCAGCATAACCCGAGAAACTAGAATGGATCGCGTGACTGGCAAACCGCTCTAGCTTCGGATATCCGCAGTCGCCCCTGTTTGTTCCAACGCATGGAAGAAGCGGTCCCTCCAGGTGAGGATGTCGGCCTGGCGAATCTGCTGGCGGAGGCGAAGCATGCGTCGCCTGCGCTCTTCCGGCTTCATCTCCAGAGCTTGCTTGAGCGCCTCGGCAACACCCACTTCGTCATTGGGATTGACCAGGATCGCGCCTATGCGAAGCTCAGGCGCGGCGCCGGCAAATTCACTCAATACCAGCACTCCGTTCACCTCGGTTTTGGCCGCGCAGTATTCCTTCGCCACCAGGTTCATGCCGTCTTTGAGAGAAGTGATCAGCGCCACATCGGCCGCCCGATAGACCGCGATCAACTCGTCTCGCGGCACCGAACGATAGATGTAGTTGATGGGGACCCAGCCAGGCTCGCTGAATTCTCCGTTCACGTGGGTCACCAGGCGCTCCACTTCCCGCTTGAGCTGGTCATAGCGAGGAATGCCTTCACGGCTGGGCACGACAATCTGGATGAGTTCAACCTTCCTGTGGAACTCCGGGTAATTGCGCAGAAAATAACCGAACGCCTTCAGCCGCTCCGGGATGCCCTTGGTGTAGTCCAGGCGATCGATGCCAACCGTGATCTGAATATCATGCGTTTTGGCCTTGATCTGCGCGGTGCGCTCGAGCACGGGCGCGGATTTGGATTGATCGGCAAAGGAGCGGAAGTCGATACTGATAGGAAAGGCCTCTATATGCGTTCGGCCCCCTTGACCCACGACCACACGGCTCTCGCCCCTTCCGGAAATTTTGACCGAGGGCACGAAGGAGCGAATGCAAGCGACCAGGTTCCGCTGGTCGCGCACAGTTTGCACGCCGATCAGATCGTGCGCCAGAAGGTCTTCGAGGATCTGCTGGCGCCACGGAAGTTTGGCAAAGATGTCGGGGGACGGGAAAGGAATGTGCAGGAAGAACGCCAGCCGCGCGCCGGGCCGCCGGCAGCGCAGAGTCTTGCCTACCTTCATGAGCTGATAGTCGTGGATCCAGATCAAGTCATCCGGCTTCGAGGAGTTCTCGACAGCATCCGCAAACTTGTGATTGACGCGCTCATAGAACTCCCAATACCGCGGATCGAAGTTGCAGCGCGACTGCAGGTCGTGAAACAGCGGCCAAACGATTTCGTTGGAGAAGCCCTCATAAAAGTTGCTCTGCTCCTCTTCGGTCAGAAAGAGCGGGGCGTACTTGTAGGGACTATCCCCACTCGCTTGTTCAAGAATCTTCCGGATCTCCGGAGTATCTTCGGTTCCCCCCGACCCGACCCAGATGCCACCGTGATCCTTAAGCAGCGGCTCCAGTGCACTGACCAGTCCACCGCTGCTGGGCACTCCCTTAAGCTTTCCACCCTCGGTGGTGAACGTAATGGGGATGCGATTGGAAACCAGTACCAGCTTTTGCGGCCTCATGGAGCGGCCTCTGCTGTCCCAATCGTGGCGTCTTCTAATGGCTCGGTTGTCGCTTGAATCCAGGAGTCCAGGAAATCGATTAGCTCTTGCGGCGGGCGTAACCAAAAGCGGGCGGACGACTCGCGAACCTCCGGGCGCACCAGGATAGAGGCGCCCCGGTTGCCCACTTCGGCAAAGGCGTCTTCATCCGTATTATCGTCGCCCAGGTAGGCCAGCGGGATCGTGGCCGGTTCCTGAGCCAGGATTTGCCTCACGGCCGTCCCCTTGGTGCGGTCGGTCGAACGCAACTCGAGACCGCCGTCAAAGGGCAGCAGTTGCAACCCGCTCGCCGGGGCAATTTGCCCGAAGACGGAAAAGGTAAGAGAGCAAAGCCGCTCCTTCGCTTGCGGTTCCAGGCCCCGCCAGTGGACCGCCAGGGAGGCGGGCTTCATCTCCAAAGCTGCCGCAAACCCGAGACCTAACAATTGCTGCCCTACCTCTTGGAGCGTGTCCTGCTGCAACGGATCAAGGGCGGCCAGTTCATAAGCCCCATCGGCATTGAGCCGCTCCCGCCCATGGCTGCCCCAAATTTCGACCGTGACGGTGGAGGGGAGCAAGTCCCTTAAGTCGCGGGCGGAACGGCCGGTGATCAGCACCAGGCGAACCCGGGAAAGCCCGGACAGGAGGGCGAGCCTATCCTCCACCCCAGGGTAGGGGGTTGCCTCAAAACGATCATCATGGAAGGGCGCGAGGGTGCCGTCGTAGTCCAGCATAAGCACGGAGCGCGGTGCGGAATAAAGCCGCCGCCAGAGCGCCGCCGCCTCAGCTGACTCGATCCAGAGTGGTGGGAAATGGTTCATTTGTCACCGATTGGATGCCGGCATCGGGGAGGAGCGCTGCCGGCGATGGGGTGCGGCATATACTGAAGGCTCGGGCGAGAACGCCAAACAGCGATGGATAGTCAACTTACAAAGATCCTAGCAGTTACCCGACGGGGGGTGGAGGAACGCAAGGCTGCCTCCTCGCGTCGCGTTCTCGAGCAGGCGGCAAACGCCCACCAGCCCCGGGGGTTCGCCCGAGCGCTGCGGAAGAAGGCCTTACACGGGCCGGCGGTGATCGCGGAGCTAAAAAAGGCGTCACCCTCGCGGGGCTTGATCCGCCCTGACTTCGATGTTGCTTCCCTGGCGGGGGCGGTTGCGGCGGGAGGCGCCGCTGCCCTCTCTGTGCTCACGGAAGAGCATTTCTTTCAGGGAAGTTTGCGCAATCTGGAGGTGGCTTCGCAATCCTGCGACCTACCCTGCTTGCGGAAAGACTTTGTGGTGGATGAATTCCAGCTGTTGGAGGCGCGGGCCCACCGGGCCGACGCCATTCTGCTGATCGCCGCTGCTCTAAGCGATTTCCAGCTGCGCGAGCTGGCAGCGCAGGCACATGCCCTGGAGCTGGACGTTCTCTGCGAGGTGCATACGGCTGAGGAGCTTGACCGTGTCCTTAATCTCGGCTGCGATGCGGTGGGAGTCAACAACCGCGATCTCAGGACCTTTGCCGTCCGCCTCGAAGTTTCGCTCGATCTGGCATCCCGTCTGCCGGCAGGCGCGGTTCGCGTGAGCGAAAGCGGCATCGAGAGCGCCGAAGACCTTGTCCGCCTGCGCGCCGCGGGGTTCCATGCCTTTCTTATTGGGGAGTCGCTGATGAGGCGGCCTGATCCCGGTACTGCCCTCGAGGCCCTGCTTCTGGCCGCGGCGGACCGCTCGCCCGTGGGCAATTGAGCATGTGGATCAAGATTTGCGGCAACACGACCCTGGAAGACGCGTATTTTGCGGCGGAATGTGGCGCGAATGCGGTGGGCTTTGTATTTGCTCCAAGTCCCAGGCAGGTCGAGGTTGACGTGGTACGGGAAATCACGGCAAGACTCCCCCGGCAGGTAGAGAAGTACGGAGTCTTCGTGCACGCAGGTTTCGATGAAATTGTGTCCACTGTCAGCAACGCAGGTTTAACCGGGGTGCAGCTCCATCGCTCGCCGGATGCCCTTCTGCCCGCTCGCCTGCGCGAACATTTTGCGCGACATCAGGTGCAAATCGGCATCCTGGGCGTGTTGCACTATAAAGACCATGACCTGGAATTTGAGCGGCAACTGATGGAGTTGGGCGGAAACGATGCCCTGGACGGGGTGTTGGTGGACTCCTCGACAGCGCGAGCCGTCGGGGGTACGGGGACGACGTTCAACTGGCTTGCCGCTCAGGCAAGCTTCCAGCGAGCCGCTCCGCATTTTCGACTGATTGCGGCTGGCGGACTGGCTCCGGAAAACGTGCGGCAGGCGATCCAGACTCTGCGGCCCTGGGGAGTCGACGTGGTGAGCGGCGTGGAAAGCGCGCCGGGCAAGAAGGACCCTAAGCGGGTCCGCGCGTTCATCCGCTGCGCACAGGAAGCGGCGGCAGAGATTTTTAGCAACGTGAGCAAGTGAGAGGAGGCAACGTGAGCACAGTCACCAAAACCGTTCGCCGGCCGTTTTGGCGCCTATGGAGGGCGCTATGTTCCGGAGACGCTGATGGCCGCTCTGGAAGAGCTGGAGCAAGCCTATGCCGAAGCGCAGGCTGACCCGGTCTTTCACGCCGAGCTTGATCTGCTGCTGGGGGACTATGCGGGCCGTCCGACGCCGCTCTACCTGGCCTCGCGTCTGACCGAGCAACTGGGCGGCGCAAAGATTTATCTGAAGCGCGAGGACCTGCTGCACACCGGCGCGCACAAGATCAACAACTGCCTTGGCCAGGGCCTGCTGGCGCGCCGCATGGGCAAGCATCGCATCATCGCCGAAACCGGCGCGGGCCAGCACGGCGTGGCCACGGCCACCGTCTGTGCCCTCTTCGGCATGGAGTGCGTCGTCTACATGGGCGAGGAGGACATGCGCCGCCAGGAGCTCAACGTCTACCGCATGCGCCTGCTGGGGGCCGAGGTTCGCGGCGTCAGTTCCGGCTCGCGCACGCTGAAAGACGCCATCAACGAAGCCATGCGCGATTGGGTCACCAACGTGCGCACCACGCACTATCTGCTGGGCAGCGTCCTCGGCGCGCATCCTTACCCCACCATGGTGCGCGACTTCCATCGCGTGATCGGGCAGGAGATCAAGCAGCAGATTCTCGAGAAGGAATCCAGGCTGCCGACCGCGGTGATCGCCTGCGTCGGCGGCGGTTCCAACGCGATCGGCGCATTCTACGACTTCATTGACGAGCCAAATGTGCGGCTGATCGGCGTCGAGGCGGGCGGCCGCGGTCAGGCGCTGGGCAGCCATGCCGCCCGCTTCCAGCGGCGGCAGCCCCGGGGTGTTGCAAGGCACCTTCTCCTATGTGTTGCAGGATGACGCCGGCCAGATCTCGTTGACCCACTCCGTCTCCGCCGGCCTGGACTATGCTTCGGTTGGGCCGGAGCATGCCGCCCTGCACGACTCCGGCCGCGCCGAGTATGTTTCCGCTTCCGATGAGGAGGCTCTGCAGGCGGCGGAGCGGTTGGCGCGCACGGAAGGCATTGTGCCCGCGCTCGAGAGCGCGCATGCCGTCGCCGAGTGTATCCGCCTGGCGCCCAAGCTCGCGGCGGATGACATACTGGTAGTGAATCTCTCCGGCCGCGGCGACAAGGATATGGGCATCATGGCGCGGGAGTTGCACTTGGCCGGCGTTCCGGCGGAAGCATAGCGAATGCCGATCGAATTCAACAGCAAGCCTGGGTTGAAGCCAGGCCTGGTCATCTACCTCACGGCCGGCGATCCCGATCTGGCGACCACGCGCAACGTTGCCCTGGCGGCCATCGACGCGGGGGCGGAAGTGCTGGAGCTGGGGGTACCGTTCAGCGATCCCGTGGCCGATGGTCCGGTAATCCAGCGGGCCAGCGAGCGCGCCCTTGCCCGCGGTACAAGCCTGCGGGATGTGCTCGCCCTGGCGGCGGAATTGCGCGCCCTGCGGCCCCGCGCCGGCTTGGTGATCTTCTCCTATTTCAACCCGGTCTTGCGCTTCGGGCTGGGCCGCTTTTGTGCCCATGCCGCCAACGTCGCGGCGTGGATGGCGTTTTGATCACCGACATGATCGTGGAAGAGGCGGATGAGTATCTGACGGAAATGCACCACACCGGGCTGATGCCCATTTTTCTTGCTGCGCCCACCAGCAGCGATCAACGGCTGAAGATGATCGCGCAGCGTTTCTCGAGGGATTCGTCTATGCCATCTCCCGCGTAGGCATTACCGGCGCGCAGCAGAACCTGGCCTCGGATGCACGCCGCCTGGTGGAGCGGCTTGCGCCGTTTTACACACTTTGCCGATTGCCGTGGGTTTCGGCATCTCCACTGCGGAACACGTAGCCGCCGTGGGCGAGTTCGCCGATGCGGCAGTGATTGGCACCGCCATTGTTTCCTTGATTGAGAAGGCCGGGCCGGGCACGGCGCCGGCCAGGATTGCAGCTTTCCTTCAAGGATTGAGGCAAGTTGCGGTTCAGGCATTCAGGATAAGGGCACCATGGACATTGTTGGCTGGCGAGAAAAGATCGATGAATTGGATCGTCAAATCGTGGCGTTGATCAGCGCGCGGGCACAGGCCGCGCAGGAGATCGGCAAGTTAAAGCGTTCCACCTCGCTGCCGGTATATGAGCCCAACCGTGAGCGCGTGATCTTCGAGAATGTTCGGGCAGCCAACCACGGTCCGCTGCCGGATATCGAGCTAACCCACATTTACGAGCGCATTATCGATGTGATGCGGGCGCTGCAAAAGGATGAGCTGGCGTCGCAAAGCAAGCCGGAGAGAGACAGGAAAGTAACCATGATTGTTGCCATGCAGGAAAAAGCGAGCGAGGAAGAGATCCAGGGAGTGATCGAGCGCCTCGTTATGGTGGGCTTCAATGTCCACCGCACTACGGGAACGATTCAGACAGTTTTGGCGGGCGTAGGGACGCCTTCTCATTTCGATCACAAAGATTTCGAATTGCTGCCCGGGGTTGCCGAGGTGGTACGCATCTCGTCTCCCTACAAACTGGCCGGCCGCGGCTTCAGGCCGGAGGGAACTGTCGTTCGTTTTGCCAATGGAGTCGTGGTCGGCGGCGATGAGATCGTGGTCATGGCCGGCCCTTGTTCAGTGGAATCGCGGGAGCAGATCTTTACCGTCGCCGAGCAGGTCAAGTCTGCCGGCGCTTCGTTTCTTCGCGGAGGAGCGTTTAAACCGCGAAGCTCTCCGTACTCCTTCCAGGGCCTGGGGTTGGAAGGGTTGAAGTTGTTGAAGGAAGTGGGTGATCGGACGGGCCTGCTGATCGTCAGCGAGGTGATGGAGATCTCGCAAATCGACTTGATGGTTCCCTATGTGGATGTTTTGCAGGTGGGCGCTCGCAACATGCAGAACTTTAACCTGCTGCGTGAGCTGGGCGTGGTGCGCAAGCCTGTCCTGCTAAAGCGCGGTATCGCCGCTACCCTGGAAGAGCTGCTGTTGTCGGCAGAGTACATTCTGGCGGGTGGCAATTACGATGTGATGCTCTGCGAGCGGGGTATTCGCACCTTCGAGACCTATACGCGTAACACTATGGATATCTCAGCGATACCGGTGATCAAGAAGCTCTCGCATCTGCCTATGCTGGCCGATCCCTCGCACGGCACCGGGCGGCGCGACAAAGTTGCTCCTATGGCCCGGGCCTCGGTCGCCGCCGGCTGTGACGGGTTGCTGATCGAAGTGCATCCCAGCCCGGACAAGGCGCTTTCCGATGGAGCACAATCATTATTTCCGGAACAGTTTGAGAAGCTCATGGACCAACTGCGCATTATCGCCCCGGCTGTCGGCCGGAGCATAAGATCCGAGATTCCCGTGCTTTGATCGGAGCAGAATCATCCCGGCCGGAGGAGTCATGGGCCGCAGGCCCACGCAAGGGGATGAAAATAGTTTGAAGGGGACGGCCTTCAGGCCGTCCATAACCATAACCATCACCGTGGCTTTAGAACGTGAAGCATCCGTCTACGTTTCCTGCGACGTACCGCAATGACCATCCAACGCATCACGATCGTAGGCACAGGTCTTATTGGTGCTTCTGCTGGGCTGGCGCTCCGCTTCGCGCAATTTCCGGGAGAGATCGTCGGCTGGGACCGTAATCCGTTACAGCTGCAGATCGCCCTGGATCGCGGGGCGATTGACCGAGCCGCGGACGATCCAATCGGCGCCGCCGTCGCCGGCGATCTAATACTCCTGAGCGGGCCCGTGTTCTCCATTGAAGACTGGATGGAGAAGCTCGCGCCCCTGCTCCAGCCGCATCAACTGGTGACGGACGTGGGCAGCGTGAAAGTGGCCATCGCCGAGCGCGCGCGACCGTTGTTTGGCGGTCACGGCCAAGCCGGTTATCTTCCCGGGCATCCCATGGCCGGCAAGGAGGTAAGCGGCGCCGCGCATGCCGACGCACAGCTCTTTGCCCATGCAGTGTGGTTGTTTACCGAGTTTCACGGCCATCCGCTGGCCGCGGAATGGATCGGCTGGGTGCAGCGCTTTGGCTGCCGCACCATGCACATCCAGGCCGCCAGGCACGATGAGATTTGTGCCTGGGTCAGCCATCTGCCCCAGTTGCTGTCTACCGGGTTGAGCGCCATGCTGGAAGAGCGCTTCGGCGATGCACCCGACCTGCGCGCCATTGGAGGCAGGGCCCTGCGGGAGATGACGCGCCTGGGAGCAAGCCCCTACTCCATGTGGCGAGACATCGCACATACCAACGCAGAAGCCATTGCCGAGGCACTCCTTGCCATTGAACAGCGCCTCGCGCACTTGCGCGAGAACCTCAAGACACCGGAACTGCGCGACGAGTTCGAGAGAGCCAATCGCTTCCGCTCTACCCACCCCTAACGGGTCGTTCACATGGCTGTAGCACAATAGTCAAATGTCGATACTCGACATACTTATGGGCCGCCCCCTGGCCAACTGGGAAGAGAGCGGCGAACAGATCGGGCCCTCCGCCGGCATCCCCATTTTTGGACTGGACGCCCTCAGCTCGGCGGCGTACGGCCCGGAGGCTGCGCTCACGCTGCTGATCCCGCTGGGGATGCTGGGCCTCCATTACATTCTGCCGGTGGTTACCGCCATCGTGGTGCTGTTGATCATCGTCTATTTCTCCTACTGCCAAACCATCGAAGCCTATCCCCGTGGTGGCGGCTCCTACACTGTGGCATCGGAGAACCTGGGCGATCACGCCGGATTGCTCGCAGCCGCCGCATTGATGATCGACTATGTCCTTACTGCAGCGGTGGGCATCTCGGCCGGCGTGGGTGCGCTGGTTTCTGCCCTGCCTCGCCTGCAGCCGCATACCCTCGGCATTTGCCTGCTGATTCTCGTCCTCCTCTCCTTCGTGAATATTCGCGGCGTGCGCGCCACCGGCGTTGCCTTCCTCATCCCCACCTATCTGTTCGTGGGCTGCCTGCTGATCGTTATTGTCCTGGGGATCTTCCATGTCGTGGTGACTGGAGGCCATCCCGTACCGGTGATGGCGGTGCCCCATTTGCCCCCGGCCACAACCACGCTGACACTTTGGCTGCTGGCTAAAGTCTTCGCCAGTGGCTGCACGGCCATGACCGGCGTAGAGGCCGTGAGCAATGGAGTGATGGCCTTCCGCGAGCCGACCACCGCTAACGCCAGGCGCACGCTGACCATCATCATCGCGTTGCTCATCGTCCTGTTGCTGGGCATTGCCTTTATGTGCCGAGCCTATGGAATCGGCGCCACCGACCCGGAGGGCTCTGCCTACGAGAGCGTGCTATCGCAGCTGACCACGGCAGTGGCGGGACGGGGAATCTTCTACTACGTAACGATCGGGTCCATTCTGCTGGTGCTCTCGCTCTCCGCCAATACTGCCTTTGCAGATTTCCCCAGACTCACCCGGGCGGTAGCCAAAAATGACTTTCTGCCCCATCTCTTTACCGACCGCGGCCGCCGTCTGTTGTACTCCGCTGGAGTCTATTGGTTGGTCTTCCTCACTGGCGCGCTGCTGATCCTTTTCGGCGGGGTCACTGACCGGCTCATTCCCCTGTATGCCATCGGGGCCTTCCTGGCGTTTACGCTCTCCCAAGCCGGGATGGTGATGCACTGGAAGCGCAAGGGCGGACCCGGCTGGCTGTGGAAGATGCTGGTGAACGGAGTAGGGGCTACCGCCACCGGTTTGACCTTGCTGGTAGTGTTGGTGGCCAAGTTCGCGGCCGGCGCGTGGCTTACCTCGCTGCTGATCCCGGCGCTGATTTTGTTGATGAGCATGGTCAAGCGTCACTACGTCCGGGTGAACTCGCAAACCGAGGATGATTCGCCGCTCGATCTGACCGACTTCAAGCCTCTTTTCGTGATCCTGCCCCTCGACCGCTGGAGCCGGATTACGGAAAAAGGAATACGCTTTGCGCTCGCCCTCTCTCACGATGTACGGGCGGTGCACATAGACTGCGGAGAGCACGAAGAGGTCGACGCTTCCTGGCAACGCAATGTGGTTGCGCCGGTTCGGGCGGCGGGACTGCCGGTGCCCGAGCTCGTCATCTTGCAATCTCCCTACCGTGTCATCATCTCGCCGCTGGTCGAGTATGTGTTGAAGATGGAGCAGGAGCAAAAGGGCCGCACGATTGCGGTAGTGGTACCGGAGCTGGTGGTACGGCACTGGTGGGAATACGTGATGCACAACCAGCGGGCGCAGCTGCTGAAGCTGCTGCTGCTGGTTAAGGGCAATCAAGGAATTGTGGTACTGAATATTCCGTGGTATCTGCAGGAATAGCAGTTCGTTCAATGGCATCAAAATGGACAGATCCCGTCGGATCTGCCGCCGGGGTATGATGCGGGTGTGAGCCTCCACACCAACGCGGCACCAGAGAGACGATGTTCGAGAGAACCGGACTCAAACGATGGCCATTGAGAACGCGGAAATAAAGTACCCTGGGCCTCTTCCCGGAGGCCCGGAAAGCCTGTTCGAACGATGTTCATGGTTTTACGCATTCTGTCGCGAGCATCTGTTTCGCGATCACACCGCAGCAATCTCCCACGCGCTTTGGCCCGGCGCCGAACCTAGTCCAGAAACCCACCTTCTCGAAATAGCCTGTGGCCCCGGCTTCTATTCCTGCAGTCTTGCACAACGCTACCCTGAAATTCAGATTACGGGCGTCGACCTTTCCGAGCGATTGCTCTCTCGTGCCAAAGACCGGGCGTATGTGAGGCAGTTGAAGAACTGCAATTTCATCAAAGCAAATGTTCTTGCCCTCTCGGAGTCCTTTGCGCCGGTGGATGCGATCATCGCCTCGCGGTTCCTGATGGTAGTGAGGGATCGCCCGCAGGCGTTGCAGCAGATATTTTCGGCCTTGCGGCCGGGCGGTCGCTGCTTCATCGCCGAGCCCACCTCGGCCTTACGTGCCGCGCTTCCACTTTCATGCATGTGGCTTTTCGCCCGCCTGATGGGGGACTCCAGTACCCGGTTCCATGAGCCCGGGCGGGCGGCAGTGCTCAACCATCAGGAATTTCGGTCCCTGGTCGGCTCTCAACCCTGGAGCAGCGTCAGCTTGTGGCAGGATAGCTGGTATCAGTACGCGGTGTGCGACCGGAGTTGCTGACGCCCGCCACCAACAGTTACGGAGAATTCTTGCCCTACAAGATCTTGCAACCTGGAGAGCCGGCAGGCGCCGGCGGGGGCTGCTGTGCCCTGGCGGTGATGGCAAAGGCTCCGCGCCCAGGCAAGGTAAAGACGCGGCTTTCACCCCCGTTGACGCCCGATCAGGCTGCGCAACTTAACATCTGTTTTATCCGGGACACCACGGAAAACATTCATCAGGTAACGGAAGGCAGCAACAGCGCCGGGATCGTGGTCTATACCCCAGTGGGAGACGAGACGGCTTTCGACGACCTTCTCCCCCCTGGCTTCCTGCTTCTCGGGCAACGTGGCGATGGATTCGGAGAGCGTCTTATACACGCCTGCGAGGATCTATTTGCCTGTGAGTTCAGCGCGGTGTGCCTGATTGATTCCGATAGTCCCACCATGCCTCAGGCAGCCCTGTTGCAGGCGGTCGAGTGGCTCTCGCGTCCGGGGGATCGCGTGGTGTTGGGCGGCTCCGATGACGGCGGCTACTACCTTATCGGCGTGAAACGCATGTACCGCCGGCTCTTTGAGCAGATCGACTGGAGCACGGAGCGCGTGCTTGCACAAACCCTGGAGCGAGCCAGGGAAATTGGTCTCGACGCCGAACTGCTGCCTGCCTGGTACGACGTGGACGATGCGGCCACTCTGGAACGCCTGCGCATTGAACTGGGCGAGGCAAGCGCAGGCTACGATGCGAAACACACGCGCGCGTACCTCGACTCCATCACGGCGAACCGCGCATGTTGAGCCTGCGTCTCCCTGCCCGTAGGCCATGGATCACCAACACTGCGCTGGCCCTGCTTGGCTTGGCTCTGGTGCTCTTCTGCCGCCAGGGAGTGAACGAGATTCATCATTTCGTCATTGGTTTCGGCCTGGTCGCGATGTACCAGGCGCTGCTTTACCTGGTGGCAGTGTGGGTTGTGCTCAACTATCCGGTGAACCGCTGGACCTTGCTGATCATTATTGCCTGCGCGGCCGCCTGCAGGTTGGTGTGCATCTTTTCGCCTCCATTCCTCTCCACGGATATCTTTCGCTACGTGTGGGACGGGCGGGTGCAAGCGGCGGGCATCAATCCGTATCGTTACATTCCCGCCGATGATCATCTGGCGTTCCTTCGCGATTCCGCTATCTACCCGCACATCAATCGGCGAGACTACGCGCATACCGCCTATCCTCCCGGCGCCCAGATGCTTTTCCTGTTGATCACCCGAATCGGCGAATCGGTGCGGTGGATGAAGGCGGGAATGGTGGGGGTTGAGGCGCTCACCATCTGGCCCCTGGTCAGGCTTTTGCAGGTCTTAGGGTTACGCCGGGAGCAAGTGTTGATTTATGCCTGGCATCCGCTGCTCTTCTGGGAGGTGGCCAGCAGCGGGCATGTGGATGGTGCGGCAGTCCCCTTGATCGTGCTCGCGTTGCTTTTCTATCTCCGCCACAGGCCGGTGGCGACCGGAGTGGCCCTGGCCGCAGCGACTTTGGTCAAGCTCTACCCGATCATTCTTTTCCCAGCCCTATACCGGCGGGGATGGAAGATGCCGGTCTCGCTGGCGGCCGTAGTTGCTGCGGGGTATGCCTGCTACCTGAGCGTGGGCCGGCACGTCTTCGGGTTTCTGCCCGACTATGCCAAGGAGGAGGGGCTGGAATCAGGGAGCCGCTACTTTCTGCTGACGCTGGCCCGCCATGGTTTGCACTGGGAGGGACTTCCTACGGCCGCGTTCTTTGGCTTTGCCGCTATATTGCTGGGGGGGTTAGTGCTCTGGGCGTGGCTTAAGAGGGAAACCGGCGGGTTGGCTGCGATTCGCTTTTCCTTCGCAATTGCGGCGGTTTTGATGCTGCTTTTTTCTTCGCACTACCCGTGGTACTACCTGTGGCTGCTGCCTTTTGTGAGCATGATCCCTTACGTGCCCATGCTCTACTTCGTTACCGCCTGCTTCTACCTCTACACCACCCAGCTTGCTAATCCAGGGCCGGCGATGTACTACATGTTTGAATGGCTTTACGCCACCACCGGCCTGCTTGCCTTGTGGTGCATGGCAACGTATTACTCATCTGCGAGGAACTCATGAGCGTTGGCGGAAACAAGATCGGTAGTCTTGCCGAAGTACCGCAGCGGCGCTACTTCGAAAAGCCGGAAGACCAGCTGTCAGTGATCATGGAGGCGGATCCGGTCTGCCTTTACCTGGAGACGACCAATCGCTGCAACCTGCTGTGTACTACCTGCCCGCGCACCTTTGAAGAGTTGGAGCCCGAGGCGGATATGTCTTGGGCATTGTTTACCAGGATCATCGATCAGTATCCGAAGATTGCGCGCGTGGTGCTGCACGGGGTGGGTGAGCCGATGCTGGTGAAGGAGCTGCCGCGCATGATCCGCTATTTGAAAGATCGTGGAGTCTACGTGCTCTTCAACACCAATGGAACCTTGTTGACCAAGGCCAACGGGCAGGCGCTGATGGACGCCGGGCTGGACGAATTGCGGGTCTCGCTCGACGCGGCCGAGTCTTCTGTCTTCCAGATGGTGCGCGGCAAAGACATGTTCGATCGCATCGTGACCAACGTGGGCAATTTCGTCGCCATGCAACGCAGTAACCAGACGCAATTGCCGCGGGTATCGCTTTGGCTTACCGGCTTGCGGGAGACCTTGGCGCAGTTGGAAGCCTTTATCCGCCTGGCACATCGCCTGGGTGTGATGGAGGTCTATTTGCAAAGACTGGTGTATCTGCCCGAAGGGCAGGGACTGGCCCGTCCGGAATCGGCGTTGTTTGAACACACCTCACGCCAGGAAGAAGAGATTCTGCAACGTGCGGAAGCCGTCGCCCGGGAGCTGGGAGTGCTCTTTAGTGCGTCGGGCGCCACCGAACCGCAGGTCAGCATCAAGAAGCGGAAGGACGACAGCCCGTGGTCGCTGTGCCGCCGTCCCTGGAGCCTGATGTACATCACCGCTAACGGACAGGCGCTTCCCTGTTGCATTGCTCCGTTTTCCATGCGCGGATACGACAGCTTCACTTTAGGCAATGCCACGCAGCAGACTATGCGCGAGATCTGGAACGGTGAGAAGTACCAGGAATTTCGCCGCGCGCTGCTGAGCCCGCAACCGCCGCCGGCCTGCTCCAATTGCGGGTTACGCTGGAGCCTCTGATTTTGCCGGTTTCGGTTGTAATTCCCGCGTTGAACGAGGCGGAGAATATCGCTGCTGTGGTCCGGGAGATGCCCTGGGACCTTATCCAGGAGTGCATCGTTGTGGACAATGGCAGCACCGATGCTACCGCGGCCGAGGCGCAGGCGGCCGGCGCCAGGGTGGTGGACGCTCCGCAGCGCGGATATGGCCGAGCATGCGCGGCAGGGGCTGCTGCCGCCGCCGGCGATATCTTGGTCTTCATGGATGGCGACGGGAGCGATGTACCGGCTGAGATGTGGCAGCTGCTGGAACCGATCGTGGCCGGCAGTTGTGATTTTGTAATCGGCTCCCGCATGGGAGGCAAGCGCGAGCCTGGCAGCATGCTGATCTCCCAAATCTTTGCCGGCTGGCTCGCGGGATTTCTACTGCGGATGCTCTACCGGGTTTCCTACACCGATATGGGGCCGTTTCGCGCGATCACGCGAGAGGCGTTGAGCCGCTTGCCGATGCGCGAAGAAACCTATGGGTGGAATCTGGAGATGCAAATGCGAGCGGCGCAGGTGGGTCTGCGCATCCGGGAAGTCCCGGTGAGCTATCGCAAACGCGCGGGCGGTGTCAGCAAGGTTGCGGGCTCACTGAGCGGCTCGGTTCGCGCCGCCGTTCGCATCACCCAGACGCTCTTGCGTGTCGCTTCAACCTCAAAGCCCTGAGCCGTGTTGGGATATGCTTCACAAATCGCATTAACCGCAGGTCCCTCCACTACGCTCCCCCGGATTTCCTGTGGAATTTGGTGGCTTCGGCAAACTTCATGCGCCTTTCTCTACGGAAAGGCGCACACGCTGGCTCGTCCAGTGCTGCGTGGCAGGAAATCCGGGTACGCTCCGGTCGGGATGACAAATTATCTTGAAATCGATGGTTGTTTAAGACAGCTGCTGCTTTGCAACAGAATTGTCATCCCGACCGGAGCGCAGCGTAGTGGAGGGACCTGCGGTTAAAACCCTACTTCAGCGCTTTTTTCTCGGCCGCGCTTTCGATGGCCATCCACTCTTCCGGAGAGAGCTGTAGCTTCCCCGCGGCCATGTTCTCTTCCAAATGCTTGACCGAGGAGGTGCCGGGTATTGGGATCATCACAGGGGAGTGGTGCAGAAGCCATGCGAGGGATAGCTGCGCGACGGTCGCCTGATGATTTTTAGCAATCGCGTCGAGGGGGCCGCCGGGCTGCGCCAGTTTACCCGATGCCACCGGAAACCACGGAATGAACGCCAGGTTATGCTTCTCACAATAGGCAAGCACTTTTTCATGGCGGCGATCGCTCAGGTTGTATTGGTTCTGTATGCTCACGATTTTGACCGTCTTGCCGGCCTGATCGCTTTCCGCCGCCGAAACCTCCGACAGGCCGATATGCCGGATCTTGCCGGCTTTTTGGAAATCCTTGAGGGCGCCGAGGCTCTCTGCTACCGGCACTTTCGGGTCAATTCGATGCAGCTGATAAAGATCAATGCGCTCTACTTTCAGGCGGCGTAGGCTCATTTCGACGCATTGCCGCAGATATTCCGGCCGGCCAACCGCCTCCCACTTGTCAGGACCCGAGCGGGTGAAACCGCCCTTCGTCGCAATGACCAGATCCTTGGGATAGGGATAAAGAGCCTCAGCAATAATGTTTTCGCTGACCTCAGGGCCGTACGAGTCCGCGGTGTCGATGAAGTTGACGCCGAGCTCAACCGCGCGCTGCAACACTTTGCGTGCTTCATCACGGTCCTTGGGTTCACCCCAGATTCCAGGGCCGGTGATGCGCATGGCGCCATATCCAAGCCGGTTGATGGTGAGGTCCCCACCCAGCGCGAATGTTCCCGTGGTTTCTCTCTGCAAAGTTGTCATACTTGCTAAGATTCGTCGCCCCGCCGATTAGTTTCATTCTGCGCGTTAGCATAAATTGCGGGGTGATCTGTGCCGCCCACGGCCACCATCGTCGGAGCAGGTCCTAATGGCTTGGCCGCCGCCATTGTCCTGGCGCGGGCTGGCTTCACCGTGGATGTGCGGGAAGCGGCTTCCGTCGCCGGCGGCGCCGCGCGCTCGGCCGAACTCACGTTGCCGGGCTTCGTGCACGATTTAGGATCCGCGGTTCATCCCATGGCCGTGACTTCGCCTTTCTTTTCTTCACTGCCGCTGGTCGAAGCCGGATTACGCTGGGTGTGGCCTCCGGCGGAATTGGCGCATCCCCTGGATGATGGAACCGCCGTCATGCTGGAGCGTGATGTTGGAGAGACGTCCAACCAGCTGGGTCCCGACGCGGCGGCTTACCGCCGCTTATATTCCCCACTGCTGGTTAGTTGGGATGGGCTGCGCCACGACTTGCTCAAGCCCATCGGCTGGCCCCGCCACCCCCTAGCTATGGCTCGATTCGGTCTGTTGGGACTGCGCTCCGCGCGCGCTATCGCCGATCACTATTTCAAGGGAGCCCGGGCGCGCGCTCTCTTCGCGGGTCTTGCGGCCCATTCGTTTCTCCCCCTCCAGTCCCCGCTCTCTGCCGCCTTTGGGCTGGTGATGGGGGTTACTGGCCACGCCGTAGGTTGGCCGATCCCTCAAGGTGGGGCGCAATCCATCGCGGATGCCTTGGTGACCTGCCTCAAGCAGGCTGGTGGTGCAGTGACCACCAACGCTCGGGTGCGCTCTCTCCAGGAACTCGGGGCTCCGGAACTGACTCTGTTGGACATCACCCCAAGCCAGCTGCTGAGTTTGGGCGGCCGGGAAATCCCGCTGCCATTCCGCCGGCAACTGCAGCGCTACCGATGCGGCCCTGGTGTCTTCAAAGTGGACTGGGCGCTGAGCCAGCCGATTCCGTGGCGTGCCAAAGAGTGCCTGCGGGCCGGCACCGTTCACCTGGGCGGGACCTTCGACGAGACCGCGGCTTCAGAGGAGGCGCCCGCGCACGGGAGGATAACCGAACGCCCCTTTGTCCTGCTCTCCCAACCGACGCTTTTCGACCCCACCCGGGCGCCTGCAGGCAAGCATGTGGCCTGGGCCTACTGCCACGTGCCGAATGGCTGGTCAGGCTCAGCGCTCGATGCGATTGAATCTCAGGTGGAACGCTTCGCTCCGGGCTTTCGCGAGTGCATCCTGGGCCGGGCGGCCTCTGGTACGGGGGCCATGCAGGCCTGGAATGAAAACCTGGTGGGAGGAGACATTAACGGCGGTTCCGTCTCCGGCTTGCAGTTCTTTTTCCGGCCGACCTGGCGCCAGTACGCTACTCCCATCCGCAGCTTGTACCTGTGCTCGTCCTCGACGCCCCCGGGCGGCGGTGTCCATGGGATGTGCGGCTACTGGGCCGCCCAGTGGGCGCTTAAAGCCTTCAGGCGCTATAAAGGACTTCCATCATCGTAAAGTCATCGTTCGGCGGCGCGCCGTTCATGAAGACTTCCACCTTGTTCAGAACGCCCTCGATGGTGGAACCTTCAAGCGCGGCTTCCAACCGCTCCTCGCCAAAAAACTCACCGGTCGTGCTTTCCGCCTCGGTAACGCCGTCGGTGGCCAGGATGATGCGGTCGCCGGCCTTGAGATGAAGACGTTCGGAACGGAAGGTAGCCTCTTCAATCAGGCCTACGACCATGTTGGCATTTTCCAGCCGCTTGACCCCTTGGCCATTCGCCAATAGCGGCTGTACATGCCCACAGTTGACATACTCGAAAGTGCCGTCGGGGTCGAGTTTAACCAGGATCATGGTGGCATATTTCTGCACATTCTTCTCGCAGATGTAGCGATTGGCCACTTCGGCGATGTCCGCCAGCGGCTGGCCGGCAAGCAGCAGTCCGTACAGCAGGCCCTGCAGCGTGGAGGCAAGGATAGCCGCCGATACCCCCTTGCCGGAGATGTCGGCGATCACGATATAAAGACCGTCCTTGGTGGCAATTACGTCGTAGAAGTCGCCGCCGACCTCCTTACAGGCAACGCTGCGCGCGTGTACCTTGGCGTAGGGCAGGTTGGGTATGGCGAACTCCATCAACCCCTGCTGGATGGCGGCAGCGATGTTCAGTTCTTCCCGGTACCGCCGCGCCGATTCCTCTGCCTGGGCAAGAAAGGCGTTTTCTACCAGAGCAGCGGCTTCAGTAGAGATCGTCTCCAGAAGATCGTTGTCCACCTGGCTCAGTTTGCCGGCTTGCAGACGGCTATCCAGGTAGAGAACTCCCAGGATGTCTTTCTCATGGAACTCGGTGCCCGCCGAGCGCTTGCGCAGGGGAATGCAATACACCATGCGGATGCTCTGCTGCACCATGCTTTCGGTGCGCGAGTTGGCCTCCGCTGACAAGGTGTCGGTGATGATGAACTTCGAGGCTTTGCACGCCTGCGCGATGGCGCCGTGCGAGATGGTGGAATCGTCTTCCAGGCGATCGCCCTTGAGGCTTCGCCCAGCGGCCAGCGTCAGCTTTCCCTTCTCATCCCTGAGAAACACGTAGCCTCGTTCCACCTGGGTCAGCTCGAGGGTCGCTTCCACCAGTGTCGCCAGGATCTCGTTGACCGCTCCCAGGGTATTCAAGCGTTGCGCCGCGCTCAGGAACCAGCTCAGTTTCTCCAGGTCTGAAGTGGGGGTCGAGATGGCATGCAACTCGTCCAGCAGCTTGTGAATGGTTGAGGTGCTTTCCTTCGGAGGGCCGAACCGCAGCGAGGGGCCGTTCAGCGAGCCCAGGCGGATCTCGTCTCCCGGTTTCAACGTTTGGCGGTCGATCAGCGGCTGGGCGTTGAGAAAGGTGCCGTGGCGGCTGCCGCAGTCCATTACGTGAAACTGGCCCTTCTCATACAGGATGGCGGCGTGGTCACGGGAGATAAAGGCGTGCGACAGCACCAGGTCGCGGTCTTGTAGCCGTCCGATGGTGAAGGGCGTGTGCGAAACATTGATCTCTTCCTGGCGGGAATCGTCAATCAGCAGCAGAGCAGTGCCTGGGATTGGTTCGGGCATAAACGCGCCTTTCGCGATAAAGCAGTTTCACTTCTGGTGTTGATCGTGCAACGAATCTTCGCGGCTTTAAAGCCGCGCTTGCCAACGCAGAGTGGAAGTGAAAATGCTCCAGCTCCCGAGGTTGGTTGCACGAGCCAGGACCACCGGGCCGATGTTAAGAAAACTACCACAAGCCTGGGGCCGCAGACGCTAGTCTAATAATCAGGAAATTTGCCCGCTTGTACCGACCACCAAAGTCTTCCGGCGGCATCCAAGCGAGCAGCAAACGGGCGCAGGCATGCCCCATGTACATTCAAAGGCATAGGAGAAGAGAAATCGTGCGAATGTCCCCAATACCCACCCCCACAATCGAAGGCTATGCCAGCTACATTGCCGCCATTTCAACGGTCGACGGTTCGGAGCTGTTTCCCGAATCTCCTCTTTCCCTCGAACTTCTCAAGTCCCTGGACGATCTGGACGAGGAAGAGGATGAGGAAGACGACGATGATGAGGAAATCGAAGATCTGGACGAGGAGGAAGACGAAGACGATTTAGAGGACGATTACGATGAGGACGAAGACGAGGAGGATGACGAGGACGAAGAAGAGGATGACGACGAGGATGGAGGCGTGAAGCCGCTACGAATGGCGTAATGAGAAGGAAGAGTGGGTGTGGAACGATGGTAATTGCCTGAAAGTGGAAGTTCCGATTTCAGGCAATTACGCTACCATCTGTGCCGGATCCCTACCGGAGAGTGACTGTGAAACGGCGCATTCTGGTTGTGGATGACGATGACGCGGCAAGGCACGCAGTGGCGCAAAGCCTGCAGACCATTGCAGGATGGGACGTGGTCGAGGCCTACTGTGGAGCGCAGGCAATTGAACGCGCAACGCAGCAACAGCCGGACGCCATCCTACTCGACGTGATGATGCCGGCGATGGATGGCCCCGCCATGTTGGCCAAGCTCAGGGCGGCCCGCGCCACCAGCCACATCCCTATTGTGTTACTGACGGCAAAGGTACAAGCCGTCCACAATGGCTCTCTCTCGCATTTGCCGGTTGCCGGCATTTTGCTCAAGCCCTTCGATCCATTGCGTCTGGCCGGCCAGCTCGCGGACGCACTGGGATGGGAAGCGCCTAAGTCCTGAGTTGGTCGCACCGAGCATTGTCCCCGGCATAACCGCCCGGGAACTATCGTGGACTTTAGAGAGTGTGTGAGAACTGGGCTGGGGCTAGTTCAGGTCGCCCCTTCGGGGCTGGATTTGCAAATCGGAGTAGCCCCTGAGGTACGTCTTTCCATGCTTCGGCGTGCCGGAGCTTCCCTGGCTTGTCATCCCAAAAGCGGGCGCCCAGCGCGAAAAGATTGCAGGATTCGACCTCCCGGCGACAAGACCACGAGATTCGCCTCGCGACCTTCTTCGAGACAGCCCCAATGCTGCTCAAGCCCCATAAGGGCAGCGGGGTTACGCGCGGCTAACCGGGCGCCGGTCGCAAGCGTAGCGCCGGTGAACACGGAGAAGTTGCGCACAGCCTGGTCCATGGTTAAGACGCTGCCCGCCAAGGCTCCGCCTGAGGTGCAACGGCCATTGGCGACGTCCACGTTCAGGTCGCCGAGCTTGTACTTTCCGTCGGGCATGCCAGTGGCGGCCATGCCGTCGGTGATCAGAATAGACCTTTCCGGTCCCTTGGCTTTGAAGAACAGGCGGATCATGGCGGGATCAACGTGGATGCCATCGCAGATGATTTCAGCGAAAAGCGCTTCGTTATCTAAAACGTAGGCTGCGATGCCCGGATCGCGATGGTCGAGACTGCGCATGGCATTGAAAGTGTGGGTGGCGCTGCGCGCGCCGGCGTGGAACCCAGCCTCGGCCTGGACAAGCGTGCCGTCGCTGTGACCCAGACTGCACACCACGCCCAGGCTACTGGCGTGCTCAATCAGTTCCAGCGCGGCGGGCAGTTCGGGCGCAATGGTCATGATGCGGATAAGCCCACGGGCCGCTTGCCAGAACCGGTCAAACAACGCAATCGATGGTTGCACTAGTTGGGCAACCGGGTGTACGCCGCGCTTGGCCGGGGAAAGAAACGGCCCCTCGAGATGAATGCCCAGCGGAACTGCGCCGTCGGTTGACGGCTCTCTCTCGATGACGGCGGCTATCATGTCCAGGGCGCGCAAGGTCTCCTCGGTGGAGGAGGTGACCGTTGTGGGGTAGTATGCCCCCACGCCGTGCCCGGCAAGGGAAGCTCCGATTGCGTGCAGCGCCTTTGGCGTGCCCTCCATTACGTCGAAGCCCGCGGAACCATGGACATGAATATTGAGATAAGCGGGTACCAGCATGGCTTCTGGATAGGAATAAACGGAATCGCCGGTCTCGCCGCTAAGGATCGAGGTGATGTGCCCGTCATCAATGATGATGCGCGGATGGTCGAGGATTTCATTCCCACGCAGCAGACGTCGCGCGGTAATTGTGCTGGTCATCCCGTTATCCCGTTGCTCGCTTCAAGTGCTCTGCAAAGGATATAGCAACCAGCGAAATGCCCAGAAATGACTCTCGCCGCCAAAGGCTGGTTGACCTTTGGCGGCGAGAGGAATGAGAACCTTGGCAACTAGAGCAATTGCGCCATCACAATTTTTCACGCTACCGTGCGGCTACACAAAGAAGCCAATATCGTCCAGAACCTCTTCGCTCATCTCGATGTTGCTCAGCTTGGCTGCATGGGTGAACTTCAGTTCTTCCCGAAACCTGTCAAGAACAGCGGCATTGAGGTCGGTCCGCTTGTCCAGGAGCAACAGCAGTTCGGCGGCTGTGGTTGCGTGCTGATAGTTGGCCTTGAGACCACGCGCTGTCTCTATAGTGACGGCCACGGGAAGAGTGCGGAAATCACTACCGTTCTGTTGGGGTAGGCGGGCTCGGATGTTGACTCTCATATTGGTGACGATCTTGTCACGCGGGGATGCGGTAGAAAATACGACCTTAAGGGTGAAACTAATACCTGGAAGGGGTATCAAGCTTGTGCTCCGGTGGACGACGGCGGTTTCACCATAGGTTGTAGACCCAGGTGTAAACCCGGATACGGGTCAGACCGTGGGGTTCTCGCGGACTGCAAAGGGCCAGTACCGTTGCCGGTGCGCGAGGATCAGAAAGATACCGGTCCCGCTCAGGATGACCGCCAGCACATAAAGCATGTATTTCCAGCCCTGTGGCTCGAAGGCTTGCACCGAGAAGATGTAGAGCCAGCAGACCATGGCGAAGAGTGCGGGCAGGGGATAAAGCCACATGCGGAAGGGGCGCGGAGCCTCGGGGTGGCGTTTTCTTAGTAGCAGAAGCCCGATGATCTGGCCTACAAACATCACCAGAATTCGAGCCAGAATCAGGGCGGTGATGATCTGCACCAGGTCGAACAGGCTGGCGATGGCCGACAGGACGCCGACCAGCAGCAAAGACCGATGGGGAAAGTCCTTGCTGGGGTGGGTCTTGCCGAAGTAGCGGAAGAATGTACCGTCGAGAGCTGCCCGGTAGGGGATACGCGAATAGCCCAGGATCATGGAGTAGACCGAGGCGAAGGCGGTGACCAGGACCATGAAAGTCAACCCCTGCGAGGCCCAGAAGCCAGCTACCCGTTGCATGAAGACCGAGCCGACGGCGTCATAGATCAAGGTGCCGGGCTGGATCATCTCCCGCCACGGCAAGGCGCCGGTGAACGAGACGGAGATTGCCAGGTCGAGGACCAGAACAAGCAGGATCGATCCAATGATGGCCCGGGGAATCACCCGCTCCGGCGCACGAACCTCCTCCGCCAAGTGGCAGATGTTGTAATACCCGAGGAAGTTGAACATTACCAGCATGCTTCCATTGCCCAGGCCCAGCAGGAACGCCAGGTTCAGGTGAAAGGCCGCCGGGGGGAAGTCGAACAACAGGCGCGTCTGCAAGTGCAGTATGCCTTCGACCACCACCCATAGGCTGGTCAATAACAGCCCGGACCAAAGCACCAGCATGATGCGGGCAATGTCGCGAATCTTGCGATAGAGCAGGATGGTGGCAATGACGGAGAAGCTTGCAGCGAGCAAGCGCATGGCCCAGGGCCGGGTGACCAGGCCTTTGAACACGAAGCCGGTGTAGAGCGCCATCCCCACGTTGCCGGTGGCAATCTCCAGGGTCCCGCTAAACAGGAACTGCCAGACAAAGAGCCACGCCATCAAGCGTCCCAGGCCCTCCCGGCCGAAGCACTCGCGGAGATAGTTATAGGAGCCACCGGAGCTGGGGAAGGTAGTGCCCAGCTCGGCAAACACCAGGCCATCCGCGATGGCGATGACCGCTCCCAGGAACCAGCACACCAAGGCTTGCGGCCCCCCCATGGTGGCCAGAATGGCCGGCACGGTGATAAAAGGTCCGGTTCCCACCATGTTGGACATGTTGATGGAGATGGCATTGAGCATGCCGAACTTCTTGGGTAGGACTACCGTGACGGACTTGTCTGGCTCGACAGAAGAAGTTGGCATTGAAAGGGATCGAGAATTTCAATCTAAACTATTTCGCCCACGTTCAAGAAGAATTCCTAAGCCCTTATGGGCCTCGCGCCGGTTTACCCAGGCGCAGGCCGAAAGATATGAAAGAAATTCGCGGCGGGCATGGCGGGGGAGGCCAAGCTGCTTATATTATTCACTAAGCGGTTAGTCTGGGTCCCAGCACGACCCTCGCCCGGACGCGGGAACGCCCAGGAAGTGTGGCATGATCCCCGAAGCCCGAGGAGGAGGAGCAGCGAATGCAACAGGATAGCGTGGTGCGCGCCGGGAATCTGCCTTCGGATCAGGCGGGCGAAATGGTGGGATTCACCCGGGAGCAAGCCGGCTGGGAGTGGATGAGTTTCGCGGCGACCCGGTTGCTGCCGGGGCAACGATTGGAGCTAGCTTCCGCTGACGAGGAAACGGCTCTCGTATTGCTGGGCGGACAATGTATTGCCAACTGGGGTGCGGGCGAGCATGCGATCGGAGCCAGGGCCAATGTATTCGAGGGACTTCCCTACAGCCTCTATCTGCCTGCTAGTCACCGCGCCACGCTTAAAGCGGAGACGATTTGCGAAATAGCGGAGTGCCGCGTGCCATCCAGGGCCAGGCTCGAACCCAGGCTGGTGATGCCAAAAGACGTGGAGAGCAGCCTGCGTGGAGGAGAGAATGCCTCGCGTCAGATCGTCGACGTGATGCCGCCTTCATTTCCCGCGGATAAGCTGGTGGTAGTCGAAGTCTATACGCCGGGGGGTAACTGGTCGAGCTATCCGCCCCACAAGCACGATGTCGATCAACCGCCTGTGGAGGTCGATCTGGATGAAATTTACTACTATCGAATAAAAGATGCGCGCGGGTTTGCGCTGCAGAATCTCTATCGTTCCGATGGATCGCGGGAGGCGTTCGTGAAGGTACGCGATGGCGACGTGGTGCTGGTGAGGGATGGCTACCACCCAGTAGTGGCCGGCCCTGGTTATGATACGTACTACCTCAATTTCCTGGCCGGAACCGCACGTACTATGACGGTGACAGAGGATCCGCAGCATGTGTGGCTTCGCTCGACCTGGAAGCAGGCCGATCCGCGCTTGCCGCTGGTACATGGTTGAGAGCAGATCCCGTTCAAGAGAACAGCAGGTCCCTCCACTTCGCTCCCCCGGATTTCCTGTGGAGGTTGGTGGCTTCGGTGAACTTCATGCGCCTTTCTTTACGGAAAGGCGCACACGCTACGTCGTCTAGCGCCGCGTGGCAGGAAATCCGGGTTCGCTTCGGTCGGGATGACAAATTTGTTGTTGGGTTCGCGGTCTTTCAGTGCAACAGAATTGTCATCCCGACCGGAGCGTAGCGCAGTGGAGGGACCTGCTGTTCCTTCTTTCACCCGCTCACTGCGACCTGCGCCGCGTCCTGTTCACCAGCGCCGGCAGGCCGGGAGCGGCAGTCACGTTGGAAGAGCCGGTCCGCAGCCCAAAGCCGCACGACTCCCGTACACAGAGATGAGGAGCGATCTTGTGCGTAATGGCAGGTGCGCTCTTGCCCTCGATTCGGTCGAGGAGCAGTTCGGTCGCGAGGCAGCCCACCTCATACTTAGGCAGTTCCATGGCCGTGAGCGGCGGATCGAACAAGCGTAACCAGGGGTAATCATCCAAAGTGACGAGGCCGAAATCCTCCGGACACCGCATGCCCATCTCCTGGGCCGCCTGCAAAAAGCCAACGGTCATGAGAAAATTCGCCACAAAGACTGCATCGGGACGGTGGGGTAGCAGAGACAAACCTGCCCGGTGGCCGGAGTCGATACGGTAGTCTCCTTCAAACACGAGCTTTGGATTGAAGGGTAAACCGTTGGCTTTGAGCGCCTTCTTGAAACCCTGGAGCCGGGTTCTTCCGTTGCTTACGTTGAGCGGCCCACCCACCATGGCGATCGTCTGATGGCCGATTCTGGCCAGGTGCGAAACCGCTTCAAAGCTGCCCTGAAGGTCGTCGGTGATGACTGCGTCCCCTGTCAGGCTGGGGTAGGTGCGCATCATGAGCACGGTGGGAACATTCATGCTGGAAAGCAGGCTGATGGTCTGAGGGCTCAGGTCGCCCGGCGACTTGGTAAGCAGAATGCCGTCTACCCGCTTAGCCAACAGCAGGTCGAGGTAAAGCTCTTCTTTCTCCAGAAGTCCGTCACTGTTACAAAGGAGAATGCTGTAGCCGCGCTTCTGCGCGGTATCCTCGGCGCCGCGAACCAGCATAGGGAAGAAAGGATTGGAAATATCGGGAACGATCACGCCCAGCGTACGTGTGCGTTCGTTCGCCAGGCTCTGGGCGAGCGAATTTGGACGGTAATTCAGCTTGAGGATGGCGGCGTCCACACGCTTCTTGAGCGGGGCCCCGACATGGCTTTTGTTGTTGATGACGGCAGAGACGGTGAACACAGAGACCCGTGCGTCTCGCGCCACATCGTAGATGGTTGGCGTCTTACGCCTTGACGACCTCGAACCGCGTGGTGAATCGACCATTGCCCACTTTTCCCCGATCCAGCTCGCGGAAGGATCAAGCCTCAGAAATTTTAGCATCCTATCCCGGGGGGCCTGTCCTTTGTCAAACGGCTTATTCGACTCTTCGCGGTTGCAGAATCGCTGTAAGCAGGTCCGGTCTCCCCGCGATCCGGCTGAGGTGCGGCGAGCGCAGACCCTGGTGATAATCCACGGAATACTCCTCATAATAGCCATCCGTCAGGGTGAGAAGGTTGATCGCCTGTGGGGCAGTTTCCGCATTAACAATGGCCTGGCGGAGTAAATCAGCCGTATAGACACGGTGGTTTACCCCCATCAATTTCGCCGCAGGCGCGAGCCCGGTGCGGCCTGCGGCGGAGTCAGGGACGATATCGACGATGGTTCCATCCTGATCGATTACCAGGCCGATCGAAGTCGATAGGTCCGCCTGCTGGGATGTAGTTTCCGCGTCGATGACCGCCTGGTTTGGCTCGTCCGAATAGACCACCTTCCAGCCGGCCGCTTCCAGACCGGGAGAAACTGGTTTGGGACGCACGGCCAACAAATTGTGCTTAAGCAGACCATCCCAATCAAAAGGAGCTACGCGGCTCAATGCGGCGATCAGGTCCTCATAAGTGTAGGGCTTCACCATAACTGCTCCATCGGGTGGTCCAAAGAAGTCGGCGGCAAAGGTATCCAGGCTGCGGGCTCCTTTGCTTTTCTCCCTCAGAATGCTGTCCACCTGCAGCCAGAGCAGAGGTCCTTCGCGATAGTAGTCCGTGGAACGGCGAAGGATAGTCCACTGCTGGCTGGCGAAATAGAGTAACTGGGCCGATCTGGATACGTCCTGCAAGTCTCGCCAGCCGCGCCCGGTGCGCGTGTCCATCTCCGCCTGGAGAAGCGCCAGGCGGTCTTTTATCTGGGCGCCCGTCTCCAGACCGGAACGCGTCGCCAGCACTTCTGCCCAGTAGCTGGTAAGGCCTTCATAGACCCAAAGCAGGTCGCCGGCCATCGGTTGCTGATAGTCAGGGGTCGTCAGGCCGGCCGGCCTTCTGAATTTTCCATTCCAGGAGTGGATCATCTCGTGGGCCAGCAAGGTTCCCGCTTCGGCGGAGAAGGAAGCGCTCACCATGCCGAGTTGTGGAATCTGCTCGTCGCTGGACTGTTGATGTTCCAGGCCGTCGCTGCTCTCACTTTGTGCTTCCACCAGAAAGTGGTAGCTCGCATAGTGATGTGAGCGAAACAACGCACCAGCTTCGGATACGAGATTGCGGAAAGCTGCGATTCGCTCTGCAGGCACGTTCAGTCCTTCGGGTGATTCCTCAAAGAGATCGATCAGGTGACGCTGGGAAACTCCTTTCGGTGTAATGTCGAACTCGCGCATGATGGAACCGCACATCAGCGGGGAATCGATAAGGGTGGTGAGCGACACAGGATCGAAGTGAATTGCGCCACCCTGCTGCGACGGATGGGGCAACGCGGTGGCGTAAGACCATCGGTCTGGAAGCTTGATCGAGGCAGCGATCATTACCTGGTCGGCAACAGCATCAGCGGGATACAGAACCAGCTGATCCCAGTTCACGTCTCCTTGCACGGGAGTAGAGGTATTGCCGGGACCGAAATCGTTTCCTGCCAGATAGGCCCCCACCAGGCTGAACTCGGCTACCAGGAGATTTGTCCCCGCGGGAACAGGGATGTGGAAGCGATACATATCCACGGGATCGCGAAGCCAGTCGACGACCTTACCGTCGGCGGTAAAACGCAGGTTTACCAGGTCGGCGATCGGCCCGGTGGGTGCATGGTTTCCGGGTATCCATTTGGGGTATACGAGATCTACGGTGTGAGCCAGCGCGGAAGCCACAGGGAAAGATTCACGGGCGGACAGGATCTTTTTGGAGATCGTGGTTGCATCGACGTCCAGGACGATGGTGGATGGTTTGTCCTGCGCCAGGACGGCTGTGGCTGACACGACTACGCACATGAGAAAACGGCGGAGGCAGTTCAACAAAAGAAAGGGCAATTTGCTTTTACTCCTTTAGGCGTGGGTCCGCAACAACCCACTCAAGCCAAAAGAAGGCTTGAATGGGCCACCCACTCCGTTGTTGCTAATGCAGAGGGCGGGTTTAGTGCCGCGCCTACGGCGCTCGGATCATCTCCGGTTAACTTCCCAGCCCTTCCCGGATTTCCTGTGGAACTGGGTGGCTTTGGCAACTTCATGCGCCTTTCCTTACTGAAAGGCGCACGCGCGGCCTCGTCCAGCGCTGCATGGCAGGAAATCCGGGTTCCGGGCTGGGCTGACGTTTGGCGGCCGGCCCTCCGGGCCTTGCATCCATGGCGATTGTTGCCGTGTCATCTCTCGGAGAGTCAGTGACTTATTATCTCCGACCGGAGCGGCGCCGCTCGGGTAGAAACGAAGGCCCGTGGGTCCGTCAAGGCGGCTGACAACGAAGAAGTATCCTGAGTAGGAGGGTGGTCGGGAAACAGGTGAAGCATAGTCTTTTTGAGCTGTTCAAGATTGGCATCGGACCGTCCAGTTCCCACACGATGGGGCCGATGCGGGCCGCACTTCGTTTTGCCAGGGAATTAGAGTCGACCGGACTGACCCCTAAAACCGCCTCCATCCAGGTTGATCTTTATGGCTCGCTGGCGCTGACTGGTCATGGCCATGGCACCGACCGCGCCATCCTGCTTGGGCTCTCGGGGCAGACGCCGGAAGGGATCGATCCGGAGGAGATTGAAGCCAAGCTGACCGCGATTCGTGCCGCCAAAGCGTTGGAATTGCCAGGTCACCACACCATCGCCTTCGACGAGGCGAAGCACTTGATTTTTCATCGCGATCAGATGTATCCCGTTGCCGGGATTGTTTCGCATCCCAACGGCATGCGTTTTTCCGCATTCGATAGCGGTGGAGCTTTGCTGTTGGAGCGGATCTTCTATTCGATTGGCGGTGGCTTCATCGTCTCTGAGGAGGAGCTGCTTGCCGCGCAAGACCCAGACCCGGTCGACGACGAAGCAAGAGGGCGTTCCCTACCCTTTTCACAGTGCGGCACGAACTTCTGGAGAAGGCAGCGGCCGCGAACATCACCATCTCGCAGCTTATGTTGGCCAACGAGTGTGCGCTGCTGGTATGAGCGGCCGGCCAGGCGAGAGCGAAGAGGTTCGCCGCGGCATTCTGCGCATCTGGCAAGTGATGCGGGAGTGCACGCAGCGCGGCATCGAGTGCGAGGGCATCCTTCCTGGCGGTCTCAAGGTGCGGCGGCGCGCGGCGAAGCTTGCAGCCCGCTTGCGTGCCGGGGTTCCAATGACCCGCTCTCTCAGCTCGATTGGATTACGGTGTATGCCATGGCCGTCAACGAAGAGAATGCCGCCGGCGGGCGGGTAGTCACCGCTCCTACCAATGGGGCCGCCGGAGTAGTACCCGCCGTTGCCCATTACTACCTGGAGTTTGTCGACGGAGCAAACGAAGAAGGGATTCTTCGCTATTTCCTGACCGCGGCGGCGATTGGCATTCTCTACAAGGAAAACGCCTCCATCTCCGGAGCGGAAGTCGGCTGCCAGGGCGAAGTGGGTGTGGCGTGCTCCATGGCCGCAGGCGGCCTGGTTTCGGCAATCAACGGGCCGCAGGAAACAACGCTCACCGCAGCCGAGATCAATGACCGCATCGAACACGCCGCGGAGATCGGAATGGAGCATCATCTTGGCATGACCTGTGATCCGATCGGCGGTCTGGTACAGGTGCCATGCATTGAGCGCAATGCAGTGGGAGCCATCAAGGCTGTCAACGCCAGCCGCATGGCCATGAACGAGTCAGAAGGCCATAAGGTCTCCCTCGACCAGGTCATCAAGACGATGTATCAAACAGGTCTTGATATGCAGGCCCGCTACAAGGAGACTTCGCTGGCCGGGCTGGCCTTGAACGTGATCGAGTGTTGAGCTTAGTGGCTTTGCAGGATTACAGATAGCCGCGTCGGAATAGCCCTACCGTTCCATCAGGATGGAGGCCACAACCGCAACCAGCACGATAATCAATGGCCGCACCCTTCCGGCGGTCAGCAAGGCAAGAGCTGCCCCGGCCACCAATAGATCCAGCGCCGAATGAATGGCGGTACTGCAGACGGGACGGAAAAAGGCCGCGGCCAATACTCCCAACACACTCGCGTTGACCCCCGGAAGAGCAGTCTGCAACGGTCGAAATTCTCTGAGGCGTGACCAGAAAGAAAGCGCCACCGCCATGGCGAGAAGACCGGGAAGGAAGATCGCGATCAGGGCCACCAAGCCAAGCCCCACGCGCGAGCCGGTTGGCTGAATGGCGGCCCCTAGGAAAGCGGCAAAAGTGAAGAGCGGTCCGGGGATGGCTTGGGCGAAGCCGTAACCGGTCAGGAACGATGGCTGCGTCACCCATCCGGGCGATACGACTGCATGTTCGAGCAACGGCAAGACAACATGGCCCCCGCCGAAGACCAGTGCCCCACTCAAATAAAACGCACTTGCGACCTGACGAACGCCTGTGCTTGTCTTTGGTATGGACGCGCTGGCCATCAGCAGGACCGAGTAGACAACTGCCGCAATCGTTCCTGCACGGTGAGAGATCCGTAGGTCGATCTGCGGCGGTGTTGGGGTGGAGTCGCCACGCAGAAATGCTGCTCCAAAGAGGGCCCCAAAGGCAATTGCCAGCAAAGTGCTTACGGAGGCCGGAGCAAACATGGCGATCGGGACGGCGATAAGGGCGATCAGGATTCGCCCCCAATCCGGCGCGAGCCTGCTCCGCATTGCAAGAATCGCCTGCGCAACGATAGCGACCGCGGAGAGCTGAAGCCCGTGTACGATTGCCAAGCCAATTCTTCCGTGCAGAGATTGCTCGGCAAAGGCAAACCACATCATTAGAGCGGCAGAGGGCAGCGTAAAACCTACCCACGCAGCGACAGCTCCGAGCCATCCGCCGCGCAGCCATCCGAGAGAAAATGCGACCTGGCTGCTGGCAGGGCCCGGCAACGACTGCGCCACCGCGATGATCTCTGCATAGGTTTCCTCGGAACACCACCCACGCCGCTCCAGCAGCTCGGTGCGAAAGTATCCCAGGTGAGCGACCGGGCCGCCGAAGGATGTGCAACCCAGGCGCAGAAAGACGCTCAGCACTTCCAGGCCGTCTCGCGAGGAGCTGCGATCGTTCATCGTCAGCCCGCGTAGTCGAAGAGCGACATAAAACCGTAGTCCATGTGCAGCTGTTGGTGGCAATGGAAGAGGGTCAGCCCAGGATTGTCAGCGGTGAAGTCGATCTCTGTTTCCTGGTAGCCGCCCACCATGACCACGTCCTTCAATACACCGGAGGTGGGCTGCCCCGCCACCTTGGTCAATTCAAAAGTGTGGCGGTGCAGATGGATCGGGTGGATGTCGTCGCTGGCATTCCGCATCCGCAATCGATACCGCTTGCCCTCTTTCAAATGAAAGGATGGCTCGGCCATCATCTGGGCCAGCGGGTAAGAGACGCCGTTGATGGTCCAGCGATTGAAGCCATCGAGCGCTGCATTGTCTTTGGCAAAGGTTAGGTCAATCACTTCATCAGGCGCCTGCGCCTTCCCCTCCGCTTGACCGAAGCGTGCGTAGTTCCAATGAAAGGGAGGGGGGAGCAATCCACTGTGGCTTACCGCGACGTCCGCTGTACTCGACGACGATGCCCATTCCGTGGCGCCGGTCATCGTCACTCGTATCCCCCATCACCCAAACGCCCGGATGCTTCATTGCGACGATGGCAGAAATGCGTTCTGCGGTCCCCAGCCACAGGCCGGGCACGCGTACCGCTCTGGGCAGTGGATTTCCATCCATCGCAATCACCAAAAAAGTGTGCCCCGGCAAAGCCAGGCTGCGGATCTCGCCCGCGCTCCCGTTCAGCACGTGAAAAAGAACACGCTCGCCTTCCTTTACGCGAATCGGATCGCCATGGCCAAGCGTTCTTCCATTGATGGTGAAGGCGTCATACCCAACCTCAAATCCCTTCGGCATTCCCTTGGCGAGGGACGCTTTCATGGCACTCTCGCCGGCATCTTTCAGATCTTTCACGGTTGCTGAAGGCGAAAGGAAGTTCATATCCATATCGCCGCCACGGCTAAAAGTTGGTTGAAACTCCTTCAGTGTGAGAAAGACTTCGCGGTCGTACCGGCCGGGGTTGATCGCCGGCTCGATGTAGACCGGGCCAACCAGGCCACTGTACTGCCCGCGGCAGAGATCAGCTCCAGCGCGCACGTGGGTGTGGTAAAAACGAAGCCCAGCCGGACGGGGCACGAACGAGATCCGCCGGCTGCCGTGGGGCGGAATGAACGGCGTTCGTTCCTCGGCCGCGCCATCCACATCGGACGGAATCGACTGCCCGTGCCAGTGAAGCTGTTCCGGGATGTCGGTATCGTTGTGAACATCCACCGTGACCCTCACTCCTTCTTTGAAGCGCAGAAGCGGGCCGGGAAACTGCCCGTTGTAAGCCGTCACCGAGACAATGCGGTTCGGAGCCAGCTCAATCGGCTGGGTGGCGATGGTAAGGGAGTAATCTGGCTTGGTCTCAATCTGCTCTTGCTCGTCAGCCGCCAAGGCGAAGCCGGCGCTGCTGTGAAGAACAGCGCCGCCTGCCAGTGCGGTGGCGGCCGATAAGAATCTCCTGCGCGAGCGATCGATGCTGCCCAGGCGGTTAGTATGGAACATCGGTTCGATCCTTTGGAGTGCTTGTTGCTATGCGGGTGCACCTCATTGACGGTACCTACGAGTTGTTTCGGCACTATTATGCGCTTCCCAAGGTGCGTGACCGTACCGGGCAGGAGGTCGCGGCTGTGCGCGGAGTGCTGGCCTCGCTGATCGGCATGCTGGGCAGTGGCGTCACCCACATCGGCGTTGCCACGGATCATGTCATTGAGTCGTTTAGAAATGATCTCTGGCCGGGCTATAAGACGGGGGAAGGTGTCGAGCCCGATCTGTTAGCGCAGTTCCCGCTGCTGGAGGAGGCACTGTCCGCGCTGGGCATCGCGGTCTGGCCCATGGTGGAGTTCGAGGCGGATGATGCCTTGGCGGCGGCGGCAACCGCCGCAGCCAACGAACCGCGGGTGGAACAAGTGATCATCTGCACTCCCGACAAAGATCTCGCCCAATGTGTTCGGGGTACCCGGGTCGTGCAACTGGACCGGCGCAAAAACCTGGTTCGGGATGAAGCTGGTGTGATGCACAAATTCGGTGTGATGCCCACCTCCATTCCGGATTATCTTGCCCTGGTGGGCGATGCGGCGGACGGTTTTCCGGGACTGCCGGGCTGGGGGGCCAAATCGGCTGCAGCCGTGCTCGCAAAATTCGGCCATATCGAGGCCATTCCCTCTGACTGGCGGCAATGGGAAGTAAACGTTGCCAGTCCTAAAGCGCTCGCCAGCAGGCTCATAGCCGATCGTGATCATGCTTTGCTCTTTCGCCATCTGGCGACGCTGCGCACCGATATCCCCCTGTTTGCGTCGGTTGATCAACTGCAATGGGCCGGGCCTACTGCTGCATTTGCTCCGCTCGCCGCCCGGCTTGACTACTCGATACCAAAAGCCGCCCGCTGAACCGCTTGGTTACCCGGGGGAAGGGAAGAGAATCAGGATGAAGAGCTTGGAAGACAAACCGCAGCAGGCCCACCTCAACCGCCGTGAGTTCATGGCCGCCATCAGCGCGGCGGCCATCGGTTTCTCAGCCGAAGCGCAAACCGCGGGCAGCGGGCCACGCAAAGTTTTTCTGGTTCCGAATTTCCATCCTGCCAGTTGCGGCTGGCTAACCACCTTTTCCAGGGAACGCGTCTATTGCGCCAATAGCTATTTGGATCATCTCGATCGCGTGCGCGATGATCCGCAGTACGTCTTTGTGCTTTCGGAAGTGAACAACATCATCGCCATAATGAACTTCCAACCCGAGCGAATTCCTGAGTTGAAGCAGCGGCTTCGAGAGAAACGTGTGGAGCTGGTGAACGCCTATTTTCTGGAATCGACCATCAACCTGTCGGGTGGCGAAGCCATGGTGAGGTTAGGCGTGGAGGGTCTGCGCTGGTACCAGCAAGTCTTCGGATTACGGCCGAGGTATTCGTGGAACATCGATGTCTGCGGCACCCACGATCAAATGCCGCAGATCGCATCCGGCCTGGGCCTGGAGGCGCTCGTGTACACCCGCCGCAACCCCACAGGAAAGACTATCTACTGGTCTGTGTCACCGGACGGCTCGAGGATTTTGACGCTTTCTCCAGGTGGATACAGCGAGGCCAGTTCCATCTTCTCCAGCAAAACTCCTCTGACTGTCGAGCAATTGAGCAAATTGGGGCAGTATTTCGATAGCAAGGAATCGATAACTCCGGATGGAGCCCCTATTCTGGTCCTTGCCGGCGGGGATGACTATGCGCTGGCCCCTATCATCAAGGGCTATCCCAGCGGCTTTCTCGAACAATGGGCCAAGGCCGGCTCCGGAAGAGAAATCGCCTTCACGACGCTGAGTCAATATCTGGAGTCCATTCAGCCGGGAATCGCCGCCGGGAAAATACAGCTTCCCACGATGTACGGCGGAACTGCCTATGACTTCGATGCATTCTGGATTGAATGCGCTGAAGTAAAGACCCGGTATCGCCGCAATGAACATGCTCTGCAGGCAGCGGAAATGCTGGCTACCATCGCTAGCCTCGAGGCACACGAGAACACCTTTGAGTATCCCGCGAAGGCGCTTCATGACTCGTGGATTCTGATGTGCCTGAACATGGATCGCAATACCCTCTGGGGCTCGGCCGGCGGCATGGTGTTTGTAAGCGAGCAATCATGGGATGTGCAGGACCGGTTTCAATGGGTAAAGACGACCACCGGTCAGACACTCACCGCCGCGGGCAAATCGCTCTTGCCTGCCGGAGAAGAGGTCGGCTTGTTCAATCCACTCAACTGGAAGCGCACGGATCCTGTGGAACTGCAGTTGCCTGCGGGCGCCAGTCCCGACGGCCTGCCGTGCGAATCGCTGCCCAATGGATCGGTCCTCTGCCAGGTGGCGATGCCTTCCATCAGCGCCTGCGGCTTGAAACTAGCCAGGCGCTCTGCAGCCACGCCTGAAGTTGTAGCGCTCCCCGAAGTGATCGAGACGAGTCACTACCTGGCTCGCTTCGATCGCTCCACGGGTGCCCTAACCAGTCTCAAATTCAAAAAAACCAAGCGAGAGTTACTCGGCGCACCGGCGAATGTCGTTGTTGCCGAGCAGCCCAACAAGGTGCAGGAAAATGCACCGGCCGACTTTATGCCTCCGCGGCCGGAGCGAACGCGAGTTGCCAGCTCGAGCGATCAGCCCAGCACATTGCGCGCGTCCAAGGGACCTGTCGCCTGGACGATCGAAGCCACTGGCACGTTTTATGGAGGCGGAGCAATACGCCGGCTCGTCCGGCTCTACCACGAGAGCCCGCGCATCGATTTCGAAACCGAGCTCAACGACATTCCCAACCATACCGTCGTGGTGGCGGAGTTTCCCCTGGCAATGGACATTCTGGAGGTGCGGCGCGGCATTCCGTTCGGTTTCTCGCACGGCGCCTGGGCCACGCCTGATGCCCAACTGCATGGGTGGACCAAGGGCATCGTCCCTGCGGTGCGGTGGGTTGATTACGCGTTCTCCGGCGGCGGCTTTGCCATTCTGGATCGCGGCCTGAGCGGCCGTGAGTTGAACGGACGCACGCCGATCCTTTACCTGATCAACGCGCAGGATGAGTACCATGGATATCCCAACGCCTGGCTGAGCGGCAAAGGCCGGCACCTGCTGCCGTACTCCGTAGTGGGTTACGAGGGAGCATGGTTAGAAGCCCGCATCCCCCAAATGGCCTGGGAGTATAACCGCGAGCCGGTGGTGATTCCGGGCCGGGCCGCGATGCAGCCGCGATCGTTTGTCGAGACTTCAGACAATGTGATTGTCGAAGCAATGCGCCGGGAGGGCGATCATGTCGAGCTGCGCGTCGTCGAGTGCATGGGCATCCCAGGAATTGCAACTATTAAAGTGCTTTTGCCGCATCGCAACGCCATTCTTACAGACCTGGTGGGGGGCAAGCGATCGGACCTGCCACAGGCTGCAACCTACAAGCTCCCAGTCAGGGCGCAGGAGATCGTTACCATGCACCTGGAAACATCATCCAGCGTACCCATTCCTCAGGCCATCACCTCCTGGGACTCGTTTGTGCCCGTGGAGAAGCTGTCCGCGCTCCACGCGTACGATCCCAATCTCAAGGGCCATCCACCCTTCGGCAACGGGCCAACCTTCTAAGCGTGTGCCAAGATCTCAAGGAACACTTCGTCTTTCCTGCGCAAGTGAGAGGCGGATTCTACGAAACACCGAGGGAACCGGGAGCATCTACCGACATGATCCTGGCCGACAGCGGGAGTGGCTGACTGGCGTGTAATCCGAATCGGATCGAGTCCAACGGGCATCACTGAAGGAAGCAGCGTGCACCGAAAGCGAAACAGCGAAAGGAGCTCTTATTATGCGATCCGATATTGTACCCGGCGCCCTCTTTCCCGACTACGAACTCACTGACCATACCGCCAAACGGCGCAAGCTGTCGGAACTGCAGGGGCAGCACCCCATGGTTCTTGTGCTCAGTCGCGGAGGGTATTGCCCCAAGGACCGGCGGCAGGCAGAACGCCTCGTCCAACTGCATCGTGAACTGGAAGTTGGATATTGCCGTCTGGTGACGATAAGCACCGACAATATCACTCTCACCAACGAGTACCGTACAGGCGTTGGTGCTCACTGGCCGTTTCTTTCGGATGTGGGCCGAATCGTTCAGAAGGATCTCGACATCGCCGAATACACAGATCCAGACCACAATCCAATGATTCCGCACGTCATCGTGCTGGAACCTGGTCTGATCGTATACAAGATCTACAACGGCTATTGGTTCTTCGGCCGCCCCACGCTTGAGGATCTCCGTCACGACCTCCGTGCCGTAACCCAAAAGTGCCGGCCAGATTGGGATATCACAACGCCGGAAATGAAGGCCGCATGGAAAGAAGGCCGCAAAGAGCTCTTTTATCCATATGGCAAGACCTATGCTCAAACGCTCGGCGAGCAGGATTAGAGCGGTTCTTTCATGGCAACGCTCTCTCGATCACGAACACGCAGCATAGCTCACGCCGGATGCCGAATTCACGCCCGGAGGCTACTCATCTAAATTCTGGTTCAGAAAGAGAGCACGAGAAATGCAGTGTATGAGGCTTTTACGAAACTCACGTGCTGCAAAAATACATTACAAAACTTCTTGTGTTGCCCCGACGCCACTCCGAGTAGTCCTGGTCCGTCGACGAGCTGCCGATTTTAGATCGGATTATGATGGTGGTGGTGTGATCCTTTGCGTGCTGCCTAGGCTATGGTCTATCTGGAACAAGTCCCAAGTCCGGCCCTGCGTTCCCGGGTACATTCTTTGTGGTACTGCCATGCGCCGAACATGCCCCGTGGACGGCAACGCGTTCTTCCCAACGGCTGTATGCAGATCATCCTGAATCTGTCTCGTGAATACCTCACCGATTGCGGGGAAGACGGAACCGCAACCCAAAAGCATTCGCGAGGGATCCTCGTTGGTGTGCGGGACCGCTACCAGGTCATTGACACCGCGGACATGGAGGAGACGGCAGGAGTTGTGATACGACCGGGTGGCTTTACCGGATTGTTCCGGGAGCGTGCTGACCTCTCGTTTAGAAGAGTGATCGCTCTGGAAGACATCTGGTATGAGCCACTAGTCTTCGAGTGCCTGGGGGAGGCTCTGACGCCGCTTCAGAAGCTTACGTGTTTGGATAAACTCCTCGCTGGACTGGTGGGAAAGAAGTCGCGACGGTCGGAGACCACGGATCACGTCCTCTACCTTCTGCGGGTTAAACACCTGAGCATAGCCGAATGCGCGCGCTCCATTGGGATCAGCGAGCGTCGGCTTTCGCAGCTTTTTCGCGAAGAGGTTGGCGCTTCGCCGAAACTGTGGGCCCGGATTCAGAGGTTTCAGGCTGTTACCCGCGCCCTGCACGCTGGGGTTGACATTCCTTGGGTGGAACTGGCTCTAGACTGTGGCTACTATGACCAATCGCACTTTGCCAACGACTTCCGTGCGTTTTCAGGTCTGGATGCGTCAGCGTACTCAAAGCATTTGAATGAATGGCAGAACCACGTCGCTCTCGGTTGCTGAGTTCCGATTCTTCCAAGAGTGTGAAATCCTCATGAGGGCACAATCCTCCTGACTGATGCGCGAGAGCAAACTCAGCTTCGAGACAGTCCGCCAGATCGGCCTCGAATTGCCCGGGGTCAAGGAGAGCACGGCATATGGAATGCCGGCCCTTAAAATAGATGGGAAACTGTTGGCGGCTATCCCCGCAAACCGATCGGTTGAACCCCATTCGCTGGTCGTTCGAATGAGTTTCGAGGACCGTGAGGAGCTGCTTGCCGCGGACCCAAACGTGTACTACCTAACCGAACACTACGTGGGCTATGACGCGGTGCTCGTGCGCCTTTCCTGTGTAACGTCTGAGGTGCTCAAGGATTTACTCCGCACAGCCCGCAAGTACGTGATCCGCAGCTCTGGAGTACGTCCATCAGCACGGGACCGAGCAAACCGCACCCCAAAATATCGATAAGCCAGTTCCGATTTTTCCAAGAGTTCTATTCATCGAAAGTGCAGCATAGGGGTATGACCAACTACGCGAGAGAGTGCAAATCGACGGTTATCCCGGGACTCTACTACCGCGATGCCAAAATATCTGGTACTTCGGCACTTACGATCCGTGGGAAGCGCAGCGCGCATAGAATGCGCGGACTACACATTTGCCTCCTTGCGCGCCACAACGCCCACCTGGGTAGTGATATTGTGCATCATTGTTGCCGGTTTTGGTTTGAAGGGTTTTGAGGGATATTTTTTTTCGTCGTCTTGGCTTGACCTCAACCGTCAGCAGGTGACAAGCGGCCCCCTTTTCTATAGTGTCCGTTGTCAGGAGAGATCTGCGTGAATGAATTTAGGACGGTTTGGCATAACCTTACTCTTGCGGGCGCTAAACGAGTGCGAGACCACGCATTGATCAAAGCTTCGGAGCTAGGGCTATCTGTCTCTGTCGTAGTAGTCGATCGGACCGGCGTCATCCTGCTCGTCGAAACCGCAGACTCTGCACCACCCGGAGCGTCAGAGGCTTCGATTGTGAAGGCTAGAGGCGCGGCTCGATATCGCATCGCGACTCATATAACGGCAGAGTTTTTGAAGACCTTACCAGCCGCATTAGCTCAACATGCTCTGTCTCTCCCGGAGGTGTGCGCGTTCCAGGGAGGAGTTCCGATCCAAATCGATGGAGAGGTCGTGGGTGGAGTGGGCGTTTCGGGAGGCTCGGGCGAACAAGATGTTACAGTTTCGACAGCGGCGGCGGCAGGCCTCAAGTAAGTATTCGCAGGTAAAGAGGACAATCGGGGAGTAATCAAGCGTTGTCCGGTACGCCGCGGTAATGAATTTACCTCCGTTCAGGTTGGAGATGTGGATTGAATTGAGTGCAGCCCTTATGTTCCGCCGAGTCTTTGCAGCAGCGCGGCTGGAATTCGCCCCAGCGGAAGTATCTGATCGACGGCGCCGAGCAGAATTGCTTCGCGAGGCATGCCGAATACGACGCAAGTCGCCTCATCCTGGGCGATGGTAAAGGCATGCGCCTCTTTCATCTCCAGCATGCCTTTCGCCCCGTCCGCGCCCATTCCCGTAAGCAGCACGCCAACCGCGTTCTTTCCCAGCTGCTTTGCGCAGGAGGAAAACAGCACGTCCACCGAAGGCAGATGACGATTGACTCGCTCGCCCCGGTAGACCCGCACCGCATATTCCATGCCGCGGCGAACCACCTGCATCTGGTGGCCTCCGGGCGCGAGCAAGGCGTGCCCGGGGAGGATGCGATCCCCGTCCTTGGCCTCCTGGACCCGGATCCGGCAAAGCGAGTTTAAGCGCTCCGCAAATGGCCGAGTGAACGCCTCCGGCATATGCTGCACCATGACGAGGCCGGGGAAGTCGGGAGGCAGCGGGCTGAGCAATTCCTTGAGCGCCTCGGTGCCACCCGTAGACGAGCCGATGGCCACAACCTTGTGGGTGGCCGAGAAGTGGCATCCAGCGGCAAGTTCGACCAGTACCGCCACTGGCGTGCTCACTCCTCGTACCTTGACCTTGGCCGCGGCCTTGACCTTGGCGATGATTTCGCTAGTCTGGTCGATGGTGCCGCTAGACACGTCGAATTTTGGCTTGGATACGAAATCGATCGCTCCCAGGCTCAGCGCACGCAAGGTGGTCTCCGCGCCGCGTTCGGTTAGCGAGGAAATCATGACAACCGGCATGGGATGACCACGCATCAGCTTCTCGAGGAACGTCAGACCATCCATCCGCGGCATCTCGATATCCAGAGTCAGCACGTCGGGGCTGAGAGCCTTAATCTTCTCCCGGGCGACGAATGGATCACCCGCTGTCCCGATGACCTCCAACTCCGGGTCCGAACTGAGGATTTGCGTCAACAGCTGGCGCATGAGCGCGGAGTCATCGACGATGAGCACCTTATACGGCATCTGCACAACCTCAAGTCGCCTTCAGAAAAGGGTTTACTTCCCCGGTAAAAATCTTCGATCCTCACGCACTCAACCTTCGCGGTTCCGGTACTTGTTTGCCATCGCTGCTGCTGTTGAACTCTCTGACCAGAACCATAAGGCCGGCCGACTGCTGCGAGAGCGACTGGGATGTTTCGGCGAGCTTTTCAGTCTGCGAGGAGTTGGTCTGCGTCACCCGGTCTATTTGCGCCATCGCAGCGTTCACCTGTTCTACGCCGGTGCTCTGTTCCGAAGAGGCTGTGGCAATCTGACCCACCATTTTGCCCATTTCCTTGACCGATTTAACGATGTCGGCCAGAGCCTGGCCGGAACGATCGACGAGTCGCGTTCCGGTCTCCAGCTTGGTCATCGAGTCCTGGATTAGACGCTTAATCTCCTTGGAGGCTTCGCCGGTACGCTGTGCGAGACTGCGTACCTCGGCGGCGACCACTGCGAACCCACGGCCTTCTTCTCCGGCGCGCGCGGCTTCCACGGCGGCATTAACGGCCAAGAGGTTGGTCTGGAAAGCGATCTCGTTGATAGTCGAAATGATTTCGGAAATCTTCGCCGAAGCGGCGTTGATCTCACCCATGGCAATGATCGCTTGGGAGACGACCAGGCCCGCCTGCTCTGCAGCCTGCTCACTCGACGATGCCACCTGCCCGGTTGTGGCGGCCATGTCTGCGCTCTGCCGTACCGTGGCCGTGATCTGCTCCAGGCTGGCGGCGGTCTGCTCCATACTCGAGGCCTGGTTCGCGTTGCCGTCGGCTATGGCACGAGACGAGGTGGCCAATTCGACCGACGCGGTGGTCATCGCCTCTATGCCCAACTCCGCTTGCGCGATCAAGGAACGCATGGCGTCAGAGCTTTCCTGCATCCTGGCTCGACTGCTGGCGGTCTCCGACGTCTTCTTGTTCAACACGGCGGCGAGATAGCAAAAAGCTGCGGACTCAACGACCACATACGCTGCATGGACGAAGACCATACCGAGACCAGGGGCGGTGAAGCACCATACCCGATAGTGGGCTGCCTGCAGATAGTTGAATAACAGGTGATGCACGGCGATGACCGCCGCCGCTCCCACGATGACTCGCCAGTCCTGGTAAATGACTAATAGCGCCAGCAGGACGAATATCCCAAAGTGCAGTTCGTCCAGGCCGTGGGATTGGTCAATGTTCAGGCCGCAAAAGATCATCAAGGCGGCTCCCACCATCATCCTGGTGAATAGCGCACCCGGCGCCTTGAAGATGAATAGGATGGGAAGCAACGCGGCCGGCACCGCCACCCATAAAACGAGAGCCCATGTCCCATACCAGGGAGCCAGGCTGATCGAAAATAGGACCAGCCCGCCAAGCACAGCAACGGAAAACTTATTCGCCATCGTAATGTGATGGGGCACTGCCGGACCTACGATACTCATGTAAACCTCAGAGCAGCCGGGACGAGGCAGTCCGACAATCTCCGTAAGTGTTATCGGCTGTCAGAGCTTCCCGATTACCTCCAGCCGGATCCGAGATGAGTATTTTAGGTCTCGCAGCGTGAGGTTACTCATTGCGGCGGGCGGCTGCGCGTATGCGCTGGCCCACTGCCGGTTCGCAACTGGTGGATGGTGTGGCCTATCGCTTCTACCGAGTCATTCAGCCAGGGCACGTGTTCGGAGTGGCCCAGAATGAGATAGCCTCCGGGCTTGAGGTAGCGCAACATCTTGCGCAAAAAGATTTCCTGAGTCTCGCGATTGAAGTAGATCAGCGCGTTGCGGAAAAAGATGGCGTCGAACAGGCCTTCCACGGGCCACTGGCTGTCCTGGAGGTTGATACGTTGAAATTTGATCAGCCGGCCAAGTTCCTTTTTCACTCGCACCCGGCCGCGCATATCTTCCTTGCCGCGGAGAAAGTACTTGTTCTGCGCGGCAGTGGGGACATCTACCAGAGATTCCTCGCTATAGATGCCCTGGGCCGCCGTGGCCAGCACCATGGTGTCGATATCGGAAGCAACCACCTGGATCTGCCAGCCACCGGAGGAAGACTCCGGTTGGCCCAGGCCGTCAGGCAAGGAAGCCGGTGCATGTCGGGTTTTCAAGGCATCCAGCAACGAGATGGCAATAGAATACGGCTCTTCGCCGGTGGAGCAAGCCGCACTCCATATGCGAATACTCCGCGGACCCCCGCGCAAAGCCGCGGCCTCAGTCTGCGGCACAAGCGTCTTGGCGAGAAAATCAAAGTGGTGCATTTCTCGAAAGAAGGAGGTCATGTTGGTGGTAACGCAGTTGATCATTTCGCCCAACTCCTGGCCCCCGTCCTGGACCTTCTCGACGTAGGCGGCGTAGGCGGCGAAGTCGCTCATCCCGTGGTGACGAAGCCGGCGCGAGAGGCGCGAGGCCAGCATCACCTGCTTGCCGTCCCGCAGCCAGATTCCGGTCTCCCGATGGATCAACGCGCGAAACCCTTTGAACTCGCGCACGTCCATTGCTATATCTGAGGCAACTTGCGATTGCATGGTTAACACCCTTCTGCACTGCGAATTGAGTGATCAAGCCCCCGCCGCGTGGGAAACAGCGGCGATCAGTGGCGGAAATCAAGGACGGCTGCACGATGAACGTTCTTCACCATCAGCGTGCCTGGCGAGAAGTGCCCAAGACCGACATTCATCACAAGATGGTCGTTGAATAGATAGTTCCCCGAAGCGTCGAACTCCCGACCCATGTCGCCGCTCTTGAAGCCCTCTGTGGGACCCTTGATGAGTGATTCGGCCGCGTCTTCGGTCGAAAGATCCATCGGCGGAACCGCATAACCTTTGCATTCCCCGTAAGTTCTATGAACAACGTCACGAGGTGCTTTGGCCAGGGTGCGCGGCGGCATACGCGGGCAGCCGAACGCTTCTCAAGCGGCCTTTTTATGCGGCCGCGAAAGGGGACTGGGAATCAGTCATTCGATGCTTCGCTCCCTATGAACAAACCCGCTTTCCGTTATGTCTGCTGTTGCGGGCGGAAGGGGGAGATTTGCGTATCCCACCCTTCGCCGCAAAGAACGCGAAGGATGGGGCACCCGAGCGATTGGTGGCGGGGGTAGAGCTCAAAAGCGCGTTCAGAGACCGATGAACCGCGCTTGCATTTGTTGGCGGGAAAGGCAGTCATTGCTTCCGGACATAGTAAGGCCAACCTTGTAGCGAATCGATACAGATGCTGTGACCTCGCGCGTGATTCTCACGCGCGAGCCTAGAGTTTCGACATTTCAGAGAAGGTGTATAGATCCAAAATCTGCGGAACGCAGCGAGTTTTCCGGTCCTCACCGCGGTAATGCTTTGTATCGCGGCCCCCGCGGGTAGCAACGTCTGTCTATCCCTCGGTATCCGCGTATCAGGGCACGACTTTAGTCGGGCCGCACAGGCCCAGCAAAGAATTGGGCTTTAGCCCCTGATTTTCTTTCCTTGCCAGGTAAAGGTAGCAGGGGCTAAAGCCCAATTCTCTTTCATTTCTTTACGGCCCGACTAAAGTCGTGCCCTGATACAAAGCCAAAACACATCATCCAAAAGAGCTTCCCTGGTCGAAATATGATCCACCTCGCACCCGAAACACCGCCTCAGATCCCGGGTTAGTCGACTTGTGACACGCTCAGTTCGGTATCGCTAAGCAGCTTCTCCAGGTTGAGCGCGACCGCGAGATGCTCGCGAGTCTGGAAGACTCCGTCGATGAAACGCGTATCTACCGCTGACCCGAAATCCGGGGCGGCGCGCATCGCCTCCTGTGTGACCTGAAGGACGTCGGAGATAGCGTCGACCAATAGTCCAACCATTTTTTCTCCCACCATGGCAATCACGATCACTGTGAACTTGTTGTACTCAATGGGCGGCAGGCGAAACTTCATGCGCAGATCGACCACCGGCAGCACCGTTCCGCGCAGGTTCATCACGCCTCTCACATGGGCGGGAACATTGGGGATCGGCGTGACGGGTGCATATCCGCGAATCTCCTGGATTTTGAAGAGCTCAAGACCATACTCCTGTTCATCCAGGAGAAAGGTGAGGAACTGGCTGGATGCCGGAGGCTGGTGCTTCACAATCGCTTTCATGAATGTTTCCTTTCGCCGTCCGGCCAATCGCCGGTATGAGTCGATCGCCTAAAGCATTTTCACTTCTGGTGCACACAAAACAACCACTCCCAACGTGGCTTTTCCTCAAAGAAAAGCCGCATCCGCTGAACTTGACTGTGCAGCATAGAAGTGAAAATGCTCTAGAATTCTTCGAAGTTTGCATCATCAGATCTGGCTGCAGGGCCCCCCACCAGGACAGCCGAGGGGGTGAGCTGCTTTCGTCCGTTGGGAGCAGGCTTTGCCGTCTTACCTGCTGCGGCGCCGGTCGCTGCAGGGCGACGGGTCGTACCCTCCGCTTGGCGGCTGCCCTTGGGTGCGGGCCGATGACCGTGGCCATTCGATGCTTCGCTATCGTTGCCCAAAGTGAAGATGCCGACCAGCTCCAGCAGCCGCGCCGACTGCACAGAAAGCAACTGCGCGGTCGAGGACAGCTCCTCAGTCTCCGCGGAGTTGGATTGGGTCACATGGTCCATCTGGGTCATCGCGGTGTTCACTTGCTCGATGCCGGTGCTCTGCTCCCCAGAGGCGGCGGCGATCTCACCGACGATGTCGGTGACCCGCTTCACCGATCCGACAATACCCTGCAACGTCGCTCCCGAGCGGTTGACCAGCTCGGAACCTTTCTCGACTTTCTCCAGCGTGTCCTGGATCAGTCCCTTGATCTCTTTCGCCGCGCCTGCGCTGCGCTGCGCCAGGCTGCGCACTTCGGAGGCGACGACCGCGAAGCCGCGACCCTCTTCGCCTGCCCGGGCGGCCTCTACCGCGGCGTTGACGGCGAGCAGATTGGTCTGGAAGGCGATTTCGTTGATGGTGGAGATGATGTCGGCAATCTTCGCCGAGGCGGTATTGATCTCCGCCATAGCGGCGATCGCGCCGGAGACTACGTCCTGGCCCTTTTCCGCCGACTCGCGGGAGCCCGTCGCCAGCTGGCTGGCCTGCTTGGCATTGTCCGCGCTTTGCCTGACTGCGGCGGTGATCTGCTCCAGGCTGGCCGAGGTCTCTTCGAGGCTGGAGGCCTGGGTCTGCGCGCCGTTGGCAATCGCCGCTGCCGAGGCGGCCAGTTGTTGCGACGAAGCAGTCGCTGTGGCGGCAGTCTCTGCCGCCTCCCCTAACGTGGCGCGCAGTTTTTTCAGGGCCTCGTTCAGGGCCTGGGCCATTCGTCCCACCTCGTCGCTCGATTCGACCTCGAGCGAAGCAGATAAGTCTCCATCAACCACCTGGAGCAGCGCCGCGACCGCGAGCGCCAGCGGGACAGCGATTTGCCTCCGCAGCAGGCGCGTAGTGAAAGTGGCAAACGCGACCGCCACGGCAAAGAGGATTATGGTCAGCAGGCGCTGGAGGTTGGTCGCGCTGTTCACTGCATTCAGCTCGGCGGGCAGGTCTTTATTGCTAAGGGTATTATTCAGGTCCTCGAGCGATTGGGTCAGCTTGGCGCTATCGTCCGCCAGACTTTTGATTGTGGCTTGGGCCTGGGGGTCGACCGCATCCGGCTTTTCGACCATGGCGGTGTAGATGGTCTTCGAGCGGGAGTAGACGCTGGTGAACTGGACCTGCAAGCCGGCGACCTGTTGGTGCAGTTCCGGGTTGTACGCAATCTTGGCCAGCACGATCTGCAACGCCGACGTGACCTTCTGCGCGTCCTGGTCCGAAGTGGCAAGAGCTTCTGCGTCCTGCAGCAGGACAGCGTCCTTGTAATCCTTGGTCAACTTCTGAAATCCGGCCTCGGCCTCCTGGCCGCCGAGCGCGGCCGGAAACAGGGAGTCGAAAGCGGTTCGCAGGTGATGCTGGATGGTGCCACCCGTCCACTGTACGAGGCACAGGAAAAGAAGGTAGCCAAACGCCAGGACGCCGGTGCTGAACAACAATTTTGTGCCAATCCCAAGGTTTCTCATGCTCTACTTTCCGACTGCGTGTCGATTCTTGAAGCAGCTCATGTTGCCGAGACCCCTCTCGCCAATGGTGCTGAAAGGGCCGGGACGGACATGGCTGAAGATCCGCCGCGCCTGCTGTTCTTGCCCTTTTGTCCGACCGAAAAGAGGTTCAATTCGGAGAGCGCGGTCACGTCGATGATGGGGGCGACGCGGCCGTCACCCAGGATGGTTGCCCCCATCAACCCTTCGACCTTGTGCAGGTTTTTCTCCAAGCTCTTGACGACCACTTGTTGCTGTCCAAGCAGTTCGTCGACCACCAGGCCGATCTTCTTGCGGCCCGCCTCGACTACCACCACCAGGCGCTCGTCCTCTACCGGTTCCGCGCGTGGGCCGGCCTTTTGGAGCGGGTCGGGTTCGAGCGAGTCCAGCTGCACCCCGAGGAACCGGCACAGGCGCAGCACGGGGATCGATTCCTCGCGGATGACGACGACCTCGCCCTGTTCAGCGACGCGTACGATCTTACCCTTGGCCGGCACCGCTTCCACCACGGCCAGCAGCGGCAGCACCAGCGTGCGGTCGGCAACCCGCACCAGCAGACCCTCAAGGATAGCCAGGGTCAAGGGGAGTTCGATCGAGACCGTAGATCCACTACCCAGTTCGCTGCTCAGCCCCACCGTACCGCTGAGCTGCTGCACATTGCGCTTGACTACATCCATCCCCACGCCGCGCCCGGAGAGATCGCTGACTTCTTCGCGAGTGGAGAACCCAGGGGCGAAGATCAACATTCTGATCTGATCGTCGCTGAGTTCTGCCTTCTCATCGATCAAACCTCGCTCCACGGCTTTAGCCCGCACCCGGACGGTGTCGATGCCGGCGCCATCGTCGGTGATCTCGATGACGATCTTTCCCGAACGGTGAAAGGCGCGCATATGGATCAAACCCTCCGCGGGCTTGTTGGCTGCCAGGCGCACCTCGGAGGATTCGATACCATGGTCGGCGGCGTTGCGGATCAAGTGAGTCAGAGGATCGCCAAGCAACTCGAGCATGCTCTTGTCAATCTCGGTTTCCTCGCCGTCGGTCTCCAGCCGGATTTGCTTGCCGGTGGATTGCGCAATGTCGTAGACCACGCGCGCATATCTCTGAAACAGCGTGCCCACCGGCATCATGCGGACCGCCATGACGCGTTCGTGCAGCTCGCGAGTGCCGCGCTCCATGGCGGCTACCGCCTCGCGCAATTTGGGCAGACATGAGGGCTCGAACGTCTCGACCATTTGCGCCGTCATCACCTGGGCGATGACCAGTTCGCCGACCAGGTCGATCAGCCGGTCGACTTTCTCCGTGGCCACCCGTATGGAACTCGACTCTGCCCCAGCGGCTGGCTTTTTCGACGCTCTCCGCTCCTCCACCTTTCTGCGCTCGACCGGCTCCGCCGGCGCCACTTTTTCCGCGACCGAGGGGGAAAGCACTTCGAGGGTGCGCGGCTGTGCCGAGGACCGGTGGAGCGCTAACCCGCTCTGCGCCTGCGGCTGCGGGCCGACGATGCGGACCGTAACCTCGGCGAGATGCTCCACGAATTCGAAGATCTCGCGCAATTCCTCTTCGGGGCACGAGCTGGCCAGCTCGACGGTCCAGCTGAGATAACACTGGCTGGGATCAAGCTGCTCCAAAAAAGGAAGCTCCTCGGCGTGCAGCTGGCAAATGCTCACGGTTCCCAGAGCGGCCAGATTGCGCAGCAACATAATGGGATTGGTGCCACTGGAAAACAGTTCCCGATGGGGTCTGAATTCAACCTGATAAAAATTCAGTTCCTGGCCGGGGGCGCGGCCGTCGGCCACAGCCGCTGCGGGAGATACTTTCCTCTTGCTCGCCGCCGGCGCGATTACTTCTTCCGCGGACGGCGCCGCGCGCGCGATCAAGCTCTCGATTTGCTCCACTAGTTCCGGGGATCCCTCAGGCATCCCGCCGTCCTCGCCCGCCTCGAGCATGGCGCGCAGCACGTCGACACATCGCAACAGCAGGCTGATGACTTCGCCCGTGGCCGGCATCTCGAGCGACCGCAACCGGTCCAGGAGATTTTCCAATGCGTGGGTAAAGCGAACCAGACTCGTCAGTCCAAACGAACCCGCGCCTCCTTTGATGGAATGCGCGGAGCGAAAGATAGCGTTTAAAGTTTCAACATCGTCCGGGGCGGAACGGAGAGCGAGCAGGTCCGTTTCCATGGATTCCACATGTTCGGCGCTTTCCTGCATGAAGGTCTGGCGAAATTGGCTGAGGTCGATTTTCATGGTTATTGCGTTTTCACAAATGCTGTGCTGTTTTGCGGGTAGCCGGGTGCAGGCGTTCTTTCCACCCCGTCACGCAAAGACCACGTGCCGGGACCACGGTTGATTGGCGAATCGCTTGCGTAGAGTGCGGCTGCATCGCTCACACCATTGGTGAATGGGCTTCAGGGCAACACCTTGGCCACCGTCTGCAGCAACTTGTCCGGATCGAACGGCTTGACGATCCAGCCCGTGGCCCCGGCCGCCTTGCCCGCTTCCTTCTTAGCCGCCAGGCCTTCGGTGGTCAGCATCAGGATCGGTTTGGTTTTCATGGCCGGCTGCTTACGCAGATTTTGAATCAGGGTAATGCCGTCCATGACCGGCATATTCAGGTCGGTGATGACCAGATCAACGGTGGCGCTTTTCAGCTTGTCCAGCGCGTCCTGGCCGTGCTCCGCCTCAATCACTTCAAAGCCGCCTTCGCGGAGCGTGAAGCCCACCATCTGCCGCATGGAGACCGAATCGTCGACAATCAGGACTTTTTTCAAACCTCAACTCCTGCCAACCGCTCGCGTCGGACGCCGCCCGCGATCAAAACAACTCCACATCGCCGGCCGAAGCTTCCGCCTCGTCGCCTCCCCCGACTACGCGCTCTTCCCGCATGGTGTAGGCGCTGAATCCCTCATCGGCTGCTACCGCCCCGGGGGCGAAGTTACCAACGTGCCGCAGACGCGCAGAGAGCGTGTCCAGATCCGCGACGACGTGCGCGATGCGCTGGCTGATGCGATCCTGGAATTGCATCCCCCGCACCGCCGAACCAATATCTGTCGCCAACAACTCCCCCTCGGCAGTCATTCCGTTCAGCATTTCTGTCATCTCGCTATGCGCGGCTTGAAGATCCTGCAGGGCCCCATCCACTTCTTGCCGGCATTGTTCGACCCTTTCGCTGTCCTTCTCGTTCATGCGCCGCAGGTCCTGGAGGGTCGATTCGGCGAGCGCGCGCAAGTTAAGCGCAAGCTCACCTACATGGGCAGTGACCGTCCGCGACTTGACTGTCTGGGCGGCCAATTCCACTGCGACCACGGCGAAACCCATTCCCGCACTTCCCGCGTGCGCCGCTTCGATGCGCGCATTGAAGGCCAGCATGCGATTGCCGCTGGCAATCGCATCCAACTGCCCCAAAGCATCGCTAATTTGCTGCGAAGCTTTGTCCATCTCCTGGATCCGTTCGATGGCCCGATGAGAGATATCACCCGCCTCGGCGGTGGTGTTCATGATCTTGACCAGGGTGCCGCCGCAGACCTCGATCAAGCCCTCGAACGACTGCTTACCGGAGGTCGATTGCCCCTCATGGCCAAGAAAGCCCGACGCCCGCGCCACGGTCGCCCGCGCCCGGACTGCGATTCCCTGAAAGCTGTCGCAGACCCCTACTACCGAATCCTCAATTTGCTTTGAGGTCTGTTTCAGTTGCTCACTCATCTTGCCCAGTTGGGGCAAGTAGCGGGTGAGTTCCACCTCCACCTCGCTGGGGCCGCCCACGTGGCTTCCGTTCGGCGGGATCTCTCCTCCGGCATGGCTCAAGCTTCCATCGGGGGTTTCATGCATGACCGTTCACGCCTCACGTTCAGCGGAGATGTTCTCCCGCCCTCCCGCGTACTCGAACCAATGGGATAAGGATGTGGAAGCATTCGCCAGACACAATCCTCCGCCGCGCTTCTTCCGCTCCGCAGCCAACGCCAACAATATCTGAAGCGCACCCGCGTCCAGGTGGTCGACGCCCTGGAGATTGACGGTCAGGTTGCCGTCTGCCTGGGCGGCCGAGAGGGCGACGGCGCGAAACTCGTCCGGCGGTAGCCAGTCTCCGTCGCGGGTAACATTGATGACAGTTTCTGTTACAGTTGGTTTTTGGCCCCTTTTGTCGGTATGCTTTCTCTTCAATCTCATTCTCCGATTCCCACCGAGACCGGCGTCGTTCCCAGGGCCGGTTCAGCTTCCCCGGATTTCCTGTTGAACTTGGTGGCGTTGGTAAACTTCATGCGCCTTTCCTTACTGAAAGGCGCACACGCGGTCCTGTCCTGTGCTGCGTGCAGGAAATCCGGGTTCGCCCGGCCGGCCAGAAGACGACCTTGATCAGAAGCGCGGCCACCCGGATCGCGGCGCCGTCGAGTGTATCGGCGACCCGCCTGCCGGGAATGGGGCTCGGTCACCTGAGAGATACCACGTTCGCCGGACTGAGAGACGACAGAGATGTTGGGTCGTTCGTCAACCGGAAACAAGCAACCATTCCCTGCAGTTGTGCCGCTTGGCTGGCCAATGACTGAGCCGTGGAAGTCAGCTTGGTAGCCTCCGCTGAATTGCTGTGGGTGACCCGGTCCATCTGCGTCACCGCTGTGGTAACCTGCTCGACTCCCGTACTCTGTTCCTGGGAAGCACTTGCGATATCGCTGACAAATTGTGTGACGTGCCGTACCGATATGACCAGACCCTGCAAGGTCTCACCGGAGCGATTCACTAGCTCAGCCCCTCTCTTTACTTTCCCTACCGAGTCTTCGATCAGATTCTTGATCTCCCTGGCGGAGGAGGCGCTACTCAACGCCAGATTGCGGATCTCGAACGCGACAACAGCAAAGCCACGCCCTTCCTCACCCGCGCGCGCGGCCTCGATGGCCGCATTCACTCCCAGAAGGTTGGTTTGGAACGCAATTTGATCGATGGCGGAAACAATTTCCGCGATCTTCGCCGAGGAGGCAATGATCTCGTTCATCGCAGTCATAGCTGCTGAAACAACCTCTCCGCCGTTCACCGCCGCTTCGCACGAATCGCGCGCCAGTTGATTGGCCTGCAATGCGTGGTCGGCATTGTTCTTCGCCGCTGCGGTAATCTCCTCCAGGCTTGCCGAAGTCTCCTCCAGGCCGGCCGCCTGTTGCTGCGAGCCGCGCTCCAGCGCTTGCGACGCAACAATCAATTCCTGGGAAACGAACGTGAGCTGCCGGGTCGTCTCGTTGACCCCTGTCAACGCAGATCGCGTCGATTCCCACGACTGGTTCAGGGCACTCGCCATTTGTCCCAGCTCGTCCTTGCTCTCTATTACCAGTTGCCCGGTGAGGTCCCCTTGTGCGGCTTTCAGCAGCAGCTCCATCATGCGGCCGAGTGGGCGCGAGATCAGCCGGGTCATGAACAGGCTAAAAAACACTCCCATCGCCGCGGCGCCAATAGCGAGTGACAGCATGGAAAAACGCGCCACCTTGTAACTGGCCTGGCTTTGCAGCCGCGATTTCCCTGCGGAATCTTCCCGTAAGCGGCATATCTCCGCAATCGTCAGGTTGGTGCTGTTCGCGAGCGAGTTGGTCTCCTTCAGTGCTGCCTTCGCGCCCTCCTGGTCGCCCTTGGCAAGGGCCTCAAACACTTTCGCTGCTTCAACCTGGAACAGAGGCAGCTTCTCCCGCACTTCCGTCACCTTCTGCTTGCTTTGCGCATCTGCAAACGCTTTGTCAGCCGCATCCAGCGAATCTTTTACTGAACTTTCAAGCTCACCCAATGTCTCCTTGTCGTCCTCCAGGGCATCCTTGTCCCCAATCGCCAACACCGCGTCGCGCAGAACCCGGGTGCATTTCACCTGAAAAATAGCAGCTTCCTTGATAGCAGAGATGGCTGAGAGGTCATGACTGAAAAGTGATTGGGCGCTCGCATTCAGCAGCGACATCCGTGTCAGGCCCTGGTAGCTCACAATTCCCGTAACCGTCACCAGCACTCCGAATGCAGCCACCAGCTTGGTAGTCATACGTAAGTCGCGTAACCGTGCCATGGTTCTTCACCCAACAGGCTGGCCCAAGGCGCCGCTCCGGGCAACTTGTTCCTAAGCTCCCCTATCGGCACCTCGCCGGCTTGCTTGATCCGCGCCTGGGATAATCGCTCGTCTTTGATTGTTTGTCATTTCTTGCCGATAGGTTCTTCAAGCAATGGTCGCCGCGCAGCCTGCGCGCCAACGCCGCTTGCCCATTCGGCGGAACTCATCCTCAGTGGGACAGGTTTCTCTAATTGGATGGGCTGGCCGCCAAGAGATGGAGTTTGTCCCAATGAAGACACCGACCCGCGCATTACTCCTGATGCTCGTCCTGGGGATGACCGTATCTGTCCCCGGCCTTCTATCTTTGGACAACACAAACGCCGCCACTAATACTGCCCCACCCTCGGCCACTCTATCCCGCGCCCACTGGAGGCTGAAATATATACGGCCCGCAAGCCCACCGTTTCCGGCCGACAACCTCTACTCCAAAGACCGCGACCTGCTGGGTAAGACCCTCTTCTTTGACCCGCGGCTCTCTCAGTCTGGCTCCATCGCTTGCGCGAGTTGTCACAATCCTGGTTTCTCCTGGGGCGACGGACTTGGAAAGGGTATCGGCACCGGAATGAAACAACTCGGCCGCCGGTCGCCCACCATTCTCAACGCCGCCTGGTCCGATCTCCTCTTCTGGGATGGACGGGCCGACAATCTTGAGATGCAGGCGCTTGGCCCGATTGCCTCACAACGTGAGATGAACATGCCCCTCGATGCCATGGTTCACGTCCTCCAGGTAATCCCGGAGTACAAGACCCTCTTCGCCCGGGCCTACCCCGATGAACCCATCAGCGCGAAGACTGTCGCGCGCGCCATCGCCACCTTTGAGCGCACCGTCGTCTCCGGCCAGGCGCCCTTCGATAAGTGGATCTCGGGAGACGAAAGCGCGATCGGCGAGGACGCCAAGCGCGGCTTCGATCTGTTCAACGGCAAGGCCGGCTGCGCGCAATGCCATTCCGAGTGGAACTTCACCGACAATGGATTCCACGACATCGGATTGGCGGACAGCGACCGCGGGCGCGGCGACCGCTTGCCGCTGGAAGGCATGCAGTTCGCCTTCAAGACGCCCACCCTTCGCAATGTCGATCGTCGTGCTCCTTACATGCACGAAGGTAACGAACAAACCCTGGGAGAAGTCATCGACTTTTATGACCGGGGTGGCGACGCTCGCAGGAAGAGCCTCTCGCCGGAGATGGTTCCGTTGCATCTCACCGCGCAAGAGAAAACCGACTTGCTTGCCTTCCTGAGCACGTTAACCAGCGTCGACAAGCCGGTTGAATTCCCCATCCTTCCCAGATAAAGAGGCTCACAAATGATCAGTCGAATCGTCTTTACCCTCCCCGTGATCGCGCTTACCACTCTGAGCGCCTTCCCACTGCTGGCGGCGGACCATGAGATCAATCAACAAGACCGCCACTTCTCTCAAACCGAAATCACCATCAAGGTAGGGGACACAATCAGCTTCAAGAATTCCGATGAGGTGACCCACAATGTCTTCTCGACCACGCCCGGGATGGAATTCGATCTTCACCGCCAGGCCCCCGGCGCCACGTCGACGATTCCCTTTGCCAAGGCGGGCGACGCTGAGGTCGATTGTTCCATTCATCCCAGGATGAAGCTGATGGTTCACGTCAAGTAATCACCGTCCCTTGCTCGCAGAGCCCTCATCCCTTCATCAAGCGGAGCTCCAGTGACGATCTCGAAACTGTCCGCTGCCGTGGTCGGATTAGCCGCTGTGACCATTGCCGGGTTTTCCATCGTCATGCCCGTCGCGCAGAATCCTGCTGTGGTTGCCGGTCGCCCCATCGAGGCGCACCTTGCCGTGCCCAGCGACGTGGAGAAGATTCTGTCGCGCTCCTGCAAGGATTGCCACTCCTACGAGACCCGCTGGCCTTGGTACCGCCGGCTGCCGCTGGTGTCCGGCGTTCTCGCCTACGATGTCGAACATGCTCGCTCCTACATGAACCTCTCCGATTGGAGCGCCACCATCGCCAAGGGCAAAGGGGAAGAGGGGGCCGCCCTGAACGGCATCTGCGAGGAATTACGATCGGACGCAATGCCCCTGACCCGTTACCGGGACATACATCCGCATACTCACTTGACGGGAGCGGAGGTGGAGACCGTCTGCCAATGGACCGACAAGACCGCGGCCGCCTCGGTCCACTGACGCCGGACTTTGATGCTGCGTTGGAAGCCTACCGATCGGATAGATCAGAGATATGGAGCTCGGTGGATATGTCGAGGCGGCTGAGAGCGAGATAGCGCTCTGCTAGACCTTGCGCGATATCCGGCCAGTCGTCGACCGACGAAAGTCGGCCCCGGCGAGCATTCTGCGCAGTCGCGCAGCATTGCGCATGCGATGGATTCCGAAAAAGTGTCTTCGCCTAAGGATTCCACTCCCCCCCGCCGATAGGGTCTACAGGCAGCGCACCTCCTCAGATAGGGAGACCCTTCATGAAGCTTTACTTCGCTCTCGCCCCACTCCTAACCGCCTTAGTAACACTCGCCCCTTCGGCTGTGGGACAGACCCGCGTCGCCGGTCACATCGGGTTCGTCCTTCCCCTCGTCACAGACTCCGACGGTACCACCACTACCATCGCGGACGGATTCTCCATCGGCTTTCCAACCGGAATCACGCTCAAAGGATCGGGGCGGCTGGCCTTCGACATGGAATTCGTCCCGTCGATTCAGAAATCACCGCGCTCTGTGTCCCTCACCGTCCATCCCGGCTTCGTCGAAGCTGTGGGCCATGGGTTCGGAGTTGGGGTGCGCGCAGCCTTCGTGGTCGACTCCAGCACCTACGGATTCACCCCCCTGGTCAACAAGAGCTGGCCCATCGAGAAGCCCGGTCTGCTGAAGGCTTACTTCCTCGAGGCCGACCTGCCGGTCCGTTTCGATCGCCCCACTGGAGGAGCGGCCACCACCCCCGTCACCTTCGCTATGCACTTCGGTGTCGGCTTCTAGCTCCTCCTCGCCACCGGCGTGCTGCTCCTGGTGTTTGCCCGGTCTGTCAAAGAGAGCTAACGTGGCTCGTATCTGGGCCGATGAATGGCAATGGGGGAAGGAATGAATGCTGCTCGTGGGCGCCGGTATCGCAGCCATGCACTACGCCGGCATGCAAGCAATGCGTGTGCCCGCAGCCTGGCATTATTCCCGCAGCCTGGCGGCGTGGTCAGTGGTCGTGGCAATCTTGATTTCTCTGGCGATATTGACAACCTCACTCGTAGACCGCCGCTTTTCGGCACAGTCGCTGAAACTGCGCCATAGTGAGCAACGCTATCGGGAGTTGGTGGACTCGGCTAAGCTCATTTTGTGGCGTGGAGGCTTAGACGGCACCGGCTTCAGCTATGTCAACCAAGAAGCAGAAGATTTGCTCGGCTACCCGATACAGAAGTGGACCAACACATCGGCTTTTTGGATCGATCATCTTCACGCGGAAGATCGCCAGTTGGCGGAGTCGTGTTGTCGGGCAGCCGCGAAAAACCGAGGTCCCGAGCGGTTTGAGCATAGGATGATCGCCGCCGATGGCAGAGTGGTCTGGTTAAGGACTTCGGTGCATCTCGTTTCATGCCATGGGGAGGCCGAAGAGCTTGCTGGAGTGATGACGGACATCACAGACCGGAAACTGGCAGAAGAGGCTGCCGAAGAGGCCAGTCGCGCCAAAAGCGGATTGCTGGCGGAAATCAATGGTCTCCAGGAACAACTGCAGGTATTTACCGCCTGGGTCGGGAAGGCCAGCAAAGCCGCTAAGGTTGAAAACGCCCGCATGAGCAGTGAATTGGAGATCACGCAGCGCCTTCAGCAGATGATGCTGCCACGCGCCGATGATATGCGCAAGATCGCAGGCCTCGACATCTCCGCTTCTATGGAGCCTGCCACTGAAATCGGCGGCGACTACTATGATGTCGTCTGCAAAGACGGGGGAGTCGTCATCGGCATCGGGGATGTTACAGGCCACGGTCTGGAGAGCGGAGTCATCGCCATTATGGTCCAGACCGCGGTGAGAACCCTATTGGCTAGTGGACAGTACGAAAGCAGAAAGTTCTTCGAAGCTCTCAACCGCGTGATCTACGATAACGTTCGTCGCATGCACTGCGATCGCAACCTCACGCTGAGCCTGCTTCATTATCAGGATAAAGTCGTTACTATCAGCGGGCAGCACGAAGAGGTGCTGGTCGTCCGCGGCGATGGCGTTCTGGAAAGACACGACACTCTCAACCTTGGCTTTCCACTGGGGCTGGAGGAGGACATCTCCAGCTTCATTGGCGAAGCGACGGTTCCTTTGCGGTCCGGCGACGTTATGGTCGCTTACACGGACGGCATTACCGAGGCTATGGATTGCGCTGGCGTCGCCTTTGGCATTGAACGGCTCTCCGAAGCGGTGAGGACCAGCCACCGGCAACCGGCCGACGCGATCCGCGAAGCCGTCCTGAGTAGCCTGCGAAAGTACATCGGTGGCCAGCATCTGCTCGATGACGTCAGTCTGCTCGTTATCAAGCCTGCCTAGCTTTGAAGACCTGTCCTAGCCTTGGCGAAATGGATAGCGCTGCCGATGAGTTGCTTGTGAAACTCATGCGGAAAAGGAGGCCGATCGCCAGGCCAGGCGAGCGGGTTACGCGATGAGCGATATTGACCGGCTTGAAAACAGCGCTCTGCCGCAGCAACCGCGGAGCACAGCAAACGCGGACTTAGCTCCGAATGCGCCCCCAGGTTCACCTTTCGCGGGCTCCGCGATGGAGCGGGACGAACTCAAGCGCCTTCAGCCGGAACATGATCGGCTGCAGAATGAGAATCATGATCTGCAAATCGCACTCCTGGCCTCAAATGAGCATCGGCGTTCTCGTTGCAGGAGCAGCTTGACCGGCTCAGCACCAACCTGACGGCCGAGATTCGTGAGCGCCATGCCGCGGAGGAGAAACTGCAAGAACTCGTTCAGGCCATCACGCGGGAGAAGGTGGACCTGGAAATTCTGGTCCAGATCCTCATCGATCAGGGCGACGATTCGGCGCAAGAAGGCGAAAAGGCGCGCATCGATGGCCTCACGCAGATCGCCAATCGGCGGCGTTTCGACGAGTACTTGTTGCAGGAGTGGGGCCGACACATTCGGATGCAGCAACCGCTTTCGCTGCTGATCTGCGATGTAGACCATTTCAAGCTCTACAACGACGGTCACGGTCATCAAGCTGGTGACGAATGTCTAAAGAGCGTGGCGAAAGCGTTAAGCCAGTGCTATCGCGCCGGCGACCTGGTTGCCCGGTACGGGGGAGAAGAGTTTGCCATGGTGCTGCCGCAAACCAACCGTGGGGGAGCCGTGCAGGTTGCTGAGCGAATACGCGCGGCCGTCGCGGCCGCCGCTCTTCCCCACGCGGCATCTCCAGTTTGCGACCGGGTTACTGTAAGCATCGGCGTGGCCTGTATAACGCCTCAACCACACGGTCCCTCGGATGCGCGGGCACTCGTCGAAGCGGCGGACCGACATCTTTATTTGGCTAAACACCTGGGGCGAAACCAGGTGAGTTATCAGGACGAGGAGAACACCACAAATGATGATGAGCGAGACCCTCAGTAACCACGGAGAACGAGCGAGCGAATGTGAATATCTGACGCTGGCATTCTCGCCGATTAGCGCCCCGCTGCGTTCCCGTTGGCGGAACAACGGATTGTCCGCCGATTTTCTGGGCGACTACGTGACTACATTCCTGCCCACCAAGGACGGCGTAGCCTGCCTTTGAGAGCCGGCAGAATGAGCTTAGACACGCCGTCACGTACATCGCAAACGAGCTTCTTGAGAATGCGATGAAGTATCACCAAACCGATGTCGAGATCCCGATCAGAATCCATCTGGAGCTCGCGAGCGACCACATTACGGTGAGCGTCAGCAACGGCATCAGTGTCGTACAAGCGGAGCGTTACAAAGCGTTCGTTGAACATCTCCAAGAGGGAGACGCGGGTGATCTTCTCTTGAAGCAACAGGAAGAAAGCGCCAAGTCCAGCGAGCCGGCCCTATCTTCCTGGGTCTGTTGACGATGATCAGTGACTATGACGCCCGGCTTGACTGGCGCTTTGACATCCATCCCACGCAATCCGAGAGTATGACGGTTACCACGAGCGCGGTCCTGCCGCTCAAGAATGTCCTCAGGAGCGTCTGCTTGAAAAACATTCATGGAGAGTCCTTTGACATCCGGCTCGAGGAAGAGAACTCCACCGTCCTTTTCAAAGGCGCGCTACGCCTGTGCGGAACGGAGGATTACGCCCCCATTCTCGATATGCTCAAGGAAACCCTGATCAATCCCACGACGCCGATTGTGCTGGATCTTAGGCAACTGGATTTCCTCAACAGCTCCGGCATCACTATGCTCTCCCGGTTCGTCATGGAAGCTCGTGACCACGACGGGATCGAGATTCAGGTGCTCGCTTCTGAGGCGGTGCCGTGGCATGCCCGCTCGTTAAGGAATCTTCAACGGCTCATGCCCGCCTTGAGCATTCGTCTGACCTGACCTACGGTAAGTTCCCCCAGCTGGGTCGCGCCAGGCAAGTTCCGGAAGCCCTGTTTTGCTGGAGGGAATGGCAGTGCTACGGTTATCGGATGAGATCTAACTAGAACCACTGGACAAGAGGCCGTCTCTTTTGCGCGTTCAGTCTGCAGCCATTGAATCCAAAGCAACACTCGGCGTCAGGGCCCGCCCTCCTTGCCCGACCCAGGTCGTCGTCCAGCTCTTTGAAACGGCACGGAGCATGATGAGAACGGCGGTGGCCACCACCGCATACAGAATGAAACCAGCTCGATAGGACCTGGTGTATTGCTTGGAGAGCCCAAACAGGTTGGGCAGGATCGATCCGCCGAGCGCGCCGATCTCCCCGATCATGCCGCCCGCAACCGCGGTTGTCAGCGGCCAGCGCATTGGTACCAGCTGGAAGGTAGCACCGTTGCCTGCGCCCAATGCGGCGAAGCAAAGCATAAAAAGCAGCGTCGTTGCGAACAGCGGCGGTGTAGTCATCAAGCCAAAAAGTCCGGCGATGGTAATGAGAAATACGACTGAGAGTGTCGTGATACCACCCACGCGATCGCTAAACCAACCGCCCAGCACGCGCGTAGCGGATCCGGTCAACGTGGCCAGTACTGTCAGTTCGCCGGCCATGATCTTGGTTACGTGGAATTGCGCGTAGTAGAACGACGGCAAGAAAGTGGCTAGGCCGATGAAGCCGCCAAAGGTGATGATGTAGATCAAGTTGAAATACCAGCCGTCCCTTTCAAAAAGGCAACTGAGATGTTGCCTCAGTGACTGATGCTCAATGTCCGGCGGCTCCTTGGCCAGAAATATCATGACGCATAGCGGCAACAGCATCATGGCTGCGGCGAAGCCATACACGTGCTGCCAGCCATAGTGCGTCGCCAGCCTCGGAGCAAAGAGCGCTGCTATGGCGGTGCCGCTGTTGCCCGCGCCGGCAATACCCATGGCCAGCCCCTTGTATTGTCGGGGAAACCATCCGGAACCGAGCGAGAGCGCTACGCCAAAGCTGGCTCCCGCAATGCCCAGCAGAACGCCCATAGCCAGCACGTTGTTGAAAGTGTGAACAAAGAAAAAACCATACAGCAGAGCGATCACGATTGCTGACATCTCAACGATGGCGGCATTCTTTCTGCCGATGTACTGCGAGACTACGCCCAGCGGAAAGCGCATGAATGCGCCGGCCAGTGTGGGGACCGAGACCATCAGGCCGATCTGCGCCGGTTTGAGATGAAAGGCATCGGAAATGAAAGGGCCCATGGCGCCGTTCAGCACCCAGACCGCGAAGCTGAAGTCGAAGTAGAGAACCGCTGCCAGCAGTGTGGGTGTATGCCCGGACTTCATGAATGCCTTGAGATTCGCCACGAGTTTCGCTCCAGGGTAGATCTGACTTGTGCTTCTTTCAGTTTCATTCATGCTTATGCGAAGCGTAATCGACATCCAGCCGGGGCTGCAGGCCTCCGCCATCAGCCGTCAGGCGATTCGCTCCACCACAATCACTATGCAGTCGCCATGCAAGTGGGTGTATTCACAACCTGGCTGGACAATGGTGTAATAGCCGTCGCAACTTCTCCAACGATGTCCTCCGGGACCCCGAGTTCGCGAAGCGTCTCCACCAGGTGTACGGCAACCGAATCGAAGTGATGCTGCTCGATAGCCAACCTTGCATGCGCTTCGTTCATGGATGATCCAGAGTATTGCTTCGGACCACCGAGCGCCTGGGACAGAAAAGCGAACTGATGCGTCTTCAGTCGGGACATGCCAACTCCGTTAAAAAAATGGCTCAGTGAAGGGTCGGCGAGGACACGCTCATAGAAGCGGTCCACAGCCGCACGGATAGCTGCTTCACCACCGATGCGTTTGTACAGCGGCGTTTCTGTCTTTGATTCGCTCATGGTGTTCTCCCTTCGGTATTGCAAAATGAGACCGCATTGGACCGCGATCGGCGGGGTCTTACGCGGGTACGGCCGACGACTTTTCTACCCGAACCGCACACTGCTTGAAATTGGGCTCGCGCGATATCGGATCGAATGCACCCAAGGTGACAAGGTTCGAGTTTGTCTCAACGAAATGGAACGGCATAAAAACCTGCCCTGGCGCCACGATTCCGGTGATGCGCAATTCCAGGTTGCGCACGCTGTTGCGGCGCGAAGTGACGGTGACCCTGTCGTGCGGCTTCAGTCGAAGGCGCTCAGCATCTGCCGGATTCATCTCCAGCCATGCATTCGGCACCATGGCATTTAGCATCGCAACCTGCGCAGTCTTGGTACGAGTGTGCCAGTGCTCCACCGTGCGGCCGGTGTTGAGGATGAGGTCGTAGTCTCGATCTGGCTGTTCAATGAACGGCAGACAGGGTACAGAGTGAAGGATGGCTTTGCCCGTTGCCGTAGGAAAGATTGGATCGGTGTAGAGACGCTCGCCACCCCATTGCATACCACCGTTTTCTTCAATCTGCTGCCAGGTAAATGGACTGTAGTCGCACATGCGTCCTGCGGAGACACGCTGCCACTCCCGGAAGGCGTCATGAGTCGATTCCCAACCCGGATAAAGCTCGTTCTTAACGCCAAGTTTGTCAGCGAGAGCAAGAAAGATGTCAAAGTCCGTCCGAGCCTCACCGGGAGGCGCGACGAGCACGTTTGCCTTGCTGATGCGGCGCTCGGAGTTGGTGTAGGTGCCTTCCTTCTCCCCCCAAATGGCCGCGGGCAGAACCAGGTGCGCGAAGTCGCTGGTGGGCGTGGGATGAAAGCCATCCTGCACCACTATAAAGTCCACGCTGCGCAGCGCTTGCTCTAGCAACCCGTAGTTAGGGAAAGAGACCGCCGGATTAGTGGCGATGAACCACAGCGCTTTGATCTTGCCCGAGACCGCACCTTCGATAATGTCGGGATACGCCAGCCCACGCGCAGTGGGAATGCGATCCACGCCGATGTTCCACAGCGCTGCCAGATCGGCTCGATCGCTCTCCGATTCAAATTTGCGATAGCCTGGCAGGCTGGAGGTAAAGCCGGCCTCGCGCGTCCCCATCGCATTGCATTGGCCGGTAATGGAAAACGGCGCGGCGCCCGAGCGGCCGAGGTTGCCGGTAATGAGCGACAGGTTGTTGATGGCAGCGACGGTGACCGCGCCCTGCGTAGAGTGGTTGACGCCCATGGTCCAACCGATGAAGGCGGCCTTCGCATTGCCGTACAGGCGCGCGGCGTGGACGATATCGTATTGCGAAAGCCCGGTAATTTCGGCGACGCGCTCCGGGGTAAACTCGGCGACGAAGGTTGAGAATTCCTCAAAGCCGGTGGTGTGGGCTTCGATATAGGTGCGATCGATAAGCCCTTCGCGAATGAGCACATGGGCGATGCCGTTGAGCAAGGCAATGTCGCTCCGCGGTTTGACCGGCAAATGCAGGTCGGCCATCATCGCGGTCTTGGTTACACGAGGATCTACCACGATCACCGTGGTGGCCGGCTGCGCCGGAGTAGCGCGCAAACGATTTCGTTCCAGCCGCTGGCACAGGATGGGATGGTTGTCCGCAATATTGGCGCCGACCAGAAGAATGACATCGGCCGTCTCCATATCCACATAGGAGCCCGGCGGCCCGTCGGAGCCAAAGGAGAGCTTGTAACCCGAAACCGCCGACGCCATACACAGCGTGGTATTGCCATCGAAGTTGCGGCTCCGAAAGCCCAGCTGCACCAGCTTGCCCAAGGTATAGAACTCTTCCGTCACCAGCTGGCCGGTGCCGATTACGCCCAGCGCATCTCGACCATAGCGGGCTTGCACCTGTGCGAACTTTTCGATCATGGTGTCAAGCGCCTCGTCCCATGAGACGGGCTCGAGTATGCCATTCTTACGTAACAGCGGCTGTTTTGCACGGCCGGGTGCATTCAAAGTGTGGTGTTCGCTGAGCCCCTTAGGGCAAAGCTTGCCCCGGTTTACCGGGTGGTTGGGGTTACCGCGAACAGCGACTGCCTTGCCCTCCTTGATGCCGACCAACATGCCGCACCCGACCGAGCAGTAGCCGCAAGTGGTCTTGACCCACCGCTCGGCAACACGGGCGCTGGCGACGTGGCCGGCTACCGGGTCGTGCTGGAATGTGTACTTCGCCTGCCGGGTGTCGATGCCCAGCGCGCGCCGCAGACGGGTCCACATTAGTATGTTCCCCCGCGGGTGAAGGTCAGTGCCATGTTCAGAGGAACGACGGAGACAAAAAAGAGATACCGCGCCAGCAGCACAGCGACCAGGGCCGCTGCACAGGCGAGCGGGGAGTTTCCCATTACCCAAGCCAGGGGAGCCGCTGCTGCGCAAGCGAAGCTGCCTATGAGCGAGGCTCTATGTCTCGGCAGATTGAGCAGTGCGGCGGCTGCGTGATGCTCGAAGATTGCGGATTGATTGAGCCGGATAAGGCGTACAGCGTGATTCGCGATCCACAGCATGGAGGCCAGGGAGATCGCCCAGAAGGGAAAGACTGCGGGCAGCGATTGGGTGGGAAGAATCGACGCCATTATTGTGGTAAGTACGGCAGGCAAGGCAGTGCCGATGAGTGCTGCGCTTAGCAGGAAATCGATGGGCGTGTGCACCATGTTCCAGGACGGTCTCGCCGGGACCAGGTAGATGAAGGAACTGGCGATGATGCCGGCGATACCCAAAGCCGCGACAATGATCCCAAGGGCAAAAAGCGCCTGAGTCGTGGCCGGCAGGTGTTGCAGCCACCCAATGCGGGTGAGGTGCAGACGGCTCAGCCAGTTCGCGGGTATGGCGTTCAGGCAACTCGCGACGGCGAAGCTGGCGAGTGCACCGAAGAATAAGCCAAAGAGCAACACTTCCCGGCTGAGCCAGGAGCGCCGCCACATCTTGAGCGCGCGCCACGCGTAAGCTGGACGGCCGAGATGAAATACAGAGATGTTCAGGGCCACTGCGGTGATGCCAAGCAAGGCAACCAACAGCAGAGGTTGCGCGGCATGAAAGAGCAGAGCGCACAGCAGCGAGCCGGTAACGGCCTGCATCAACGTGGTCATGAAGACAAGAGAGAGGTGTGCGTGTTCCGGAGCAATGCGTCCGGTGTCGACGCGCTCCAGCTTCGTGGCCGTATCGGGTGGCAGCGTGATGCGCGTAGTCGAGATGGTGTGCCCGGCGGCGGGCATCCCAGGCGACTCGGCTAGCGCGTAGTCTGAACGCCAGGCCAGCATGTCAACAATCTCGATCTCGATAGCCCCTTCGGGACAGGCATTGACGCATGCTGGTTCGAGGCCATCGGTAAGCCGGCCGTGGCACATATCACATTTCCCACCACACCGCGCTCTTCATTGAATTGAGGAACGGAGTAGGGGCAGTTCCACACGCAGTACTGACAGCCGATGCAGGCATCGGCGGAATGCAGCACGATACCGGTCACCGGATCCTTGGTGTAGGCATCGACGGGGCAACCCTTAAGGCAGTCGGCATCGAGGCAATGGTTGCAGCCCATGGAAAGATAGTGGCGGCTGGTATCGGGATATGCGCCGCCCTCGATCTCGCCAATGCGGCGCCAGCGAATCTCTGTGGGGTTCCCGTTCTGCTCGTTGCAGGCGATCTCGCAGGAGCGGCAGCCGATGCACTTGGTCATGTTGAAGTGGAAGCGGTATTGCTCTCCTGGCTCGAGCGGCCTGTCGGGAATGAGCATAGGGGCGAACGGAGGCAGGGCGGCCGGCGCAGATGCCAGTGGCTTGAGGAAGTCGTCAAGCGTCAGGCGAACGAGCGTGTCGCTGCTTCCGTCTTGTGCACGTTCGTGTAGTGGCAATGCCATGTGCGGACCTTCCCTCACAGCAGGGGCCCAGTGAGTCAATAAACGTCGCGATGGTAGCGGCGTTGGTCTTTCAGGTTCTGGACGTAATCGACGGTCGCTTCCCTGTTCAAACCGCTCTGCTGCTCCACAATGGTATGCAGCATCGCGTCCACATCCTTGGCCA
>CAWIBI010000036.1:0-629461 GCA_963834205.1 uncultured Acidobacteriaceae bacterium | reverse complement strand
CGAAGGCGAAGGGCGGCGCGTGGCCGGCTATTACGCCCTCGCTTCCGGCTCGATTTCGCAGGAGCTCGCACCCGGCAACTTTCGGCGCAACATGCCGAATCCGGTACCGGCCGTGATCCTCGGTCGGCTAGCTGTGGACCGGGCCTGGCAGCACCAGGGCGTTGGCCGCTGTCTCATGCAGGATGCGGCACTGCGCGTGGTCCATGCGGCCGATACGATCGGCATCCGGGGCATGGTGGTGCATGCGCTATCCGATGCTGCGCGCACTTTCTATCTGGCGCTTGGCTTCCGGGAAACGCCTGGCCAGCCGCTGACCCTCACGATCACGATGAAGGAGCTGCGGGCGGCGCTCGTTCCTTAACCATAAACAGCCTCAGGTCAAAAGATAATTGAGGTGCGCAGTATCGTGTGTCAGCCTGAAGCCGGTTCGAGAGTTCGAGATTGCCTTGGGTCTCATGCAGCGGGCCCTCGGTCGTCAAGCTCCGCCAAGCGCCCCAAAAGCTCACAGGTGTGTTTTTACAGCTCGGTTAAGGTTGTTGAGAGCACACGCAGGGAGAAACAAGGTCCCTGCAGCACACCTCGATTTGCCGGTGAATATACCGCGAGGGTCACACCCGTTCCCATCCCGAACACGGAAGTTAAGCCTCGCTGGGCCGATGGTACTGCACGCGTAAGTGTGTGGGAGCGTAGGTGATTGCCGGCATTAACTAGAAGGCCGCCAGGAAACTGGCGGCCTTTTCTCTTTGCCCCCACATAAAAACAACCAAACAACCAAACAACCTATCAATCCAACGCTCGATAGGAAATCCGGCGGAGCGAAGTGGAGGGATCTGCGGTTCGGCTCCGGCCCACTAAAAGTCTACGTAACGAACAAATTTGTCATCTCGACCGGAGCGCAGCGAAGTGGAGAGATCTGCGGTTTGGTTTCGGTCCGCCGCTAATGATCTGATCCTCTTATCTGTATGAGCGCAGTCTTCTCAGCTGGAGGCCACGCTAGGGATCTCCGCCGAAGTGTTGTGCAAACAGCTCCTTAGCTTTCTGAACCCCTTCCGGGCTCAATGACACTGACTTAGCTTTGCTCTTCGGATCGGAGATGTAACCCTGCTCATAAAGGCGGTCCATGGCTTCCCAATCGTGTCCCTTCCATGCGCGGAAGTCAGGCCCGTCCTTGTGCATGGTGAGCGTCAGCAGCGCCAGTACCATCTCGTCGACTTTCTTCTGGTCATATGTCACACCCAGCACCTCTCTTTGGACAACATGCTAGCACTTCAGCCGCTGGCCTTAAACAACTTAAGCAGATCAGCGCGCGTCCCATGCAGGGGCATTCACTCCTTCCTCCGCTGCCCCAGATACAAGAACTCCCGGCGCTTGGCCACTAGCTTCAGCAAATTCTGTTTCAGCTTGTACTTCATCAGCAACACCTCCAGTTGCTGAACAAACTCGGCCTCTTTACCCCGTGCGCGCAGTAGCGCCGCGGCCCAGAAATTGGCCCGTATCGTCTACCACCTGATCAGCACTCGCACCGCTTACGACGAAAGTGTCTTCGCCCACGAAGAACCAAAGGCTAACGGTCCGCAACCAACTTCGCTTACAAAAAAATCTCTTGCACTCGGCTTCCTGCTCGTCGCCATTCAGGCTCAGAATAATTCATCAAACAACGTAGGTACATTGATAGAAAAGCAGGAAAAGTTCCGGCGACAGGATACCTATTCCCTTGCACGCAGCTCACAAGCCCAGAACCCCGCCAACCTTTCGAGAGAGGGGTGCTGATCCCGCCGCGAGAGGGTTGCTTGAGTATCGGGTTTACGCCCTTCCGGTAAAAGAAAGGCGAAGAGATGCACAGCTTTCTGCGATAAGGTTAGCGTTGATGGGAGACCTCGCCTCTAAAGCCCCGGATCATGGCAGCTCGTCTCTCGCTCAGCTTGGAGCCCGCCTCGGGGCGCAGTGGAGCCAATTGGCCGCAGCTTCTGAACGAACCAGACTGAAAAGGATGGAACTCTCGCAAGCCTTGGCAGGACTCGATTCCGCTGACACGAGTATCGTCGTCTTCGGCTCTCTGGCCCGCAACGAGTTCACGACGGGCAGCGACATCGACTGGACTCTGTTGATCGACGGTCAAGCGGCTCCCGAGCACCTGGCCATCGCAAACAAGATCCGGGATGAGATCGCCAGGTTGGAAGCAAAGCCACCAGGCGAGGAGGGAATCTTTGGCAAGCTTTCCTTCAGCCATGACATCATTCACCAGATCGGGGGCCAAAACGACACAAACGCGAACACAACGCAGCGTATCCTCTTGCTCTTGGAATCGTGCGTGCTCGGCAAGTCAGACGCTCACGATCGGGTCGTGAGCAATATCTTGAATCGATACATAACGGAAGATCGTGGACTTTGGTACGGTTCAGGGCCCTATAAAGTGCCGCGATTCTTGCTGAACGACATCGCCAGATATTGGCGTACCATGGCCGTGGATTTGGCCTACAAGCAACGCACCCGTGGGGGCGATGGCTTCGCTCTGCGGACCATCAAACTTCGCATCTCTCGCAAGCTGATCTACATTGCCGGCCTGTTGTCCTGCTTCAGCTACGAACTGGATCTTGATCCCGCGCGACGGCGAACAATGTTCAATGGCAGCGGGCCTTTGCCGGCGCTAGCGCATCTCAAAGCCTCAATGATGCGATCGCCGCTCGAGATTACGGCGGGGGCGCTCTTACTATTCTCCGAACTGGACCTCCACTCGTGCGCGCTCTTCAGCGCGTACGACGACTTTTTGGGCCTCCTCGCGGACGACGACAAGCGCGGCAGCCTGAAGAACATGCCGTTTGAAGATCTACCCCAAAGCCCCATCTTTAAAGAGGCGCAGCTGATTAGCTATCGCTTTCGAGATGCCGTCAGCAGTATCTTTCTCAAACCAGACAATCTTCTCGGCAAACTAACCATCGAATACGGAGTCTTTTAATGAGGCACATTGGGTTTTCAACCGGAGCTGTGGCAGGCGGTGATTTCTCATCCGCGCTGACCCTGTTGGCTGCACATCCCGAGATTGACTGCATCGAGCTTTCCGCCTTGCGCCTCCCTGAGGTGGAACCGCTGCTGCGCGCGATTCCCACCCTGGATCTGCGCCGATATGTCTACGTCTCCTTTCATGCCCCCAGCTCATTTACGGTCGACGAGGAAGCGCATCTGGTCGATACGCTTGCAGACGCTGTCCCCCAGACATGGCCGATTGTGCTTCATCCAGACACGATCCACGTGCCGTCCCGATGGCGTGCACTCGGAAGCCGCGTTGCCATCGAAAACATGGATCGTAGGAAGTCCGCCGGCCGAACGGCGCAGGAACTTCGCTCAAGCTTCGAACGCTTACCAGAGGCACGGTTTTGCTTCGACATCGGCCACGCGCGGCAATGCGACACGTCCATGACAGAGTCGTATCGGATTCTCGAAGCCTATGGCTCGCGTCTGGTGCAACTCCACGTGAGTGAGGTTAACAGTGCCAGCCAGCACGATCCGATTTCCTACGCGGCGAAACTAGGCTTCCAATCAGTCGCCCACCTCATCCCGCCCCAGGTCCCGTTGATAATCGAGAGCAGAGTGTCTGCAAGTGCAATATCGAAGGAGGTCGATGCGGTCATCGAGTCATTATTCTCGTTGACCGAGACCACTGCGTCCTTAAGCTAGCAACGACTAGGAAACCAGAAACCAGGGGAAACCAGGGGGAACCAGGGGACAGGCCACCTGTTAACCAAGTTTCAACGACGGCGGGTGCCGGTTCAACCACCGAACATCGGTGCCCTTTTTACCAACAAGGGGACCGATAGAACGTACTTCTGGTGCTCTGTCGTGTACAGGTATTAACGCCCCAACGCGGAGTGGCATGATATGCCAGATCTGACATATAATACAAGCTAGTGAGTCCGAAAGACAGGCCGTTGGCATGGCTACACGGCGCGGTTAAGACCCCTCCGTTTTCCAGGGCGGCGCGCCTCGAAGCCGAGTTCCTACCGCGACGGCTTCAGCGCGGTGAAACGATGCCATGAGCTGCGAATCAATGACGGCGCACTCATTGGCGTCTGGTCTACCGTATTGATACCGATGCCATTGTAATTTTGGAGGTCTTCGCCAAAAAGACCGGAGCTACGCCGAAAACCGTGATCGCCATGTGCCGTGAGCGTCTAAAGGAGTACGAGAATGCGGGAAAGTAAGCGCAAGAAGCTGGATGCAAAGGGCTGGAAAATCGGAACTCCGAAGGATTTCCTCGGTATGTCCGATGAGGGAGAGTCATACGTCAACCTTCGGCTAAGACTCGCGGAAGGCCTCAAGACACGGCGTCAGGCCCATGGGGTCACTCAGATCGGGCTCGCTCAGGCCATCAAATCCAGTCAATCGCGAGTTGCAAAGATGGAGGCGGGCGACCCAACGGTGTCTCTCGACCTGCTTGTCAAGTCGCTATTTGCACTGGGTGCGTCGAACCAGGAACTGGCCGCGATCATTTCTCGACGCTAACCAGACAGAGCGCCGTCGTCAGGATCGGGAGAACTTCCCGGAAGGGGGGCCGTACGGAATATTTCTCCTCGCTCTGGGACGGAGCGGTGACCTGGTATGGATGAACCGCAAATCAGCTTGCAAAATAAATTCGACTCTCCGCGAGCAGAACCACCCGGAATGGAATCTATATCAGTAGACACACCAGAAAGAAACCTCCTGCGAGGGAAACCACCCTGAACTCGAATCGTAAAATTCGGTGCACTTGGCGTCTTCACAAATCCGCTCGTGAGTCTCGCAGCCGGGAATTTCCCTCGGTGACCTCGCCCGCGGTGCCGAGGCCGATCCGTTTGCACCCTGAGAGCAACCGGCTTAATCATCAAGGAAATTGGGGAAAAATCCTCTCTCGTAGCCCCCGAAGGGGACCTTATCGCGCTTTTAGCGCTTTTCCCATCTTTTTCTGACAACGTGAGCACCCGCCAGCATCCGCGAAAAGCATCCGCAACACCCGAAGGGGACCCTCGGTCACGGCGTCGCCTATTTTGAGGGGAGCGGGAGAGCTTTACAGCCTCCCGCCACCACGCCCGGCCTTCGGTTGGGCGCTCAGGTCGCATCCCTGCGTTGCCCTATCCTCCCAACCGACCGGCACACACATTACATCCCAGGGAGGCATCCAGAATTCGGGAAACTCATTGACATAAGCCTCGCCGGTTTCTACCCTTGAGAACATGGAAATTAATCTCACCGCCGAGCAGGAAGCCCAGCTTTCGCAGATTGCCGCCCAGGAAGGCAAAGGCGCAGGCGAGCTTGCGCGTGAGGTTCTCCTGCGCGCTCTTGATCTGGAGGTCACACTCATAGCCTCCCGTTCCCGGAACACCCAAGGACAACAGGCCGTTGCCCGGATATTGGAATTGCGCCAAGGCAACATGCTTCCGGCAGGCGTGACCATTCAAGACCTCATTCATGAAGGCAGGGCTTGACGGTTTTTGTACTCGATAATTCCGTCACGATGCGGTGGTGCTTTCAAAACGCAGCGCACCCCTATGCCGATGGCGTCTTACAGCAGCTCGCAACGGGCGCGGCGTTCGTGCCGGTGTTGTGGCGTTATGAAGTGAGCGCCGTGCTGGCGAAATCGCAGAAGGATGGAATACTCACAGCCCTTAAGGCAGATGAGTTTCTTGCGACCCTGAGCAAGCTGAACATCACCATTGACCCAGACAGTTCCAATCGCATCCTAACGGACACCTACCGCCTCGCCGTCACTTACCGGCTCACTTCCTACGACGCGTCCTACCTGGAGCTGGCCCTCCGAAAAAAGCTGCCACTGGCAACGCTCGACGACGAGTTGATAGCCGCATGCAAAGCCTCAGGCGCAATACTTCTATAGCCGGCTGGTCGGTGATCGAGGGGCACGATCAGAACCGAAATGATGAATCGGTAGCGGAGAACGAAGCACCGGCAGAAGATCAGGGGACGGAATGAATGTATTCCCGATCACCAGAGCGATCGATTACAGCATTTTCACTTCTGGTATCAACAAGGCAACCGCTCCCGACGCGGCTTTTCCTCAAGAAAAGCCGCACTTCGCTGAACCCGCCTGTGCAGAGTAGAAGTGAAAATGCTCTAGGTAACGAGAGCCGAACCGCAGATCTTCGCTCTGCTCCTGGGAGAAGGAGCGCCCCGGTAGAGTGCAAGCCCGAGGGGGCCGCAGTGAAGCGCGTACGGCGACTGTTTAACAAAAGCACAGGTCTCTGCGAAGTCGAAAACGACGTATAGGGGCTGACGCCTGCCCCGTGCCGGAAGGTTAAAAGGAGAGGTTAGCCGCAAGCCGAAGCTTTGAATTGAAGCCCCGGTGAACGGCGTGCGTTTGGCCTGCACTTGGTATCTTTCATTTGCGGGTGCCGGGCTTCTGAAGGATCGGCCGAGCGTCCAGCACGTCGAGAATTTCCATGAAACGAGGGCGATTGCGGTAGTTGGCGCGTATGCCCGTCACCAGATCGTTCCATTCCCAACCACGGTCCATCGACTTCATAATCGGGCGCATCTTCTTGAGGTATGCCGCTACCGCTTCATACGCCGAAATCTCTGCCCGCCCCAGGTTCTCCTCGACGAAGCTGCGATAGATTTCCAAGGCCCGCTCGGGATGCGACTCGGCAACAGCCATAGCAACCTTGTCGGCATGGCGGCGAGCTCCGTAATGCCAGGCGGCGTGCCCACTCTTCGGCGCCCCGCACCACAGGTCGTACCACTGCAACACATCGTCGGGATGGCCCTCCGCAATGGCCATATCGATAAGCACGTCGTAATGCGGTCCTGGATTTCCCATTGGCAACAAGGGGAGCAAATAGTCGGGGAGCGGCAGCGGCCAGCCGGGGCGAAGAGTGACACTGTGGGCGCGGTCTTTCCCGATCGCCACCGAGAAGGGCAGCTCCCCGGTCTCGAGGAATTTCCGGCCCAGGCGCTCCACCCCTTCCCGGCAGCCGGCGTGATCGGCGGCGGCCACCAGCTCGGTAAATGTTTTGCGTTCGGGGCGGCCGAAAAATTCCCTTGCGGCGTGCGCTGCGACCACGCTCCACTGCCCGCGCTGCCGGGCGATCTCCTCCATCGCTTTTGCAAGCCGGTTAGCAATGCCCGGAGCCTCGCGAAGAGTGTTCTGGATGCCCTCCGCCGCCCAGCGCTCGGCGTCGTCGTATCGTTTTTGCTCGATGAGCAGCAGAACGAGTGGCTCGTAGCTGCCGGTGATGCGCGCCTCCCGCTCGCGGAGGCGAATGATCTCGTCTTCGCGTCCGGCTCGTGTGAGCGCCCGTACGAGCCACTCGGCGATCCGCTCACGCTGATACTTATCGTGGAAGTTCCTTGCGATCCGCTCGTCGAACTTTAAACGGCCGGCCAGTTCGTCGGCTGCCGCCGACCAGTCGGACAGGTTGACGTTGCTCTCCAGCACGGTGTCCAGCAAGCCGCTCTCGATTACGCTGTATTCGTCCTTGAGGTCGGCATCGATCGCGAAGAGCAGCTTCTGCGCGGGCGGTAGGGTCGAATTCGTTACCGCCCGGAAAACCGGGGACAGGCACTCCACAAATGCCGTGGCTGTTTCGCCTTCGTCGTTTGACTGCCCAATTAGCTCCATGCCGCGCGCCATGATCTCCCGGCTCAGTTTCACCACGGCGTCCGCGTGGCCCAGTTCGACCATCCGGTCCAGACAGCGGGCGAGCCGGCTGAAGTCCGGGGTGTAGCCTTCGCCTTTCCAGGAATTGTTCCAGCCAGGTTCCGAGGTCGCCCGGCGAAGTTCTTTTCGCGCGTGGGCGATCAAGCGGTCCGCGTCGCCTTTGCCCAAAACGATGCGCTCATGGAACTCCTCCCGCAAGTCTGGGAAACGCTGAGTGAGCGACCAGACCAGCCCGGCCAGATCTTCCCGGCTCTGCGCCTCAAGGTATTTACGAATTTTGTCGTCGTCCGCACGAGCCTTCTCGGAGCGTCGTCTGGGAACCGGCTCGTCTTTGTGGTCCTCCGAGTCCTCGCTACCTTCCAAGTCCTCCGATTCGTCAGCATCGTCGAAGTATTCGTGTAGCGCTTCAGGGATATTGTTCGCGAGCTGCGCCCACCTGCCATCTTCCGCGTCTGCAATCGGAACTTGTGTGTCCTTCGCCAGCATGTCGAGATAGACCGCGACGACCGCAACTGCGTGCTTGCATCCATTTCCGCCGACAGGACAAGTACAACGGGAGCGGAGGACATCTGCTTCCCACCAGACAGCGGTGGTGTACAGGTGCCCGCCGGCAACCTTCGCCAGCAGCCTGCCTTCCTTGGAAATTGCGAGATCGCGCACACGGCGGCCTCGCTGATATGCCCGGCCGCGTGCCACCGAGCTTGGTCCGGCCCAGGTCGCGATATCGCCCCAGGTAACGGACTCCCACTTCGACGGCAAGGATTCGGTTCTTGCTGAGGCCTTCGCCTTCGTCGCGTGCGGAGCCTTGTTTGCCATGAACACATCTCCAAAAGAAACCTAATAAACCACGACTGCCTTGTCTGTTCCAACGGTAACAGCGGCACCGAACCCATCAACAAATCCCCCGCCCGCGTTGCAGAAAGCCTCTGTTTCCGGCGCCATGAGGGAACTTAATTAGCTTATTTCGCTTATTTCGCTTTTTTCGCACATCTCCCAACTTCCAGCCAACCCCGGCAGGCTTCGCCTTCCCCGCCTGCGCACTTTCCGGTCTCCGCAGGCTTCGGGCCGCCGCGCCGAACAAGCCAGGATTCCTGCTGATGGGTAGGGATGAGAGCCAGCGCCATAATCCCGATGCCCCGATCGATGAACCGCAAATCAGGTTGCAAAATAAATCGACTCTCCACGAGCAAAACCACCCGGAATGGAATCTATATCAGTAGACACACCAGAAAGCTCCTGCGAGGGAAATCACCCTGAAATTCGGCGCGCCTGGTGTCTTCACAAATCCGCTCGTGAGTCGCGCGGCCGGGAATTTCCCTCGATGACCGGCTTAATCATCAACGAAATCGGGAAAAAATCCTCTCTCGTAGCCCCCGAAGGAGACCCTTTTCGCGCTTATAGCGCTTTTAGCGCATCTTTTTTTTCTGATGACAACGTGAGCACCGGCCGCGCCGGGCCCCCTGGCCGGTCCACTATATCAAGCTGATTGCCGTTGGTCTCTGCTAAGTCGAAAACGACGTATAGGGGCTGACGCCTGCCCGGTGCCGGAAGGTTAAAAGGAGAGGTTAGCTGCTAGGCGAAGCTTTGAATTGAAGCCCCGGTGAACGGCGGCTGTAACTATAACGGTCCTAAGGTAGCGAAATTCCTTGTCGGGTAAGTTCCGACCTGCACGAATGGTGTAACGATCGTACGACTGTCTTAACGAGTTGCTCGGCGAACTTGTAGTACCGGTGAAGATGCCGGTTACCCGCAGCTAGACGGAAAGACCCCGTGCACCTTTACTACACTTTTACTATGAGTTATGGCTCTTGCTGCGCAGGATAGGTGAGAGGCTTTGATGCCAGGTTCTCGGACTTGGTGGAGCCAACGGTGAGATACCACCCTGCGAGTGCTGTGATTCTAACCTCCTCCCGTGAACCGGGAGAGAGACATAGTAAGACGGGTAGTTTGGAAATCAGCCGTCGAGTGCAAAGGCATAAGTGTGGTTAACTGTAAGACCTACAAGTCGAGCAGATGCGAAAGCAGGCCTTAGTGATCCGGTGGTTCTGTATGGAAGGGCCATCGCTCAACGGATAAAAGGTACGCCGGGGATAACAGGCTGATCGGAGCCAAGAGTTCATATCGACGCTCCGGTTTGGCACCTCGATGTCGGCTCATCGCATCCTGGAGCTGTAGAAGGTTCCAAGGGTTAGGCTGTTCGCCTATTAAAGCGGTACGTGAGCTGGGTTCAGAACGTCGCGAGACAGTTCGGTCCCTATCTGCTGTGGGCGTAGGAGATTTGCGGGGGGCTGTCCTTAGTACGAGAGGACCGGGATGGACGAACCTCTTGTGTTCCAGTTGTCCTGCCAAGGGCACGGCTGGGTAGCGAAGTTCGGTTGTGATAACCGCTGAATGCATATAAGCGGGAAGCACGCCCCAAGATGAGATCTCCCAACCCAAAAGGGTCAAGAAGGGTCCAGGAAGACCACCTGGTTGATAGGCTGGAGGTGGAAGCGCAGTAATGCGTGGAGCTTACCAGTACTAATCGCCCGTTCGGCTTGTCCATAGAATTAACTCTGCGCAGTAGTCAGAGAGACATTCAACAAGCCTTGAAATTGATCCAGGAAAATCCATTCAATCCCAAGAGCAATCAGTTTTTGCTTTGTATCATATCAGGGCACGACTTTAGTCGGGCCATAAGCACTGAGCGATCCTCGAGGGCTTCAGCCCCTGAGGGCAATGATGGAAGTTTCTGAAATACCTTCACTCACAGAGTGAAGAATGATCTAGCCCAATCGGTTTCGTTGTGAAAAATCAGGTTGCATGGCGCCAGTTTGCCGCGCGAGAACCTCAGGAAAACTAGCCTGAACTCGCCGCGACTGCGGGGGAGACCCTCCGCCAAGCGCCCCAAAAGCTCACAGGTGTGTTTTTACAGCTCGGTTAAGGTTGTTGAGAGCACACGCGGGGAAGAACAAGGTCCCTGCAGTACACCTCGATTTGCCGGTGAATATACCGCGAGGGTCACACCCGTTCCCATCCCGAACACGGAAGTTAAGCCTCGCTGGGCCGATGGTACTGCACGCGTAAGCGTGTGGGAGCGTAGGTGATTGCCGGCATTAACTAGAAGGCTGCCAGGAAACTGGCGGCCTTTTCTATTTTAGGTCGAACCGGCCCGGCGAGGGACAAGGTAAACTACGCGTGTGACTATCCATCTACCACCCGAACTGGAGCGCCTCATCCTTGAGGATGTGCAACGAGGACCCTACCGCACGGTAGACGAGTTCCTGGAACAAGCCGTGCGCTTGCTGCATGACCATGAAGACTGGCTCGCTACGAACCGCGGGACCATCGCGAAGTTGGTGGAAGCGGGGTGGGAGTCCGTGGCTCGGGGTGAACTTCGCCCGGAGATAGAAGTACGGGCAGCAATGGAAGAGAGAAAGCGCGCCTGGATTGCGCAAACGCCCCGGGAATGAGCGCATATGTCTTCACTCCTGAAGCCGAAGCGGATTTGTTTGAAATATGGTCGCACATCGCGCAGGACAGCCTGGAATCGGCCGACAGAGTGGAGTCGGAACTCTACAAAGCCTGTACCTTCCTAGCCTCCACGCCGTACGCCGGTCATAGTCGGCCTGACCTGACCACGCGGTCAGTGAGGTTTTGGACTGTGCCGCGATTTGTGCGCTACATCATCGTCTACAACCCGGTCCCTGATCCGCTACAGTTCTGCGCATTCTCCATGGAGCGAGGAACCTTGCCGCCGAACTGCGCTAGGGAATGAGCATGAAAAAAGACGGTATCGCTTCAGACTTCAGACTCGCAAACAGTCCGTTTCAAGGAATTGTCGATTTCCGGTTTCCTTCGGCCGCTCGCTAGTGAGCCGTTTCTCGCCGTATTGCCGCCTCAATCACTTCGCTCGCCAAGTCGAGCGAATGCAGGCCTGCGATCTCCCGCTGCAATCGTTGGGCATTCTCGCGATAAGCGGGCGTAGACAGGACTTTCCGGACGGCCTCACGAAGCCGAGCAACGGTCAGCCGCCTTGGAGTCATAAACTCGCCGACGCCATACCATTCGATCCGCGCGGCCCCGCCTGGCTGATCGTTGGTGATCGGTATGGCAACCATCGGCACACCGCAAGCGAGCGACTCGAGAACGGTGTTCAATCCTGCGTGCGTGATGCAAAGTGTGGCTCGCTCCAGCAATTCGAGCTGCGGCGCGAACTTTACCACAACGGGATTTCCCGCCGTGCCAGAAAACGCTGCGGGGTCCAAATTGCCACCGAGCGAGGGAACCAGTTGCGCATCCAGGCCTTCGCACGCTTCGAGGATGACGCGGAAGATCCAGTCCAACCCGTTCTGCAAAGTGCCCAGGGAAGCGTAAATGATCGGTCGCCCATCGAGTCGGTCGTGGGGAAAATCGGTCTTGAGTCGGCTCCTTCCACTATGCAGCGGACCGACGAAATGAAAGTCAGGTGGCAGGGCGCGTCTGGGAAACTCGAAGCTCGGTGGCTGCTGGGATATCTGCGGATGGCCGGCAAACACGTCGTTGGGATAGCTTGCATGGGGCGCCAATCCCCAGGCCAGCCTTTGCGCGTTGATCTTGGTATGCAGCGGCTTCAAAAACAGGCGGATCAGGGCGTAGGCCATCGCATTCCGAAGCATTGCCCACCGGTGCGTCTGGGGTCCCCAGTCGAGATTTATCGGAGGCACCCGGGTTTCGCTAATGAATATCAGGGCCATCGCGGCGTGCACGTACGGCAGTTGCAGATGGTCGGCGACCGCGCCTCCACCCATGTGGAATTGGTCAATGACCAAAGCATCCACCTGCCTGGTTCGAATGGCTTGGGGCAGTTCGGCGAAGTGCATATCGATCAGATCTTCAAACCGCTTCATCGTATAGAGCACGCCGGCTTGCCCCTTCAGTTTTCCCAAAGCGGCGAAAACCTGGTCGACATAGCCTAGGGGAAAGGACTCGCTTCCGACCACGACACATGCCAAACCGTATTCCTCAAAGAAGGCCGCAGTGTCGGCAAGACAGAAAAAGGTAATCCGATGGCCACGTTGCTGAAGGTGCAACGCCAATGCGCTGGCGGGATACATGTGTCCCTTTGCATGGACCGAAAGAAATCCGATGTGCGCCATTTGGGTCTTCTCCTCACAGCGGCTAAGTCCGTTGTTTCATAGATGCGCTCAAGATTTCTCGATTGATTATTTGACCATCTTGCCTCTTTGATGGCTAGCGGGCATTGCCGGCATTCAACTAAGAAGGCCGCCAGAAAACTGGCGGCCTTCTTTATTTTGGCTAAACAAATTTGTGATCCCGACCGAAGCCGAGGGACCTGCGGTGGCGAGTGAAGAGAGGAATGACCCTGCTCTCTTCACCGGCAAAAAATGCGTGGCCCATTCAAGCCTTCTTTTGGCTTGAGTGGGGTGGGTGGCCCAGGTCTCGCATTTGAGACCTCGGAGTCACGCAGAGGAACCCCAATCCGTACAGAGTCGAACTCTTCAGCTGCTCGATCTACTTATTTTCGCAAGACACGTGCGTGTTCCAATCCACGTACGCGCCGTGGGGGTTATCCCGCCACGCCCAGACATGCAGCTCAAACAACCCGGGCAAGCGCGTACCGGTTGGGCGTGCCTATGTATTGCAGCAGCTGACCCTCGAGAATCGGGGGAGCCTGCTGGTGCGCCGTCAGCCAGGGGTCGGCAATCGCGATGAACTCCACCCCGACCAGCTTCATAGCTTTGCCCACCGGCTCGTAGATCAGCGCTTGCGGTTCCTTGGCATTGAGTAGCCCACCGCTCACCAGGGCGCCGTTGATGTAGTGAACGCCCATGGCGCCCATATCCGGTCCGGTGACGCAGCCGAAGGCCGGCTCGTACCCGGCGGCGACGGCCGCGTTCACGTCAACAAATCGCTCGGTAGCTTCGCGAACGATCTGGACTAAATTGGCCGGGGCGGCTTGCGCGTCTTCAGAAGCGCCGGCCCCCGTACCAGCTGCGAGAAGCGGGCTGGCCGCGGCAAGACTGCTCAGCAATCCCAAACGCAGGATGCACATGGTTGATTTCCGAATAAGAGGGTTCATTGGTTTCTCCTTAAAGATCTGCTTTGTGACTTCGCACACAGTTGCGCAATCTAGCCATACGCACTTGCCGCCAAGCAATCCTGGGAGGCTCCATTGCACCCCAAAGATTCCTCCATCCGTAAGCCTTTGAATGGCAAGGCCCTTCGCGCCGTAAAACAAAATTCTCCGCCGCCGGCTGTGATAGGCTGTCGCTAGTTCCGCGGATGTGTCTATGTCCCGATCGGCTTCTTCAGCCGCGCCTCTCCTCCGCTTCGACAACTTCGAGCTGGATCTGTACGCGGGCGAGCTCCGCAGGCGCGGCGTAAAGCTTCGCCTCCAGGGCCAACCCCTGCAGGTGCTGGCCATCCTGCTGCAATCCGCCGGCAACCTCGTGACGCGGGAGGAACTGCGCAACCAACTCTGGCCGGCCGACACCTTCGTGGACTTCGACCACAGCCTGCACAACGCCATTGCGCGGATTCGCGAGGTGCTGGGAGATTCGGCCCAGACCCCGACCTACATCGAAACCCTGCCCCGCCGGGGATACCGGTTCATTGCGGCGGTCGAAGAAGTTCATCCACCATCGATCCCCGCGGAAAGCAACGGCCACGCCAGGGAATTGGTACTCCCGCTGGCGCCGGCCGCACCGCAGCCCAGGCGGCGCCTCGGCCTGGTCCTAGCGCTATGCCTGTGCAGTATGGCTGGCTTTGCCGCCTGGATAGCATGGCAGCACCGCCAAGCCAGGAGCTTAGCCGCGGCCCCTCGCTCCATCGCGGTCATTCCCCTGCAGAACCTCTCCGGGGACCCTTCCCAGGAATTCTTCGCCGACGGTCTGACCGACCAGCTGATCACAGAGCTGTCGCAGAGCCCCGAGCTGCGCGTCATCTCGCACACTTCGGTGAAGGAGTACAAGGCCACCACCAAGCACCTGCCGCAGATCGCGCGCGAGCTGAAGGTGGATGACATTCTGGAAGGCTCGGTGGTCCGTGAGGGCGACCAGGTTCGCGTGACCGTGCAACTGCTCGATGCTCCCAATGACCGGCATCTATGGAGCGAAAATTATCAGCGCCCGATGCGCAGCATCCTCACCGTGCAAGGGGAGATCGCACAGGCGGTCGCGCAGCAGGTTCGGGTAAAGCTCAGTCCCCAGCAGCAGGCTCGGCTTGGCGCCGCCAGCGCGGTCGATCCGGCAGCGTATGAAGCCTTCCTGCGGGGACGTTATTACCTGATGACGCAGTACAACAAGCCGCAGGGGCTGGACACAGCCCAGCGCTACTACGAAGAGGCCATTCGCAAGGATCGAGGGTTTGCGCTGGCTTACGCGGGCTTGGCGGACACGTGGCTCAACCAGGGAATGTCTGGCAATGTATCGTCGCAAGCTGCCTATAGCGCTGCCATGGACGCGGTCAACAAAGCGCTGGCCCTGGGCGGCAACACCGGCGAGGCCCATATCACCCTGGCAATGCTGAGTTGGATCCATGACTGGGATCCGGTGACCGCCGAACGGGAGTTCAACTACTCCATCGCATTGTCGCCGAGTTACGATTGCGCGCACGAGTATTACGCGGGCTATCTTGCCTGGCGCCATCGGCGCGAGGAGGCGCTTGCGGAAGTCAACAGGGCCCGCGAGCTGAATCCCAACTTGAGCTTCGCGGAGATGGACTCGTCGCTATATTTTCAGCTTCGCGATTATCCGAGTTTGATCGAAGCCAGTCGCGAGGGAGTGGCTTCGGATCCCAACGCGTGGGTGGAGCATTATTTTCTCGGGGTGGGCTACGAGGCGACCGGTCGACGGGCTGAGGCCATTCCGGAATACCAGAAGGCTGTCGATATGTCAGGCGGCAATGAGGATCCCACCGCTGCGCTGGCATACGCCTATGCCATGCTGGGCAGAAAACCGGAAGCAGAGAAGATCCTTTTTGACTTACAGCACAAGCCCAAAGGTGCTTCCCCTTACGCGCTGGCAGCCATCAACGCCGGGCTGGGCAGGAATGACGCCGCGTTGGAGTTAATCGGTCAAGCGATCCAGCAGAGAGCCATGGGGCTGGTTTGGTCTCTACCCGCGGACCCACGGATGGATACGCTCCGTTCTGACCCCCGATTCCAGGCATTCTTACGGCAGGTGGGCGTTCCTCAGTGAAATGGGGCCTTCCGGTCCCGGCGACGGCGCGACACTCAACCTCCCCCTCCGCCGTCTATCAATAAGCTGTAAGCAGCCCTGATGACCACCCGCCCCTCCCTCCTCGTGCTCATCCTGCTGGCGCTTGCGCTGGCGGGCCTCTCCTCCGCCCAGCCGGAGCAGCCCATCGATCCCACCGCCCTGGTGCGCCACGCCGTGCAACAGCGCCTGGATGCCGCGCGCAGCCACCGTCCGCTCCGCTATCTTCTGCGCAAGAAGGACGAGCAGCACGACACCACTAAGGACATCATCGAAACCGCCGATGGAGCTGTCGCCCGCCTGGTCGCAATCAACGGCCAGCCGTTGAGCTCCCAGGCCAACCAGGCCGAGCTGGACCGGCTGAACACCTTGGCCAACCACCCCGAGGTCCAGCAGCATCGTCACCAGCGGGAGCAGAAAGATGCGGAGCGCGTCGACCGCCTGATGCGTCTCCTGCCGGATGCCTTCCTGTATCGCTTCGAAGCGATGGGGGACTGCGCCGCCGGGCCCTGCTATCACCTGAGCTTCTCCCCCAATCCGCGTTTTGATCCCCCGGATTTGGAGGCGTCTATCTTGCGCGGCATGGCCGGCGAGGTCTGGATCGACCAGGCGCAGGACCGGCTGACCCGCCTGGATGCCCATTTCATCAAGGATGTTGATTTCGGCTGGGGCATCATCGGCAAGCTGGACAAAGGGGGAACCATCGAGCTGGAACAGGCCGACATTGGCGGCCACGACTGGGAAGCGACTGCCATGAAGCTGAACATGCGGGGCAAGGCCTTGATGGTGAAATCCCTGAGTGTTCAGATTACGCAGGAAACCAGCCATTTCTCCGTCGTTCCGCCGGGGGTGGATTACCGCAAGGCGATCCAGCTTCTGGAGAACTCCGGAGGACCTGGCGCACCTTGATGCCGGGTGCTGATGCCATTTGGACGAGAAGAATTTACAAATTGGTGACAAGTGCCTGACAATTCCGGGTCGCAACCCCGCCTAACATTTCAGGCTGCAGCTCAGAGAAGGTTCCCTAGCCAGTCAATCCCGCAGACGGTTCGCTCCTCTGTTCTGACTTCGCTAAGGAGGAACTAATATATGCAGGTTTACAGAACGGCAGTCACCGCTTGCCTCGGCACGCTTCTTCTCATGCTTTCGGCCCCGGCCGAAGCACAATATCAACTCAAAAACTTGGTTTCGAATCAACTCGGCCAAGCCCCGACCATCGATCCACTGCTGGCCAATGCCTGGGGATTAGCTCGGAGCGCCACGAGCCCTTGGTGGATCAGTGATAACGACACCGGCTGGTCGACCCTTTATGAGGCAAACGGAACGCAGGTACCACTCAGGGTTTTGATTCCCACCGCCGGGAATGGACCGTCCTCGCCGACGGGCCTAAACGGCCCTGGCACACCGACGGGAGTCGTCAACAACGGATCGACGACCGATTTCCAGATTCAGGGCATGCCATCCGCTTTCATTTTTGCGACGCTGGATGGCACGATCAGCGCCTGGGCGCCCGGCGTGAACAAGAACCAATCGATCATCGAGGTGGACAACTCGGCGGACAAGGCGTCGTACACGGGCTTGGCCATCACCAGCAAGCCCACGGGGAATTTCCTCTACGCGGCGGACAACACGAACAATCACATCGATATGTTCGACGGCAACTTCAACCTGGTGAAGTCGTTCGGTGATCCGGCAATTCCGTCGACCTTCTCAGTGTTCGGCATCCAGGACATCAATGGCCTGGTTTACGTAGCGTATGCCGTACCGAATGTCGGCGCCGGAGGCTTCATCGACGAATTCTCGGAGGACGGCACCTTCGTGCAAACAGTGGCCGAGGGACCGCGACTCAACCAAGCCTGGGGAATGGCCGCGGCTCCCAAAAATTTTGGGCCGCTGAGCAATACACTGCTGGTTTCAAACAACTCGGTCAACGGCACCATCAACGCGTTTGACCCTATTACCAAGAAATTCGTGGGTACGATCAAGGACGAGAAGGGAAAGCCGATCGTCCTGCACAACCTCTGGGGAATTGCCTTCGGCGGAGGAACCGCAGCCAATGGAGCAAACAATGAATTATTCGTCACCGTGGGTCAGGGGGTTGGCCCCAACGAATTGGCCGGCACCTTTGCAAAAATCGTCTTCAAGCCATAGTCGACAAAAAGCTTAAGAGGAAGACGTAACCTGGGCCGCCTGAAACAGGCGGCCCCTCTGTTTCAGACGGACGTTCCGCCTGTCGCATTCCGAAATAAAAGCGTTTAACAGAAATCAGATGGGAATTGGGCTATGGAATGAGGCCGGCGCCCGGTGCCCGGTGTAGCTACAATAAGCTCGTGATCGTTTTGGGACGAGGCCAATATGAGCAAGCGCAAGGGCCAGACTGACTGGAAGCGAGTGAGGGCGATCAAAGAGAGTGACCCGATCCCGTATTCGGCGGAGGATGGTCCTTACGATCCGAACCAGGCGAAGGCGACCAAGGCCTATCTTTCGGCGGCGATCATCCGGCGCCCGGGCCAGCGCGGAAAACAGAAATCTGCGACAAAGCAACTGGTGTCTCTCCGTCTCTCTCCGTCGGTTCTCGAGTATTTCAAGGCTACTGGTCCGGGGTGGCAGACCCGGATCGACGATGTGCTGAAGAAAGTAACCGATCAGTGAGAAACCTGGTCTCGCGCTTCCCGCCACTGTCGCGGGAGGGGATTCCTTCTTCTGGAGCACTCGGGTGCGCCTTGATCGCGGATCTTTTGTGTGAAGAGGCTGCGCTTTAACGTTTTAAGCGGTTTAAGGCTCCGCTTTTCTCTGCGGAAGGTGCGAGAACGCCTTCATTGGTCTCGACCGAGCTGGGTGGAGTCGCGTTCCTCGCGAAGCTGCCGTACCATCTCATCCGTGGCGGAGGCGGACAGGGGCTGCCCACTATGAAAAACCCAGACGCCATGCTCCTTCGTAAGCGGCCCAGTTCCGCGAACTGGGCGCAGGGTGATTTCCTCACCGACCTTTTCCATTTCCAAAGAATCGCCAGGTTCAAGTCGAAGGTCTTCTCGCAGCGACTTTGGAATCAAGACGCGACCAGCTTTATCGATGGTGAGGCGGGTAGCCACGATCGCATTGTACGATGGGGTCGACCCACCAATTGGCCCCATTTTGGCCCGTGCGTAGTCGAAGCCCATCCCCTACCGCCAATCTACCAATAAGCCGCGCTGGCAGCGGGACGAATAGATCTCCTCCAGAAAGGCGTCAATATCCTGATCCGCCGGCCAGCCGCCCGCAAATGTTCTGGGATCCGTTAGCGGCTCGATGCCTTGATCTTCCGCTAGTTGTTCGATGGAACGTTCGGTAAAGAAGTGTCTTCCCCCCCGTTAATAATGGTTCGACGCTCATGTTGGCAGTGGGCGTGAGAAATAGCGTTCATGCACGCGGAAGACACCGTGAATATTGGCGGGATCTCGGACACATATTTGAATATGGGTCTTCTGACGAAATCCTGAATTGGTGTAGATGCGCTTTCCTTCGGTGAAAACGCCGCGGACGGTATCGAAGGACTCTTCGCCGGCTCTTTCTCTGGCAGCATGGAGAAAATTGATGACTGCGCAGTCGAGCTTGCGAAGAAGAAGGTCGTCTCCACCGACATTTTGCGGCACCTGGGCGCCGGAGGCCGCAACCACCGATTGAAAACTCGCGTACGCCTCTTCTACCGCGTGAATCCCGTTCGAGCTGATGAGATCCAGGCAAAATCCGGGGTCGACGACGGCTCCCACGACGAACGGGTCGATTTCCCTGCCTTCATTTTTCAGGATTTCATCCGCGCGTTGCTTGGCCCACTCCCAGGCTCTGTCGGGATTCGCTTCCCAGAAGTAAATCCCTGCACCGAGCCAGTCGTAGCTGTTCTCGCTGGGTTGGAAAGGCTCGTTCAGGAGCAGGCGTTCTCCCGTTTCGCGGTCACAACCGTGATATCCGAGAACAAAGCAGGTAGAAAGGCTATGCACCCTGGCGGTACTGCTTGGTGAGCTCTCCAGAGGCGGTGACAATTCCTGCATCGACAAGAAATGCCAAGGCCTTCTCCTTCGAGGAAGTCAGATCTTCACGGAGGGCTTGCATGGCTTCGACGGACTTTTTCAGCTCCTGGCTGCTCATCTGCAATCCTCCCTTCAAAAGAACTCTGACTGATGTCCATTATACAACTGGGTCTAAGACTCTTATACGTAGTGCGGGTTGGCAGGTAAGGCCGGTAGGTACGGCCTTTAGGCCGTACAACAAACCAAGCCAAACAAATCGGCCTGCCTCGCCGCAGCGAGCATCCTCGCCGCAGCGAGCATTAGGCCCTGAGGTACGCTATTGGTTCAAATTCCAGATGTCGACGTGCCATTTCCAGGCGTCGTCGTGGCGTTTCCAGTGGACCACGTATTTCACCGGAACGACCTGGCCGCCCGCCAAGGTAAGCGCGGCGCGGCCAATCTCGACCACGGAGTCCCCGGCCATTTCCGCCGAGACGGTGGTGAGGGATGCATCTTTTACGTCGAGGCCCGTAACGGCCTGGTGCCAGAAGCTCTTGATGCCGGGAAGGCCGTGGATCATCTCCGCGCCGGGCGGCAGGATGTGGACCTCGGGTGTGTAGACGTGGTCAAGGGCGCTCATATCGCGCAGCCTGACCACGGTTGCGCAGAACAGGTCGTTGGTCTTGCGCATAGCTGCCAGGGTCGCAGAGGGAACATCCATCAAGCACCTCCAAAGGTCGAAACGCCGCGGGCCCACGAGCGGTGAGTATACGTCCAAAGACGCCAGGCCGCGAGGATCTCAAGATTTCGAACGAATACACCGAGAGTGACGATCAGAGATCAGGCCAGGGGTGGTACGATCCGAGCCGAGGAAAAACCATCATGGCTAAGGTTATGGAATGTCGCTCGGTTGGCTTGGATTGTGACTTTGTTGCGCGCGGTGCAAACGAGGACGAGGTCATGACGAAAGTTGCCGAGCACGGCCGGAAAGATCACGGGATGCAGACCATCCCCGCCGAAGTCGCGGCCAAGGTGAAAGCGGCGATCCACGAGGAGTAGCGGACTTCTGAGTGACCAAGAGAGTAGAACCGTATTGGACGGCTTATCTTCTAATTGGGCTATGGAATGAGGCCGAAGCCATAGCAGTCAAGGATCTCCCCGAGGACTCTAGTGTGTGGTGCCTCTAGCAGCGAACCTTTTCCGACGACCGTGAACGCGGATGCCGGGCAATCAAAGATGGCGCAGGCGCGCCGCGCGGGATCATGTCGTGCAGGATAGAGGATGCCGTCTGGTTCGCGCGGGTGATTGTGAAGTGCGGCTGACCAGCGCTGCGCCACCCTATGCGAACCGCTGAATAGGCGCGAATCGGCGCCGATCCGGGCGAGTCCGCCAGAAGTCGACAGATCGATGAAATTCATTGCCCGTGTTAAATCCAACTGGACGAGGTGGCGGGCTTCGAGCGCGGTTTCAGTGATCAACCTGACTCCGGTCGCCTGTCCGAAGCTCTCAATGAAACAACAATGTACGTCGAGCCCTACGTACAGCACGCCATACTTGCCGTCTGGCGAATCGAACCGGTTCGTCATTGTTCGACCGAAGAAAAGAGGGTGTTGGTGGCGCGCGTGCAGGCGAAAGAACGTAGATCCAATCGTCATCTGAGAGATGAGAGGATCTCGAGTCGCAAGGTCAGACGGCGGTTCAGGATGTTCGCCGGGATGGTCCGTCACGCCGCTCCCTGTTCTCCATAGCTCTCGGCGGCACGGATCACAGAATCAAGTTTTCCCTGCCGCAGCGCCTCAAGTGGAGTCGCTCCCTCCAGACGCCTATTTCCATTTGCGAAGAACATCAGCTGCATCCACGGATCGTGTGCATTCAGGGCCTGCAGGACCTCGGCGAGGCCCGTGATCGTCTTGCCATCTTCGAATTGAAAGCTGGGATATGCGTATCCTCGTCTGCCCTGAGTCAGACCGATAAGTTGATGTTGATTGCGGCGCTTATGGACGGCCTGACGAGTAATGTCGAGAAGGTCCGCAACTTCCTCTGCGGTAAGAGTCCCGCCCATCTGCTCAAGAACCTGCTTCCTTTGCACGAGCCCGCGTAGTTTCGCTTTCGCGAGTGGTTCGGCGCTTCCTAGTTCGGTGAGAATTGGGGATGCTGACAGGGCGTTCACGAGCACCTGATAGTCAGTCGGCGCCGCAGTCACTTCTTCAATCCATTGGTCGGATAGCTCTTTCGTGATCTCTGAGAGCGCATTCAGGGCACGGGAGAAGAAGACTGGATATTCCGTAGCAGCGACCGAATCGAGAGATTTGGCGAGCGCTCTGAGCTTTGGTGCTTGCGTCACCTTGAACTCGACCACAAACCTCGTACCGTCCACTTGGGTCCAAACGTCGATGTCATGAAGCTCCAAGGAAAGCTTTCGACTGCGAAACTCGCAGGAGAATACCTTGTGGGTCATCTGAAATTTCACATCTTTTTGGAACGAAGCGGACAGGCACAGGCGCTTTGGGGTCCCAGAAGACCGAGACAGGCGAAATAGAGCGGGCACTGGCTTGGGAAGTTTGTCTATCCATCGGCTCACCGCCTCTTCGACTTCGTCCAAAGAGGAAGGTCGAGCCGTATCTAGTTGAGAAGACATTTGAGTACTCCGGTTTACCAAGTACGCGACCTATCTACTAATTATCTCGTCAACCAAATTGTAGCAGGCTCTACATGCGGTTGAATGTCCGATATCGAAGCAAAGCATCCTTTTCGGGCGCCCGTCTTGACAAAACGTGTTTACCATGGCCATGATAATTAACGCGGCCATGGTAATTATCATGGCCAGAGTAAAGTATGCCCAAGCTGAGCCGCATCCCGTCGAGCAGTCTTAACAGTGCCAGTGCCTACGAGCAATGGCTTGCCGGGTTATTCCGGCAGAACGGTTGGAGGGTCAAAGTCCACCCTTCGCTTGGCAGCAGGCAGGCCGACCTACTTATCTCGCGCGATGGCCGCCGCTACATAGTAGAGCTGAAGGTCGCCTCGGAGGGCCGGGGGGATCGCCTGGTGCCGCTCTTCGCGCAGGCGATCCTACAGGCCCGAGCTATGGCGGCGGCCTCACCAGAACCAGCGGCGGCCTTGGCCGTCGTCGCTGCCCCGGTGATCCCTCCCCGTGCCGCAGCTCATCTTCAACATTTCCTTGCCGAGAATGCACCCGACGCCGCCGCCGGCATCTTCGACCGTGAAGGCTTCCGGTTTTTCGTCGGCTCGGGGTTGGAGAAGCTGAATGCAAAGCCCCCCAGCCGAGTTCGCCAACCTCAGCTCTCGTGGCCAGAATCCGCGCCGCTGTTCTCCGACCTCAACCAGTGGATGCTCAAGGTCCTGCTTGCCCCACTCATTCCTGAAGGACTTCTGCATGCCCCGCGACAGGAGTACCGCAACGCCTCCCAGCTGGCCGGGGCAGCCGGAGTTTCCGTGATGAGCGCCTTCCGCTTCGTGCGGCAGTTGCGGCGTGAGGGCTTTTTAGACAAAGGCGACGACACCCTGCGCCTTGTCCGCCGCGACGAGTTGATGCATCGCTGGCAGGCTGGGCATCTTCGTGCCCAGCCTGAGCTGCCGCTGCGCTGGATCGTTCCGGCTAAGAGCGCTCGCCAGCTACCGGCGGCGCTGAGCTCTTACCTTGAGTCTCCAAACGTGAAGGAGAAACCGGCGTCACGGCTTTGTCTCGGGCTCTTCGCTGCCGCCGAACAATTGGGCTTTGGATTCGTACACGGAGTGCCACCGTCGTTCTACCTTGAAAATCTGGACCGGGATATATTGTTGCGTCTGGGACTTTCGCCCGAGGTCGGGGACCGGTCACCGGATGTCTACGCGCGCATTCCCGCCGCCTGCCAGTCTGTCTTCCGCGCTGCCGTCTTGCACGACGGCGTTCCCGTCGCGGATATCCTTCAGGTTTGGCTCGATGTGGCGGCACATCCGGCACGCGGAGCGGCGCAGGCCCAAGAAATTCGACGTCGTGCGCTGGGCGCGATATTCAAGGAGAAGTCGTAATGCCCGGAACCACGGACGTCGAAGATTTTGCTCGCCTGATCGAGGCGCTGCATCCTTGGCTCGATCAAGTCGTGGTGATTGGCGGATGGGCGCAGCGCCTCTATCGTCTGCACCCACTGGCCCAGCCATTAAGCTATGAGCCGCTTGCCACTCCGGATACGGATATCGCTGTGCCGCCCGAACTCCCCGTAGGAGAGAAGCCGTACGGAAACCGGCGGAGGCGGCAACAGCTAGAATGGGATTTCAGTCTCTTTGGAATTTCGGTGGTAACGGGGAAGGACCCGAAAGTTATTGCAAATAAAGAGGAAAGGGCCTGATACTAAAGTGGCAGTTGCCCACACAGAGCATGCAAGATGACCTCTCGGCCATCCGATCTGCCGGATTTTAGCAATCCCCCTGTAGTCGAAACCATCCTGTCTGTACAGTTTGATCGCCTCACTGCGGCGCGGACTGCTCATTTCGGGTTGTACTGGAGCGAGGTGTATGGACGTTTCCCTGAGACGCAGGAACGGGGCGAACTTCCGCAGATAATAGAGAGGCTTCCGGAACTGGCCTCCCCTCGGGTCGGCATTCAGTTTGAGGCGCTTGAGGCTCCCCCTACCCCGCGCTTTTGGTTCGCCAACGAGGGCGGCACCGAGCTCATCCAGCTTCAGAGGGATCGTTTTATCAAGAACTGGCGCAAGGTGGGCGAGGGTGATCTGTATCCGCGTTACGAACACGTCAAAGAAGGGTTCGAGCGCGACTTTTCGGGCTTCAGGGACTTTGCAGCCCGTCATCAGCTGGGAGCAATTCGCGTAAATCAGTGTGAGGTGACATACATAAACCACATCCTGCCGGGTGATGGCTGGAGTTCTCACGCAGACATCAGCAAGGTTTTCACTGTCTGGAATCAACCCGAAGGAGCTTTCCCCGGCCCGGCCCAGGACGTCATGTTGAATGCCCGATTTCCGATCACGGATAACAGCGGAGGTTTTATAGGCCGGCTTCATGCCTCTGTGCAATCGGTATCGCGTCTCTCGGATGGTGTGCCGATGTTCGTCTTGAACCTGATCGCCAGAGGACAGATCGGCGAAGGTACGGAGTTCTTCGATCGGGGGCGGGAGTGGATCGTTCGCTCCTTCAAGCAATTAACAACGCCAGATATGCACAAAATCTGGGGATTAAGGAATTAGCAATGCCAATGCCAACTCTGCAAGGTCCGGCATCAAGCGCCGCTTTAACGGAGAATCAATTTGCATCGCGCTGGGGATACGTGGCCAGTTCTGCTGCGCTCACCGAGCCGAGGGAAGAGGAATTTACAATTTCTTCCGGTGGCAGTGCCTACAGAATCGTTCTCCGCGATGCCTCCCTGCCTGCTTGGGTAGAACCGACTATTTCCGCTTTCATCGGCATTCAGAACCTGGGGGAGAATTGGAATTCCTATGGTGGAAAGCCGATCAACACTGATTTGATAAAGCAGGCCCTGTCCGTCTTGGGATCCATCATGCAGGCGAATTCTCCGGCGCCTTCCGTAGTACCTATCGGCGACGGCGGCCTTCAAATCGAGTGGCACAGAAGACAGCAGGACCTGGAGATTGTGTTTCCGTCTGACGAAGTGCCGCAGTTCTATTATAGAAACCGGGTGACGGGAGCGGGCCAAGAAGGTTTCCTGAACGAACTACCCGATCTGACTCGGCTGCTGGGTGATCTTGCATAGCACATGTGCCAGCCCCTGTATCGCGATGACGCTTCCATTGCTGATGAGGACCGGTTGTTCCGTCGGATTCATCTTACGCAAATTGTGAAGGACGACGACACGGGGCTGGCGCGCATTTCTTCTGGAGCGTTCCGGGACAAGGAGCTTTCGGTAAACATCGAGTCGGTCCTGCTAAGCGACGGCAAAGTCCCAGGTCATTGTCTGCGGAACTATCTCACTCATAAGCTCGCAGCCATAACGGCGGGTGAAGCGAGGCAATACCAGCAGGCCGTCTGCCGTGACCCGCTTCCGCACGATCCCTCCCATGGGCTGGTATGGGGTTCGAAAAATAGCAGACGTGTGCATTTGGGATTAACCGATGCGGCAACATGGGTTATTCCCGGTCAAGCGCCGTTGTATGACGACATACTCCACGAAAAACGTGCCCACGGTGTTGCTGAGTAGCTCCAGAAATGCTCCTTGGCAGCGGGCTAGCCAGGCGTTCGCCCGTTTCGCGGTCACAAGCGTGATATCCGAGGACAAAGCAGGTAGAAAGGTAGAAGGGCTAGGCACCCTGGGCGGTACTGCTTGGTGAGCTCTGCAGAGGCGGTGACAATTCCAGCTTGGGCCCTCAATTTCAAGAATTCCTGGATCGCCGTGAAATCAGGCGCTTCGCGACTCGTCTGACCCGATTTACTGCCGAGGTCGCAAGTGCTTCATCTCGCGGGTACCACAAGGGTGGGATGTATCCAATGACGCGCGGGGAGCGGCGGCCGCTATGATCACCCAACGGGCTCAATTCGTGTCGGAGACCATCGTAATGAGGCTATGGCCTCAGCAGCAATTCAGCGAAGGAGCGAATGCATGAATCAACATAATGGCTATTACTCGCTGATCCAGTTCTGTCCTGACCCTTCGCGCTTGGAGGGCATCAATATAGGCGTGCTGGTGTATTGCCCTTACAAGGGCAGACTGGTCTTTCGGCTGACCCAAAGCAATCAAAGAATACGAAGAGTCTTCGGCCAGCAAGACTGGGACTTTATCGATAGGGTGAGGGAATCCGTTCATAGTCGACTGCAATCGGAAAAGTTTGAGACGGTCCATGACCTGGAGAGCTATATCGCAAAGCGAGCGAATGTGGTCCAGCTCACCCCGGTACGGCCCCTGAAGATCGGAGATATCGATCAGGAGGTTTCGGCTTTATATCGGCGACTCGTCGAGCCTGATCGTGGAAATTGGTGACCGGGAAATTGGTGACCGGACGGAACGTAACATATGCCAGTTCGTCTTCTCCGAGCGAGGGAACGTTCATTAATGTCACGCTCGCAAGGTAGCGGAGCAACCGCAGGAATGACATCACGAGTCGGCGGGATATGAGCTTGACCCATTTTATGGGCGACGTCGTAATCATCACTCCCCTTCGAGCCGCTGCGAATAAAGCGGAGGTTTTCCCTGCTCCCCGACCCGCAGCTTGCATCTCTATGGAACGGTGGAGCACCTATGTCGAGTCCAAACACTGGCCAGGCGCGCCTCGGCAAAGCCGCACCCTCCTCCCGGTCAAAGTTTTGCGCCTATTTCGAATTCTATTTGCAAAAGGAGTGAAAAGGAGTAAAAAGGACAAATACTATTCCTTCTAGGATCGGCCCTTTAGTGCGGAGACTGCCGAAGAACGACGCGGTTGAGCAGCCCAGCCAAGTGGAGTGGAAGATGGAACCCAACGTTGATCAGTGCCCGCTGTGTGGAACAGGACTTTCAGAGGTTAAATTTGGGGAAATTCAGGCGAAGCTCCGGCTAGAGGAGCAAAGGAAGGCAGCCGCATTATCAGAAGCAGAAACAGCTCTCCGACTGCGTCTCGAACAGCAGTCCAGCGAACGACTGGAAAGGCAGCGACAGACGCTAGAAGAGAAGGCACGCGATGAGGCTGCAGCGCGAAATAGATTGGTGGCTTCTGAGCTAGGAGCAGCTGCGAAGAGGGTCGAGGAAGCGGAGGCACGCGAAATCGAGATCCGCAAACAGGCCAAAGAAGAACTGGAGAGGGAAAGACTGCTTGCTCAATCGAAAGCTAAAGAAGCAGCCGAGGATCAGATCAGGCTGGCCGTTGCCGAGCGGAACGATTTCGCCAAGAAACTCAGCGAAGCACATCGACGAGAAGCCGATGCTCAAAAGGAGATGCTGGTAGAGATCGAGAGACAGAGGGAAGTAGCGGAAAAAAAAGCAAATGAGAATGCAGCACATCAGATCAACACACTCACGATCGAGCGCGATCAAGCAGCGCTGAAGGCTAAGGAAGCTGAAGGGCGCGAGGTCGAAATCCGTAGGAACGTAGCGGCAGAAATCGAAAGACAGAGACAAGCTGCGGAAATCAGGCTTAAAGCGGCAGCTGAGGAGCAGATCAGCAAACTGACGCTTGAGCGCGACCAGGCTGCGAGGGAAGCTAAGGAGGCTGAGGCGAGGGCGGAAGATGTTCGGAGACGGACATTGGAGGAAGCTGCAAAAGAGCGGCTCAGCGAGCTCGCCGATCAACGCCGTTCCCTCGAGACCGACAAGGCTGTTGCTCTGATGAAGCAACAGTCCGAGTTCAACCGCCAGCGCGAATCTTTTCAGACAAAGCTACAACTTCTGGAGAAGCAGGTTCAGAACAAGCCCGCAAATGAACTAGGTGATGGAGCAGAGATCGATCTATACGAGACGCTACGAGATTGGTTCCCCACAGACAAAATTGACCGCGTCCCGAAGGGACATGCCGGAGGCGACATCCTGCATGACGTGCTTTATAAGGGTGATTCTTGTGGGCGAATCATAATTGACTCCAAGAATCGCCAAATCTGGCATTACGAGTTTGTGACCAAGCTGCGGCAGGATCAGATCGACGCAGGAGCTGAACACGCAATTCTGGCGACAACCGTCTTTCCTTCCGGGAAGAAGGAGATGTCTATTGAATCGAGTGTAATCGTGATTTCTCCGGCGCGCGTGGCCTACATTGTGCAACTCCTCCGAAGCGCGATGGTCACCATGCACGTTAAGGGTCTGAGTATGAAGGAACGGTCGACCAAGATGACCCGCCTTTACAAACTGATTACTTCTGATGCGTACACCCACAAGCTTGCAGAGGCCAGTAAGCTTACGGAGGAAATCCTGGAGATCGATGTCCAAGAGAAAAAGACGCATGACAATGTTTGGAAGAAGCGCGGTTCTCTGGCGAAGAGGGCGCAAAACGTATTGAGGGAAGCAGAGACCGAAATCGCGGCCGTGATAGAGACCAGCGAAGACGGGGACACACCGCCTTCGTTTAGTGTAAAGGCTATCCCCAATTTGGCAGGCGAATCACAAGCACAGGAGATCGTCTGATGGAGGGAGAACTCACACTACACTGGCAAGAGCGTCGGTTGGGACGAACACTCCTGCGAACCTACCGAGACACGGTTGACCTCGACGACGTCTTCCCTAATGAGAAACAGCCGCGGATGGGCCCAAAAGAGGATCCCGAGCTTCAGCGACAGATTGAAGCAAATGAGGGAATCTTCGAGCCTCTGCTACTAGAGCCGCACCCGAACGACCCGAACAAATTTCGGATAATTGATGGCGACAGACGGTGGACAAACTCAAAGGTTCTCGTAGAGGTCCAAAAAAAAGACCAATACAGACTTCTTCCAGCCGAAGTCACAGACCGCACCTTAACGGATGAAGAGCGGCTGCGCGTCTGGATCTACATACACCGCCAGAGACGGGAGTGGGATACAAAAGAAAAGGAGATGGTGGCCTACAGCCTGGTCAACATGGTAGGGCGTGCCAGCGCTGCGAATATCCTTGGGATTACGGTAAGAGAGCTGGACAAACTCGTTGAAATATACGATCTTTCGGAGAAGTTTACAAACCTGATTGAGCCAGGAGCTTCAATCACATGGGCTCGCGAGGTCAAGAATCTGAACAGAAAGCTCCTCACTCCGAGTGTCCTGAATACAGTTGTAAAAAAAATCAATGAGCAGGAAATCACAAACTCCAAGGAGGTCCGAAAGTTGCGGCAGATACTCAAGGACCCAGTAGCAAAGAGTAACTTTCTTGCTGGTGGCGGCACGATTGAGTCTGCACTCAAAACGCTGGGACCCGTAGTCTCAAAAAAGAACGCTGGCTTAATTGGGGACATCGAACAGCTTTCAGAATCAATTCAGCGCTACCCGTGGACCACGCTTGCTTCTATGAAAGGTGACCCGCACGTGCTTAGAAAGCTAGAGGAGGCGGGAAATCTCATCAAAGAACTGAGGAAGGCTTTGTCCTAACAAAACTTTGGGTGTGCGCTCAGGCTGCACGAAGCGAGGCGCATATCTCGAAGAACCATGCAGGCATCGGATGCTCCAGGTCCCAGTAGACGCTCATGGGTCGGCTCCCTGAATGGGAAACGTATCGCAAAGGTCCGAGGAACATGAACGAGTCGTTCTTCTTCGGCCGCACGAACAAAAGAAACTTGGCGCCGCTTTCGCGCTGGCGCGCATACCGTAGACCAGTCGGGGAGTTCTCGCCCGTGGTGCTCTGCGATTGCCAATGAAAACGGGTAGGACTCAGCGCAAAGTCCTCATAGCGGGTTGAAGGGGAGAAAGTCTTCTCTGACTTGTCCAGGGTCACGAACAACACTTCGGCATGCAATGTTTCAATCCAAAACCGACCGGTTTGAGTGGGAAAGGTTCCGACCAAATTTGGCAGACCCAAGGCAACCAGCACTTCCTCCCGCTGGTATTGCCGATGGAGGAATAGTGGGCAGTCCTCCATGGCAGGTCTTTCGTCAACATGCAATTTGACGAGATCTAGTAGTGCGTCGCAGAGTTCCTTGAACTCAGCCCTCGCCGAGTCATTTTGCTGAAGTCGCGTCACTCCGGTTTCCCAACTGGCGCCTGGCTGTCGCGCCTCGCTTTGGAGTAAGCGAAACGTAAGCATTTGAATCATCCGCTTTTCCAAGGGCGGGAGCGTCTCTATGTCGATTTGTTTTTTGGTGACCTTATCCCGGTAAAACCGCAGCCGGAGGGTCGAATCGATATGAAGCAGAAGCTGAAAACGTTTGGTCAGCAGAATATCGGCTTCCGTTAGAGGCTTTGTCAGAAACTGCCCCTCGTTGAGGAGCGCATACCAACCCCCGATAGAAGGCCTATACACATCAAACAGCTCATAGCGCGTTTCGGCAAGATACTCGATCAGGGTAGGTCGCCGTCCGAGTTGGGAGGCTAGGGCCTTAAGCTCCGCGACCATCCTAGCTCGGCTCACCTGCAGCTGCGCTTTCAGATTTTCTAGAATTGCTTTCCGTGATTCTTTGTCGAGCCTGAAGTAACAGTTTCCTGGGAGTCGAGTGATTCCTGTCTCGATTTGTCCGATCACCTGCTGACGGGTTCCACCGAACAAGGCAAGAAACCGTTGATCAAACCGGAACTCTCGCCTCTGGTTCCCGATGAAGTCAAGCACCAGGCAAGTAGTCTTGCCAGTGTCCAGACGAAGCCCTCGCCCTAATGAGTTCGCTCATCCGGCGTGGCCCACTTTGATCATCTAATTTGGCCCACCTGGGTAGTGGTATTGTGCATCATTGTTCCGGTTTTGGTTCATGGGTTTTTAGAGATATTCTTTTTCGTCGTCGAGGCCGTGTGTAATGTGGGAATCGCGGCAGCGATTTCCAAAGGACTGGGGGAAGGGTGGGAAAACGGTTTTATCGTTTTCCCATGCTTTCCACAGCCCGTCATTTCCACGGCCTATGGTTGTGCGTTTAAAGCTTGCCGCTCAATGCTTTTTGCTCCTTTCAAACGTGCGCCGGAAGCGGAAGGATTCGGTTCCGGTTTCGATGATGTGGGCTCGATCCGTGATCCGATCCAACACCGCTTTACAGAGCCGGGGATTGGGAAACACGGTCGTCCATTCCGAGAAGGGTAAGTTGGTGGTGACGATGATGGCCGCCCGCTCAGCCCGCTCCGAGATCACCTGAAAGAGGAACTCCGCGCCGATGTCCGCCAGAGGCACGTATCCGACTTCGTCCAGCGCGATCAGCTCGTACTTCTGCCAACGCATCATTAGCTTGCGCACCTGATTGTTCTGCTTGGCTTCCACCAACTCGTTGACCAGAGCCGCCGCCGTCGTGAAGCGGACGCGCCGCTTCTGCCGGCAAGCAGCCAGGCACAAGCCGATGGCCAGGTGGGTCTTTCCCGTGCCGCACTCGCCGATCAATACAATCGGCTCCTTGCGTTCGATATAGCCGCCTTCGGCCAACTCGCGGATGCGTGCCGCCGGGATCTGCTGGGCTTGCGCGAAATCAAACTCTTCCAGCGTCTTCAAGCGCGGCAGGTGCGCATCGCGAATGCGGTTGTCGATGGCGTGCCGGTCGCGCTCTTCGTACTCGATCGACAGCAGCGCTTCCAGATAGCGGGTGTGGCTATGGTTCTCCTTCACCGCCTGCTCGGCCAGCGATTGAAAGTTGGCGCCCACGGTAGGCAGTCGAGTCGCTTTGCAGTACTGCCGAATGCTGGCATGTTCCAGGGCTTGCGTCTGGTTCTTCACTGGATGCCTCCCGTCGTGTTGGCCAGCAACAGGTCGTATTCATCCATCACCGGCATGGGGCGTTCGAACGGAAGTAGTTCTTCAGCCAGGGCAACAGCGTATTGATGGCGTTGCTCCGGGTCGGGCATACGCAGCAGATGCAGCACTGCGGCTGCATCGCTAATCCCCAGCCGCAATGCCTCTTTCACGGCGGCGATCAGCTTGTCCCATCCGTCGATGGAACCGGCACGAATCAGCGAGATCATCTCGCGGGTCCCGTTGCCCTTGCCATGACGTTGCTCAAGTTCTCGCCAGATCGCGTCCAGGCAGGCGGGCCAGCGGCCAGCCTCACGCCACTGCTGCAAGGGCGTGGAGCCGGCCATGGCTCCCGGCTTTTTATCCAGCACATCGAGATAGTGTTCCAGATCGAGGATCTGATGACTGCGCCCGTAGCAACGTGCGTGCCGTGCAGCCACCTTGTTGTCGTGCACGATCTCTACGCTTAACGGGGCAACCATCGCGGTTACGCGTAGCCCCGGCCAGAGCGGGGTCGAGTACCAGTTGGTCTTCACCTTGACGCGACCCTTGCTGTCCACCAGAAGTGGATACAGCAACTCGTCAATTGGAAATCCTTCCTCGGCCAGCGGCGACAAATGCTCGCGTTCCAGTTCGCTGGCCTGACCGATCGTCATGCCGCGGCCGAGAATGGTACGGCTTCGGTTCTCCAGGCAGGCATCGAGGATATGTTGGTTCAGCGCGTCCAACACACTAGCTTCCGGCACGGGCACCAGCCAGTTGCGCCGGAACCAGCCCAACTCCCCTTCCACGCCGCCTTTTTCGTGGCCGCTGGCCGGGTTGCAGTACTCGCTTCGGTAGCCCCAGTGCGACCGGAACGCGATGATCCGATCCGTCTCCACCCGTTGGTATCCGCGCAGAATCTTCTTCACCACCGAGGTCATGTTGTCGTAGCGCAGGGTCTTGAAGACACCGCCAAAATAGGCGAACGCATGTTCGTGGGCTTCCAGCAGCGCTTGCTGCGTGGCGTGCGGATAGGCCCGGTGGAAGGCATCGCCAGAGCCCATGCTGCGCATGGCGAAAAACTGCAGCTTGCGCGCTTCGCCGCCCAGTATGGCCATGGCTTCGAACCAATCCACCTGCGCTTCCTGGCCCAACTCGTAGCTCTGCGGCACGAACACTTCCCGCCCGCTGAGTCCCAACTCTCGCTTCCGCTCCCTCACATAGCGCCGCACTGTGGCTTCACCGACCGCGTGCTCCGGATGCTCCTTGCGCAACCGCATCCAGATCCGATGAGCCGTATGCCGCTGTTTGCGCGGAGCCTGAAGGTCAGAGGCCAGCATCCGCTCGATGTGCGCCATGACCGGACCCAGTCTGGGCGCTTCGCGTACCACCGCTTTTCGCTCGGGAGGAATAGCGTTCCCGATCGCCTGCCGCACCATCCGCCGGTGCACACCGTGCTTCTTGGATAGCCCTTGAATCGTCTCCCCGGCCGCGTATCCCCGCCGGATCACCTCAAATAGTTCCACCTTTTGCCTCCTGTCCATCCCCGAATGCTTACATCCGGGCTTGTACAGGTGGGCCAATTCAGATGAGCGAAGTGGGCCAATTTAGATGAGCGAACTCGCCCTAACTGCTGCAAGAAGACCGTTGAACTTTCGGTGGGTCTGAGAAAGAGAACGCAGTCCACCTCGGAGATGTCGACTCCCTCGTTAAATAGATCGACGGTGAATAGAACGTTCACTTCTCTGTTGCGCAACCGACTGGCGGCTTCGGTTCTGTCGTCGGCGCGCGATTCGCTGGTAATGGCTAAAGCTGGTATGCCAGCGTTGCTAAATGATTCAGCCATGAATCGTGCATGAGCGATGCTGACACAGAACCCGAGCGCCCTTGCGAGACGCCAGTCACCATAGAACTCGTAGAACTGCCTTATGATTAGATTAGCGCGGCGTGTGTCGCCGAGATAACGCTCTTCAAGTTCGCCAACAAGATACGAGCCACGTCTCCAGGAAAGCCCGGAAAGATCCGTACCGTCGTGGACACCGTAATAGTCAAATGCCACAAGGTACTGCCGTTCAATCGCATGCCAGAGACGCATCTCGTCTGCGATTCGATGGTCGAACCATGGCAGGATGCTCTCGCCGTCCATCCGTTCTGGTGTCGCGGTGAGTCCCAATAAAATGCTTGGCTGCAGAGCAGAGACGATTTCACGGTAGCTGTCCGCCGCCACATGATGCGCCTCGTCGAGCACCACGTATTCCCAATGGTCTGCGCCCTCGGATGCAAGCAAGCCACGACTTCGAAAGCTCTGGATCGTTGCGAAGAGGTGATCGTAACTGGTCGGCTCTTCTCCGCCACCTAACAAATCTCCAAATGACTCGTCGCGCAGTACATGGCGGAATCGATCTCGCGCCTGCCGCAACAATTCCTCTCGGTGAGCGAGGACGAGCAGTCGGGGTCGCTTCCCGGAGAACGGTTGGCGCGCGTAGTCGAACGCTGCAACTAATGTCTTGCCAGTGCCGGTTGGGGCGACGACCAGATTCCGAAAGTAGCCCCTATCGACCCGTTCGGCCACAAGCTGATCGAGAGTGGCCTGTTGATAGGCATGAGGGCGCAGATCGAAGAATACTGGTGGCCCCGAGTCCCGCTGCCCTGGCGGCCGTCGCGCATACTCCAAAGACTCTTGCACGCGACGACAAAACTCTTCGTCATCGGGCCGGAACTGCTCAAACTCCTCGTCGCACCAAAGGGAGTCGAAAGCACCTCGGAAGCGTTCGATAATGTGAGGCGCTTCAACCTCGCTCAGTTTGACGGTCCATTCGATACCGTCTTCGAGAGCTGGCCCAGATAAGTTAGCCGAGCCCACGTAAACGGTGCTGAAGCCGTTATCCCGCTGAAAGAGCCATGCCTTGGCATGCAGGCGTCGGCGGCGTCCATCGAGGGAGATACGCAAGTCAACGTTGGGTAGCTGCGAGATTTCCTGAACTGCTCGGAAATCCGTGGCTCCGATATACGTCGTTGTCAGCAGGCGAATGGGAACATTACGAGTGGCTAGGGTATGGAAGGCACTCTTGAGACGCTGCCAGCCGCGCCATTGGACAAAGCTAACCACCATGAAAACTCGGTCAGCCGTCGCCATCTCGCGGCCAAGTTCAAAGCCTAGACGTGGTTCATCCAGCGAGTTCATCAACAGGCTTGTAGCACTTAGTGGCGTTGATGGCCGTTCTGGAGCGGTCGCGCCGCTGTAGATCGCACGAAGAACTTGACCAGCCTGATCAACGGAATCCGATTTGACCGAATTGTCTTGGCTGCTGATGGTGTCAAGGAGAGTGTTCGCCAGCTCGCTTTGCCGCTGCTTACGATCTTCTGCGGGCAACGCTCGAAGCGCGGTCTTGATCTGCCGGACAAGGTGACGAGCCAGATAGTCTGGGTAGTCATTTTCTTCAAGCTCTTCAACCGAAGAGTTCAAGCCGTGTTTGGCCTGCAGATCAAGAAACTCGCGGACGTGCCGAGTCACCAATTGATCGTAAAGGCCCTCTTTGAATTCGCTCATTCGGGGGGAAACTCCAACGGAATCATCTCATGACAGGAAAGCTTGGAACCCGTAGCAAGTTGGCTTCTTGAATGCCCCCTCATCCGCCCTTTGCCTTCAATACGCTTTATTGGGCAAAAACTAGCTGACACGCCGGAACTCTACCACGCGGCGTTTCTGTTTCCCACACGCGAAGCGGTCGAGCGGGGTCTCTGCGGATTGAAACTGACCTCCCGCCATGCAGGTTTCCCTTTGCAGGTCACGTTTAGGTGGAGTATGCTCCCGGGCGGGATTTCTAGACCGTTGACACAAAGACAAAACTCCCGTCGGACTTGCGGGCTGTCGAAATTTATGCGGATCCAGGGAAAAAATGAACAGGCGACGTTTTGACACGCGGCGTCAGACGCTTATTGCGGAACGTTACTTCTCGTAAACGGGGGTGAGGTGAGAAACGACTACGGTGACTGGCTCCAGGCTCATTTCCAAGACGGAACCCGAACGACACAGCTCTCCCAAGCCCGGCGTTTGGAGCAGGCTTATGGCGATCTCGACGAGCACTTTGATCGGGACAAATTTCGTAGCGTCCTAGCCGACCTAGCATATTCGACCGACGACGAGGCGCAGGGGAAGCCTAATCCGTCCCGGGTACGGGTTGAGGGGAACAAGCTCTACGAAGGCCTAGCGCATCTCCGGTCGGCGCTCGGCTACTATACCCGCTTCCGGACCGCCCAGAACGCCGAAACGAACTCGATGGCGTCATGGCCAGAGCTCGAGGCAATGCGGGGGACGTTCCTCCAACGCTGCGGCGACTTTGTCGATTTCGAACAACACCATGGCACCTATTTCGAAACCGAACGCGCTTACAAGGACGCTCTTCTTCAAGAGGCGCAAGCGATCCTGAGCGGTCCGGATGCCGGTCGGCCCGAACAGCTTGGTCGCAGGTTCACGGCCCTCCTGGAGAGATCCAATTTTGTTGGCTGGAGGGCTTTTGTTGAAATCGCAGCCAGAGGCGCAGATGCGCAGCAGTCAGTTGCCCTGGCATTGGGGGAATTGGTGCTTTCCAAGGGCGACCCGCCCGAAGCCATTGCGGCGGCGGCAGAGCGCATTCACCCAGTTATTAGCCACGGGGCAATGGGAAATCCGGCCTTCGGGCAAGTGAGGTCGCTCGTGACCTCCGCGCTTGCTCTGGTTCGCCCATTGGAAGCGATCAGCGTCAAGACGCGTTTTATGCAGAGGGCGGCCCGAGCTCTGACCGGTAGACCAATCTTCAAGTCGGCGGTGATGAGTACCAAGGAATATCGGGCATTTCTCGACCTGGCCACCCGTGTGCAGAGGGCAATGATTGGGTGGGGCTGGAAGCCCCGCGACCTGTGGGATGTGCAGGGCTTCCTCTGGGTAGTGACTGACGACGAATGGGCTGCTCAAGTGAAGGTAAATGACTCAGAAAGTGAAGATGACAAGGATGAGGAATCGATGACGAACACGCAAAAGCATCCGCTCAATAGTATCCTGTTCGGGCCTCCCGGAACGGGCAAGACGTGGGCGACAGCGCGGTTGGCCGTTGAGATATGCAACGGATCTGCCCCGAGCGACCGCGGTGAACTGATGCAGGCATACGACGAGCTGGTCAAAACCAATCGAGTCGCGTTCATAACATTCCATCAATCGATCGGATACGAGGAGTTTGTCGAAGGTCTGCGACCTGTTACCGACAGCGACGACGATCAGCCGTCCACTGGCTTTCGGCTCGAACCGCGCAATGGTGTTTTCCGGAATATTTGTGCTCTCGCCGAGCAGGCTAGAAAGCGTGGTGGAAAGTCAGGCAAATTTGATTTCAGTGGACGACAGTTCTTCAAGATGTCCCTCGGGCGGGCCCACACTGAAGGCCATATTTATGACGCCGCTATCGAAGGAAATTACATCGTCCTGGGTTGGGGCGGCGATATTGATTGGTCCGACGCCAGGTATGAAGACTACAAAGCGGTTTTTGATCGGTGGCGAAAAGAAGAACCAGATGCAAAGGGAGGTAGCGGTAATATCTCTCAAATTTGGCGGTTCCGAGCCTCCATGAAGAAGGGAGATATCGTTATTGTCTCAGATGGTAATTTTCGCTTCCGCGCCATCGGGGAAGTGACCGGCGATTACCAATTCAGACCGCAGGAGGGTTGGAAGCATCGTCGCCCAGTGAGATGGCTGACGGTACTTGATGAGCCTTTGCCAATCGAGACCATTCATAAAGGAAACCTCACCCAAGCGTCTTGCTATCTCCTCTCCCCAAGCCGCATGAAGCTCGATGCCCTGGCTGAGCAGATTGCCACGGAACCCGCTCCTGCCTCTTCGACTCCGGAGCCATTCGTCCTTATCATTGATGAGGTCAATAGGGCGAATGTCTCCAAGGTTTTTGGCGAACTCATCACGCTGCTCCCTGCCTGATCCACCGCTCTTTGGCCTCATCGCTGCACTCGCACGCCTGCTCTGGTCCGTAGCCACAGCCACCGTCGACCTGTGAGCAACGCCAGACTGCTGGATTCGGTTTGAAGAGACCTATGACGAACTTGAAGATGTAGATTATGGCCGCAATGCCTACAAGTGCGGTAATCATGTGATTCCGTCTCCTATGGATCATCATGGCGATCAAACGATTGCCACATCACGCGGCACCGGGACGCTTCAGCCTCTCATACTGCGTCTGCGTGAGATTGAGATATACTCCACCGCGCCCGTTGATGATCGCGTGTTCAAACATCTGCCTGCTCTCAAGGTTAGCAATTGCTCCCCCAAGTTTCGCCAGCTCCCGAACCTTATCGGCAGAGGCAAAGGTCAGCTTCTTAGGCAAGGACGTTTTCAGGTCCGTCTCAAGAAATTGGCAGTACCAGCCCCGGCTCAGGAAGAACGACATGTAGACCTGATGGCTCGGTTGGGAATAGCGGGACATGTGGGCATTTTAGGCGAATAGCAGGCGAACGTTCAACACCCCTCCTGCAAGTCCCACTCCTCGTCTACTCACATCAAACCTTCCGAGGGAACCTATGACTCAAGGGTGAGAATGCACGGGGCTTAGATCCGGAGGGTTCATCTCTAGCATTGAAAGATTGAGCTTTGTCTGGGGAGTCTGTCTGTACTGGCAAAGGCATTTGAGTTGAGCCTGTCGGAACTTCTAGAAGGTGTTTGACCTGGGCCCAAAGGCCCCCTCAGTAAAGGACCGCAGAGTCGATTGAATGATGGTTGTCGGGCCCATGCGGGGAAGTTCTGACAAGTCCTAAAGCTCAAAATCATTGCGATTTAAACCCAAACTGCACAAGTTCCGTTGGAGAAAAATTGCAGAGGCTACCCGCAGCGCTCTGAAGCTCAATGACGTGGTAGTCACGGAGCTGTTGCATGTAGTAGCTGACATGGGTCTGATCTCCCCCGTAAGCATGTCCGAGGAGCGCTAACGTCTTCTCGAGACTCATCCACGAGCCGATTGAGGATTTATCCCTGCGGTTGATTGCAATTGCCCGTACTGGCTCCGGGTTAACCCCTTCCAAGAACTCAAGTGTCAATGTGTAATTGTCTAGGGGTGTTTTTGTTGAGCACTCCCGAATTCGCGCCTCAATCTGCACATCGCTCATCTGTTCTATCTCAGCAACGGCTGTCCAGCCAGGGAACGCACAAAGCACTTCCTGGTCATGGCTGTCTGAAACCCAGTATTGAATCGCAGACGGTTTTTCCCCTGTGCCGAAACGCAAGATACTTCCAGGAAATAGCCTGTTCACGATCAGCTCGATTCGTTCCGTTTGAAGTTCGTATCTCTGAAGCAAATCCATATCGACCTCCCATCTCTGGCCATGTGCCGCTTAACGTCTGCAACATGATGCCCGAGTGAGCGGAGAACTATCTACGCGTTCGACCAGAACCACGAGTGATAATCCACAATCTACCTTGCCGGGCGGCATAAACACTGAAGCCGGCCCCGAGGGACCGGCTTCGCTTCCTGCCCTCCAAGGAGCAGGGGGAGTTTCTTTTACAATTCTACAGGCACGTTGAGTCTGCAATGTGGGTCTTTTTTTGGGGGCCGAGTGACGATCGTAAACGTGTACATCGACGGCTTCAACCTTTACTATGGCGCCTTGAAAAGGACGCCCTACAAATGGCTTGACCTCGCGAAGCTCACTCAAGACTTGCTGCCGTCCGATACGATCCAAGAACTCCATTACTTCACGGCACGTGTCAGCTCGCGCGCCTACAATCCAACCGCAGCCCATGACCAGGGCCTTTGTATCCGCGCACTGAAGACGCTGCCGAACCTTCACATCAAATACGGCCAGTTCACGACGCACTCCGTACCAATGTACCTAACCAACGTCAATCCACCGCAGAAGGTCTGGGTAGATAAAACGGAAGAGAAGGGCTCCGATGTGAACCTCGCTTCCCACTTGTTGCGGGACGCCTATGGTAGGCGATTGGCTGTCCTTGTAACCAACGACTCCGACTTGGCGGAGCCGGTCCGGATCGTCGCGCAGGAGATTGGTCGTATGCGTCCGGGCAAGTACAGGGTTGAAGATCAATTCTTCCGCTGATAGGCTATGCGGCTATATTGCTTATTTGGCGGCGTAGGCACCGGGTGTGAGCTGGGTGAGGCTCTGGATGGACCGGTTAGCGAGTCCGGGCAGTACGGAGGCGAGATAGGTTCGGATGGGTACGCCGAGACGCCGGCAGCTTTCGACGACGGAGAAGATAGCAGCGATTTTGGGTCCTGCTTCTTTGCTGCCCAAGTGCAGCCAGTTCTTACGCCCGAGCGCAATAGGACGCATCGAGTTTTCAGCCAGGTTGGTGGATAACTCCAGTTCAGGGTAGTTCAAGAACAGCGTCAGTTTGCTCCACAGCGATAGGGTGTAGTTGGCTGCTTGGCCCGCAGTACTTTTAGGCAGAGCCTTCTTCTGTAACGCCAGCAAGTCGATACGCAACTGTTCGAGTACCCGCGGCGCGCGGTTTTGCCGCAGCGCAGCTCGTTGCGTATGATTCATGTTTTTCTCTTTCGCCTCGCGATCGATGGCAAACAGCTCGTCCATACCGGCGACAATGCGGACCGAATCAGCATCCATGGGATTGAGCTTGACGGCATCGACAAACTTACGCCGCGCATGCGCCAGGCAGCAGGCGTGGACCATATTCGGCCCGCCTACTTTGGAGTAGCCCTGGTAGCCGTCTGTTTGCAGCAGACCATCGAAATCGCCCAGCCACAGCTTCGGCCCTTGGCCGTCGCGGCCCATGCGGAAGTCGAAAACTACGCCTTTGCCGGGCGAGCCGTACTGCCACAAGTATGCCTGATGATTGCTTCCACGCTGGTCGTGGGTTTGCACACCGACCGGCGTTTCATCGGCCTGCAGATAACCCCCGGCGAGCAAATCGCGTTTCATCGCTGCGGCGATAGGAAGCAGTAACTCGCCTACCCGCATCACTGCATCATCCAGCGTCGATCGCGCGATCTCAACCCCGCCGTCGCGCCTGAGTACGGCTTGCTGGCGGTAAAGCGGCAGCGACTCGCAGTACTTGTTGACCACCAAATCGATGATCACCTGGTCGGAGAGCAGCGACTTGGCCACGATGCGTTCCGGCACCGGCGCCGTGCTCACACCTTGCTCCGGGCACTCTGCGCAGGCTCGCTTTTCACGCTTGATCACGGTTACGAAGTATTCGGCAGGACGGACATCGAGCACTTCGGTCTCCTCATAACCGATCACCTGCGTCTGAGCGCCGCACTGAGTGCACTGGCATTGGCCGCCTGTACAGGGCACCACCTGTTCAACGCGCGCAAGATGGCTGGGTAGTTTCTGCCTGCCGGGATGCTTGCGTCCAGACGCGGCTTGCGGCTTGTTTGCCGACTCGGCCTGTTTCTCTTCTGTGGCTGGGGGGACCGGCTCCCGTTCGCTCTCGGCTGCGACCTCTTCGCTGCTGACACCCGGCTCAAGATCGAGCAACTCCAACTGTAAGTCGCTGAGGGTCTCGCTGCGCTTGCCGTACCGGGCGATCCGCTCCAGGCGGAGCCGCTCTTCCAGAACCCGGATCTTGAGCTCCGCCTGTTCCAGTTGCTGTCTGAGTCGGGCATTCACTTGGCGGAGAACTGCTTGGGAAAGCTCGGGCGGATCTGCTTGGGAAGAGGCGTTCATGAATGCCTCTTTGATAGCAGTTGAGCACGGAGATGAGTAGCAAAATCTTAAGTCTTTACGCCTCGGTTCGTGACTCGCGTGGTTCCTCGGCCAGGACGCGGCGATACCACTTACGCTCTCGCGTCTGTGACAAATCAATTCCGCCAATCAGCAGCGCGAACTGCTCCCGGCTCAGCTGCACCTTCCCCTGCTCACCCTCAGGCCAACGAAGCCTTCCACCTTCCATACGCTTGGCGCAAACCCATAATCCTGTCCCATCGAAAAAGATCAGCTTCAACCGGTCACGCCGCGCATTGGCGAACAGAAAAATATGGCCGCTGGCTGGGTCGCAGGCTAACCGCTCCCGAACCAGACCTTCCAGGCCGTTGAAGCTCTTGCGCAAATCCGTCGCTCCCACGGCAACATAAATGCGCGTCGCCGCACCCATGGCGAACATCGCTCAAGCCTCCAGCGCCGCAACCACGCTCTTTAACAGCGCCGCGCTGAAACCCTCTTCCACCACGATCTGCCGCCCGTTGCGCAATTCCACACGCAACCGCGTGTGCTGCGATGGTCCAGCCGGCGAATCTCCGCCACACCCGGCTATTAACTCTACTGGCACAAGCCTCGCGGTGCCGTCCATCTTGCCGCGCCGCATCCGACGATAATAATCCAGCGTGTGGGCAGAGACACCGTGCGAGCGGCAAAACGCCGTCCGCGTCATCCCGCTCCGCTCAAATTCCAAAACCAGACGATCCGCTTCCGACCGACTCCGCCGACTTACCTTGCTAACCACCTCTGACTCACTCATAACCACACTTCAACATGCGCAGCCGCTCTTGCGAAAGAATGGAGTTGCACGGACGGATACGATTGGTCTCCCGGTCGGTCTGCTCAATCCGCACCAGTTCCATAGCCGGGAGTTGAGACAGTACGCGACCTTCGTCAAACGCATCCGCCAAGGAGACCTTGCCACCTCCCAGTTTCCCAACACACTGCAGGACGTCCAGCGTCCTCTACGCCTCCACCGATGCCTGATGCTACGCCTCCCCTGGCCCGGCTTCTATTTGCGCCCCGGATCCTCCGCGGCGCTCGTGGTTCTATCCCGAAGGATGGCAGCAAGGACACGCGGGTTTCGGCTACCGTGGATGATGGCAAGGATAAGGAGAGGCTTTTCATGCGGGGCGTAGGCGATGAGAAAGTCACGTACTCTCATGAATCGCATGGGGCGGGCAGTGAGGTCGGGTCGCCGGTGGCCCTGGTGGGGAAAGGCAACGAGGGCCTGAATGGTTTCGTAAATCTCTTCCCTCACCCGGTCGGCTGCATCCAGATTGTCTTTCGCTATGAATTCCCAAAGCCCGTCAATGTCGCTGTATGCCTCGGGATGCAGAATATAGCCGCTCATGCGCGGCTGTTGCGCCGTGCTTCGCTTTTCTCCCGCAAGTGGGCAAACGCCTCTTCGCCGTCGATGGGCTGTACCCTGCCGCCCTTGATGTCGTCGTAGCGGCTGTCGAGCATTTCCCGTGTTTGCTCAAGCTCGTCCAGATAGCCGGGCATGGCGTCCTGAACGAACTGGTCTTTTGCCCGTCCGGTTTCGTTTGCAAGCCGGTCAAGCCGTGCCTGAATTTCAGGTGAGAATTGAACTTCCATGCTATGAAGGTAGGAAAGCCCTTGGCTTGTGTCAACTGATTTCCCTCTTTAGGCCTCCCGCAAAACAACGCATCTACACTAGGACGGGGCAATAAGCCCTCCGCAGGTGGCCGCAAGAAGCATTCCTCGTCCGGAAAACACCAGGTAAGAACGATAGACGCATCGAGAACAAACCGGTTCACTCTCCTGCTCTCGTGGAGCAGGTCTTTAATCGTCGATCCGCCGAGCGACAGCCCGTGGCGCTTGCCAAAACTGGACAGCCGCCGAGCAATCGTTGCTACGGACTCCGTTTCCTCTGCCGCTTGAGGCATGCGATTACGGAGCGTATCAAGTGCCTGATCAAGCGCTTCATCCGTACTTTGGGCCAAGCCGGAACGAATGGCTTCCGCAGCCTAAACGCCCCCATGGACGAACGACTGCCCGGCACATCGGGCGAGCCGCCCCAAAACCCTCCGGGCAAAATAAACCCCCGCTCACCTAAACTAAGCAACACCAAAACGAATCTATATGCATGTGGACACCAATCCGCCAACTCGCTCCGCCGTGCACCAGCCGGGTGAGCAATCGGACTTACCACGCATACCACGCACCATTTGTGCATTTCCCGGCCCTGGTTTGGGGACTCAACGCGTTAAGGCGCTAAGGAGACGCCTCTTCACACCCCAAAACCTCGCAATCCACTACCTACAAGGAGATGTCGGCAACAGCCATGAAATATGCACCGCACGAGCAAGCAGGTTGAGGACGCGCCAACCCGTCCCTGGCTTTCCCGCGCGAGGCGCGGAAAAGCGGTGAAGTATGATGTTGCGGTCCCTAAAATCTGAACTTCCCTTCTAGCCTATTGGAATCGGAGCGCCGCCGCTTGTTGGACCAGGCCATCTCGCACTATCGCATCGTCGAGCGGATTGGGGGCGGAGGCATGGGTGTTGTTTACAAGGCGGAGGACACGCGTCTGCACCGCTTTGTGGCCTTGAAGCTGCTCCCGGATGCGACCTCGCAGGATGAGCAAGCACGCGCGCGTTTCCTGCGCGAGGCCCAGGCCGCTTCGGCGCTGAATCATCCGAACATCTGCACCATCTACGACATCGGCGAGCACGACGGGCAAACCTTCATCGCCATGGAATTCCTGGACGGAGTGACGTTGAAGCAGAAGATCAACGGCCAGCCGCTGCCGCTGGAGGAACTGCTGACACTGGGCATTGAGATCGCCGATGCGCTGGATGCGGCGCATGCCAGCGGCATCATCCATCGCGATATCAAGCCGGCAAACATCTTCGTGACCCGGCGCGGGCATGCCAAGATTCTGGATTTTGGGCTGGCGAAGATGCCTCTTGCGGGCGGCGCGGGCCCCAGCCCGGGCTCGGCGGAGACCCAGGCAACCCAGGTGCCGCAGGAGCACCTGACCAGCCCCGGGCTGGTGCTGGGCACCGTCGCCTATATGTCCCCGGAGCAAGCCAGCGGTAAGGAATTGGATGCGCGGACCGATCTGTTTCCCTTCGGAGCGGTACTGTACGAGATGGCCACCGGGGTGTTGCCGTTCCAGGGTGAGACGTCGGCCCTGATCTTCGACGCGATCCTGAATCGCGCGCCTATCCCGGTGCTGCGGCTGAATCGGAATGTACCGGCGCGCCTGGACGACATCATCGCCAAAGCGCTGGAGAAGAACCGCGAGCTGCGCTACCAGACCGCCGCCGAAATACGGCGCGATCTGCAGCGGCTGAAGCGGGACCTGGAGTCGGGGCGGAGCGAAGTGAGCAATGTGGCGGCGCTGCCGTTGGAGGACAACGGTGCCCCCCGAGGTGGGTACGCTGCGCCCCCGCCCTCAACGACCCCGAGCGGGGCGCAGCCCGCGGCGCAGGCAGAAGACGGGAAATCCCGGTGGCAGCGATGGCAGCTGGTGCTGCCAATTGTGGTGGTGCTGCTCGGCGCCGCCGGGGCCGCGTTCTATCTCCACGCGCGGCAAGGGAAGCGGTTGACCGATCGAGACACCATTGTGCTGGCCGACTTCAAGAACGAGACCGGCGATCCGGTCTTCGACGACACGCTGCGCACCGCGCTGACGGTGGCGCTAAACCAGTCGCCGTTCCTGGATGTGCTGCCGGACAGCAGGGTGAACAGCACGCTGAAGCTGATGACTCTGCCGGTCACCACCAAGCTGACCCCGGAGGTGACGCGCGACCTCTGTCTGCGGGCAGGTGCGAAGGCTTATGTCGCGGGAACCATCAGCGCCCTGGGCACGGAATATGTCGTGGGGCTGAAGGCGGTGAACTGCCAGAACGGGGATGCGCTGGCCGAGGAACAGGTGACCGCCCCGGCGAAGGAGAAGGTGCTGAATGCGCTGGGCGAGGCAACGGCCAAGCTGCGCCGGCGGATGGGTGAGTCGTTGGCCTCGGTGCAGAAGTTCGACGCGCCGCTCGAGGAGGCGACCACCTCTTCGCTTGAGGCGCTGAAGGCGTACAGCCTGGCTGAAAGGGAGTCCAATGAAGCGTCTCAGTCGATGGCTGGTGCGGCTCACCTGGAACAGGCTATCCAACTGGATCCTTCGTTCGCGCTGGCCTATCGCAGCCTTGGACTCCTATACGTCAACCTGTATGGCCCGGCCCGCGGCGCGATGTATTCGGCCAAGGCGTATGCACTGCGGGACCACGCCAGTGACCGGGAGCGGCTGCAGATCACTGCCGACTACTACGGCAACGTGCTGGGCGATCTGCCCAAGGCAACGGAAGCATACACACAGCTGATGACGAACTACCCGCGCTACGGCAGGGCACGCAACCTATTGGGAATCTTGTACGCAGACCAGGGTCACTATCAGCAAGCGGCCGAGATGATTCGGTCAGCAATTGCCGAGAGGCCGGACGTGAACATTTATTTCGGGAACATGGTCAACTATCTTATCGCGCAGCAGCGGCCGGATGAGGCGCGGGAGATGATTGCCCAGATTCATGCGCGCAAGCTGGATGACTTCGTCCTGCGGCTTGCTCTGTACGAACTGGATTTTGAAAAAGCGGACGAGGCGGGCATGAACGAGCAGCTGCAATGGTTCGCCGATCGACCGCAGGCCGCTTTCTATGGGTTGTCCATTGCCTCAGATACCGCGGCCTACCGTGGACGGCTGCAGCTGGCGCGGGAGGTAACGGTGCGTGCCGCAGACGCGGCGACGCGAGCCGACAGCAAGGAGTATGCCGGGATCAACATGGAGCTTGCAGCTATCCGGGAGGCGGCCTATGGCAATCGGGCGCAGGGCCTGCAGGATGCTGCGGCGGGGCTCAAGTTCGATGCTGAGAGCCAGGCGGTCCGCGCCATGGCTGGAATCGCGCTGGCCATGGGCGGCGATACGGCACGGGCGAACGCCCTGGTCGAGGAACTGAATCGGCAGTTTCCTGCGGACACGCAGATGCAGTCGCTGTGGCTACCCGCGATTCGAGGGCAGATGGCGCTGGAACGAAAGAACCCGAGCGCGGCGATCGACGAACTGCGCGCGGCGTTGCCGGCAATCGAGTACGGGCAGATTGGGTACAACTCGAACATGTCCTGTCTGTACCACACCTATATCCGGGGGCAGGCCTATCTGGCCGCGGCGCAGGGGACAGCGGCAGCGGCGGAGTTTCAGAAGATCCTCGACCACAGCGGGATCGTGTGGAATTGCTGGACCGGAGCGCTGGCGCATCTTGGCATCGCGCGGGCGAATGCGCTCGACGCGCACCGGCTCCAGGGCGCGGATGCGGATATAGCGCGCCGGCGGTCCTTGGCCGCCTACAAGGACTTCCTCACCCTATGGAAGGACGCTGACCCTGATGTGCCGCTTTTCAAAGAGGCCAAGGCGGAGTACGCGAAGCTGCAGTAGCTCGTGCGGTCTTGCTTAAGAAGCGCCGAGCCAGCCGCGAGGAGTATCTAGGCCTTGCGGCCTTCGAATTCCTGAGCCAGCTCCTGAACCGTAATCCCCTTCAACCACTGATTGCGGTCCCGGGTGTAATCGCCGGTCCCGGCCCGGTAGACGCGCAGGAAGCGCGCGAGGCCGTACACGCCTAATTCGCGATGGAGAATGTCCAAGGCATGCCGCTCGAATTGCTCATCCGTCATCTTTTCCAATGGAATCATCACCGCGTTTCCTGCAGCCATTTTACCGGATTCGACACCTGGATTGTCGGATTTCCCAGACGTCGCGAAGCCTGCTTGATGAAACGGTCGTCCGTGGTCAACAAAACGTCAACCGCTGCTTGTTCTGCGCAGGCAAGATGCAGGGCATCAAAAGCTCCATATCCAAGCGCTTCCAAGGCTCTTGCCCGTTCAATAGAAACTCGAATTTCTCCCTTCGCCGTTGGGATTCCGGCGGATCTCTGCTTCAAGCACAATACTGGCCTTCCATTCGGCCTCGCCCTTCCATACGCTTTGAAGGGCCCTTTCGACTGCCTCGGCCTCGGCGCGAACTCTCGATTGACTCTGATCGTCGGTCAGACGGTTGAGGGCGCAGGCATCGAGATAGATTTTCACTGCGACGTCTCCGGGTCAACAGTAAGTCTGAACAGTCTGTCAGAATCGGAGCGGAGATCGTGCGCACCGAAGGCTGAAGTCAAGGAAATCGAATTCTATAGGCTCGGCTGGCTAATAGACCACAACTGCAAACTAGAGTAGCGTGGCCGGATCAGCAATACTGTGGATGTAAGAGAATCCATGAAGAAACTACCCGCATCCTGCTCCATCACAATGCTGCTGCCCCTCCTCGCCCTAGGTCAATCACTGCAGCCTTCTCGGACCGCGGCACAACCTTCCGTCCCTCCCCCCTCGGTACGCTATCGGCAATTGCAACAGCAACTGGCCGCCGGCTGGAACACCTGGGACGTCCACAGCGTCACCACCCAGGTTCTGCTGCCTGCAGGCCTAGCCATCCACGTAGGCCTGAAGCACAACTCCACCCTCTTCCAGGACGCCTACTTAGGCGACGCCCTCATCGGCCGCCAGACCACAGGCGCGGAGCAGGTCTTTCCCGGTCCCCACGCCTGGCGGGGCAGTTACACCGACCTGCGTCTTTCCTGGAAAGGCCACGACTTCCGCCTGCAGACCGCTCATGACGGCGCCAACCTGGTGATGCTCGCCACCCCGCTCCCTTCGCAGCCCATATCCGCGCTCCCGCCCACCATCGTCTTCTCCGTGAACTACCTCTGGGGCCGCCCTGGAACCGTGGTGAAGCAGGCCGGCCAGATCGAAGCCCAAAGCTCGCAACAGACAGTCACTGTGTACTGCACCTGTGAGCACGCGTCGCAGCCAGACGTGAACCTGCCTATCGGCGGCTCCTACTTCTCAGAGGATTTCCTCCAACCCGTCGGCATCTCCACCGGCACACCCCTCAGCGTGGACAAGATCAAGGCCATCATCCAAAGCGCCGGCGAGGCCTACGCTCAATCCGTGGCGAAGAACGGCAAGGCCGCCGATGTCGTGGACGCCATCCAGACCGTTCTCGGCTGGGACACGATCTACGAGCCGGAAGGCCGCCGCGTGATCTCCCCCGTGAGCCGCGTCTGGAGTGTCGGCTGGGGAGGCTATGTCCTCTTCGATTGGGATACGTTCTTCGCGGCGACCCTGGCCTCGGTGGGCGACCGCGACCTGGCCTATGCCAATGCCATTGAGATCCTGCGCAGCGAGACCCAGCAGGGCTTTGTGCCCAACTACGCCCGTTCCGGAGACTGGAAAAGTTCCGACCGCTCCGAGCCTCCTGTCGGATCCATCACCGTCCTCGGCATCTACCAGCGCTTTCACGATCGTTGGTTCCTGCAGGAGGCCTTCGCCCCTCTGCTCCGTTGGAATCGCTGGTGGGCCGAGCATCGTGACATCGATGGCTATCTCACCTGGGGAAGCGATGGGGGAAATGCCCCGCCCAATCTCGACGACAACGCACGGGGAACCCGCAGCGGCGCCATCCTCGAATCCGGGCTCGACAACAGCCCCATGTATGACGACACCGTCTACAACCCAACCACGCACCAGCTGGAATTTGCCGATGTCGGCCTGATGGGCATGTACATCGCCGACTGCGATGCACTCGCCACCATGGCAGATACACTCGGCGAGACAGCAGCCGCCAAGGAGATTCGCCAGCGGGCCGAGCGCTATCGTGCGAAGCTCGCGACTTTATGGAGCAGCGACGCCGGCATCTTTCTCAACAAAGACCTGCACACCGGCCAATTCAGCTCGCGTCTTTCCCCCACCAACTTCTATCCGTTGTTGGCCAAAGCAGCCACGCCGCAGCAGGCCGAGCTGATGATCAAGAAGCACCTGGAGAACCCAAAAGAATTCTGGGGAGACTGGGTGATCCCGTCGATCGCCCGCGATGACCCGGCGTTTAAGGATCAGGAGTACTGGCGCGGCCGCATCTGGGGTCCCATGAATTACCTCGTCTATCTCGGCCTGCGCAATTACGACGATCCGGAGGTCTCGCGCGAGTTTGCGCAGAAGTCCTACGACCTTTTTCTCGAGGAATGGAAAAAGAACGGTCACGTCCACGAGAACTACAACGCCATCACCGGAGCCGGCGATGATGTCCACAGCAGTGACCGCTTCTATCACTGGGGAGCGCTGCTCGGGTACATTCAGTATCTGCAGCAGACGCAAACTCCTTGATCTTCGTTCGCTGCCGGTTGAGAGAACCGCAGGTCCCTCCACTGCGCTACCCCGGATTTCCTGTGGAACTTGGTGGCTTCGGCGAGCTTCATGCGCCTTTCTTTACGGAAAGGCGCACACGTGGGCCTGTCCAATGCTGCGAGGCAGGAAATCCGGGTACGCTTCGGTCGGGATGACAATTCTGTTGCAAAGTTGCAAATTGCAGATGTTGCCAAGAATCATCGATCTCAAAATAATTTGTCATCCCGACCGGAGCGCGAAGCGCGCAGTGGAGGGACCTGCGGTTCCTCTCAACCGGCAAAACCGCTGAACTACCGGTTGGTGACGTCGATGGTGTTGTCATCCCCGTTGCGGTCGATCAGCTTATTGTAGGGATCAATCCCGGCGTGGGTGGGCCGTTCCTTCACCACGAACTCGAAGCTCTGGCGGCCGCCGGTGATCCACTCTTTGCGCACGCCCAGCGGCTTTTCCTGGTCCTTCTTGCCGCTGAAGACGCCGACGTCGATCAGATCGTGCAGCGGCGCGGGAGACTCCACACCATTGCCGTCGGCGTACACCTTCCCACCCTGCACCGTGAGCGTCACCTTGTAGCTGCCGTCGGGCAGCTTCTGCGATGTCGCTTCGATCGCCTTGTTGTCATAGAGCGTGATCTTCTCAAAGCTGTCGTCGATAAAGTACTGCAGGTTCTCGGGTGTCTGTGCGCGCAAGGCCGCTTCCAGCAAGCGCGTGTCAGGGTAGGGCCCTGACAGAGCATCGCTCGCAGTTGGCGTAGCGATACTGCATCAGGAAGTTATGCAGGGCCAAATTTAGCTTGCCTTCGCCGATGTAGTCGGAGAGCGCGTAGAACACCATGCTGCCCTTCTGGTACCAGACGTAAGACTCGCGCTGTACCTGGCCCAGTGGCGGCTCCCTGCGGGTTTCGTTGGATCGGCCACGCAGGTAGCCATCCAGCTCGTGGGAGAGAAATTTATGCATCTGCGCTTCGCCGTATTTCTTTTGCGCCACCCGCAGGGCAGAGTATTCCGCCAGCGACTCCGACATCATGTTCGACCCTGCAACAAAGCCGCCGACCAGCTGGTGGCCCCACCACTGGTGTGCCAGCTCATGCGCGGTGACGAAATAAGTAAAGTCGATATCCTTATTAGGATCGAGCACCCGCCCGATCCAGAACGTTTCCGTGAAGGGACTGGTATTAGGGAACGATTGCGCAAACTGGCGGTAGCGGGGAAATTCCATGATGCGAAACTGCTTGAACTGGAAAGGGCTGTAGTTGGCCTGGTAGTAGTCGATGCCGCCCTCCGCCGCCTCCAGCATGCGGTCCACATCGAAGCTGTGCTGCGGCGCGTGGTAGATCTCGATATCCACTCCCTTATACTGCGCGCGCTTCACCTCGTATCGCCCGGAGACGTAGGCGTAGAAGTTTTGAATCTTCACATCGCCCATGTCGTAGGAGTAGTAGTGCCGCCCGTTCTGCTGCCATTCGCGCTGCAGGTACCCTGGCGCGATGGCCATCTGGTCGTCGGGCGTGCTCACCACGGTGTGATAAGTAATCCAGTCGGAATCCTGGGTGAACAGGTTGTTCACGCTGCCCCACGAGTCGCCGCGTTGCGCCATCTCAGAGACCGGGCCCAGCCCTTCTTCGCGGCGGCGGCGCGGGTCATCCAGCTCCGCCACTGACGGCGTAGCCAATGTAGGGAAAGTAGCTGGAGTCGAAAAACATTCCGTTGTAGGCCAGCTCCGGTTTCTCATTGCCGTCGCGGAAGCCGCGGCTTTGGTAACCGACGTTGAACGTCAGGTTCACCTTGTCCCCGGGCGCGAGAGGAGTTTCCAGCTGGTAGATCGAGTACTGGTCGCGCGGCGCCCGGCTTACCAGGTGGAAGGGGCGGTCGAATTGCAAATTGGTGATGGACTGCATCGCGTCCGAGATGTGTATCTGCGGGATGGGCCCCGGCGTCTTGTTCTGCAGCACAAAGTGGCCGGTGCCCGAAAAGCTGCGATGAGCGGGGTCCAGGTCGATGTTGGCGTCGACCGCAATCACCTTGGGTTGCGGCAAGCGTTCGTAGCGCTTGAAGTTGCGTTCGTAGCTTGCCTGGATGTCGCGCTGCTGCTTGGTGGTGAGGTATTCATTCAGCACGTGCGCGTTATAGTAAAACCACCAGCCGCTCCCGACTGCGACCAGCGCAAACAGCGCCAGCGCCGGTGTCAGCCGCGGCAGCCGCGCCCAGGCCTGTTGCGCGCGGGCACGCCAACTGTCCTCGGCGCCGCGGCGCGCGAATGCGATCGAGATCACGGCCAGCACCGCGAAGATCGCCGTCCAGTAAGTAATGGACCACACCAGCCCGGGCACAAAGTGGCCGTAGCCGTTCATATCCGAGTAGGTGTAGGGCGTGGTATTTCCGGGCAGCAGCAGCGTGTTCTCCAGCCCGAAGCGGAACAGAATCGGATCGAGAACAAAGATGCCGATCACAATCGCATGCCCCATGAATTTGCCGGAGACGATGGTCTGCACAAACAGGGCCAGCAGGGTAAAGCCGATCACTTGGCTTAAGGTGACCACGTAGAGCTCTTTGCCGTACTGCACAAAGTCATAGTGGTAATAGCCCGCTGCGGTCTGCATGATCACACCGCACAATCCGATCACCGTGGTCAGGATTGCTTCGACAATCACCAGGGTGACAAACTTCGACAACCAGTCGGTTGTCTCGCGCAGGGGCAGCGCGTCGTGTATGCCGGCGAAGCCGGTGTCGCGCTCCCGCCAGATCAGCTCGCCGGCATAAAGTGTGGCAATGATGTACAGGAAGAGTGTTGCCGTGCCCTCTACCGCCTGCACCATCAGAAAGGTGACCGGGTAAACATTCTGGCCGCGCATTCTCCCGGCGAAATACCCGTTGATGAGGGAGAAGCCGGCCAACAAAACCGCGATCGCCCAGAAGGGCAGCTCGTGCACGATATTGGCAATGCGCACGCGCGTCAGCGAGACGAATTGCGCGAAGCCTGCGCTGCCTCCGAAGTATTGATGGACGCGCGGCAACTGCACCGTCACCAGCGAACGGCGCGGCTGAGCCTCTGCCTCCTCCTGCCGCTTGGCCTTGGCCGCACGGCGGCCCTGTGCGCCCGCCGTCAGCGATTCCACCGACATGGGGAAGAACCGATAGGTGATCGCCAAGGTCAGCAGCCCCACCCCCGACCAAAGCAGGCGGTTGTACAGAAACACACCCTGGCTGACGTGCGGCGACCAGGAGAGAAGCAGCGAGTTTTTCTCCGCCACTGTCCAGTAGCGCGTGAGCGCGTCCATCAGCTGCAGGCCGACCGGATCGAGGATGCCCGACCAGAAATGTTCGAGCGAGCGGGTGGTGGCAAAGACCGCGTTGGCGATCAGGTAAAGCATGAAAAAAGCAACGCCCTGCAGATACACAATGAAGATCTTGCGCGACAGCGCCGCGACCATAAAGAACAACGAGCCCAGAAAAAAGATCTGGATCACCACGATGAACAGGAAGGGCTGCCAGTACCACCAGGCGTGGCCGCTGGTGATCCGGGTGTGGTCGGCCCACGGCGCCAGTGTCCCGGCCGCTTCGCCAATGGCCATGCCCGAGAACACCAACACGCAGGTCACAAACGATCCTGCCCAGCGGCCTCCCAGGTACGCAAACTTGGTGATCGGCTTGGTGAAGATCAGCTGCAGCGTGTCGCGTTGGAAATCGCGCAGCATCGAGGTGCCGAAAATGGCGGCGATGACGATCGCTCCAAAGAGCGTTAAAAAGATATAAAGAATGGTCGTGGAGTAGGGACCGTTGAGCAGCTGCTTGCCGTTGCCCGTGGAGATAAAGTCTTCCGCGGCGACGGCCAGAAAGCTGAGAAAAAACCATAGCGCAAAGTAGACGTAGGTCGATACGCTCTTCAGCCGGAACTTCAGCTCGAACAGGAAGAACTCCCAAAAGAGGGCCATGCGCATATCTCCTCGGGATCAGTGAACTGGTTGCGGGGTGGCCGGGTTGGCCGGATTGGAAAGGTTCAGGAAGTAGACATCTTCCAGGGCGGCGTCGACCGGGCGGAAGCCATCGCCGGGAGAACTGTCGGCATACACACGAATCTCGTGCTGGCCGCCCAGCAGATGGCTGGAGATCACGCGAAGCTGCGATTCCAGCGCGCGCAGCTCATCGTCGGTGACCACGATCTTCGACCATATCTTGCCCTGCAAACCTTCCAGGGCCTGCTGCGGCGAGCCTTCCAGCAGCAGCTCCCCGGCGGCAATGATGGCCATACGCGGGCAAAGCTCGCGGACATCTTCGACGATGTGCGTGGAGAGGATCACGGTGATATCGCGGCCGATCGACGACAGCAGGTTCAGAAAGCGATTGCGTTCCGCCGGGTCGAGCCCCGCGGTGGGCTCGTCGACAATGATCAGGCGTGGCTTGCCCAGCAGCGCCTGGGCGATGCCGAAGCGCTGCTTCATGCCGCCGGAGTAGGTGCCCAGCGCCTTCTTGCGAAAGGCCCAAAGATTGGTCTGCTGCAGCAGCGCTTCCACACACTCTTTGCGCTCCCCCGCCGCGGTGATGCCTTTCATCACCGCCAGGTGCGAGAGCAGGTCGATGGCGGATATCTTCGGATAAACGCCGAATTCCTGCGGCAGGTAGCCGAGCGTCCGGCGAACCGCGTTCTTGTCTTTCAGAACGTCGATCCCGTCCAGAACGATGGTCCCGCTGTCCGGTTCCTGCAGGGTCGCGATGGTGCGCATCAGCGTGCTTTTGCCCGCCCCGTTAGGTCCTAACAGGCCGAACATGTTGTTGCCGATGGTAAGTGAAATGTTCTTGAGAGCCTTAACCCCGTTGGGGTAGGTCTTGGAGAGGCCCGTAATGGTAAGCGACATGCAGAAAGTCCCCTCAGCTGTAGCCCCGTTGTGCAACTTCGGGTATCAGCCAATATACCGCCTTGCCGCCAAGCCATCGACCGCTGCGTTTCTTTTCTGTGAACCAAAGCCTGCCAGATTGGATCTATAAGGGTAAGGCGAAAGGTATGGCGCGCCCATTCTTCGAGTGCAGACGTCAATGGCCGCCCACTGGGGGCGGCCATCTCCCCGGGCTAAAGTCCGGGGCTGGCACAGATCTCTACTGGGTCCAGCGGTAAACCGTAAGATTGTGGATGTAAGCAGTGACCGACCCGCTGCCGCCGCTTGATCCCTCGATCTGGAATTGCACGTTGAGTTCGCCCTTTGACCAGCCCAGGAAGTGCGCAGATTCCCGCGTCCCATTCTTGAAAGCGCTGTAAACACCGTCCAGGATCACGTACTCATGCGTAACGAACCCATTGGTATCGCGGTGTTCCCCAATCTGGATGTGGTGCCACACATTCGCCTTCCAATCCGCCGGGTTGCACCGCATGCCGTCTGCCCACCAATGATCGAGCTTGCCTGCGGTATAGCCGTATTCCCACTGTCCGACGGTCCCCGCACATTGAGTAGACAAAATGACCGTCTCGCCATTCGCAGTCACCTGGTTAAGATCAATTTCCAGGTTCAGTACTTCCGAAGGATGGGGAAGAAGAACATAGGTATCCACGACGAAATAGTTCGATGATTCGGTGCCACCGGCGAACGTGTCGCTCCAGCGCTCGCCGGCCCGATCGGTATAGGTCATGTAAAACTTGCGGGCGTCATCATACAGCGGGGTACTTGCCGGATACACCATCGATCCCTTGGATTTACCCGGGGTGCCGCCATCATGCTCTTCGTTCCATCTGTCGGAACGGTCAAGATCGCCGGACGAAATGGCGCCCGAAGGAATGCCGGTTGTCGGGCTGGGGCTACCACTCGCACCCACGGTAAATGTCGTGTTCACCGTGGGGCATTCGCCCCGGCTGGTCCACGATTTAAAGTGGATGGTATGCGTGCCGGCGGGAATAGGTTGGGCGGTCACATCGATGTCGTGAGCAGTTTCGCCAAGCACGAGCCCAGTGGCATCGTCGATCGAGTAGCCGAAGGAGCTAGGGGGAACTCCATCACATCCGATATTGTGGGCCCGTACCAAAACCGGAGACGTGACAGAAATGCCGTTTACGGGGCTGCCCACAGTGATATCCGATGCAAAAGCGGCATCGGATAGCACCAGGCCAGAAAGAGTCGCGAGAAGAGTAAGAGCCAGATCGCAACGTAGTGCCCGGCTCAGCTGCCAGTCAATTCTCATCATGAACAAACGCTCTCTTGGGGAGTGAATCTCGTCTTACGGGGATTTGTTAAGTAAATATGAAAGGACAGTAATAATGCAAGGGGAACTTCGAGTAACTTGCCGGTAGCTTCCCGGGGAAGGGGATGGGAGCTGACCAAGCGCTGCGGCGGGAGGAGTCGCAATTACCTTTCCTGCACCATGCCAGGGGCAGCGGCATTGCAGTCACAAGCCCCCCAAGATCTTTTGCTGATGCCCGCGCAACCGCTAAAACTAAGGGTCAAACAGCTTTTTTTCTTCGGATACTCAGTGCTAAGTGCGAACTAATCGCCGATATCTTCGAGTACTTAAGTAACTTATCGAGTTTACGTGCCTGCGCCGCACCGTCAAGCGCGGCCGGTTAGACGTTTTTGAGTAGGGATTGATCGCAGTCGGCATTCATTCGCGATTCTTGTTGTACCAGTGTTACTGGCCGGCAGCGCGACTTCCGCTTCCACGGTATCCGAAGAGCTGCCACCCTGCGTTTGCTAACTTAGGATGAAGCGCCCCGCTATGAAACTCACCCTTCGCCAGGCTGTCCCCAGCGATATCCCCGCATTGCAGCATCTCATTCGCGCCTCTGTTCTCGGCCTGCAGGCGGCAGACTATACGCCCGAGCAGTTGGAGCAGGCGCTTGAGCGTGTCTTTGGCGTGGATACCCAGTTGATTGCAGACGGCACCTACTTCGTAGCGGAAGCTCAGGACGATGACGGTCTTGTCATTGCCGGATGCGGAGGCTGGAGCAAGCGCAAAACGCTTTATGGAAGTGACCATTGCGCCGGCCGCGAAGATGATCTGCTCGATCCTCACCACGACGCGGCGAAGATACGCGCCTTTTTCGTGCATCCTGCGTGGGCGCGGCGGGGAATCGGCAGCAAAATCCTTGAGGTCTGCGAAGCGGCAGCGGCCCAGGCAGGTTTCCGCCGTTTCGAGATGGGCGCAACCCTCACCGGGGTGCCGCTCTATCTAGCACGGGGTTACGTCGAGAGGGAGCACCGCGAGGTTCCACTCAGTCCCGGCCTGTCTCTACCCATCGTGCACATGGAAAAGCATCTATAAAACGGCTCCCATGATCGGTCGCTGGTTATCCACGCTGATTTTTCCCGCGGCCCATTATGCAAAGCGGAGTATTCATTTCGCGACACGAGTGTTCTTTTTGTAACTGCCGGCGTGTTTGTAAAGCGGGGGCGCGAGTCAATCCCAATCTTCATAGACAACTTATGGTTGCTGGTATTCTGCGGGCCCCCATTTCTGAGGAAGCAGATGAAAACAAACAGGTTGCCGGTTCGCTCCTGACTGGACTACTGAAGCGTTCTGGTCATCGCTCGCGCCCTCAAGCGCAACCGTTTTGTCCGCCGAAGGAACAAAAAACAAGTTTTTACAGAAACGTTTAAGTATTTTGCAAAATGAGCTTGACAACCCTGTAGCGGGAGGATTTACATACGGGTCGACATCAAATTACACGCGGCGCGCTCGCAAAGTGCCGTACACAGAATCTACTTGCTTGCTTTGTTTTTGGAGAGGTGTGTCAGTGACCGTTCACAGATTGTCGCGTTTAGCCGCGTTCGTTTGCCTAATTCTTTTCACCGGAACAAGCTTACTGGCCCAAGGCATTTTCGCAACCCTTGACGGCGTCCTGACGGATCCCACCGGCGCGGTTGTTCCCAATGCAAAAATTGTGCTCACCGACGCTACATCCGGCTCCGCCCGCGATACCGTAAGCGATGGCGCGGGTTTCTATAGTTTCGTGTCAGTGCCGGTCGGCACCTACAATTTATCGGTCAAGGCCGGCGGCTTCAAGGATTACGAGGCGTCGAGTATCGCGTTGGGTGGTGGTGAGCATCGCAGCGTCAACGTCACACTGGTCGTGGGCACGGCTGACCAGACCGTGTCCGTGAACGCTCAGAACATCGCGCTGGCCACGACCGACTCCGGTGAGCGGTCGTTCTCGCTGGGAACCAAGGAACTCGAGAACTTTACCCAGGTGGGCAGCAATGCCGCCGAGTACATCAAGATCGTTCCCGGTTTCGGAATCCAGAACGGTACGAGCAATAAGTCGAATTACAACGGCGCGACGATCGGCATCAACGCCAACGGTGACTCGGGCAGCCAGAGTCCTCTGAATGCCGCCTATTCGTATAACGGTCTGCCTAACAACTCGCTCGACATCGTTTCCGACGGCGCGCACGTCTCCGATCCTGGCTGCAACTGCGATACGCCGGTCAATCCCAACTCTGACTTTCTGCAGGAATTCAAGGTGCTGACCTCCAACTTCAGCGCAGAAGATCAGAAGGGGCCGATCCTCATCACCTCCGTCACCAAGGCCGGCGGCACCAGCTACCACGGAAGCGCGTTTTTCACCGCTCGCAACTATGAGCTCAACGCCAACGACTGGTTGAACAACTTCAGCGGTGTCAAGCAGCCTGCGGACAAGTACTACTATCCTGGCGGCACCATCGGCGGCCCCATCTTCATTCCCGGAACCCGCTTCCACAAAAACAACACCAAACTCTTCTTCTGGACCGGTTTCGAATACTACTACCAGGTTCTGGATACCGGGCTGCTGAGAGCCACGGTGCCCACCGCTGGCGAGCTCGGAGGCGATTTCTCACCTGAGTCAATCGCGCAGGAGGGAAACATCACTGCATCCGGCAAGGCCCCAGGCCAGCTCACCAGCTGGCGCCATCGCCGCCTTTGGTGGCACTCAGTTGAGTCCATGCTCGGGCCCTGCCAACGGAACCTGTATCGACCCCAACCAGCTCGCTCTGGCCAAATTGTTCCCCGCCGTCAACGCGAACCCGAATACAACCGGCGGATACAACTACACCCAGTCTGAGATTTTCAATCAGAACAACCGGCAGTGGACCATCCGCGGTGATTACAACATCAGCGATGCGACCAAGGTCTTTGTGCGCTACAACTACCAGCGCGAAGTGCAGCAGTTCCCGGTTGGTCTCTGGTGGCGCAATGGTGACCAAGTTCCGTATCCCTCCGCGATCGAGGGCAAAAATAAGTCGGATTCATGGTCTGGATCGATTACCCACGTCTTCAACTCCACCATGACCAACGAGACCGTGGTTGCCTACACTTTCGTCGGCTTCCCCAACGTATTTGCGGATCCTGCGAAGGTGAATCGCTCCAATGTCGGTTACAACTACAAAGGAGTGTATAACAACGGGGTCGCGCAGATTCCCTCTTTCGGCAACTTTGGTCCGAGCGAAGCGGCGCTGGTATTCAACCCCGGCGGCTTCGAAGATGGAGGGTCCCAGGGCTTATACGCTAACAAGTACATGCCCAGCGTCAGCGATACCTTCACCAAAGTGAAGGGCGATCACACCATCAAGGTCGGTTTCTTCTATGAATGGATCCGGAACGCGCAGCCGGCAAATGACAACACCAACGGAGAGCAGCTGGTTTCCGCAGGCAACAGCTTCAGCTACGGCAACGAGTATGCCGACCTGCTGACCGGCAATATCAATAGTTACAATGAGGCAAGCAAGAATCGAGTCAACGACATCGCCTATACCACCTGGGAATTCTTTGGGCAGGACTCGTGGAAAGCGACCAAGAAGCTGACCGTGGAATTGGGTGTACGGTTCAGCCACTTCACGCCATGGGAAGACCGTCTGGGCTTCGGCTACTCGATCTTTAATGTGGCGCAATTTGCGCCCTCTTGCGCCCCGGAGTTCTGCGGGTTCGAATGGCACTCCAAGGACAGCTCTGTTCCCGTAGGAGGATTCCCAACCAGGGCGCTCTTCTATCAGCCGCGCGTCGGAGCTGCATACGACGTGTGGGGCACTGGCAGAACGGTTCTTCGTGGTGGCTGGGGCCAATTTGTCTACCATTCCGGACAGTTCACCAGCGGCCTCGACGCATCGGCAGGCGTAACCCAGGCGAACCTCTCCCCGAGCACCTGGGTAGGTGGGGCCGGTTGCCCAACCAATGGGCCGAAAGGTTCCGCTCTGTTCATCTCATATTTGTCGTGTCTCAATGCCTCACTGACGCCGTCTTCTCCATCGGCCGTCGTCTCGACTGACAACAATCAACCCTACACCCAAAGCTGGAGCGTAAATCTCGACCAGCAGACCCCGTTCCAGGGCCTGATGGAGATTTCCTACGTTGGCAACCGCAGCCGCGATCTGGCGAACGACGCGGGCGGCTTCGGCAGCAACATCAACCTGGTTCCCTACGGCTCCATGCTGTCCGCTCCCGATCCGGCGACAGCGAATGCGAATAACTACCGCCCATTGCAGGGCTATGGCGACATCGTGGAGGCGACCAACAACCTGTACGCCAACTACAATGCGCTGCAGGTCAGCTGGATACGCCACGCCGGCAGGTACACCATCCAGAGCAACTACACCTGGCAGAAGTCCATGGGTATCGTTTCGCCGACAAACGACCCATTCAGCCTCAGTGCGAACTACGCCGCAACGGCCTCGGATCGCAGAAACCTGTTCAATGCAGCCTACTCCATTGATCTTGGAACGCTGGTGCACTCCAACCACCTGGTGGACGGGGTGGCCAATGGATGGCAAATCTCCGGTATTACGCAGTTGGAGAGTGGCGCCAATCTCACCTATGGCGGCAATATCAGCAACGCAACGCCGAATCTCAATTACAACTTCTCCTTGAGCTGCGAAGCGACGGCCGCGGAAACGGCTGCCGGCATCGCCTGCCCGACGTCGGGGGCAATCATCCCGGGTTCGATCAGCACGACCAACCCGGGCGGCATCGCTATCAACAACCAATCCATCCTGGGAACCAGCTCGCAGACGTTGAACCCGCTGGTTACCTGCAATCCCACAGGGCACTCCGGGGCACACAACTTTGTGAACGGCAATTGCTTCGCCGTCCCAACCGTGGTTGGCCAGAACGGCCCGACTCTGCTTCCAGTCTCTTACGGCCCGGCATTCTTCGATTCTGATCTCTCGATCTTCAAGAACTTCGCTATCCGCGAGAGCATGAAGCTGCAGATTCGCGCAATGGCCTACAACTTCCTCAACCACCCGCTGTATTCGTTCCCCAGCGGCAGCCCCCTGACCCTGCAGTTCGTGCAGGATCCGGTCTCGGAGACTTTCAGCCAGTCGAACGCCACCTTCGGTACCACCACGCAGAAGCAGGGAGCGCGTGTCATTGAGTTTGGAGCGAAGTTTTACTTCTAACTCGACGGGAGCATAAAACAGCAACGGAATTGAACCCGAGGGCTTCAGACGTACCGGTATACTGGTTCTGCTAACACAGAACAGTAGTCGGTATGCTGAAGCCCTCTCTTCTTCTTGCTTTACTCATCGTAACCACAGCCCATGCACAGACCGCTCAGCAACTGCAGCAGCTGGTGCAGGACGCCATGCAGAAGCAGCAGGCGGGTGATCTGGAGGGCGCGGTTACGGAATATAGGCAGTTTCTGAAGCTGCATCCCGAGGCTGCTGCCATTCATTCCAATCTGGGTGCGGCTCTGGCTGGGTTGGGCCGCTTTGAAGAGGCTCTGCCCGAGTACAAGATTGCGCTCAAGCAATCTCCCAAGCTTGAAGGCGCCAGGCTCAACCTGGCGCTGGTCTATTACAAGATGGGCCGGCTCGACAGCGCGGCTAAGGAACTGGAAAAGGTTTATGCGGAAGATCCTTCCAACCACCAGGCGACGCTGCTGTTGGGCGATTGCTATCTGAGCATGGGACGCCAGGACGATGTCATTCGCGTCCTCGAGCCGGCGGAGCAAAAGTATCCCGACGATCTGGCGATTGCCTACCTGCTGGGAACGGCATTGATCCAGGTGAAGCGGGTCGACGAGGGTCAGCTGCTGGTTGATCGGATTCTCCGCAATGGCGACTCGGCGGAAGCACACCTCATGTTGGGAACGGCAAAAATGAATGTGCAGGATTATGCCGGCGCGCGGGACGAGTTCGCCAAAGCGGTTAAGCTCAACCCCAATCTTCCCGAAGTGCACGTTCTCTACGGGAAGGCATTGATGCTCACCGGCGACTCCGACCTGTCAGCGAAAGAATACAAAGCTGAATTGGCAGCGAATCCATACAATTTCGAAGCTAATCTGCAACTGGGTGCGGCGGCGAGGCAGGAACAGGACTACGATCTGGCCGACAAATACTTCCTGCGTGCTCAGGAGACCAGGCCGGGAGATCCCGGCGTCGGTTATCAACGGGCGTTGATTGCGATTGACCAGGGCCATCTCGACCAAGCACGGCAAATGCTCGAGGCCTTGGTAAAAGAGTCTCCGCAATTTACTGAAGCGCATGTTTCGTTATCCCTGGTTTACTATCGGCTCAAGCGTCCGGAAGACAGCAAGCGAGAGCGGGAGATTGTTCTGAAGTTGACTGCGGAAGCGCAGGCCAAACAGCCCGGCGCCAAGCTACAGTAGCCCTTGCATGAGAAGGTATTCGCTGCTTTTGTGTTTGCTCTTGCCGGTGGTCACGGTGGCGCAGACCACGTCTCAACCGCCCGCGGCCTGCGCAAAGTGTCACGTGGAGGCGCTGACCCAGCCCACCACGTTTATGGCGCACGCGCTCGAGCCGGTGGACACGTCCAAAATTCTCGTCGATCATCCGCTGCTTACTACGACCGTGGGCAAGTACTCCTACCGTATTGAGCGAAAGGGAAACGAGAGCGAATACTCAGTCACGGATGGGACCAACACCGTAACCATGGCCATCCGCTGGGCACTGGGAGCCGACTTTTCTATCGGCCAAACTTACATTCTGGAGAAAGACGGCAACTTCTATGAGAGCCGCGTGAGCTGGTTTCGCGAGCTGAACGGTCTGGGCCCCACGATGGGTTATGTGGGAACCATCCCTGCCAACCTGACCGATGCTGCCGGGAGATTGCTGGGCATGGACGAAAAGCTGCGCTGCTTTGGGTGCCACGCGACCAATGCCGTTCACGGAAAGCAGCTCACCCTGGATCATTTAATCCCCGGGGTGCAATGCGCGCACTGTCATCAATCGACGGAGACTCACCTTGCTGCGATGCAGCTCGGCAACCACGATGCTGCGGTGCCGAAGGAGCTGTCCAAGCTGATTGGGATGTCCGCCGATCAAGCCTCAAATTTCTGCGGCCAGTGTCATCGCACCTGGGCAGAGATAGCCGGGGAGCCAAACCCGAGTATTGCCAACATCCGCTTTCAGCCTTATCGCCTTACGGGGAGCAAATGCTACGACCCTGACGATGCGCGCATCAGTTGCCTGGCGTGTCACAATCCGCACCACGACTTCAACCCGCAGACGGTGAACTTCGACAACAAATGCCTGGCCTGCCACGCGGGCGGAACCGCCAGCCACACCAAACCGGCCAGCTTGAAACCCGGCGCAAAAGCGTGTCCGGTGGCCAAAGAAAAGTGTGTGTCGTGCCACATGCCCAAGCTCGAGTTGCCGGGCGCGCACTACAAATTTACCGATCATCGCATCCGGATTGTGAAGCCCAATGAGCCCTATCCGGGCTGACGAAAAACATTTCCGCGGACCATTCCTGGAAATGTTTTTCGACCGGAGTTTGCACGGTAGGATAGGAATGATGAGTTTTTCCAGGCGGGGGTTTCTGCGATTAGGCATGCTGGCTGGGGCCGCGAAGGTCCTTCATGCCTCCCCCCAGGCTTCGCCATCGGCAAAAGCGCCGCTGTTCATCGAAGTGCCGGCATCGGCATCGGGCATCACCTGGGCGCATGAAAACGCTATGTCCCCCAGCCGCTTCCTGCCCGAAGCACTGGGACCAGGCTGCGCCTTTCTCGACTACGATAACGACGGCTGGATGGATATTTTCCTGGTGAACAGCGGTCCCAGCGATTTTTGGAAGCCGCCCAAGCCGGTGCGCAACGCCCTCTACAAGAACAACCGCGATGGCACCTTCACCGACGTAACGGAGCACGCCGGCGTGGCCGGATCCTATTTCGGCATGGGCGTCGCCGTGGGCGATTATGACAACGACGGCTGGCCCGACATGCTCGTCACTGCCTACGGGCGATGCATCCTTTACAAGAACAACCATGACGGAACCTTCACCGATGTGACGGAGCACGCCGGTGTGGCCACTCCCGGCTTCACCACCAGCGCGGTCTGGTTCGACTACGACAACGACGGCCGTCTCGATCTGTTCATCTGCAGCTTTGTCGATTACTCCGGCGTGCGCAAGCTGGAGTGCGGCAACAACGCTATCGGCAGAAATTATTACTGCGTACCCCGCGTCTTCAAACCCTCGGCCAGCTATCTGTATCACAACAACGGCGACGGCACATTTACCGATGTCACGAAAGGAACAGCCATTGCTACCGCTTTGGGCAAGGGCCTCGGGGTAGTCGCCACCGACATCAACAATGATGGCCGCATGGATCTCTTTGTGGCCAACGACACGGTGCAGAATTTTCTCTTTGTGAATCGCGGTCCGGGGGAAAACGGCCACTGGAAGTGGGATGAAATCGCCCTGCAGTCGGACGTTGGTTTCAGCGAGAGTGGGCGGCCGCGTTCGGGCATGGGCGTGGATGCCGCGGACATCAACGGTGACGGATGGCAGGACCTGTTCGTCTCCAACGTAGACCACGAGATGTATTCCGTCTACATCAACAACAAGGACGAATCGTTCACCGATACTGCGGAGCCCAACGGCGTGGCTCGCAGCACCCGGTTGATGAGCGGCTGGGGATTGAAATATTTCGACTACGACAACGATGGCCTGGTGGATCTTCTGCTGGCCAACGGCCATCCTGACGACATGATCGATTCTTACTCCATGCAGGTAAAGTACAAAGAACCGCTGTTGTTGTTTCACCATGGCCCCGACCACAAGCTGCACGATGTGAGCCAGGAGGCAGGTCCGGCCTTTCAGAAAGATTGGGCGGCGCGAGGATTAGCCGTCGGCGATTACGACAATGACGGTGCGGTGGACGCGATCATCGGGATCAATGGCGGGCCTCCCGTGCTCTTGAAAAACAACGCGGCCAAAGGCAATTGCTGGCTGGGGATCAAGCTGGAAGGCGTTACCTGCAACCGTGATGCCATCGGCGCTCGTATTGTCTGGAAGGCCGGCGGCAAGGTACGCGCGCGGCTTAAGAACAATGGCGGCAGCTATCTCTCTTCCCACGATCCCCGTGAAGTGCTGGGCATCGGTACCGCGACCCAGATCGATGAGCTGGAAATCCACTGGCCTGCGCCCAGCAAGCAGGTGGAGAAACTCACCAATCTTGCCCCAAATCGGTACATCCACATCGTGGAAGGAAAAGGCGTGGTCTAAGACAAAATCTTTACTTGCGCCTACGCTGTCTTGCGCTACTATAGGACCTTACTTTGGTAACGCCTTTGCCGCTGTCACGGTGCTTTTCTGTCCTGGTTTGGATGGGCCTCTGGTGCGCACCGTTGGTGGGCAGCAGCGAGGCCTCGCGTTCCGTTCCTGTCTGCTCCGGGGTCTCACTCTCGGCCAGCTACCTGACCGCGGTCGCTGCAGACCGTGCGCCCGGCTTTCGCTTCACGCTGGTGAACAACACCGCCCATGACATTCGCCTGGCCGAGCCTATACCGTCCAGCTCGCACTGGTACGCACGCGTAGGAGACCGCTGGCTATGGAGGGCTTCCAGCGGAGCGGGCGGCAGCTTCCTGGATGCCGGCAACGAGCGTGGCCAGCTGATTGCCTTTGCCCCACAAAGGGAGAAGACAGACGGCGGCTTTCTGATCCTCCCCGCTCATCAGAGCAAGCAGTGGGTGGAGAGCCAGGTGGAGAATCCGGTGCTCGAATACAAACCGGGTTGCAAACTCTGTTCTTATCCTGGTGAGCACGAGTACGAGGTGGTCTTCGCCTACGCGTATCGGGCGAGCGAAGGCCAGCCGGCCGATCTGCTCTCTTGCGGGCTCCGTTCCAACGCGGTGCCCATGCCGCCGAAATTCTGAAGCGTTTCACAAATGGTGTAATTGAAGAAGCAGCACCTTACGCAGGCGTTCCACCAAACCGGGGTCCCCGGCAAGCTGTGCTTGCTGGGGTGGAAAGAACGCCTGCACATAACCACTCTTGCCAACAACACAGTATTTGTGCAAACGCTTAAGCTTCTCCCGCTACAGCAACCATGCGCCGGAGTGCGTGTTCGTATGGGTGTAGTAGACACAGGAGAAACAAAATGAAAAACCAGCTTAGTCGTTTAGCACTCAGTAGCCTTCTAGCCGCGGGACTCACTCTCAGCTCAGCTGCCGCTTTTGCGCAGCAGGATAACGCCGCACCCGGTGCTCAAACCCAGCAACCGGCCAATGGTCAAGGACAATGGGGCCATAAACATTTGGACCCCGATCAACAGGTTGCGCACATGGCCAAGCGCTATAGCCTGACCTCTGACCAGCAGGCGCAAATCAAGCCGATCCTCGCCAACCAGCATCAGCAGATGCAAGCGTTGCGTCAGGACACCACCTTGTCTCGCGAAGACAAGATGGCCAAGATCAAGAGCATTCGCGAGGACTCGAGCGGCAAGATCCAGGCGGTCTTGAACGACACGCAGAAGCAGAAGTTCGTTGCGGATCAACAGCGGCGGCAGGAACGCATGCAGGAGCACAACACGGCTCCTACCGGCGGACCCACTGCTTAACAACCAACCCTAAGCCGGCGAGTCCCGTGGGGACTCGCCGTGGAGTTTCTACATTTCAGAGAAGGTGGATAGATCCAAAATCTCCGGAATGCGCGAGTTTTCCGGTAGTCACCGCGGTGATGCTTTGTATCAGGGCACGACTTCAGTCGGGCCGTTGAGGCCCAACAAAGATGTGGGCTTTAGCCCCTGGGTTTTTTCTTTACCGGGTAAGGGTAAGCAGGGGCTGAAGCCCAATTCTCTTTCCTTCTCTTACGGCCCGACTAAAGTCGTGCCCTGATACAACAAAGCCAAAACACAGCATCCAAAGGAGCTTCTATGGTTGAAATATCATCCACCTCGCCCTCGAATATGTAGAAACTCCAGGGCGAGTCCCGTAGGGACTCGCCGGTGTTTTATGTCAGCAGGTCGAGCACCGGAGTCCACTCCCGGCCCAGGGATTGCGCCACTCCCTTGTAGGTAAGGTGTCCTCCGTAGGTATTGACTCCCTCGGCCATTCCTGGATCAGCTTTGATGGCGGCGGGTGCGCCGTGCTGCGCGAGTCGCAGTACGTAAGGGAAGGTAGCGTTGGTCAGGGCCAGGGTCGATGTGTTGGGAACCGCGGCGGGCATATTGGTGACGCAGTAGTGGACCACTCCGTCGACCAGGAAAGAGGGATCACTGTGAGTGGTGGGATGGGCTGTTTCGATGCAGCCTCCCTGGTCGATCGCGACATCGACCACCACGGCGCCCTTCTTCATACGTGAGACCATTTGCCGGGTCACGATCTTGGGCGCCGCCGCGCCCGGGATCAGCACGCCGCCGATCACCAGGTCGGCGCCTTGCACGGCCCGGGCTACGTTATAGGAGTTCGAGGCCAGGGTATAGACGCGGCCGTTGAAGATATCGTCCAGCTCGCGCAGCCGGTTCAGATTCAGGTCAACGATAGTGACGTTTGCGCCCATGCCCAGGGCGATCTTGGCGGCGTTGGTGCCTACGATGCCGCCTCCCAGGATACATACGGTTGCCGGCGGCACTCCAGGTACTCCGCCCAGCAGCACTCCGCGGCCGCCTTTTTCCTTTTCCAGGTAGGTTGCGCCGACTTGCACTGACATTCTTCCTGCCACTTCCGACATGGGAGTGAGCAATGGGAGAGTGCCGGCGCGGTCGCGGATAGTTTCATAGGCGATGCCGGTAACTTTGGTCGCGAGCAGCCGGTCGGTGAGTGAGGGCAGGGGCGCCAGGTGCAGGTAGGTAAACAGCACCAGGTTCTCGCGAAAGAAGACGTACTCCTTTTCGACTGGTTCTTTCACTTTGACGATCATGTCGGCGAGGCCCCAGACGTTGTGTGCCGAGCCGACGATCTCGGCTCCTGCTGCCTGGTATTCGTCGTCGGAGAACGCGGAGAGATCGCCGGCATGGGTCTCCACCAGGACGGTATGGTTGGCTTCTACCAGCGCTTTTACGCCGGCGGGAGTAATGCCAACCCGGGATTCATGGTCTTTCACTTCCTTGGGAACGCCAATAATCATGGTGAAGAATTGCCTCGCTAGGGAATGCTAGCCACAAGAGAGCCTTTGTAGCAAGGAAGTGAAACCCCTAGGTCCAGCAACGAACCTGGAAAGCGCCGTCCTCCCCTCCCGGCCGGAGCGAAGCGCAGGGACCTGCGGTTCGCTCGACGAGCGAACCCGCCCAGGAAGTCTTGTTGTTCATAGGGAGGGGCTGACTTGCCTGCGGCAGCCCGAAAGGGGCGACCCGAAAGTAGCTCGGGACACGGTCCTGGGCACAGTCCTGGGTATCCGGCGCACGGAAACCTCTAGCTCCCGTGCGCCGGGTGGAGATTTCAACCAGACCGCTTAAAAATAAATCCTTCCGCAGAGCTGAAAAACGCGCGGGTCGCCAGTGGCGTTTATCTGCCCAGCTGAAGAGTTATACGGGTTGGATGAGTTACCGGTCAGCACACCCGTGTTAACCCCTGTGAACTGACCGGATTTCGGTCAGAACTCCAGCAAAGACGGATGGGGACCTTGGCGATCTACCTGGCAAAACGATACACCCTGGTCGGGGATTCCATTTCGCTCGAAATGCATCTCGAACTCCGGCGGCGACTCCAAATGGGCATATCAGTTCTGGAGCCGATACGACCATACTATGGATTTCGTTGAAAGGGTTGAACATGGCGTCGATGGCGCGAAGACCAACGAATTAAATCGGCCTGAGGCGGTTGCACTCGATGGGGGTGCGCTGAGTCCAGTATTCGAGACCGTGTTGCACGGCACGTGCGAACAACTCAGCGAGCTGAAGATTGAGGTTATGTGTGTCACCAAACACGATAGATATGGGGAGGGAAACGATCCCTGCTTCAAGGATGAGAACGGCATGCCGCTCGAATTCAAACGGATTCCGGATAATCCCCGATATCAATGAAAAGCAGGACTCCAGGTTGGGGGTACTACACCAAACGTCAAAAATCGTACGCTAACCGTCTTTCAATCCTTGAATGGCCAGTGAGGGCTCATGGCGTATGAACTATTCCGTCTATCTCGATCTTTGAACACCAGAAGCAGAAGCGCACATCCCTACCGGGAGTAAGTTCAGTCAGGTCTAGCCGCCGCCAATAATGAATACCTATGCGGCACAACAATCCGGTTACGGCACTGGCTTCGTGCTCCCTGTTCGGCCATAGCCGCGCTAGCGAGGCGGCTAACTCTGCATCGCAGGAGACTTTTGGCATTGGCTCACCTTCTACGCTGGTCAATCGGACACCGAATCCTTCGAACAAGTTCCCGGTTGAGCGCAGGTACCTGCGTAAACGGCGACGATGCCAATGGAAACCTCTCCAGCAAGACCGATGCCCACGGAATTACCCTCAACTACAAGTACCATGGCCTCAACCGGATGACCGCCAAAAGCTCATCCGACGGCACACTGAATTACGCCTATTCCTATGACGGAAGCGACGGCAATGGGGAGAGATAACGGAGATTCCCCTTGAGTCGGCGAAGTAGGATCCCCGAGAAGGGTTCCCGGCACGCCCCTCAAAACTTCACATAAATTGGAGAACCGCCTTAATGCAACCGTGCTGTCACAATCTGCAATCTCTGCTCGTTTCCTGAAGTGAGCAGGTGGTAAACGCCATTGGCTTCACATGCCGGCTGGATACCTACGGCCCCCAGGTCAATCTCGCGCAGAACACGACCGTCTGTACGGGAAATTTCGGTCATCTGCTGCGACGGCTCAGTCGCTACGCCGAAAACCCGGCCTTCCGAGTCGTGGGGCCCCGCACTCCTCGGCTCAAGAAGCTTTCCTAACCGTACAGTAAAGGCGGAAGCGCCCCATGAAATAAAGCCTTCGAGGAGCATACCCGGGGGCAAGTGAGGTGTCGTGGCGCCGAGCACGCCGTGCTCGTCTAACTCGAGGATCGGCAGGTCTCCTGTGTCGAGGGGCGCCAACAACAAGTGATCGCCCATGGGCAGAAACTTCGACATGGCGATCAGGAAAATAGGCGAGTAGCTGGCGCTGTCGCGGTCAGCGGGCGGCATCTGAGCGGCTCTCGCCACAAAGTCGTTGTCTTCGAGGGAAATCTGTCTCACGAATCTGCCGTGCTTGTCGACCAGGCTAAGATCCATGCGATGATTCAGGCGGTCGTCCGAGGCAAGCAGGATGTTGCCGGAAGGGAAAACGCCGAACGCGAGGGGAATCCAATCCTCCTCCAACCGGACAGTGTCTTCGAGCTCCCCATCCCGGTTGAAGATCAGCACCACGGGGTATCTCGACGCGTGCTCGTTCTCTGCGGTAGCGCTCCTAGATATAACGAGCACATACACATGCCCGTTGCCGACAAAGACGGCCTTTGGCATCGATATGTCGGACAGCCCGAGCACGGACCACCACGAGAAGCTTGTCGTGGTCCCGTTCGGGTGTATTGCCATCAGGGCCAGATGGGAATCGGGATCTCCCTCAGGCGCGCTACCCGCCAACAGCGTGTAAATGCTTCCGTTGTCGCAGTCAAACCTGCCGGCGAGCATGGAACCAGCGGTTACTCCCTCGACGACCTGCGGCTTTGAGAACTCCAAAGCAGCCGGAGCCGCCGGATTGCTCGCCTGATCGCCTGTTCCCCATGATTTGCGCAGAGCGGGTCCCTGGGCGAGAGCAGAGGCCGCGAACACGAGGCAAGCCAAGGCGAGTTGACTTAAGGGTCTCATAGCTCATTTCTCCTTTTTAAGCAGGATTAAGGATGCCTCCATGGTTGCCGGTTATTTCAAATTCGCCATCTTCATCTTACGGAAAAAGACTTCCGCGCCCTCACATTGAAACAGAATCTTGCCCTGTTCCGGGTCGGCATTCGTTCCCTCATTTGCAAGCTTTCCATTCACGAAGTACAGCACGCGGCCGTGATCGACAACCAGTTCCAACACGTTCCATTCGCCATGGGGTTTTTCGAGGTCGTCCACCGGATCGCGGTATCCAGTCACATTGACCAATGGCCCGCGCCCGATATGGGGAATGCGTATATATTGATGCGGCCCGGGCGAAGCGGTGCTTTGATAGACCTTCCCGCCTATTGTCATGCCCGTGCCATTGACCACCCAAATGTCGCCTGTGCCTCCTTCGTTAATCTGGAATTCCATCATGCGCGGCCACACTTTGAGCGGTCCGGTAATGTTGTATTGAATACCGCTGTCGCGCGATTTCCCCACCCGCGGCGGATACATTTTCTCGCCCCACTTAAACTCCGCGCGCAGATAGTAGTTTGCAAACTCCTTCTGTGTCACAAGGCCACCAAATTCCTGACCTGAGATATGCAGCATCCCCTTCTCAACCTGAAAAACCCGGTCGGGATCATGATTCAGTCCATGTTTCTCGAGCAAGGTATCGAAACCGGCGAAGTTTTTCCCGTTGAAAAGAGGAACTAGCCTGCCGTGCGGAGGCATAGTGGCCGGCTCCTGAGCAAGTCCCAGCGAGGCGAGCGCGAGTGAGGCCATCCCGACACAGAGAAATCGCTTAAAAGTCAACATTATGGTAATCAGCAACATACTGAAGTCCGCCGACGCACAGCCGGCACCTACGGTAGCGTGACGGTGCCTTTCACCTCGAAGGTTCCGGCGACTGATGGCGCGCCCGTGTTCGGCTGACCGCCCCCGACCGACAAAGAGTACTTACCTTCAGGGACGACCGGCTCGCCCGCTTCCGTCACCATGCTCATGTCGCGAGGGTTGAGGTCGAAGTGCAATGTTTGCCACTTGCCGGGCTCGAGGTGTACGCGTCGGAATCCGCGGAGCGCGCGGATTGGCGCGCCGGCGACATTTGGAAAGCTCAGATAAAGCTCCGCCACTTCGTCTCCCGCGATCTTGCCCGTGTTGGTGACCGTAACATCGACCATCATGGGTTGGCCCGCAGCTACCGGACCTTCCGGCAGTACGAGCTTACTATAGGAAAAAGTTGTGTAACTGAGGCCGTAGCCGAAGGGATAGAGCGGCGTGCCTTCAAAGTAGCGATAGGTTCGACCCTTCATTGCGTAGCTATCAAAAGGCGGAAGCTGATCAACGCCGGTGTAGAACGTGACGGGGAGGCGCCCGGCGGGATTATTCTTACCGGAAAGGGTCTCAGCCACAGCTGTGCCTCCCTCTTCTCCGGGATACCACGCATCGAGGACGGCATTCACGTGCTCCTTGGCCCAGTTGACCGCGAGTGCACTGCCGTTCGTGAGCACCAGCACCAGAGGCTTGCCGGTAGTCGCGAGCGCTTCGAGCAGATCCAATTCCGGTTTAGGCAGGTCGATGCTCGTGCGGTCGCCACCCTGGAAGCCAGGCTCACTGACTTGCATCTCCTCGCCTTCGAGTTCGCTGCTGATGCCGAGAACAGCGATGACTACATCTGCGCTTCTGGCCGCGGCGATAGCCGCCGGCTGCGGCGCAAGATCGACCTTGGACCATACCAGTGTCGCTGTCGGGGCGGAGCCCTCTGGCGGGGTGTACTCCACATGGAGTCCGGCAGGCTTTCCAGCTTCGAGATGGACACGGCCTAACTTTGCTTCGTTGGGGTCGCCGCCATAGGACGAAGTCACATTCTTGCCATCGAGCCGTATGCGAAAGAAGCCGTTCGCCTTGAGACCAAGGTTGTAATCGCCGGTTTCGGGAGCCGTAAGCATGCCGTCCCAGTGGATGGCGAGGGGCCGTATATCAGAAACACTCGGGGGCAGCGGTTGCGCGGCGGCGTCTAACGTGGGATAGGTACTCTCAGCGAGGGGTTTGGTCGCCTCCGGGGTGTTGACGTTGGTCATGTCGAGCTTGGAGTAGCTGACCTTAATGCCAGGCTTGCCATCGACGGTCAATGCGGATGCAGGAACAGGGTCCGCATCATGGCTAAGGAACTGCGTTCCGGGAACGTACTGGATACTGGCTCCGGCAAACTCTTTGCGCAGCCCTTCGAGGATGGAGACAGTGTGAGTGGGAGTGCCGTTGTAATTGCCTAACAAGACCTTCGTCTGATCCGCAAGAGGCCCCACCACAGCGATCTTGTTCCCGCCGGTCTTGAGCGGCAACGTGCCGTCATTCTTCAAGAGCACCATGGATTCGTCCGCGCTTTTGCGTGCCATATCGCGGTGTTCGGCGCTGTTCAACTGGCTCTCATCAATCTTGTTGTAGGGGTTCATGTCTGGAGGATCGAACATACCCAGCTTCACGCGCGCCGTGAAAAGCCGGACGAGGGCGGTGTCGATGTCGCTCTCCTTGAGGTAGCCCCCTTTTACTGCATCGAGGTAAGGCTTGTAATCATGATCGTCTTTTACCTTAAAGGTGAAGTCGACGCACTCATTGTCCATTCCCCGTTGGAGGCTGATAGCGGAAGCCTGCGCCTGGGTCGGCTTGTAGCGATGGTTCTGGTAGATGTCAATCACCGCGCCGCAGTCGGAAACGACATAGCCCTTAAAGTTCCACTTGCCGCGCAGCTCATCCTGGAGCAGGAACTCATTTGCGCAAGCCGGTTCGCCATTGACACTGTTGTACGCACACATAATGGATCCAGCTTTGGCCTCGGTGACGGTGACCCGGAACGCCGGCAAGTAGGTATCCAGTTCGTCGTGTTTGCTGACCGTTACGTCCGCGCCATGGCGGGTAGACTCTGGCCCGCTATGCACTGCGTAATGCTTGGGCGTGGAGATGACCCGGTAGTACTTTGGGTCATCACCCTGCATGCCTGTAACAAAGGCGACCCCCATATTTGCGGTAAGGAATGGGTCTTCGCCGTAGGTCTCCTGGCCGCGGCCCCAGCGCGGATCACGAAAAATATTGATGTTGGGCGCCCAAAAGTCGAGCCCCTGAAAGATGTTGCTAAATCCCCCGTTGGCTTTCACCGCCTGTGCGTGCTTGATTCGGCCTTCGGTGCCGATGATAACGGCCATCTTGTGAATGGCATCGGTATCAAAGGTGGCCGCGAGGCCAACCGGTTCAGGAAATTCTGTGGTGCCTTTCACCATCACGCCGTGCAGCGCTTCGCTCCACCAGTCATAGCCGGCCACGTTTAGTCTCGGAATGGCTCGGGCTTGGTTGACGAGCTGGCTCGCTTTCTCCTCCAGCGTCATACGCTGTACAAGGTCGGCCGCCCGCTGTTCAGCCGGCAGGCTGGGATCGAGATAGAGAGGCTTCTGCTGGGCCTGAGCGGTCCAGACGCAATACATGAGCGCAACGGCTCCAAACTGCTCTCTGATATGTTTCATAGCTCCCAGCGTGCGATTGCGAGCTCCGGAGATAACGTTTACTCGCTTCGCCAGAAAGTCTATCAGCAATACTGCCGGGAGTCGCTGATTTTCACCAATAATGTGTGGCGATCACGTCCGGATGATTGGGCGATCCGTTGATGACAGTAGTGTGCAGAACTATCTGCAGATTTCTCTTTTCCCACCCCCTGGGCGCAGTAAGCATCAGCGTATCGATATCATTAGGGCTGGTCAGGAATTCTCCGGCCGCACGCGTGCCGGCGTGGCCGATACCAGCCGCGGTAATCAGGATTTCGCCGGTCTTCGAGTTGAGAATCCTGGAAATGATGGCGTAGTCTTCCGTGAAATCCTGATCGGCCTTCCAGCTCCTGCCTTTATCGAAACGATCCTGAACCTGATACTGATAGGCGAACACAAAACGCAAATTGTCCGTCATTTCGAGGGTCCAAGAATTATTGAACCCCCCAATGAGAATTGCCGGCCGCTCGCGAAGATCGCCCACCGAGATGTCCCCGCCAAAGCGCATGTCATAGGACTTCTTACGCAGGGAAAGAAAGGAAGCGATCCGTGCCGTCGCGGCGGCGTCTCCCACGGTGACGTAAGTATCTTTCTCAGGAACGAGATCATTGCCGTCTACGATGTCGGTCGAGCCCAAAGGGACAAGAAACTCTCGCCCCATCGTCTCCACTTTGCCCAGGCGGTGTTCGCGCCGATATCGGTCAAGAAAGCCCTGGGACAGAGTATAAACGGCGTTACTGCCAACGTAGATCACGCTTCGATTTGGGGCTTTGAGAACCGGCGACCAGAACTGGTCAAACGCGGTTTCACGAGTGGATCGGAATAACGCGTAGATAGCAGGAATCAACAACACGGCTACCACCGTTACTACCATCCATCGAGATAGCCGGATCCGTCGGGGGTCGTGTTTTGTCAATTCAGTCGGAGGAGAGGTTACCGGTGGTAGCTCAATCGGGCGACTGTCTACGCTTGCAGGCACGACCATTTCGGGAGAGGGCGCGTTGGATGAAGCCTCGAGGCCCCGAGACCCAACGAACTCGAACAATGCCTTATACGAGCCGGAGGGAATGGCAATCTTGACCTGGCGTGTTGCTGCCTCCGTCGCTTCATAAAACAGGGCAATACGTTTTCTCACGTCGGCGGCGCGGATTCGAACCACCGGGTCCGCAGCCTGGTCATAGTCGGGGCGCCGGCCAAAAACCTCGACACCGATCATGCGTTCGCGCAGCAATTCGTCCTCTCCGCTGAGGCTATGGAGAACGGTGTAACGGAGCAAATCCTGACATTGGCGGCTGGTGCGAAACGGAACGCTGCTCGCCATCTCTTCGAGGGCCCTTTTAACGCATTGCTTGGCCCGTTCCGAGAGAGGGCCGGGCGGCGTCAAAAGGCCAGTTTTCTCGCCATCCTTCATTTGTCTTTTCTCCCGTGTCCCGCCGCAGCAGGTATTTTACCTCCCCATTACGTTGTTGAAAAGAAAACGCTTTCTCGGCAGCCTACTGTACCACACCTTGCCAGAAGTACAGTGCCGGGAGTCTTTTACACTCCGTCGGGCGACCGCAGATTTTCAAGCAGCACTACGGGAAAACGATTCGGGTCGGTCCGATCGGTCGGACTTTGGAGGCATGGCATGATCTCAAAAATAAGCTGGGGGTCGGCAAAGCTGTTGAGGACGGTTCTGGTTACGCTGCTGGTTGCTTTTGTCGGGTCAATCGGAGCGTCAGGTGTATGGGCACAATCGTTGAGTTCGACAGCGTCTCTTTCGGGAACGGTGACGGATTCGACCGGCGCTGTGGTGCCAAAGGCCACAGTCAAGCTTGTCAGCCCGGACGCGGGCATCACGCGAACGTTTCAGACCGGCGCCTCCGGCGAGTACACCTTTGCTCTGCTGCCGCCGGCTACCTACACACTCACGGTCGAGGCTCCAGGCTTCAATATCACCAAGCAGAATGGAGTCATTCTCACGGCAGGAGACGCGGTTAGCGACAACCTCAAATTGACGGTGGCCAGCACCTCTGTTCAGGTCACGGTCACAGCCTCGGCGACCTTGCTGCAAACGGGAAATTCCAACGTGAGCACCGAGGTTTCCAGCCGGCAATTGGAGGAATTACCGCTTAATCTGCGCAACGTAACCGGGCTCGTTCTGTTGAATTCATCGGTTAACAACCAGACGCAGCAGCAGATTCTGGCCGCCGGAGGCGCAGAAGATACTGCCGACCAGGATGAGTCATTCCTGAGCTTTGGCGGCGGATTCTTCGGAACCACAGCCTGGATCCTCGACGGCGGCTGGAACGTTGCCATGGGTTGGGGCGGCGTGGTTTACGTTCCCTCGGTCGACACCGTTCAGGAGTTCAGGGTTCAAAGCAATTCCTTCAGTGCTCAATACGGCTGGAGCACGGGAAATGTTGTGAATGTGATTACCAAGGCGGGCACCAGCGATTTTCACTTTGTTGCGGACGAGTACCTGCGCAACCAGGCGTTGGACGCGAATACGTTCTTCAACAACCGGAATGGCATCGCCAAGACCCCGGATCATCGCAATCAGTTCGGCGTAGCCGGCGGAGGTCCGCTGTACATTCCGCGACTTTATAAGCAGCGGAACAAAACCTTCTTCTTCGCCAATTACGAGGGCCTGCGGCTCAAGAACGCCGGAATCGATAACGAGAATATGCCGACCTCGAGTCAGGAGTCGGGAGATTTCTCGGCGGAGCTCACTTCCACCTCATTAGGTACAGATTGCCTGGGCCGAACCATCCTAGCCGGCGCGATCTACAATCCCTACTCGACGTCTAACTGCCCGAACGGAGGGTTCGTCCGCAATCCGTATCCAGGAAACATCATCCCGGCGAGCGGAGCCGGGGCCATCGATGCGCGGGCGAAAGTGTTTGCAACAGCCAATTACTGGCCGGGTGCGAAGAACCCGAGTGCGCAATTCAATTTCAACGTCAGTGCCTCCCAGCCGACCGAATCGAATGAGTATGGGATTCGAATCGATCACAACTTCACCGAATCGACGCGCATTTATGGGAGATTCTCGCAGAAGTTCGAAACCAAGTCCGGTACTCCTGCCTACTACGGCGACGATCCAGCAGGGCCGGAGGTCGACAATCCCGACAATCGATACTCTATGGCACTGGGTGGCTCGCACGTCTTCAATCCGACCCTGGTGATGAACGCCAATGCTTCGTTCGTCCGCTGGGTTGAGGGCAACGTCGTTCAAAATTACGGTTTTCAGTCCTCAACGCTTGGCCTGCCGGCTGAGATCGATAGCATCTCTCCGCAGTTCCCTCAGTTTCAGATCAGCAATTACGCGCCCCTGGGAGCTCGCGAAGGTTTCGGCCAATTTCATTCCCCGAACAACATAGGCAGCCTGTCGGTCGATTTCAGTAAGATCTTCAGGAAGCAGGCCGTCTCATTCGGATATATGGGCGTGATCAACCAAATCTTCGGAGGAAGGATCAGCCCAACGGTCTTCTGCTTCACCAACGCCATGACCAGTGGCCCCGATCCCACCAATCCGGTGACGGGAGGCGATGGATTTGCCTCGTTTATGGCAGGTGCGGGCGCCACCTCGTGCAATGGCACGAGCGGGCTCAGCGGGTACACGGGCTTCAATGCATTTAACGCGCCCACCAAGTATTTCCACGGTGGCTATGTGCAGGACGACTGGAAGGTGGTGCCCAATCTGACACTGAACCTTGGCATCCGTTATGAGGTGCAAACACCCATCAGGGCCCGCCATGACGAACAGGCCTACTTCGACTTCCAGGCACTCAATCCGGTCAGTGCCGAAGTCGGCAAGCCGGTGTACGGTGAAGTTGTCTACAGCAACTCCGGGAACCGCGACATGTATAAGGCGAATTGGTCCGACATTGCTCCTCGCGGCGGCTTCGCATACTCCGCCACTCCCAAACTCGTCGTACGCGGCGGAATCGGACTCTACTATGCCGTGAACTATCTAGGCGGAAGCAACACGCCGGGGTATTCGCGGCAAACCCCATGGACTGGGACCATCGACGGACTCACCGTGAATTCCCCACTCGCGCAGGCGTTCTCCACGGGAATTCTCCCCATAACGGGAAATTCGCAAAGGGGCCTCACCAATGTGGGACAGACCGGGGGCGGAACAAATTGGTATCGTCCCGACCCGACCATCAAGCAATTCATGTTCGGCTTCCAGTACGGCTTCACGCCGCATAATGTGCTCGATGTCAACTACGTGGGCAACCGCGGTACGAAGATCATTCTGGGCACCATGAATTATGGCGAGCTGAATCCGAGCTACCTTTCGATGGGCAACGGGCTGAACACCCCGGTCGCGAATCCGTTCTATGGGTCCGATGCGAGCACGGGCAGCCCGTGTCTTGGGGGTACAACGGTCCCGACGGCGCAGACCCTGCTGCCGTATCCTGAGTTCTGCGGCGGGGGCACGGTCGGAGCCTCTCAGGAACCGATCGGCCAATCGAACTACAATGCGCTGCAGGCCAACTTCACCCATCGTGAATCGTGGGGCTTGACCTTCATGGCTTCGTATACCTATGCCAAGTTCCTCGATGACGCCGGGGGACCCGAAGAGTGGGGCAGCATTAGCAGCGGAGGGGGAACCATCCGAAACTATTACAATTTACGCGGCGATTGGACTGTCGACAGCACCGACATTCCTCAAGGCGCCGTCCTGAACTATGTGTACACCATCCCCGTTGGCAGAGGATTGAAGTACGGAGGCAGCATGAACGCCGTGGAAGACGCAGTCCTTGGCGGATGGCAATTCTCAGGAATCTCGAACTTCAAGGCCGGCTTTCCATTGAGTATCGGCAACGGCGGCGCGAATCCAGCCAGTCTCTGGGGTGGCAATCAGCATGCGACCCTGGTCCCGGGCCAGGCATTGAAGGCGGGAACTTGCGGCAACGGGGAGCAAGTAGGCACGGATGTCTGTCGATTCAATCCCGCGGCCTTTCAGCAGACGCCGGCCTATTCATTTGGCAATGCACCCCGTTACTTTTCGAACTTCCGGGCGCCCGGTTACAACGACACCGATCTGGCAATCCAGAAATGGTTTAAGGTGGGCGAGCAGCTTCGCATTGAGTTTCAGGCGCAGATGTTCAACTTTGCCAACCGTGCCAACTTCGACTCTCCCGACATAAACTGGGGAGACAAGAACTTCGGTCAAACCACCAACACGCAAGGGCCGCGTCAAGTGCAATTCGCACTAAGGATCGTTCGGTAGTGTTCCTGTGAAGCGGGCCGCAGTCGTACTCTGCCTGATCATCTCGTTCACAAGTACGATCGTGAGCGGATGGGCTGGTTCAGACGATCATGAGCAAACGCTTCAATCCCTCCTGGCTGATGCCCAATCGGCTCAAGCCAGGGGGGATTTCCGCGTTGCCGCGGAATCCTATCGAAAGGTTACCGAACTGGCACCGTCCATTCCCGAGGTTTGGGCGAACCTCGGGCTTATGTACCACGAATCGGGTAAGTATTCTGCGGCGATGGAAAGCTTCACCAAGGCAGCACGGCTGAGCCCGTCATTGTTTGTGCCCCAGCTCTTTTTGGGCATCGAATACCTGGCCGCCAGGAATCCTGAAGCAGCCATCCCGCACCTTGAAGAAGCGGCGCGGCTGAATCCCCAGGATGTACAAGCTTTCAGGTCACTGGGAAAGGCCTATTCTCTGCAAGGGCAAAGCGACAGGGCAGCGGACGCATATTGGAAGACGACAGAACTTGCGCCGAATGACGGCAGCTCGTGGTTCGACCTGGGTACAGCCTATCTCCAGCAAGTAGAGAACGACGCTCGCGTCATGAATTCGAGGTACGGGGATTCCGCATACGCCAAGTTAAGAGCTGCCGAGGCTCTTGCCGAGGAAGGAAAGATGATTCCATCGCAAGAGGCCTACAAGACTGCGCTCGCTTTGCAGTCATCGATCCCGTGCGGCTTTGCCGAGTTCGGTATCGCCTTGCTCCGCACGAGAGAAATTGCTAAGGCACGCGAAGAATTCGAGCAGGAAATCCGAGCTGGTTCTGGCTGCGGGTTAGCTGCGCTAGGTTTGGCTGTGGCAGATCTTGCCTCTGGAGATCCTGGCGGCGCACTCACTCGACTTACGCCAATTGCGAAGGCGGATCCCGGGTTTTTGCGCGCAAGCCTGCCGCTTTTTCGCGGCGCAGCCTCAGCCGATCAAGTGACAGCTCTGCTCGGCTTAGCGCAGTCTCAACCGAGTGCTCCTTCCTCATTCGATATTGGTTCGTGCATTCAAGAGACCCTCTTATCCGAAGAGGCGGCGCCCCCTCCAGCCGACCTGGATCGTGGTCAGCCCCCCGAAGTTGAAACGTTCATGTCAGCAGACGCCAAACAGTTTTATGAGGCAGGCCAGTTCACCGACTGCAGCCAGTCCCTCAAGCCGTCCCTCCAAACCACGCAGAGGAGCCAGCTGCCGCTACTCGCTGCCTGTTCTTTCTACGCCGGCGATTACCGCATCGCTTCGCGTGCGGCGCAGCGATTGAGAAGGAGCCCGGAGACCCGCGCACAAGGACTCTACTGGGAGAGCAAAGCGGATGAATACCTCGCCGTGCGCGCTTTGACGCGCGCCGGAGAAATCGATGCGGATTCGCCACGCATGCATCTGCTCCTGGGGGATGTGTTTCGAGAAAAGCAACGCTGGGGCGAAGCCGAAGCCGAGTACCGAAAGACGGTGGCATTGGATCCGAGCAGCCGCAGCGCCCGCCTTAGTCTGGCCATCACGCTGTTCTCCGAGTTGAAAACTGATGAAGCCCTTTCCCTCGACAGGGCCATCCTCGCCGAGGCGCCGGATGACCCTGAAATGAATCTTCTCGCCGGCGAACTCCTCATCGAGCAAAATCACTTCTCAGAGTCCGAGCCCTATCTGCTGAAGTGTACCGGCCTCAAACCCGAGCTGGCGCCTCGCTCCCATGTTCTTCTGGGCCGGGTCTACGGAGAAACCAGCCGCGTTCCAGCAGCAATTGCGGAGTACAAGCTGGCACTTGGGACTGACGAAGACGGCAGTATTCACTACCAGCTTGGCCGCCTCTATCAAAAGTCCGGCGATAAGGCGGCGGCACTCGTAGCTTTCAAGGAGGCGAAGATCCTTGCAGATCGCAAGCACGATCGAGAGCGCGTAGCGTTTGGGCAGAGTCCGCCCGATGCGAGTCGCCAATAGTTCGACCCGGGACGCCTCGATTGAGGAGCCGACGCAAATCGTGTGTGAGGTCATGATCGGTCAAGTTTGAGAATGAAAATAGCGGTGGATGGGCCGTTCAAGCCCTCTGTTGGCTTGAGTGGGTTCGCGCTGTCGCCCGGGTATGTTTTCGACAGCGGAGCAACGTTCTAACCACTCAGGCGATCCTGTTCTGTTTTACTCCGGTTATACGAGGGGGAATTATCCTGACTGACTCACAACGACGGAACCCGCAACGTCTCTATGCCTTGGTAATACTGAGCTTCTTCTTCGCTCGTCCGTCATTCGCCGGCGCCGCTGCTCAGACAGATTCCGATCGCCTGGTCAAACAAACTTCGACCGAGGTTACGATAGCGACGGACAATTGCATATTGGCCCTCCGTCCGCTGACCGCAAGTGCTCTGCGCGTGCGGTGTGCAAAGGCGGATGCTCCTGAAAGTGCCAGCCTCATCCTGACCGAACCCAATCCTGTGCCACCTTTCAAGTTGATGAAACGCGGGACAAGCCTGATCCTGATGACCGACAAAATGCGGGCGATCTTTGATCGCAGTACGGGAGCATTGCAGTTCACGGATCGCGCCGGCAAGCCGTTCCTCTCCGAGATCCCGGGAACACGCAGGTTAGAGGCATCAACCGTGCAGGGAGAGCCGACCTTTGCGGTGGAACAGGATTTCATCTCCCCACCCGGCGAGCACCTGTTTGGAAGCGGCGAATTCCAGGACGGCTTCCTCGATATTCGAGATCTTCCCCGGCGCCTGACCCAGGTGAATAGCCAGATCGCGATACCCTTTCTGCTATCGAGCAAGGGTTATGGAATCCTCTGGCACAACTATGGATTAACTGACCTCAATCCCGCGGATGAACGGGTGGTGTTGACACGATCGTCGAGTGGTAAGGAAACGGCGGCGGATGTAACCACAAGCGAAGGCACGAGAAGGGAAGTCCGGCGTGAGGGCGAATTTTCCGGCGCTATGGAAGTTTCCCGGAGTGGACGCTATGCCTTTCTGTTAGATGTGGGACAAAAAATGGCGCGCCGCTACCACGTTGAAATCGACGGCAAAGTGGCCGTCGACTTCTCCAACTTCTGGCTCCCTCCCACAACCAGTTGGTTTAGCGACCTCTCTGCCGGCCACCATACCGTCCGCGTTATCGGACAGCAGGATGACCAACCGGTTCTGTTCTGGAGGTCGAGCGAAGACCGCACAGTATTACGGTCTCCCGTGGCGGATGCGATCGATTACGTCGTCTTCGCTGGGCCAACTCCCGATGATGTAATCGCGAGCTACAGGCAGGCGACGGGGCCGGCTCCGCTGATGCCGTTGTGGGCGTATGGGTATATTCACTGCCGGGAACGGTTCCACTCCAGCCAGGAGATTCTGGATACAGCGGCCGAGTTCAGAAGGCGCAATTTACCTCTCGATGTCATCGTCCAGGATTGGCAGTATTGGGGCAAGTACGGCTGGAACGCCATGAAATGGGATGAACAGTATTATCCGGACCCCAAGGGTATGATCGGCCGCCTTCACGACATGAACGTAAAGTTCATGGTTTCCGTCTGGTCCAAGATCGATCCAAACGCCGAAGCTGGTAGGCAATTCGCAGCAAAAGGGTACTACATACCCGGAACTCAATGGATCGACTTCTTCAACCCCGCCGCTGCATCGCTTTATTGGAAGGATTTCAGCGAGCGTATGTTATCGCTCGGTATAGATGCCTGGTGGCTGGACGCCACCGAACCGGAAAACGATGACCTGGCAGGAAGAAGCACATTCGCCGGCCCTGGCGACAAAGTGCGTAACCTCTATCCGCTGGTTGTGAACAAGACCGTTTACGAGGGCCAACGAAAGGATGTGCCCACCAAGCGCGTTCTTCTATTGACCCGCTGCGCTTTCTTAGGCCAGCAGCGCTATGCATCCGCTACCTGGTCGGGTGATATCGGTAGCAGTTGGGACTCCCTCAAGAGGCAAATCACAGCCGGTCTCGGTTACACCGCGAGTGGACTCCCGTATTGGACTTCGGACGCCGGTGGGTTCTTTCGTCCGGGTCCAGGTCAATATACCGATCCTGCCTATCGCGAGCGCTTCCTGAGGTGGTTCCAGTTTGCGACCTTTTCCCCATTGCAGCGTGTCCACGGATACCAGACGGACACAGAGGCCTGGCGATACGGTGACGAGGTAGAGAGAGAAGTACGTCGTTACCTGGACCTTCGTCAGCAGTTGTTGCCCTACATCTATTCTCAGGCTGCTGCCGTGACCTTTCAGGGATCGACGCTGATGCGTCCCCTGGTGATGGACTTCGCGCATGACGATCAGGCACTCGCCCAGAAATATGAGTTCATGTTCGGTCCGGCCTTCCTGGTATCTCCAGTGCTTGAGGCGGGAGCAGTAAGTTGGCCTGTCTACACGCCCGCGACTTTCGGGGGATGGTACAACTTCTGGACCGGAGCCCCCGTATCGCCGGGAACCACCACCGACATCGACGCTCCGCCGGGGCGAATACCGGTACTGGTCAGGGCAGGGAGCATCGTTCCGATAGGCCCTATCGAGCAATACGCCGGTGAGAAGACGCCCAACGACTTGGAGATCCGGGTCTACCCCGGCGCAGATGGAGACTTCTCTCTGTATGAGGATGAAGGCACGAATTACAACTATGAGAAGGGGCAGCGAAGCACGATCCACTTCCACTGGAACGACAAGAGAAGGGAACTCTCGATAGGGCAGCGAGATGGTCAGTTCTCCGGGATGCTGCAGTCGCGGCAATTCAAGATCGTGGCTGTCGATACAAGCTCGGTGCACCAGGCTACGTATCATGGGACAAAGATCGCCTTTGAATTGTCTAAATAGCCGATCTTCGGAGAAAGCAAATGCGGTTCGGAGCGCTGGTAGCGTTGATTCTAGTGACGGGGACCGCCTTACAGTTGAGAGCGGCAATAACCGAGCCGGATTTTAGCCTCACATACGACAAGCCGGCGGAGAAATGGACGGAGGCGCTGCCGATCGGCAACGGGCGGATCGGCGCCATGGTGTTCGGGGGAACGGAAGATGAGCGTCTCCAAATCAATGAGAGCACTCTGTGGGGTGGAGGTCCACACGACTACACGAACCCTGAGGCACACACAAATCTTGACGAGATTCGACGTCTGATTTTCGCCGGCAAGGTGGACGACGCTGAAAAGCTCTCGGCGACGATGATGGGACAGCCGAAGCTCCTGATGCCGTATCAGCCATTTTGCGATCTACGGTTGCACTTCCCAGGTCATGGGCAAACGACGAATTACAGCCGTGAGCTCCATCTGAATGATGCGATTGCGGAGACAGCGTATAAAACAGGCTCCGCCCGCTTCCAGCGTGAGGAATTCATCTCTTACCCTGATCAGGTTCTTGTCGTTCGTATCACAGCCAGCGAAGCAGGCCAGCTCACCTTTACGGCATCGCTGGACTCTCCGCAGCCTGAAACCAGCACTGTGAGCACGGCAAACGACACGCTGCAACTGAGCGGTCAAATCCAACCACGGCAGAATCCCGCTCGGTCCTGGACAGGTTCCTGGACCCAGCCGGGCATGCGATTTGTCGCGGTCTTGAGAGTGATGAATAAAGGAGGGTCCGTCCGCAGCGAAGACGGACGCCTGGAAATCGCCGGTGCAGACTCGGTTACGATCCTGCTCAGCGACGCGACAAGCTTCAGGAGCTACCAGGATGTCGGTGGAGATGCATTGGGGGCGGCGCAGGACTATATGCACAGCGCGGAGCAACGATCCTACGAACAGCTGCGGCAGAGACATTTGGACGATTTTCGCCGGTTGTTTTCGCCGGTTGCATTGCGTCTTGGGAAGGACTACGCCATGGAAACGACAGACCAGCGCATACAGAACTTCGCTAAGAACGACGACCCGGGTCTGGTCGCGCTTTATTTTGAGTTCGGTCGCTACCTACTGATCGCCTCCTCCCGACCAGGGGGTCAGCCTGCAAACCTTCAAGGGATCTGGAACCAGGATCTGGTTCCTGCCTGGAGCAGCAAATGGACGACAAATATCAATCTTGAAATGAATTATTGGCAGGCCGACGCAGGTGATCTTTGGGAGACGGAGGAGCCGCTATGGGGTTTAGTCCGCGATCTACGAGTAGCTGGTGCTGAAACGGCCCGTGTGCACTACCACAGTAAAGGCTGGGTTCTACACCATAACACCGATCTTTGGCGCGCGACCACACCAGTGGACGGCTCGTGGGGGATCTGGCCAGTCGGAGAAGCGTGGCTGGCGAACCAGATGTGGGACCACTATGAATTCAGTGGAGACCGGGAATTTTTGCGGCGAGACGCTTATCCCGCGATGAAGGAGGCCGCAGAATTTATATTGGGTGTTCTCGTGGAAGCGCCGCCGGGAACACCCTTCGCGGGACGGCTGGTCACGAATCCATCGACCTCGCCAGAAAACCAATACCTTCTGAATGGCAGGCCGGAGCACCTCACGTACGCGCCCACCATGGACATCGAACTTGTCCGAGAGCTGTTTGAAAACTGTCGACGTGCTGCTGGAATTCTCGAAACCGATCCTGAGTTCCGGTCGGAACTGGACCGGACAGAAAAGCGCTTACCACCACTGCAAATTGGCGGACGCGGGCAGCTGCAGGAATGGATTGACGATTATGCCGAAGTCGAACCAGCACATCGGCATGTGTCTCACCTCTACTCGCTTTATCCAGGACATGACATCAGTCTCGAGTCAACTCCGGAATTTGCCGCCGCCGCGAAGAAGACCCTGGAGCTGCGCGGTGACGGTGGAACCGGATGGTCCGAGGTCTGGAGGGTAGCCCTGTGGGCACGGCTGCAAAACCCGGAGCACGCCTATGCCAACCTGAAGCTCTTGATCACGAACAACACGCTGCCTGACATGTTCGATCTCTGCCCGCCTTTTCAAATCGATGGCAACCTGGGCGGTCCGGCAGCGATCACCGAAATGCTCGTTCAAAGCGCGGATGCTGAAATCAAGGTGTTGCCCGCTCTTCCGCATCAGTGGCCCACCGGTAGCCTGAAGGGGGTGCGCGCTCGCGGCGGGGCCAAATTAGATCTTGAGTGGAAGGACGGCCATCTTACGAAGCTCACGTTAAGTTGCGATCACTCGATGAAATATCGGGTGATCTATCGCGATAAGTCTGCCAAGGTCAATCTGAAGCCGGGCAGACCAATGGTAGTAGATGGTTCGCTTCATAGGCTCGGCCGATGACCTCGTTTGCTCAAATAGCTAAGTCACACCCTCAATCGCAATCTTCCATTGTTCAAGGTGGGAGTTCCCTTGGAGCACGGAGCGGCTAGGTTCCGTGCTCCAAGGTCAGGGAAAGTCAGCATGAACTAACACACAGCAGACTCAATCATTCTAGCGACCATCGGTTTTCACTTGCTTTTCAGGATCCAAGGATGTTCGTCCTTGTCCCACCAAAGCGCGTAGTAATTTCCTTGCTCTGCATACAGGATGCTGGTTGGTGGCACCCCTTTTGAATCGATACGCCGCAGCATCTGGCCATTTTCGGGATCGAATTCCAACAGCAGTCCCGTGTCCGAAGCGACGATGAACGACCGGACAAGCCACGCGCGATCCGAAGACGTAAGGGAAGACGCCGTTGTCCCCGGCGCCATCTTTAGCTTGATTTTGCGAATTTCACCACCGGGCGAGAGGGACCAGATGCTCGCGTCCGTCCCCGGCTTGAGCATAAGGAGATAATTGCCGGCACGACCGAATTGCCAGCCCGTCAGTGTACCCGCCATCGCGACTTGTTTGAAAGACTCAGGAGCGGAATCGTCAAGCTTCAGAGCCGAGTTTTTCTCGAGGTCGCTGCCGCCCGGTAACGAGCCTTGATCGTCAAGGATTCGAACGATCTGGCCGTCCTGGTTTATGAGGGCTAAAACCGGTTTTTCATTGATCGTGTCAAAGAGCAGGAGCAGGATTCGATCGGCGCCGAGGTAGGAAATCTTCACCGGCCTGTAACGCGAATCGAGCATGTGAACACTTCGGGGTTTCCCGTCTCGGTCAAAAAAACACACGTAACTATTTATGTCGGGCCTAGAGTGACCCGGCGGCGCTTCCGTATCGCCCTTGGGAACGATCCTCACACCGATGCCGTTGTCAGAGGCGGCTGCAGCCAGCAAAACGGCAACTCCATCGGCGGTAGGCGTCGAGGAAAGGAGCTGAACATGCGAGAGGTTCTCAATCGCCGCCGGATCAATGGTGTGTTCCTGTCCGGAAAGGTCAAAATAGGCTGCGACTTGCCGAGATCGATTTCGCATATCGAGCGCAAAGTCCGCGGAACACGAATCCGCCGAGTAGCAAACTGGCAAGTGGGTGATTACCATCGATGGAAGAGAGGTCGGCTTTCCGCCAACGGTGGCGAATTCAACCATCAATGGAGGGATGGCATCCGGTTGAGCTGTCTGCGCATAGAGCGATGGAAAAACCGCCAAAATACCAACGATCAACCTCAGTTTCATGGCAGCACCCGATTTTCGCCGTCGGGCGTGAAAAGGTCTTAGCCAATCGTCGTTAGCAATCGGCGGCGATCCGCTTCCGGACGTGAGACTGCCGCAGTTACTTCCCTCGGTTGGCGACCAGATCTTCTTCAGCAAAATCGCCCACCTTGCGGTGCAGCTTGATGGAGTCACCGGAGACCGTGCCCGTGTACTCGATTGTAATGGTCTGGCCGTTGAAGTCCAGGCTTTCTTCAAACGAGATCTGGTCGCCCTTGATCGTTCCGTTGGTGATGTCGGTTGTTCCGCGGTCGTTCTTTGCCGTGCCGGTGAGTTTGTCGCCGTCCACCTTGAAGGTGTAGGTGTAATGCTGCTCGCCGATTTGCGTGTCGAAGGTTGCGGTCCATTTTCCAGTCACGTCGGCGGCCCATGCGGCGAGCGCAAGCCCTGCCGCCAATAGAGTCAAAACCACTGCACCGCGAAGTTTATTCATTTTGTTCTCCTGTCCAATTCTCATTCGTGGCCGCCTGGTCCGAAGCTAAGCAGCCCGGATGCTGTGCGGTTTCTGTTTCCTAAGAAGCTATAGCGACTAAGGCCTTTCTCGCGGACGCGAACAACGCTTACTCGGCACTTTCCCGCCGCAGATGTTGCGTTGCTGTGGGACATCGGCCTGAACGAGGCCCCGGCCTCCAGAACAGGATGGAGCGAAGAGCGGCGACGCCCGGCGCGGCTCGATGAAGAATCTGCACCTTCACATGAGAAATCTCGGTCTCGTTTCCGCACCCGTACGGGGGGTTGCAGTAGTTAACACCAATCGCGTGCGCGCTGCACGTTGCAGTGCAATCGGGATAATCGCGGTTGCGAGCCAATAACCATCTTCCTCGAAATCCGCCTGATCGTTGCACATGTTGGTGACAACACCGCATTGGGCCAGACAGAGGTTGCCAGCGCTGAAAGCGCAGTTGCCCTGGGCCTGAAGGGTAGCAGCAGAGGACTCAATCACTCTGGCAGCCATCGGTTTTCACTTGCTTTTCAGGATCCAAGGATGTTCGTCCTTGTCCCACCAAAGCGCGTAGTAATTTCCTTGCTCTGCATACAGGAACAGGATGCTGGTTGGTGGCACCCCTTTTGAATCGATACGCCGCAGCATCTGGCCATTTTCGGGATCGAATTCCAACAGCAGTCCCGTGTCCGAAGCGACGATGAACGACCGGACAAGCCACGCGCGATCCGAAGAAACGATAGATTGTGCCGTTGTCCCCGGCGGCATCTGCAACTTGACTTTACGAATTTCACCACCGGGCGAGATGGACCAGATGACCGGGTCCGCCCCGGGCTCGAGCAGAAGGAGCTGCTTGGCGGCATGACCGAACTGCCAGCCCGACAGTGTACCCACCATCGCGACTTGTTTGAAAAACTCAGGAGCGCCATTATCGACCTTTATGCCCGAGCCTTTCTGGAGGTCACTGCCGTTCGGTAACGAGTTTTGATCGTCCAGCATCCGAACGATTTGCCCGTCCGCGCTCATGATGGTCAACGACGGTTTTTCGTTGATTGTGTCAAAGCGCAGAAGAACGAACTGATCGGCGCCAAAGTAGGCGATCTTCGCCGGTTTGTAGCGCGAGTCGAGCATGTGTACGCTTTGCAGCTTCCCGTCCCGGTCAAAAAGAGAAACGTAATAACCTTCCTTGAGTCCTGAGCGATCCGCACCGGGCTTAGGAACCAGCCTTACTTTGACACCGCTGTCGGAGGCGGCCCCGTGTACCAAAACAGCAACTCCTTCGGCGGCGGGCGTCGAGGAGAGGATTTGAACATAAGAGAAATTCTCAATGGCCGCGGGATCAACTGCTTGACCCCGTCCGGAAAGTTCGAAATAGACCGCGATTTGCCGCTTTCGATCCTGGGGATTGAGCGCAAAGACGGCGGAACACGAACCCTCCGAGTAGCAAACTGGCAACTGGGTCATTGCTAGCGAAGGAAAAGAGATTGGAGTCCCGCCATCGGTAGCGAATTCAACCTCCGACGGCGGGATGGGATTTGGTTGAGCCGTCTGCGCCCTGAGGGGAAAAGCGGCCAGCATGCAAACGATTAAGCTCAATTTCATGAGCGCACCTCATTCCCTGGTTGTGCCGTCAGGCGGGCTTCTGCGACCGATTTAATAACGGGTGGAAAGGTCTCAACCAACCGTCACAAGTGGGAACATAGACAGGCGACTGGCTGCCGAGCTCGACAAGGCGTTCCTGAACTCGCGGGTCGCGCAGATTGGTGTAGTAACACCAATCCAGGATTCCAACCATTGTTGAAACGTAGCCACCGCAGCACGACACGTACCCCATTTGCGGAATAAATGTAGTTCCTTCATACCCGTCAATTGGAGTGTAAATCTGAGGATTCGACGAGGAACAGCTGCCGTAAGTGCAGCCTCCAGTGCTATCACCGATAGCGCACTGTGCCTTCGCGTCATGGCTAAACGAAAATGCAAGCCCCATCACAAGCATCGAGAGAACGACACGATTCAGTTTCATGGAACCTCCTTTTGTTGTCATGTTCGGATATTCCCTGGCGCAAGGAGCGGGTTTAGCTTCCGTGCGCCAGGGGACGGGTATGTCAGCGCAATCGCCTAGAAATAAATCCTCCCCCCGAGCTGGAAGACACGCGGGTCACCGGTGGCGTTGATTGTTCCTGCGGAGGAGTTGTAGGGGTTGGATGAGTTACCGGTCAGCACACCCGTGTTAACCCCTGTGAACTGCGTATGGTTCCAGGTATTGAAAGTCTCCGCCCGGAACTGGAACCCAACACTTTCATGGATATGAAAGTCTTTGTACAAAGATAGGTTCCAGTTGTCGCGTCCGGGGCCCTTAATGCTGTTCTTGGACGCGTCGCCCCATGTGAGGGGAGCCGGCTGAGCGAACGCGCTCGGATTGAACCACTGTTTGAAGGTATGAGGATAACTAACCGACCCCAGCTGGTCCGCGTGGTTGGTAGTGTCGCCGCCGAAGCCGAGATTGTCATTCGCTGCATCCACGCTGAGGGGAAGTCCGGACTGCATGAGCGCGATGCCGGCGAATGTCCATCCTCCCAGGAAAGTCTTGCTAAGCCCCTGCGAGTTCCGGAAGATCGGCACGTTGTAATCAAAGCTGATGGAGGCAATGTTCCGGCGGTCAAAGCCGGCCGTCCCGTACTGGTAACGCGGATTCATGGGGTCATCGAGATTGTTAAAGAGCTGGGCATCGATCACGTCCCAAGTGTGAGACCAGGTATACGCAAGGCCAAACGTCAGATTCTTGTACGCTTGGGCCCGGAGGGTGGCTTGTAGACCGTCGTAGTGGGAGTTTCCTTGGTTTTCGACTATGTTGACGCCTGCAAAGCCCAGGTAAGGCCGATCGTAGTTGGCATTGTAACCACCGGTGGCGCCGCAATTTCCGCCGCAAATGTGAATACGGTTCGGATCGTCGGCGGGCACGGTGTTGATGTCGGCCGTTTGCGACAGGTGACTGGAGGTGTTGCCCACATAACCTATGCTCGCCACCATATTGTTTCGCAACTGTTGCTGGATTCCCAAGCTGAACTGATACACAGTGGTGATCGGGTAGTTGTCCTGTATGCCCGTAAAGCCTTGCGGCGTGGTGGGTGACTGCCCAGCGCTCGTCCCGGTGGTCCAGGAAGTTGTGGTCGTGTCCAGGTAGGGGTAGATTGTGGTACCGCTGTTGCTGAACGGCACGTTGGCCCCCATGTTGTACTCTTCATTGCCGGCGTTGCGTTCGAAGAAGATCCCGCCCCCACCTCGCAGAATGGTCTTCCCGTTTCCTTCCAAATCGTACGCAAAGCCGATGCGCGGCGCGAAGGTTTTGTAGTGGTTCTGCACCAGCTGCCTCGGAATTCCGTTGCGTCCAGCGAGGCCAACTCCATTCAAGTAGAACAGAACGTTCGCGAGCTTAACGCCGGGAACCGTGGTAAACCCTGGCCCGCTGGTGTTCAATGCGCCGCTCGTCAGAGAGGTGAACTCCGCCGCATCGGCCGGGTTATAGAGGTTGGGGTAAAAATTCGACAGGCGGTCGTTGTTGTCATAGGAGTGAGGTAGACCTTCCCAACGAAGGCCGAGATTGAGTGTGAGCCGTTTGCTGAGTCGCCAGTTATCCAGCCCGTAGATATCGATCGTATTGAAGCCTATGGAGACGGAATCCTGTAACTCCGCCTGGTTATACTGGCTGGCATCGCCCAACAGGAAGTCCGCCAAACCCACGCCGGGCGTGCCTTGACCGCCGGTGCTGGCTGCGGTGGCCTGCCCATTGAACTGGTAGGTTCCGGCAGTGTTTACGAAAATCTCCTGAACCTTCTTGGTGTGCAACCATGCCGCGCCAAATTTCAAGTTGTGATTGCCGCGTGTCCAGGAGAGATCATCCTTGTATTGGTAGCTGCGCCACGTGTTCGTCCATGGCCAGCTATTGGAGTCCATATCCACGTTATACGGGCTGGAGATCTCTATTCCGGGGATCTTGTCGATCGTGTTGGCCGAAGGGAAGATCGGATTTATAGAGAAGCCGGAAGGCTGCTTGGCAAGGCCGGTGTTTTCAATGAGGATGTTGTTGCCGTTATAGTTGAAGGCGGCTTCGTTTAGCAGATTTGGGCGGAGATTCATCGTGGCATGCACAACAGCTGCCCACGAAGGAACGGTCTCGAGCGACCCGATGGTTGGAAAGGTATTGCCGCTCCACGCCACCGTGGGTGCTTGCTGGCTCAGCGAATCATAGATAAGGTGGCCCATAAGGCTGAACTTTTCGTTGAACTGGTGATCGCCCCGGGCGATTTCCTCGCGGTAGAAGGTGTCGGTGTTAGCCGAAGAGAAGTAATGTATCCCATCGGAAGCGTTCGGCGGTTGGAAATAGCCGGCCTTAAGGTAGGCAGCGGCGACCGGATCGATCAGGTTCGCCGGGACGGTGTCGTTGGGGAAGGCTTGGCCGGGAGTCAGCCCGTCGGCAGCAAACTTCGCAATCGCGGCCGGGTCCGTGGTGTTGGGCACATAGATGGTGCCCAAACCGGTCATGTCACCGCCATAGTTTCCCGCGGTCGGGACCTGGTTGAAAATGCTGCCGCCGTTGATCTCCCTGCGCCATTCCTGGTTGTAGAAAAAGAACGTCTTGGGCTGGCGGGACTTGAACTCCACCGGGCCACCCGCGTTGAATCCGAATAGGTTGTAGCGGAGTTCTGGTTTTTGAGGATTCGTGCTCTGCTTCGACAAGTAGGAGTAAGCATCCAGGGCATCGTTGCGGTTGAATTCCCAGGCGCTGCCGTGGAACGTTTTGGTGCCGCTCTTGATGGCAATGCTCGTCATACCTCCGGACGAGTTACCTAAATCAGCGGCATAGTTGCTGGTCTCCACTTTGAATTCGTCAATCGCCTCCTGGGAGGGAGCGACCAGCATGATTCCGCCGCCGCCTCGATCATAGGCTTCGCCGCCGTCGATGAGCCAGTTGTTGTCATCCTGCCGCATGCCGTTAAAGTACACAGCGTGGCTCTGGAACTGCGCCCCAGGGGAATCGAAGTCCGGCAACTCGGACGAGGCGCCGGGTACCAGGACCGTCAGCTGGAGTATGTTGTTTCGCCCATCGGTGGCAAGGTTGGAAATGTCGTTGCCGGTGACGGTGTGGCTGACCTCGCTCGTGTCCGCCTGAACCTGGAGCGCGTTGGCCTGAACCGTCACGCTTTCTCCTACAGTACCAACCTGGAGCGGAACGTCCACCCGAATCGTGTCATTCACATTCAATGCAACATCGGTCCGCTCGTATGATTTGAAGCCGGATGCTTCCACGTGGACTTGGCAATTTCCAATGGGAAGTTCGGGGGCCGTGTAGCTGCCCGCCCCGTTGGTCGTAGTAGTACGGACGAATCCGTCGTCCAGGTTCGTAATCGTGATTTTCGCATTTGGGACAACGGCGCCGGAGGGATCGGTCACCGTCCCGACGATGGTGGCGGTTCCCTGGCCGTAGGCTACGGCGCCCAGCAAAACAACCCAAACCATGAACCACGTGGGCACTCGCAGCGCGGAGTAGAGGCGTTTTCCAACATTAGCTGACTTCACTGGATCCTCCTGAAAAGCGTTTCGCGGAAAGTCTTGAGTCAACTACCAGCGCACGACCCACCCCGCGACCGCAGGACGGACTTTGCTCCAGTGCTGACTAACTTTGTTTTCATGAATCGGGAGGAATCTAAGCTGCTTTGAAAACACCTGTGAAGGGGTGTCACGGTGTGAGCACGCGAACTGCACCGTGAGTCACGGGAAGATTAGGCGAAGATCAGTCCAGAGACGAGTACCTTGCCAGCCACGATGCTTGTCTCCGCAATTCCATAATGTGGTCTTGCGAAGGATTTCCCGGCCCGTGGTGAGGTCAAGGATTATTTGTGTCCACTCCGGCGGAGTGCCTCAGGAAGAGGAAAGTTCGGAGGGCATTCGTTACCGCGCTTCGTCAAGGACTTCGATGGCCCTGACCTCTGCGTAATTTACCTTCGGCGCGAAAGAAATGAGTAGCTTCCCCTGCCCATTGGGACGCAGGCCGTGAAATTCGCGAACCACCGGTTGGAATGCCCCCGGTGCTTCGCGAACGACGTCGAAATCCTGAAGCAGCATGACCCCGTTGCAGGTAACATCGAAGACTCTGCAGCCTACACCCTGGCAGTGCGCGGCTGGGATCAAAGGAGTAAAGAACGCCTTGAGAAAGTGGAGCTTCAATGTGTAGCTTCCCGGGGCAACCGGGATTGCGTAGGTGAAATTACCGTGCCGCTCGCCGGTGTAGAGCTCCGGGATCTTCGGTCCCCTTTCGGGGTTTCCATAGGTGTAGGTGCGCCCGTCGATGAAATACTTATCCCCGCTCCAGCGGGTGCCATTGGCATCGACAAAATCGGCTTGGTGCGCGCGAATTCGGATTGGCTCTAGCCTGCCAGGCGTGCCCGGTGTCAGCTCCAAAGCGCTCACGAAAGCTCGCCCCCAATCCGAGCGGAAATCAAGGTGGACCTGGCCATCCGCGGCTGGACGCACACCCTTAAATACGCGGACGTCGACGGCCGCCGAACCACCATCTGTAACCGGATCGAAATCCACCAGCAATGGGCGCCCGTTCAAGTCGACGGCAAAGTGCCGGTAATTTTGTGCGTCTTCTTTCTGATCCGTGTTGGGTTGCCGCAGAGGATCGGCGAAATAGAGCCTTAATTCGTACACGCCGGGAGATAGAGGGATGTTGTACCGGAACCAGCGCTGGGATTGGGGCACCATTTTGTCATCCGAAACCGCCTCCCGGATAGAACTGTACAAATCCTTGTCGGCCACTGGAGGGAAGAAATGCAGTGGGCCGGGTTTGGAAACGCCACCATCGTAGTAACGATCGGATTGCCAGCGGTGGCCCCACAGATCCACATATCCCTCCCCGGTGCGGCCGGCGGCGATGCGGGTGGCGCCGGCGTCGTAGGCCAACGGGACCCGCTGGCTGCTGACTGGGGGGGCCTCCTTCCGGGGTGGCTGGGAAACTGGGGCCGCGGGAACGACGGAGGGTGGCGAAGGGGTACGCTTCGGCTCGAACCACAAGTAAGCAAACCATACAACCGCAAGTACAGACAGGGTAGCCGCAACGGCCAAAACCTGCCTGAATCGATACGGGTTTTGCTGCCCGGGTGGCAGGCCCCTGGGCTGTACCTGCGGCGGTTCTATCTGCGGTTGTTTGGAACGAGTCTCAAAGACAGGCAGATATTGCCCTTTTGGGATGCTGATGAGAACGGGCTCGTCCTTGCCTTCGTTGACGAAATGGTGTTCCAGCTTCATCCGCAACACGCGGGCCTGCGAACGAACAATATTGTCTTCGTTCGGGTTGTAGCCCGGCGGGCGGCCGTAGACGTAAATCGCAATCTGCGGTTCGGTGGCCTCTTCAGACTTGTTCTCTCGAGCACATCGGCAAACGTGGAGAAAGAACGCCCGAAGCCGCGGCGATTTTTCAAATGTGACGCTGGAGGCGACGCGGCGCACCAGTTCCTCTCGCTGCTTCGCAGCGTCGGCAGGGGCCTTTTCCGAATGCATCACCGCTACAACTTCTAAACTCATTCAAGATACTCCGGGTCTTCAAACTGCCCGTTCTCCGTTGGTAAGCAAGTGGTAAACCCAAGTGACGGCAACGCCAAAGCATGTTTGGAAAGCGAGTCGATTGTCAACAGAAAACGATTACCGAGGGGGCGCTGTTTGAAACAGGGGAGATAGGACGCTTGAAAGTCCCCTCCGCGGCGGAAAGCCGCTGAGGAGAACTCTCGGCGGGCTGCCAACTCACCTGGCTTCGGTATCGACATTGTGTCCAGCCTGCTTGGCTTCGACCTGGTCCATCTGCTCTCGGACGGACTGTTGCTTCGCCTGGTTCAAGTTCCGCGTCTTGTCAAATTCGGCCTTCGCTTCCGGGCCTCGGCCCATGGATTGATAGCACCGTCCAAGACGCCAATGGGTCGATGGGTCGTCGGGGCTGAGCTTTTCCGCGGTCTTGAATTCCCGTACAGCGTCATCGTTGCGTCCCTGGCCTTGGTAAATAATCCCGAGGTCGAGATGAGCGATGGCAACCGCCGGCTGGATCCGAACAGCGTGTTCAAGGTATGGCATCGCTTTGTCGGAATGATTGAGCCGTATCTCCGTATCGCCAAGATAGGCTAACGCGAGAGGATGTTCCGGGTTGTTTGCGAGCTCAGAACGGAAGGCCTTTTCTGCTTCATCGAATCGCAATATCCTCCAGAGCAGGTAGCCATATCCGAAATGGACATCCGGCACGGTGGGATCAGCCTTCACCGCAGCCTGAAACTCAGCAATTGCTCCTTCATCGTTCTTCAACTCGTCGTAGGCTTCCCCTGCGAGCATATCCGCTTCGGCCGACTCCGCATTCAGCGTGAGAATCTCACGGTAAACGTCGAGGACACACTGGTACTGCCTGGAGCGGAGACAGCTTTGGGCAAGCGCCATCCGGAAAGGGAGGTTTCCGGCATCGGCGGCAGTAGCCTGCTTCAGGTAGGGAACGGCAGCTGCGGATTTGCCCATTCCATAGTAGGCCAGCCCAATCAGGGTCACCAGTTGGAGTGCTTTGGGCGAGGATGGGAGCTCGCTCTTGAGCAAAGGCTCGAAGATCTGCACTGCGGCTGGGAGATCCCCCGCCTTGAAGAAGGATAGACCAAGGTTGAACGCTAAGCTGGGCATCTTCGGGTCGAGTTGCAGGGCCTTGCGGTAAAGGACGATGGCCTCCTTGTAGTGCTCCTGGCGCGCCTCTAGGAGACCAAGATGCGCATAGGCTTCGGCATCATTCGGTTGGCTGCGCAGGAGCGATCTCCAGCCTGCTTCGGCTTCGGCGACCTTGCCCTCCTGCTCGAGCTGGAGGGCAGACTGGCTCCCGCTTCCGCCAGCGAGCGGCTGCTGGCCCAGGCAATCGGTCGTACCCAGCGTCACCAGCCAGAACGTGCAGGTTGAGGTTAGAAACTTAGCCCACTTCACTTTTCTGTCCGTCCCGGTTCTCGCGCCGTGCGGAGCACGATGCAACCTTCTCATGCTTTTGCGGACTCAGCCATGGCCGCTTGTGAATCTGCCGAATCAAAAGTGGTTGGCCCCCAATCACGGGAAGAGCCTTGGCGCAAAGTCCTTCAGGTCGCGGCGCCAGGTCTGCCACTCGTGCGAGGTTCCCGGCGATTCGTAAAATACATGCTTGACCTGCGCTTCATCCAGTGATGTGTGCAGCCGCTCCAGGCCGCTCTTCATCATCGGCGGCTCATCGGTCCCAACCCCCAGCCACAGCAGATGCACCCGCTTGGCAAAGGCGGCCGGATCGGAGAGTTCTCCATTCAGGTCCGTCTTCGGATCGAGCGCCCGGTTGCCCAACACCATGGGCCCGGCAGCACCACTAAATCCCCCGATATAAGAGAACAGATCCAGATGATCGAAGGTCACCTGGAAAGTTTGCATACCGCCCATCGACAGCCCGGCCATGGCGCGGTGATCGCGATCCGCCAAAGTTCGAAAATGCGAATCGACGAATGGTATCAGTGCCTGTGTCATGTCGTCTTCAAAGGTCGAAGACATCTCCTGCATCGCCTTCATCATCTCCGGCGACCCGAAGGCTTTCCCGGTCAGGTCAGGGTCGGGATGGCCGGCCCGCTTTGCATAGCCGTAGGCCATCACGATGATCATCGGCTTCGCGCTTCCACTCGCAATCAGGTTGTCGAGGATGAAGTTCGCACGGCCTTGGCGGATCCAGCCAGTCTCATCTTCCCCGCCGCCGTGTTGCAAATAGAGCACGGGATACCGCATGTTCGTCTGCGTGTCATAGCCCGGCGTCGTATAAACGAGGGCGTGCCTCCAGCTGGCTGTGACTTTTGAAAAATACCAGACCTCGCGCACGGCGCCATGGGGAACATCCTGTGGCAGATAGTACGTCGATCCCTGTTCGGGAATCTCGATTGCGCTCGCGTCTTTGCCGCCGCCGAAGAAGGTGTGGCTTCCCGGATCGCTGAATTCCGCGCCGTCCACCAGCACGGTGTAGTAATGGAAGCCAGGTACCAGCGGTGCGGAGGTCACGGTCCAGAATCCATCCGGCTGCTTCACCATGTCCAGCTTCGAGGCTCCCCAGAAGTTCACCTGGACCTTGCCGGCGTTCGGAGCCTTCACCCGGAATTCGGCTCTGCCGCTGGCGTCGACCCGGGGAAAGGCTGCGCCCCACACGTTTGTGGAGGCAGGCTCGAATCCGTCCTGGTTTTGAGCCCAACAGAAGCTTGAGAGCAGGAGTATTGCGATTCCAATCCTCTTCATTCAAATCTCTCCATCGGGAATCCCCGCGCATGGCCCGCAACCATCTGGGGGAGGCCGGGACGCGGTTCCAATCGGGGTTGAACATGACGCCCGAGAAATCGTTTTCCAATCGCGGCCATCGTACTTGAACGAGATTCTCGAAGAATAGTCGCATTTGTTCACGAACCAAATCGATTTATTCGATGTATTCTCAGGTAATGGACACTACCCTGGATGCCTGGGAGATCCTTCAGACCGTGGTGCAGCTGGGGGGATTTGCGCCCGCCGCCGTAAAGCTGAACCGGTCTCAATCGACGATCAGTTATGCCATTGGGCGGCTGCAGGAGAAGCTGGGTGTCCGGTTGTTTGATCTTCAGGGGAGAAAAGCGCGGCTGACCGAGGTGGGAAGGATACTTCTGGCCGACGCGGAACCCCATTTGGCAGGGTTTAACCGGCTCGAGCAGCGCGCCCGCCTCATGGGATCGGGCGGTGCGCCGGAGGTAAGGCTCTCAGTCGACAGTATCTTTCCCGACGACCGGCTGTTTGCTGCGGTGGCAAGCTTCTCGCAGAGTTTTCCGCATACCAAGCTGATGCTTTGCCAGGGCACGTTTCTCTCGGCGGACTCGGAGTTTTCGCTCCATAACGCTCAGCTCTGCGTGACGGGGCTAATGTCTCGTGAGCTTTTCGTCAAGCCGATTTTGGTAATCGAGATGATTGCAGTTGCCCGGCGCGATCATCCTCTGCTGTCGATCCGGCGTAGGCTCTCACGCTCAGACCTGATGCAGCACATGCTGGTGACCATCGAAAGCACGGCATCCGGCAGCCCGAAGCAGCAGCCGCGGTTTCCCGCTCAGCGAGTGCTTCCTGTCGGTACGATCGAATCGGCCATCGCAGCCGTTTGCAGCGGTTTCTGTTTTGGCTGGCTGCCGAGGTATCGTATTCGGGCCGAGTTCGACAGGGGCGATCTCGTGGCACTCCCTCTATCGGCCGGCCAGACCAGAGAGGTCCGGCTGAATCTGGTCTGCAGAGATTTGAGCTCCAGCAACACAGAGGTCAATGCGCTTGCGGAGTTGTTGGGGACCAACCGCGAACCGGAGGTGATTTGAGAGAGTGCATGGCCGGCGCTGTCTCGCCCGGCGCGGGCCAGGGTTCTACTTGCAGTCCGCGGTAAAGCAGAGATTCTTGCTGAAGAACGGCAGGACATGGTTCTGGAATCGATCGGCCACTGCGCTGGTGTGAGTGCCGGGATATACCTCGAAGCTGTTCGCAATTCCGTAATTATCGAGAATTTTGTGTAGCTTGCCGGCGTCGATGCGCAGACCATCCTGATCTCCCACATCCATCGCGACTGCGCGATACTGCTTGAGGTTCCCGATGTACTGATCGACGAAGACCAGTGGCGCATTGGCCGCGAATTTTGCCACGATCTCAGGCTGCGGAATACCATCCTTGGTCGGCAGGTCGAAGTAGAGTGGAGGGTTCTTCGGATTGGGAGCCCAAGCCGCTGCTGTTGCAAACTGGGCGGCAGCGAAGCCGGGTGACTGAGCTGCCAGGTCGGCCGGAGATTTAGCTGCTGCGACTTTCTTCTCGCCGGCTATAGCGCGCTCCTTTGCCTGGTCGGCGGGGCCCGGTCCGCCGCCGGACATAGGAGACATGCAGCAGGGGCTCATGATGTAGAGAGCACCGAAGACGTCAGGATGTTTCATGCCGATGCGAGACGCACCATAGCCGCCCATCGAGTGACCAACCAGGCCACGGCTCTCGCGATTGGGGATGGTGCGGTAGTGTGCATCGATGTAGGCGACAACGTCGTGATAGATGAACTTCTCGAAATCACCCGTAGTAGCTGAGCTTGAATACATGGAACCGTTGTAAACGGTTTTGGAATCGGGCAGGACGACAATCGCCTCCTGCGATCCCTGCGCGAATGCGCCTTCAATCGTTTGCGGGACGTGGATCTCGTGCGCCCACTGTTCGGCGCCGATCGAGTAGCCGTGCAGCGCGTAGATGACGGGATAACGACGCTTCTTTTCCTTCGAATAGCTCGGCGGCAGGAAGACGATCACGTCGCGATCGACGGCATCGCCTTCAAGATTGCCTTCAAGCGCAGTGCCGTGGATCTTGATGTGCTCCACCGTGACGGGCTTTGCGCCCGAGACAGGCTCGGGAACGTTGGTTTGTACCTGTGCCGCGGCCCGACTGGCTGGTACGATCGCGATCAGGACGGCACACGCAAAGAACAGTTTCATTACTTTCATCTGGACCTCTCTCGATTGGGCCTACTAGATCGGGTAGGAATAAATGTTCACGCAGAAAATACGCACCGCTGTCCTCCTCTCAATCGAGTGCGTCTCACGACTACTGCTCAATCGAGACGACGGTCACGGACCGAGGCGCTACTGTCAGGGAGAGCTTGCCATTCTGAACCTTCGTTTCTCCGCAAGACAAGAGCAATAGCTGAGTGAAGGCCGAAACTCCTTGACGTTACAGACCAACACAAGATGAGACAAGTCAAATAAATCGCTCTATTCGAATCGGTTTCATCGATGGGTTATCTCGCCTATAAATTCCAACCTTCGAAAACCACTTCGGTGACAATTCGCGTTGGGCCGATCCGCCCTCGACGCGACTTACTTCGCTTAGGTCAGCCCACAATAAGTTGATCCGGGGACGGTTTATCCGCCGTGAAGGGGACGCGCTTCAGCCCGTCCGTAGTCCTGATCATGAATGCCGCTTTAGCCGCTGGGCTGCGATGCTAGTCCTACGAAGACTTTTTTTCGCAGATCGATTCTGAATGCCCGCAGAATGGAACCAATTATCGGGACATTACACTAGCCGTCATACACCACTCCATCAATCCGAACTTTAGGGCACCAAAAGCAATAACGGACATCTCTATCCGGTACGAGCTCTTCCAAATCCAACTGGCGCCAGCGATGCAATCCGAATCGGCAAAACAGATTCTTGAGGGCATTCGACTCGTGTTCTCTGTGAGGCCACAGCTTTGCTAATGAAGCTGCGAGTGCTTCATCCGAGCTGCGCTTTTTCATTCCATCACTCGCCAAGATCGATCTGCGCCCTCTGCAGGCGGTCGGAGTAATCCACGTAAACCGCCTTCCATGAGGTATAGAAATCCAGCGCTCCGGTGCCGCCCTCGCGATGCCCGTTGCCGGTCTGCTTCACCCCGCCGAAGGGCAAGTGCACCTCGGCCCCAATCGTCGGCGCGTTGATATAAGTAATCCCGGCCTCTAAGTCCCGCATCGCTTTGAATGCCAGGTTCACGTTGCGGGAATACAACGCGGTCGATAGCCCATACTGAATCCCATTCGCGAACGCAATCGCCTGATCGAAGCTATCGCATTCGATCAAGCTCACCACCGGCCCAAATACCTCTTCCCGGGCGATCCTCATCTGCGCTCCCACTCCCCCAAACACTGTGGGAGAAAAGAAGAATCCCTTATCCAGTCCCTCGCCGGACAAACGCTTCCCGCCGGTCAATAGCCGCGCACCCTCCTTCTCCGCGATGCCCGTGTACCGCGCAGAGGTCTCCACCTGTTGCTGGTTGATCTGCGGGCCCATCTCCACCTGGGCGTTCAGGCCATCTCCCACGCGCAGCGCCTGCGCCCGCTCCACCAGCCTGCGGGTAAACTCGCCCACAATGCTCTTCTGCACGATAATGCGGCTGGTCGCCGTGCAGCGCTGGCCGGAGGTGCCAAACGACCCCCACACCGCTCCATCCAGCGCCAGGTCGAGGTTCGCATCCTCCAGCACGATCATCGCGTTCTTGCCCCCCATCTCCAGCGAGCAAGGCTTGAAGAAACCCGCAGCCGTCTGGCCCACGATCCGGCCCACCTCGCTCGACCCGGTGAAGGAAATCGCGTCCACCTCAGGATGCGCCACCAGAGGCGCGCCCGCCTCCGGGCCGTAGCCGGTGACGATATTAACCACGCCCTCCGGCAGGCCAGCCTCCAGCAGCATCTCCACCAGGTTGAAGGTCGATAACGGAGTATCTTCTGCCGGCTTGATCACGCAGGTATTCCCGCACATCAGTGCAGGGAAGAGCTTCCACGACGGAATGGCCATAGGAAAATTCCAGGGCGTAATCATGCCGCAGACACCCACAGGCATGCGGACAGACATGGCAAACTTGTCGCGCAGCTCCGACGGGGTCGTCTGCCCAAAGAGCCGCCGCCCCTCCCCCGCCATGTAGAAAGCGGTGTCGGCCGCCTCCTGCACATCGCCCCGCGTCTCGCTGAGAACCTTGCCCATCTCCCGCGTCATCTGCCGGGCCAGGTTCTCTTTGTGCCGCAACAGCAGCTCGCCGGTGCGGTACAGAATCTCTCCCCGCTTCGGCGCCGGAAACAGCCGCCACTGCTTGTACGCCGCGCGCGCCGCCTTGACCGCGCGATCCACGTCCGCTTCGCCGGAGGACTGAAACTCTCCCACCACATCGTCGACATTGGCCGGATTGCGATTGAGAAAAGTCTCGCCGCTCTGCGCGCTCACCCACTGGCCGCCGATTAGATTCTGGTAAATTTTCGTCTGCATAGCACCTTCCTTGTTTGAACTTCCGAGGATAACTCAAGCGCTGTGGTTCGAGCGGCCAGCGCCCGAAAACAGGGCGGCATGCCCTAAAAGTGGTGGTAAAGACTCAAATTAGTAGCGAGCTATTCAGGCAACCATGGCCGTACAATGAAACCGGGTCTTCAGGGAAAAGTCCTGCATTCATGTCATCAAACGGTTTCCATTCGCGTTCGTCGCGCACGCACGGGGTGCGTTCGCTGTTCAGCGTATTCTCCAGCGATCTGGCAATCGACTTAGGCACCGCGAACACCCTGGTGTATGCGCGCGGTAAGGGCATCGTGGTGAACGAGCCCTCCATCGTCGCGATCAACAAAAACACCGGCGAGGTCGAGGCGGTCGGCAAAGAGGCCAAGGAGATGCTTGGCCGTACGCCGGGCAACATCGTCGCCATCAAGCCCATGAAGGACGGCGTCATCGCCGACTTCAAAGTCACCGAAAAGATGCTGAACTACTTCATCCAGAAGGCGCACAACCGCAAGATGCTGGTGCACCCGCGGATCGTCATCGGCGTACCTTCCGAGATCACCCAGGTGGAAAAGCGGGCGGTCGAGGACTCCGCCTATCGGGCCAAGGCCAGCGAGGTGTTCCTGGTGGAGCAGGCCATGGTGGCCGCCATCGGCGCGGGTCTGCCCATCACCGAGCCCAGCGGCAACATGGTGGTGGATATCGGCGGCGGCACCACCGATATCGCCGTCATTTCGCTCTCCGGCATCGTCTATTCCCGTTCCGTCCGCATGGCCGGCAACCAGATGGACGAGGCCATCATGAACTACCTGAAACGCAAGTACAACCTGCTGATCGGCGAGCGCACCGCGGAGCAAATCAAAATCGAGATCGGGTCGGCCTATCCGCTGGACAAGCCGCTGACCATGGAAATCAAAGGGCGCAACCTGATCGAGGGCGTGCCCAAAACCATCACCATCGACGACAGCGAGATCCGGGAAGCGCTTACCGAATGCATCTCCACCATCCTGAATGCCATTCGGGTGGCGCTGGAGCGCACCCCGCCGGAGCTCAGCGCCGACATCAGCGACCGGGGCATCGTTCTTGACCGGCGGCGGCGCATTGATCAAGAATCTCGACAAGCGGATCCGCGAGGAAACCGGCCTGCCGGTCTCAATTGCCGACGATCCCTTGGCGAGCGTGGTGCTGGGCACCGGCAAGATGCTCAGTGACTTCCGTTTGCTGCGTAAGATCAAGATCGACTAGCGCATTTCACTTCTGGTGTATACAGAGTGACGAATCTAGACGTGGCTTTTCCTCAAGAAAAGCCACACATCGCAACACTTACCAGTGCAGCGTAGAAGTGAAATGCGCCTAATCGCCGCAAAATCGATCTATAAGGAAGAATGGCGGACCTCCGCCCGGCACATGGAAGCAGCAATGGACTCGTTGTGAGCCGCTATAAGAACATCCTGTTTCTGGTGAGTGTTCTGGTGCTCCAGATCATCGGGTTGGCCGTGCAGGTGCGCCGGCCTAATTCGACGGCTGCGGACGCCTCCTCGGTCCGCTTGATACGTTACTGGGCCATCGGGCTGATCTCGCCGCCGGAAAAGGCGCTGCACGGCACCGGGACCGGCCTGCGCGGCTTATGGTCGAACTACCTCGACTTACGCCATGTCCGGGAGCAGAATAAGCAGCTGCGCGAGCAGTTAAGCCGCCTGCAGTTGGAGCAGGCAAGCCTGCTCGAGGATGCCCGCCAGGGACAACGCCTGCAATCCCTCCTGGCCTTCAAAGAGCACTACATCTACAGTACGGTGCCGGCCCAGGTGATTGGCACGGGAGGCACCGACCAGTCGCGCGTCCTGTACATCGATAAGGGCGCCAAAGACGGCCTCAAGTCGGATATGGCGGTCATTACCCCTGACGGCATTGTGGGCAAGCTGAAAGACGTCTTTGCCCACACTTCGCAGGTGCTGGTGATCAACGATCAGACCAGCGGAGCCGGGGTGCTGCTGGAGTCCACCCGGCTGCGCGGGGTTCTGCGCGGCAATGCGCTGGGTCAGCCGCAGATCATCAACATGCTTCCCGATGAGCGCGTGAAGCCCGGAGAGCGGGTCATCACCAGCGGAGGGGACCAGATTTATCCCCGCGGTCTGCCGGTGGGCGTGGTCGATAAGATCGTCCCCGATACCCAGAATCCGCCTTACATCGATATCATCATCAAGCCGGCCGCCAACCTGGGCCATTTGGAAGAGTTGCTGGTGATCAGCCAGGCGTCGGATCAGATGCCGGAAAAGCAGAAGCAGGACCTGGCCCAGAGTGCGGCGGAAGGGGCCGCCGTAGGCCGGCAGCGGGCTTCGGATGTCCTTGCCGAGCGTCTCCCCGGGTTGAATGATCCTGACGCCCTTGCCGACCCAGGTGCTGGGCAGCCGCATGTTGACGCTGCTGCGACCGCCCCGCTGCCCCCGTTGCATCCGCCCCCGGCCTTGCACACCGATCATTACAGTCCAGACGCGACGCCGCCGGCCACGGCATTGACCCCGGGGCAGGTGGTTGTCGACCAGAAATACGCGGCTGCGCCGAGCGCCAGGCTAGCCCCCGCCCCGAAGCCGCATACGGCTGCCCCAGATGCGGAGGCAACGACCCAACCGCCGGTGGCCAAACCCAAGGTACCCAAGGCGTCCCCAACCGAGCAGGCACCGTCTACCAAACCCAAGGTACCGAAGACAACACCAGCGGAGGAGCCGCCGGCGCCGCCGCCAACCACCCGGGACGGGGGGACCCCGCCATGATCGCCGTGAGAACTCGCCGGTCGAAGAGGTCATGGTGCCACGAATCAAGGGGTGCCCCACATCTCGCTCGTTTTTCGCGAGATGTGGGATACCACGGAGCTCAATTGGCATTCCCTGGAGGGGCGAAGAATGCAGATCGGCAGCCGTAGCATCCCACATCTCGCGAAAAACGAGCGAGATATGGGGCACCCCCAGGTCGGTTGCCGGGACAGAATTCATAACGGCGACTTCTCGCGCAGCCTGAATAGTTTCGGAAGGTAGGAGAAACACTCTCATGGCATTGTCGGCATCCCTAGCACGCCGGGAACTGGACGTTCAGCGCTATCCGCTGATCGTGGTGGTGCTGGTGCCCCTGACCGCGATTTTCCTGCAGGCCCTGATCCCTCGTTTCATCCCCAAGTTCGACATTCTCGACCTCCCGCTGCTGGTCACTATCTATTTCTCTGTCGGCTGGCGGAATCCGATTGCCGGAACCATCACCGGAACGGTGATCGGCCTGGTTCAGGATGCGCTGACCAGCCGTCCCCTCGGCATCAACGGCATCTCGCAATGTGTCGTGGGATTTTGCGCCGCCTCGTTGGGGGTCAAAATCGACGTCGAAAATCCCGGCACACGCCTGCTGATCAACTTCGCCTTCACCTTGATGAACATCGGAATCTACGTCTTCATCATGCACCACATGCTGGCCCTCAATGTCGGAACCAACTGGCTGCATGAAGTGATCAAGGCGGTCATCAACTCCATCGTGGGGGTCTTTTTTTTCGACATCCTGGACCGCATCCGGCCGCGGGATTATTGAAATAGTTGCACCGAAACGGTTTCAAATAGAGTCACAGTAACTGCAAGGAGTTTTGAGTCATGGCCAACCGGGAAGAGAGACTGCCGGCATTCAAGCTCACGATCGTGCAGTACGCGATCGTAGCCATTCTGCTGGTGCTGCTCTCCGGCCTGTGGCGGCTGCAAGTCGTCGGAGCGCAGAACTACCGCACCCTGGCCGAGCAGAACCGTATCCGCAAGGTGCCCATCCTGGCGCCACGGGGGAAGTTGTTCGATCGCGAAGGCCGCCTGCTGGTGGATAACTACCCCTCCGTCTCCTGCTTTCTTATCCGCGAGCCGGGCCGGGATCTGCGCGCCGATTTTCCCCTGATCTCCCGCGGCCTCCACATGACCAAGGACCAGCTCGAGGCCACACTGGCCCATTACGCGCTCGCTCCCAAGTATCAGCCAATCCCGCTGAAGCAAGACATCACACCGGACGAGGTGGAATTTATCGAGGCCCACCGCGACGAGCTTCCGGAACTGGAAACCATTGACGAGCAGCGCCGCCTCTATCCCCGCAACGGCTTCGCCGCCAACCTGATCGGATACGTCGGCGAAGTGAGCGACGACATGCTGAACGACGCGCGCTATGCCTACTACGAGCCGGGCGATGTGGTTGGCAAATCGGGTGTCGAACAAGCCTACGATCAACTCCTCCGCGGCCAGGACGGCTCGCAGGACATTATCGTCGACAGCCACGGCAGGGAAGTAGGCATCCTGGGCAGGGAACCAGCCGTACCCGGCCAGGGTCTCAAGCTGACTATCGATCTCGACCTGCAGCGCGCCGCCGAGGCCGCCATGGGCGGCCGTAATGGAGCGCTGGTGGCGATGGATCCCCATACCGGCGCAGTGCTCGCACTGGTTTCACGGCCCACCTTCGACCCCAATGATTTCTCTGTGCGGGTTTCCCGCGACGAGTGGAACAAGCTGGTCACGGATCCCCACCATCCCCTGTTGGATAAAGTGATTCAGGCACAACTGGCGCCGGGCTCCACCTTCAAGATCATCATGTCACTGGCTGGTCTTGAGGACGGGATTGCGAAAGACATGCACGTTAACTGCCCCGGTGGCGGCACTTTCTACGGCCGCTATTTCGCCTGCGATATGCGCCATGGCATGGTCGACATACAGCACGCCATCCCTTACTCGTGCGACACGTTTTACTACACGCTTGCTCAGCGGCTGGGCATTGAGAAGATTGCTTACTGGGCCCATAAAGTGGGGATTGGGCAGAAGACCGGCATCGATCTGCCTGGCGAGGTCAGCGGCACCATGCCCTCCGAAGAGTGGAAGATGAAAACCCAGCACGAGAAGTGGTACGCAGGGGAAGTGATCTCCGTTGGCATCGGACAGGGCGCGGTTGCGGCCTCGCCCATCCAGTTGGCGCGGAGTATCGCAGGCATTGCCTCCGGCGGCATTTTCAAGCGGCCGCACGTGATCGATCCGGATCAAGTGCCGGCCGAGTACCGGCGGGCCATGTACGACTCCTATCCCGGAAGCGGCGACGTCACCATGCCCATCGACCCGGCAATTTGGGAGACGATCACCGACGGCATGGCGGAAGCCCTCGATCCGAATATGAAGGGTGGCGGGCGAGGAACTGCATTTGCCGCGCACATGGACAACATCGACTTTGCCGGCAAAACCGGCACCGCGCAGGTGGTGAATCACAGCGCCGGCGTGATGAAGCTCTCCGCGGATGTCGCGCAGAGGCCTAACTCCTGGTTCGTCGGCATGGTGCCCCGCCGAAATCCCGATATTGTTGTCGCCGTATTGTGGGAACACGGCGGCTGGGGATCGGTTTCGGCCCCGGTCGCGGCGCGCGTCATCGAGGCCTTCGTGGACAAGCAACGCCGTCTGAATAACAACCTGCAGCAGGCCCAGGTGCCTTCCAAGGTGGAGGTGGGTGCCGTGTGGTCACAGCAACCAGAGCCGGGCCTTCCAGTCCCCGCCGGCGTCGCTACCGCGGACGCTCCGCCGAAGGTGCAGGGAGGACACTTCGAGGTTCCCCTACAGTCCTCCGGCCCGCGCCCGGTATCCGCGGCCAGCCAGGTGGCTGCAGTCCGGCATTGAGACACGAGAAAGGCAGGCATGCGGCGATTTATCTCATTTCGCGACTTTGACTGGCTGCTCCTGGGCCTGGTGATGCTGCTCTCGGTGATCAGCATCCTGGAGATTTACAGCGCCACCCTGCATACCAAGTTCGTTGGCTTTGAGACCAAGCAGATCTTCTGGCTGATCGGCGGCCTGGCCGCAATGTTCATTTTCTCGTTGATCAATTACCACCGCCTGATCGAGTCGGTGCACTGGGTCTACGGCTTTTGCCTGGTCTCGCTGGTCGGAGTGCTTATCTTTGGCACCAAGGTGCTGGGCGGCCGGCGCTGGATCAAGCTTCCCGGAGGCATTCACTTCCAGCCATCGGAGTGGGTGAAGGTGGTGCTCATTGTGGCCATGGCGCGCTATTTCTCCAACCTGGCGGGCAAGGATCTTACCTGGGGCGACATCTTCAAGGCCGGGCTGATGGTGGGACTGCCCATGCTGCTGGTGCTCAAGCAGCCCGATCTGGGAACTTCGCTCACCTACGTTCCGGTGCTGATCATCGGCCTCTTCCTGGGAGGCCTGCAGTGGAAGAAGGCGCTCATCCTCATCGCCGCCGGCCTTATCCTGGTTGTCCCTATCTGGTCTAAGGGGTTAAAGGGCTACCAGAAGCAGCGCCTCACCAGCTTTCTGAACCCTGACACCGATCCCAAGGGGAGCGGCTACCAGGTGAAACAATCCCTGATCGCGGTGGGAGACGGGGGCGTCTGGGGCCGCGGAGCCACCAAAGGAACCCAGACCCAGGGCGACTTCCTGCCCATTCCCTATACCGACTTTATCTTTGCGGCCTTCTGCGAGGAGCATGGCTTCGTCGGCGCCGTCTTTGTACTCCTGATATACTTCCTTATACTGACGCGTTTGATTCAAAATGCTCAGACAGCCGCAGATGTAGCCGGTACATTCCTGATCATGGGCGTGGTCGCTGTCCTCGTTTTCCAGATCGCGGTTAACGTCGGAATGGTTATTGGGCTGATGCCGGTCACGGGAATTCCTCTACCATTAATGAGTTACGGGGGATCCTCGGTATTATTCACATTCCTGGCTCTGGGTATGGCGATGAACGTGCGTATGAGCCGCTTTGTGAATTAGAGCAGCTGGCTTGCGGTCAGGGTTCTGGTCTGAAGTCAGGCTGCCCCGCAGGCGGTGAATCATAGATTTTAGGCACTTTAGTTTAGATACGCCGGCCAGGTGAATCACCGGGGCCGGGCAGGATTAGGAATGAGCACGCAAAGAAGGGTAACGGCCCCGCCTGCAACCAGGGTTGAAGTGGTCACCGACTCGTTGCGCTCAGACAGCCTTGGAATGCCAACCCGCACATGTGCCGATCCCATCGGTGATTACACTGCTGCGCCGGCATCCCCACACAAAGAATTTCGCTGGATTCCTCCCCATGGATCACGCGCCTTTGCCCCAGGCTCTCTCGCTGACCTAGTCCTTCCCGGTGTTCCGGGAGTGGGATGTAGCTTCCCTCTCTGATCTGCCGCGCCGGCCGTCCGCCAGGTTGAGACCTGCCGGACAGGAGAGGCAGCATGTCAAAAGAAATTTGTATTTCCAGTACGCCGCATGAAACGCGTCTGGCCATCCTCGAAGACGAACAGCTCACCGAAGTCTATTACGAGCGCGAGAACGAATACACCCTCGCCGGCTCCATTTACAAGGGTCGGGTTACCCGCGTGCTTCCCGGGATGCAATCCGCATTCGTCGACTTGGGACTGGAGCGGGACGCCTTTCTCTACGTCACCGACTTCATGGAGGAGCAGGAAGACTCGTCGGAGTTCGAGCGCATTCCCAGCAACGGCCGCAGCGAAGAACCGCGGCAGCGCGCCCCTCAGGCTGCGGCAGAAGAGCCGCGGCGCAATGGGGCCCCGGTAAGCGCTTCTTCCGAAGGTGGCGGCGGTCAGGCCCCGGCAGGGGAGTTCGAAGATGGTACCCGGAAGTGGCGGGGTCGTCGTGGCCGCCGCAAGGGCTTTCGCCCAGGGCACGGCGGCCAGCAGGGGGCTCAGCAACAGGCCGCTCCTACCCGTGCGGAGGTTCCCGCGCCCGTCCAGCCAGCCGCGCCTTTCGAGCCGGAGGGTCAGGACACCCGGCCCGCAGTTGCCTTCTCTTTGCCCGGGGAGTCGCTTTCCAAGTACGGCGGAACCCCCAGGACTTCCACGCCGCCGGTGGATGACCGCACGCCCCAGCCCCGTGCCAATGTTGTTTTGACCAAGCCTTCCACGCTGATCGAGACGCCACTCCAATGGAACGGCGATGGGCTGCTTCCCGGTGAGTCCATCTCCCGCTACCGCGGCGAGCCAAATGAAAAGCCGGCCGCTGCCGCACCGGCGGTGATTGAAGAAGCCGAGCAGGAGACCCATGCGCTCCAAGAGGAGTCGTTCGAGGCCGCGACGCCTTATGACGTGGCCGTGCCTGCAACCGAAGCCATTGTCGAGACTCAGGAGGAAGCCCACACCGTCGCTGCGGAGGAGCCACTGCCGCCGGCAGGGGTTGAGTTTGAGCCTGAGGAAGCTTCCGCCTCGTATCGCATTGACCCCTCCGCGCCCAGCGAGTTTCGTTTCGCTGCCCCGTCCGCCGGCGTGGTCGAGGAAGAGGAGCTGACCCCCGAAGAGGAAGCCTCTTTCCCCGAACCAATATCCGATCCGCTGCCGGAGCCGCCTCCGGAGCTAATTGACCCGCGTTTCGAGATCAGTGCTGAGCCGGAGATTGCCGCATTCGGTGGTTCCTACGCGTCTCCGTCTGAGCTGGAGACTGAGTTCGATGAGATGGAGGATGACCTGGATCTCTCCGCGCCCGAAACCGGGCTGGTTGAGGAGGAAGAGGTCACGGACGAAGAGGAGTATGACTTTACCCCTCTGTACGTCGAGAGCGAAGACCACGACTTGCAGGAGCTGGAAGAGGAGACGCTCGACCAGGAAGTTTCCGCAAGCGGTGCGATTGGAGATATGGTGCGCGACGCCCACCTGGAACAGCGCGTCGAGGGCGAAGCTTCCGCTCTCACCATTGAAGAAGAGGAAGAGGAAGACGAGCTTGAGGACCCCTTTGCCGATGCAATAGCAGAAACCGAAGCGGAAGAGGAGCAGGCTCCGGCCGGGACGGCCCAGCCGGCTCGCCGGCCACGCGACGATCAGCGCCGTGGCGGCCGAGGGTCGCGCAACGATGGCCGCCGGCGGCACAACGGACGGCGGCAAAACGCCCAGACCAGCGACCTGCCGATCATCAGTGAGCTGTTGAAGCAGGGGCAGGAAATCCTGGTGCAGATTGCCAAGGAGCCCATTGCCAAGAAGGGCGCACGCATTACCAGCCACATCGCGCTCCCCGGCCGCTTTCTGGTCTTCATGCCCACGGTGAACCATGTGGGCGTGTCGCGTAAGATCTCCTCCGACGACGAACGCCAGCGTCTCAAGCGGATCCTGATCAGCGAGAAGGGAACGGTGAGTGGCGGCTTTATCGTGCGCACCGCGGCCGATGGCGCCAGCGAAGACGATCTGCGCGCGGATATTCGCTTCCTGATCAGCCTTTGGACCGAGATCAAGCAGCGTTCCGACACGGCCAAGGCGCCGGCTCTTATCTACCACGACCTGAACCTGGTGGAGCGCATCCTGCGCGACCAGGTAAGCGACAACTTCTCCACCATATGGGTCGACACCGAGGCGGAGTACGAGCGTATTGTCCGCTTCCTGAACCGCTTTCAGCCTTCGCTGGTGCGCCGCGTCAAGCTGTACACCAAGGAGACGCCGCTGTTCGAGCAGTTCGGCATTCAGGACGAAATCACCAAGGCGCTTAAGTCCAAAGTCTGGCTTAAATCCGGGGGATCGATTGTCATCAACCAGACCGAGGCCCTGGTGGCCATCGACATCAACACCGGCAAGTATGTGGGCAAGACGGCGCGTTTAGAGGACACGATTCTCAAGACCAATCTGGATGCCATCCCGGAGATTGTTCGCCAGATCCGCCTGCGTGACCTGGGTGGGATCATCGTGATCGACTTCATCGACATGGATGAGCGTAAGAACCGCAACAAGGTGATGCAGGCTCTTGAAGAGGAGCTCAAGGCTGATCGGGCACCCTCTAAGGTCTTGCAGTTCAACGACTTCGGTCTGGTCGCGATTACCCGCAAGCGGGTCAAGCAGTCGCTCGAGCGCACCCTTAGTATCCAGTGCTCGATTTGCGCCGGCACGGGCATGGTCAAGAGCCCAACGACGGTCTGCAACGAGATCTACATCGAGATGCGCAAGATGCAGAGCCACCTGGAGCGCCAGGATGTGCTGCTTCGCGTGCATCCTGAAGTCGTCAAAACGCTCAAGCTGAGCAACGCGCGTTGGCTGAACGAGCTGGAGGAAATGAGCGGTAAGACGATCATTGTCAAGAGCGATCCCACCCTCCATCCGGAGCAATTCGATATTCACTAGTTGTCTAGTTGTAAACTTCTGCGCATCTAATACGTCACATTAGTGTTAACAGGGAGAGGTCCCTTTGGGGACCTCTCCAAATCTATTTCCCACGGGTGATAAGAAGATGTTGTCGGGTCACGGTTCCCTGATTCGGTTCGCAGTGATAGTGTCCATCCTTTCCTCGTCTTTGCTGGCTCCTGCTTGCTTTGCGCAAGTGAGCTCCAGTGCCGAAAACCACGATGCCTTTGACACCCTGGTGCAGGATCAGCAGTATCCCAACCAGGGCGGGTATAACAGGCAAACGTACCACCATCAGGACACCTGGAGCGACCATCTGGCGATTGAGGCGGGCGCAGGCTTCAACGTGCCGGGGGGCAACACCGGGACCTGGCAGTTGGTGGGCTACAGCATCAACCTGGGTGGCGGTTGGAACTTCAATAAGTGGTTCGGTGTGCTCGCGGAATACAGCTTCAATGGCGCCAACATTCCGCAAAGCACGCTGACCAATGTGGGCGAGCCCAATGGCAACGTTCACGTTTGGGGTTTGACCCTGGATCCGATCATTTACTACAAGACCAGTGGACACATCGGCGGTTACGTGACCGGCGGCGGTGGTTTCTACCGCAAGCTCACGAGCTTTACCGAGCCGGTGTACGTGGGTGATTACTGCACCTATTTCTACGGCTGCTTTCCGCAATACAGCAACGAGGTCCTGAGCCATTTCTCCAGCAACCAAGGAGGCTTGAACATAGGCACCGGCGTCACCTACAAACCCAATGCGGACGGCAAGGCGAAGTTTTTCGCGGAGGCGCGCTACGTCTGGGTGAACTCTCCGACCAGCTCGTCGAGCAGCATCGGCACCGGCACGGTAGGCATGTTCCCGGTAACCTTCGGTTTCCGCTGGTAGGTTCGAAAAACATTTCCAGGAATGGTCCGCGGAACTGCAGATCCCTCGGCTTCCCCGGATTTCCTGTTGAAGTTGGTGGCGCTGGCGAACTTCATGCGCCTGAAAGGCGCACACGCGGCATTGTCCTGTGCTGCGTGGCAGGAAATCCCGGTTCGCTCGGGATGACACGGCGCAAATCGCCATGGATGCAAGGCCCGGAGGGCCGACTGCCAAACGTCAGCCCAGCCCGGAAGGGCTGGGAAATCGATCCCGAAGATGGTCCGAGCGCCGTAGGCGCGGCACTAAACCGATCCTCCGCTCTGCCTGTGTCATCCCCGAGCCGCTCAACTTGCCTGCGGCAAGTTGAGGGAGGAATGAACGCCGCGAGGGTTGATTGTGGGGAATGTAAGTACCACAAATGAGTTGTCATCCCGACCGGAGCGAACCCGGAAATCCGGGTGAGCGCAGTGGAGGGACCTGCGGTTCACTCGACCAGCACCCAACTCAACCGGAAGCCCACTTGTTGTTCATTAGGAGCATCTCAACTTGCCTGCGGCAAGTTGAGGGAGAAATGACACGGCAAAAATCGCTACGGATGCAAAGGCCCGGAGGGCCGGCCCGCCAAACGTCAGCCCAGTCCGGAAGGGCTGGGAAATCGATCGAAGACGATCCGAGCGCCGTAGGCGCGGCACTAAACGAAACCGTGCCGCGCAGAGCCTTCTGATGGACTGCTCTAAACGGGAATCCCCGGCCTGGAGTTTCTCTCCGCGAGGGCTGGATAGATCCAAATTTCCCCTTATGGATTCAGGGTCAGGCAATGAAAACAGACATTGCGCCCTGCTGCTTGCGCGCCGGCGTGACGGTGATTTCAACGTCGTGCCCCAGAGCGGTCAAGAAGTCGATCAATCTGCCGACAGAAAAAGTGCCGGCTCGATTACGCATCAGAGCAGAAACCAGGGGCTGCTGGATACCAAGAATTTTCGCGGCGGCGGCCTGCGTCAAACCGCGGTCTTTGATGATGCGTGCGATTTGCAGTGTCAGCCGCGCTTTTATCAGTTCCTGACCGGGATTGGGCAAGCCCAGATCGGCAAACACATTGCCGCTGCCTTGAATCACGCGGTCAGCCTTGGGCACTTTGCTTTTCGTTTTCATGGTCAATTCTGCATTTCCTTGTAGTGGCGTTCGGCGAAGGCCAGCCGCTTATGGATTAAATCGATTTCCGCCTTCGGAGTTGCCCACGGTACGCACGAATTCCTCCCCCTAAATGGCCGGCCCGTATAGGTACAATCGGAGTCGCTTAACGGTCCAGGTACCGAACACAGCATGCTATACGATACTCGGAAGGATGCGTCCAACATGCTGTATCGACTGCAGAGACACGCATTACCAATCAAGGCGCATTTCCGGGCCTCTCTCGTTCTTGCCTACGCAGTTCCCGCGCCTGTACTACGACCACTCCTTCCTGCCGGGCTGACTTTGGATACCTACGGCAACTTTGGTTTCTTGGCCATTGCTTTGGTTGAGACGCGAGATCTTCGGCCTTCCTTCATCCCGGCTCGGTTGGGGATGAGCTTCTGTCTTTCTGGATATCGGATTTTCACGCGGTATCAAACAACCGCAGGGCGGACATTGCGGGGTTTACGGATACTCAGAAGTGACACAAACCGCTTGTCAATGCAGCTGCTTGGAAATCTCCTCACCCACTACCATTACGAGCGCTCCCAATTCCGAGTGCAATCGACTGAGCGGAAGTACGAAGTCCAGGTAACCACGCCAGACGGTCGAGCGGATCTTCACATTGAGGCCGACCTCTCCACTCAATCCGTCACCCTTCCTGCCGGATCGCCGTTTACCGATCTCAAAGAAGCGCGTAAATTCGCCGGGCCTCTCCCGTTCACATTCGACTATGAAAGACAGACTCACTCCATGATCCGCGTCGAAGGAGTACGGCAACGATGGAACCCGCGTCCGGTATCGGTCATCGTCCACCAAAACACGTTCCTCGAACAAAATCCATTTCGCGGTGCGGGAGCAATTCTTGCGAATGCGTTCTACCTTGAGGATGTCCCGTACTCTTGGCGGCCAGGCATTCGCGAGAGACTTCAGTGACTGTCACCCGTGGCAAATACGCCGGAGTCCTGAGCATTCTTCAATACAACTGGCACTTCTACGCAGCGAGTCTCTGCGCGCTGGTCGGCATCGGTGCGTTGCTATGGTTCCGGCTCCTACCGCGCGCGGGGGAAGCACTGCTGATCGGCGTGGCCACTCTTACTGCGTTCTGGTCTTTGAGCTCTGTGCTTGTGTCGTATTACGTTTACGACTACAGGGGATTAACTCGCTGGAACTGGATACCAGGAATACTGTCGTTTCCGCCGCGGCAGTGGCTCAACATCCACGCAGGATTGGACGAGTCGACGCTCATTCTGACGCAGTTCTTCCCGAACACTCGATATAGGGTGGTCGATATCTATGATCCTCAAGAGATGACGGAGCCTTCCATCGCACGGGCGAGGCGGCTGCGCCCATCCCTTGAATCTGCGGTCGCGGGCAAACTGGATGCACTACCGTTACCCGATCGCGACCGCGATACATTGTTTCTGCTCTTCGCGGCGCACGAGATCCGTCAATCCTCTCGCCGCACGGAATTTTTCCTGGAGTCTGCGCGTGTCTTGGCTGTGTCGGGACAGTTACTTCTCGTGGAGCACCTGCGCGACTGGAGGAATTTCGTCGCCTTCGGGCCTGGTTTTTTGCACTTTCATTCCAGGGACGAGTGGCTCCGTCTCGCCCACGACGCGGGCCTGACGGTTGAGCGTGAAGACCGCATCACCCCGTTTGTGCGCTACTTCCTGATGACCAAGGCTGGAGCATGAAGCTCAACCTGGTGGAAAGACTACTCGTCAACAATCCAGCGCGGGCGCTCGTGCAACGTTACTACGAGGGGCCGCTCTTGCAGAAGTTGGGCGGCCGGCTTGACAGCGCGCGCGTACTCGATGTCGGGTGCGGTCGGGGTGTTGGAGTGCAATACTGCTGAAGCAGTTCGGCGCCGGCCAAGTCTACGGACTCGACCTCGACCCGCAGCAAATTCGCCGCGCGCGAAGGCGATTCGCAGGCAAATCTGACGTTGTTCTGGCGGTGGGGAGTGTCGATAAACTCCCGTTTCCGAATGAATACTTCGATGCTGTCTTCGACTTCGGAATGCTGCACCATGTCGTGGATTGGCAAGCCGGTGTGGCCGAAATTCAGCGTGTCCTCAAACCCTCCGGTCTGTTCTTCTTTGAAGAAGTAACCCGCGATGCCTTGAATCGCTGGATCTATCGCACTTTTCTCGATCATCCCGCGGAGAACCGATTTAGCGAAGCGGAGTTCCTTGCCGAGTTGCCCGTTCACGGGATCGAGCCACTCGGGAGAACCCATCGCATCCTGTCAAATGACATCTTCATTGGCATCGGGAAGCGTACCGGATAAACCAGGAGTAACCTCCGAAATGGTAATCACCGGCTCGAAATAGCGGCCGGGCTCTTGATCCAATCCCAGAGCGGATCTATCCTGTAAGCAGACGATTTCGGCAGGCAGCGGATTCTCGCGTCACCGCTCTCTGGCCGGCAGTTGCTGGTAGTTTCGGCCTACACGCGAGCGAAGGACGGCTTTACCGCTGTCCGGTGTTCCACCCGATCCCTGTCACAAATCAGCCCACCAAGACATCCCGCCCCGGCGGGATTTTTTACGCTCTAAAAACCTCTACCCATAGCCTCTTTCACTCAACTTCCAACTGCCTGGAGCCACCTATGCCCAAAAATGAAGTAAGCGACCTCATCACCGATCAGGAAATAGCCTTTGTCCACCTGATCTTCTCTGGAACCATGACCGACCAGCGTGCCGCCGCGGCCGTAGGCCTCAACCCCAACACCGCCGCCTACATCAAATCCAAACCCTGTGTCCGCGCCTACATGCTCGAGCACCGTGCCCTTATGCAGCAACAACTCGTCGAGCAGCAAACCGAAGGCTTGCGCCCGCTGAACCCGGGCCGCGAGCAAGTCCTGGGCCGCCTCTGGGAACTCGCCAACCTAAGCTCTGAAATGACCCGAGGCAGCATTACCGGTCAGGTCAAGGCTATGTCGATGATCGTAGCCATTGAAGGCCTGATCCCGGACCGTCGTGCCGGCTCCGCGGAGAAGAACCCCGCTCCTCCGCCCACAAACGTGCATATCTATCACCCTCCCTGGTTTGGCAAGCAGCAGGGGGAAACTACCGATCCCCAGCCCGACCCTGCCTTTGCCCAGGAAGAAGATGAGCTTGCCATTCCCGAGACCGAACCCGCCCCCCGATCAGCGGCAGACGCGCCTCCGGACCTCTTTGACCTCGGAGAGTCCACCATCGCCAATCGCTTGAGCCTCTCGGAAACGCAATCGCCGCGAGACACCAGGGTCCCCTTCTCTATCCCAAAGAACCCCTTTGCCCGGCGCCGCTGAGCTCCAAATGCCACAAAAAGGCCCAAAAGGATCGAATTTTATCAAATTTTATAAAAACCGGGGGACCATCCCAGACCTTACTTGTCGAAGCCGGCGGCGTTAAGAAGGTAAGGGGACACGAACCAATCTCTCAATGCATATGGCAAGGCGAAGTTTTCGCGGAGGCGCGCTACGTCTAAGCAGATACTCCGACGACCTCAGCGAGCAGTGTCGGCGCCAGCACGGTACGTATGTTCCCGGTAACCTTCGGGTTTGGCTGGTAGGCTCGCAAACCGCAGGTCCCTCCACTACGCTGCGCTGCGGTCGGGATGACAAGTTATCTTGAGATCGATGATTCTTGGCAACAACTCCCATTTGTCATCCCGAGCAGCTAACTTGCCCGCGGCAAGTTGAGGGAGGAATGAACATCGCGAGGGTTGATTATAGGGAATGTAAGTGTCAAAAAATGAATTGTCATCCCGACCGGAGCGCACCCGGATTTCCTGCCACGCAGCACAGGACAGGGCCGCGTATGCGCCTTTCAGTGAGGAAAGGCGCATGAAGTTTGCCAAAGCCACCAAGTTCAACAGGAACCCCGGGGCAGCCGAGGGATCTGCAGTTTCACTCAACCAGGAGCGGATCCAGGCTAATAGAAACAACACCGTGAAAGTAGCGTACTAAACACCCACAGGAAACGGCTTGGGCGTCGGGTCTTCCGTGCTGGCACGCATGCGGAAGCGCTCGAACCTTCCTTCCAGCAGCGACATTAATCCCGTATACCAGTAGCCCAGCACGAACAGCAGCAGGAACGGCACGGTAAAGTAGTTCTCATTGACGATCGCGTACCAGATGGTCAGCGCAAAATAGCTGCCGATCAGAAGCTCGATCCAGGGCACGATGCCCAGGCGCTTACGATATTGGCTGGCCTGCGCGACCTGGCCACGCTTCTCGATGCGGTATTTCGGCGTTCGCTTGAACGCGCTCTTGATGCCGAAGAGCGCCTCCAATACCGCCCTGGTATTGGTGATCGTCAAGCCAATCCCCAGAGCCATCAGAAACGGCAGATATAAAAAGGTTCTGAACCATTTGCCGGGAAATAACTCCTTCTGCGAGACCAGGTAGAAGGAGGAAATGGAAAGCGTCGACGCCATGAACAGGGGAACGTCGATCAGCAGCATTTGAAACCATCCCTGATAAAAACGGATGATCATTGCCGGCATCAACAACGTTGACAGCACGATCATCAGCGGATAACTGATGTTGGCCGTCAGATGGTAAAACGCCTCCAGCTTTACGTGGAACGGCGCATCGCTGCGGAACATCCTGGGCAGGATCTTCTTCGAGGTCTGGATCAGCCCCTTCGCCCAGCGCGCCTGCTGCGTCTTGAAGGCGGTCATCTCGATCGGCAGCTCGGCCGGGCACTCGACGTCCTGTAGATAAATAAACTTCCAGCCCTTTAACTGCGCCCGATAGCTAAGGTCGGTGTCTTCCGTCAGCGTGTCGTGCTGCCACCCTCCCGATCCATCGATGGCCGTGCGGCGCCACATGCCGGCTGTCCCGTTGAAATTGAAAAAGGCGTGGGTGCGGGATCGGCCGCCGTGCTCCAGAACAAAGTGGCCGTCGAGCAGGATAGCCTCCACCTGCGTGAGGAAGCTGTAGTCGCGGTTGAGATGCGTCCAGCGGGTCTGCACCATGCCGATCTTGGGATCGGCAAAGTGGTGCACCACTTGCATCAGCCATTCCCGTGGAGGCACAAAATCGGCATCGAAAATGGCGACGAACTCGCCCGATGCCACCCGCAAACCCTCGTCCAGCGCGCCCGCCTTGAAGCCATGGCGATTGACACGATGAATGTACTCGATCCGGTGCCCCAGGGATTGATAGAGCTCTACCGCCGCCTGGGCAACCTCGACGGTGCCGTCGGTGGAGTCGTCCAGTACCTGGATCTCCAGCTTGTCCGCGGGATAGTCCAGGTTGCAGCAGGCCTGGATGAGCCGGTCAACCACGAATTGCTCGTTGAAGATAGGAAGCTGCAAGGTGATGCTGGGCAGCTGGGCGAAATGCGACGCGGGCTCCCGCACTGCGTTCTTCCGGTTCCTGTAGTAGCGGTAAACCAGCTGGTAGCGATGGATCCCATAGAAGGCGAGAATCACCATCACCACGAAGTAGGGAATCAGCAGCGCGGTGTCAAAAAGGTTCCAGTGATAGAGGTGCTCGAAGGTCTTGTCGGCGTAATGCGTGCGGAAATAATGCTGCAGCCCGTGCTGCGGAAAAGCAAGCAGCAGGTCTCGCGAGTTGCTCAAGCTATCAGCAATTGCCAGCAGGGCGCTGCCTCCGTATAAATTCACTAAGATGCGTGATGGGCCGCGATCCGCTGCCGGATCAGTTGAGAAAATAAGTGGTGTACAGCGTGTCTCGCTGCACCGGACGGAAGCCGGCGCCGCGGATAACATGCCGCAACTCTTCTTCTGTGGTGCAGTTAGAGGTGCCCGCAGCCCTGACGACGTTCTCCTCCAGCATCACCGAACCCACGTCGTTGCCGCCGAATCGCAAGCCCAACTGCAGCACTTTCAATCCCTGGGTAACCCAGCTGGATTGCACATTCTCGATGTTGTCCAGGTAGAGACGTGAAATCGCCAACACCTTCAGGTACTCCACAGACGTGGCCTCGTCCCATTTGCGCCCGCCCAGGGCGGTGTTTGTGGGCTGAAAACTCCAGGGGATAAAGGCGGTAAAGCCTCCGCTCTCTTCCTGCAGCCGGCGCACTTGTTCAAAGTGGTTGACCCGGTGCTCGAAGCTCTCCCCCACGCCGAACATCATGGTGGCGGTGGTGCGCATGCCCAGCTCATGGGCGGTGCGGTGCACGTCGACCCAATCCTGCGTGGAGCACTTGAGGCGCGCAATGCGATGGCGCACTTCATCGTCCAGGATCTCGGCTCCGCCGCCGGGAATCGACGATAACCCTGCATCCCGCAGCCGGGCGATGGTATCCCGTATCGTCAGCCCGCTGTACTCGGCGATCGCCAGTATCTCCGAAGCGGAGAAGCAGTGCAGCCAGACCTGGGGGAAGCGCTGCTTGATGCCCCTGAGCAATCGTTCAAACCACTCGATCTTGAGGTCGGGGTGCAAACCGCCCTGCATCAACACGCCGGTACCGCCCATCTCCACCGTCTCGGCAATTTTCTCGTAGATGGTTTCGAAGTCGAGGATGTAGCCCTCCGCCGCAAGCTTACCCTTGAGCGGCCGGTAGAAGGCACAAAAGCTGCAATACTCAGTACAAAAGTTTGTATAGTTGATGTTGCGGTCGATGATGTATGTAACCACACCTTCAGGATGCAGCTTGCGCCGCAGCGCATCGGCTTCCATGCCCAGGCCGATTAGGTCGTCCGAACGGAAATAGTCGAGAGCTTGCGTCCTGGTAATCGCCACAAATACATTTTACGGGTATGGCAGCCTACAATCCAGTGTTACAGTGCAGGAAGCGTGGCTCGGGAGCGACATTTGAGCAACCAGGAGCCGTATCAGACCCGTACCGGATCCGCTCGCTGTATCCGGATTGCACCCTATCACAATCGGTTGAAGGTTCCTTTACCGGATTTTAGGGCATCCTCGCACCCGAAGTTCTACCATTGTCTCGTTAGTATCGCGGGCCACTCCATTACAACGTAGCGCTGCCTGTTTCTCGCGCTACTCATCTCCTTGAGAAAGGTTCCGTTTTTTATGTTTCTATCCAGCCGCCTTTTTTCGCGACTCTCACTCCCTCTGCGCCTGGCGCTGCCGGCTGCTCTTGGTCTCGCCTTTGCCTTGCCGCTGCAGGCACAGACTGCCGCCGCGCCCGCCCCGGATGTCATCTATTTCACCAACGGCGACCAGCTCACCGGCAAGCTGTCGAACGAGGTCGACGGCAAAGTGACCTTCCACAGCGACATCGCTGGAGACGTGACTGTTACCTGGGACAAGATCAAGTCCATTAAGACTTCGCAGCAATTTGCCGTGATCCAGCAGGGCCAACACGTCACCCGCAAGACGGCGGATGCGGACGTTGCCCAGGGCGTCGTCCAGGTCCAGGATGACCAGGTCAAGGTGGCTCCGGCCACTGGGACGCCCAAAGAAATCCCGGTCAAGAATACCCAGTACATGATCGATCAAGATACCTACAATAAAGAGATCAAGCGCAATCCGGGCTTCGGCTATGGTTGGAACGGCACAGTAACCGCGGGAGCAGCCCTGGTTGAGGCCACGCAGAACAGCCGCAACTTCACCGGCCAGGCCGCATTGGTTAGGACGATTCCGTCGGTGACCTGGCTGGACCCGCGAACCCGCACCACGGTGGACTTCAATGCCGCCTATGGAGAGGTGACGCAACCCGGCACGACAGGCACCAAGACCAACATCATCGGGGGCGATGCGGAGCAGGACTGGTATTTCTCACCCCGCTTCTACTTCCTGGTAGACGCGGCGTTTATGCACGATTACTCGCAAGGCCTAAGCTTGCAGCAGACCTATGGTGGCGGCCTGGGATACACCGTCATCAAGAACGCGAAGCAGCAGCTGGATGTAAAGTTCGATATTCACTACGAAAAGCAGACGTACTTTATTACCCCCAACATCGCACCTCCGCCCCCCTTGACTCCCAGCAAGGACCTGATAGGAGCTGATTTCGGAGATTCCTACAAGCTGAAGCTGCCCAAGGGCCTGCAATTTACCCAGACGGCCGTGATTACGCCGTCGTTCAACATCACCAACGCGTATTCTGCATTGGCGACGGCCGGTCTGCTGTTCCCCACGTATAAGCGCCTGGGCTTTACCGTGGGAACGGTGGATAACTTTCTCAACGATCCCGCCATCGGGAGCAAGAAGAACTCGTTCCAGTTCACCGCCGGCGTGACCTACTCGCTCAAGTAGGGCCGTTTATTGCGTCGGGGTCACGGGGTCAAGATCCAGAGGCTGTTTCAACAACTCGAGCACACCCGGGGGCAGCGGCTTGTCTGCGTTGGCCAGCAGCTGCGAGACTTGCCACATCTCTGTCTGGTTCAGGACCTTGCTGAATGAGGGCATGCCTGAAAGCCGGATACCATTGGCCACCTTCCAGTACGTCTCACCGGGTGGGTCGTCGCTGACGCCCACCACGCCATCACGGTGCGGTTCCCACAGCTGAGGCGCCTCGGGAAACATGTATTTGGCGAAGCCGGCAGGGCGCCCATAGAGCCCATGGCAGGCAGCACATTGCTTGCGGTAGATGTGAGCGCCGATCTCCAGGTTGGTGGGGCTGGCTTCGACCGGAGGCGTCTTGATCAGCTCACGTTCGATGCGTCCGTGCAGCGGAACGTGAACGATGGCCTCCTCAAAGGGAAAAGGCTTGTCGTTGGTGGCCACTGGCGGGCTGCCGGCTGTGAGATAAACCCAGATGCAGAGCGGTACGATCAGCAGGCCGATCAGCAGGCCCGGAAGGAATTTCATGCGGTTCGCCTCTCATGAAGGATATAGCAACGGCAGAAATGCTCTAATACTAACCAGGACATCAATTGTATTTTCATCGCCCAACGGCGGCAGGCAGTGGAGGCTTTCAGGTTCATGCATCATAGCAAGCGTTTTGGATGCCACGTGTATCCGCTTCTTTTTTTGATCACTCTTGCGGTACCAGGGCTCACGGCGCAGAATTCCACCGGCAGCGTTTCCCCGGAACCACAAGCTCAGACAGCGCCGGAGAACCCGCAACAAAATCAGATTCGCTTAGCACAGGAAGCTCAGGCCAGGGTCCACGCGCGCCGCGAGCAGCGCAAGCAGCGCATCGTTCAGGACACCTACAGTCACAAGTTCGAGGTCTATGGAGGCGGCGGCTACACTCGCTTCCGCCCAGGCCCTTCGTTGCAGCACATCAACGAGTCGGTCTGGAACGGGGGCTTCACCGATTATCTTTGGGGGCGCCTGGGGCTTACCGCGGATTTGCGTGGCTATTACGGGATCGCGTTCATCCCGCCCAATCCCTATAACATTTTCAAACCCAGTATCAGCGAGTACACCTTCATGGCGGGGCCGCAGTATCGGTTCGTGCGCCGGGAGCACTGGGCCATCGGCGGGCAGGTCCTGGTGGGCGCGGCCAAAGCTAATTTCTTCGCGAATAGCGCCGAGCTTCCCGGCACGCTGATCGGACTTTGGCCCAAGGGCACTGACGTCAGTTTTTCCGCTGCCGTGCCGATCGACTACAACATCAGTCCGGGGCTCGCGTTCCGCATTCAGCCCGGGTACTGGTTAACCACTTTCGGCAGCACCACGCAGGTAAAGAACCTGGGCTGGAACGCGGGTCTTGTGTATCGATTCGGACGGCAATGAAGAGAACCGCAGGTCCCTCCACTGCGCTCCCCCTGATTTCCTGTTGAACTTGGTGGCTTCGGCAAACTTCATGCGCCTTTCTCTTATGGAAAGGCGCACACGTTGCGTCGGTCTAGTGCTGCGTGGCAGGAAATCCGGGTACGCTCCGGTCGGGATGACAAATTTGTTGCGAGGTCGAAGGTTCTTCATGAAAGCTCTGTCTTAGCAACAAATCTTCATGACACCTCTGTCTTAGCAACAAAATTGTCATCCCGACCGAAGCGTAGCGTAGTGGAGGGACCTGCGGTTAACCCTCAGGCAGTGACCGCCTTGTCGCGTTCTTTGGCGGATTCCAGCGGATATTGCGGCTCCGTCATCCTGACCGGATCAAGGATCTCCGCAATCTCTTCTTCGCTGAGCAGCTTCTTGGCGCGGGCAATCTCAATAATCGACCTCCCGGTGGCGACCGACTCCTTGACGATCTCCGCGGCCTTGGCATAGCCGATATACGGGTTGAGCGCGGTGGCCAATGAGACCGTGCTCTGCGCGTAAAACTCGCAGCGCGATTCGTTGGCCGTAATCCCCTTGATGCAATAATCGTCGAACTGGCGCAGCATGTTGCCCAGGATGGTAATGCTCTGCAACACGTTGTAGGCCATGGTCGGCATCATGACGTTCAGCTCCAGCTGGCCGGCCTGCACGGCATACGCTACGGCCGTATCGTTGCCAATCACCTGGAAGCTGACCATGGCTGCCAGTTCCGGGATCACCGGGTTGATCTTGCCCGGCATGATGGAGGAACCCGGCTGCAGGCTGGGAAGGTAAATCTCTGCAAAGCCGGTGTTGGGGCCCGAGCTAAGCAGACGGATATCATTTGAAATCCTGATTGTTTCCAAAGCAATTCCCCGCAAGGCCGCGCTCACATCCGCCATGCAGGCATTGGACTGCATCGCCCAACGCATATCCTCCGCCGGCACCAGCTTCTGCCCGGAGATGCCGGCCAGGTAGGCCACCGCTTTCGCCCGATAATCCGGATGCGTGTTGATACCCGTGCCCACCGCGCTGCCGCCCAGTCCCAGCTCGCGCAGCGTGGTGGAAGCCAGCCCGAGAAACTGCTGTCCCTTCTCGACGGTTAAGCTATACGCGGCAAATTCCTGCCCCAGCCGCATGGGAACCGCATCCTGCATGTGGGTGCGGCCAGATTTCATGATGTGGTGGAAGGCCTTTGCCTTTTCCCCAAAGGTCGCGGCCAGCTTGTCCAACACCGGGTAGAAAGTTTCGAGCGCCAACAGCGTGGCCAGGCGCATCGCGGTTGGAAAAACGTCGTTGGTCGACTGCCCGTAGTTCACGTGGTCGTTGGGGTGGACCGGCGTATACTCCCCGAGTTTGCCTCCCAGGATCTCGTTGGCCCGGTTGGCGATCACCTCGTTGGTGTTCATGTGCATGCTTACGCCCGCCCCGGCCTGAAAAACATCGACCACGAACTCGCTATTCCACTTGCCGTCGATCACTTCCTGGGACGCCTGGATGATGGCGTCGGCGCGCTTGGCATCCACCAGGCCAAGGTCTTTGTTGGCTTGGGCGGCGGCTCGCTTCACCATCCCCAGGGCGCGGATAAGCTGGGGGTGCGCACGCAGGCCGGAAATGGGGAAATTATCCACCGCGCGCACCGTCTGCGCGCCGTAATAGGCCTTCGCTGGCACCTCGACAAAACCCAGCGAGTCTTTCTCTTTGCGTAATTCAGACATGGGGGGCCAGCTCCTGAAGAACCCTACAGCGGTTTCGCAATTGCTGTTGACCGAAGCCAAAGAGCTGCTCGTGGTTTTCTCTCAAGGAAAACCACTCCTCGCGAACCTTAACAGACCACGGTAATTGCGAAACCGCTTAAATTATAGCCATTCCAGCAATGGCCGGGAACCCTTGTACTGCAGAGAGGGCGAATCATCGTCTAAGCTATACAGATGGAGCAGAAGGAAAGTTTTGACGTGCTGGTGGTGGGGGCCGGTCCGACCGGCCTTGCGTGCGCCATCGAGGCGCAGCGGGCCGGCCTGAGCGCCGTCCTGGTGGACAAGGGGTGCCTGTGCAACTCCCTCTTTCACTATCCATCCAACATGACGTTCTTTACCACGCCTGAATTGCTGGAGATAGGAGATATGCCATTCTCCAGCCCCAACCAGAAACCCAGCCGCAATGAGGCCCTGGAGTACTACCGCAAAGTTGCCGAGCATTACCAGTTGGAGTTCCGCCAATATCAGACCGTAACCAGCCTCACCGGAGAGGACGGAGATTTCACCATTACCACTGTCGACAGGTTCTCCCGTCAGCGGTCCTATGGGGCCAGCAAAGTCATTCTCGCCACCGGTTACTACGACCTGCCGAACTACCTCGAAATCCCGGGAGAAGAGCTGCCCAAGGTGCTGCACTATTACCACGACCCGCATCCCTATTACGACCAGAACGTGCTGGTGATCGGGGGCAAGAATTCGGCGGCCATCGCGGCCCTCGATCTCTGGCGTCACGGCGCCCATGTGACCCTCGTTCATCGTGGCCCGGCCATGCACCACCATGTCAAATACTGGATTCTTCCGGACATCAACAACCGCATCAAGAACGGCGAGGTGACCGCCTGGTTTTCGAGCTCCGTGCGCAACATCGCCGAAGACTCGGTCAAGCTGCTCACGCCGCAGGGGCCGGTTACCCTCAAGAACGACTTTGTCTTTGCTTTGACGGGGTACCATCCAGACTTTGATTTTTTGACCTCCCTTGGCGTGCGCCTCGAAGGGCAGGACCGCTGCCCGATGTGCGACCCGCAATCGCTCGAGAGCAATGTACCCGGCCTCTACCTCGCCGGGGTCATCGTTGCCGGCACGAGAACCAATGAGATTTTCATTGAAAATGGCCGCTTCCACGGCCGCCAGATTGCGCAGGATATCGAAGCGAAGCTCGCGGGCCGCGCTTCAGTGAAGGTTGGCTAGCGCCCTATGAGTTGGCTCAAACCTCGATCCATTCGAGGTCAGCTCATCTCCGGTCTGATCCTCCTTGAAGGCCTCCTGGTGGTTGTCTTCGCCACGTTGCTGGTGCGCGAACAGGCTTCGGAGATCCATGAGAGGGCCCGCCTGCGCCTGGAGTCGGAGGTGAATCTGCTGGCGCTGCAGAGCGAGGACTCGCTGGCCCAGGGACAGAGTGGATACATCCTACCGATCCTGCGCGCCATGGCCAACTCGCCCAGTATCCGTGCAGCGATGGTGACAGACCCCAATGGTAAGCTGATCGCCGGCAGCGATGGCATTAACAGCCAGGACCCGCTGACCCGCCTGGAGAAGAAGCACCTGGCCGACGCTCCCGGCGCCGTCATCTTTCGTGCCCCAGGCGGAGCGCGTGAGGCCGTGGTGGCCATCCACGTCGCCGGTCAACTGCGCGGCTTCGCCTGGGTGTACGAGGATGCGAGCGCGGCGTGGCAGCAGATTTACTCGCTCATACGCATCACCTTCCTGTTCGCCTGCCTGGGAGCTTTGGGCACAGCGATCATTGCCGGCACGCTGGCCGGTTCCATCACCCGCCCCCTGCGTGCTTTGCTCACCGCAACCCGCAAGTTGATCCGCGATCCCGAAACCAAGGAAGGCTTTCCGCTCGAAGTAACCTCTGCCAACGAAGCCGCGGACCTGACTCGTGCCTTCAACCTGATGGTGACTTCGATGGATGAGCAGAGAGGCGGGCTCAGCGACACCCTGTCGCTACTCGACTCCATGCTGGAGAACGCGCCGATCGGGTTTGCTTTTTTCGATCGCAAGTTTCGCTACGTGCGGGTGAACCAGTTCATGGCCGCGATGACCCAGACGCCGATCGGCAGGCAATTGGGGCGCACCATCGAGGAAACGCTTCCCGGGGCCGCCGGCGAGATGCTGCAGGGGTGCATCCAGAGCGTTTTTGAGACGGGCGAGCCGGTGGTTCAGTTTGAGCTGAACACGCCTCCGGCCGGGGACGAGACCAGCCTGCGCAGTTGGCTGATCAATGTGTATCCGGTCAAGACTACCTCCGAGGCCGTTCGCTGGGTGGGAGCGATCGCCCTCGAAGCAACCGAGCAAAAGCGCGCCGAGGATGCGCTGCGGAAAACGGAAAAACTGGCCGCCGCGGGTCGGCTTGCGGCTTCCATCGCCCACGAAATCAACAATCCATTGGAGGCGGTCACGAATCTTCTCTACCTCCTGCGGCACCAGCCGTCGCTCGATGAGGAAGCGATCGCGTATGCCGACATGGCGCAGCAGGAGATCGCGCGCGTGGCCGCGATGACCCAGCAGACCCTGCGTTTTTACCGCCAAACTACTTTGCCGGCGGTCGCCAACATCGCGGAGCTATTGGATTCCGCGCTCACCATCTATACGGGGCGGCTGCAGGCGCTGCAGATAGATGTCTCACGCAAGAGCGGGCCAGATGTCGATCTTTTTTGTTTCTCCGGCGAGCTGCGTCAGGTCTTCGCCAACCTGATCGGCAACGCAATCGACGCCATGGGTCACGGAGGGCATCTGTGGCTGTCTGTCCGCCGGTCCCGATCCTGGGTGGACGGAACGCCGGGTGTGAGGTTGTTTGTGGCGGACAGCGGGTGCGGCATGACGCGGGCAACCCGGCTGCGGATCTTCGAGCCGTTTTTTACCACCAAGGAGACAACCGGTACAGGCCTTGGCATGTGGGTGACCGGTGAAATTCTCGCCAAGCATCATGCCACGGTGCGAGTTGCCAGCCGTGCGGCCGAAGAGGCGAACGGAAGGCGCTCCGGCACCGTGTTCATGCTCTTTTTCCCGGTTGATGGTATCGGTTCCCCTCCGCTGCCTGCGCCTGCCGCAACCACCCAAAACGCGTAGCAAGGACGGGCGGTCACGTGCGTAATGCGTCCGGAGGCCATGTCAATAATTGACAATACTTGCCATAATCTCTATCATTCAGGAATTCAATCATGCAGACCATGAACATTTCTCTTCCTGACCCCATGAAACAGTATGTTGAGGAACAGGTCAGTGCGGGCGGTTACAGCAGCGCTAGCGAGTATGTCCGCGAACTGGTGCGTGCCGATCAGAAGCGTCGTGCGAAAGAGGAGCTGGAGCAGATTCTCTTGAATGCCATGAACTCCGGGGATCCCATCGACGTTACTCCAGAGGTGGTCGAGGATGTAAAGCGAAGACTCCGCGCCCGAGCTGTGCAACGCAAAGCGGCCAGATAGTGCCGCGTTTCACGGTCCGGCCTCTCGCGTGGCGAGAGATAAACGCGCAGCTGGATTATCTCCAAGAACAGGCAGGACTGGAGGTCGCAGAGCATTTTCTGGACCGCCTCATCAGCAGCTTTGAAGCACTGGCCAACATGCCAAAGATAGGTGCTCGCTGCGGTTTCACTAAACTAAACCGTCCACCCGTCGCCTGCGTCGATGGCAGGTAAAGGATTTTGAGAACTGGCTGATTTTCTATCAAGTCAGGCGCCATGGTGTGGAGATCGTCCACGTTATGCACGGGGCTCGCGACGTAGAAACCCTTCTAGAAGAGTAGAGGGTGCAGCCCGAGAGGCGTCCAGAAGACGGGGGATTAGGGCTGCGCCGAAGGAAGAGCGCAACGCGAAGCTGGCTCCGCAGCAGCGTGTTTCGACCGCGTAACATGAAGGCGGTTGATGCGCACATATCGCGCCCGAAGACCGCCGACCACATCCGGTGTCGATAGCGGAGTTTTCGTAAGATCCACCAGCACCAGCAACGCCGCTTCTGCTGGATTGTCGTAGCTCTGGGTCACACCCACTCCAAAAAATGCCGGATCCGCCATCAACTGCGGCGCGAACTGCCGCTGTACCGCAGCCGCGGACCGCAGCACATCGGCCGGCAAATGAATGCCTTCTACCTCGTCAAGAGTGGTGGGCTCGGTGCCTGCGTTCATGCTCGCCGCGTCCGTCGGTATCACCAATGTCCGGACGCCGGCGATGGTTCTGGGAACGGTGACCCCCTGCTTGTTCCGGTCCACGTAGACGATGACCGCGGCTTCCCCCGGGCTGTCCAGGCTGCTGCCGGCCGCGGTGCCCAGGATTCCGCTATCCGGCTTCATTAGCAACGCATTCGCCACTTCAGCCGCCGACCTGGCGGCTGCCATCTCAAACGAGCTCACCCGGCGAGCCGCCGGCGCGGTGTTCTCATCGAAGTTGGAGCAAGTGATCGGATGTTGAGCCCCACCCGCTATCTGGAACTCCTGGCCGTCTGCCTGGCTCTTCTGCCCCAACTCGCTGAGCACGTCCTTGATCGGGTTGGCCACGCTGAATCCGTGGCCGCTGTCGTCGTCGCCGTTGGCAAAAAGTAGCCCTACCGGCTGGGCATTGGCGGCGTCCAGCACCAGTGCTCCGGAGTCTCCGCTATCCGCGAAGCTGGCGCCGGGCATGCCGATCTGGTTGGTGTACGTCTTGGTGTAGTATCGCTGCGTCTCGGCGCAATCGTAGTAATAATCCACCTGGACGCTCAGGTTCACGGTGTTCACCGTCGAACAGGTCAAGCCTGTCGTTCGCCCGCTCTTGACCACGTGCAACTGGTTCAGCAGGCCGGAGGTGAGCGCCTCTCCGCCTCCAGCCGCGGGCGCCGCGGGGGTGAGAATGCCATTGATGGATGCTCCCAATTGCAGGATCGACCCGGTGCTGTCCACGGCGGGGGTTGCCGCCGCCAGCGCGGCGTCCACATTGGTTTGAGAGCTCTGGATGGGCACGATGTAGCGCAGAGAACCCACGGCTCGGCCCGCTTGCGGATTGCAATTGAGATCGACCAGCGCGGGTTGCACGATGGTGTCGCCGGCGCGCGCCTGGTCCGATTCGGCGAGCACATGGTTGTTGCTCAAGATATAGGGATTGCCGTTCTGGTCCGTGACCAGTGCTCCCAGCGTCCCCCCGCAGCAGTCGTTGACATACTCACGTCCGGCGCCGTCTTTGCGGGAGTCGTAGTCGTTGGCGTTGCCACCCGATGCGCCCATCTCGATGTAGCCCGCCTGCGCCGCCTGGTTCTGTAGCCCCGAGCTGTTAAATCCGGCGCCATTGAGCAGAATGTGAAGCGTCGAGACCGAGTAAGCATTTCCCCCAGCTTGCCCCACCAGGTAGACCGATGGGCTCCCCGGGGGCAGTGCTCGCGGGGCGGTATAGGTTGCGGAGCACGTGGTATAGCTCCGCGCCGAGTGGCGGCATCGGGTTTCGCTGATGCTGCCGTAGCTGTCACCTGGGTCGTCCTTGCCCGTCGCTGTCGTCGCCAACGACCAGTGGACCGAGCCGGAATTCCGCTCGGCGATCTCTCCCTTGACCTGGATCGTTCCCCCTGGCGCCATGCTGGCGGTTTCAGGGGTAAGAACCTGGACAAATCCAGGGGTCACGGTGAGCGGGTAGGTTGCGGTCAAGGTGGGATCGGTGCGCGAGGTGGCCATCACCTGGACCTGCACCTGGTCCTGGGAAAGCACCGTAGGGGGTATGTAAACGCCATTGGCGCCGATGGTTCCCTGGCCCAGCCCAGCATCGTTTTGCCCGGCGACGATGGCCCAGGTCACGTTCGCCGGGCCGCCGGAGGCCAGCCTGGCAGTGAGCTTGTCCGTGAGGGTGGTATCGATGCTGGCTTGTGGCGCGGAGATGAGCAGCGCGCTGGTCCCGGAGCCGGAGCTCACAGCTCCACAGCCTGCTACCAGCAGGAGCAGAAACACGGAAGCGGCAGGCAGGAGTCTTAGACCGGATTTGCCCATTGCCGCTCCACCTATCCGCTGTGTTCAACTGCTCTCACTACCTGATGTCAGACGTAGGGGGCAAGGGTAAGGATATGCCAGTCGAGGCGGGAAGTCTCATGAAATTACGCGCTTAAGAAAACCTCGGATACCAATTCCGCCCAAAATGGTGAGTGACACCAGCAGGGCGAAAATGATAAGCAGCGCCGGCATGTGGGGGATGCCCGGCGTCAGGGCCGCGCGCAAACCCTCGCTCATGTACACGATAGGGTTGAGCAGCACGCCCAGCTGCAACCACCGCAGGTGATTCAGATAGGCCCAGGGATAGTAGACGCAGCCCAGAAAGGTGATCGGAACCACCACGATGGAGAAGATCAAGCCAATCTGCTGCGGTTTGATATTGGCTCCGATTGCCAGGCCCAGGGCACTGGAAACAAGGCTGGACAAGACCAGCACCAGGATCAACAGCGGCCAGTTTTCTACCTGCGGTTTTACCGGCACGGCGGGAATGAAATAGGCAAGCGGGATGACCAGCAGCGCGGCGAGTATGCTCTGCAGTGCGCTGAAACACATCTTCTCCACGGCCACCGCGGTCACCGGCAGCGGACACATGACCCGGTCGTCAATCTCCCGGGTGATACCGAACTCCTGCGAGAGGGGAAGCGCAACCGCCGCGATGCCGCTGAACATGATGGCGACGGCCATCAAGCCGGGCAGGAGAATAGTGGCGAAATTGCCTGCGCCCGCGGCCATCGGATCGCCATGCCCCATGTGAGGAAAGACGTAAGTGAAGACGAAGAGAAAGAGCAGCGGCTGCATCACGATACGCACTACGAACGGCCCCAGCTCGCGCCCCAGCACACGCAGGTCGCGCAGCATCAGGCCGAGAAAGGCCGATAGGTAAGGTGTGCGTGTACTAGTCACGCAGATCCCTCCCGGTGAGGCGGATGAATACCGTTTCCAGGCTCGGCTCGTTGATTGAGATGTCGCGCAAACCCAGACTCTGTGCCGCCTGCACAATCTGCGGCAACAAGCCGTCCGTACCCTGGGAGAAGACACGAATGCCATCGCTGGTAGCTTCCGCCGAGGCTACATTCGGCAACCGTCCTAGTGTCTTTACCAGGTCTGCCGCACCTTCCATCTGGCGCAGCTTCAGTTCAAAGATGGTCTGCGCGCCCAGCGTGGTCTTCAGCATCTCCGGCGTATCCTGGGCCAGCAATTTGCCATGATCCATAATCGCTACCCGATCGCAGATCTCATCGGCCTCTTCCATGTAGTGCGTGGTCAGCACGACGGTGATCCCCTCGCCTCCCAACCCCTTGACCGCATCCCACATGGCGATCCTGCTTTGCGGATCGAGCCCGGCGCTGGGTTCGTCGAGGAAGAGGACCGCGGGACGATGGGCGATCGCCCGCGCAATCTGTACCCGTTGCTGCAGGCCGCCGGAAAGCTGTGAGGGGAAGCTTCGCCCTCGCTCCTGTAAATGAAACTGTGACAGTAACTGTTGTGACCGCTCTTTCGCCGCGGCGCTGGAAAACCCGAAATACCTGCAGTGGAAATAAAGATTCTCGAAGACGGTGAGCGAGCGATCGAGCGTGTTGAATTGCGGAACCACTCCAATATTGCGCCGTGCGGTTGCCGGCCTGGCGACCACATCCACGCCGGCGATGGTTACCTGCCCGTGGGTGGGCAGAGCGCGGGTGGTTGCGATGCTGATGGTGGTCGTCTTGCCGGCTCCATTGGGCCCCAGCAAGCCAAAGATCTCGCCTTGCTCGACCGAGAGATCGATGCCATCGACCGCGACGACCCGCTGCCTTTCTTCATAGACTTTGGTCAAGCCCCGGATTTCAACGATCACGGATTGCAGCCTCGAAGGGGAGCTTGTCCTTGGCAATCATTAGAGCATTGAGTGCGGGCAAGACAAAAGCTCCGTAATCGGGCCGCGTGCGCGTGCCAAGCGATACGGAGCTCTAGCTTTTTGCTAAAAAGATGCGAAGTCTAAGCGGCCGCGTTCGATTTATTGGCGCGCCGGGAGAAGAAGTTGCCCGCGTGCGCCGGTGCGCTGATTACGGTGACTGGGCCGGCAGCTTCGGCCTTCATGCGACGGATTTCGCGTGCGCTTAACGGTGTCATGCGCTCCCGCGAGTAGTAAATCTGCTTCCCGCAGTCCAGGCAAACCTTGTAGGTTTGCCGTTCGAGCGTGAACGGCCTCGTCTGGCTCCAGTGACGGCAGCCGAAGAGAATGTCATAGAAAAAACCAAGCAGGCTTTGAATCCAGTTCATAAAATCAATCCCCCATTTAAACGCCGGGTTAAGGTGCGAAATCGTACTGTTAAGATGCATTCTGCACGAAAATGTCGCGTTTGTCGTAGGGAAAATACAGCTTTCGTCGCCGTTCGATCACCCAAAGGTCACTGGCCTTTCTGTAACCCAACAAATTCAATCAGATAGCCGTAAACCATTTCGAGACCCCGAGCGAATCACGCAACAACTTGGATTACGATATTGCAAGAAAGATAACCCTTTTCCAGAGCCTTGACAGTTTTTCGAATTTGGTTCACGGGCAAACCTGGTGCCTCTCCGGCCATGGAATTGACGTACCATAGGGATATGGCAAGAGGCTGGGAGAGCAAATCTGTTGAAGAGCAGCAATTGTCGGCGGATTTAGCCGCGTCGAGCGTGGAAGGTCGTAAGAAGAATGACCTGGAACGTGCGCAGCGCGAGCGGCAAAAGCAGGAACTCGATCTGCAGCGCGAACGCATCCTCTCCGAGCGAACCTCGAGCCCGGTTCGCCGGGCTGCGCTGGAAGCAGCCTTGGCCGACATTGAATCCCGCCTGGCGCTACTCTCCTGAGCTGCGCGTCTTCGATGATGTGATCCGATTGATTTAACCAGGTCTGAGGGTCTGGACGGGTGCCCCATGTTCCCCGGATTTCCTGTCGAGGTTTGTGGCGTTGTTGAGCTGCATGCGGCTTTCCGCGAAGAAAGCCGCACACGCGGTTGTGTCCTGGAGCCACGTAACAGGAAATCCGGGTTCGCCCCAGCGTACATGGGCCGAAGACGATTTCTTCGAATGCTTTTACTCCATTTCCAGAACGGTTGATTTCGGAAACAGTAGCCTGACGTCCGGCAAAAAGCAATTGAAAGGGGCTCCGCCCCATCATTTTCGGCCCACGTACGCCAATGCGAACGTGGGGCACCCGTCCAAGAGGTGATTGGTTCTTTACCCCAACTCCCTACTGCGGCGGATTGCTCGTGCCCTGCGGGGGAGCCGGGACGGCCTCGGGAGCAGCTTGGGCTGAGGGCTGGCTCTGCTGGACACCGATTGCGCTGCCTGAGACCACCAGATTCACCCGGCGATTCTGGGCTCTTCCCCCCGCGGTCGAGTTGTCGGCGATTGGGTTGCTCATGCCGTAACCAGTCGCGGTGACGTTGCCGGCGTTGACGCTTTGCGAGACGAGATAGTCGCGCACTGTATCGGCCCGCTGCTGCGAAAGCGTCTGGTTGTATTGATCGGTGCCGACATTGTCGGTGTATCCCTCAACCTGAACCTTCAGATCAGGATAGGCGAGGAGAATTCCCGAGACCTTTGCCAGCTTTTCGCGCGCTTCCGGCTTGAGCTCGTATTTGTTGAAGGCAAACAACACGTCGGACAAGTTCACAATCAGCCCACGCGCCGTCTCCTGGGTTTGCAGAACCTGGTTCAACTGCGCGCGCAGCCGTTCGCGCATCTCTTCCGTCTGGTTGGTGGCCTGCTGGGCGCTATGCTCCGCCACTGCCTGCGCCGCTCTGGCATTGGCCGCTGCCGCCTCGGCCTGTGCTGCCTGCGCATCCGCCTGGGCTCTCTGCAGCGCCTCTTGTTGCGCGGCAATCTGTGCCTGCTGCGCCGCCGTCTGCGCTTGTTGCACTGCCAACTGCTGCTGCTGCTCCTTCTCCTGCTGCATCTTGCGCAACGTGCTCACGCGTGCATCTTCCGCGTCCTGCACCGCGCCGCGGGCGTAGGTGATCATCACCTTGCGCTGGCTCTTCTGTCCATCGAGCGCCTGTGCATTCTGCAGTTCCTGCTGCGCCTTGGCGAAAATGTCCGGCGCGTATTTAGCTGCGCCCATCGCCTCGGCGATCTGTACCGCATTGATCGCCTCGTAAAGCTGCAGCGGAGACTTGTCGCTTGGCTTGACTGGGTTGAGCACCGCATGTTGGCCCGCGGTCTGCACATAAGCTCCGCGCGGCAACAGGTTGAAGTGAACATTCACGGTGTCGATTATCCCCGTTGTCTTGTTTTTGTTAACCGTATTCTGCAACACCACCAGGTCGCTGGGCGTGCTCACGGCAAAGTACGGCTCGGCAGTAATAATCAGCGCAAACTGCTGCAGGGCCGTGGTCACTTTCATTTCGGCCTTGGAGCCGCCGGGCATCACCTCACCCAGGTTCACCGGCCGGCCCTGGGGGGTGATGGCCCACAATACGTAGGTCAGGTACTCCGGGCCAAAGCTGTTAGCCGGCACAAAACCCTCGAATTTGGCGTCGATGAACGTCTGCCCCCTGCTGGCAACGTTTGCCTCGCCCTTACCCTGCGGGAGGAGGGAGGTCCCGGCAAAACCGATCTTTGTGTTTCCACTGCGGTGCCAGTAATTGATCGCCGGGATGTCCTTTCCTACGACCTGGATGCGGTAGAGCGGAACATTGTTCCCGCCTTCTGTCGGCATGATTGGCTGTTGCTGCTGGGGCTGCGCCGTGGGGCTCGGCTCCTGACCTTGAACGGCACCGCAAGCAATACAAAGCAAAGCTACCAGGAACAATCTTTTTTCCATCATCGTGCGCAACTCCGTCAAAGGTTCCAAAGGCGTTCAATGCGACCGGCGCAGCCCCACTTCATAGGCAGCGAGAAGGCGCTGTGCTTCAGCGTCGCCAAACGACGACGTTACTAGATCAGATGCAGACTGGCAGGATGGCGTGAAGGTACATCAAGACAAACTGCCACCGTTCATCCCGAAATGGGATGAGGTTGGTTCGCAGATCGTGCTTGGAGAAAGACCTAGGTCTGGAGCGCAACCAACTGGTGCGCGATGGCGAACAGCGCCAGTTCCAGACGGGTCGAAACCCCGGTCTTGTCGAAAATATTCGACAGATGCCGCTTCACCGTCTCTTCGCTGATGCTGAACTGCTTGGCGATATCGCGATTGCTGCAACCCTCAACGATGCAGCCCACCACTTCCAGTTCACGCGGAGTTAGACCGTAGGTTTTGCGTTCGGGAACGGCCGCCTGCTGCATCAGCTCGTGCAATGCGCCCACCAGGTTGACCACCCGTTTCCCGCCAATCCAGTAGTCCCCTGAAGAGACTGCGCGGATGGCGGTGGTGAGATGGTCGGCCAGGGCATCTTTGAGCACGATGCCGCGGGCGCCGATCTGCAGCGCTTCAATGATCTGCTGGGTGGTGATGGTGCTGGTCAGGAGCAGAATCTTTACCGATGGGGAACCACTCATGATGGCCCGCATCGCCTCCAGTCCAGGCAAGCGGGGCATCTGCAGATCCAGCAGGAGGATGTCCGGCAACAGCTCCAGTGTTCCGGTGATGGCCTCATCGCCATCCGAAGCCTCGCCAATAACGTCGAGGCCGGCATCGCTCTGCAGCATGTTTTTGACGCCGATACGAACTACCGGGTGATCATCGGCAATAACTATCCGAATCTGGTGGAGGCGATCGTTGTTTTTGGGTGGCACTGCGGTCATTGTGGTGGTCATGAAGGGGCCCTAGGCTTTCTTTAGTTTGCCTGCCAAAAGCATACGCTCTAACTCGCTGCAAGCACTGAGTAAATCGTCCAAAACGCCGGGGGTGGCCGCTACCTTGCTACCCCCCGTTTCCAGGCCGGTGGCGAGCCGTGCAAGGTGGGTGGCGCCGATCATCATGGCCGCGCCTTTCACCCGGTGGGCCGACTCCCGAACGGCGGCCCAATCCCCGCATTGCACCTGGTTCTTCAGCGCTCCCACGCAGGCCCGGGTATCCGCAATGCAGGCGGTGAAGACGTCGTAGAGCGCCTGCAGAGGCATCATGGTGAGCAGCTTGTTGACCACCGCCATGTCCAGCGTCTGGTCCACCGTCCTGTCAATGGCTTTGCCGTTCGCCTTTTCCGGGTGAGGTGCGCGAAACGCTGGCTTGCGGCCCCGTCTCTTGCCTTTCAGCGCCCGCCGCAGATCGTCCAGGACGAGCGGTTTGATAAGAAATCCATCGAAGGCAAGTAGCTGATTCTCTTTGACTTCTGTCGCGCTCATGGCAAGCAGCCGCAGCTCCGGCCGACCCAGCGCGCGGACCTTCTCGGCCAGTTGTCCGCCGGAAACACCAGGCATCTGCAGGTCGACCAGCAGCACATCCGGGCGCACCGTTGTATCGCCGGCCAGCAGCTCGAGTGCCGCCCCGGCGTCGTTGGCGCGCAGCACCTGGTGACCCTCGTGAGCCAGCAGCAGAGCCATGAGTTCAAGGCTCACGGCATCGTCATCGACCAGAAGAACCTTGTGATGGGTCTCGCCTCCAGCCGATTTGTTCATCTAGCGGGAGCCTCCTGGAATGGTTACCTTCCGCAGCTTAAGGCATTCTGTGCGAAATGGCACTCCAAAGTGTTACCAGAGTACACCGAGGTAACGCGTCGTTGGCAGCGCCGTGCGCCAGAAAAATGCTCTAGAGTCTTGCTATGGCTTCCGACGACGAAATCCGGCAGCAGTTGGCGGATTTGTCCGCCCGGTTAGCCTCTCTCGAAGCCACGGTGCAAGGTATGCGCGGGCGGCCTTACCCCCCGGCTGTGGTAGCCATGCCACCTCCCGGCAGCCGGCCGGCGCCGCCGCCACCTTTGAAGCCGGCCGCCGCTTCATTGGAAACGCGGATCGGCGCCCAGCTCCTGAACCGTGTCGGCATCCTCGCTGTGCTTATCGGCGTGGCCTGGTTTCTCAAGCTGGCCTTCGATCGAAACTGGATTGGGCCCCCCATCCGCATCCTGGTTGGTCTGGCCTGCGCCGTCGGCCTAGTGGCCTGGTCCGAGCGCTTTCGCAGCCGGGGATTTGCTGCTTTTTCCTACAGCCTCAAGGCGCTGGGGACCGGGATCGCCTACCTGTCGCTCTGGGCCGCTTTCAGCGTTTTTCATCTGGCTTCGGCCGGGCTCATTTTTTCTGCCATGACCGCGGTGACCGTGGCCAACGCGGTGCTGGCCTGGCGCCAGGACTCGGAACTGCTGGCCCTCTACGCTTTGGCCGGAGGTTTCGCCACGCCGGCGCTGCTATCGGAGGGTCACGGCAGCGAGATCTTTCTTTTTTCCTACCTCGCCCTGCTCAACGCGGGCGCGCTGGTGCTGCTGGCATTGCACCCATGGAAACGGCTGACGTTGGGTGCTTTGCTGGGCACTGCGGCCTATTACTTCGGCTGGACGGTAAGCCAGGCCTACGCAACTCACATCCCTGTCACCCTGTTTTTTCTGGCGGTCTTCTTCGCCGCCTTCGCCGCCATGCCTTTCCTCATCCTGCGCCAAGCCAGTGCGCCCGCGTCGACCGACCCGTTCGTGCAGATCTTATTTCCCATCCTGAATGCGACGGCAACCTACCTGGCACTCACGGTGCTGTTTGCCGATCAGCATTCAGGGCGGCCCTGGGTTATCCTCGCCCTGGCGATCGCCTGCCTGCTGCTGGCGGCTCGCTCCCACGGTCCGGCTGCGGTTGCGTTGGCTCGAACCCATCTTGGTCTCGGGATCCTGTTTCTCACCGTTGCCATCCCGCTACAATTCAGCGGCTACGGGGTGACCCTCTGCTGGCTGGGCGAAGCGCTGGCGATCGTTGCGCTGGCGGAAGCAGGGTCGCACGCAGCCATGCGCCTGTTCGGCGCCATGGTGCTGGCGCTGGCCTTCTTTTCTCTCCTGGTGGACTGGATCGGAGGGCCGTCGCATCCGTTGGCGGTGGCCGCCAACATGCACTTTGCCACCAGCTTGATCGGCGCCGCGGTTTTCGCCGCGGTTACCCGCCTGAGTCTCGGCTCCGAGCGCGGCTTAGTCAGGACTTACCTCGCCGGCTTCTCCGCCATCGCATTCAGCCTCACGCTGCTGCTTGCGGTCAGCCTGGAGATTCACCATTACTGGTTTTGTGGAGCGGGCTTCTCTCACGACTATTGCTGGGGCTACGGACACGCTGAGCAGCGTTCCGTCGACGCGGGGTTCAGCTATAGCGCCTGGTGCATGCTATACGGCGCTGCTCTCATGACCGTGGGCTTTCTGCGGCGCAGTGCTTTTCTCCGTTGGCAGGCCCTTATTGTGCTCGCACTGAGTATCGGGATGGTCTTCCTGAATGGCATCGGCAGTGAGAGCCAGGGCTATCGTGTGCTCACTTTTCTGGCGCTCGGCGTGCTGCTGCTCGGGGTCAGCTTTGCCTACCAGAAAGACTGGCTCCGGCTGCGCAGCTAGCACGGAGGTGTCCTTTCGAAACAAGTGAGGAAGCTGAGAATCACCGCCATCAGCGCTGGGTGTCACACGATAAATCTGTGAGGCGCTCCGGTCAGAGGTTGTGACTTTTTTGATTTCTTTATGGTTGGTGGCCGGAAAGCCCTGAAGAGCATCGGCCAGCAAGCATCCTCGGGGTCCTTCGACTGCGCGCTATAAACCCTCTGTTAAGCAATGGATCTGCCAGGCGCTTCGCTCAGGATGACGGTCTTGTGAGGATCGAAAAACATTATGGTTGGAGTGCGTTAAAAACGCGACAAATCAAAAAAGTCACATCCGGTCAGGATGACGTTTTTGTGGGGGGTTGGAGATGCAAAAAAACCAGCGTCTTCTTGGATTTCTATCGTCTGCGAAACAGTGAGCTAGCGCAGCGCCGGCTCTATCTGGTTGAGCCAATCGGGAGGCTTGAGAATCTCGCGCGGCTTCGAGCCGTCGGCAGGGCCGACGATGCCGTCGCGCTCCATCATGTCGATCAGGTGCGCGGCGCGGCCGTAGCCGATGCGCAGGCGGCGCTGCAGCAGGGAAGTGGAGGCCTTGCCGAACTCCAGCACCAGGCGCACCGCATCGTCGAACATTCGTCGTTGCCGTCGCCATCTTCCGGCTCCGCATCCAGGTCCCGGCCCTTTTCGTCTCGGGGCGACTCGAGGAAGCCTTGGACATACTCCGCCTGGCCCTGGTTCTTCCAGAACTCGACCACGGCCGCGATTTCCTTCTCGGTGACAAAGGGAGCGTGCAGGCGCTGCAGGCGCGAGGTCCCCGGCGGCAGGAAGAGCATGTCGCCGCGGCCCAGCAGCGCCTCCGCGCCGTTGGAGTCGAGGATGGTGCGCGAGTCGACCTTGGTCGCCAGGCGGAAGCAGATGCGCGTGGGCACGTTGGCCTTGATCAGGCCGGTAATCACGTCGACCGAGGGCCGCTGCGTGGCCAGCACCAGGTGAATGCCGACGGCGCGCGCCATCTGCGCCAGCCGCGTGATGGATTCTTCGACGTTGGCCCTATCGAGCATCATCAGGTCGGCCAGCTCGTCGATGATGATGATGATGTAGGGCAGCGGCTGCTCCTCGTTCCGCATCCTCGAAGAGGCTGGGCGTCTGGTTCTCGAAGAGCTTGTTGTACTGGTCGATATTGCGCACGCTGCGCGAGGCCAGCAGCTTCAGGCGCCGCTCCATCTCGCGGACCGCGTTGCGCAGGGCGTTGGCGGCCAGCTTGGGCTCGGTGATGATGGGCGTGAAGAGATGCGGAATGCCCTCATACATGCCCAGTTCCACGCGCTTGGGATCGACCAGGATCAGCCGGACCTGCTGCGGCGTGGCCTTGTAGAGCACGGACATGATCATGGCGTTGATGGCCACCGATTTGCCGCAGCCGGTCGAGCCGGCGATCAGCACGTGCGGCATGGTGGCCAGGTCGGCGGTGACGATGCGGCCGTTGATGTCCTTGCCCATGGCCAGGGTCAGCTTGGACTTGGTCTGGGTGAAGTTTTCCGCTTCGATCACGTCGCGCAGCCAGATGGTTTCGCGCTCGTGATTCGGCACCTGGATGCCGACGGTGCTCTTGCCCGCCATGCGCTCGATCAGGATGCTCTCGGCGCGCATGGCCAGGCATAGATCTTCCGCCAGGCCGGTCACGCGGCTGTACTTGACGCCGGCTTCGGGCCGGAATTCGAAGGTGGTGACCACGGGGCCGGGATTGATCTGCACCACCTGGCCGCGAACGTCGAACTCGGCGCATTTTTCGACCAGTATGCGGGCCTGGCTGCGCAGCTCGTCTTCGCGCACCACCTGCGACTCGTCGCTGCGGTGCAGCAGCGTGCTCGGCGGCAGCCGGAAGCCGCTGACGGAGCGGGGAGCCAGGGTGACCGGCCGGGCATCCGCATCGGCGCGTCCTTTTACGGAAATGGCCTGTTGCTCCTGGTGGGCGGAAAGCGGATGGCGGCCACCGGTGACTTGGCCGCAGACTGCGCAGGATCGGCCGCCTCGATCTCGTCCTCTTCGACCGGTTCCGGCTCCCGGTCAGGGATACTGGTGCGCGGCATCTGGTTCCAGAGGGATGGGGTGTGCGGCTCGCCTCGGCGTCGCTGCCGGCTCGGCAGCGCTTACATCGGCAAAGGCGGCGCGCCGTGTAGTGGGAATCCTCTCCTTCGTCCTCCACCCGCGGTTGCTGCGGTGCTTGCGCGGCCATGCGTTTTGCAGTGCCTTCTTTTCCGCGCGCGTCGCCCGTTTCGCCCAGGCGGTACGCCAGTTGCGCATACGGTCGCGCCAGGCTAGCGCGAAGGCGAAGCGAATCGCCAGCCACTGCTGCGCCGTGCTGAAGCTGAAGGTGGTGGACAGGTAGAGCGCGATCACCACCATGCTCACGATCACGATGGCCGCGCCGGGAAAGTTGAGGTAATGCACCAGCGTATCCACCACCAGCCGGCCGGTCAGGCCTTCCAGCGGCAAGGCGTGCATCCAGCGGAGATGGCCGGGTATCAGGCCGAACAGTGCCGGCGCAAACAGCAGGTAGAGCAGAACCCCTGAGGCTTTCGCGGAGGGGGAGCCGGCAGGGCGCGAACGCAGCCACGTCCACCCCAGCGCTCCCAGCAGGAGGGGGAGCAGGAAGGCGGCGACCCCTTCCAGCTGCAGCAGCACGTCGCTGACCGAGGCGCCCACCAGCCCGGTCCAGTTGTGGATCTGCCGTGCCTGCCCACGGTGTTGAAGGAGGGGTCCGTAGGATGATAGGAGGCCAGTGCGAGGAAAAGGAGGCTCGCGGCCACCAGCAGCACCATGCCGATGACTTCATTTAGGCGACGGTTGCGAGTCGGGGTCAGTGCCAGTACGAGTGGCTTCATCGGGGACACGCGGTGCTTGCCGCCTGCACATACTGCCAGCAGCGGCCGCCAGTTCAGAACGCCAGAGTGGCTTCATTATCCCAGAGATAGGTGGGGGAAAACCAAAAACAGCGTCACAGGAGGCAGGCGGGGAACCGATTCCGTGACTCCCCGCAGTGAGCGTGGGCCGGTGAAGAGAACTGCAGATCCCTCGGCTGCCCCGGATTTCCTGTCAAGGTTGGTGACGTCGCGAACTCCATGCGGTTTTCCTTACTGAAAACCGCACACGCTGCCCTCTCTGGCGCCGCGAACAGGAAATCCGGCTGCGCTCCTAATGAACAACAAGTGGGCTTCCGGTTGAGTTGGATGCTCGTCGAGCGAACCGCAGGTCCCTCCACTCCGCTCACCCGGATTTCCGGGTTCGCTCCGGTCGGGATGACAATTCATTTGTGACACTTACATTCCCCCAATCAACCTTCGCGTTGTTCATTCCTCCCTCGACTTGCCGCAGGCAAGTTAGCTCGGGATGACAAAGGGGAGGGCGGCGCTTCCATTTTGTGTGACGGTAGCAATGGCAAAGGGGAGGGTGACGCTCCATTTAATTTGATGGTGTAATTACAACCACAAATCCCAAGGAGAGCGCTGCTATCCCCTTTGTCATCCCGAGCGTACCCGGATTTCCTGCTAGCTGCACTGGAGAGACCAGCGTGTGCGGTTTTCTGTAAGGAAAACCGCATGAAGATTGCGGCGTCACCAACCTCGACAGGAAATCCGGGGCAGCCGAGGATCTGCAGTTCTTTGTCACGGCTTAGGCGCCGGCAGAGGGCTGCTGAGCTGAAGACGCCAGATTCCATCCCGCCGGATAAGCAGATGCAGGACGTTCTCGCTGAAAGCGGCCTGGCTGCCGGGCTTGGTGTAGACCTTGGTGTAGGTCACACAGGCCGATCGCCAAACAAGTGCTGCCGCATATTCGTGGCGGTAATCAGGTAAGGCTCACGACGGCGTTCGTGCCGCCCAAGGCGGCTGAGCACATCGGATTTGCTGAAAGTTGAGCCATCGGGTTTAAGCCCGACGTAGTCGTCCGCAAGAATCGTCCCCGCGATCGCGGTATCGTCTTCGATCTCCGCCCGCAAATACTCTTCTTCCAGCCGCCGCAAAACCTCAAGATCTCTTTGCGGAGTGCTCGGGGGTGGAGTGGGGTTCGACTGGGCAGCAAATACCCTGCCGGGAGGCAGCATCATCAGGCTCAGGAGCATGGCAGCCATGCCGCTCATGCTACTTTTCGACTTCAACTCCGCGCCAGAAGGCTACATGGTTCTTGACGTTGCGGGCTGCAGGTTTAGGGTCCGGATAGTACCAGGCGGCATCTTGATTTTCCTGTCCGTCGACTAACAGGCTGTAGTATCTGGCTTGCCCCTTCCAGGGACAGGTAGAAATCGTGGAGCTGGGACGGAAGTACTCCCGCTTAAGGGAACTTTCCGGGAAGTAGATATTGCCCTCAACCATTTCGACGGTATCGCTTTCCGCGATCACTTTGCCGTTCCAGGTAGCCTTTGCCATAACTGGGTTAGATTCCTGCATTCCTTCCTATCCTCCCATTAGCAGATGGATGCCTCTATGGCATCGACGAAGCGATGCCGAGCTATAAGCGAAGGGGAAGTCGCGGCAGTATCGCCGCGGATACTGCCGCCAGGTAGCGGGAGATGGAGTTAGTGCATCTCCGAGGTGCTGGGCGTGGCGCCCTGATCGGCCAGCATCGTTACTTTGTGATGTGGATCGTCTTATCCGTGTCGTTGACCTTGGCGACTACGCTGACGTGGTGGCCATCATGACCCTTGACCGAATCAGGATCGTCGATGGTGTACACCGTCTTCTTGGCATCATCAACAAAGACCGGCTTTGCGCCTCCGTCGATGCACTTCTTTACGCAGGCCGCATTGGGGGCGCTGGCGTTGTGCTTGGCTCCGCAACCGGAGTCGCTGATGTAACCAGAGACCTTCATGCCGCTCATATCCGCTGCCATTGCCGGCATGGACGAGAGTGCTAAAACCACGAGAAACAATTTCATATTGGCTCCATGGGATCGAATTAGTGGAATGGACCGCCCCATTGAGTTGTACGCTCTGCCCCCGCATCCTGGCAAGAGCCGGAGGGACGGCCGTTTTGACCCCACTCAAGCGACGGGAAGCGCCTCTGCCTTGGTCTGGTAGCGCATTGCCTCAATCGACTCCAGCTGCGGCTCCGCGATCTTTCGGGAGTAGGTACATACCACCTGCCCAGGCAGTTCTTCTGCCGCACCCTTCCCCGCCCTTCTTGGCCCGTTTCTTCGGCGCCTCGTCCTCTTCAGCGGCTGACTTGCGGTTGTTGGGACAAACCAGGTAAACCCCGGTGGACCGCGTCTTCTCCAACAGGTAGGGACTATCGCATTCCGGACATTGCTCCACCACCGGCTTGGCGTTCGAAGTGAAGTCACATTTGGGGTAGTTGGTGCAGCCATAGAAGAGGTTGCCGCGGCGCGCTTTGCGCTCCGCAATGTCTCCGGTGCCGCACTTCGGGCACTTCATGCCCTCGATCAGGTTCTGCTTGATGTACTTGCATTTGGGATAACCGCTGCAGGAGACGAACTCTCCATACTGGCCGTTCCGCAGCACCAGTTGCTCCCCGCACTTCGGGCACTTCTCATCCAGCGGGATCGGCGCTTTTTGCTGCTGTTTCTGGGTCAGCTTCCGGGTCGTCTTGCAGGGCGGATCTTCGCTGTAACCAGGGCACGCCATAAATGCGCCAAAGCGTCCCCGCTTCAGCACCATGACCCGGCCGCAAGCTTCGCAGTATTCTTCCGTCTGCTCCGCATCCTGCCCCTCCTGGGTATTCATCTCCGGCTTGGCGGCGAAGTTCTCCTTGGTGAAGGTACAGCTGTTGGGATCTTTCTTGTTGTACGTGCTGCAAGCGAAGAAGCTGCCGAACTTACCCCACTTCAAGACCAGGGGAGAGCCGCACACATCGCACTTCTCGTCGGTCGGCTTCTCCATCCGCTTGATATTTTCCATGTGCTTGGCGGCATGCTCGAGCTCTTTTTCGAAATACCCGTAAAAACCACCCAGCAGCGTGGTCCACGCTTCTTTGCCGTCTTCGATGTCGTCCAGCTCTTCTTCGAGCCTGGCGGTGTATTGCGGGTCGAAGATGTAGGGGAAGTTGGCCACCAGCAGATCGGTGACCACAAAGCCGATCTCGGTGGGCACAAATTTGGCGCCCTCTGCCCACGCCCACCTTCTGCACGTATTCGCGTTCCTGAATGGTATTGATGATAGTGGCATATGTGGAAGGCCGCCCAATGCCGCGCTCTTCCAGCTCCTTTACCAGCGAGGCTTCGTTGAAACGAGGCCGCGGCTCGGTGGCGTGCTCTTCGGGCAGCAGGGCATTCAGCGCCAGCGCCTGCCCGTTTTCGAGCGCGGGCAGCCGGTTCTTCAGCTCCTCGTCCTCATCGTCTTTCTTCTCTTTTGCTTCCTCGTAGACTTTGAGGAAACCATCGAACTTCATCACCGAGCCCGTCACCCGGAAGTTATAGCTTCGGTCCGCCTTGGCCAAGATCTCCACCGTGGTCTGGTCAAAGACCGCGGGCACCATCTGCGAGGCCACAAAGCGCTGCCAGATGAGCCGGTAAAGACGAAACTGTTCGTCACTGAGATAGTGCTTAATCTCTTCGGGATGAAGGGCAACGCTGGTGGGACGAATTGCCTCGTGCGCATCCTGCGCGTCTTTCTTGCTCTTGAAGGCTATTGGGCGCCGGCGGCAGATAGTCTTTGCCGTGCGTTTGCTCGATCCACTGGCGCGCCTCGGCGATGGCATCGGGCGATACCCGGGTGGAATCCGTACGCATGTAAGTGATGAGTCCTACCGCGCCTTCGCTGCCCAGCTCGATGCCTTCATACAACCGCTGCGCTACACCCATGGTGCGCCGGACGCTGAAGCCCAGCTGGCGCGAAGCATCCTGCTGCAGCTTGCTGGTGGTAAAGGGCGCAGTTGAATTGCGGCGGCGCTCCTTCTTGTCTACGTTCTGTACCGACCACTGAGCTTTCTCAAGCGCAGCGACGACCGCGTCCATCCGCTCTTTGGTGGGCAGGGAAGGAGCGTCTACCGTCTCCACCGTCGGCCTTCTCTCCATCGATGCCGGTGAAGCGCGCGGTGAACTCAGTCTTATCGTTTGCCGGGCTGAGCTGGGCGTCGAGCGTCCAATACTCGACCGGCACAAAGGCCTTGATCTCGCGCTCCCGCTCAACAATGAGTCGCAGCGCTACGGTCTGCACCCGGCCCGCGGACAGTCCACGGCGAACCTTGTCCCACAGCAAAGGCGAGATCTGGTAACCCACGATGCGATCGAGCACGCGCCGTGTCTGCTGCGCATCCACCAGGTTGCGGTCGACATCCCGCGCATGTTCAAAGGCGTCGTGCACCGCCTTAGACGTAATCTCATTAAAGGTCACGCGGCGGATCGAGTTGCTCTTGGACAGGCCGCGCAGCTCATCCTCCAGGTGCGCGGCGATCGCTTCGCCTTCGCGGTCAGGGTCGGGCGCCAGATAAATAACGTTGGCCGCCTTCGCCAGTTTCTTCAGCCGGTCGACGACCTTTTCTTTTCCCGGAATGACGATGAGCTCGGGCGCAAAGCTGCCGTCGCTCAGATCCACGCCGATCTTGTTCTTCGGCAGATCTTTGATGTGCCCGACGGAAGCTTCGACGGTGAAGTCTTTTCCGAGATATTTGTTGATCGTCTTTGCCTTGGCGGGCGATTCGACGATCACCAGAGATTTACTCATTGCTTTCCTTAAACCCGATGAAGAACTCTAAACCGCGTATGACTTCGATGTTTTTGGAAGCTTACTCATGATGCGCGCGCTTCCTCGCCAGCTTTGTCAAGTAGATCGCTGGCTCACTCCTACAACTTTCGTCCCAAGTGCGGAAAAAGCTCCTCCAATGGGACTGACTGTACCACCTGTCAGCTTCAACGATATTTACTGATCGTGATCCGCATCGTTAACGCAGCTTGCCATCAACCCATCACAGGAAGCGCTTTCTCCTGCTGTGTCTGCAACTTGCCGCGTCTGCATGCGGCGGCCACGGTGCTTCCTTTTGCGGAAGCCTATGCACAGGGCGGCGCCAGCCTACATGCGTCTGACGTAGTTCTTGCCAGGAAGTTGCTTGATCTGGCTGGCCATCTCGAGCTCGAAGAGAGCGGTGAAGATTTCCGACGAGGTCAGCCTGGACTCGAGCTTTTCGATAAGCTCGTCCAGCTGCACAGCTTCATCGTGCCGCAACACGCTCAGCACGATCTTTTCCGGCTGCTGCAGCGGAAGTTCCTCAACAATCGATGCAGCATCCCTGTCCGGCGATGCAAAACCTGCCTCCGCTTCCAGTTGCAGGCGCACCTGTGTGGGCAGTTCCTCCCACACGTCTTCCCAGGTCGCGACGAGCTTGGCGCCCTGCTTTATCAATGTGTTGGGTCCCCAGGCATTCTTGCTGGTCACGTTGCCGGGCACCGCGTAGACATCGCGATTCTGCTCCAGCGCGCAGCGCGCGGTGACCCGGGTGCCGCTGTTCTCGCCCGCTTCCACCACCAGCACCCCGACGCTGATCCCGCTCAGGATGCGGTTGCGCTTGGGAAAATTTTGTGGCGCGGGAAAGGTGCCCAATCTGTACTCCGAGACGATGGCTCCTCCGGCCGCGAGAATATCCTCGGCCAGCGATTTATTTTCTTTAGGGTAGATCACGTCGATGCCCGTGCCCCAGACGGCAACGGTCCTCCCTTTGCCGGCCAAAGCGCCGCGATGCGCCGCGGTGTCGATGCCTCGCGCCATTCCACTGAGTATCACCATCTTGCGGCTGGCCAGGTCGCGCGCCAATATCTCCGCCATGCCTGTACCGTAAGGCGTGGGGTGACGCGTGCCCACCACCGCGATCGCCGGGCGAGACAACAGCTTCACATTGCCCAATACCCAAAGCACAGGAGGCGGGTCAAAAATCTCCCGCAGCCGGTCGGGATAATCTTCTTCCTCGTAGGTGAGGATGACGCCGCCTCTGCTCGCGCATCCGCAGCAGCTCCTGCTCCGCGTCGATGCGCGCTTTGCCACTGAAAAGGAACTGTGCGGCATTCAGCAGGAAAATTCAAGCCTTCGAGTTGAGTCAACGAAAGTGCGAACAGGCGCGATATATCCTGCAAGGCCTGCGCGGCCTTAAGGATTCGCTTAGGTCCCAGGCCCGGCGTCAGCGCGAGAGCAATCCAGGCAAGCCGGTTCTCCGATGCCAGGTGCAGCGGGAGAGACGGCGCCGGGGAAGACGATGGGTCGAATGCATTCATTGCTTATATAGACGGCCGTGGCATGCATCGGTATTGTTGGTGGGGCGAGACTAGCCGGGCCAGGGTTCGATGTCAAGAGCTGCAAGATACACTAATTGGTGACACTCCGACAGACTCAGCGCCCCCTGCGCATGGCGGCGATCAACTTCCTCAACCCCGCTCCCTTGATGTGGGACTTCGAGCATGAACCTGGGCGCAGCCGCTTGCGCGTGCGCTATGAGGTTGGCTACACCACGCCCTCGCGCTGTGCGGCGGAACTGGCCGCGGGCGAAGCAGATATCGGCCTGGTCCCCATCGCTGCCTACGCCACCACGCCGTCGCTGCTGGTGGTGCCAGGTTGCACCGTGGCCGCACTCGACCGGGTGCGCTCCATCATCCTGGTGGTGCGTCCGCCGCGGGGCGTAAGCGCGGTGCGCACGGTCGCGCTGGACACTTCTTCGCTCACCTCTTGTGTTTACACCCGCATCCTCTTCGACGTCTTCTGGAAAGTCCCGGTGGAGTTTGTTCCTCAGCGGCCCGATCTCGAATCCATGCTGGCGGTGGCGGATGCGGCGTTGCTGATCGGCGATCCGGCCCTGCTGGCGTTGGAAGAGAAAGATGCGCGCGCGGCGAGGACCGGTGAGCCGCTGCTTTACCTGGACCTTGCGCATGAGTGGCATGGCTTCACCGGCCTGCCCTGGATCTCTGCTTTCTGGGCGCTACGCGCGAGCGCCCTGGAGGAGACCGGCGCCCGCGCCGCGGATCTGATCGAGGATCTGCAGTCCTCGCGGGATCATGGGCTGGAGCACTTGGAAGACCTGGTGAGCGAGTGGTCGGCCCGCATCGCGGTTCCGCCGGAGACCATCCGATTTTATCTGACCAACAATATTCATTACGTATTGGACGATGCCTGCCTGCAGGGAATCGACGGCTTCTACCGCTATGCGGCCGCCTGTGGGGCCCTGCCGCCGGCGCCGCCCCTGGCTTTGCTCTAAATTCAGGCTTTTTCGCGCCGATTCGTCCGTGAGTGCGCCTTTTCGCGTCAAATGGGGCAATGGATCAGATATCCGCAGGCCATGAGGTCGCGAAGCAGGGCGTAAGGTCCGCACAAGCCGTTCATCCGACGCATGGGTTGCACTGGCTTATGGGCTTCGGCACCATGGGCCTTTTCGTCGTGTCGGCGATCGATTCGTCGATTATTCCGCTGCCCGTCCCGGGCAGCACCGATCTGCTGCTAATCCTATTAGTGGCCCATGGTGCAAACCCTGTGTTGGCGGCTATTGCGGCCACGGTGGGGTCCATCCTCGGCGGCTACCTCAGCTGGGGCACGGGCTCCAAAGGAGGAGAGGCGGCGCTCCACCGTTACCTGCCCAAGCGCTTTGCGAAACGGCTGTCCGGTTGGGTAGAGAGGAACGGCACACTTGCCGTCACCACCTCGGCATTGATTCCGCCGCCGTTTCCGCTGACGCCTATCCTGCTGGCCGCGGGCGCCCTGGGAGTCTCGCGCAGAAGGTTCCTGATTTCTTTCAGCCTGGCGAGGACGTTTCGTTATTCGCTTGTGGCCTGGCTTGCCGCGACTTTACGGCCGCGCCGTGGCCCGCGCCTTCCGTCACTACCTTGCCGGCTGGAGCACCACCATCATGTGGATATACCTGGGCTTGATAGTGGTGGGTATCTTGTACGGGCTATGGAAGTTTCGAAGCCAGCGGCGGCAGACCGCCGCTCCCCAGGAAGCCGCGCTCAGCGCGAAGTGAAGGCCACTCGGCACAAGATTGTCTGTCGGATCCAGCCCTTGTCGAAACTCCCACAAAATCGTCATCCTAGCGGAGCGCCCACAGATTTATCGCGTGACACCACTGCTTGAGGCGCGGAGTCAAGGACCCGACGGCGCTCATCTTACCCATGTGCCGGAGCTTTTCAACCACCGGCCCGGGACAGATCTGCTGGGTAAGCACTTGATGCCTGCATGGCCGGGGAGAATGTAGACGTAGGCCGGTATGATGCAGAATTCTATTTCTCGGCAAAGACCTGGCGAGTCCGCCAGGGATGGTTGAAAGTTCCGAGGCATGGAAGATAGCGCTGGGGGTCCTTCGACTCCGGCCGTCAATCGTGGTGTACGCGATAAATCTGTGAGGCGCTACGCTCAATGACGTTTTCAGGCGTCGGACTGCAGAGGACCAGTCATCTTCTTAGATTTCTACTGCCAGGACAACGTCTAGCGCTTATTTGACTATCGTCCTGGGCAATTTTGCGACACGTTCGACGCTTTAGTGTGCTTCTAAAACTCCCAGCGAAGCAGGCATGCGCCTACGGTGAAACCGGCGCCAACCGAGGCCAGCAGCACCAGGCTTTCCCGCTGCAAACGATGCTCATCGAGCGCCGTCTGCATGGCCAGGGGAATCGTCGCGGCGGTGGTGTTGCCGAAGCGGTCGATATTGATGATCACCCGGTCGAGCGGCAGCCCCAGCCGTTCGGCTGTGGAAAGAATGATGCGCCTGTTCGCCTGGTGAGGGATGAAGCAGCCGAGTTGGTCGGCAGTGATGTTGTTGGCATGCAGCACCTTGGTTGTGGTCTCCACCATCTTGCGCACGGCATATTTGTAGACTGCCTGGCCATCCTGGTGCACGTAGTGCATTCTGCCCGCGACGGTCTCAGGGGAAGCAGGATGGAGACTGCCGCCGGCGGGCATATTCAGCGCCGCCGCACCGGAGCCGTCGATCTCATGGTGAAAGTCGATCAACCCGATTTCGCCCTGCTCCGTAGGTTCGATCAGGACCGCGCCGGCGCCATCGCCGAAGATCACGCAGGTAGCACGGTCGGTGTAGTCGATGATCGACGACATGGTGTCGGCGCCGATAACCATGACCTTGGAGTGCGCACCCGACTCGACCAGCTTGGCACCCACCTGTAACGCGTAAAGAAAACCGGAGCATGCCGCCGATAGGTCAAAACCCCAGGCACCATGGGCGCCGATCTTGTCCTGGACCAGGCAGGCGGTCGCCGGAAAGAACATGTCGGGCGTTACCGTGGCGACGATGACCACTTCTACTTCGCTGGCCGGGATGCCTCGCTGCGCCAGGCACCGGCACGCCGCTTCAACCGCCATGTCGCTGGTAGCCATCCCTGGCTCAACCAGGTGGCGCTCCCGGATCCCGAGGCGCTGCATGATCCACTCGTCGGAGGTGTCTACCATTTTTGCCAGATCGGCGTTGTTAAGGATGCGCGGAGGCACATAAGTTCCCAGAGCGCTGATCTTGGCCCGCCGTGAGGCACGCGGACGCAGTTCGATGGTCAATAGTCTTCTCCGTATTTCGACTGCAGGGAACTTGGCAAAGGCGCGGGGACAATAGGGAGTGGGTGGGCTGGAAGGATCACAGGCTTTCGTTTGTACCGGGCAACCTACTGCGCACGCACTGACCCGTTACCGTTGCTTCCTTCCGGACCTGGCGGGGTTGGCGGGGTTGCGCCGCGTAGGACCCGGCACAACCTGATGATAGCACTGGGGCGCACGAGAAATCGACTCAGTACCCATTGGCAATCAGGTATCCAAGACTAAGCTCAAAGCTGGGTTTGAGCGAGCGTTGCTCCATATATTTGATCAACACATCAGCCTCAATATTAACCGGCTGACCCGCATGCAGCGTGTGCAGATTGGTCCGCGCGTAGGTGTGGGGAATGATGGCAACGTGCACGACACCAACGTCTGGTTCCCATCGAGCGATGGTCAGGCTGATTCCTTCAATGGCGATCGAGCCCTTTTCCACCATAAACCGGCGCACCGGCGCAGGGACCGCCACCTTGAGCCACCAATCGGTCAGATCCGGAGCGGCGTGCGCATCGACGGGGGCATTGACCGGTTCCAGGCTCAATAACGTGCCCGTGGCATCGACATGGCCCTGCACCACATGGCCGCCCAGGGGGGCACCCGCCGGCGTGGGCAGCTCCAGGTTCACGAGCGATCCTGGCGCAAGCAGCGAGAGGGAAGTGCGAGCCACCGTCTCCGCCGCCAGGTCGGCATGAAAGCGGGGTGGGCTGGCGTCCGGCTCGATATCGACCGCCGTCAGGCACACACCGCTCACCGCGATGCTGTCACCCGTGCGCAGGGCGATGCCATTACCGATGGGGCCGGCAATCGCAATCCGCCTCGAGCCCTCGCGCTGCTCGACCGCGAGCACACTTCCTGTGGTTTCTATCAGCCCGGTAAACATATCGACTTAATTAGATCACCATGGATTGCGCAGGTATGCCTCGAAGGCAAAATCCTCGCCGAATCGCTTCAGCGCATACTCCCGGATCGGCGGCAGCCCTTCGCTAGAGCCGACCATGGGGACCGCCGTCTGCCCGAGAAATTTGGGCGCGTAAAACAGCATGAGTTTATCCACCAGGCCCTGCTTGAGGGCGGTGGTGTGAACTTCCGCGCCCCCTTCCAGGACCAGGCTGGTGGTCTCCAGCTCTCCCAGGCGTTGAAGTACCTCGCGCAAAGGGATGTGCGCGCTGTCATGCTCGATCTGCTGGAGCCGAACTCCGCGCGCCGCCAGCGCCTGCTGCGTGGTTAGGCTGGCATGGCTGAAGAAGATGAGAACGTCTTGCTGGGCCGTCTTCACCAGCTGAGAGTCAAGCGGAGTACGCAGGGTGGAGTCCAGCACCACCCGCAGCAAAGGGCGCCTCCGCGGCCGGTGGCTGCGATCGGTCAACAACGGATCGTCGGCGAGAATCGTTCCCACCCCGGCCAAGATCGCATCCGCGGCATGCCGCATGCGGTGCACTTCGCCACGCGCCGCTTCGCCCGTGATCCAATACGGGCCGCTGCCGGAGCGCTGCGCGGGCGCAATGCGCCCGTCGAGAGTAGCGGCAACCTTCATGGTTACAAAAGGTAGCGACGTGGTGATGTACCGGGCGAAGCCATCGTTGAGCGCGCGGGCAGGCTCTTGCAGCACGCCCACGCGCACCTCCACCCCGCCGGCGCGCAGCTTGGCAATGCCCGTGCCACCAACCAGAGGATTGGGATCCTCCGTGGCCACCACCACCCTGGCCACGCCCGCGGCTAACAACGCATCCGCGCAGGGTCCGGTTCGCCCGTGGTGGCTGCAGGGTTCAAGCGTCACGTAGGCGGTTGCGCCGCGCGCCCGAGGGCCGGCCTGTTGGAGGGCAACAATCTCCGCGTGATCCCGCCGCTCGTACTGATGGAAGCCTTCGCCTACCAAGCCGTCGCCCGCCACCAGCACGCACCCCACCGCCGGGTTGGGCGAGGCAAGACCGACGGACTGCTCCGCCTGCCCCAGGGCAAGCTCCATCCACTTATCGTCCATTTGCTCGTGAGGCTCTGCCATAGTGGCCTGCTCAGTTGTCGAGCATGGAGTCTACAAAGGCCTTGCTGTCGAAGGGCAAAAGGTCTTCCAGCTTCTCGCCCACCCCGACGTAGCGCACGGGTACCTTGAGCTCCCGGGCAATGGCTACGGCAATGCCGCCTTTGGCCGTGCCGTCCAGCTTGGTCAGCACAATCCCCGTCACTCCCGCCGACTCGGTAAAGAGCCTGGCCTGCTGCAATCCGTTCTGCCCGGTCGTCGCATCCATCACCAGCAGCACCTCGTGCGGCGCGCTGGGAACGATGCGCTGCGCGGTTCTGCGCATCTTGCTTAGCTCGGCCATCAGGTTGTCTTTGGTATGTAATCTGCCCGCGGTGTCCACAATCAGCACATCGGTGCCCCGCGCCTGGGCCGCCCGCATGCCATCGAACAGCACGGCGGATGGGTCTCCACCCTGCTTGGTCTTGATCATTTCCACACCGGTGCGCTGGCCCCAAACCTCCAGCTGCTCGATGGCCGCGGCGCGGAAGGTGTCGGCGGCACACAGCAAAACCGTCTTGCCCTGGCGCCGGTAATAAAATGCCAGCTTCCCCGTAGTGGTTGTCTTCCCGGTGCCGTTCACGCCCACCATCATGATCACCCGGGGCGGCGCCGTGTACTTGGGCTTGAAGAAGTCCTCTTCCTCCCGGGCGTCCAGTATGGCCTGGATTTCGGTTTTTAACAGCGCCTTTAACTCCGCGCCATTGTGCACCTCGTGCCGTTTGACCCGGGCGCGCAAGGCGGCGACGATCTCCGCCGAGGTCCCCACGCCTAAGTCCGAAGCCAACAGACTCATCTCCAGCTCTTCCAGGGCGGCTTCATCCACTTCATGGGTCAGGGCGACGATGTCTTCGATCCGTTCGGCCAGCGTCTCCCGCGTGCGCGAGACAGCCTCCTTCATGCGGTCGAATATGCTCTTTTTCTCGGGCTCTTCCAGGCTGCCAAAAAGGGTCTGAATCATCTACCAGGCATCTCGATACGGCATGACCTGAGTGTACTAGCCCGCTTTTGGGATTTCTCCTAACCACGGACCAAAGGGTGCCCCATATCTCGCTCGTTTTTCGCGAGATGTGGGAGACCACGAACCTTGAGGGTTGTTGTAAATAGTGCAGAGGAACGGCCGTTGAGCGCCGTGGTCTCCCATATCTCGCGAAAAACGAGCGAGATATGGGGCACCCTTTGGTCCGTGGTTAGGAGAAATCCCGAAGCAAGGTTTATCTGTTCACTCATCGCGGCCGGGTCGCGCCATCAGCTCGCGAATCGCGTCCTGCGGCGACTTGCCATGCTCCAGAATAGCCGCCATCTGCTCGGTGATGGGCATCTCTACACCGTGGGCTTGCGCCAGCCCGAGCGCGGCGGAGGTGGTTCGTACGCCTTCTGCGACTTTGCCTTGTAGCTGGTCCAGGATTGCGGGGAGCAGCCGCCCCCGGCCGAGCTCCACCCCGACCGACCGGTTGCGGGAAAGCGGACCGGTGCAGGTGAGCACCAGATCTCCCAGCCCGGAAAGACCGGCCAGCGTCTCCCGCCGCCCACCGCAAGCGACCGCCAGCCGGGTGATCTCGGCCACCCCGCGGGTGATGATCGCCGCCGCGCTGTTGTGGCCCAGTCCCAGCCCGGCGGCAATGCCCGCGGCGATGGCAATCACATTCTTGAGCGCGCCGCCGAGCTCCACTCCGATCACATCATCGTTGGTGTAAATCCGCAGCCCGGGCGCGGTCAGCTCTTCCTGCAGCCGGTTGGCCAGCCGGCTGTCGGCGAAGGCGATGGTGATCGCGGTAGGCGCGCCGGCCGCCACTTCCTGGGCGAACGACGGTCCGCTCAGCGCGCCCCGGTACGGTTCCCCCAAATGGCGCTCCCCGAGAACCTGCTGAATCACCTGCGTCATGCGCAGAAAGCTCCCGTCCTCAATACCCTTGGTGGCGCTCACGATCAGCTGGCCAGGCGCCAGAAAAGGCCCCATCTTCTGGTAGACCTCGCGCACATGCTGCGACGGTACGGCGCTGATCACAATCTGCGCGCCCTCCACGGCCGAGCCCAGCTCCGTCGCCGGGGTTATCTGCGGAGGAATAGCGAAGCCGGGAAGGTAAGCGACATTTTCACCCTGCCTGCGGATGGATTCTGCCACCGCGGCTGAATGAGACCAGAGAGCGACCGAATGATCGCCGCGGCGAGCGAGGCTGAGCGCCAGCGCGGTTCCCCAGGAACCGCTGCCCACAATGGCAATGCGGCTCAAAAGCGATGCTCCGTGCCGTGTAGCAGGCGCTGGATGTTGGGCCAGTGCTTCAACGCCACCATCCAGCAGCTGACGAACACTAGGGCGCCGGATACGTACCCGTACCTGCCCGGCGACAGCCACAGGATCAGAAAGGGAAGCACCGCCGCCGCCAGAATCGAAGCCAGCGAGACATAGCGGGTGAGGATGACGACAGCTGCCCAAAGCCCCAGCGCGGAGAGCGCGGCCCAGGGGCAAAGCGCGAGGAAGGCGCCAAAGGCGGTTGCCACTCCTTTGCCCCCCTTGAAGCGCAGCCAGGCAGGGAACATGTGGCCTAGAATCACGAATAATGTAGCCACGATGGCGGCATGTGCCAGCATCACGAGGCCCCGGTTCCGAGTCAGCAATTCCGCCACTATTACTGCGACGTAACCTTTGCTCCCGTCGAGCACAAACGTTAAAACGCCCAATCCCTTGGCACCCGACCTAACCACGTTGGTGGCGCCGATGTTGCCGCTGCCTTTGGCCCGGATATCCTCTTTGCGCACCAGCCATACCAGCAGGAAACCAAATGGGATGGAGCCCAGCAGATAGGCCGCGCCGGCGACGATCAGATAGAGAGACATGGGTGGTTTTGAGTGTAGCAGCGCCCCGCGAGGTCGTTGGGTCTTGAATATCTGGTAGATTAGGCGGTTGTATCTTCACGATCGGAGCGGACATTGATCAGGTTTGTTGCGAGGTATCTTTGCAGCGCAGTCGTATTCGCGATGGTATTGCCGGCCCGGGCCAGCAATCCGCTGGTGGTCAAGACTGACCGGGGCAAGGTCCAGGGCAAGATGAGCGCCGACGGCCAGGCGCGAGACTTCCTGGGCATCCCGTACGCCGCGCCCCCGGTCGGTCCCTTGCGCTGGAAACCCCCGCAACCGGCAGCCACGTGGGCTGGGGTGCGCCAGGCCACCAGCTTCGGCTTCCGCTGTATGCAGCAGGAACCGTTCCGCGACATGGTCTTCCGCGATCCGGGCGAGAGCGAGGACTGCCTCACTCTCAACCTTTGGGTGCCTGCTGCGAAAGTTAAGGGTAAATTGCCGGTGATGGTCTGGATCTATGGCGGCGGCTTTGTCGGCGGCACCACCTCGGAGCCGCGTCAGGACGGCGAACATCTCACCCGCAAGGGCGTGTTAGTGGTCTCAATGAATTACCGTCTGGGGATTTTTGGCTTCCTGGCCACCCATGAGTTGGTCGTGGAAGATCCCCACCACTCCGCCGGCAACTATGGACTAATGGACGAGCTGGCATGCCTGCAGTGGGTTCGGCGCAACATCGCCGCCTTCGGCGGCGACCCGGATAACGTTACCATCTTCGGCGAGTCGGCCGGTTCCTTTGCCGTGAGCGCGCAGATGGCGTCGCCACTGGCGAAGGGTTTGTTTGCCCACGCCATCGGGGAAAGCGGAGGAGCGTTTGCCAGCAAGGAACTATCTTTTCCGCTGCTTGAGGAATCGGTGAAGCTGGATGAAGACTACATCCGCAGCGTGGGCGGCGACACCAGCCTGGCCGCGCTGCGCGCCCTCGGCAGCGACCAGATCCTCAAGCTGGCCCGGTCGAAGCCCGCACACGAACGCCACTTCCAACCCAATACCGACGGCTACTTCCTGCCCGAGAAGGTCCCTGCGATCTTTGCCGCGGGCCAGCAGGCCCACGTGCCCCTGATCGCGGGTTGGAACCAGGATGAATCGATCGGCGATGTCTTGAAGGCGCCCGAAAAATGGAACGGTCGAGGGCCTGCGGGCAACGGCCGAGAAGGAATTTGGGCCGCGCGCTCGAGGATTTCCTCAAGGCGTACCACGCCACCGATGACGCCGAGGCGCGCCGCGCCGCGGAGGACTTTGCCGGTGACAAGTTCCTGGTTTATTCCACCTGGGCATGGCTGGAAGCGCAGGTTAGGACTGGCGGCTCGCCGGTCTACCGGTATTTATTCGCGCTCCCCTCGCCGGGAGATCCTTTCCATCCCGTCTCAGCCGGGGCCTTCCACTCCGATGAGATTGAGTATGTCTTCGGCAACCTGGATTCGCGCAAGGGAGCGACGTTTAGGCCGGAGGACTACAAGCTTTCCGACCTGATGCAGACGTTCTGGACGAACTTTGCCCGGACGCGGAGATCCGAACGGCTCCGGTGTGCCGCACTGGCCCACCTATGATGCCGCAGGGAACTGGCAGGTCATGCGTCTGACCGCTGATCCGGCTGCTGCTCCCGACCAGCACCGTGACCGGTATCTATTTCTACAGCAGGTATGGGAGCGATGACCTAGCTGCTCAGACTCTCTGGTGGACCGCAAGTTACCTTCTAAACGATTGTGCGAAGGGTTCCAACCATCTCTCGCGTGTGTCCAGTCCCTGAAGGGACGACCTGAACTTAGCACAGGACGTCAGTCCTGGGTATCCAAACGCAAGAGGGAGCAGTCCCGTAGGGACGGATGAAAGTTCTGCGGATTTCAGCCGTCCCTACGGGACTGTTATCAGGTGCGGTCTCTTTAAACCCAGGACTGCGTCCTGGGCTAAGTTCAGGTCGTCCCTTCGGGACTGATTATTGGAGAACACCCCGCGCTCCCGCGCGTTTTCTCTAGTCATCTGACGCCTGCTCCGTAAAATGACACATGCCCAATCTGCATCGCCGCGGGCGCCGCGACTACCGAAGAGACCCTGCCCGTGATCTGCCTGATCACGGCCGATGAGGACTTTCAGGCAGAAATCGAGGCGGAGCTGGCGCCCTGGTACCGGGTGCGCCACCGCAACCACTACGGAGACGCCGCGATCTGGGTCCGTGAAGAGCGGGCGCAGGCCGTGCTGGTCGATATCGATACCCAGGGCGACGAGGCGCATGCCGGCGTCCGGGTGCTGCGCGAGCTGCGCATCCTGGAGCGCGGCCTGGTCCTGATCTCGCTCAGCCGATCGCGTGCCCGGGCAGTCGAGAAGCAGGCAGTCGAAGCCGGAAGCGATGCCCACTTCCATAGTCCGATCGATCCATCTGAGCTGCGCCTGGTTCTCAAGACCACGCTCGAAGGCCGCATCGAGGAGATGGAACGCGCGCGCATGCAGCAGCAGGTGCTGGAGCGCAGCAAGTTTCAAGACCTGGTGGGAGCAAGCGAAGCGATGCGCCGCGTCTACGACGCCATCTCGCAGGTAGCCGACAGCCGCATCAACGTGATCGTGCGCGGAGAGAGCGGCACCGGCAAAGAGCTGGTGGCGCGCGCCATCGTTGCCCTGAGCAGCAGGCGAAACAAAGCCTTCATCAGCCTGAACTGCGCCGCCTTGCCCGAAAACCTGATCGAGTCGGAGCTCTTCGGCCACGAGCGAGGCGCATTTACCGGCGCCAATGAGGCGAAGCCCGGCCAGATTGAGCTGGCCGACGGAGGCACCCTTTTTCTGGATGAGATCGCGACCCTGACCCTGCCGCTGCAGACCAAGTTGCTGCGCGTGCTCGAAGACCGGCAGGTGCAGCGGCTGGGCGGGCGGCAGAGCCGCAAGATCGATTTCCGCCTGATCTGCGCCACCAATGAGCCGCTGGAAGAGATGGTGCGCAGCGGCAAATTCCGCGAAGACCTCTACTACCGCATTCATGTGGTGCCGATCCAATTGCCACCGCTGCGCGAGCGATCCGGGGATATCGCCCTGCTTGCGGACTATTTTTTGCGTGTCCATCTGCTGGCCAATGGCCTGGAGCAGAAGCGCCTGACGCCCGACGCGCTGGCGGCGCTGGAAGAGCACTCCTGGCCGGGCAATGTGCGCGAGCTGGAAAATCTGATCCAGCGGCTGGTGATCATGGTTCCAGGCCCAACCATCGGTCTCGAGCATCTGCCGCCAGCAACTGCTGGCGCAGAGCGTAACCGCGCATGAAGCGATTCTGCTTCCCCAAGCCGGCGTGCGCTTCGATGACGAGATCCGGGAGCTGGAGGTGGCGCTGCTGGAAGCTGCGCTGCGGCGCTCGGATGGCAGCAAGGCGGCCGCGGCGAGGCTGCTTCACCTTGACTCCCAGCGGATGAAGTATCTCTGCCGCAAGTATTCGCTCTAGAGTTGCGATCGCTTGCTATAGGGGTTAATTATTTAACCCATAGGGGTTAAAATTTAACCCATAGGCCGGAGCGGGCCGAAAGATGTCCGGCTACAGCGACGGCAGACGATCACTCTTCTGTTGTTTTCAGATGACTTGAAGATTTGCTGCGAAGGCACGGAGTTTGGCCATCGTGCTTGCACTAGGGTATTGCGTAAAGCAGTTAAATCAAAACCTGGAGAAACCACAATGGCTATGGAAAAGAAATCTCTCGTCAGCAAGAAGACCGCCACCCCAACCAAGAGCAAGTCCACGAAGTCGAAGGTTGACACCAGCAAGCCCGCGGCCAGCAAGGTTGTTGCTGCCAAGGCTCCCGAAGCACTTACCCCGTAGCGCTAAGCGGTAGTTCGCCGTCCGCTGGCGTTCTGGACTGACAGAGAGAGTACGGCGGACCGCGTGAGGACCGGCGCAGAGTCGTTCCTGAATTGGTAACGAATATGGCTATCCAGAAAAAATCGCTGATTGGTGCCGCTGGTCGAAGCCGAAGGAAGCGATGGCGGCCTGATACCAGCGGAAGAAAGCCGGAGCAGAGCCTGCTGGAAGTCACAGCAAGATCTAGCCGCAGCCAGAAAGCTGGCTGCTGGCCAAGCTGGTCGACGCCAAAGCTGTCCACGGCTGGCAACGCTTCGGAAACTAAAACAACAGGGGCCAATCTGCATTGGGAAGGGCGAGCCACGGTGGAAACCGTTATGCCGCTCTCGTTTTCTAGAGGTCAACGGCACAAGTCCGTAGTCTGCTTTTTCGTTTACCAGAAGTGGGTGTGCAGCACAGTTGCCGAAAGTGGTCGCGATCCGTCCGGCGAGCTGCGGCGCCTGCCGAAGATTTTTGCCTGACCGCTCATGCCGGGCCGCATGCCGTTCGCCAGCCTCCCCGAGGGGCATTCGCGTGGTGTAGAAGGTGGGTAGCGCAATGCCCTTGTACTCCTGCTCGGCCAGGACGCCAGGCGGCAAGGGCAGGGCTGAGCCTTCCATCGTCCCCAGCCGCCCATGGATTTCGGAGAACTGAGAGGGCAGCTGCAGGGAGACAGGATCCCCAACCCGAACGCGATCCATCTCCGAAACCGGAATATACAACCTCGCCACCAGTTGCGATGGATCGACGATCGTCAGCAGGGTCTCACCTGTGGTCACGTCACGGTTCAGCAGGCTTTCCGGATCAGCTGGTCGCGACCACGCCGGCGACGGGCGCGCTTACCGCAAGCTGTGCGCCCTCTTCGCGCGCGATGACGCTGCTGCCGCGCGCGGCTTGCTGCGCAACCAGCGCCGGGCCCAGCCCGGAATGCTGCAGCTCCGCGGAGAAGACCTGGGCTTGCGAGGAAGCCACCTGCTCCGCCGCCTCTTCGCTGGCGCTGGCCTCATTCAGACTCTGCAGCCTGGCCATCACCTGCCCGCGGCGCACCGCGTCGCCCTCTTTCACATAGACCGCCAGGACCTTTCCCGGAACGCCGGCATGCACCTGGTGGGTGTCCCGGGGCTCGATGACGAAGTAGGCATTCAAGCGCTCGCGCATGATGGGCACAAAGAGAAGGGCGAGTAAGGCGATCCCCAGCGACCGCGCGCAGAGGCGTGAGGCGGAAAGCCCCCTCGCGTGCCTTGGTCCGGAAGAAGCCCAGAACGAAGTCTTTGAGCCCGCGCAGCCGGGAGCGAAAGATGACGAACGCCAGCACCGCCGCAGGGACCAGGGCGAGCTCGGCGAACCAGTGGGAGAAGACGTTGTAGCTGAAGCGGACGAACAGCCATAGCAGCAGGTAGCTGTAAGCGCCGGAAACCAGGGCATAGAGCACGAATAGCGGCACCCGCCGCCGGGAGACCACGGGTACGTCGACGGGGAGGCGAAAAATATGGCGCTGAATCCAGCCGATGAGAAATGAAGTGGAACGCTCCTTGAGATCGGGGACGCGCACCCATTCCGTAAAAAAGTAATAGCCGTCCAGTTTGATGAGGGGATTGAGATTGATGACCACCACGGCAATCCCGGTGAGCAGAATGAGCTTGTAACAGAAGTCGTGGATCCATTCACCCGGCTGCGTATTGGTCCAAATGATGACGGCGATGCCGCATAGCATCATCTCGATCCATATTCCGGCGATGATCGTGGCCATGCGCTGCATCCGGCTGGCAGAGACCCAGGATTCGGTGACGTCCACATAAAATGCAGGCGTCAAATAAAGGAACATCAGACCCATGCTGTGGACTTCGCCCCCGTAGTGCTTGCAGGTGAGTCCATGGGAGCTCTCATGAACAAATCCGACCACCAGGAGCATCCACCAGAACTCCACCAGATCGGAAAGGCTCTTGTTGCTGAAGTGTAGTAGATAGGTATGTCCGGGCCGATGACATTCCATTTGACGATGAAGACGCCGGCTTCAAAGACGAAACAGCAGCACCGCGGCCAGGACCATCCAGCGGTTGTAGACGTATTTTCCAATCTTCTGGTCGAGCCTGGTAAGGTACCGGTCCGGATCCCAGGCGGAGAACGATATGTGCGCCACGTTGAAGCTTGAGCCGCTCGCCCGGCGGCTACGCTGCGCCGCGAGCTTCTCGTTCATGGCGATATTTTTTTCCTGCGGGTTCTTGTACCAGAATCCGCCCTCGTCCATATTTTCGGCGAAGGTTCGCACCTCGTCCGGCGGAAATCGGGATGCCTGTCTCGGCCTCGAACGCAGCGGCGATCTCTTCGTAGGAACGGACTCCATCGAAAAGGCGGGCAAGCTGCCACTGCGTCGGCTTCAGGCGGAACAGGTTGGCAGTGCTTCGCTGGTACACCGCGACGACCGGTTCCCCGTCGGTCGCATCCTCACGAATGATCAGCTCGGGATCGATGCGCGGAGGGTTCTTGCGCGAGAGCCGCGCGCGGGGAATATCGGGCAGAGCCGCATCCAGTGCTTCGCTCAGGTTCATCGCGGGCTCAGCTTCACCTGCATCGACATGCCCGGCTTCAGCAAGGGGGAAGGCTTTTCCAGGTTGCCGATCACCTCGATGCTGCCGCTCGCCGGATCGACCACCGGGCTCACCCGGTAGACGGTTGCCGTCTGTCTCAGGCGCGGATAATCCGCGGTGGTGAGCTCAAGTTTCGCGCCCCGAGGGAAGAAGGACATGGCCGACTCAGGCACGGTGAAAAGGACGCGCAGAGGCGCCTGCGCGGTGATCCAGAAGAGGGCGTCGCCCTTCTTGACGGCCTGCGCCATATGCACAGAACGGCGGCCGACCACTCCGTCGAAAGGAGCCATCACACGCGACTGGCCCAGTTCGACGTCCGCGGCATGCAACTCGGCTTCCGACGCAAGCTCGTCGGCTTTGTAGCGGGCTACCTGGGATTTGGTTTCGCTGAGCTTGTATTGCACGTGCTCCCAATCTTCATCGTCGAGGATCTTCTCCGCGCGCATGGCATCGGCCCGCCGCAGATCTGCCTCATTGCTCTTTTGCTCCGCTTCCCAGGTCTGTACCTGGGCTTTGAGGGAATCGATTCTGGCCGCCTTTTCTGCGCGCGCTGCCTGCAGCGCCCGGTCGTCCAGCAACGCCAGAACCTCGCCGCGGCGGACATGATCGCCAATCTCAACCTTCACCGAGGTTATGCGGCCGTCGCGCTCGGCAACCACGTCGGCCTGTTGCTCCACCACCAGCGGGCCGACCGTGGTGTAATCGCGCCCTTCTATTGCTGCGGGATGCGCAGGCGGCTCCAGCGCGGGCGGGGCTACCGGGTCCTTGCTTGATGTCGAAGCCAAGACCGGTTGCGAAGCCGAAGCCGCAGGCCCCTGATTACATCCGCCCATGCAGCACCAGGCGGACACCACCAACAATACGCAAGCGTTACGGTTACTTTTATCGTGATTCCACAGCATGAGGGTTACCAACCGATCCAATCCCATAGCGTCTTCCACAGCCATAACGCCGGACCGCGCAGCAGGACAAAACCCGCCGGGCGAAGACCCGCGGAAATCTTCGCCCGGCCATCCATGCCGGTGCGCAGTTCCGCGCTCTCATTGGGCAGAAGCACGTGGGCGTAAAACACGCGGCCGTCCGTGGCCGGCACGGCTTCGGGGCTGACGCTGAAGACCTGGCCGTGCAGCGTCTGCGCGGGAAAGCTGTTCAACTTGATGGCGGCGCTTTGCCCGGCGCGTACCAGCCTGGCATCCTCCTGGTCCACGGCGATGCTAACCCGTGCGCTCGCCAGGTTCAGCACCTGGGCAAAGGTTGCGCCCGCGTCCAGGTGTTCACCCACGGCATTCTGCAGATCCGGGCTCATTACGATCCCGTCGATGGGCGAGCGCAGCTGCGCGTTGGCAATACGTAACCGTGCCCGCTCCATTTCCGCGCGCAGGTAGTCGGCCTGGGTCCGGTCTTCTCCCGCCTGCGCGGAGTGCGTCGCCAAGTCTGCCTGCATGGCCAGCATGGCGGCCTGGTATTTTGCCTGGGCGGCGGCCAGTTGATTACGCCACGACCAATCGTCCATGGTTGCCAGCACTTCACCGCGGCTCACGTGCTGCCCTTCGCGCGCGTAGACGTTGGCGATCGTGCCCTCGACTGGGGCGGCCAGCGTAACCACCGATTGCGGAGCCACCACCGCCGGACCGCTGATGCGCAGCGGCAACGGGCAAAAAACCAGCAGCAGGATGGCTGCCGCCAACCCGCCCAGCATCCCCATTTGCCGCTTTCGGTCGCTGCGCATAAAAGCCTGTTTCCGCTGCACCAGGGGCTCCAGCAGGCTGATCAGCGGCACTTCCCGGTACAACAGGGCATTGCGGATGGCGACCGTGGTCTGCCCGGCCAGGACCTTGATCATCTCGATGTGCGCTCCCTCGAGAAAATCCGGGTCACTGCTTTCATAAAGCAGCAGTCCCACCCGTCCCTGGTCGTCGGAAAGCGGAAGGGCAAAGAGGGCGCGATAGTCGCTCGCTTCAAAGTGCTTGCCGATAGCCGCGCTTACCTTGGGATCGTCGCTCTCCGGCTCCTCGCCGTGCTGGCGGATCAGCAGCTGCTGGTCATAGCTGGAAAGCCATTGCAGCAGCTCGCGCAGGTGCTCCACTTGGGGGTCGCCCGCGGGAATGGTAGCCATTCCGGACACCGCCTTCAACTGCAGCCGCCCGCGATTATCCAGCGCAATCGAACAGCGTTCGAAAGGCAACACCGACTGCGGGCTGTTGACAATAATCTGCAGCAGGCGCTCCAGCCGAAGCGTCGAGGTGATCTCCGAGCTTACTTGAACCAGGGCTTCCAGGATCTCCAGCTTGCGCTCGGCGTACATCAGGCTGGCGTTCTTGAGCGCGCTGGTCACCGTCTCCGACATACTGTTCATGAAGAACAGGTCATCTTCACCAAAGCCTTCGCCGCCCTCCTTGTCGACGGTCTTGTTGACGGCCTCCAGTACGCCCAGCTCGCTTTCACCGCCGTTCTTATCGTGCTCGATGAGCGGCACCATCAGCGCATTGGTGATCGGCTGGCCCTCGGCGGCGCGCTCGTTGCGGCTCGCCAGCCTGGGATCTTCGGGATCGCTGATCAGCAGCGGGACGCCTTCCTCGGCCATGTCCGCCACATAACCCTCGCCGGCCTCCTCCGTGGTGCCTACTTCCGCGGTTTCATCCTCTCCCCAGGCAGAGACCAGCTTCAGCTTGCCCCCCTCGAACATCCACAGATGGATGGCCTGGCAAGGCAGCATGGCCGCCACTTTGACCGGGATCAATTCCAATAGCGGCTCAAAATCCAGCGTCTCGTTCAGGGATTTTTCCAGGTCATAGAGCTGCGTCAGCCGGTGGATGGAATCGAGCAGATTCTGCCGCTGCTCTTCGAACTGCTCGGCGCTCCCTACCGCAGCCACGGCCAGCTCGGCCAGCCCTTCGAGCGACTGCAACCCGGTCTCGGTAAGTGGGTCGGTGAAGCTGACGATCTCGAAGGTCCCCACCAGCTGTTGCTCCTGCAACAGGGGCAGGTATCCGATCGAGCGGATGGAGCGCACCACTTGGATGTGCGCGTAATCTTCCCGGGCCAGCTCGCCGGCCGAGTAGACCATGGGGCGCGGCGACTGCATCAGCGGAGCGAACAGTGGCGCGTCGGCCGGGATGGGTGATTCTTCCACCGATATTTCGTCGGAGACGCCCAGGGCGGTCAAGAAAGAACCTTCCGTGCCCGAACGCAGGGCATAGAGGGCACAAGCGCTCCCCGGCAGCGCGCTGCGCATGGCGTCGGCCAGCAATGCGGCGCGGGTGGAAACCTCCGGCGAGGCCAGCAGGGCCCGGGCAAGTTCCGAGACGTGTTGGGTGGTCAGCCGATTTTCGCTACCGGTTTCGATTTTCATGCGCCTGTTGCCTGCTTGACGTATATGGCAGGATAGGTTGATTGTTAATCTGGTCGGAGACTACAGCATTTTTCACTTCTGGGGTAGAGAAGAGTGGAAGTGAAAATGCTCCAGCAACAGCAAATTCGTGCCCGGGAGAGGAAGACGTGGATCTTGATATTCGACAGAGCGGAAGCATCTGCTGCTTAAAACTGAAGGGGCCGCTCAAGTATGGGGAAGGTGTTAAGCAGCTTGACGAGGCCGTCGAGGGCGCCATCAGCAGCGGACACATTCACCTGTTGCTGGATCTCTCCGCCATGCCTTACATCGATTCCAGCGGCATTGGTGCGATTGTCGACGCCTTGCGCCAGGCCAAGAAGGTTGGCGGGGACGCCAAGCTGGTCAGCCCCTCTCCTTTTGCCGCCAAGACCTTCAAAATGGTGGGGATTCTAACCCTGTTCAAGGTCTACGCCAGCGAGGCCGAAGCCGTGGAGGCCTGTCCCGCCTGAGAGCGCTTTTCCCTGATTGAGTGAACCGCAGGTCCCTCCAACGCTGCGCTCCGGTCGGGATGACAAATTTGTTGCAAAATGGGAGCTATCTCAAGAAATCCCAATTTCAAAATGAATTGTCATCCCGACCGGAGCGTAGCGTAGTGGAGGGACCTGCGGTTATCTCACCCAGCATCAAATGCCCTCTTCGAAAGAAGCCCATCTCCCTACTTAAGCCGGCGCCGCACCATATCCAGCGCCTGCTGGCTGGTCCAGGCGCGAATGTGTTCCCGGTCGCCGCCAAAGCGCCGTTCCACCACATCTGTCTGCTTGCCATCCGTCACGGCGACGTAAACCAACCCCACCGGCTTCTCCTCCGAGCCGCCGCCAGGACCGGCGATACCCGTAACCCCGAGCCCAAACGTTGCCGACGTTTTGCGCCGGATTCCTTCCGCCAACGCTACCGCAACCTCCTTGCTGACCGCGCCATGTTCTTCAAGCAGCGCCGGAGCAACACCCGCGAAAAGCGTTTTGAGCTGGTCGCTGTAAACCACCGCTCCCCCCAGGAAAGATCGCGAGCTGCCACTGATGCTGGTCAGGCGCTCCGCCACCATGCCCCCGGTACAACTCTCCGCCACCGCCAGCGTGGATGCGTGCATGCCCAGGTAGTACAGAACAATCTGCTCCAGCGACTCGGCCTGCGAAGAATAAATAAATTCCTCCAGCTCCTCTTCGATTTTTCCCGCCAGCTCATCCACCCTTGCCTGGGCGGTCTCCTGGTCTCCCTTGGCGCACAGCAGATTCAGTGTGATGTCGCCGGTGTGCGCCAGGATGGTGGTATCCACGTCCTTGTACTTGGTGTAAATCGGCGCAATGCGTGAATCTGCCTGCGACTCGCCGATCATGGCCGCCTTCAACGTGCGCATGGCGATGGTTCGTTTGGGCACCACGGCGCGCAGCCGTTCCATGCATTGCGCGTCGAACATAGCCTTCACTTCGTTGGGAGGCCCGGGGAGCAGGATCACCAGCTTGCGGTGCCCCCCATACACCGTGTCCAGCCATTGCCCGGGCGCCGTGCCCCGGGGGTTCTCAAGAATCTCCGAGCCATCCAGCACATCGGCTTGGCGGGCGTTGTTGTCGGACATCTGCAGCCGGCGAGCGGCAAAGCGCGCATAAAGAGCGCCCACAATCTCCGGATTGCGGCGCAGGCGAATCCCCAGGGCTTCCGCCACCGCCTGGCGTGTCAGATCGTCTTCTGTGGGCCCGAGCCCGCCCATGGTGATCACGATGTCGGTCCGTTCGAGCGCGATACGGATCGCGCCGGCCAGGTGCGACAGCCGGTCCCCCACAATGGTTTTGAAGACTACGTTTACGCCCAGCGAGAGCAGGCGGTCGGTCAGGAAAAGGGAGTTTGTGTCTTGTCTATAGGGAGTGAGCAGTTCTGAGCCGACCGCGATAATTTCACAATTCATCCGAACTTCGATCCTTGCGTTCTTTAGAAAAGGCGCACGCCTTCAATGCCCAACGGTACATCATAGACCGCGCCGTTGGCGGCGAGGACCGCGTTGCCCCCAGGCACGAACGCAAGACCGACAATTCCCGAGCCGGCGAGCACCACCGAGGGTTCTCCCGCCGGCGTAATGCAGACGATTCCCCGGGTGCCATGGAAGGAGGCGGAGACATACACGTTGCCTGCGACATCAAAGGCCAGTCCCTGCGGCCGGCCGAGGCCCCGGTAATAGACGCGCACCACGCCCGCCTGGTCGATGGCGTAAATCGAGTCATAGCTGGACGTGCTGGGAGCAGTCACGAACAGCGTTCCATCCAGGCCGAAGGCGAGATGATAGGCGGCGATGCTGGGTTCGAGCGTGGCAAAGACAAAAATCTGCCGGTCGCGCGCAATCTTGAAGATGGTTCCGCTGCGGTCGCCCACGTAAAGATTGCCGGCGGAATCGAAGGCAATCCCGGTGGCAATGCCCATGCCCTCGGCGTACACCGAAGATGCGCCCTGGGGAGAGACGCGGTGCACCGTTCCATCCAGCCGGGAGGAGACATACAGGTAGCCCTGGGCGTCGAGCGCCAGCCCGGTGGCATTGGTAATCCCGCTGACCAGGGGCATCATCTCGCCCGCCGGAGTAATGCGATACACCGAGACCGCCGTCTTTTGCCCGCGAGGCCCGGAGTCGGTGGAGTAGATGTTGCCCTCGGCATCCACCGCCGGATTGCCCACGGGATGCAGATTGCCGGTGATGAGGCGTGCGATTTTTAGCCGGACCGTGTTGCTGGACTGGCCATTCTGCCGGATCTCGAGCCTCCCGGTCTGCACCTCCTCGGGAATGCGCACGATCATCCGGTTGGAACGGCTCAGCAGGATGGGAGCCACGATGCCGTCGAGCACGGCAACCGGCATGCGCGAACGCACCGCCCCCAGTTGTGTTCCGCGGACCTCGACTTCACCACCCGGCAACGCCGCATCCGGCATAGCGGAATCGATCCGCGGCGAGTTCGGAATGGAAGACTCCTTGGAAAATCGCATCGCCTGAAACATCCCTTTTGTTTCGATGCAGCGTTTAGCCGATCCAGTGTTGCAACGCCTGCATCAAGAGCAAAGCATACACGCCTGCGGCAACATCATCGAGCATGATTCCCCAGCCCGCGGGTAATCCCTCAAGCTGCCTTGCCGGCCATGGTTTCACGATGTCGAATAAACGGAAGAAAAGAAACCCGGCCAGCAAGTGACTCAAGTTTACCCGTGAATGGATCAGCGCAATCCACTGCCCCGCGACTTCGTCGATCACCACGTGCCCGGGATCTTCGCGCCCGCTCTCCTGTTCCACTCGAGTGGCGGCGGGAATTCCGATGGCCAGTGCCGCCAAGGCTGCTGCCAGGGTGAGCCACGCCAGTGGCCCCGGGGCTATCGCCTTGCTCGCTGCCAACCACAGCAGGGCAGCCGCGGCGGAACCCCAGCTGCCAGGACCGGGCTTGAGCAGGCCGGCGCCCAGAAAGGTCCCCACGGCCCAGGCCCACGCGGTTTTTCTCCCCTTCGGCGGATCACTCATCGCCGGACGAGCGAGGCCGCATACTTTCAATCTCTTCCAGCAGCTCGGGATCGAGCACCGGAGAAGAGATTCGGTATACGCCGCTGGCCCATTTGCCCAGGTCGATGGTCTTGCAATGCTCGCTGCAGAAGGGAAAATCCGGATCTTTCACCGTGACGATCTGCCCGCATGTGGGGCAGCGTAGGCTCTTCAATTTTTTACGCGGTGCGCTCATACCAATATCCTGTTTATTCGGCAATTATTCTGCCCACTAAATCGTAATCCTGCGACTCGCTAATCTCGCAGCGATAGAACTGGCCGGGGTCCAGTTGGTCGAAGGGCCCAAAGTCGTTGATGTAGACCTTTCCATCGATCTCCGGAGCCTGGTGCTGCGTGCGGCCCTCCCACAGCAGGGGCGTCTCCTCCGATGGCCCCTCAACCAGCAGGTCAAAATGGCGGCCTACCTGGGCCGCCCGGGACTTGCGGCTAATTGAATTCTGCAGGCGCATCAGGGAGCGGCGGCGCGCCTCAATGGTCCGGGCCGGCACTTTATCGCCCAGCCCAAAGGCGCCGGAGCCCTCTTCGTCGGAGTAGCTGAAGACCCCCAGCCAGTCGAGCCGGGCGGCGCGGACAAAGTCGCTTAGCACGGCAAAATCCGCCTCGGTCTCGCCGGGAAAACCGGTGATAAACGTGCTCCGGATGGCCACCTCCGGCACCGTCGCGCGCACCCGCTCGATGGTCTTGAGAAAGATCTCGGCATTGCCCCCGCGGCGCATACGTTTCAACACCGGGGCGGCGGCGTGTTGTAGCGGCATATCCAGGTATTTGCAGATCACGTCATGCTGGGCAATTGTTTCCAGCAAGCGCCCGGTTACCTTGTTGGGATAGGCGTACAGGAAGCGCAGCCACTTCAGATCGGGAATGCGGGCCAGGCTATCGAGCAGTTGCGCCAAGCCATCCTTCATCCCCAGGTCTTCGCCGTAACAGGTAGTGTCCTGGCCGATCAGCGTGAGCTCGCGCACTCCCTGGGCCACCAGCTGCTCGGCCTCGGCCACCACCGAGGCAAAGCGCCGGGAGCGAAACTTTCCCCGCAGATTGGGGATCACGCAGAAGCTGCAGGGATGGTCGCAGCCTTCCGCGATCTTGATGTACGCCGAGGACTTGCGCGTCGCCAGCATGCGGGGCGTGGTGTGATCGTAGAGATACTGGGGAAGCTTGGCCTCGGCGCCCTCCCACTGCTCGCGCGCAAAGCGCCCCTGGGATTCGCGCAGGTCGCCTTCGGGACGCGAAGGGGCCGACAGGATAGAAAAGAGCTGCGGTACATCAGGCGCCGGTGCCTCCAGCCCTGCGGCGGCCAGAATCGCTTCCAGCTCCCCGGTGCCGACCACGGCATCCACTTCCGGCATGTTCTTCCGGATCTCGTCGCGATAGCGTTCCACCAGGCAGCCGGCCACGATCAGCTTGCGCGCGTTGCTCGAGACTTTGTGCTGGGCCATCTGCAGGATGGTGTCGATCGATTCCTGCTTGGCTTTATCGATGAACGAGCAGGTGTTCACCACCAGGATGTCTGCTGTCTCGGGTCGATTGGTGATCTCCGCCCCGGCCCGGTCCAGCAAGCCCATCATGACCTCGCTGTCGACCAGGTTTTTGGGGCAGCCCAGGCTCACGAAGCCAATGCGCGGCCGCTGTTCGAGCACGGTTACGGCCTCGCCGCTGTTGCCCTGTGGCAGCTCTTCCAGGAGTGTTGGCTTCACCTTTCTATTCTAGAGCAATCACCCGGTTATCGTTTGCCGCCACCGCACCGCATGAATGGGATTACCGCGAAGGCACGTCCAGTTCGCCGCCGCACACAACCTTCGCTGTGCTTCCACCGTCTATTTAAGTGGTAGGAAAGGAGGGACGCTCATGATTGCAAGTGCCAAGCATATGCAGCCCGCTGACGTGAGTGAACCCATCCGTTGCGCGGTGGTGGTAAAACCAAGCGAGGCCCAGAAGCACAAGACGGAGGTGGTGCGGTACTTTGTGTTGGTAATCGCACTTGTGGCTGTCTTCCTTTTGATTGCTATCGTGTTGTATTACATGCAGGCTAAGTCCGTTACGATAGAACACGCCAGCTCGCTCGCGTTCCCCTTGATTTTGCGCGCTTGAGCGGCATCATTCCTCGCTTATCTGGTTCATCAGCCAACAGTTAAGGCAACCCTGCGCCTCGCCGAGGGCATCCAATTTAAGGAACTGCGAAAGGTACAAAATGAAAGCCCTGGGTATTGCATTGATCGTGTTGGGTGTTCTCGCCTTGGCGTACGGTGGTTTCTCCTATACGCACGAGAAAAAGGTTGTGGATCTGGGTCCCATTCAGGCCTCCAGGAAGGAAACCAGCACGGTGCCATTACCGCCGATCCTTGGCGTTGTTGCCATCATCGGAGGCGGGGTTCTGCTCTTCACCGGCAAGAAATAACTCTCCTGGCTAAGAAAAACTTGTCCGAATCAGGTCCGCAACAACCCCACTCAAGCCAAAAGAAGGCTTGAATGGGCCACCCGAAATTTTCTTGGGAGGGATAGCTAGGTTATTTCTCAGTTCATCCCGAGCAGCTAAACCCAAATGACAGTACTTTCTTTATCAACAACAAAAGCTTGGGTGGCCCATTCAAGCCTTCTTTTGGCTTGAGTGGGGTTGTTGCGGCCCCAAGCCCTCCCCCCTGCGGTTTCGTCCTGTCCTCCGTCGCCCCACCCTGAAACCAAACGTCAGGTTACTGAGGGGTAATGATTCCGCCCGCGCGGTGGCGCGCCGGCAAGATTACTCCCCGATGGTCCCTTTCCCTGTCTTCGCCGGGCACCAGCCGCCCCCCACATTGAGGGCATTGGGTTTGCCCTGTTTCGGGGGGGAATTGGGTATGGCAGCCGGAGCACTCCAGGTAAGCAATTGTGGGCATAAATTCATGATAATTGAGGGTTTCCATTTCGGTGCACAACCGGCAAACGGGGCCGGCAACAGGTAAAATAGGGGAGTGAGCATCCAGTTAATTGCCATCGATATCGACGGCACTCTCATGCCCTCGACCGGGCCCAGGATCAGTCCCCGCAACTGTGCGGCTTTGCAGGCCGCCGAGGCCGCGGGCATTGAAATTGTCATCGCAACCGGCCGCCGCCAAGCCTACGCCATGCCCCTGGTTGCACAGGTGGGTCTCAGTGAGGATTCGGTGATGATCTCCTCCAATGGGGCCGTGGTGCGTGGTTTCGATGGAACCCTGTTGGATCGCCGCTTCCTCCCGGTGGAAACCGCCCGGGCGTTGTGTGGCCTCTTGCGCGGTTACGGCACCACGGTCTTCACGTTTGACCGCGAAGGGACCGGCGCCCTGGTGATCGAGAACATGCCGCAACTCCATGCCCGCATCGACCGTTGGGTGGAGGCAAATCGGCCGTACCTGCTCGAGGTCCAACCCATCGAGCGAGCTTTTGACGGAGGCGAGGAACCGATCCAGGGCATGGTCTGCGGCACCGTAGCGCAGATGATCGAGGCGGAAAAGCAGCTGCTTTTGACTGACGTGGCGGGGCTGATTGCCATGCACCGCACTGAGTACGCCGCCCGCAACCTCAGCATTCTAGACCTCTTACCCCCTGGTTGTTCAAAAGGCGCGGCGCTCCACAGCCTGGCCAGCATCCGCGGCCTGGAGCGGGACCAGATCATGGCCATCGGTGACAACCTCAACGATCTGGAGATGCTGGAATATGCCGGGCGTGCGGTAGTCATGGCCAATGCAAGCGACGAAATTCTGGCTCTGGCCCGGCGGCGAGGATGGGAGATTACCGCCTCGAATGATGACGATGGCGTTGCCCTGGCCGTCGAAGAGGTGCTGCGCCAGGCCTCTGGGCCACAACATGCCGAAGGTAACAGCGAAGAGCAAGTTGCCGCCGCCGCCATGGTAGAGTTTGCCCAATGAGTAGAATCTCCATCTTTGGCGGCTGGCTGGGGGCCATTGCCTTATTGGGCTGTGTGTCCGCCCTCCACGCCTCCGAAGAGGTCACTTTGACCAACGGCTATCACCTTTTGTGCGATCATCGGGAGGAAGCCGGCGGCCGGGTGCGGATGTTTACCAGCCACGGTAGCGACAACTTTGTGGAAGTGGATGCAGCGGAGATCGCGTCGGTGGAGTTCGTCCCTGATCCGCCTCCGGCCCCAAGCCGGGAAGTGAAGGACGCAGAGCCCAGGCTTACCCAGGCCGATGTGCATCAGCTGATGGCCAAGGCCGGCGCCACCCACAATCTTGACGTGGATCTGCTGGCCAGTGTGGTGCGGGCGGAAAGCGGCGGCAATATCCGCGCTGTGAGCCCCGCCGGGGCGCAGGGGCTGATGCAGTTAATGCCGGGAACGGCGGCGGAGCTAGGCGTGACCGACAGCTTTCGCGCAGATCAAAACATCAATGGTGGCACCGCGTACCTGGATGCGCTGCTGGTGAGGTATCACGATCATCTGGCGCTGGCGCTGGCCGCCTACAACGCCGGGCCGGCAGCGGTGGACAAGTACCACGGTGTGCCTCCGTATCGCGAGACCCGGGTGTACGTTGCGCGGGTGATCCGCGAGTTCAACCGTAGAAAGCAATGGGAGCTGCAGCACCCAGCCGGGGCCGCCGCTCTTTCCACCATGCCCGCGCGCCAAACAGGCGTGGAGCACCAGTAAGCCGTTTTTGGAGTCGCATTTGAAAAAGCATCCGTGGATCGTGTACCTGATGGGAGCGATTCTCATGGCGGTACTGGTGTGGGTCGTCGACACCCGGGTCCACTTTCAGTGGAGCGTCTTTCTCGACCAGCTGCAGCATGTGGATTGGCGGCGGATCGTTCTCGGCGCGGCCATGGTGGTGTTTTGCTACTGGCTGCGAGCGGTTCGTTGGGCGGTGCTGCTGAAACCGCAGAAGAGGGTCAGCTCATTGCTGGTGCTGGGCCCGCAGGTGATTGGCTTTACTGCGGTAGCCCTCTTCGGCCGTCTGGCCGATCTGGTGCGTCCTTACCTGGTGGCCCGGAAAACCAAGCTCTCGCTCAGCTCCCAGGTCGCGGTTTACACGGTTGAGCGCATGTTCGATCTGGGTGCGATGGCGCTGATCTTTTCGAGTGCGTTGCTCCTGGCTCCAGATCGTGCCACGCTGCCTCATCACGAGGCCTTGCAGCACACGGCCTTGGGTGGACTTGTCGTTGCCTTCGCCCTGGCGGTCTTTGCCATCAGCGTGCGTGCTTCGGGTAAAGCCGTTGCCGCTTTGGCGGAAAGGGCGCTTGGCTCGTTCTCGACGGCGTTGGGTCATTCCGTGGGGAACAAGATCCGCGCCTTTCGCGACGGTCTCGATTCCATTGCTACCTTGGGGGACTTTCTCCGCGCGATTGGGCTATCGCTGATTATGTGGGCCTTGATTACGGCGGCCTATCTTGAAACCACCCGGGCATTTGTGCTGTCGCCGGAGCTGTCTTCCATGACGCTTGCCCGCTGTTTGGTCTTGATGGCGGCCAGCATGGTTGGATCGGTGATCCAGTTGCCGGTGCTGGGTTGGTTCACCCAGATCGGGGTTACCACTGGTGTGATGCAGAAGATTTTCCATGTGCAGTTCGAGCCGGCGCTTGCCTGTGGCACCATGCTGCTGATCGTAACCTTTATGTGCGTCATCCCGGTCGGTCTTATCTGGGCTCGGGTCGAGCATGTTTCGCTGAAAAAGGTATCCGAGCAGTCAGAGGAATTGGCCCATGAGGATGCCGGGCAGACCCCGGCCGTCAGCGAAGTGTAAGATCGCCTTGGCACAACGCATTGCCAAGTGGTTATGGACGGGCTGAAGCCCGTCCCCTTAAGAAAAGCGACTTTTTCCGCAGCCTGTGAAGCCGTGCCCTTCGTACAAAGCGTTTTTCCCCAGCCTGTTCAGCCCTGCGTGAGAGCCACCAACATAAACCTAAAACCAGGTGGGTGGCAATCAAGGTCTCAAAGGCGCCTCTAAATTCACTATTGTTGGAGTACTTACGAAACGGCCATTCAGCCCCTGCGCTTTTTCCAATGGTTAGGGATATTCCGTGACCTTGCGGTCGACGCGTGGGTGAATCTGCGTCGGTCCTCCCGCATCGTTGATCACGTTGCTGATCTCGCCCTTGTCCGCCAGGCAAACGGTGATCATGTCGTGGAAGCGGACGCTGGCTCTGCGCGGGCTCTCAATCGCCCGGCTCAGCACCACGCCGGGCTGCTGGAACACACTGTAGAACCCAAGCCCCCATGCTTCATGGATGGTAACCGCGTCAGCCACCTTGTAGGAGGCCCATCCCTTCGTTCCCGGCGCGCTGGTATAGCTCGCCTGGTTGGGAGGGTCGTAAGGAATCTCGGATTGGTAGAAATACGTTCTGCCACCGTTGCCATTCCAAATCACCTGGAATTGCTGATGGTGCTCGACAAACAAGCCATAGATGGTCACCTGATCGCCGTTCACCACCACGCCGTTCGCGCTGGTGTTGAGGTTCCAGCCTACTCCGGAGCCGTGGTCGGCCCGCCATATCCAGGTGTGGTCGACCAGGGTGTCGTGGCTGTTGACCTCCAGGTTGACCCGCGTTCGTCCAACCGTCGCGCCCCCTACGCGGAAGAAGATATCGTGCAGCGAAATAGGATTGCGCTGGTGCCGGCCCCTGCTCCCCTCCGGGCCTACCTGCAGCAGCACCGGCGACTGGCTGGGGCCCGCGTCGAAGAGCAAACCCGCGAGGATGATGCCATCCGCATCCGCTGTCGTCATGGCCGCATCGCCTCCAGTAGGACGCAGCGTGGCAAAGCCCAGGCCAAGCACCACGGTGTTGGCATGGCTCACGCGCAGCGGCTCGCTCAGCTCATAAATGCCGGGCGTGAGCAGCAGGTTTCGTCCCCGGGCAAGCTGCGCATTGAGGGTGACCGCGGTATCTGTACCCGCCCGTGCGATGTAGAACTCACTCAGGGGAATGGTTCTTCCCGGCGTCTGGCCACCGTGCCACGTGATTCCGGCGCTGTCATGCTGCAGGGCGGGAACGCGAACACTGAACTCACCCGCTTTATTTACTTGAAGGAAGGGCTTCTCGCGAACGATCGGAGTCCTTGCCACTTCGGTATAGGGCGGAACAGGCCACTTGCCCGCGGGTGGATGATCCACCCCAACAAACACCATGTTCCAGTTGGAGCCGGTCCACGACCGCCACTCGCAGTTTCTTGAGATCCATTGCTGCTGCGAGCCGGAATCGACATTGCCGTCCACCAGGTCATCCGACATCCAGCCCCCGCTCGCCCATCCGTGAGCCTGGTGGAGCACAAGGTCCCCGGCGATGTGCATGCGCCGCAGGGGAACAGCCTGCGAAACCGCCCACTGCATGCGGCCGCCGGTGGGAGTGATGGCAAGCCCTTCCGCGGCTCTCCAGAAGGTAGTGGTTGCATTGTTGTTTTTGAGGCTCGCGTCTACGTGTACGTTTCCCGCGATGCGCGTCTCGTCCGGAGAAGCGCCCAGGCCGATCACCTCGGTGTAGTAACCGATGGGAACATCCACATGGTAGCTGCCAGGAAGGAAGAGCAAGGCCGTCCGCTGGGTCCCGAACTCATTGTGTTGCTGCGTCGCGTAGACCCCGTCAATCGCCTTCTGTATTTCCGCCGCCGGCATCCCGGGGCGAAACAGCAGAGCATTGGGCCCAAAATCCGGCGTGGCGGCCCGCGCTGCAAAAGCAAAAAACAGTGGCAGGATACTCAATCCGGCGGCGAGCAAACCGCGCTTACCAGACATAGGTGCCTGCTGATTCCGCGGGCAGCGTCGTGGTGAAGGCTTTGCCATGGTAGCGGACGCTCACGCTCCTGGGAAAGTTGCTGGTGTTCGCCAGCACCAGGACGATCGCCCCCGCGGGCGTGCGGAAGGCAACATCCGCCAGTTGCTCCAGCTCATTCGACGCAATCCGCACAGAACCGGGCGGCACGAATTTCGAGAAGTGCGCCACTGTGTAATAGGCAAGGTTACGAGTTACCTGGTTGCCGTCAAGCGTAACCGCACCCTGGCAGCCGGTGCATCCTCCATCGTTGGTATGCGGCCCATTGTCCGGGTCCGCGGCCAGGTTCCACAGCAACACGTTCCGGCACCAGTTGCGGGCGCCCCCAACCATCGCAAAACTGATCGACGCCGCAATGCCCAGCGGCTCGTGTGGGGAGCCGGTGATGGCCTGCTCGGTCAGGTAAAGGTTCTTGTTGGGGTATTCGTTATGAACCGTGGTCAACACCGAGGCGTCGCCCCCATATAAATGGAAGGCCGTACCGTCCACGTACTTGCTGGCATCGGGGTCGGCGAGAATCGACAGGGCATACGAAGGCACGTCGGGATTGTGGTCGTAGAGCAGGATCCTGGTGGTGATGCCGGCCTTTTCAAACGCAGGGCCCAGGTTGCTGGCGATGAAGGCGCCTTCCTGTTCGGCGAACAGCACCATGCTGGGGGTGTTCTTGGGATTCAGGGGCTCGTTCTCAACCGTGATGGTGTCGATAGGAATGCCTTCGGCCTTCATCCCCTCGACATACTTCACCAGGTACTCTGCATAGGCCTGGTAAAACTCAGGTTTGAGTGTTCCTCCTTTGACCTTGCCGTTGGTCTTCATCCACGGCGGAGCAGACCAGGGGGAGGCAAGTAGCTGGATATGCGGGTTGATGGCCAGTATCTCCTGCAACACCGGGATGACCTCGGCTTTGTCAGGAGCCAGACTGAAATGAGCCATGGCCGCATCCGTTGGGCCCTCTGGCAGGTCATCGTAGGAGTAGACCCGTGCGTTCATATCGGACGATCCGATGGTCACTCTCAGGTAGCTGCTGTGGATGCCCTCCCCGGAGGGCGCAAAGAGTTCTTGGAGCAGCGCGTGCCGTTTGGCAGGCTCCATGCGCATGAGCAGTTGGGCTGATCCGCCGGTGATGGCAAATCCGAAACCGTCGATCGGCTGGTACTGCGCGTCATCGTTGACCTCCACTGTAGGCAGGGAACTGCTCGATGCGGAGAAGTGGAGGGGAGCTTGCTCCGCGCTGAGCAGTTGCGACCGGTCCGAAGTGGTCAACCATAGGCGGGCCGGTTCCTGCGCCATGGCCATGGCCGGCAGCCAAAGCAGGAACACACACAGAGCCCACCGGTCGGATCGTGACTTCATAGCGGCTTTACCTTTCTGTCAATCTAGACAACCGGTTGTTTACTGCGCCGGGGGCCAGAAATCTCTCGCCAACGATAGAAACAGCGCCCAGCCTCTTTGTCAAGCCAGGACGCAGTTGGCTCCCGAGTTGGCCACGCGGCCAAGCCATGGGTATGCTGTTGTGATAGAAGCCCAGGGTAGGACGACGCACTCTGGCCGGGAGCCAATAAATAAATGCCTTTGCCTATGACGCTGACGCACGGGATTCCTCTCTGGTTTCTTGTTTTAAGCTTGTTTCTGCCCAGGCTTTCGCTGTTTATCGGATGGATCCACGTGTGGTGGTTTTTTGTCCCTCAGCCCTGGGCTGCGGTGTTATGGGCCTTGCTTCCAAGGGTGCTGGTTCTCATCTTCATTCATGCGCACCAGGGGTTCGACCTATGGTTCTTGATACACCTGGTGACTGCGATCCTGGTATGGGGTGGATCTGGGGCCTCTCACAACAAAAGAAGGATACGGAGAACGCGTACCTAGCGCATTAGGGATGCACTTCAGTCTCGAATCCAGACAGCTTTGCGATGAACTCTGACGCAGCGTTCAGGTTGCGGCCTGCCAAGTCATTCATCACACGTTGAATGAATGGAAATCGTCCCATCCGCTCGCCGAACCTCTTCGAGAGCCAGAGTGCGAGGGGAATCAGGCACACTCCGAACGCGACATTGGCCCAGAGCCAGAGCCATAGACCGTTGACCAAATCCAGTCCCAGGAACGCTCGAGCAGCGACAATGAGAGATGGCGCCCAGACGACTGTTCCTCCAAGGAGCGCCCTCTGCGTGATCCGAATCCGCAGGACTCGCAGCATCGCAAGCTGCTTCTGAATCGCAGTGACCGGCCCGCTGTAATCAATTTGCCTAAGGGCTACGATCTGACGGGTGGTTGCCGCCAGCATCCCGATGGCATAGACGTCGACAGCGGCAGCACAGAGCGACAGCCTCACTACCGCGACGTGGCTAGAGATAAAGCTTCCCAGGGAAACGATGATCACAAGCCAGATGATTGCCTCGAGACCCAGCGCCCAAACCAGGCGTTGCGTCGCGGAGTGCGCCTTCGACAAAGTGGAAATCTTCAACAACTCCCGATTCAAACGAATACTCAGCTTCTCGTCGAGTGCCGTCCAAACTTCCTTCATTTCGTCTAGATCAAGCATGTTTCATCTCCCTGGGGATGGCGCGGAGCCGCTAAGCTCCTGCCGCATCCTCTGCTTCATTCTGCTTATTTTGGTGGCAACATTCGTCTCGCTGATGCCCAGCACGTCTGCCATCTCCAGGTAGCTGTTGCCATCCAGATAGAGCAGGACAAGTGCCTTGTCCAGCGGGTCCAATATTGCGATGAACTGATGAAGAGCCTGTATTTCGCTCGACTGGTAAGCTGTCTCGTCAATGGCGTTCAAGAGCTTTCCATCGTCCGACAGAATGTACCGGGTCCGGACGGTTTCCTTCCGGTAGAAGGAGATGGCGATGTTGAGACTAATCCGATACATCCAGGTGGAGAATCGAGCGCGTTCATCGAATGTCCCGAAGGACTTCCACAGCTGAACGACGATCTCCTGAGCCAGGTCTTCCCGGTCGTCTCTATTTCTGCAGTATGAGTTACAGATCTTGTAGAGGATTTTCCTGTGCCGATCCACCAAGGTCTGGAACTCCTGCTGCTGTTGTAGCGTGATCATTGCTTCGTCCTTGCCCGGGGTTCGTCATCTCCTGCCGTTTTGTGCTGCTCAAACTGTTATTCGCAAGCGGGCATCGGGAAATCACGATACCAGGCAAAATAAACATTCTCTTGGCAGTTCCCAGCTTGTCATAGGGGCAGGAACATCTTATGCTGGCTGCGAGTCCCGGGCGCCGTGCGTTGAGGTGGCGATATGCGTCTGCGCAGCACTTGTTCCTTGGTGGCGGTTCTGTTTCTTCTTAGCGCACCGGAACTACGCGCCCAGGCGTCGGGTAACGCCGCCAACCAGCCTGGACTAGACGGCTTCTTCGGACCGGTTACCGCCCGTCCCAGAGCCGGTGATCCAGCGCCCGACATTTTGTATACCAAAGTGCTGCACTCTCCCGGCTCTTCAGCAGATCCCGCTCCGTGGACTTCGGCGAATTTGTCCGGGCAAGTGACCGTGATCGCATTCTTTCCCGACACTACCGACAACCCGCAAGCGGTAACCGGATGGAATGCGCTGGTGAAGCAGTTCTCCAACAAGCCCGCTCAGTTCGTGTGGATTACCGGCGAAAAGGAATCGTCGCTACTGCCGTGGCTTGCCGAGCACCCAGTGGAGGGGTGGGTATTGCTTGACGCCGAGGGTGATACCGGCAGGGCATACGGATTGGAGAGGCCGGAAACGGTGATCATTGGAGCCGATCGCAACATCCTTGGTTTCGATGAGGGTCCGGGGCCAACCGTGGAATTATTGAATGCGGCGCTCGAGGGACGTATCCGGGCCGAACCGGTGCAACGGAATCGCGGCGCACTGGAAGCGTCTCTCAAGAGCGGGATGGTGCCACTCATGGCGGAGCCGCGACGGCTGCCCCGTATCGAGGACCATAAGCCGAAGTTTCCCCCCTCCTATGATGTCCACATAACGCCAAGTACAGAGAACGGCACGTTCTCCGCCGAAGGCGGTGACTACTGGAGTGTGGGAGGATTTTCCCTGAAGATGCTCATAGCCGAGACCTACGGCATGGGGATGGAGCCGGGCCGGATCGACTTTCCAGATGCGGTCGCAGCGGAGAAACGCTATGACGTCGCGCTACTTCTGCCCCAGCAAGAAAGCCATGACGCCATGATGCGCCGGGTTCGCGAGGCACTCCAGGGGAAACTCAACCTCGGCATCACGGCCGAAACCCGCGCGACCGAGGTATACGTGGTGACCGCGCCCAGGGGCCCGGGCCCCGCGTTGCATCCGGTCAAGTCGTCGGGCGGCGGTTTTGGCGGCTCTTCCAGCTTTACCTTTGCATGGGAATCACCGGATGGCCGGCCGCCAACAGAGAAGGATGTGCAGGAACTCATGGAAAAGAAGAAAGCGTCTTCAGGCATCGCCATCAGTTCGATCTCCATCGATGGCGGAACTGTCGCCGATTTCTGCTGGACACTGGAGGAGGGACTGGATCGCCCGGTGGTCGACGAAGCCCATCTGACGGGCAGATACGACTTTGAAGTGAACCAGGGCGATCACACCCAGGACGAGTTCTTTGCCATGCTCGCCGGCCAGCTCGGCCTGGTGGTCACGCCGGGCGTGCGCAATGTGAGCGTGGTGGTTGTGCGCCAGAACTAGAGCCGCGAGCTTCCGCATGAATTCTCATCCCGACCGGAGGAATCATGGGTCTGCGGCCCACTCAAGGTGATGAAAAACGCCTTCTGTCCAGCAACCGCTCTCCATGAGAGCGCCCCTCCTCCCTTTGTCATCCCGACCGGAGCGCAGCGTAGTGGAGGGACCTGCGGTTAATATTCAACCTCTCACAAGGTTTCAATCTTGGTAATCTGCTCCCGCAACGATGAGGCCTTGGCGAGAAGAACATCAGCTTTTTCCCGCGCAAGTTCATACTGGGGGAAATTCTTGAGTATCAACGAGATGTTCAACGCTTGCCTGCCTTGCTGCTCTGCCGAACTTTCTTCGCGTCTAAGCCGTTGAAGGGTTGCCGAATCGGTTACAGCCATCTAGTTTCCTCTTTCTGCGTTATCTTGCCTCTGTCGGAAATGAGTTCGTTACTACTCCAGATAATTGAATCGGCTCAGAGCAGCAAGATAGTGAGCGGCTATCCGGCGCCCACGCGCACGAAAGTAAGGTCTATCGGGTGCCCCCTTTTTTAGATTCGCCGAATCGGAGACACACCAACCATTAAACGACATCAGACAAGACATCTACGATCAAATTGGCGCATCGCCCTGTAGGGTCGCGTTCCGGATCGTAGATTGTCAGTTCCATGCCGACACACTTTCTCGACCAGATCGCCCTTTTGAGTACCTTTGTCAGTTCAGTTGGCGTCATTCCGCCGGGGTCGGGTGAATCTACCGCAGGCATCCAATCCGGAGAGAGGACGTCGAGGTCTACATGAATCCAAAACCCCGACCCACGGCCTTCGAGATGCGTGACGGCAGCAGCCGTGGCTTGATCTATGCCCTCCGTTCGTATTCTGTCCAATGAAAATGCTGTCATGGGCGGATGTGGGCTGTCTGGGGACCTTTCATTGAGTGTAGGCACACGATACCCGAATACGACGACATCGGATGGCTGGACGTAGGGAGCAGAGGACTCTATCTCCGTGAGTATTTCGGGCCCAATACCAGTCGTAAGTGCAAGGTCCATGCCCGCTGCACCTCCACTTTGAGACGTCTCTGGAGTAAGCAGATCGCTATGTCCGTCTATAAAGAGAAGTCCAGATCGTCCCCGCCTGCGAAGCGCTAAGGTGCTTCCCAGAAGAATGCTGCAATCGCCGCCGAGTACAACAGGAAATCGTCTTTCATCGAGTAAGGAGCCAAGGCGATCCGCAAGTTGGATACTGTACTCGCGGATCGCTGAAGCATTTCGTATCCTCGTAGACGGATCGATGGTCGCTCCATACTTTGGTGGCATAACGGTACCGGCGTCCTCCGCTTGTAATCGCGGCACAAGGCCATGCTCTCGAAGCACATCGGCCATGTATCGAACGCCCGGCTCTTTCCCCGGTGAAGGTGGTTTCAGTCCAAGGTTTGAGGGGGCCCCCAGCACCGTGAGATGTCGGGGTGATGGTTTCTCGGAAGAGATCCTCGACGGCTCCTCCTTGATGGCCCAAGATACTTTTGGGTTAAGAGTATTTTCCTGCAGATTTAGATATTGGCGCCCTCGCGTATCCGAGCCCTCCGAGGTGGCTGCGGAGCTCTCGTGTAGAAATCCGGCGGCCAGGGCAAGGGTGGAAGTCTTAAGTAACGACCTGCGCGTCAGTGATTCCATTCTTAACCACGCCGCCTCGCTGCAAGCCGCCACCTACAGCCCGGCATACTCCTTCTTCGCCGCCACCAGCAAGGGCAAATCTGCGTCCGCGTTCTTCCACGTCTCAAACAGCGCCTCATACGCCTTCTTCGCGTCTGCCTTGTCTCCTGCCATCGCATACGCCCGCGCCAGCCCCAGTTGCGCCACGGGATAGCAGGGAACTCCTAGCCCCGACACCAGCATGGCTGCCCGGTACTGCGTCGCCGCCTTGAACGCGTTGACTGCGTTGCCGGCATCATGCATCTGGAGATAAGCCAGCCCCTGCAAATAAGATGCCGGATACACCGCGGAATACGGCTTCGTCGGCTCGGCTTCCGCCACTGCCTGTTGCGGCTGGCCCGCTGCCAACGCCACAAAAGCCTTGGACAGCGGAAGGTAGACATCCTGGATCATCGTGTCTTCCGGATATTTCCTGCCCAATTCCTCCAACATCGGCAGTGCCAGTTTGCCGTTGCCGCACACCGCTGCCGCCAGTCCCGCCGCCTCTTGGGTCTGCTTGCTCTTGTCCAGCCCGAGCGCCTGTTCGACCTTGGCCTCATTGCCATCGCACAACCCCGCCAGGCCACGGCCAACACCATCGGTCAGCAAGATTTGCTGCCTGAGTATCTGGTGCCTTGGCGTGTCCCGCCTGGTCAACTGCATGTTGGAAAGTTGCCGACGCTCTCCGGTACTGACCCGAATACTGCTGTGTGGCCGCCAGACTTTGTGTCATCACAAACTCATCCGGATGCCCGGCCATCTCCGCCACCACCCGCTGCACCTGCTGTGGGTCTCCCAGCAGGAAATAGCCCATCAGATGTTGCGACGCGACATCTGTGCTGCTGTCCATCCCCAGCTTATGCTGGCGCGCCAGCTCCCGCTCCACCTCCTCCATTCGGCCCAACGCAACTAGCGCGACGAGCAGATTCTCTGCCGCGATCGCATCCTCGGGCTGCAGCTCCACCGCTTTTTGCGCATAGGGCAGCGCCTTCTCAAATTGACCAAGCGTCTGGTAGGCCACGTTGATGTTGATGTAGCTGTCCAACTGGGCCGGGTACGTCTGGATTGCCTCCTGCAGCGTCTCAATCATCCTCGGCAGGTTGCCGGTCACGGACATGTCGTAGTGGGATGAGATGTAGAGGCGCTCGCTCTCGCTGACGTGGGCGGAGAGCTCGTAGGCCTTCGAATAATACGGCTTTGCCTTTGCTACCTGGCCCGAATTCTCATACACCACTCCCAGCCGCGCATACGCCATGGCAAAATTCGGGTCGAGCTCGATGGCCCGTTTGTAGTGCCCCTCCGCCTCGGGAATGTCCAAGGCCTTCTGATGCGCCTCATCGCCCAGCGCATAGGCGCGGAATGCCTCCAGCGAAGGCGTTGTGGCCTGGCCAAACGGCGTGTTCAGCTTCTTGATGCTCGCCAGGTCCTCGCCCAGCTTCGCCCGCATCGCCGCCGCTGCTGTCCCCAGGGCACTCAGCACATTCTCCTTGTCGGGAGCTGTCGCCTGCTCACTCGCGATCTCATCGCCCGTCGCCGTGTTCTGCGCCGAGAGAGTAATCACATACTGTTTGCCCAGGCTGCCAATCGTTCCCGTCAGGATCGCTTTCATCCCCTCGCGCTCGCCGATCTCCCGCGCGATCGCCGGAGTCACCGGCGTGTCCTCCGGCTTGCCCAGATATTTCACGCTCTGCCGCAGATGGTCCTGGCTCACAATGTTGATCACCGGCGACTGCTCCAAATCGATCCGCAGCGCCTGGTTCAGCGTCGTGTCAAACACCGGGTCACCCGTCTGGTTCACAAAATTCGCCAGGATAATCGAGTTCTTCAGCTCCTTCGGCGCGCTTGCGGCCGCGCCCGCTCCACCCGTCGCTGTCGCCGCCCCGCCGCCCGCGGGCGCCCCGCCAGGCCTCCACTTCCACCACGCCAGCCCGGCCAGAAGCAGCAGCACCACCACTACCCCCGCGGCTACCAGCGGCGTCCGCGACGCCTTTCCTGGGGCGTCCAGCCCATCCAGATCTTTCTGCAGCTCTTCCGCGCTCCCGTACCGCGCCGTCTTGTCCTTCGCCATCAGCTTCCGGATAATCGGGTCCAGCTTCTTCGGTATCGCGGGGTTCACCCGGCTCACCGGCGGAGGTTCCTTGGTCAGCAGCGCGGCAAATACATCCGCCGTCGAGCCGCCCCGGAACGGCGTCGTCCCCGTCGCCATCTCGTACATCACCGTGCCCAGGCTAAACAGGTCCGTCCGCGCGTCGAGCGGTGAGCCCCGAGCCTGTTCGGGAGACATATAGGCCACTGTGCCAAGCGTCGACTCCGGGGCGGTCAGGTCCTCGTTTCGAGGTCCGTTTTGCGCCAGCATGCCGGTTCCCGCAGAGGTTGCCTGGCCGCCAAACGCCGCCGTCGCCTCCCCGGAGTTCTGCAGATCGCCCCCGCCCTGCCGCTTGGCCAGGCCAAAATCCAGGATCTTGATCTGTCGCGCGCCCTCCGGCCCCAGCACAAAAATGTTCGCCGGCTTGATGTCGCGGTGAACGATGCCCTGCGCATGGGCCGCCGCCAGCGCGCTCGCCGCCTGCCGCGAGAACGTAACCAATTCGGATACAGATAACGGACCCCGACGCAGCGCCTCTTTGAGCGTCTCGCCGCGCAGCAGCTCCATTACCAGGTAGGGCCGGCCGTCTTGCTCCCCAATGTCATGGATGGTGCAGATATGGCCATGGTTCAGCGCGCTGGCTGACTGGGCCTCGCGCAGAAACCGCCGGTGCGACAGCGTTCCGGCTGTGGCTGGGGTGCCGCTTCCCGGCGTCGGGCTCCCGCTGCCAAACGCCTCGGCCAGGTAGTGGTCCGAGACCAGCTTGATGGCGACTTCGCGGCCCAGCCGCGTATCCACCGCCCGGTAGACATCGCCCATGCCCCCGGAGCCGATCTGCTCCAGGACCTTGTACGGTCCGAACTGTGTGCCTTGCGATATCGTCATGCGCCCCGGGCAGACAACAACTAGATGAAGTTTCAGTGGTTGCCCGAAGTCTACCAGCGTCCAACGCTTCCCGCCACGTGGCTACTGTTTGCCAATGACTCCCACGATCAGGAACGCGAAAGCCACGGTGAGGAGCACGACGCGCCAGCGGTGAAGCAGGTCCCATCGGTTCCGGAAGGTCTTCCAGTCTGCAGGTGGCGTGGCCTCGGCCCAGGAGGCAATACGATTGTTAATCGGCACCAGAGTAGCCACCGAGTACACAATCGCCAGCACCCACAAAGTAGCGGACACGGCAATCCAGACCGGCCACCGGCCCCACAGGTGCCAACGGATCAGGGCTTCGGCCAAAGTAAGCAAAAATACAAGACCATACCAGAACGGCATGTATCTCCCCAGTACCCGCGCCAGAGCACTTGCCGCGGACAGATGGACGTCATCCGCAAGCCGATCCAGAGCCGGGTGAACAAACGCGGCGATCGCCAGTTCATTTCCTACCATCAACCCCGCTGCAACAATCGCGACAACATTCAGGACTTCCATGGGTTCCTTGTCGAAAACCTTAATTTGTACTAGCTAGTGGACTGCAACACCTAATTTAATAGAGCCGCGGAGTGAAGGGTACGGGCTTCAGAGTCTGCGTGAGAACTCGGACGATCCAGCCCCGAACCCGGATTTCCTGCCACGCAGCGCTGGACAATGCCGCGTGTGCGCCTTTCAGCAAGGAGAGGCGCATGAAGTTTGCCAAAGCCACCAAGTTCCACAGGAAATCCGGGGAAGGGGCGGCCTGAACTTCAGACTTGTCCAAATTAGCGAGAAAGGCAGCCTGTTGGAGCAGTTAGTCAGCTGATTACATTAGGAGAGCTTGGCCAACATCAAATCAGGTCCCCTATTTTGGGCCCACTGAAAACGAAGCACTAACCGCAGGTCCCTCCACTACGCTGCGCTCCGGTCGGGATGACAAATTTGTTTTGAAATCGATGATTTCTCACGACAACTGCCGATTTTGCAACAAAATTGTCATCCCGACCGGAGCGCAGCGTAGTGGAAGGACCTGCGGTTAGTGCGATTTGTGCGCCTGATTCAGGAGTTAATCCCGATTCGTCCCTTGCTTCAAAAACCTAATTTGGACAAGTCTGCCTGAACTTAGCCCAGGACGCAGTCCGAAGGACGGAGTCCTGGGTTGGGCGCTGAGAGGTGAATAGTCCCGCAGGGACGGCTGAAACGAGTGGGAATGGATTCAGCCATCCTTGCGGACTAGCCAGAAGGATTGCTGAACCACTCGAATGACTTGTATTCCTGAGTTTGGTGGGGGATAAGAGTGCATCTCACGTTTTTATCCTTACTCGCCGGAGCAGGGTTATCTGATTCCCCCGAACGTAGTGGACGAACTAGGTTCGGATCATCTTGTTTTTTCATTCGCCGAGTGGTTTGTCAGCTTGACCTGAGCATGTTTGTAAAGAGTTACGGTGCTGAGTGTATGGCTGTGCGCGTATGCGACGGGGATGCATCATTCGATGCCGAGGGAAGCACCGTTTCCTGCACTTGGGATGCCGTCGGCCTGCTACACGAGGTTCGGTGGTTAAAATTGTTAGCCATCAGAGAGGTCTGCCCTAGTCGCCGAGTGCGCCGTTCATGCTGAGAATAAGACCGATGAAGCCGCGGTCCGCAATATTCCGCAAGCTTTCGCGGTGGCTTGGGCGAAGCACGATGGGCATCAACTGGCGAAGACCATGTCCGAAGATGTGGACTTCGTCAACATCGGTGGCGATTGGCTGCACGGGAGAGCGGATTTCGAGCTATATCACACTCGGTTGCTGTCCGGCCGCTTCAGGGAGTCGACGATCACGCCTCTTGAGATCGCCGTCCGTTTCCTACGGCCCAACCTGGCCGTCCTTCATTGGAGCTGGAGAATCCAAGGCGATCGGAATGAAGACCTGACGCCCCGTAAGCCGCGCTTTGGCCTGTTCACGATGATCGTTGAAAAGCAGAGTGGAGAGTGGCTGGTCGCGGTGGCGCAGAACACCAACTGGATTGCCGGACCGAATCCGGAATTGAATGGGATTAAGCCTCCAATTGTTTTCCCGCCGGTCGAACGGGAGCCCTTAAAGGCGAGAATCGCCTCGTACAGTCCAATAACTGTTACAAACGGGTTGTGCCGAGATTTGCAGGTTAATCCGGATGTTTTGACCACGATCTGAGGTAAGCGGGGTCGGAATTCAACTCCTGCAAGGCATGCTCGTAGTAGGTTCCGCCAACAGCGCCGCTCTCCCGATGTCGAAGGATAGAGCCAATGATTCGCTGACGGATCTCTGGAGCCTCAGGAAAATCGCGATTGGTCCAGAATCGCCTTTGCCGGTCAAAGAAACCAATGCGGCTGAGGAAAGCAACTCCGAAGTACAGATTCTCTTCGATAGAGTTGTCGCCGCCTTGGGCAAATGTCCCGTCCGCCTGCAGAGATTGTGTAAGACACCAATCAAGCATTTTCTGAATCTGTTCTGCCATTGCTTGGCGCTGACTATCGCTGGCCGTACTCCAGCCGAATCGGAAGAGCACCGCGACATCCATATTGTTGTGATCGGTGAAGTGGCCGTCGGAGAGCCACCCTGACGGCTCATTCAGGTCTTTGAGTGCAAGCGTCGTCTCAGCCACGCGCTGTAGTTCGGGGACTTTTCCGTCGAGATAGCGAACGATGTGGAAGGTCAGGCTAAGATAATCGACGAATTCCGTATGCCCATCAACCACGTAGCGTTCTCCCCACCAGCCTGTTTCGGGGTTTCGGAGACGATGAAGAATGATGTCCATCAGCACATGTTTCAGGCGCGGATCCCAGCGATAGCCCTTTGGGCGATCCCACAGGATGAGGCGCATCAGGTCGGCCATCGATTCGTTGAGTTCACGGCTGTTGTCCGCGCCGTCACGCGCGATGTCGGAAACGGAGACCCTGGCAAAATAGTCTCTGAGTTTTGTTGGAGAGTTGATACGGTCGAGGAGTCTCAGCGGAAGACTCTGTTCAAGGTTTCGTGTTGTACCCTGATTCAGGTGTTCGTAACTGGCATCAAGTTTAAAGAACCACTCCGTGTAGCAATGGCCCCAGCTACCGTCTCTCGGATCCTGCCTTGTCGCGGTGTCTTCGAGATCCGGGTGGTTCAAGACGTTCTCCAGGGCATCGAGTCTCTGGTCGACCCGCCGGAAATCGGCTGAGTCACCCAGCAGCCATTTGGTCTCGGTTAAGATTTGATGGGCGCAGGTGGTGTTCTGCTCATGCGCCTCCATCTGAATCACGCGTTTTCCTAACGATACAGCGCGGCGGACTCGTTCGGCGCGCAATTCCGGGTATCTCGGGTTATAGGAAATAAAAGCTTGTTCTCTCAAGCGGTCAACGTCGCGGTCGGCGGCCGGCACCGTTTGGGCATAGATAGCGGAGGCACTATAACAAATCGCGACAGACAAAAAGAAAGAGCTGTTCGGAATCCTCATGAATATCAGCCCCCCATGATGGTCGAGACCTTGACTATGGAAGCGAACGGGCCGCCGCGGCGCCTTTGCTGGGTCCGTGATCGGGAACCCGCGCTCCGCCAAAAACCCGCATGAAGACGGCGCCCGAAGTGGCGGTGAAGTCGGCAATTTCGAGCCTGCCGGCGACGCGAGGATCGAAGGTCAGCTCAATCTCCTGATTCGTGAGATAGAACTTCGACGGCGTCTCGGCAAGCATCCGTGCCGGTTCGTTCTTTGCCCCTTCGTTCTGCACGTAGAGATGATCGTCCGCGTAGGTCACAACCAGGAACTGAGGGTTTTTTGCGTCGGTCGAACGATACGTGCCGCGATAGGCGCGCAGGATCTTCTTGGGCACCTTCGCCTCCCTGCCCTCCGAGGGAAGGATGGCGTCGTCGCGCATGGCAAGATGCACCAGTTCGGTGTCGAGGGCCAGCGTACCTGGAGTGATGCGATTGCCTTCGCCGACGAGATTGGAGAGTACGACGACGGTCGTTTTTGTATGCGGAATGTAATCGAGACAGGAGAAAAATCCGTCGACCGTGCCGTTGTGGGAGATGTCGAGGGCGTCATCCTGGCCGTCGATTTCGAGACCGTAGCCGTAGCCGTCGAGAAAGGGAGTGGTCATCTCGGTCAGCGAAGCCGAGGATAGCACTTTGCCCCCGTGCAGAGCTTCGGTCCAGCGAATCAAGTCGTCGGCTGAGGAGTAAAGGTTCCCCGCGCCGGCGAGACTGGAGAGGTCGTCGTCTTCTACGGCGACGGGGCCGTGCGCGGATGGGCGGTAGCCATAGGCACGGTGCGGAACCAGGTTGGAGTTCGTGTCACAGCCGGTTTCGGTGAGCTGCAGCGGACTGAAGATACGCTCCTGAAGGAACCGGCAGTAAGGCTCGCCGCTAGCCTGCTCGATGACCCGTCCGAGGAGCATGTAATTGATGTTCGCGTATTCGGCTCGAGTGCCGGGCAGAAACTCAAGAGCTTTTTCCGGAATTCCTTTCATCAGATCTTCCGGGGTGTGCGGGGAGTTCTTGGCCACGAGGGCGAAATCCACGTCTGGAATACCGGAGGTGTGAGTCAGGAGATTGCGCAGCGTGATCTTGCTCCACCTAGCGGGAGAATTTGGGTAGAAGCGGCCTATGGGATCGCGTGTCTTCAGCTTTCCATCCTGCTGCAACAACAGGATGGCTGCTGCGGTGAATTGCTTGGAGAGAGAGCCTATGCGGAAGCGCGTGTCTGGTTCGAACGAAATCTGCGATTCGAGATTGGCGTAGCCATAGCCGCGCTGGAAGATGATCTGCTGATCCCTGGCCACAGCCACCATCCCCATAAACCCGTCGCGATTCTGGTAGAACGTTGCGGCTCGATCAATGCGGGCAGCCATGGTCGGTACTGCTTGCGCCGGCGCAAGCGGGACCGCCAACACAAAGGAGATGGCTAAGGCTGAAAGGACGTGTCTCATGGTGTTGCTCCCAGAGAGCCCGCATTATATTCAGTATGACTGATTCACCTTGCTATAACATACGCATGCGCCTCCACGATTACGCACCCCGGCCTGCGCACCTCAAATGGCTTCTCAATTCTGACCCAGCCATTCGTTGGCAGGTCATGAGGGATCTTACTGGTGCAGCCCCCGACGTGATTGCAGCCGAGCGGTCCCGCGTGGCAACCGAAGGCTGGGGAGCCCAACTTCTCGCCGCCCAATCTTCCACCGGCAACTGGGGCGTGGGCCCCCGCGGGTGGAGAGAGGATTTGCCGAAGGAGGACCGCGGCTTGCTTATTACCCTCTACAGTCTCGTCGTCTTGATGGACCTCGGTCTCGACCCCGCCGGCAAGCAGGCTCGCAAAATGATCGACCGCGTCAACCGGCAGCTCGTATTTAAGCGGCTTGACAACCGGCCTTTCCTTCACGGCGAAACCGAGCCTTGCATCAACGGCAGGATCCTCGCCATCGGCTCGTATTTCAAAGAACCGAACGACGCACTGGCCAACCAACTCCTGGGCGAGCAGCTCGAGGATGGCGGCTGGAACTGCGAAGCACCTAAAAGCCGGCGCTCCTCGTTCCATACCACCATCTGCGTGCTCGAAGGACTGCTCGAATACGAGCGAGCAGGGCGCAAATCCACGGCCGTTACTAAGGCGCGCAAGCGGGCCGAAGACTATCTGTTCGAGCGCCGCATGTTCCGCTCGCTTCGAACTGGCGAAGTCATCAACAAAAGCTGGCTCCGCTTTTCGTTCCCGGCGTTTTGGCACTACGACGTCTTGCGCGGACTCGATTATCTGCGCAATGCTGGAATCAAACCCGACAGCCGCGTCCGCGACGCCATCGAAATCGTAATGGAACGCCGGCACCAGAACGGACGTTGGCCGCTCAACCTGCGTCATCCCGAATATGTTCCATTGGAGATGGAGACCGGTGTCGGCCGGGCAAGCCGCTGGAACACAATGCGCGCTCTCCGCGTTCTGCGTTGGTACAACAACCCAACGTAGCGGTCAAGGATTTTATTTCACCAATAGGGACAATATCGTGCGGCCTATTTTGGCTTTGGCTTTTGCCTTTAAGGAAAAGAGCGAGCGGCTTGAATTCCCGCGAGGTTTGTCGGCCGGCGTGAGCTTCAGGATGCGTTCGGCGTTTTCATGTGACAACTTCTGTTTGTCCTCCTTTGATAGTTGGGCGTTATTCAGAAAATCCACGCCTTCAAAGCTGTCTCCGAACGGATCATCGACCGAGAACAGGATGTTATCGATACCCAATTCCGCGATCGCGCAATTCAGGGCCGCCTGGTCGAAAACGCCGCTCGTTGTAATGAGAACGTTGGTACGCATGTAGTAGAAGACGCTCTTCTGCATGCACCTCTGCTCTGCAGTTTCGGCAAGCTTCGACTGGCTGGCAAGAAGCCAGTTTCCCATCGTAAGAGCGGCGTTGATGCGCTTGAGTCCAAAGGGAATCAATTCACCCATGTGTCCGACAATTATTTTGAGGTTTGGAAAGCGGTCAAAGACGCCGCGTGAGATGAGTCGGAGAAGATGCGTTCCGGTTTCGACCTGCCACCCCCAACTCTGCATCATCGCAGGGCAGTCTTTGTAATAGATATCGATGATCCCCTGTGGCGGATCGGTCGGATGTATATAGATTGGTACATCCAACGCTTGCGCCCGCTCGAAGATCGGCGAAAACGAGTCGTCATCCAGATACCGGCCGTTGGTATGACCATTGATGAGCGCACCTTTGAATCGGAGCTGAGAGACCGTACGCTCCAGCTCATCGGCTGCATCGATGGGCGATTGGGTCGGCAGCATCGCAAAACCGGCGAAGCGGGTGGGATATTCCTGGATGGCTGCGCCCAGCCAATCATTCACCTCCCGGGACAAGCGGATGGCCGCATTGCGTTCCAGGGTCTGAACGCCAGGCTGTACATGCGAGAGCACTTGCAAGTCGATGCCCGCTGCGTCCATGCGGCGGATTCTTTCGCGACCAACATCAGCGAGACGTCCTTTGACCATGTCGAGCAATTTGACCCAGGACGCAGGGTATAACTCCCGCAGTTTGGGGTGCAGGAAATGCTCTTCGAGAGTGATGATGCGCGCAACCGGCTTTTCACCATTCTTGTTCATCGTCATTCCTCTATGACAAAGCCTGGCGGTTGCTCAGCTTTCGGTTTGAGCGGCTTGCGATGAGCCGTTTGCCGTAGCCTGGGTGTCCATGCGGAATCAGTCCGTGATGGGCAGCAAGTTTCGCGCATAACTCGATCAAGGTTTCCCGCTCCGGCGCCGTCAGGGAAGAGCCGAATTCGGCATCATGTGCCATGGCGATTCGCTCCACCTTTTCCAGAAGCCGGGATCCTTTTCGTGTCAATTGCAGTTGTTGGCTCCGACGGTCCTGAGCGCTGCGCTCGCGCGTAACCAGGCCTTTGGTTTCGAGCTCATCGAGCAACACAACCAGGCGGCTGGGCACTACTCCGAGATGCGAGGCGAGTTCGCGCTGATTCTTTCCTTCGTTGGCATGGATCCACCGCAGGATACCGAAATGCGGCGGTGAAATACCGAAGCTCGCGATCTTGCGGCCAAAGGAAAGCGCGGCATGAGTACCAAGCTGCGACAACAGCAGCCCGAGCCCGCGGCGGCCGGGTGACGGGTTCTCAGGAGCCTCTGGTTTCTCGATGGGCATAAATCTCCTGCACTTCAATATAATGCACGACGTATATAATTCATACTATGAATCATTCTCATGATGACTTGAATCAAAGAAGATAAAAGAAGTGCCTGCGAAGGAGGGTCGATGTATCGAGTGGCGAAACTGCTTTCCCTGATGTCTACCGGGTTTCTGGCGGGAGTGTTCACCTACGCGTTGTTTGCGATCATTCCGGCATGGAATGAAGTCCCGCGCGCGGTGCACTTCACCTATCGTGTCGCGCTCATGCGGCATAATGCGGTTGTCATGCAGAGCATTATGGCGGTCGGCATCCTGGCCCCGCTGTGGTGGGCATGGACCATCCGCGCCATGCCGGCCGCGTGCACCTGCGCCGCGGCTGCCGGCGTCATGAATGTGACCGCGGTGCTGGTCACTCGCTTCGGGAATGTGCCCATCAACCAGCTGGTTAGGAAATGGCTAACCGCTCCTCCGCCAGCAAACTATCTGGAGACGCTGCATCGCTGGACGGTATTCAACAACGTCCGAAGCGCGGCGGCGGTGTTTGGTTTTGTTCTGATTTTGCTTGCCGATGCTCTCATGGATTAGGGGGTTGCCGGCCCCCCCTTCGCGGAATCCGGGTTCGGAAGGTGGCTGCCGCGGCGGCTCCTTGCCCGTCACCGCGAGCAAAACCCCGTACCTATCTACCAACACCGCGGAAAGGAGCCGATCCTCTTTCTCTGGGCTCTCTATATGCTTGCAACGCAGGGATTTGGTCTCTTCACTCGTCACGTCATCTTCAAACCGTGATCACCCTTCTGAATTCGTCGTTTGGGATATAGCGCCAAAATATCCTGTTGTTTTCCAAAAGGAACCGTGTCATCATTCCTGTTGGAAACCTAAAGGTTGCTGGCGGAGGGTCCGGCATGAAATTCCTGCGACGCTTCTTGATACGCCTGTCGAATTTCGCGACAACCCGGCGTGCTGACCAACGCCTGCGGGAAGAGATCGCCGAACATCTTGCGTTCCAGACGGAAGAGAATCTACGCGCAGGTATGTCACCCGCCGAGGCTCGGCGGCAGGCCGCGCTCAGGCTGGGTGCGGTGGAAGCGATATCTGAACACCACCACGCCGAGCAAAGCCTGCCCCTCATCGAGAATCTGTTTCTCGATCTGCGGTACGCGGTTCGCATGCTTCAAAGATCGCCTGGATTTGCCTTCGTGGCCATCGCCACAATAGCCCTGGGCATCGGGGCCACGACCGCGATCTATAGCGTTATCGACGCAACCCTGTTGCACCCTCTGCCGTACCCAAACCCCACTGAGTTGGTGCGCATCGAGGACAACCTGCCGGGCGTAGGCGCGCACGACGTCGGCATCTCCATCCCTGAGTTGAAAGACTTGCAGAGCTCCGGGATTTTCCAATATGTGTCAGTCTACGGGTTCGGGTCTACGAACCTCACTGGCAGCGCACAGCCCACGCGTATCATCTTCAAGCCGGTCACCCCGAATTACTTCGGAGTGCTGGGTGGCGAAGCGCGGCTGGGCCGCACCTTCGATCCTCACGATACCACTCCCGGCTTCAACCTGGAGGTGGTCATCAGCGATGGGCTCTGGAAAAGGGCATTCGCAGCCGACCCCCACATTCTTGGCAAAACGTTGCGCCTGGACAACGATGCTTATCATGTCGTCGGCGTCATGCCGGCCGGTTTTCGCGATCAGGGCCGAACCAGTGAGGAGCGGAATACCGAACTGTGGGCGGCGAGCGGCTTTGCTGGTCCGCCGGCGCCGCCTCCGCTGCGCAGTTCACGTTTGACGCTGGAGGCCATTGCCCGCCTGAAACCCGGTCTCTCCATCGCCGCGGCGCAGGGACACCTCGATGCCCTGGTGGCCTCGTTGAAAATGCAATTTTCCGAGGAGTATCCCCCACAGGCCGCATGGACAATAAGCCTCATTCCACTCAGCGAAACCGTGGTTGGCAGCGTTCGCCAGGCTCTTATTATGCTGTTCGGCGCGGTGGCATTGGTGCTCTTGATCAGCTGCGTAAACGTCGCCAATCTTCTGCTTGCCCGTGCCAGCGCGCGAGGCCGTGAGATCGCCGTTCGCCAGGCTCTGGGAGCGGCAAGAACGCGTCTCATCCGCCAACTCCTGACTGAGAGTTTGCTGCTGTTCCTGCTTGGCGGGATCACTGGTTTTGCCATTCTCTTCTGCACCCGGCAATTCCTGCTGCAGCTTATTCCCGAGAGTCTCCCCCACCTTAATGACATAGCGATCAACTGGGGAGTGCTGGGGTTTGCGGTCGCGGTTTCCGTCACCGCCGGAACCATCTTCGGGCTTGCTCCCGCGTGGCTCATGAGCCGGGTTGATTTAATCGGCATGCTCCGCGCCTCCAAGGGTTCCTCGCAACGCTCGCGCGCCCGCCGCATTCTGGTAGTCAGTGAATTGGCGCTCTCATTGGTGCTTTTGGTAGCCGCGGGCCTCCTGCTGCGCAGTTTCTGGGATTTGTTCAAAGTGCAGCCCGGTTTTAATCCCGACCGCGTTATGGCGATCCAAAGCTGGTTGCCCGTGCCGAACGATCCCAAGACGGACATTTACGGAACCGCCACCCAGGAATCGGTGTTGCTGCGGGAGATTCTTCGCCGTAGCCGGAACCTGCCGGGCGTGGAAGAAGCGGCTGTCGGCAATGTGGCGGCTCTTCCCCTGGGGCACGGACGCAATGATCTCGTCTTGTTTCCATTGATCCGCGAAGGCTACGAGACGAAGAGCAATCAGGTTCCGATGATCGATGGTTCCATGGTTTCGCCCGAATACTTTCACCTGGTGGGCATGACGTTATTGCGCGGACGCCCTTTGCGCGACCAGGACCTTGAGGATACGCCCTCGATCGCGGTCATCAATGAGGCCGCGGCTCGCACCTACTGGCCCAACCAGGAGGTGCTAGGCCGGCGCATCCGGCTGGACCCTGCCAAGCCAGTCTGGACCACGATAGTCGGCGTGATCGCGGATGCTCGCACCGAATCGCTGGCGGATGCCGGCACTCCGCAGATCTACCTCAACGTGTACCAGCGAAAAGCCAAAGATCTGGTCATCTTCCTTCGCGGACAGCTCGATCCTGTCGCCATCTCCGGGCAAATGCGCAAACAGATTCAGTCCGTCGATGCCGAGCTACCGGTCTTCCACGCGGAGACACTGGACGACGTGCTCTCCGCGTCGCTTTCGGTGCGGCGATTCTCGATGGAAATGGTTGCTTTGTTCGCAGGTACTGCCTTGCTGCTCGCCGCACTTGGGATCTACGGAACCATCTCCTACCTGGTCAATGAGCAAAGACGGGAGATGGCCATTCGCCTCGCGCTGGGCGCACAAAGGGGCAATATCCTCAAGATGGTCCTGTTTCAAGGCCTCGGTCTGGCCGCCGCCGGCGCCGCTGTGGGTCTGGTGGGTGGGCTCATCGTCTCTCATCTTATGGCCGGCCTGCTCTACGGTGTGTCGCCCACCGATCCCCCCACCTTTGTGGCCGTCACCCTTGTGCTTGCCGCCGTCGCGCTCGCCGCCAGCTACATCCCGGCGCTGCGCGCCATGCGCCTCGATCCCAGCACTACGCTCCGCTCCGAATAAACTCAGTGCGATGATTACCGTTCAGGGAGCCACTGAGGCCGTTGGTTGCTTGATCTTTGCCGGCGCGACCGTCTCAACTGTGTTGGGCAGCAATCCTGTTCCGCGCCAGCTGTTGCTGTTGTGATGGGCGATTTGAACCTGCATGGCGCCCACGCTCTCGAACCAGTCAGCCACTTCCTCCCGGCTATGGTAGAAGGCTGTGGGTGCTACGAGTTGATCGAATACATTCCAGAAATTCTCCGCAAAGGAGTAGCCAGAAATGGAACAAAGGTAGTCTGCGTAAGGAAGTAGCGCCCTGAACCGTCTCCGGTTCTTCGCCGGACGATAGAGCAATTTGAGCCCGGCGTAGAGGATGACGGCGGGGAAGAAGCACAGGCAGCGTGTGATGAACCGGGGCAGTCGTGAAGTTACGTTCTTGCGTATGGGGTCAACGAATCGTTCGATCCATCCATTGCCTTCTCTGCCATAAACCCAGGCCGAGACCCGGCCACCGGGCTTGACATGGCTGGCAAGCGCCAGGAAGCCTGATTTTGGCACCGGCAGATGATGAACGACTCCGATGCTGTAGGCCAGGTCGAACACGGCCTTGAATGGCAGGTTCAAGATATCGGCTTGCACGACGTGTACATTTTCCCGGTGCCGAGTGTTGCCGAAGGCTGCGTCCACAGCATCTGAAAGATCAACGCCAACAACGGTACGAGCTCCGAATTGAGAGGCCAGGAAGATGTGCCGGCCTTTGCCACAACCTGCGTCCAGCACGACTCGATCTTTGAAGTCTGCCGGAACGAGTGGTGCAATCCAGGCAAGAAATTCTTTTTCATCAGCCTCGGTCAGTTTCGAATAATGAGTCCATTCATAGCCAAAGGCCGCCGCCGTCGCTTGCTGCCCAGCATCCAGGGGACCCTTCAGAAAACGCGGAACTCCGCGAACAATGGGAAATGTACAATCGCAACCTTCACAGATGAGGTTACCGGCAATGATCTCTGAGCCTTCAAGCGTTTCCTGATGGAGATCGAAGCCATGACGACAGGTTGGACATGACAGAAGAGGAAGTAAGGAAAACTTCAAGAAGACTCCTTGAAACCTAGTTTAAGTCTTGGGTAGCTAAGAGGAAATGTCAAGTTGGCTCCTGGAAGGTTAAAACGAGTGCGCTTCTCCTTAGGACGTGCAGGTAGGATAAAAACATGGTCACGCGACGGCACATGCTCAAACTCTCCGGCATGGCCGTTGCTTCCGCTGGCCTCCCCTCGCTCAGCCAGCAGCTGGCTGCTGCTGACTACACCCTCGAAATAGCGCCATATAGCCTGCAGGTATCGGAGCACAAGGCCATTAAGACGACGGCTTATAACCAGCAAGTGCCTGGTCCGTTGTTGCGCTTCAAAGAGGGGCGAGCGGCGACCATAGATGTAATCAATAGGAGCGGGGGCAGCGACGTCGTTCACTGGCATGGGCTTTTTCTGCCGTCGAATGTCGATGGTGCGATGGAAGAAGGAACGCCGATGATTCTTGATGGGGCGAGGGCGCGTTACACTTTTACCCCTGAACCTGCGGGCTTCCGCTGGTACCACACGCATGTGTTTGCCGGTAAGGATCTGAAACGAGGCCAATATAACGGCGAACATGGATTTCTCCTGATCGAGGGTCGCGAAGACGGCTTGCAGTACGATCAGGAAATCTTTCTGGCGCTGCATGACTGGGACGGGCAGTTGCTCGCCAGCGCCGATGGCTCGATGGATCCCGCCTATGACGTATCCACTATGAATGGCCGCGTCCTGGGCTTTGGTGAGCCCTTGCGGGTAAGGCCCGGCCAACGGGTTCTTCTGCAAATTCTGAACTCTAGCCCGACTGAAGTGCACTGGATCGCTCTTGCTGGACACTCCTTCAAGGTGGTCGCGCTGGATGGCAATCGCGTTCCCCATCCGCAAACCGTTTCCATGCTGCGGCTGGCGCCGGCCGAGCGCATCAGCGCACTGGTCGAAATGAGCAATCCGGGCGTATGGGTGATGGGCGAAGTCCGCAAGCACATTATGGCCGCGGGCATGGGCGTGGTCGTGGAGTACGCTGGATCCACCGGAAAGCCACAGTGGCAGCAGCCCACAGCACTTACCTGGGACTATCTCGCCTTTGCTGCAGCCGATCAGTTGCCCCAGCATGCGGACTCCGTGATCCCGGTGCCGCTTGTTTTCGAATCAAAGTTTGCCGGTCATGGAGCCATGGATCGTTGGATGATCAACGGCAAGTCCTATCCTGAGACCGAGGGCCCCGCGCTGCAGGCTGGGCAAAGATACCGCCTGCTTTTCATCAATCGCAGCACCAATGATCATCCTGTTCATCTCCATCGCCACAGCTTTGAGCTGCGCAAGGTGTCCGGCCGCGAGACCCGCGGAATCATGAAAGATACCGTCTTGGTGGAAGCCAAGACCCAGGTGGAAGTTGAGTTCACAGCCAATAATCCTGGCCCCACCCTCTTTCACTGCCACCAGCAGAACCATATGGATGCCGGCTTCATGATGCTTCTGCAATATGCGTAAACGCTTGCACTCTCGACCATTGTTTCCCGGGCGGCTCATCATCAGCTGCCTGCTTGCTTTGCCGGCAGCGCTCGGCGGGGCGGTCCCTGCCAGGGCCCAGGGAAACTACGAGATCCAGGTCTACGGCGCGGCCACCGTAGAACCAAAGAGCACCATGGTTGAGCTTCATTCCAACTACACCGTAGAAGGGCAGAAACAGGTCATTGACGGCGTCTATCCCACCAATCATCAGGAGCACGAGAGCCTGGAGATCACCCAGGGCCTTACCAGCTGGTCTGAAGTTGGCTTCTACGTCTTCACTAGCGAGCAGAACGGCCATGGAGTGCAGTGGGTGGGCGATCACATAAGGCCGCGCGTACGTGTGCCCGATTCATGGCATTGGCCGGTGGGTGTCAGCGTATCGACGGAGATTGGTTATCAGCGGGCGGTGTATTCACCCGACACCTGGACTTGGGAAATAAGGCCCATCATCGATAAATACCTCGGCCGGTGGTACCTGGCATTCAACCCGGCACTCGAACGGACCTGGCACGGTCCGGATGTTTCCCAGGGGGTGGGATTCTCTCCCGCGGCCAAGGTCGGCTATGACTTCAACAAGCAGATAAGTGGTGGTATCGAATATTATGCGGATTACGGGCGACTGGGTTCGTTCTATTCCTTGCATGATCAACAGCAGCAGATCTTTGTAGTTACCGACCTGAATGTTTCGCCTAAATGGGAGATCAACCTCGGAGTAGGAGTCGGCCCCACCGCCGGCACAGACCATCTCATCATCAAAGGCATTTTGGGCCGCCACTTCAACTGGAGGAAACAATCGCCCATCGATTGAGCCACGGCCAATTATTGAACCACTAACGCTATGCTTACCGCATGCTGCGGTCCACCCGCACTGTCGGCCACGTTCACGGAAATCGTGTAGGAACCTGCGGGTGTGGTAGCGGGGGTGGACGCAGAGCTGTTGCCACCGCCACAACCCAACACTGACAGGGGTAGCGACAACAACAACAATCCCCAGCTAAGCACCCGCAATTGACGGCTCCAGCGTCCCATCTTCCCGGGAGCGAAAGCAATTCCCATGGCTCCGGCTACGGCAAGTCCCCCTGCGGTCTCCGGTATAGGCGGCCGTGACCGAATAGCTGCCGGCATTGGCAAAAGATGTCGCCAGCACAGCGGTTCCATTGACAACAGCTTCTGTCCCCAGAGTATTGCCATTCGCGGTAAAGGAGACAGAACCCGTTGGATTGATCCCGAAGACCGCTGCAGTCAGCGTAATCGCGGCGCCGGGAGTAGCCGTTGCCAACGAACTCTGCAGCGCCGTTGTAGTGGTGAGAGGCGCAGGCTTGGCGGGAGGAGGATTGGTCTGGTTCAGCAACGAAACGACATATGGGGCGTTGATGTCGCCGATGATTACCCCCAAAACATCCAACTTGCTTATTGCTGCGATTCAGCTTCACGCCCTCGAGTCTTACTGCGGCCCTCTCGTGCCCGACAGTCGCTACGCGGCTGTTGCTCTTCGAACAAAAACCCGTGACAGATGGGAAGATCCCTAAAGCTTTCGCAAATCTACGGTCAACGATCGCAGAGTTTCCGCACGCCTGGATCAGGGAAGGTTGTGGGCTCCGGCAATTTCGGTACAAAAAAAGAGACTAGAGGCTACTTTGGGTTGCCTCTGTTACAACCTCATCCGGTGGTTCTGTGTGACTCTGCGGTACGTCTTCCATGCTGCCCAACCAAACGCAGCAGCCAAGGCCGCAGTCCCAATTCCGGCCAAGGCTGCTGTGGCCAGTCGGGGGAACCGCGGCCTCGCCTGAGCTTTGTCCTGCACCTGCTCCGGGCGCATGCCGATCCCCACCGCGTACCCCAATGCGCGATGAATGCCGGGAATTCGCGTAGCCGCCTTCACCTGCCAGGGAGGGCGGATTGGCCCGGGGTTTTCGAACACGCGAGCTAAGCCTCGATGAGCAAATATCTGAATCGTCTGCGTAACCCGTGTTGGAAGCTCGCGCCGCTTTTGCACTGCTGCCAACGCCGCCTCGAGTATGCATCGCTCCTGAAGCGGTCCGATCAAGAGGTTTGCGGTGGCAATGGCATCCTGGATCGCAAGATTGATCCCCACCCCACCGGCAGGCGACATCGCATGAGCCGCATCTCCGATGCACAGTAGGCCGGCCCGGTACCAGCGGCGAAGCCGGTTGATCTGCACGGTTAGGATCTTGACCTGCTCCCAATCGTGCAGTTCGTCCACTCGTTCTCCCAAGTACGGGGCGAGCTTGCGAATGTCGGCGCGGAATGCATCGAGACCGCGCGTTCTGATCTCGTCATATGAGTCTTTTGCGATGATGAGGCCTGCCTGAAAATAATCCGATCGATTGATCAGGATCAGTGCCCTTCCGTAGTTCGCGTTCCCCAGCACTTGGGCCGGATCGTCCGGCTTCCTGCTGATCCGGAACCACAACACGTCGATAGGTACTCCATACTCGATGAGTCGCATTCCGGCCGCTCCGCGTGTAATCGAATGGCGGCCATCGCAACCCACCACAAGATCCGCGTGGACCCGCACCGCTTGCCCTTCATGCTGCGCTACCACTCCAGTGATGCGTTCGCCATCTCTTATCAGATCTGTAGCCTCGTGTTGCATGAGGAGTCGGAACGAAGGGAATCTTTTGGCGTGGCCGGAAAGAAAGTTCAGGAAATCCCATTGGGGCATGAGCGCTACGAACTTGCACGTCACGGGCACCTGCCGGAAATCGGCCACATCGAAGAAGGAATCTCCGATGATCACTCCAAGCGACGTGACCTCCTCATGTGGCAATTCCAGGAACTCCTTGAGCAGCCCAAGCTGCTTGAGAACCTCGAGCGTGGAAGGGTGTACGGTGTCGCCGCGAAAATCGCGAAAAAAGTCCTGGTGCTTTTCCAGAACAGTGACCTGGACCCCCGCGCGTGCCAGAAGGTATCCGAGCACCACGCCCGCAGGCCCACCACCCACCACGCAGCAGGTCGTCTGTAAAATCTCAGTTGCCATGACAGGACCACCTCTCGTTTCAAAGTTCGTCAAGATATTCGATGCTGAATCACAAAGACCTGGTGTGGGCCTTTCCGTAAGGAAAGGCGCATGAAGTTTGCCAAAGCCACCAAGTTCGACAGGAAATCCGGGGAAGGGGCCGACCTGAAAGTAGCCCAGAACAGACAGTGTTAGGTTACGTCATCCGATATGGAGAAATCCCTGACTTTCCACTTACGACATCAGAGGAGTTTGCGACGCAAAGTCCTCTGGAGTGAGTTCCGCGTTGAATACTCTGTTCCTACCGGAATTTTTGGCCGCGTACAAAGCGCGGTCAGCGGCAGCAAGTGTGGAGTCCAAATCCCACGGTGCGACGTCAGCCATGGCGAATCCGAAGCTACAGGTAACGTGGAAAGCTTGGGCAAATAGCGTGGTTGCGAAGCGTTCCTCCATGACACCGACTCGAATTCGCTCGGAGATCTCATTCGCTGTTGCCACATCGCAATTCGAGATAATAATCAAGAATTCTTCTCCACCAAAGCGGCCAACAATGTCATACGGCCGTACGGTTGCGCTCATAATCTCTGCCACCCTCTTCAGTACGGCATCCCCGATTTGATGTCCGTAGGTGTCGTTGACCTTCTTAAAATGATCGATATCCGCAAGAATCACCCCGAGCGATGATCGCTCACGCATCGCACGCGCCATCTGGCGTTCCAGACAATCCATCGCGGCCCTGCGGTTCGGCAGTCCGGTCAGCAGATCGTGTCTCGCCTGATACGATCTCACACGAAAGGCGCGAAAGGACATCCACAACAGCGCGGCCAGAATGACAATGAGTGCCACGGCAAGGATCCGCACCGTATTCTGCGGTGTCCACCATGAAGCGGCCTGTATCACTCGAACGTTACCGGGGGCAGGCAGCGTTATCCGGACCGAATCCTGATTTGGCCCTCCCCTGGATTGTAGGATCCCGGTGACCTCGAGCAAACTTCCGCGACGTGGTGCGGGCGAAATTTTGCTGCCCTGTAACTGGGCTTGCAACAAGAGGTAGCCGTCTTGCAAAATCATCGTGTCTTCCACCGGGCCGCTTATGTGCTCGAGCAAGCGTCCTTTCACGGTGACCAACTGCGAAAGATACGATCCCGTCGTGAGGTCCTCAGCCGTCAGATTTACAGGAACGACCCGCGCTGTCCGATTGAGCTCACGCACTGCCGCATCTTCCAGGAAAGGGCTATCGGGGGCGAGAGCGGCAAATCCGGAGACCTCCACCAATTGCCCGGAGTGCACTTGCGTCGGCTGCTCGGGCACCACGTAGATCGCGGCGCTCGAGTCCTGCATATAGAAAGCCTGCTCGCCCGCGACCAAGGTGACTATGCCGCGAACTCGTGCGCGATGAATCGATAGGTTGAAGGGGTCAAATCGCAGCAACGTGCTCAGGGGGCGAACGCTTTTCGCTGCCTCCGCCGGAGCAGGCTCAAGAATTTTCACGTAACCAGGATTCGGCACGAAAAACCTAAGACCCACGAGCTGCCGTTTCTCGTTGAATTTCGTGCCACAAACAGCTCCGACACTTACCTGCGCATCAAGCAGGCGTCCCTGAAGGGCATCAGTGTTTGCCCCGTGTGGCAACTGCATCTCATAGCTATGGCCGGCAACCACCAGCTTGAACCAACGCTGGGTGTGCAATTGCGAGACGGAGTGCACGGTCCCGGCGATCTGCACCCAGCTGCCATCATTTATCCCTGAAGCCAGCATTTGCAGGGACAACGTCTGCGGCTTCGGCATCCAGCCATGCCCGATACGCGTGATCACCGGGCGGGTGATGATCGGCGCGTAGTCCCCGGGGCCGCTGACCCCCTGCACACGCACCCTATCGCCGGCTTCGAGTACCGGACTTCCGCGGTGAATATCCACGTACGCTCCGGCAGTCTTGTCCTGCACAAACAGCAGACTGGAGTATGGATCGATGAAGGTCACCGTGCCCCGCACGTCCACCGGAACTTGCGTCGCCGCTGTTTCCACAGGTAAGGACTTCAGCTGACGAAGGGTCCTCATCGCTCCATTGATTCGCGATGCCTTCAGTGGTGCTCTGGGAGCGATCATGCGGACGATGGTGTCTTCGATCTCATAGGCGGAGGACGGGCTGGTGAATCCGAGCAATTCCACTGAGTCTCCCGGCGCAAGTTGGGAGTCGTCGGCGAGACGGGCCGTAACCTTCGAAGTGCCGTCCCCCACAACCAGCAACCGGCCGGGTTTTTGCGCGATGACGGTTCCCGTAAGGTGCAGTGGTTTACCCACGCCACGCCGGTCGAGCGCCATCGCCAGCGGTTCGGGCCTGCCGGAGAACGGATCTACCAATTTGGGCGTGCCGCGAAGGTTGACCTGGTCCAGTGAGGAGACAAAAATCTGGATATCGGTGGTCTTCCTTTTCTCCTCAAGAGCAGCCGCGGAAACGCCGGTCACTTGCACATCGGCGCCAATAAAGTCGATAGGCGGGAGTTGCTGAGGAGTCAAAATCCGAACTCTCGTTCGGTCGGCGCCATCCACCACCGTGAGCGTAAGGCGCTCGTTTTCAATCGAAGCGGCGCGAACCTGGCCTTGTATTTGCACCCATTCTGAAAGTCGCACTTGCGACGGGTCGCTGGGATGCAGCAGAAGTTGAGGCCTTGGCATAGGAGCAGGACCAAGTACCCGAAAATGGGGACTCTCGATACCTCGGTTGCTAGGCGCCCGTTTGCCGGATACTTCGATGAGCCGGCCGGCTGACAGGTCGGCCACGTCTTGGTCGAAGTCAATGAACAATCCGCCGCTCTGGTCTTGCACAAATAACAGGTGCCATTCCGGATCGCAATAGGTCACAACCCCTCGGATACGAACCGCCCTTCCATAATTGTCTGGATCGGCGGCCGCCACGCGCGCCTCTTCAACTCTATCGAGCGTCGCGGAGTCGTCCGACCGCCGGCGGCACCCAACTGGAAGCAAGAGAATACATACCAACAGGAGCCAGGCCGGCGCCGAACATAATCGGTATCTTTTCATGGTCCTCATAGCAGGCTGCGGTCAGGCGATTCCTGGACGGTGCAGGAAGGCGAAAGGGGCACACTTTAGGTACCAAACAAGCGGCAGCGTCTCCATTTTGCCTGAGGATGGAGCAGGAACCCGCAGCGAGTGAATGGCGTATCCCTGCCAGCACTTACACAAAAGTTGTAATTTTTCGAGCCCGAGAGACGGCTCGTGTCGCTCGGCGTGCCTGCGAGAAGTATTCTCACTCGTTTCTTAGAGCCACCATCGGGTCGACGCGCATGGCGCGCCGGGCAGGGATCCAACACGCTGCTATGGCCACGCAGCTGAGGATCACGGCGACCGCCGCAAACGTCGCGAAGTCGTTCGGCGCGACGCCGTAGAGCAGACCGGCCACTAAGCGGCCCATGCCCAGCGCGAGCGGCAATCCCGCCAGCAGCCCAATCAACGTGAGTACCATCCCCTGCCCCACCACCAGTCGAAACACCTCTCGCGGACCAGCGCCGAGACTCATGCGAATGCCAATCTCGTGCGTGCGTTCGCTCACCGCATAAGCGATCACGCCGAACAGCCCTGTCGCCGTCAGCACCAGCGCAAATGCTGCAAAAGCCCCCATCAGCGTGCCGCCAATCTTCTGCGCGACAACAGAAACCGAGCGCCAGTCCTCCATCGTCATGATGTCGAACACCGGCATATCGCGGTCCATCGCGGAAACCTGTCCGCGAATGGCTTCCGCCACGCTGTGCGGCTCCGTCGATGTCCGCACTACCAGTGCCATCGTGGTCCTGGTCTGCTGGCGCAGCGAGAAATACATCTCCGCGGGCGCGGGCGCATCCAGCTGGCTCTTCATGTTCCCGACCACGGCCACTACCGTTTGCCACGGGTTGCTTTCAGGCGGGCCGTCGAACCGAAACCGCTTCCCGACCGCGTTTTCCCCGGGCCAAAAACGCCTCGCAAAAGCCTGGTTGACGGCGACCACCGGCTGCCCCTGGGCATTGTCGCGGCTGGTGAACGCGCGGCCTTGCAGAATCGGCACCTGCATGGTCTGGAAATAGGAGTCGCTCACGCTGCGAAAATCGGCTTCCGGGTCCTCTCCAGGCTTGGGTTCGGGCCTGCCTTCAATCCGAAACGTGGAAGTCGAATTCATACCACCCAATGGGAGCATGTTCGCCACTGCGGCGCTTTGCACCCCGGGGAGATTCCGCACACGCTCGATCAGCTGTTCATAGAAGCTCGCCACCTGCGGGTCCGAAGTGTATTTCGCACTCGGCAGAGCAATAAACATAGTCAGCAGCTTGTCAGGATTGAATCCCGGAGAAACGCTCTCCAGGCGGACGAAGCTTTTCATCATCAAACCCGCAGCCGTGAGCAGCGCCGCCGACAGCCCAACCTCCGCGACGATCAGCGCATTGCGCAACCATCCGCGGCGCCGTCCGTGTCCGCCAGATAGCGCACCCTCCTTCAGAGCGGAGCTCAGATTGATCCGTGAAGCTCCAAGAGCAGGCAGCAACCCAAAGATCAACCCCGTGCCCAGCGATGCTGCCAAAGTGAATATCAGCACAGGAATGTTCATCCCGATCTTGCTCCACCCCGGGATCATGCGAGCAAACTCGGCGGGAATCCGGATGACCTGCAATTTCAGGCACAAAAACGCAAGCAAAATGCCCAGGCACCCGCTCCCCAGTCCCAGCAGCATGCTCTCCACCAGCCATTGCCGGATCAGCCGCCGTGGCGTCGCGCCCAAGGCGGCGCGAATCGCCGATTCACGCCGCCGCGTTTCCGCGCGCGCTAGCAACAAGTTCGAAATATTGGCGCACGCAATCAATAGAACTAGCCCCACCGCCGCCAGCAGGATCAGCAGCGGCGCCCTCGCCTCCCCCACCTCGCTGTCCATCAGCGGCATCACGTTCGCGCCGCGCCCTGTATTCGTTTTCGGATACTGCTGCGCAAGCCGCGCTGCGATCGCGCTCATCTCCACCTGCGCCTGTGCGAGGCTCACCCCCGTCGCCAAATGGGCGATGCCGTGCAGATAGTGCGCCCCACGCCAAGTTCTTTCCTGCGGTGTGAAGGACAGCGCGCCCCACACCTGAGCGCCCGACGGATACCCGAAGTTCGGCCCCATCACCCCGACCACCGTATACGGCACTCCGTTGAGCAGCACCGCCCTCCCTGCGATGGAAGGGTCTGCCCCGAGGTGGTCGCGCCAGAGCCCATAACTCAGCACCGCCACGTGGTCCTTCCCCGGCGCGCCTTCCTCCGGCGCGAACCCGCGGCCCAGCATCGGTTGCGCCTCAAGCGCCGCGAAGTAATCGGGAGTCACCAGGAAGCCGTGCAGGTGCTCGGGGCGCTCCACGCCGCCCAGGTTGGCATCCCACCAGCTTTGCGCGGCCATGTGATCGAACACGTGGTTCTGCGCCTGCCAGTCGAGGAAATCCGACGGCGACAGCTCGCCCCTTTCGTTGCCCGTTCCCGGCACGCGTTCCCAAAGCGCCACCAGTCTGTTAGGGTTCGCCAACGCAAGGGGACGGAACAACAGCGCATCCACCGTGCTGAAGATGTAAGTGTTGGCCCCGATGCCCAGCGCCAGCGTCAGTGCCGCAACCAAGGTGAAGGTGGGGTTCCTGAGCAGCATGCGCAGCCCGAAGCTCACATCCTGCCGCAGCTGCTCCAGCCAGGCCATATTCCACACCTCCCACGTGTCTTCCTTCACCCGTCGCACATTGCCGAACTTGCGCAGAGCCGCATAACGCGCCTCTTCCGCCGGCATGCCGCGCTCGATGTTGTCCTGCGTCTCCCTCTCGATGTGGTCCTGAATGTCCCGGTCCAGATCCTCGAGCATCCTCTTCCGACGCGACATGGTTAGCCTCCTTACTGCGCCGGCCGGAGGATCCGCGCGATCGCTCCCGCCAGCTTGTCCCGCTTACTGGTCTCAATCCTGAGTTGCCTCCGGCCCGCAGCCGTCAGCCGGTAAAACTTCGCCCGCCGATTGTTCTCCGACGTTCCTGCTTCGGCCACAATCCATCCCCGCCGGATCAGCCGGTGCAGCGCCGGGTACAGCGACCCCTGCTCCACCTGCAGCACCTCGTCCGAGCGGAACTCGATCGCCCTGGCGATCGCATGGCCGTGTGTCGGCCCCAGCAGCAGGGTCCTCAGGATCAGCAGATCCAGGGTCCCCTGCAGCAATTCGAGGCGTTCTTTCTCTTCTTTGGTAGACATTCTAGGCGTGAGAGTACCTGCTTCTCAGGTAGAATGTCAAGGGGAGCCGCGCCCTGAGGGTCTAGCGCCTCTAGACGGCCGAACCGCTGCCGACAGGCTATGGCGAGGACTTGTATCACCTTATTTTCGCATCTGATGTGGCCGCTTCCGGCCGTCACGCGAGCTGTCACCTGTAAAACAATGCCAATCCCAGGATGAGCACCAGAAGCGTTCCGATCAGCCCGTTATAGAAACTCAGATAGCCGGACTGCAAGATACTTACTTTGTCCGCCGCGGCTCGCACCAGACGAGTCAGCGGGGTAAACAGGTAGGGACCGAAGATGGGAGCGACTTCCTGATTGAAGATGAGGCGGGTCACAAAGTACGGTCCGTGGTCATATTCGCGCTCCAAATTGTGAGTAGGGCCGTAGATAAAGCCATAGAAGGTTCGTAGAGCATTGGAGAACGCCAGCGAGGTCGTGGCGATGCGCCGCGCATCCTCACGTCTCCCGCCAGACCACACTGGTACTCTGCGCACGGGAAATGCACGCCGGCTAAGCAGGAAAAATGCAATGGGAAGCACGGCCAGAAGCGGGGCCGCGATGACCAGTTTAGTCGGTGAGATGAATGCGAACTTTCCGCTCAGAGGCACCAGAAGCCAACCGTCCTTCATTGCCGTTGCGGCGTTGATGCCAAAAAGAAGCTGAGTTGCTTCGCCAAGTGTTTGTACCCACCAGGGCATACCCACCGCCAAACCCAGGACACACATGCCCAGGACAAAGACACTGCCGCAGCGGCCGAAAGAGAGATGCGTCGGATCGGTATGTCCATCTCCGAGCATGCCGATACCGAAGAGTTTAGCGAATGTGGCCAAGGCTACAGCCACGACCAGGGCCAGGCCCGCCGCAGCCAGCGCGATAGTCAATTTCGCAGCGACCACATCCACCTGCATTCCCTGAAAGAGAGTTTGGAAGACATACCATTCGCTCACAAACCCGGACTGCGGAGGCAGCGCCGCAAGACTCATCGTGGCAAAGAGCGCGCCCACACCAAACAGGATCGGACTGTTGCGCAGTAGCCCCGTTTGGCGGATGAGATAGCTGTCGTTGACTGAGTACACGCCATCTGCAGTAAGGAAAAGCGCGCCCTTCGCCAGACTGTGGGCCGCCAGGTGCAATAAACAAACGATCCACGCCAACGCCGCGGGCCCCGGCGATCCGCTGGCGAGAAACAATAAAGAGGCCCCGAGCACCGCCACGGCCACACCAGCATTCTCAGCTGAGGAGAGACTCAGCATGCGCCGCCAATCTTCCTCCTGAAACGCATTGAAGATCGATAGGATCGCGCTCAGAACTCCAGCGATAATCATGATGATCGCGACGCTCATCGTCCACACGCCGGCATGGGGCAACCACTGCAACACCGCTCGCGCCAATGAGTAGAATGCGGCATTGAGAACGATCCCGGAGAAGATGACTCCTGTGGCGCCGCTGCCCGAGCCATAAGCCGCGGGGAACCATTCGTAAAATGGCAGCACGCCCAACTTGGCGCCGAAGCCGAACAGTAGGAGTAGGCCAATCACCAGCGTTCTTATGTTCAACGAAGCTTGTGGGTTCGTAAGACCTGCGAATGCGTAGGATCCGGAGTGGCTTCCGAGTAAGAGGAGCGCCAGCAGAACTGCGACCGCCCCCACTTCGAGTAGAGCCAGCATGAAGAGCATGGGCCCACCGGGAGATCGCGAGACCCCTTCGCCCAGGATCATGACAGCGCCCCCTAAGCTCATGACTTCCCATGCAACCAGAAAGGACATGGCATCCTGCAGGCCGAAGACTCCGAGCGTGCCTAACAGAGTAAGCGAGAGCCCCGCCAGCCAGTATCTCCTCGCCGGCTTGGCAGAGGCCGTGGTGCCTAGGCCGGCGGCGAAGAACGCCGTAAGCAGCCCGAAGAGCAGCAGCCAGGAACCGCCGGCGTCCAGGTGAAACTGCACTGGGGTATCGCTGAGACGCAAGCCGAGTGGAAAGACAGGCATTGCATCGTGGAGATTGATCAGGCAGCCGGCAATGCCCGCAACACACCCGAGCACAATCCCAACACGCGCCACCCTCGCACTTGATCCAAGCAAAGCGGCTGCGAACGAAATACCCCAGAGAAGCACCATAGCCAACAGCAAGTCACCTTGCATAGTGACCTCCCTGAACGAGTTGCCTGGAGCGGTTGAGCAGCAGCAGGAGTGCCTGGATCATGGCTGCCGGATTGGGGGGACAACCAGGCAGGTAAATATCCACGGGGAGAATGCCGTCGATGCCGTTGCCGCAACTGTATCCGCCGCCAGTGGCTCCGCCTGACACCGCGCATGTGCCCATGGCCATCACCCATCGCGGTTCCGGCATGGCGTTGTAGGTTTCGAGCAAGACCTCGCGCATGGCATACGTAACCGATCCAGTGACGAGCAACAGATCGGCAAATCTGGGCGATGGAGTAAAGAAGATTCCCAGGCGATGAAGGTTGTAATAAGGATTGTTCAGCGCCTGCAGTTCCGACTCGCACCCGTTGCAGGAACCGGCGTCCACATGACGGATATGCAGGCTCCGCCCGAAGCATCGCTGGATATCCCTTTTAAGCTCCTGAGCTGGTTGCGAAGCCAGCTCTTCGACCCACACCAGATCTTCGCGCCGTTGCACGCCAAAGGCCCAGTCTTCCGATTTGATCAGAGCATCTGTAGGACAGGATTCGGTACAGAGCTGACATGCAATGCATTTCCCATAGTCGAGAGTAAGCCTCTCGCCCCCATGTCCTGCCTCAATCGCAATCGCTCCGGGAAGGCAAACCTCGGCGCAAGCACGACAATTCTCCTGACACTGATCCGGCTGAAAGCGCGGTAGACCAAGGACGCCCGGCTGGACGTCAGCATTTCCACCCTCAGGCCATGGATTGGTGGCGATTCCCTGGCGGATACCATATAGAGTCCAGATGGGCATAGTGTTTTCTCCTGCTAGCGGTCGCAACCAGCCATGGTCAGTCCGAAGCTTGCCTCGTTAATCGCATAATCCATCATGTTGGTGTCGTGGACGGTAAAGGGAAAGACGCGCCAGTTGGAAAATGAGGCGGATTTCACTTTCACTCGCGCCAGTCTGCCGGCGGGATCAAAATGTACGCAGTAGTAGATCGACCCCCTTGGACCCTCACACCATCCCAGGCCTTCCCCGCCTGGCGGTAAATCGACCGCCGTGTCGACCGGTCCCTCCGGCGCCTGCTCCACTGCCCTCAAGATAAGGGCAATGCTGTTGCGGATCTCTTCCATTCGCACCTGCACGCGAGCATGCGCGTCGCCATCGGTGCGAACGGGAATCTTCATTGGTAGTTGGTCATAGGCAGCATAGGGATGGTCGCGGCGCAAATCGCGCTCAATGCCGGATGCTCTCTTGATCGGGCCGGTAGCTCCCTGGTCAAATGCAATCTTCAGTGGAAGATGGCCGGTCGTAATCAGCCGGTCGAGATGACTATTTGTTACTTCAAGAGCTTGCATGTAGGTGGCGATTGTGGTCTCGAGAGCAAGCAATTTGGCCGGAAGGCCGTGAAAATTGAGATCACGCCGCAAGCCACCCGGCTTGAGCAATCCGCGCAAAAACCGGCTGCCGGTAAAGATGCCATTCAGCTGCTTGCATTGCTCGGCCAACAGCTTGCCCTGCGCCTCACCCACTTTGAGCGTAGTGGTATGACAGAGATGCCCAAGATAATGAAGATGGTTATAGAGACGTTCCATCTCCGCGAGGACGGTGCGCAAATATCGAGCGCGTTCCGGAATCTCGCATTGGCTCGCTGCTTCGATTGCCTGGCAAAAGGCGAGCGCATGGGCGACGCTGTCTAGTCCGGAGATGCGCTCGGCGATCAGCACACCCAGCAGCGGGGACAGCCCCTCGAATCGCTTCTCCATGCCGCGATGCTTGAAGAAGAGCCGCGGAAGACAATGCAGAATCGCTTCCCCAATATAGTAAAAGACAATCTGTGCCGACTCAAGCACGTCACCACGAACCGGGCCAAACGGCAGCAGTTGAACATCGCTGCCTTCGATCGGCGGTAGATCCCATGGCTCCGGCGCATACGGAAGGATCGTATCCTTTGGATATCTTGGATCAAGCGGTGGCAGCGAGGGGTGAGCGCCTTCATGCAACACCAGGCGGCGCGGCTCCGGATGCCCCGCGAACGAGATGCCGCAGAGATCCGTCATTTCCCGTTCGTACCAGCCCAGCAAGGGAATGCGTGTCGCCAGCGACTCCATTGGTTGCGCCTGGCTCTCCAGCCGGCATCGCAGCAAAGCAAAGGGTTCACGAGCGCGTTTGTTTGCCAGGTAAACTACTTCGGCCGGCTCACCCGGTTCAGGAAACCAGGCATAGGCCATCTGCAGACGCGCGCCCGCCTCCATAAGCTCTTCGCATGCTTTCGGCACTGCATCTGGCCGAAGCCTCTGTTCCGTTGCAGGCCTCATTGGCCTCCTCCCAAAACGTCATAAGAGATTCTGGTGAAGATATCCCACAAAGCGTGCGGCCACCACAGGCCAAGGACAAGTAATGGGAGAAACGCCAGCCACATGGGGAGGGTTCTCCAGACCAGCCCCGAAAGCCGCGAGAGTTGCTCTTCCGGCGCGTCATCAAAGTACATGGCGCGAAAGTGTGCAAGAAAACCGATAAAAACGACGATCAGGAACACTACAAACAAGACCGCGGCCCACCGGTAACGACCGCCGATCCCAGCTCGCAGAATGGTGAACTCGCTGAGAAACAGCGCAAACGGTGGTGCTCCCGCAATTCCCACTGCGCCTAGCAACCACAGCGTCCCACTCACGGGAAACGTCTTCAGCACGTGCCGGATACCGGAGATGTCCTTAGTTCCACAAACGCGCATCGCGTTGCCTGCGCCAAAGAACATGAGCGACTTATTCAGAGAATGGTTCAGCATGTGATAGAGCGCACCGGCAACGCCCAGGACGCCGCCGAATCCAAGGCCGAGGGCCTGTACGCCAATATGTTCCACGCTCGAATAGGCCATCAGGCGCTTGACGCCCGTTTGCCGAACGATGAAGAGCGCCGCTATGACAAAGGAAAAGATTCCAAAGCCAACGACTGCGGAGTGGGCAAATTGATTGATGGACGTTCCGCGCACAACCGCCAGAAAACGGGCGATACCCAACATGGAGGTGTTCAAGAGTGCGCCGGAGAGCATGGCAGAAACCGGAGCGGGGGATTCGCTATGCGCATCGGGTAGCCAGGTATGCATAGGCGCCAATCCTGCTTTGGTTCCGTAGCCGACAAGAACAAGCAGGAACGACACCAGCAGGAGGGGCGGATAAACGGAAGGCGCCGATCGATGGAGCGCCGCCCAGGTCATCGCATAGCTTGGCCCAAGGACAAACGATCCCCCCAGTAGAAAAGCACCGTGCCCAGTAGGGCGAGGCTGATACCACCCGAAACAACAACGATGTACTTCCAGGCTGCTTCTGTACTTTCGGCTTCCCGCTCGAATCCCACTAGGAATGTGCTGATGAGGGTTGTCAGCTCGATCGCGATCCAGAAGACGCCAACATTGTTGACGAGGCAGGCCGCAAGCATGGTGAAGGCAAAGCCGGAAAACAGCCCATAAAATAGCGGCAATCGGCTTTCATCATCAAGAAGACGCATGTACCCGACGGCATAGATCGATGAGAGCGTATAGACGATGGAGATGCATAGGATGACCCAGGCTCCCAACAAGTCGACCTGAACATAGCTGTGCGCAAGCACGATAGGGCCATTGCGAACACGCAGCAGAAGGGGAATACTTACCGCCAGGTCGATGGCCGCGGCAATGACTGTTGCATATTCCGAGAGCCTCGAGGATCGAATGGCAAACGACAACACCACGGCTGCCACCGGGGCGGCTAACAGGATGATGAGCAAGTCCTTGGTCATGAACCCTCAGCCAACCAGCCGATTGAGTTGACGGCTGCTGGTTGTGCCGGCATGTACCACCAAAAAGCGAACAAGCATTCCGAAACACGCGACCACGATGAGCAGGTCGAAGAGGATCACGATTTCAATCAACAGTGGCATGCCTGGAACTAGAATCTGTGATCCGAGAAAGATGCCATTTTCCAGTACCAGCAGGCCGAGGATCTGGCTAACTGCCTCATCGCGTACTGCCAGCATGAGGAAGCCGAGAAACTTCATCGAGAGCATGATGGTGAGTGCGAGCACTACCACATGCGCTGATAACAAAGACTGCCGGTTCATATGCTTGGCAATCACAAAGGCAAACATCACCAGGAAAGCCCCGATTACCAGGCTGGAACTCGGCTGCAGCACCGCGTGTAATTCGCGCTTTACGTTCAGCCGCGCGATAATGCGCATCAGCAGATAGGGCAGCACCAGGCCTCGAAAAAGAGCGGTGAGCACTGCAATCACGTAAAGCTCCGGGTAGCCTGCGAAATAGGCTACGGCCGCGGAGAGCGCCGCGATCAGCCACGACTGTGCAGCAAACGCGTAGACGTAGTTCCGCAACCAATGCGAGCCCAACATCACAAAGGTGAGCAAAAGGCTGAGAACAGCCAGGGAGCTGAAGATCGAAGCCTGCAACGAATTGACGTGCGCCAGGAACATTAAAACTCTCTTCAGAGCAGCTGACTGGAAACAATTGCAAGCACAGCAAACAGGAATCCTGCTGCCAGGGGTTCCTGGTATCGATAAAACCGCAGACGGGACTGTACTGTTTCGACGACGATGACAGCGAGTGCCACAAAAAGGAATTTCAGTAGCAACGCAAGGACAGAGCCAAACTGGCCAAGCGCTGTGCCCAGCTGCGACATTCCCCAGGGGAGCAGAAATACATTGCAGAAGATCGTGTATAAGATGAATTGCTTCATCATCGATGCCCATTTGAGCAGCGCCAATAGTGGACCCGAATATTCGAGAATCCGCGCTTCGTCGATCATGTAAATTTCGAGATGTGTGCTCGAATGAATTGGAAGGCGGTCAGTCTCCACCAGAAGCAAGGCAAAAAAGGCCAGGATCAGAAATAAGTGTGCCGGGCTCCAGTAAGCGGATGCACTGCTCAACAAGAGGTGGTTTACCACAAACGGCAGCATCGCCTTGGCCAGCAGACTAATACCGACCAGCACCAGAATCAGGGTGGGCTCAGCGAGTATGGCCAACATCACGGCTCTGCTAGAGCCAATGCCGCCATAGACATTTCCGCTATCCAATCCGGCGAGGATGATGGCAAATGACCCGAGCGTCAGGATCATTCCGCCGCCTAACATATCCCCCATGTCGGACTGTGGCAACGGACGGTCGGTCAACACCGGAATCAAGATTGGAACAATCATCATTGCGGTAAATGCGACGATGGGCGCAATAAGATAAACCCAGGAGGCGGACTCCGGCATCATGCATTGCTTGTGAAATAGCTTCCAGAGGTCGCGGTAGGGTTGAAAGATACTTGGTCCGCGGCTTCGCTGAACTCGTTCTTCTGCTTTCAGAATGAATCCTTGCAAAAGCGGCGCCAGCAATAAAACGCACAGAACCTGGAGGATCTGAAGCAGGACATCGGCAAGGATCACGGCAGTCTCCTGCCATGAAATAGGGAATAAGACAGATCCCGAAAGGGACGAACACAGATGGGTATCGCCGGGATAACCGGTTCCAGACTTTCTTTCATCCCAAGACTCCTCCCGTTGTAGGAGTCATCAGCCTGGAAGGCGGTTAAAGGTGGACTTCATCACCCAAGCGAATTGTATGACTTTGAATGTTGAAGCCGGAACCATTAACTTGTCAAGGCCCAAACTATCTTGCGTTTCGATTCGCGGATTAAGAAGGCCTTGAAAATCGGCCGCTTTGGGCGCATCCAGCAATTGTGATCTGAATTATGGCCTCTCGCAGTTGACAACTCTGGACCTGCCATCATACAAAGATAGTGTTGCGGTGAAGGAGTTCACCCTTAACCGCTGCCCAGCCAAATTAGTCGCAGTTCGGGTGGGCAGATGATGACTCCTGACAGGGAATCCTGTCGCGGAGTCGTGTCCCCGACAAGATTCCCAAACAAACCTGATGTGACAGCACCTGCCGTTTGACGGCTCGTGCCTGCGAGGATGTTTGGATCATGAGAATCGCGGCTGTTCAAACCATCGTGGACCAAATCCGCCGAACACCTGTTTCTCCCTCTGTAACCGCTCATTTGGGCATAACTCCTCGAAGTACCGTACCTACTTGGAGGAGTTATGCCCGAACCAGATGAGAATACATCGAGGACGCGGCGCGCCGGCGAACTCAACGAGAATCAGCAAAGACGTCTTCGTGTCTCCTGTCAATACGTCGATAAACTGCTCGCTGATATCGACGATATTCTGCACGCCTCAATATCGCAGTCGCCCTTTCCCCGTTACATCGTGGATGTGAGTCCGGCGCAGGTCCGCGTGCTTGAGGATTACATCCGGCGTATCCGCTCGCAGTTGGTTCATACCATCGCCTGGCAAAAAATGCACCCGGAACCACCCAACATCCCGGCAACGCGGGCCGTTGCCACTAATCTATCGTTCGTTGACATTGCTATCGAGGAGCTCAGGCCGAAGTATATGCGAGGCTTCGGAGAGGTTCCCGAAGACGCCGTGGCGGAGCTCAATGGCGTCGTGCATGAGCTTCGTTCGTTGGTCGATGGCATGCTGGGCTACCTCAAGCAGGAACTTGGAACCAACCTGGAGAAGCGCCTGGAGCAGCTCGAAAGAACGGGTTACGACGTGGTTTTGCTCCGCTTACTCGAACAGATCGCCTCGCGCAATGGTTTAGTAGAGTTCCGGACGCGAATCGACGCGATCACCGCCCGCCTCGAAGAGCACAGCTTTGAGGTTGCTCTCTTCGGCCGTGTCAGCTCGGGGAAATCTTCGCTCCTGAATGCGCTCCTCGGCACCAACGTATTGCCGGTGGGTATCACTCCCATCACTGCGGTTCCCACCAAACTCCGCTATGGCGCGACACTCAGGGCGGCAGTTTCTTATGGGGATGGTCGAAACGGTTTGGTCTCGCTCGAAGAGTTTGGCCGTCTGGTTACCGAGCAGGGAAACCCCGGAAACCTGCAAAATATCAGCCGCGCTTTGCTGGAAGTTCCTTCTCCCCGTCTCAAGGAAGGCATCCTCCTGGTCGATACGCCGGGCTTGGGGTCGCTGGCAAAACGCGGGGCAGCGGAGACTCTTGCGTATCTCCCCTCCTGCGACCTCGCCCTTCTGCTGGTCGATGCGGGAGCAACGCTGAACCAGGAGGATATCGATACGCTGCGACTGCTCTACGAAGCCGGCGTTCCTGCACTTGTCCTGCTCAGCAAGTCAGACGTGCTTGCGCAGGGAGATCTTCATCGGGCCGTTAGCTACATCGAACAGCAGGTAAAGCGGGAGCTTGGTCTCAAGGTTGTTGTCCATACGGTAAGTGCGTTGCCCAGCTACTCTGTCATGCTCGACAATTTCTATGAGCGGGAGTTAGTCCCGCGCTTCCAGGAGGCCCAGGCGCTTCGCGAAGCCTCTGTTGCAAGAAAGATCGGCGTGCTTCGCCAAGCGGTCACATCCGTCCTCGAAACCTTCCTCAATCGAGAGAGGCGATCTCAGGACACCAGCCAGCGAGGGGATCTGACGGAGATTGAGTCAACCCTGCGAGTGATTGCGGGAGAAGTGGGTGAGCAAAGAACGGTATTGGATCACGCACTTCGCGAGATTGGGGAAAAGCCTTCTCTGGTTCTCGATCGGGTGGCAGAACGGGCTATAGCGTGGGTTCGTGATGGCTCTCTAAACCAGATCCCGCCCTTACAACTTGCCGAATGGATCCACGAGGTGATCTGGACGTTTGTTCAATCCCCGGTCGAGGAACTGCGGCGTGTCGGAGAACGGGCGATCAGCACTTTGCTGCGAATTGCCAATGAGATGGGACGTACGGACGCTCCAGCAAAGAATGACTTCGAGCTTCTGCTTCGCGACATGCCACGTTTTGAATTGGCTGCTCTTCCCAGCGCGGTGCGTGTGCGGCACTGGAGATTTCTTGGCGATGGCATCATTCGCACGCTTATCAAAACCAGCTTGCGCGAAAGCATTGGCTCTCTGATGAAAGACGAACTTCACCAGTATGGGCTGGCGCTTTCGCAGTGGGGCGAGCAGGTTGTAAGGAAGCTGGAGGCGCTGGTTAACTCCTACTCAGATGCGTATCGCATGCAAATTCACCGCATAGGTAGTGGCTCGGGAACGGCTGTCAATATTGCGCAAGCTGAACAGGATTTGGCCTTGCTGGCGAAGTGGGAATCGACCAGAAACTCTGAGCTTGCCGAAAAAGGCGCGTAGAGGAACCTAAGGAAAGTATCGGGACACTTCGCAGGGGAGATCGAAATTGCAGACATATCTTTGGGTTGCTATTGGCGGTGCCCTCGGTTCCGTGGCCAGGCTTTGGGTTGGCACAACCATCGCCAATCGTATGGGGACCAGATTTCCCTACGGCACATTCGTGATCAATCTCACGGCGTGCTTGGTCATCGGTTTTTTCCTGGCCTTCCTCGGCCGGCGAACCGAGCTGGGTCAAGCCTGGAGGTTCCTTGTCGCCGTGGGCTTCGTGGGCTCATACAGTACGTTTTCCACCTTTGAATGGGAAACGTTGCAGTCTTTGCAAACCGGTTCCTTTTTCATTGCCGGACTCTATCTCCTCTTGAGCGTCGCCCTTGGTCTTGGAGCTGTCTGGTGCGGAGTCTTAGTTGCGAGGGTTATCTCATGAGAGCAAACAAGGTCATGAATTACACATCCATTCTGCAGGTGCTCGGTGAACCCGGATGCCCCTTTTGCCGCTTCATGAAAGATGTTCAGGCCGCCGTCCTGCAGACGCCGGGGAGAATGGTTATCCATCATCTGTGTAATTTTCATACATGGGGACTCGCGGCAATGCAGCGCGCTCCCTTTGCAGCGGAACTCTTCCTGACTCTACTCGAGGAGCCACAGCGGGATTCCCCAAAGCTCCCGTGCGATATCTGCGTATTGTTGTGGGAGGAGGAAGATCTTCGAATTCGAGAATTCATCAGCTGCGTCGCGCACAAGCTCGTTACCGAATGGCTGCGGTCCCAGGCGACTCTCTGTCTGATCCACGGAACGAAACTCAAACAGGGCGCGTCTCCGGTCCTGGCCTCGACCATCCAAACCATCATGGAGAGATACCGCAGACAGCTTGCTGAGGATCTCGAAAAGCTTCGTGACGAGTACCGGTCGGATACGGCCAACTGGGGTTTGCTCGGGCATGCGGCGGAATTTCTCGTATCACAGCGTGGTCTTCACGATTAAAGGAGCGCAGATGCTAAAAGCTGGAAAGGCGGTAAAGGTCTCCATCTACCTCAGTGAGGGCTCGACCCATCACGGGATGTCAGCATATGCAAGCATCCTCGACTTCCTCTTCTTTCGCGGGGTCTCCGGCGCAACGGTGTTGAAAGGCGTCGCTGGATTCGGCGCCGACCATCACCTGCATACGTCGTCCCTGGTTTATATCTCGGACCACCTGCCTCTCAAAATCGAGTTCATCGAGACCCGGGAGAAGGTCGACGAGTTGCTTGGAAAGCTTGAGGAGATGGCGGGATCCGGAATGATTGAGATTCAGGAAACCACCATTGCCAAGCCGGCGCAGGCCTCGAAACCAAAAAAGGCCGCGCCGCCCGAGCATTTCAAGATCGAAGGTAAGGCAAAAATGATGCGGATCTTCATTGGAGAGAGCGATCAATGGAAAGACAAGCCCCTCTATGAGGCGCTGGTTCGAGCCATGCGGGCCAACGATCTGGCAGGAGTGACCGTCTACCGCGGCATTCTTGGCTTCGGAGCCCACCGCAGGGTTCACAAGGACAAAGCGCTTCACCTCTCGCATGACTGTTCAATCATGCTCTCCGTCGTTGATACTGACGAAAAACTGCAAGGTTTTCTGCCGATCGTCGATCAGATGGTTCTGGAGGGGCTGGTCGTTCTCTCAGAGGTAGACATCATCAAATATGCCCATCGCGCCACCGAAATCAAGGACGATAAGGGGTGAGTGATGAAAGAACAATTTGAGGCTAGAATGTTGCGAATCCACTTCACCGAAGCGGATAAGTGGGAAGGCGAGCCGCTGTATAAAGCGATCGTTGCCAAGTGCATGGAGCTTGGACTCTGCGGTGCGACCGTCTATCGTGGTCTCGAGGGCTTTGGCGCGAGTGCCAGGATCTACCATGCGCGTAGCCTTTCCATCTCGAAGAATGCTCCCATCATGGTGACCGTGATTGACAGGGAGGACCAGATTCAAAAACTGCTTCCCCATCTCGACCGGATGATTCAGGGAGGTCTGATCGCGAGCTCCACAGTGCAGGCTATTCGCTATTCGCGGCCCGCGCGAGATTCCCCAGCGATCAGCTGAAAGCAGATGAAAGCCGGCGTATGACCGCCATAGAGCACAGCACGAACCGCCAGACCGAGCAGCGGCAATCGACCGAGAGGGTATTACGCGCCCTTCTTACCATCCAGGATTCCGAAACGAGAAGCGCCAGCCTACGGGAGAAGATCGTCTCACTCGAGCAAAAACTTGCTTCCAATCAACTTCACCTTGCCGTTCTGGGCCAAATGAAGCGGGGCAAAAGCACCTTCATCAACGCGCTTTTGGGAGCGGAGATTTTGCCAACCGGCGTTCTCCCTGTGACCGCCGTCATCACGGAAATCAAATATGGTCCGGCTCCGGAGGCCACTATCCTTTACTCCACAGGGGCGCGGGAGCAGGTTAATCTTGGAACTTTAGCAGACTACATCACCGAATCCGGTAATCCAGGAAACAAGAGGCAAGTCGCGTCTGTCGAGCTTGCTTACCCTTCGCCCTTGCTTGAAAGTGGAATCATCCTTATCGATACGCCGGGCATCGGCTCGACGCATGCCCACAATACTCGCACGACCGAGGGTTACCTCGAACAAGTAGACGCCGGGATCGTCGTGCTTTCTGTAGACCCGCCGATTACCCAGGTGGAGTCCTACTTCATTCGTAACGTCAAAGAGGAGATCCCCAAGCTTTTCTTCATCCTGAATAAGGTTGACGCAGCCTCTGCAGACGAAGTGTCTCACATCGCGGGTTTCCTTGAGGAAGAGTTGAGCCGCCTCCAGATTGAGTCCCCTGAGATCTTCCGCCTCTCGGCTCGCAGAGCTTTGGAAGGCCGGGGCAAGCCTCCCGCCACAGCGACATCGAGCGGAGTAGAGATCTTCGAACAGCGTTTAAGAACCTTTCTCCTGGAGGAGAAAGACCGAGTCCTTGTCCGTTCCATTGCCTTGGATGCTCTGCATATTGCGCGCACTCTCAAGTTTGCCGCAACGATTGGCCTGCGAGCGCAATCCATGACTCTTGACGAGTTACATCTTAAAGGGCGCGCGATCGACCAGTTGTTGGAGCAAACAGAATCCGAAATGCAGGAGCTGCAAGTGTTGCTGCGCCAGCATTCAGCCGAGATAATTGCCCGTGTTGAGCGCGATCTGACCACACATGTGCAAGAGTCTGTTCCCGTTGTGCGGCAACATCTAAAGCTGTTTCAATCTCAGCATCCCAGGGAAACCGGCCGGGCCTTTGGTGTCCTTCTTGAAAGTTTTCTCATGGGAGAAATAGAGACTGTGTTCCGAAGCTGGCGAATCCGGGAGGATGAAGTGGTTCAGTCACTACTTGACAGCCTCTCGGCTCGTTTCGTGAATCGGACCAACGCTATCCTGGACCGTCTTCAACAAGCTGCCGGAATCATTTTTGAGACCCCGGTAGAGCCGGTGATGATTCACTGTCCGCTTCGCATGGAAAGTCATCTGTATTACAGGGTTGAGCGCGTCTTTCATTCACTCGATTCGTTCTTTTTGGCGCTGCCTCGCTTCCTCCTGCGCCCGATTGTTCTCCGCAAAGTGCGGGGGCGAATCTGGCAGTTCCTCGATCTGAATGCAGGCCGCATCCGCTACGACTATGTCGAACGCCTTCAGTCGAGCATGACTCAGTTTGAAAAAGACCTCGGTGCCGGCGTCGCGATGCTTACGGAGAGTCTGCGGTTAGCTCTTCGCAGGCCACGGGACAGCACGCAACCAGGAACTGCAGCCCTCGACGTTCTCGATTGTGTCTTGACGGATTGTTCGCAAATAGTGGGGTGAATCATCAGCACATCCGAGGCCAATCTGCAATGGAACGATCCAATACGGGGGTAGAGCTCAACGACGCATACGTGAAGGCTGTCGAGCGTACGGCTGAGCTTGCGCGCCTGATATCCCGGGCACACGAGAGAAAACACCTGCTGGTTTTCGGACCCGAAGGGGTCGGAAAGACGCGCCTTTTGCAAGAATTCGCGCGACTCGAGCCTCTTGCGCTCTACGTGCCGCAATCGAAGTCTCCCCATGATCTCCTGCTTTCGCTGGTCGAAAGCCTGCGCACGAAATTGGGTGTCCGCAGCCTTCCCTCCCACACCGCAACCATGAGTACCTCCGGATTGAAGGCAACCGTCGACAGGGCTTTGAATGGGAAACCCTTCCTACTCCTCGTAGATCACTTGCGAGGACCGTCTCGTGTGGTGGCAAGGATCCTAAAGGATCTCGGATATTACGGTCGCACTCCGATCTTCCTTGCCGCGCGTTCGCCCCACATGGAGGATATAGGGACTTTGCAAGCCCTTTGCTACGACAAAAAGGAACGGCTGGAGATGATGAACTGGCCATCGGATGTGGCGCTTGAATTTGCGCGCCGCAACGCAGAACGCGTGGACCTTTGGGCCAGCAACTTGGAAGCTGCACTGCAATCGATGGTGCAATTAAGCGGTGGTAACCCAGGCTGCATCCTGGGAATGCTGCATATGGCCAGCCGAGCCCAGTATCGAGTCGACGACCAAATCAAGTTTCACGTTCTCTATCTCGACTACCGGATGGGGCGCCGCTAGTGGCGCGCAGATTTGCTGCATCCCGAGCTCACCCGTTTTTTCCAGGCCGGCTTCGGTTTCCGTGTAACCGAGCAGCGCGGCGCGGGAAAATTCGCCGTCTTGCTGGGAGACGACGGCTTCGCCCTCATTCTCATGCATGACATGAACGAGGGAAGAGTGTAATCAGCCAGAATAAGATCAACTCCGCCTTGCTCGACAGAAGCCATAAACGCAGCCGGAGTGTCGACCCGCGTTACTTCGCATCAATATATCTATTGCCGGAAGGTGCCCGGGAGCGGGCCTTTCACTGGTGGCGGAACCGGTCCTGCAGTTGTCTTCCAGTTCTCATGCTCTCTCTTGTTTGCTTGTCTGTTCCAAGAAATTAGAGTTCGCAATGATGATGTCTCGTCCATCGCTCTCTAAAATCGCATGGGTCGCGGTGATTGCAGTCAAGACACCGCTCTGCCCCGCAACATCCACAGACTTACCGATGACGAGCAATTTACGCACATAGAACCCGGTCACGATGTTGCGTACGATCTCACGCGTGCCCATGCCAAACGCCAGTCCGAAGGCTAGAGCCCCAGCCCCCAGAAAGAAGCTCGTCACAATTCTGACCATCTCTGTATCGATCTTCAGCTGGCCAATCGCCATCATGGCAACAATGAAGACAATCAGGGCCGAGACCAGCTTTCCCAAGGTGGCAGCCGAATCGATTCCAGCGCTTTCCGCCGCTTGCGTTACCATCTGTCCTGCGAACTGGCCAACCGTGGTTCCCAGGATGAGAAGCAAGAGCGCGGCGATAATATTCGGCAGGTAGGCAAAGAAAGCCCCAATCGCATTGGAGATGGCTACCAGGCCAAGCGCATCGCTAGCGGTCTTGGCTAACAGAAATAGAACCAGGAAGTAAGCAAGCTTGGGAAGGAATACGTTCAGTTGCTGACGAAGGCCGATTCTTAGCAGCGCCTTATCGAGCCCAGCCTTCTCGACCAGTTTGTCAAAGCGAACCCGGACCAACATGGTACGCAATACGACTTCGATCAGCTTGGCGGCAGCCAACCCAAGAACCAGCAACAGCACGCCAACGGCGATCTTTGGCATCGCAGCGAAAACCGAGTTTCCCAGGCTGGCGAAGGCATTAAGAAGCTTCTCCTTCATTTCCGGCGTCCTATTCCACTTTCTTCGAATTGAATTGACCCATCATCGTGAGCCAGAACTCCTTGAGAAGAACCAGGGGCAGATGAAAGGCGAACGAGGTCAATTGGGCAGCGGTTGTGCGGCGCTGGATCGCATGTCGAATACGGCTTATCAACCTGGCTGAAACAGCTTGCTCAAACGCGGCCAATTCTGTGACAGGCTCTCCAGGATCGACTTCTTCTCCACCATCCATGCGTGGCTCCGCGGCCCCGTTGCTCATCTTCCACCTGCCGTTACAACCACCGAGTTTACTTTCTCGTACCGGGCCCTGAAATCGTCACGCGCGCGCTTAATGCGCATCTTCGCGGCGGAGAGACCGATCCCCAGCGACCGGGCGACCTCCTCGTACGATAATTCGTCCATGTCGCACAGGACCAGCGCTATGCGCAGAGTGCTTGGCATGGAGTCCAATACCGCGCTGATTATCTTCCGTTCACCAATCGCTCCGGCGAGCTGCTCTGCCGTTACCTTTACCTGGAGTTCTTCAAACTCATCGACTTCAGGGTCACCAACGCCAACCAAGGTATGGCCCTTGTGCTTCTTAAGATGGTTCAAACAGTGGTTGATCTTGATCCGTTGCAGCCAGTGCGCGAAAGACGACTTTCTCTCGAAGCCGCGAAGACCGAAGAAAGCTTTAACCAGAACCTCCTGGGCAAGGTCTTCTGCGTTGTTCGGATCGCGCGTGATGTAGCGGCAGTTGGCGACCACACGTTTCTGATAGCGCAGAGCCAGCTCTTCAAAGGCGCGGAGATCCCCTTCAGGGGCCTGCAAGGCCCGCAGTAAGAGAGCTTCGTCTGAGTCGGCAGGCGAGCCAGGCCTTTCATCGGAAGTGCCGTTCATATAGCCCCTAGCTTCTCACACCTTGCACCCACGCGACACCAGCCAGGCGATCAAGGTCAATAGCAGAAGGCCGATCAGGGCATAAGCCACTTTTCTTCCGCCGCCCTCTGTGGCAGCCGCCTCTGCTGTGTCCAACGTGGCAGGGATGGAAACGCCGGAGAGCAGGCTCGGGAGGCCGGGAGGAAGGAGGCCATGAATCTTCGATGCCTCTGTGCGGATCGTATCGGCAAACGAGAGAGCAGTGAGGCCGGTATTGCGAATCAGGTGCCCGAGGAATCCGGCCGTGAGCACGGCAGCGAGCGACATCAATTCGCCTCCCGCGTCGGCGGCGAGGCCGGACTGGCGTCCGATGAAGTCCTCGATCGACGATTGTTGGCCGCGCAGCAGCAGGGAGGAGAGCTTCAACCCCTGCTCCATGGCACGAGACGATGCCGCTGCGCCGGAAGCGAGATTTGGCAGCGCATCAAGAATGTTCTGCGTCTCTGCGGTTTTTACAAGGTTGAATACCTGGCTCACAAAGCCGGAATCCCCTGCGCGGTTCGCGATTCCCATAAGCAGGGCTGAAACGCTGGTTCCGATCCCCATCTGTACAGCGGATGGAGATGCCCCGAGCTTCCCAGCCAAAGAACTTATCAACTGCCGCGTTAGCAGATTCATGATTGAGTCGACAATTGCCATGTTCACTCCCTCATTAGCCTTCCTTCATTGGTGTGAAAACTGGCCCCGCACAGCATCGCTGATAACGCCTCTAAGGGAAGAGACAAACACCTCGCAGAGAAAGTCACATGGTTTATGCCAATGTGACTTTTCGCTGCGGCCGCTTGTCTTTTCTTAGCGAGGGCAATATTAGGAGAAAAACAATGTTCAAAGGATTCCGTGACTTTGTTCTGCGGGGAAATGTGGTTGACCTGGCGGTGGGCGTGGTAATCGGTGCCGCGTTCGGGACCGTAGTTACCGCCCTGGTTAAGGATTTGATTACACCCATCATTGCTGCGTTGGTGAAGAAGCCCGACTTTTCAGGCTTCTTCTTTGAGATCAACGGAGCGAAATTCCTATACGGCGATTTCGCCAACGCTGTTATTTCCTTCCTGTTAATCGCCGCAGCGGTCTATTACTTCGTGGTGCTCCCGGTCAATAGCCTGATGAAGCGCTTCCAGGCGCCGCCCACGGTGGATAAGAAAAAATGTCCGGAATGCCGTAGCGACATCGCGCTTGACGCGCGCCGCTGCGCGTTCTGCACCTCAGCGGTTGTCTAACCATTTCCGAACAAACACAACGAAGAGAGGTTGTTGAAATGTGCAATTGCAAATATTCAATACAGTCGTTGTTGCGAGTACTGAAGCGAGGGTCCTTGGTCATGGCCCTCGCTGCTGTTTCCTTTACAATTTGCCCGGCGCAGAAGGGCTGTGCCCAGGCGGCAAGCGCATCGGCGCCCGGTCCGGACGTCCTTACCCTGGCGAACGGTGATCGCCTCGTGGGAAAACTCTTGAGCGAGGCAAATGGAACAGTGACCTTCCATAGTGATGGCGCGGGTGACCTGACCCTTACCTGGGACAAGATCAAGTCCATTCAGACGGCAGGGAAGTTTGCTGTAATTCGCCAGGGGCAGCGTGTCTCGCGCAAGGCGGCCGGCTCTGAGGTACTCCAGGGCGCGGTGGCTGTGGATGAAGGAAAGATCCAGGTAAGCACGGCTGCTGAAGGGACGCCCAAGGAGATTGCGCAGCCGGATGCACAATATATGATCGATGAGGACCTCTTTACCAAGGAGCTTCAAAGCAATCCCGGCTGGGGCCACGGGTGGACCGGGGCCCTGAGCGCAGGCGTAGCCGATGTTGAGGCGACCCAGAACAGCCGCACGTTCACCGGGGCCGCCAATTTTGTGCGGGCGATCCCCGGCGTGAGCTGGTTAGATCCGCGCTACCGCACCATGGCCAATTTTGCCGCGGCATACGGATCGCTTTCGCAGCCGAACGCGGCCACTACCAAGACAAATATCCTCCATGCCGATGCGGAGCATGATTGGTTTCTGTCCCCCAGGCTTTATGCCTTGGTGGACACCTCGTTCGACCACAATTACTCGCAGGGGCTGAGTTTACAGCAGATTTACGGCGGTGGATTGGGCTTTGTCGTGTTCAAAACGCCCAAGCAAGAGCTGGACCTCAAGGGCGATATTCACTACGAGCGCCAGAACTTCGGATTTACTCCAGGTGTAGTGCCGCCGGTCATTACGCCCAACAAGGATCTCATCGGCGCTGATATCGGTGATACCTATATTGCGAAGCTCGCGCACGGTATGGTCTTTAACCAGGGCCTGGTGGTCACGCCGGCCTTCAACACGCCGAGTGCGTATTCCGCGCTGGCTACTGCCGGCCTTACGTTTCCCGTTTACAAGCGGCTGGGTTTCAATCTTTCGGCACTGGACGACTTCCTCAACGATCCCGCATTTGGCAGCAAGAAAAACTCTTTCCAATTCAGTGCCGGGCTTACCTACGTGGTCAAGTAGAAATGAAACCAGTCCTCACCAGAGACCGCAACCGTTGTCCCAGAGGGCATGATCTTCACATTCACGGATATTACTTTGACAGCAACCAGCGTTGCCGGGAATGTAATCGTCGAAACGCTGTGAAGCAGGCGGCCTTGCGAAAGGCCGCATCCTCGCCGTCGACGGATGCTAACCGCCCTTTACCAACTTAAATCGATGAGGGCCTGTGATCCCAGCACCGGGGGCGCATAGGGAGCCCCGGATTTCCTGCCACGCAGCGTTGGACGAGGCAGCGCATGCGCCTTTCAGTAAGGAAAGGCGCATGAAGTTTGCCAAAGTCACCAAGTTCCACAGGAAATCCGGGGAAGGGCTGGGAAAATCGATCCACAAGACGATCCGAGCGCTGTAGGCGCGACACTAAACCGCTCGTCCGCTCGTCCGCTCGTCCGCTCGCCCGCGTCACACGGAGCGGAGCCGAGGGAACCCCGGGCCCCCGAAAACCAAAGCAGATTTTCTGCATCCTGGCGTACCTCCGGTCATCCCAAAAAAAGCCGAAAAAGGCCCAGCCGGTTCGGTAAGCCCGGCCTCCTGCGGAAGCCCATTCCGCAGCCTCCGTCTATCCGAGAGGATAAGACCCACGGCGATAGCGGTAGTGCGCGTGCACTGCCAGACTGTCGCATGGGTCAGCCTCACTAAGTGCTCGTTCCATGCGACTGCTTCCAACCGAAGGAGATCGCATCCATGACCAAACTGAATCACATTAACCTTGCCGTATCAGACGTGCCGGAGCTCACCCGCTTTTTCCAGACCGGCTTTGGTTTCCGTGTAACCGAGCAGCGCGGCGCGGGCAAATTTGCCGTGTTGCTGGGAGAAGACGGCTTCGCCCTCATTCTCATGCACGACAAGAAGGTCGTGTCCAATACCTACCCCGCTCTCTTCCACGTGGGCTTTCTTCTCCCAGCCGAAGAAGAGGTAAAGAAACATCATGCGAGGATCGTGAACGCGGGGTTCGAGGCCCCGGTGCCCGCCATCCTCGAGCGGGGAGGCGCCAGAACCTTCGGCTTCTACTGTCACGCACCCGGCGGCGTCATGGTCGAGGCGAGTGCACCCGCAGCATAAACGGGAAGGGGGTGGGCGGTAGGGCTCACCCCCTCTTGCCACGACTGCTATAGAATTTAGTTACTGATGAAATGCCCTTACTGCGGCTTTGCGCAGGATCGAGTGGTCGATTCGCGCGAAAGCAAAGAAGCGGACTCCATTCGCCGCCGTCGCGAATGTGAGAGTTGCAACAAGCGCTTTACCACCTATGAGCGCATTGACGAGATCCCCTACATGGTGGTGAAGAAGGACGGCCGCCGGGAAAAATTCGAGCGGCAAAAGGTCCTCAGCGGCCTGCTGCGGGCCTGCGAAAAACGCCCCGTCTCCGCCGCCAAGCTGGAGGCCATCGTGGATGAAACCGAGGCCTTTCTGGTCGATTCCCCTGAGCGCGAACGCACCACCAACCAGATCGGCGAACTGATCATGAACCACTTAAGGACGATCGACAAAGTGGCCTACATCCGCTTTGCCAGCGTCTATCGGGATTTCAAAGACGTACGCGAGTTCAAGGAAGAACTCGAACACTTGCTGAACACCAGGGAAGCCGCCAAGACCAGCAAACGATAAACAGGAGAGGGAATTGGGCTCACAGGAAAGAACGCATACCGTGACCCTGATCGCCGGAGACGGCATCGGGCCCGAGGTGACCGGTGCGGTGGTAAGCATCCTCGAAGCGGCAGTCGACGGCACGGGTGCGAAGTTTGCCTGGGAGCCTTTTCTGGTCGGGGCCAACGCCTTTGAAAAGTATGGCGAGTACATTCCCCAGGACGTGTACCACTCGATCGAGCGCAACCACCTGGCCCTGAAAGGCCCGGTGACCACGCCGATCGGCGGCGGCTTCGCCTCGATCAACGTGCACCTGCGCAAGAAGTTTGAGCTCTTCGCGAACTTTCGCCCCATCAAGAATCTTCCCGGGATGGATACCCGTTACCCCGGCGTAGACCTGATCATCGTGCGGGAAAACACTGAAGGCGAGTACGTCGGGCTGGAGCACGAAGTGGTTCCGGGCGTGGTGGAGTCGCTCAAGATCGTCACCGAGAAAGCATCCACCCGCATCGCCAAGTTTGCCTTCGAGTACGCGCGCAAGTTCAAGCGGCGCAAGATCCACGCCATCCACAAAGCAAACATCATGAAGATGTCCGACGGCCTCTTCCTGCGCTGTTGCCGCGAGGTGGCGAAGGGCTTTCCCGAGATCACCTACGGCGAGCACATCGTCGACAACACCTGCATGCAGTTGGTCATGAACCCGTATCAATACGACACGCTGCTGACCGAAAATCTGTACGGCGATATCGTGAGCGATTTGTGCGCAGCGTTTGTGGGCGGCCTGGGGTTGGTGCCGGGGGCCAATCTGGGCACCGGCTGCGCCATCTTCGAGGCGGTTCACGGTTCGGCGCCCGACATTGCCGGCAAAGACATCGCCAACCCGACAGCGCTGCTCCAGTCTTCGATTCTGATGCTCCGCTATATCGGCGAAGCCGACACCGCCGATCGCGTACAGGCAGCGTTGGAGCAGGTCTACATCGAGAAAAAGACGCTGACCCGCGATGTGGGTGGAACCAGTGGCACCAAGGCATTTACCGGCGCCATTCTGGCGGCGCTATAACCAGATCGAGTCATTGACCCGGCAGATGCCGAAAGCGGGCGGTATGACCCGGGAAACGGCGGAATAGACTAGAATTAACTGAATCTTTTCAAAACGATACGCTATGCAGACACGACACAAGATTGGCATTCTTGGCGCCACCGGAGTTATCGGCCAGCGCTTTATCCAGTTGCTTGAGGCTCACCCGTGGTTTGAGATCGCCTGGCTTGCCGCCAGCGACAAATCCAGCGGCAAGACCTACGGCGACGCCGTGAAATGGAAGCTGGACACCCCGCTCCCCAGCCGGATCGCCTCCATGATGGTCTCGCCCGCGACCCCTGAAGGCGCGCCCGGCGTGATCTTCGCGGCGCTCGACACCGACATTGCCCGGGAACTGGAGCCGAAGTTTGCCGCCGCAGGTTGCGCTGTGATCTCCAATTCTCCCGCCTTTCGCATGACGGCCGATGTGCCGCTGGTGGTTCCCGAGGTAAACGCGTCCCACCTTGACCTGCTGGAGACGCAGAGCTTCCGCAAGCAATCCGGCGGCTACATCGTGACCAACCCCAACTGCAGCGCCATCGGGCTGGTGCTGGCGCTCAAGCCCCTGGCCGACCGTTTCGGCCTGGAGAGCGTCTTCGTGAGCACCATGCAGGCGGTCAGCGGCGCAGGTTATCCGGGTGTAGCCTCGCTCGACATCCTGGGCAACGTCGTCCCCTACATCAAGGGCGAAGAAGAAAAGCTCGAGGCCGAGACTCTCAAACTGCTGGGCAAGCTGAGCGGAAGTAAGGTAGAACCGCTGAACGCCCGGGTGAGCGCGCACTGCAACCGGGTGGCGGTAGAAGACGGCCATACCGAAAGCGTAAGCATCAAGCTGAAGGCCCGGGCGACCCGGGAAGAGATCCTCGCCGCCTGGAGCGAATTTGCCCCTCTGGCCGGGTACACGCTGCCCACCGCGCCCACCCAGCCGGTTGAGTTCGCACCTGCTGAGGACCGGCCCCAGCCGCGGCTGGACCGCATGCGCGGCAAGGGCATGGGAGCTACGGTAGGCCGCCTGCGGCCCTGCTCCTTGTTCGATTGGAAGTTCACCGTGCTCTCCCACAACACCATCCGCGGGGGAGCGGGCGCGGCTGTGTTGAACGGTGAATTCCTCGCCGCATTGGGCAAGCTGGCTGCTCACGATCACGTGGCTGTCTCCGCATGAAGCCGGTGGTCATGAAGTTTGGCGGTACCTCGGTCGAAGATGCCGCAGCCATCAACCGTACCGCCAGAATCGTCCAGGGCCGCCTCGCCCGGGGGCAGCAACCGTTGGTTGTGATCAGCGCCATGGCGAAGGTCACTGACCAGCTTCAGACCGCAGCCAAAGCTGCCGGTCGAGGCGACCGGGCCGGGTCACTGGCCATCAGCTCGCGCTTGCGCCACCGTCATTGCGACACATCCGCCCTCCTGCTCCCCGCCAACCGCAAGGCTGAAGTGCAAACCTGGATCGAGCAGGAATTCGAGTCTATCGACGAAATCCTGCGCGGGCTTTCCGCCGTTGGTGAATTGACCCTCAGGACCAACGACCTGGTGGTAAGTTTCGGCGAGCGGCTTTCCAGCCGCCTGGTGGCCGAGGCCTTTCGCGACCAGGGCCTTCCGGCGGTCCATATAGATGCCCGCACCTGCATCGTCACCGATGCGCAGCATGGCAAAGCCGTTCCCAACGATGCCTTGATCGAGGCCCGCTGCGCCCAGCATCTGCGTCCCCTGTTGGAAGCGGGGGAGGTGCCCGTCATGGGCGGCTTTATCGGCTCCACGGTCGATGGCGTCACCACCACGCTGGGCCGCGGGGGATCCGACTACACTGCTGCGCTGGTGGGCGGCGGCATGGACGCCGAGGCGATCGAGATCTGGACCGACGTGAACGGCATCATGACCGCCGATCCCAGGGTCTGTCCCGATGCGCTCCGGGTCAAGACCATCAGCTTTGAAGAGGCAGCGGAGCTGGCCTACTTCGGCGCCAAAGTGCTGCATCCGGCCACCATATTGCCGGCGGTACAGAAAAACATCCCGGTGCTGGTGTTGAACTCACGCAACCCAGACAACGAAGGCACCCGCATCACGGCGTTGGCGACTCACGGCCGCAGCCCCTTCAAGTCCATCGCGGCCAAGCGGAAGCTGACCATCATCGACCTGGTAGCCAGCCGTATGCTGATGTCGCATGGATACCTGCGCGCTGTCTTTGAGGTCTTCGATAAGCACAAGTGTGCGGTGGATATGGTGTCTACCTCGGAGGTGAGCGTCTCCCTCACCGTCGACTCCAACGAGCAGCTGCCCGAGCTGGCTGCTGAGCTGAGCAAGCTGGCCGACGTGACCTATGAGGGACGTAAGGCCCTGATCTGCCTGGTGGGCAGCAACATCCGCGGCCAGAATGGCATCGCGGCCCAGGTCTTCAATGCGGTCCGGCACATCAATGTGCGCATGATTTCCCAGGGCGCCTCGGAAATCAACATGAGCTTCATGATTGAAGAGGATGATGTCGATGAAGCGGTGCGCTCCCTGCACGCTGCCTTTTTTGTCGATCCCGATCCTGAGATCTTCGACGTATCGGCCAGAAACGAAGCGCTCGACAGTAGCAAAACGAAAATAGAAAGCGTGCATCTGTAACCATGATCTTCTTAGTGCTCGGACGTGGCAAAACGGGAAGCGTGGTGGCCGATGTCGCCGCTCAGCGGGGACATAGTGTCCGGGTCATCGGGGAAGAGGAAAATCCCAACGCCTCGGCGCTGACCGGTCCTATGCTGGCCCAGTTCGACACGGTCATCGATTTCACCACCCCGCAGGCGGTTATTCACAACATGCGTGCCTGCCTCGCCAATGGGGCGCGCATGGTTGTAGGCACCACGGGCTGGTACGACAAGCTGCCGGATGTGCGTGCCATCTGTGAAAGGCGCAATGGCGCCCTGGTGTATGGCGCGAGCTTTTCCGTGGGTGTTCAGGCGATGTACCGGCTGGCCCAGCAGCTCGTCCCTCTTGTCCCCGGATTTGAGATCACCATTAGCGAAACCCATCACGAAAGCAAGAAGGATAAGCCCTCAGGAACGGCGTTAACCCTAAGGCAGATTTTGCTGGAAGTAGATCCAGCGCTCAAGGTCGAGATCGTTTCCCATCGCCAGGGCGAAGTCGTGGGCACGCACACCATCACCGCCCGGCTGGGTGGCGATGTACTTCAGATCCAGCACGAGTCGTTGTCTCGCCACAGTTTTGCCGAGGGCGCCGTGCGAGCGGCGGAGTGGCTCTGCGGCAAGACCGGCTGCTACGACTTCCGGGAGATTTATCCCCAGCTGCGATAAGCGTTATTTCCTCAGCGTTTTCACGAATGGTGCAATTTGGAGAACCAGCATCTTACGCAGGCGTTCCGCCAAAGAACGCCTGCACATCGCCACTTTTGCCTGCGACACTGAATTTGTGAAAACGCTATAGTAGACTCCATTGGGTATGACCCTCAGCGGTTGCGGTACAGCACTGGTGACTCCCTTTCGTGGCGATGGCAGCCTCGATGAGGAAACGCTCAGCGAGCTGGTGGAATGGCAGATCGCGAGCGGCATTCACTTCCTGGTTGCCTGCGGAACCACCGCTGAAACGCCCACCCTAAATCACGAGGAATGGCTGCGGGTAATCGAAATCGTGACTAAGACCGCGGCCGGCCGTGTGCCGGTTCTGGCCGGCTGCACTCACAACGCGACCCTCGAAGCGGTTGCCCGGGCGGCTGAAGCGGCGTCTGTGCCGGGAGTGAGTGGGTTGCTGACGGCCAACCCCTTCTACAACAAGCCGGGCCAGGAAGGACAATACCGCCACTTCCGCGCGGTTGCGGAGGCGGTTCCGTGCCCGGTGGTCCTCTACAACATTCCCAGCCGCACCGGAGCCAACCTGGAGCCGGCAACAATTCTGCGGCTGGCCGAAGATGTGCACAATATCCAGGGCGTCAAGGAATCGAGCGGCAACCTGCAGCAGATCGCCGAGTTGATCCACTTGCTGCCGCAGAGCTTCACGGTTCTGGCCGGCGACGACATAATGGTGTTGCCGGTGATCGCCCTGGGCGGAGCCGGACTTGTATCCGTGGCGTCGAATGAGATTCCGTCAGAGATGACGCGCCTGGTAGCCGCCGCGTTGGACGGCGATTGGGCAACTGCTCGTGCTCTCAATCGCCGCTACTTTCGGCTGATGACGGCAAACTTCTGGGAACCGAGTCCGGGGCCGGTCAAGTGCATGATGGCGATGATGGGCCGCCTGCAGGAAAACTATCGTCTGCCCATGGTTCCCGTTACAGCGGCGACCCGGCAGAAGCTAGCCACGGTAGCTGAGGAATTAGGCCTACTGGCGCACGTACCGCAGCACCCAAGGAAGTAACTATGGACGAAGGACACGGCTTTACAGGCTGCGGGAAAACCTCTTGCTTTGTATCAGGGCACGACTTAGTCGGGCCGTAAACGATTGACTAGATTTGGGGCTTTAGCCCCTGAGGTATTGCTTTTCCGTGCTTCCGCTTGCAGGGAACTACTGGAGAAAAAACGTACCCCAGCGGCTAAAGCCGTCCCGCGCGCAGGACATGTGCGGCACGACTAAAGTCGTGCCCTGATACAAAACCGAGCTTTTCCGCAGCCTGTGAATCCGTGCTTTTCGTTTAGGCCTGACTGTTTTCCTTCAAACCCTTCGCCGCCGGCCATTTCTCACAAAGGATTTTCATGACCACTGAGTTACAAGCGAAGATAGAACGCTATTTTGCAGCGGGCGCCGGCGCCGTCGGGGATGAGGGCGCCCTGGACGCATTCCTGGAACTGCGCGGTGCTCTGAGCGCCGGCCGTATTCGGGCTGCCGAACCGGACCCAGAGACCCCGTTGGGTTGGCGGGTCAATGCCTGGGTCAAGCAGGGTATTCTGCTGGGCTTTCGCCTGGGCACGTTGGTGCACATGGGCGGCGACGAGTTCTCCTTTATAGACAAGAACACCTATCCCGCCCGGCGATTCGAGCTGGACGACGGAGTGCGCGTGGTTCCGGGCGGCTCAACCGTCCGCACAGGCGCCTTCCTGGCTTGGGGCGTGGTGTGCATGCCGCCGATGTATGTCAACGTCGGCGCCTACGTCGACGAAGGCACCATGGTGGATTCCCACGCCCTGGTTGGCAGCTGTGCCCAGATTGGCAAGCGTGTGCACTTGAGCGCCGCGGCACAGATCGGCGGCGTGCTCGAGCCGGTCAACGCCACCCCGGTAATCATCGAAGATGACGTGCTGATCGGCGGCAATACAGGAGTCTATGAAGGCACGCTGGTGCGGCGCCGCGCGGTGTTGGCTGCGGGAACAATCCTCACCCGGGGGACACCCGTCTACGACATCGTGCGCGATCAGGTGCTGCGAGCCGACGCCCACCATCCCCTGGTGATTCCGGAGGGCGCCGTGGTGGTGCCGGGGTCACGAGAGCTGAAGCGGGGAGCACCTGGCCTGAGCCTGTACACACCCGTTATCGTGAAGTATCGCGACGACAAGACGGACCTTAGCTCGACCCTGGAGGATCTCCTGCGGTGATTCCCCTGCGTGGTAGCATTAAAATTTGATGTCTTCAGGCAAGTTACAAGTCATCCCGCTGGGCGGACTGGGCGAATTCGGAATGAACTGCCTGGCCATTCGCTGGGCGGACGACATCATCGTCATCGACGCCGGTCTCATGTTTCCCGAGACCGAGTTGCTGGGGGTGGATATTGTTGTCCCCGATATCACCTACCTGATCGAAAACCGCCAGCATGTCCGCGCCATCATCCTGACCCATGGCCACGAGGACCATATTGGGGGTCTCCCCTGGATTTTGAGTGAGCTCAAAGTGCCCGTCTACGCCACCGAGTTCACCCTGGCCTACGTCGAGGGCAAGCTGGAAGAGCACAGGCTGCTCGACACCGCGGAGCTGATCGAGATTACGCCACGGCAGAAGTTTCACTTGGGCGTGTTCACCATCGAGCCCATCCGGGTAACCCATAGCCTGGTGGACTGCGTCGCCCTGGCGGTCGAGACCCCGGTCGGCATCATCGTGCACACTGGTGACTTCAAGATCGATCTCTCGCCCCCGGACGGCAAGGCATTCGACCTGCACGGCTTCGCCGAATATGGCAAACGCGGCGTCGTGGCCCTGCTGCAGGATTCAACCAACGTCGACCGCGCCGGATACACCCCTAGCGAGTGGGCAGTCAAGCCGAGATTGGACGAGGTCTTCTCCCGCACCAAGCAAAAGCTGTTCTTCAGTTGTTTTTCCTCATCTATTTACCGCCTCCGGATCGCCCTCGAATTAGCCCAGGCCCATCGCCGCAAGGTGGCGATTGTTGGCCGGTCAATGGTGGAGTCCTCAGACATCGCCCAGGATCTTGGCTACCTCACTGTGCCCACTGGTTTGCTGATTCATCCCGGCCAAATCAAGGATTACGCCGCTGCTGAAGTGATGATTCTGATCAGCGGCACGCAAGGGGAGCCCATGTCCGCGCTCTCCCGTGCAGCGGTCGACAACCATAAGCACGCGCGGGTGGAGCGCGGCGATACGGTGGTGCTGAGCTCCCGCGTCATCCCCGGCAATGAGAAGAGCATTTACCGGGTCATCGATCACCTTTGCCGCCGCGAAGCCAACGTGATCTACGACGATGGCGAATCCGGATTGATTCACGTGAGCGGCCATGGCAGCCAGGAAGAGATGCGGTTGATGATCAACCTGCTGCGGCCCAAGTTCTTTATCCCCGTGCATGGGGACTATCGTCATCTTCAGAAGCACGTGCAATTGGCGAAGAATACCGGCGTGGTGCAGCAGGCGCTGCTGCTTGAAGATGGCGACGTTCTGGAATTGGACGCAAACACCGCCACCAAGGCCGGCAAAGTCACCGCCGGCCGGGTGTGCATCGATGCCGGGTCCACCACGGATGTGGTGGAAGACCTGGTGATCCGCGACCGCAAGCACCTGAGCGAGGATGGCCTGGTGCTGGCCATCATCACCATCAACAAGCGCACCGGCAAGGTAGAGAGCGCGCCTGAAGTGGTGACCCGCGGCTTTGTGACTGGCGAGATTGCGCTCGGTGATCAGGCTCGCGAGATTGTCAACCGCACGCTGGAGTCGTCGTCGGCTGAAGAGAAGGCCGACTACGGGGTGATGAAAGAGAAGATCCGTCTTGATCTAAAGCGTTACATCCAGAAAAGCACATCGCGCCGGCCGATGATCATGCCGATTATTTTGGAAATCTGATTGGTCACGCTGGCCGAACTGCGAGCCGCCCAGGAACGGCTTCGTGGTGTGGCCATGCACACCCCCCTGATAGAAGTACCCGACGAACCTGCTCCGCTTTGGGTCAAAGCCGAGAGTTTGCAACCCATCGGCAGCTTCAAGCTGCGCGGCGCCTTCAACAAGATCGCTCAATTGTCTGCCCCAGAGCGCGCCTGCGGCGTGATCACCTATTCCAGTGGAAACCATGCGCAGGGAGTCGCCTACGCAGCTCGGGCTGTGGGCGCGAGAGCCGTCATCGTGATGCCCTCGAATGCGCCCCAGGTGAAGCTGCGATCGACCCGGGCGCTGGGGGCGGAGATCGTCATTGTCGGTCCCAGCAGCGCGGAGCGCAAGCAAAAGGCATTAGAACTGGCCGAGCAACTCGGCTATGTCGTGATTCCTCCCTTCGACGACCGCGACATCATTGCCGGGCAGGGAAGTTGTGGGTTGGAGATTATTGCCGACCGGCCGGAGGTCGATCTGATCTTGGCGCCGGTGGGCGGGGGCGGCCTGCTCAGCGGGATCGCGGCCGCGGTGAAACTGACCCGGCCCTCGGTGCGGGTCGTCGGGGTCGAGCCGGAACTGGTCTCCGATGCGGCGCGGAGCCTGAAGGCAGGGCACATCGTATCGATTACCAGCGAGCAGAGCGAGCTGACGGCTGCCGATGGCTTGCGCACCCTGAGCGTGGGCGCCCTGAATTTTGCTCACATACAGGCCTATGTTGACGACATTGTGACCGTCACCGAAGGCGAAATCCGCCAAGCCATGCGCCGAATCCTCTTTGGTACGCGCCTGGTTGCGGAGCCCAGCGGCGCCGTCGCGACAGCGGCGGCGCTCTTCCATCGCGAGCAGTTGCCGCCTGCCCGGCAGACGGTGGCGATCATCAGTGGTGGAAACGTCGAGCCCGCGGTGTTGCGCAGCGTACTGGATTAGGCTAGCCCCCGGCTCTTGACCCGCCAGAAAGCCTTGGGTGGCCCATTCGCCGTAGGCGCGGGACTAAACCGATCGTCCGATCTCGGGCCGCATCTTTCCTCCCACAGTGATGCTTGCACTTGCCACTTGACATCACTCTCACCGCAACAGCATCATGAGTGCATGAGGACAACCTTATCTATAGATGATGATGTCCTACGGGAAGTGAAGGGGTACGCCGACAGTCGGGACATATCGCTCGGAAAGGCCGTGTCTGAGTTGGTGCGGCGGGGTTTGCGAGCGCCGTTGCAGACACGTCTGCTGTAAACGGGTTCCACGTAGTGGAGCTTCCCCAGGGGTCGCCGACAGTGACCAGGGAACAGATCCGCAAGCTGCAGGAAGAATTGGAGTGACCAGGGCCTGTTTGCTCGACGTCAATGTATTGATCGCGATGACGTGGCCGAGTCACGAGGCGCATGGCAAAGTACAACACTGGCTTTCGGAGCTGGGGCGCGAGAGGTGGGCGAGCTGCCCGTTCACCCAGACAGCTTTTGTCCGTATCCTCTCCAATCCAGCGTTTTCGCCAAACGCGCTGACACCAGGCGACGCCATCGCGCTGCTGCAGTCCAACCTTGGACATGCGGCGCACCAATTCTGGCTCGATGACATCGGCTTGGTGCAAGCCATGGCCCTGTTGCAACGGAAAATCGTGGGCCATCAACAGGTCACCGATGCGTATCTGCTGGCCTTGGCGATCCACAAGAAGGGACGGTTGGCTACGTTGGATCGCAAACTAACAGCATTGCTTCCCGAAAAGACCGCTGCACGCGATGTAGTTACTGTGATCTGAGCACGCCTCCCCGAAACTCCCTGTCCCCGAAACTCCCCCATCGATCTGTCTCTTCGGACGGCTAAAGTGTCCGCTTTTTCTGTGAGGAAGGTGCGAACTAGACGGCAGGAAGCCTGTTGAGCTTTCGATCCTGTGCCTCGAAGGCACCAAAAATGGCATCAAAACGGTGCTAAAATAATGCATAAGGGGTGAGGATGCGTACAACTATTGCGCTGGACGACGAATTGGTCAAACAGGCGGAGTACTACACCGGTATTAAGGAGAAGGCAGCTCTCGTCAGAGAAGCGCTCCGCCGACTTGTCCGCAACGAAGCTGCCCGGCGACTGGCGGCTCTCGGAGGAAGCGATCCGGCGGCTGAGGCAGCGCCGCGGCGCAGGGAGGAAGAGTGATCCTGGTTGATACCTCGGTTTGGATTGACCATCTGCGGAGCCCGGACGTGAAACTGCAGGAACTGCTGCGGAATGATGAGGTCGTTACTCACCCGTTCGTTCGTTTGGAGTTGGCTCTGGGTTCCATCGCTACCCGGGAAAAGGTGCTGGCTGACCTGGCTCTCTTGCCTCAAGCTCCGATCGCGGCGACCGGCGAGCTGTTTAGCCTGGTCGAGCTCCGGACACTATACCGAAGAGGAATCGGCATCACCGATCTCCACCTGGTATGCTCTGCCATCTTCGACAAGTCGATCTCGATCTGGACCAGAGACCGGGGACTGGGAGACATTGCAGACGAGCTTGGACTTCGTGCTTCGTTTCTATAGATGGCGGGAGGGATCTTGGCAAATCCGATCGATCCACAGAATCGAGTGGTCAAGTATTGTGCCGAGGGCATGCAGAGAGAGCAGGAGAGCCGGCACGCGGAGGCATTGCAGCTCTTTATGCTTGCATGGGATCAGAGTAAGGATGCGTTTGAGAGAACGATTGCTGCTCACTATGTCGCCAGGCATCAGACCTCGCCTGAAGGGACACTTCATTGGAATCAGGAATCGCTAATAAATGCTGACGCAGTCAGGGACGACCGCGTCCAGGGATTTTATCCTTCACTTTATTTGAATATGGGAAAGTCTCATGAGGATCTAGGCAACCTGAAAGATGCCAAAAGATTCTATGCTTTGGCCGCCGATCGAACCGGCTGTCTCCCCGAAAATTCTTATGGCGATATTATTCGCCGCGGTGTTATGAATGCCATGCAACGAATATCGAAATGCTCAGAAAATGAATCGACATAAGCGCTAACCTATTTGGATATGTTTTTCGCCAAAACTCCCACAAAATCTTCATCCTGAGAGGTTGTGACTTTTTTTGATTTGTCGCGTTTTTGACGCACTCCAACCATAATGTTTTTCGATCCTCGCAAGACCGTCATCCTGAGCGAAGCGCCTGGCAGATCTATTGCTTAACAGAGGGTTTATAGCGCGCAGTCGAAGGACCCCGACGATGCTTATCTTGCCCATGCTGTTCGGGGTTTTTTGACAACCGAAGCCCGAGCACAAGATCTTGCTTCCGTACGCACTTGATGGTCAGGGCCTGTTGGCTGCCGAGAATGTAGAGTAGCCGCCGGACATGGGCAAGATGCTAGCAGTTCTTGTTCTCGGCGCGAGGGAAACACCGTGGCGATCCAGAAGGAGCGGGCTTCGGTGGTTGAAAAGCTCCGAACAGTATGGGCAAGATGAGCATCGTCGGGGTCCTTCGACTCCGCGCCCTTAGCGCTGTGTCGGGCGATAAATCTGTGGGGCGCTCCGCTCAGGATGACGATTTTGTGGTGAGTTGGAGATGCAAAAAGCAACGTCCTCTCGGATTTCTATTGTCTGTCAAACAACCGCGAAATCGATGTCGACACCCCCTCACGCTGGCGCGCACCCCGATCTTGGCCGGAGCCCCGAGATTTGATTCCAGATAGGAGTATGCATGTTTACTGTTGGGACCAGGAGTTTCTGTTCTTTCGTTCCGCCCGTTCTTCTCCTCGGAGGCTTGATCGCACTCGCCGGCGCTCCGCTTCGGGCTCAGACCACCCCCTACCCGAGTGAGTATCAATTGCGCGAACGGACAAGTTCCGGCGGCGAGACGTTGAAACACGTGGTGTATGTGCCGCGGAATGTCGAGCCGGGCCGCAAATACCCACTGGTGATTTACCTGCACGGCCGTTGCGATGAGTGCACGACGAACGAACGGATTCTGAAAGAAAGCGGCCTCCAGTGGTGGCACGAATATGGCCGCGACGTGCAAAAGGAGCCTACGTTTCTGTTGGCTCCCGTGGGCGGAACCGGCGGCTGGTCCAGCCCGGCGCGCCGCCAGGCCGTCTTCGAGATCATGGATGGCCTGCTGGACGAGTTTCCCATTGACCGGCAGCGCATCTACCTGATGGGTTTCTCCATGGGCGGCATGGGCATCTGGAATTATCTCCAGCAGCGCCCCGGTTTCTTCGCGGCCGCCAACCCGCAGGGTGGCCCCGCGCTCGAACTCGATCCGGAATTGGTGAAAAATACGCCCATCTGGGCCACCATCGGCATGGATGACGATCCCCAGCGCCTGGAACTACTTGAGTCAAACGTGGCGAGCGTTCACCTGGCCAATGGAGATCCAAGTGGGGCCGCGACGTGGGACACGGGCGTGAATCCGCGCTTGACCATCTTTGTCGACACCGACCATGGCGGGGCGCAAGAGAAGACCCAGCAGATTCCCGGGCTAAGGGAGTGGTTCTACGCGCAGTCGACCAACGGCCACATTCCGCCCAACGTGCGCTTTGTCCGGCCTCTGCCCCTCGATCAGGAGTACACCTCGCCGGTGGCAGCGCTGGTGAGGGCCGCCGCTCCCAATGGGACGATTGATCGCGTTGAGTTTTGCATCGGAGATAAGGTCCTGTTCGTCGCCCACCAGGAGCCGTTCGAGTACACTTTCACCGACCTGGCACCGGGCGTCTACACCCTCGCCGCCCGCGCCGTGGAATCCAGCGGGAAGTCCAGCAGGGCAGAGGTTACCATCCGCGTGGGGGCACGCAGTAAGTGACCTGCTTCCGAAAATCCACACAGGGTGGATCGGAGGTCAAATTGCAAAGCCGGAACCTCACCCTGAATTGCTTGCGGCCGCATCGAGAAGACCGGAATCGATTCTAGAGATTCGGCGCCCATCCACCGCACTCGCGCGGAGTCTCCCAGTTCGACCCGTTGCCGATGATGTTAGCGTCGGCGCAAGTGAAGCCGTGATCGATGGCTGGCGAAATTGCGGGCAGTGGCGGCGCAGGTCGGGATTTTCTCGTTCTGTGCCGATTTAGAGAAGAGATTAAAACATTCCCTCTCATGCAATGGCTATCTGGAGTTGTTTACCACGCCTTCCAAACCAGCCGCGCTTCGCACCATAGTGCCGTCAAAGAAGACTGGCCTCGGAATGGTACTGCTCCACATTGCACCTGCTGGGTACGCTGAGATCAAATCCCAAAGAACCCCGCGCCGTTTACAGCAACGCGGATGGAGTTGTGTGGCTTCTTCCGTTACCTCAAGCGCAGCGGCTACCGTATGGTCGGCATCCCAGAATTGTTGGACGCGGCTGTCGCTGAGCCTTTGCAGCGGACCTGTCCCCGGCTTGCTCCAGTCAGTCGACAGCATAGGTTCCCAAACAGCAAAGACAGCGATCTGACTATCCGGATGCCGCTTGAGGACATCTTCCACCGCGGAAGCGCCTTCCAAACACGTGGGGCACGTGGGAGAAAGCAGCAGGATGACGCGAAGCTTCCCCGATTCATGATTGAATCCTGCTTGCAAGGTTGAGAGGGACGACGCCTTCAATTCCACAAGCTTGGGCTGCCCAGCAGGAGCGTGGCCCGTTCCCGTGAAGTAGACTCCGCCGAGAACCAGAGCAGCTAAGGCTGCAAGACAGACTGCTTGTGTGCGTGTCATCGTGCCCTCCTGAAATCCAAGTCGGCCATTAGGGAAGCCACCTGTTCCGGGAAGAGAAGGATTGACAGAACAATCGCCGCGGAGAAGACCAACAATGCAATGCTGAATCTGCTCCGCTTTTGACAGCTCTTTTGTCTCCGGACCACCTGAAAGACACCTACAGCTAGAAGGACAAAAGCAAATCCGATCAACCACGGGCGCATTCTTTCAAAGAAAACACTCAATCCCAACGCACCCATCGCCCCCGCGATCCCGAAAGGAAGGCAACACGCTAGCGCCCCAAACGCGCTCATCACGGCAGCAACCGGAGCGAATCGTTCGCTGGCTCTCATCTCAGACCACCCATAATTCCCACATCCTGATAACCGAACACATGAGCTGTCGCTCAATCGTTACAACAACGGTCCTGCAACTGTATCGGCGGGCATTTTTCGGAGCCGTAAGAGCAGAAAACACAACAAGCCCCGGCTCTGGGCCGCAACACACTGTGGCATCCAACACACTCATGGAAGAATCGGCAGGAGTCGAGAGACATTTCCTCCAATGTCGCACGGCCACATTGCGGGCAGGTCAGCGTAGATTCCATGATGGCCGTCGCGCCAATTCCAGCCAAGACGCCGCCAGCAAGAGCCATTTTCGTGTTTACCGACGATGCCATTCCGAGCCTGTCCTTCTAATTCCACTGTAAACTCCGTACCACAGTACGGAGTCAAGAAGAACATGAGCGATAATCTGACAATTGGCGTATTGGCAAAGCACAGCGATGTGAATGTTGAGACGATCCGCTACTATCAGCGGCGAGGGCTGTTACAAAAACCCTCGAAACCGAGCGGAGGGTTTCGGCAATACCCGCAGGAATCGGTGAAACGAGTCCGATTTATCAAAAGAGCGCAGATGTTGGGATTCACACTAGACGAGATTCAAGGTCTACTCACGCTCGACGAACCGAAAGCATGTTCTGAGACGCGGGAAATCGCAGTTCACAAGCTGGAACTCATCGCTCAGAAAATTGCCGATCTCTCGAAGATGAAAAAATCACTCGCTCGCCTTGTACATTCCTGTGATACGTCTGCGGCAGGGGCACCCTGTCCAATCATTCATCTCTTGGCAGATGATTAAACTGTTCGCTTACGCTCATCCGTTGCTTACTAACGCCGCGTCGCAACGGTTTTTACCCGTTAGAAACGGATTTCAGGGGGATCAGGGGCACGATACCTATCCACTGATTTGCTGCAATAGCCATGCTGTCCCTTTATCTCCCTAACGGTTTCACTGCGAGGCGCCTAGAAGTTCAGAGCGAAAGCATAGAGAGAATCGCCAGAGGCCGCCAGGATGTACTGGCGTCCATCAAGCATGTATGTTTCCACTGCATTGGATACCTGGCCGAGATGGGTATGCCATAGCGGCTTTCCATTCGCCGGATCGTAAGCGACCAGGTTGCCGTTGGCATCGCCACCGAAAAGCAATTTTCCCGCGGTCGTGGTCAAGCCGGTATTGCCTGAGCCCTCCCCGGCAGAAATCTGGAGATGCCGCCACGCGATCTTGCCCGTCTTGTAATCGATCGCCGTTATATATTTCCCCGCTGACCCCACTCGCTGCTCTTGAATACCGTTAAGACCCTGCAAGGCCCTGACGTTTGGTTCGGTACGGTAGTAGACCGAATATACCTCCTCGGTGGCGACGTAGAAGAGCCCCGTTTGCGGATCGTAAGTCGGCGGCTCCCAGTTCACGATGCCGTCGGTGTCGGGCAATACCAGAGAACCACCCGGCGATGCATCCTTTTCCGGATCACGGATGGGCCGGCCTAACTTATCAATCCCGGTCGACCAATTAAGGGAATCCGCATAAGGCACAGTTAGTAAATGCTCGCCGGTAACCCGATCAAGGACAAAGAAGAAGCCGTTCCGGCTGGCATCGAGCAATAGCTTGCGCGGCTTGCCCTTGAATTCCCCATCGACGATGATGGGAGTTTGAGCCGCGTCCCAATCGTGCGTATCATGCGGCGATGGCTGGAAATACCACGCGAGCTTTCCCGTATCCACATTCAAAGCGACAATGCAGGAGGTATACAGGTCGTCTCCTTCGCGGGTCGCACCAGAGAAAGCCGGGGTCGGGTTGGCGGTTCCGAAATAGTAAAGGTGCAGTTTGGGATCATAGCTTCCCGGAACCCACGTGCCCGCCCCGCCATGACGCATGGCGTCCAGGTTCGGCCACGTTTCCGATCCGGGATCACCCATCTTTTCCGGTTCGCTGTACCACTTCCATTGCAGCTCACCTGTTTCCGGATCAAAGGATTGCAGGAAGCCCGGCGCATCCAAATCGTCGGCGGTCCCGACCAGCAGGTGATTGCCGATCACAATGGGTGCAATGGTCGAGAAGTATTGCTCATTGAAGTCCGAGATCACCTTGTGCCAACGCTCCCGGCCGGTTTTGGCATCGAGCGAAACCAGGTAATCGTCCGGGGTCTCGAAGTAGAGCCAGTCGTGGTACATACCCATTCCGCGGTTCCCGATGTGGGTGCCACCCTTGGTCTTCCAGAAGTAGTGCCATAACACCATTCCGTCGCGGGCGTCGACGGCCCACGCATTGTCAGGGATAGATACATAAAGGATCCCGTTCACTTGCAAGACCGCGCCTGAGATGTGCCCGGCGCCGCGTACAGGAACCGCTTCCGCTATTTCACCGCCGATAATCGTCGGCGGGTTTCCAGGACCGAATCTTGCAAACGGTCCAGCTTCGCCCGCTCCGGGGGCCAGGTGACTCACCCAGGCAAGCCCCAGGTTCTTTATATTCATTTGATTGATTTGCGTCAGCGAACTGAAACGCCGGCCCGAATAGTCGCCGGAGTAAGTAGGCCAGGAATCTGTCGCCGGTTTGGTAAGCAACACAGGATCGAGCCCTTGCGACTGTGCTGCCACCACCGCAGCCGATGAAACCATGGCAATCACGAGGAGCAGATTTCTTGCCTTCTTCATTTCAGGGTCACCAGATAGGCGGTCAGGTTATGGATGTTATCGTCTTTGGAGGTCCGAAGCATATCCAGGTGCGGCTGCAATGGATCTTTAATCACGACCTTCGGATAATCACCGTGGCGGGGATAACTGTGATAATTGCCGTCGGCATCGGTGAGAGAAACGATGAAATCATCGATCTGCTCCAGCCTACCCTCTACCGTTTGTCCGTTACGCAGGCTTACGGTAACCGTCTTCCGAGTCTTCGATAACGCAGATGCCGGGTCTCTTACTACGCCTTCGCCGGATAGCATTGCACCTTGCAGGGCCCTCACGTCGGTGTACTTTGCGCCGATCCCAGCGAGGTCTCCCGACACGGAGTGGCAGGTGGTACATTTTCCAGGCCCGTTGAAGTAGGCTTCGCCGGCCTTCGCATCGCCCACCAATGGATCGACCGTGCCGGTAGTCGCGGCTCGGCCGCCGACCGGAATGCTATGAATAAACGTTGCGATGCTCGATATTTCTTCTGTCGTGAGATCAAACTTGGGCATGCCCTTATCCGGCCGGCCGTTCTGAACAACGGTAGCTATCAGTTCACCATGGTCATCGTCCATCACGATTTGACTGCGGATCAAATTGGGGCCTCCTTCGCCACCGCGAGCATCTGATCCATGACAGAAACTGCAATTGGCGCTAAAAATCTGGTGGCCGCGCTCAACGGCGGCAGAGTCGGCAGGCGGCCTGACGGGATAACCTGGCCGGGGAGCAGCCGGTGGTTTTGCCGGGGTTTGGGGACCCTCCTGGTTGGCGCCGGTTTCCTGGGGCGGGAGGGGGACGGAAGACTGCTCTGCTACCAGGGCAGCCGCGCCAAGCCCCAGTAACATAAAAAGGACAATTTTCACCCGAGACAGAATGACCTCCAAGCTGAGACTGCGACAAAGGTTAGAGCTTTCGTATTATCTTATCGTCGAGCGGCGCCTGCTGGGGTCCGGGTTAATGGCCCATTTACCCATTCGTCCGTAGCCGGGTGACGACAACCAGGTGACAGGCTGTGAGGCAGTCCATTGCTACCATCACACCAAATGGAAGCGCCACCCTCCCCTTTGTCATCCTGAGCAGCCAACTTGCCAGCGGCAAGTTGAGGGAGAAATGACACGGCCGTACAGATCCCAAAGGTGATCCGAGCGCCGTAGGCGCGGCACTAAACCGATGTGTCATCCAGCTAATTCGGTGACAGGATACCTATTTCCCGCGAAAGGGAAACGCGACGGCGCATGTGGGCGCGGGCAAAAAAGACGGGTCGTTTACTGATCCAATGGGATGATTTAAGCAACGCTAACGCTCCGTCCAGTCCCTCCCGGTCCCTGCAATGTGTCAGTCCCCCAGTCCCGAATTACCCCCGAAACTTGTTGAACCCGTCGGTTCGCGACCAAAATCGAGACGGAAGTTTGTCAGTGTCGGGACTGCTCATCCTCTTTCCGTCTCGCTCAATCAAGCATTGTCCTCCGGGCGGTCAACACATCCCTCCATGGCAGAAGACTTTAGCCGTCGACTTGTTGCCCGGCGCTACTCGCTCTGCCTTTGGCAATCCAGGTGCATTCACAAGAGCATGCGATTAAAGGAACAAACAAAAGCCAATATGATCTCTGCAGCACTTCCGTACCAAAAACAGCGGCGGCGGGTCCTCGGTCGCGAGATGGCGTACGTGCAAGTGGGACAGGGCGACCCCGTCGTGCTGTTGCACGGCAATCCCACCTCGTCGTACCTCTGGCGCAACGTGTTACCCCACCTGGAGCCATTAGGCCGCTGCATCGCTCCCGACCTTATTGGCATGGGCGACTCCGACAAGCTGCCAGACAGTGGCCCCGGCTCGTATCGCTTCGTCGAGCAGCGCCGCTACCTCGATGCCCTGCTGGAAGCCCTGGATGTGCGCGAGCGGGTCACCCTTGTCGTCCATGACTGGGGCTCGGCCCTCGGCTTCGATTGGGCCAACCGTCATCGCGAGGCGGTGAAGGGGATCGCGTACATGGAGGCGATCGTGGGGCCGCAGGGCTGGGATCACTGGGACCATATGAACATGCGTCCACTCCTGCAGGCGCTGCGTTCCGAGGCCGGGGAGAAGATGGTCCTGCAAGATAACTTCTTCATCGAGAAGATCCTGCCAGGGGCCATCCTGCGCACCCTCGCCGCCGAGGAGATGGCCGAGTACCGGCGGCCGTTCGCCGAGCCCGGCGAGGGGCGACGGCCGACGCTGACGTTCCCCCGGGAGATCCCCATCGAAGGCGAGCCCGCCGACGTGGCTGCGATCGTGGCCGCCTACGCGGACTGGTTGGCGACAAGCGATGTCCCTAAGCTGTTCCTGAAGGCCGAGCCCGGAGCGCTCCTCGCCGGCGGCGCGAATCTCGACGCTGCCCGCGCGTGGCCATCGCAAACCGAGGTGACCGTCGCCGGGGTCCATTTCATCCAGGAAGATTCGCCGGACGAGATCGGGCAGGCCATCGCCGACTGGATGCGGGAGTTGGGCTGACAGGAAACATGCAGGGCCCGAGTTGAATCAAACATTCTCAGCTCTGATCGATCGCGTGTTTGCCGACTGCCCACAGATCGAGTAGAAATTATTAACATCGCTGCCGCGACACCTTTTGCGATCGGAGGTGATCTATGGGACTGTCCTGGCAACAAGGGCCGCTCTCGCCCGGAGCAATCGGTCGGTTCCTCATTCCAGAGCCGCTGCCTAAGAGGCTCCTGTATGCCGAACCGCTGCGTCGACGGATGCGCGTGCGTTTCGGCGGAACCTGGATCGCCGATAGCGAGCATGTGCTTCTGCTCTTCGAGCCCGACCGCTATCCGGTGGCCTACTTCCCAGAGACCGATATCGCTCCAGGTACACTACAGCTCACCGAGCATGCCACGCGGCACCGCGACCTGGGACTTACGTCCTGGTACACCGTCCGCGGGGGTGAACAAAGCGCGCCCCGAGCGGCTTGGCAACACGCCGAGCTGCCCGCCTGCGCGAGCGAGTTGCGTGCGCGGGTCGCGTTCGCTTGGCCAGCCATGGACGCCTTTTACGAAGAGGACGAACGGATCATGGGCCATGCCGCCGACAGCTACCACCGCATCGACATTCGGCAAACTTCACGCAATCTCGTGGTTCGCCATGATGATCGCGTCGTCGCCGATACCAGGCGGCCGATAGTCCTGTACGAGTCAGGCTTTGCGCCGCGCTGGTACGTTCCGCGTGCCGATATTGATGAGTCCGCGCTGACCTTCGTGGAACATCAAACCTTCTGCCCGTACAAAGGCCTGTGCAGCTACTACGACATCGGTGATGCACGTCTGGGGGCATGGTCGTATCGCGAGGCGTTTTCTGAGGTCGGCCGTATATCGGCACGCGCATCAGTCCGTTCTTGCCCACCGACGTCGTATCGCGAGGCGTTTTCTGAGGTCGGCCGTATCTCCGGCCTGGTGTCCTTCGAGCCGGATATAGTTTCGGTGCAGCTCGACGGCACGCAGCTAAGTCTTGAGCCGGGTCAGACGGTAATTCCGCACGGTCCCGATCGGGAACTCACCGTTGCCGAGTCAGGCGCGCGTCGATAAACAGGATTCATCATTCACCTTCTAGGAAGGATGCGCACAGGAGACCTAATCGTGAGGACACCAACCTTTTCAGTCGAAGTGATCACGGTGCCGGTGAGCGATGTGGAGCGGGCGCTGCGGTTTTATGCCGATCAGGCGGGCTTCACGCTCTATGCCAGCTTCGCCAACTTCTCCGATCCCGATGGCAACAGCTGGGTGCTACAGGAGCGGGGCTACCGCAGTGCGTGACGTGTAGAGAAGCTTGACCTGACTCGTGACCAGACGGAACCGACCCTTTGGGCGGAACAAGCTGTCACCGAATTTTCACGCCGGGACCGAATGCCATCCGGTAATCAACGTGAGGGGCGAAGAAGACGACGGGAGCGAATTGATCAAAAATCGCCCATCGTTGGAAACATCGTATTGGAAGCTAACGAATGAGCTTCCGACGATGCATGTTTCAAAGAGGGGATGAGGCGTGCCGGCGCGACCGCTGAACGAATCGAAGGAGGCCGTCGAAATTTTGCGATCTGATGTCACAAAGAAGAGCTGCTTCCCGTCGGCGCTCCATCGCGGTTGGGCCGCCGGTACATTGGAGATCTGAATGCGAGGACCGGGCCTTGCGAATGGCTTGATCCCAATCCCCAGAGGGGGACCAACATAGGCAATCCATCGACCGTCCGGTGAAAACTGCGGCTCGGCGCCCACAGCGAACTTGAGCGGTTCTTCCTGGCCCGGCGACCAGACGCAGACCGTAGGACCTGACTGGTGTATCTGCATGAACGCCAAGTCTCCATTCACGGATTCGTGGGGGATCACACTTCCGAGTGGCAGGATCCTGCGGGGCGCGTCCGAGACATCGGCCCTCGCTTTCCAGGAAGAAGAGACGTAGCCATCGATGCGGTCGTATATCACGCTCGAGCCGTCGCGGGACCATGATGGGTGCCAATCGTTAGGCCCTTCCGTGAGCCGAGAGGTCACGTCTCTCTCAAAATCGTAAATCCCGATAGAGAGGTGTCCATCATTGAACTCATCCGAACAAAAGGCGAGCAATTTGCCATCAGGAGAAATAGCAGGATCTTGGCATCCGCGCAGCGGAAGTCTACCCAATGAATTTCCGGCGCCGTCGAACCACTGGAGTTCGGAATGGAAGTCGCGGATCGAGTGAAAGACCAGCACTCCCGTCTGCGAAACTGAGAAGCCCGAGTGAAACCACGCCTGTTCCCAGATCTTGAGTTCATGCTGAGCGACGGTCATAGGAACATCGATCAAGCGTCGGTTGTGCTTGTCATAACGCTGCGCAATCAGTGAACCTTTTCGCCTGTACAAAACATAACCGAGCGCGTACACGACGTTGCCTTCGATTTCAGGAGAGACCAGCGTAACCTCGCCGGAGTTGAGCGAGGTGGCGTAGAGTCCGTTGCGCAATGTGTCCTGTGGGCCAACCCGATTTACAAAGAATAGAAAATCGTCGCTGTCCGTCACGAATACCGGCCAACAGTGCAATTGACTACTGTGCTCGGATGGCCGCGGCGTGACCGCCGCAGGCGTGCCACCGGAAGCAGAGACCCTGCACAACGGCCCAGTGACTGAAGGCGCGAATACGATGACATCTGAGGTATGCCACGCGGCGCCGTGAAATGCTTTCGATTCGCAGATAGTACGGATCTCTCCATCCACCAGATCGATTGTGTTCAACTTGCCGAAACTGAAGAAGCCGAGATGTCTGCTATCTGGAGACCAGAACGGAGTCCTTGCTCTGTCCGTTCCCTCCAGTTGTGTCATACGACCCGAGGCAAGATCTCGAATCCAGATTGATTCGTTGCTTTCAGTGTTTGTCGCAACGAACGCGAGGCGCCGTCCGTCCGGCGATACCGCAAAATGGTTTGGCAGAAACGATTTATTCGATGGCGGAAGCAATGAAGAGCGCAGAACATGCGCAGATTGCAGTTGCCGTTTCTCCTGAAGTACCCCCACGTCAGTAACTGGCGCAATGAAACGGTAGCCTCGTCCCGCGATGGTTTCCACAAAACGAGGACTGTCTGATGCGTCTCCTAGGGACTGGCGTATGCGTGCGATTGCTTTGTTAATCGCCCGGTCGAATTCAACGAAGGTCTCTCCTTTCCACACTCGGAGTCGCAGATCGTCACGGGAGACGATTTCCCCTGACGTTTCCAGCAAAATTGTCAACACCTGGAAGGATTGCCTCGGCAACCGCACGCGCAACCCATGTTTGCGCAATTCGCCGGTTCGAAGGTCTGCTTCGAAAACCCCGAACTTCAAACACCGGAACGAGTTTCGATCTGGCATCGGGACACTTGTCATGGTGATATCAAACGGGAACATCTTCCGTCAACGTTTTGTTGATCAATAACTTGGGAGGGAACACGGAATCCATTTGCAATCAACATTGGGAAACGCGACGTTGCGTCTATACTCCGGGCGTATTCAAGCTTTGGAGGTCAACTTGAAACAGAAACTCGGCATCGCCATTGCCGTATTCCTTCTCGTGGCTGGATTGAAAGGCCAACAGCCATCGTACGTAAGTTTTCCTGGCGATAGGTCTCAGATGCAATCAGCACTGCTACTTCTGGCGATCCCAATCTCTTTAAAGGCAAGGGCAGAAGACGACACTCAGAAGGAGCAAGCTGTCCGAAAGGTTCTCTCAAGTTTCGTTGATATCTGGAATCGGAACGAAATACGGACATCGTTCGGAAAACTATTTACCAGCGATGCGGACTTTGTTGTGCTCAGTGGAACGTACCTCAAGGGGCGCGACGAAATTGTGGCACATCACATTAAAATCCGCGAAGACGTCTATAAAGACAGCCATCTAGTTTGGAACCCTATTCGTGTTAAATTTGTCCGTCCCGATGTCGCTGTGGCCGAAGTCGCCACGGAGATCACTTTTGGACAAGACAAACGAAATAGTTTCGCGACGATTGTAGTTGTCCAGGAAAACTCGCAGTGGCTCATCACTTCGATGGAAAACACGCTGGTGTTCGGACCGGCAGGCCCGTGCCCTCCTTCGAAATGATATATCCCCCCGGCGGAAACGCAGTGGTTCTCCGTGCCATCCTCTGACGTGAGCCACGCACCTTGAGACAGTATGTGCAAGAACTCGCGAACCGCAGACCGGAATCGACTCTAGAAGTTCGGCGCCCATCCACCGCACTCCCGCGGAGTCTCCCAGTTCGACCCGTTGCCGATGATGTTAGCGTCTGCGCAAGTGAAGCCGTGATCGATGACTCGCTGTTGATTCGCCATCGCCCTTAGAAACATTTGGGTCTCGGCCGCTGAGCCGGCCCCCTGACCAGGTGATGCCGAGGTGGCGGGCGTGTAGGGGGAAAGCATCTTTTGCACCCAACCGGGAGCTATCTTGTAGTTGTTATAGACGGCCGCAACCGTGGGCACTGTCTGGGCTGCTATGGCCGAGGGCGCCGTTCCCATTAAGAGGACGATCTTGAACAATTGGGCGCTGTCAGGCGGGAGCGAACAGAATACGCCCATTCCTTTGGTTGGCGCGGCGGTCCCGGAGAAGTTGACAGCAAACATGCCGCACTGGCCCGTAGTTGCCGGCACTTGAAGAGGCGTTGCATAGATGAATTTAATCTGTGCAACTGGCTTTCCGCCGATCGACTGTTCCTGCTGAAGAAACATGACGAGCTTGTCACTAAGCTTTGCCGAGGAGGGCATTGTCATAAGCGCGGCGCCTGGGCCCTTCTGTCCCAATTGAAACGGACCGTTGTGCGCCAGGAATACATCTCCGAAGTTGATGGTTTCGCCTTGTGGTCCTGCCATATTGATCGAACCGCCCGCAGCACTTATAACTTTCCATCCTGACGGCACACCGGCAGAGACGCTTTGGTCCTGCGCAGTGTAGGGCTGCAGCTGGACTGGGGGTAGGGCTGGGAGTGCGGCTGGGGCCGTAGACGGCTTCGCCTGCGCTCGAGCGGGGACAAAGGCTGGAACCCCGATGATGATCGAGATCACCGGCACGGCGGCGATCCGCAGAAATTTCATGGCATCGCATATTTGCATGGTTAAGGTCCCTCGTCCTTGGTTTTTGGCCCTTTGCTTTGCGCGAGGCACGAACCACGGTGATTCTGCGCTTGGCTCTGCGCAGGGTAGCATTCATCGATGGCCGAGGGCTATCATCTTTGAACGCGAAGACGCAGAACGTAAACGGCGACGTGAAAACCGGGGAGTATGAACCACGATTTAGTGGGTGATTCGTGACCAGACGGAGCTGACCCTTTCGGTGGAATGGCCTAGTCCTTGCCTCCCTAATTTGCAAAGGGTCAATCCCGGCTGGTCACGAATTTTCGGCTGGAGAACTAAATGGCTGGGTCTTCTGCGACGAGGCCCCGTTCACGCCTGCGCTCCCACAGCTCCGTCAGCATCTTTGTGAGCTGTTTACCCATCGCCAGGCGCCCAGTCAGAGGCCCGGCGTTAATTGCATCGCGCATTCTTTTCTCGAAAGCCTCGCGTTCCGGGTCCGCGTCGGACGGCACATCCGGTGAGAGGATACATATTCACCTGGATTCGTGATAGTTTTGCCTGCACGACACGCTTGGCCCGCATGGTTATGGTACCTAGGATAAGGAGGATGCTTGCACTTAGAACCATCAACAGTCTGGCAGTCATGACGCTCCCTTTCCTTCAGGCCTTATCGGCTAGCTCAGCCTACCGGCTCTCGCCGATGGCATTCTGCTGTGAGCGAATATTTGCAGAGTTCTGCTACTCGTGTCTACAAGGGAGAGTGAACACATCGCTGAGTTGCGTACGACCGTAAATCGCCATCCTACCGCGTAACCGGCGAGCGTAGGCCGGCTGACTAAGTCGTATGAGGGTCTGGTGACAGGCAGTCCAGGCCACTGCATTTCCATGTCACCGCATTTCCACCCAAGGCCCGGAGGGCCGTCTTAGAGAGATCGCAGGAAGTTAAGCAGGTCCTGTTGTTGTTGCTGAGTTAGATGTTGAAAGGCGCCAATCACGGTGTTGGCATCGGAGCCGGAACCAGCATGGTCCTCTATCGCAGTAACCAGACCACCATTGGCTGGTGTGGCACGGCCATCGTGAAGGAAGAACAGACGCTGTCCCAATCCCCACAACTGGGCGGTGCGGAATTCGTCGGGACCAGCTGCACCTTGAGTAATATGGTCAGCCAGCCCCGAGCCCATGTGATGCACGAGAAGGTCCGAGTAAAGGAACGCGGTTTGATTGCTCAACGCTGCAGTAAAGGACGAAGACGCGGTTTGGAGGCTCGGAGTATGGCACATATCGCAGTGAATTTGACTGAAAATCGCTTGACCGTTGGTCACGGTTTGCGGTGAAGGATTGCCAGGGATACCCCGCGTGGACGGCAGGGGTGGGGCCAGAAAACGCATGAAGTTGGAGAAGGCTACGACGTCACTGAGAACAGCCGCGCCGGAAGCCGGAAAGTTGGACGAATCCTCCGGCGTTGGGTTGAAGAGGCATGAGGCCGGAGGCAGCGATCGTTCGTTTGGAAACAGTTCGTTGGTTACGCCCATCTCGACGTTGTAGGCCTCACCGGCAAACATCTCAAGCGATTTGTTCTGCGCCTTCCATCCAAATCGCGTGATGGTTCCGTCGTTGCCGCTGGTGTTGGGATGACCCGAAATGCCGAGGCTCTGCTTGAGCGCACCGTTGGCAGCCATATTGGCATAGATCGTGGCTTCCGCTATGTTCTCGATCAGTCCGCTGCCAAAAACCGGCGTGGGTATCCGGAAGATCAGGTTATTTAGCTGCTGCATTTGCGCGAAATTGGGTTGCGACATGCTGCAACCGGGTGCATCCTGACGTTTCGTAATTGTGAATACATCGTGGACGCCGCCGTCCGGCGTTTGACTCACGGTGCCGTTTGCATTCAGGAGGAAGGGAAACCGTGCTTCCCGCACAGGACCGCTCTCAGTAATGAAATCCGGAATCGTATTCGTGGCGCCGGCGTCACTCGCTGCCGCAATCTGCGGATTAACAGTGGGGCTGGATCCTCCGGTGGCGGGCTGGGCGTGACAGCTGCCACAACTGTTGGAGTTGAAGGTTGGTCCCAGGCCACCATTCGTTTCTCCGGGTACGGTTCCGTTCACAGAATCCACGTCGATGAATCGCGATTGGCCATCCAGGAAAAACGCCAGTTGGTCTGGATTGAGAGTGGATAGCGGAACTCCCGCAGCGGCGGAACCACTCCGCGGTCCAGGGTCCTTCGCCCCGGTCCCGCTTGGAGCAGCGGCCTGAGATTCAGTATTCAACGTTTGCTGAGGTGAGCCTGCTCCTCGTCCCGCTGCGTTGACGGCGGCGGTGAAACCGGCGGACAGAAGAATCATCGCCGCCGTGAGAAGCAGAATGAGCCTCAGTCTGGATCTGCGTGAAAGGCGGGACCGGTTCCGCGGCACGGATCTTGCCTCAGATGACATGGTTGCTCCTTGTCACCCCGGCGAGATGGTCTTATCGTGCCGCCAACTCAGACGCTTTCTCAGGTTGTTTCGATCAATCGCTCGTTCGGGGGATGAAACAAGATGAGACCGCAGGAGTCCCATTGTCAAAGAAAGTCAGTTAGTCGGATCGGCTATTTCTTAGCATGAATCGCTGCTGGCGATAGTTGGTGGGGGTGGAACCGAACCGTCTCTGGAATGCACGCACAAAACTTGGCGCCTGGCTATATCCGGCGTCGAAAGTGATTTCTTTAATCTGCATTTCCGTAGACCGAAGTAGATAAGCAGCCCGTTCCACTCGGCTATTCGACAGAAATGTATTAAGCGTGAGCCCTGTTGCGGCCTTAAACAAGTGGGATAGCCGCGAACCGCTTAGATTTACCAGCCGACAGAGATCATGCACGGACACGACTGGAGTGGATTCGATAGCAGCCATTACCTTAGCGATCCGGTAATCGGCTGGTACCGCCGAGCCCGCGGAGTTCTGTACAGGGGTTTTTACCTTGCGCGAGATCTCGCGCCGCTTCTGACCCATCACAAACTCCAGACCGAGCGAACGTCGCATATTCTGCAAGCGCAGCTCAACGAATGCGTCGTAGTAACCATCGGGTGAGAAGGCATGCCTCAACGCACGCTCTCCATCAAGTCCTCATTCAAAAAAGCGGTAGTGTAAATACTTCCAAAGCGCGAGAAACTACTTCATCCTTCCGCCCCTTGGCGCAACTTGAGAATTGGCAACAGCAACGGATCTTATACTGAGAAACCAGTTACTAGGGCCACGCGGCAATGCTTGGGATAGAACGTCTGTGTGGGTATGCAATCGCACGGCCAAACTGGGCGGAGCAGGTCACTTACTGCGTGCCCCCACGCGGATTCTGCCACGTGGGAAATGAACCGGGCCATCGCGTTCGCTATTACGTGCAGGGTTCGGATGCAGAAACGACGGCAAGTTGGCTTAACTATTCCGTTACGCCGGTGGCTTAGCTGAAGACTACTTGATTCCGGCCGGCGCGCTTGGCCGCGTACAAGGCCTGGTCTGCTAGCCTCATCATATCAATCGAAGCCTGTCCGCTCAGGGGTGTACGAATCGCGACTCCGACGCTCACTGTTTGTACGCCGTACAGACTGGATGAGTGTGGCAGAGCGAGATCTGCGACGGAGCGCCGAATATTCTCGGCGACCTCTCGGGCGCGCTCTGGAGTGGTGTCGAGTAGGATCACGGCAAACTCCTCGCCGCCGATTCGCGCAGCGAAGCCTTCGGTTGCATCGACGGTTCCGGCGAGCACTTGGGCAATTGCACGCAGACAAGCATCTCCGCCAGGGTGACCGATTTCGTCATTGTACTGCTTGAAGTGGTCGGCATCGAGAATCACAAGGCCCAGCGGCTTGTTGCCGGCGAAGGCCTCAGACCAGGCATGCTCGAACTGAAGGTTAAACGCGCGCCGGTTCGGAAGGCCGGTCAACTCGTCCACATGGGCGAGATTGCGAAATCGTATCTCGCTCGCGGCGAGTGAGTTCTTAAGCCCCTCCTTCTCCTCGAGGAGCGCCGCCACCGGGAACATGGTGAAAATCGCGACCGCCGCAAAAAGTTGAGCAATGACGATCCGATGCAGGAGCATGTGATCACCGGCGACGAGCATCAATGGGCCATGCCCCTTAACGGTAAAGCCGATCGCCATGAGGGTGAACAGGAGGATGTTCACTACGGTACCAGGCATACCCAGGCGGAATGCAGCCAGCAAGAATACCGGAAACATGAAGAAGAACAGTGGCTCCCTACTGTCGGTGAAGACCAGTGCAGTGACAACTACGGAAGCGGAAAGAACGAGCAACGTATGGAGCAGGTGTCTACGTTCGAACATCGAGAAGAAGGCAGGTCGTTGCACCATGATGATCATCGGCGCCAGCAGCGCCATGCCCAGCATGTCTCCGAGGTACCAGGTGCGAAACATCTGCCACCAGGGCGAACCGCCAACCAACTGCACGGTCCACCAAGCCCCGAGCGCACTCGCGATTGCTGTTGCTCCCACAACAGAGATCAGCAAAAAGCCAACCAGTGATTTTCGTTTCGACAGATCAAGTGGCGAGTCGAACCATAGGGTGAGCAGGATGCAGGAAGTGACGACCTCGACGGAATTCGCAACCGAAACGCCAATCGCCGTCCGGAAGGGATCGCCGTAGATCATGTCCGCCAACGTATCTGCGGCGAGCCCGGCTAAGAAGTAGGCCAGCCACCGGCGCTTCGGCTGCGTAATGAGCAGACCGAACATCAGACCATTGGAGAGCCAAATGGTAGCGACCCCTTCTGACTGACGAGAAAGCACGATGCCCAGCCACGAACAGAGGACGGCAAACAAAAAGATCAACGCGAGACGAAGGAGGGCGGCGCGGGTCCAGGAGTCGCGCCGCCAACACCCTTGCCAAACTTCGCCGAATAAGGAACGCGCGGAAGTTTCAGCCTCAGCAACGGGCGACGAGCCGTACGGCGACGAGAGCATCCCGTCTTTCGCGGGGTTGCCGACGAGGCGAAGTGGGTCAGCAGGGGACGATTCCCCAAGGGCGTTTGGTCTCATGTAGGCGTTCCTAAGTTGTAAGGTTCCGTACCAATGAGAGTTTACCGTTGGTGGTGCGAGTTGCAATAGACTTTGCGCAAATCCGGTGACGGGATACATATTTACCTGAATTCATGATGGTTTTGCCGGCATGACGCGGTTGGCCCGCACGGTTATTCCTGGTCTTCCTCACCATGTGACCCAGCGTGGCCAATCGTCGGGAGGCCATTTTCTTCGAGAATGGGGATCACGAGATCAATACGGTTCGCCACGAATTCCGGTGGTTACCCTACACCAACAGTCCTGGCGAATGAGTAGACTTTCCGCCTTAGAGCATGCCGGCGTGAAATGTTTTTCGTCCTTCGTCTTATCTAAATGAGACCTAAGAGTAGACGCGAGCGTGGCGCCGGACGTGGTCCACATCCGGGCCGGCACACAACCGTCCACTCCAAAATTCCACCGCAGCAGGGAACGAAAGGCGGAAACCATGAAGAACCAGTTGCCCGGTCTAGCCGTGATGCTGGCCCTAGCTGCGCCGTTGGCCAGCGAAGCACAACGCGACAATCCACATCGAATTCCCACCAACCTGCCGGGAGTGACAGCTTACGCCCCTCCGCCCGCAGGCTTTGATCCGATAAAGGCCACCGACGAGGAACTGGCCGATTGGGGTTTTCCTCCCCGGCCCGACCAGACCCTGTTTCCCGAGGAGTATGCAAACTGGGTCAGGGTCAGGACAGCCCTTAAGACGCGTATCATCCCTCACCTGGTGCAGACCAACATCGTCCACGGCCCCCTTCAATCGGCAGGGGATCCGGAATCCGTCGAGAACGGCTCACTCAAGTCCTTGAACTGGAGTGGGTACGTGGACGTGAACGACGCTAAGAAATACGGTTCCTCATCCTTCACCGATATCGGAACTACCATCGTTGTTCCCCCTGCGCGCCAGGCTTTCAACGCCTGCGACGGCACCTGGGATTACGCCTGGTCCTCGGTTGCCATTGACGGTTACAAAACCACCGAGATAGCCCAAGCCGGCGTGGAGTTTGATGCCTTCTGTTCCGGGGGCAGCACCAGCGCCTACTATTCCCCGTTCTACGAATGGTTTCCCAACGGTCAGGTTCGTGTTACCAATCTGCCTATCTCGCCGGGCGAAAATTATTTCATGGCCGTGCATATCGAGTCAGCGACCACCATGAATGTGGAGATCGGCAACCTGACTCAGGGTATCTTCTTTGGGGTCGATGTCACCGCACCGGCAGGAACGAAAACGGTTGGCAACTCCGCGGAATGGATTACAGAACGCCCTGGCGGCAGCGATTCTGAGATAGTACTCGATAACTACGGGGTCAACGCCTATTGGAGCGCCACGGCTGTCACAGCGAAGGGCTCCCTGTCTCACCCAGGTAGCTCCTCTGCAAAAGAGGTCACCATGCAAGACAGCAAGGGAAACGATATCTCGGTGCCCACGCACCTGGGCACTTCGGCTTTTGTGGTTAAGGAAGAAGGATCGGCTTATTAGGCGTTGAGAGAAACACCGGCGGAAAGGATGGAATCATTATGAAGAATCTATTGCCCGCGCTTACGATGATGCTGGCGCTTGCTGTACCATTGACCAGCAAGGGACAAAGCCAGAATCCCAACGAAATCCCCACCAACCTGGCGGGTGCTACTACGATTGCGGCTCCCCCGGAAGGCTTCGATCCGTTGACTGCTTCCGACGATCGGCTTGCGGACTACGGTTTTCCTCCTCGTCCGGACAAAACCTCGATGCCAACCGAGTATGCAAACTGGGCGAGAGCGATGGCTGCTTCCAAAACGCGTGTCATTCCGCAACTGGAGCAAACCAACATTTTTCATGGTCCCGCCGTCCTCACCAGCGAAAGCAACTCAGAGCAGCAAGGCCCGCTCCAGTCCTACCACTGGAGCGGTTATGTAGACTCGAGCGGCGCTAAAAGTCACGGCTCTTCCTCCTTCTACTATGCCGAGTCCAACATGATTGTTCCCTTCGCACAGCCGGCCTACAACACATGCACCGGCATCTACGACTATGCTTATTCCTGGGTGGGCATTGACGGATGGACCGGCTCGAACGATATATTGCAGGGGGGCATCGAGTTTGACGCCCTCTGTTCGCTTGGGGTCCAGCTCACTTACTACTCCGCGTTTTACGAATGGTATCCCGGCGCGGAGGTGCATATCACCAACTTTCCGATCGCCCCGGGTGACGATATTTTTGTTGATACCTGGCATACGTCGTCCACAAAAGCCCAGGTTTTCATATCGAACTACAACACTGGTATGGCGGTACAGGTGGGCTTCAGTGCTCCTGCGGGAACCAAGTTGATCGGGAACTCTGCGGAATGGATTACGGAACGCCCAAACCTGAGTCAGGGGGCAACGTTGACCAACTATCTTGACCAGCTGTTCTACGGCTCTGAAGCAGTAACTGAGAAAAAGCACACGTCGTATCCGGGGAGCTCCTCTTCGAAGCAGGTCATCATGCTGGATGACAATGGAAAACCGATCTCGGCTCCCACGGCTCTGGGCACGTCGGCCTTCCTCTTACAGGTTGAAGGCTCGGCCTACTAGGGCCACGGCTACTGGATTAGGCTCTTTCCGCAGTGTTATCGGAAGCGGAATCTTTCGGGGGTTTTCTCCCGATGCTGCAAATCCATCCCTTGGCGGGTTCCTCAATAACCCGAACATCTGAGTAGCCGGCCGTCGTGAATAGTTCGCGATGCTCATCCACACTCAGGAGCGCCATGCCCGCCAAGGGGAGATATTTCTCAGTAAGTTTTGCCGCCACCGTCTTCGCTCCTTTATAAGCCTCCGCGATCAGGATGAGAGCGCCGCCGGGCTTCAGAACCCGGAAGACTTCGCGCGTGTCGGCGGCCAGGTCGGGCCAGAAGTAGTGCGTTTCCACGGCCGTGACGAGATCAAACACTCCGTCAGGGAACGGCAACTGAGACACCGAGCCTTGCCGGATCTCGACCCGGCCCATATCGATCCAGCGCGCATTGGTTTTTTGGGATACGGCGACGCTCTCATCGGAATAATCGATGCCGCAGACCCGTCCTTGCGTGGCGATCGCCGCTAACTTGCTCACCGTTCTCCCTCCACCGCAACCTACATCGAGAATCGTGCTGTGCGGCGCTATCGAAATTTTTGCCAAGCCCCAATCGGTCAACCTGGAATGCGACCAATTCATTCTCCACAAGGTGAATCGACCCCTCCGTCCCGTCGGTTTTCGGCATTGATCGAATCGTCCGGTCTTGTCGGTCACGGTTATTCTCCCTAATCTCCTAAACGAAGGCTCAAAGTCTGTCACCTTTCTCTGCGCTCTTTTCGTATCGTGTGCGCATAGATGCCCTCGGACACTAACGCCGTGCCAACAGCGGCGACGGGTCTGGTGGTTTCGTGAACTCCGTAATCCCCACCAACTGCTTAAACAGCCGCTCCAACCTATCCGCGAACGAATCGTCCTCCGTAAGAATCCCTGTGTGCACCGCCGACGTCTGGATGACTGTGCTGCGCGGCGCGGTCAGCCACTGGAAGCGTTCTCTCTGCGAGAGCTTGGCGACCGGGCCGGCTGTCTCGTCGCCGGCGCAGATGCGTAGCACCGCGTCCGCGTGCTGCTTCACCGTTTCGAGGTCGAGCATCGGCCACAATATGCGCAGCCGTGCCTCGTCGACCTGGACCTTGGCTTCGAGCAGACGCTTCTCCAGGCAAAAGACGATGACGCCGATATTGAGGAACTCCTGCCGCTCCACGCGCGGGACCACGCGCAGCACGGCGTAGTCAAACGAAGCTTTGGTGAGCACGGATCGCCTCCTGTTCGAAGTTTACTGCTGCCGCCAGACGGCGAGTCAGGTACGCAAGGTATTGTGCGCGCCGTTCCTCAGCAGCCGTGGAGCCGGAAGCGATCCAGGCATCGGGGACCTGCTGGAGAATTGCCCGCAGCACGGCGGCCGTGAGGCGTTCATGGGCCAACGCCGACGCGTCTGCAATCGCGCTCGCCCACGGCAGCAGCACATGCTGCTGAACGGCCGCGAAGGGCGACTCCACCTTCTCCTCCGCCGTCCCCCAGTCGTGATGGAAGTACAGCGCCGCACCGTGGTCGATGAAGTACAGCGAATGATGCCACATCAGCAGATTCGGGTTGCGCGGGTTGCGGTCTACATTCTGCACGAAGGCGTCAAACCACACCGCCAAAGACGCAATCTCGGGGTTCGCCCGGTCGCCTGCCGCAGGGTCGAACGTCGTCGAGCCGGGCAGATAGTCGAGCGCAAGATTCAGCCCCGTACTGACCTTGAGCAGATGACGAATCTCTGCGTCCGGTTCGTTGCGTCCCAGCGCCGCGTCCACTTCGGCAAAAACCAGCTCCGGCACCTTCAACCCCAGCGCGCGGCCGATCTCACCGGCGACCAGTTCCGCGACCAGCGCCAGCGGGCCTTGCCCTGCTCCGCGGAACTTCACCACGTAGAGTCCGAGGTCGTCCGCCTCGACGATCGCGGGCAGCGAGCCGCCCTCGCGCAGTGGCAGGACGTAGCGGATAGTCTGGACTGTACGCATCTGTCTAGTGTATCGATAACCCAGGCAGGACCGGGTCTGGCGATAATACAGCGACATGATGTGTGCTGCAGAAGTACGGAAGGGAGTAGAGAGTGAAGTGAATCCGTGTTGTAAAGCTACATAGAAGATGAGGGTAGGCCGCGCGGGATCGGCTTTCAGGGGCAGGTTTCAAACCAGCCCGGTAAATAGGGCGACAGGATACGTATTGAGTTTGAAATTGCCTCAACACGTATCCTGTCGCCCTATTTGACTCTCGGTCGTTATCGCAAATTCCGCGGAGGCTAGGGCACCCAGGCCACGGAATAAATCAGATTACTGCTGCTGTCGTACCAGACAGCAATCGCATAGTCGCCATTCGTGCCCAGTGCAGGATAGAAACCTATGGAATAGACGCTCGCCGGCGTGTTCCAGGTAACGCGGTTCGCTTCCGTCGCCGACAGCATCCCGGTAGCGGCATAAATGGCTCCTGTCTTATGAACCTCCAGCGTCCGGCCGGTGTTGGTCAGCGCAACCGCAGGCTGCGCGGCACTACTGAGGTAACGTGGCGCCTTATTGGCGTCAGGAAAGCTGATCGAGGAACCACTGATCGTTCCACGCAGGTAATGCAGGAGCGATTCGCCCGAAACCTGGTGCATCTCCAGCACATCGCCCTGATCGTTGATGGAAATCTTAGGGTTCTCCCCCTTTTCATAGGCTACGCCTCGGGTGCCCGAATCCCAAATGATGTCGTACTCGCCGGCGGAAGGGTTTCTCATGTGTCCCAGGCGATACCAGAGCGTGGTGCTGCTGTCCCCCTCATGCACCTCAGCAATCTTTCCGTTGTTGTTCACGCTGATGTTGGGATGGAAGCCGGTGTCGTACTGCGCCCATGTGGTCAGCCACTCGATCTCTTGGTCGACCGAGCCGGTCGGGTCAACCTTGCCGACCTGATAATAAAGTCTTCCATCCCTCCGAAACCTGCCCTCCGAAAACACAACAATTACATAGTTGTCATTCGTAAGCGCAACACTCGGCCATGTGGTCAGGGCACTAACGGGGATGCTCGATTGGTCAATCACCTGGACCTTGCCCCACGTCACCTTCCCGGCATTCAGACGCCCGATGTGATACCACAACGTAGAACCCCAGAAGCCTTCACTCTTGTGTACTTCCACAATCACGCCGGAAGAATTTACGGCCACTCCCTGTTGATCGCCTTTGTCGTACGTGACCGGGTTGCTCCAGGTAAGGGTTTGTGCGACCGACTGCTCCAGGCCTGCAAACGCAGTCCCTATCCCAAGAGTCACCGCTAATAACACTCGCAAACGCAACATAATGTCTCCAATCTGCAAAGGGGCTTTGAGGGCCGCCTTGAATTTCTTGAACCAAGCAAAGAGTACGCCGCTTTGCCGGGAAGACGAATAGAGGACACTACACAGTCGGCTGTGTGGTGCTACACGGAACGGGTTTGGGAATCCGCAGCAGTTTCGAAGAACTTTCAATTTTGCGGCGGCAACATGGCCCGTGGCATCGACCAGCGCGATGTTTGCGCCGATACCAGCGAATGCTGATTCCCGGACGAGGTATCATCCTCAGGCATGCAGATCACCGCGACCGACATGCTACGCGCCTTTCGCCGGGAGGAGTCGCACCTGTTTATTGGCGCGGCTTCATCTCACCGGCGACCAGTTCCGCGACCAGTTCCGCGACCAGCGCCAGCGGGCCTTTGCCTGCTCCGCGGAACTTCACCACGTAGAGTCCGAGGTTGTCCGCCTCAACGATCGCGGGCAGCGAGTCGCCCTCGCGCAGTGGCAGGACGTAGCGGATAGTCTGGACGGAACGCATCTGTCTAGTGTATCGATAACCGAGGCAGGACCGGGTCTGGCCAGTGCCGGGCCCGTCGGCGGCAACAGAGTCGCGCAGTCATAAAACCCAGGCAAATCCGACCACAGCGGAACTATCGACTGAGGGCATTGAGATGCCCAAGCTGCTGGAACATGCTTAGGTCGTCAAGCACTGCAAAGTGCTCGACGATCTTCGCTTCCTTCAGGCGGAATCGATGGATGTGTTCGACTGTGAATTTCCTGCCGTTTGGAGCGAGCGTTGGCCCGTGCAGAGGGGGGATAAGGGCGAAGCCCCAAGTGCGTGCCAGTTAGTGTGACCTCGCACATGACCGTGTCGCCTTCTGCGACCAGCGAGTCTATTCGAAAAACCAAATCCGGAAAAGCGCTCCGCCAGGTGCGAATGATGTGCTGAATGATGCCCCAACGTCGGAGTACGGTACAACGAATCCGGTTAGCCGTTATCCGTCCATTTGAAACCGAGCGCAGTAAACAGAAGCCGACTCACTCAAGAGATAACCATGCACGTGAAATTTGTAGACAACATCAGTAGCTCACCACAACGGCTTTTACCCGTACTAACCAAGCACGATGGATACGTAGCTTCGGGCATCTTCGACTAGTTCCTTACGGGGCATACCTGTCTTGGCGCGGAGAAGCAGCCCCTGCATCAAGTCGACCAGCGCACGCGCCCGTACGCGGGCCGGAATCTTCCCCGAGAGACGCTTAGCTCCAATCTCTTTCTCAAACCGCTCGGCAAATATCTGAGCACTTGCGGTAAGCCCCTGCGCAAAATAAGAACGAATCTCGCCGACACGCTCAGATTGCCCGAGCGCGGCGGATGCCATCAGACAGCCGATCCGTGGTTGGCTGGTTGCCGTCTTCACTGTCCCCTCGCAGAATTCCGTCACGGCCTTACGAATGTCTGGTTCAGCGAGAAATGCCTGGATCATCGGAGCACCGTAGCTCTGCGCATACCGTTCCACTGCCTTGAGCAGCAGCGTGGGCTTATCACCGAAGGCCCGGTAAAGCGCGGGCTTGGTCACGTTCACGGCTCGCGCAATCCGGTCGACGTCAACGCCCTCATAGCCATGAGCCCAAAACATCTCTACGGCGCGATCCAGCGCCTCCTCCGGATTGAAGGCCTGCGGACGCCCCGGTGATCGCTTCGGACGGGAATTGTCTACCACTGAGTACGAAACCTCTTGCTTTCCTCGTCTTTATTATCGTACGTTGGAGTACGTAATGGCAATCACCATTCGGAGAACAGAATCATGCCGACCCTGCTCAGCCTGGAAGTAAGCCCTCGCGGCGACCGCTCGATTTCCCGTGCACTCGGAAAGCGTTTCATCGAACACTGGAAGCAAAACAACCCAGATGGGCTGGTAGTCTCTCGCGATCTGGACGCATCGCGAATTCCATACATGGACAACGAGTGGATTGCCGGTGTGTACGCTCCTCCCGAAGTGCAGAGAACACGGGAGATGCAGCTGGCCCTCGCCCTGTCTGCCGAACTGATCGGAGAACTTCAGGCTGCAGAGGTTTTGCTCATCAGCACACCGATGTACAACTTCACCATTCCGGCGGTGCTCAAATCTTGGATCGACTAGGTCATTCGTCCCGGCTTCACATTTCGCCTCGCGCTCGGCTGGCCGGGAATGCTCGAGAACAAAAAGGCCAAGCTTATTGTGGTTTCGCGGGATACCTACGCGGCAGGCGAGTCCAGCGAAGCGGCAGACCTGGTCACGCCTGTGCTGCGGCAGGCGTTAGGGTTTATGGGCATTCTTGACGTAGATGTCGTGCGGGCGGGCGGCAGTCTCGCAGTCAATCTCGGCAAGGTCCGTCTGGAAGACCACCTCGCGCAGTACGAGTCCGCGATCGCAACGGCGGCGAAGAGATGAAGATCACCATCAGTAAAGAAACATTCGGTCCGTGGGCGCTCATTACTGGCGCATCGTCGGGTATCGGTCGGGAGTTTGCCCGCCAAGTGGCGGCCTCGGGAATAAACGTGGTTCTTGTGGCCAGGCGTGAAACCTTGCTCACGGAACTAGGCGCCGAATGTAGCAAGCAATATGGGGTAGGGTATCGGGTCGCCGCTCTCGATCTCTCCCGGGAGGGCTTTCTCAAGCAACTCTCCTCCTTCACCGGCGATCTCGACATCGGACTTGTGATTTCCAATGCCGGCACCGGCAAACCCGGCAAATTCCTCACCAATGACAGACACGAGATGGCTGAATTGTTGCGGCTCAACACGCTCGCACATCTGGACATCGCTTATCATTTCGGCCAGAAGCTCGTCAGACGCGGACGGGGCGGATTTCTGTTCGTGGGAGCAATGGGCGCGGATAAAGGAGTCCCCTACATGGCGAACGACGCGGGTGCAAAGGCGTATGTTCAGAGCCTCGCCGAGGCCCTTCATGTGGAATGGAAGCCGCTCGGCGTGCATGTGACAGTCTTGCCACCAGGGCCCACGGACACTCCCGTGATTGAGAAATTTGGCTTTAACCGCGAGAACATGCCCATTAAGCCTATGAAGGTGGAGCAATGCGTCCGCGAAGGCCTCAATGCGTTGCGAGATAACCGCTCTCTGATTATTCCAGGGCACGTGAACCGGATCATGAACGCGGTCGTCCCGGCGTTTGTCGTACGCAGCTTGATGGCTGGCATGTTCGAAAAGATCCTCGGCGGCAAGACCCTGGCTGGGACGGACGTGAAGTAAATGAAACGGGCCGTTGTCGTGCTGTAAGTGCCGTGGCGACGTGAGATTCCATCACTGACTTTTATCGACGACCTCGAAGGAATACCCTTCCGGGTCCAAAACATCGGCGACGTAATAATCCCGGATAGTATCCCAGGCGTGCCCGCCGGGAAATATTGTCCCTGGTACCAGCGGATATTGCCCCCCGATAGAATTCATCGACATTATCCTTGCTTTCCGCCTTGAAAGCCCAGTGAATGGCCGCCGGATCGGACTTCCTTGATCCAAAGAACGCCCATGGGCGTATAGCAGGACTAATCACCGCCGCCGCATTGCGTTGCAAACGTCATCTGTAGCCCAAGTGTCGCAACGCCATATCCGCGGTGCGCTTCAACTCCGCTTTTGAGGCACCATTCGCGGCCTGAATGGCGAAACCTCCAAGAAGAGTGGAAAGGTATCGGGAATAATCGGACACATCGATCTCTGCGGCCAACTCGCCGCTCCTGCGGGCCTGTTGCAGCCGAGACTTCAGAGCCGCCTCATTCTGCTTTCGGATCTCGGTCATCAACTCCTTGGCTGCATTGGCTTCCACGCTACATGCCATCGCCCCCGTGAGCGTCATGCAGCCCGACGGGTGCCCCGGTTTCGTCAAGAAATCGACCGTGTTTCGAAAAAGTGCACGAACAACCTGCTGCAGAGTTGGTTCGCACAACGCTCTCGCTTGATACTGGCCGGGGCCCTCAGCGTAGCGTTTGGCGGCCAATCCAAACAGAGATTTCTTATCGCCAAATGCAGCATAAATGCTGGGAGCACTGAGGTTCATCGCCTTGGTCAGGTCCGCCATCGAAGTGCCTTCGTAACCCCTCTCCCAGAAGAGCTTCATCGCCGCATCGAGCGCCTCCGCCTCGTCGAACCCCCTTGGCCTTCCCATCTTCTTCGCTGGTCCATCGGTTCGCGTCATAATCCCATCCTGCCCCCCTCTTAATTAGAGACCGTTTTCTTGAATCCGATGCAATCCCGTTACATCTATAACGATTGTTACATATGTTTAAGTAGCGAGTATTACAGAAGTTGAGGAAGGGAAGAAAAGGAGAGTCACATGTCGAATTCAGTTGTTTTGATCACCGGTGCGCTTACTGGAATCGGGCGTGCAACCGCATTTGCTTACGCGAAAGAAGGTGCGCGCGTCGTAGTTTCAGGGCGCAACGAAGAAGTCGGTGACGAGCTTGTACGCGAACTGCGCGCCACCGGTGCGGAAGCGGAATTTGTTCGTGCAGACGTGCGTCATGAAGAGGACGTTAAGAACCTTGTCGACAAAACCATCGCTCGTTTTGGCCGTCTCGACATCGCCGTCAACAACGCAGGCACGGAAGGTGTTGTGGGTTCGGCTGCGGATGTAACCGTTGAGAACTACAAGTCGATCTTCGACACCAATGTGCTTGGCGTGCTTCTGAGCATGAAGTACGAGATCCGCGCCATGCTTCCGCAGGGCAAGGGGAGCATCGTCAATATCTCGTCTGCTTATGGCAAGGTCGGTGGTCCCAGCGCGGCGATCTATGTCGGCAGCAAGCATGCGGTCGAAGGCATCACCAAGTCGGCCGCCATCGAACTCGCAGGCACTAGTGTTCGTGTCAACATCGTTGGCCCTGGGCCTATTGAAACGGGAATGTTCAACCGTTTTGCGGTAACAAAGGAAAACAAAGCAGCCTTCCTCGAGAGCCAGATTCCGAACAAGCGCATCGGCACGCCGCAGGAAATCGCAGATGCCATCGTCTTCATCGGTTCTGACAAGGCTTCCTACATCATCGGCGCCTCCCTGGCTGTCGATGGAGGAATGATCGCAGGCTGACGTCGCAGTCACGTTGGGTGATAGCGCCCAAAGAAGCCAGGCCTATCACCCAATCAACAATCATGCGGGAAGATAAAGACGGCCGAATACATGGCCCTGTTCCGCGCACTTGAGTCAAAGCGATCTAGTCGCACGCGGCTGTTCGAAGATCCGTTGGCCGCTGACTTTCTTCGCCCTTCGCTGAAGCGATTGGCGTTCCTTGCGCGCCTTCGAGGTGTTGGCACACTCGTGGAAAAAATAGCCGATCGCCGAATTCCGGGCGCTCGCACTTCTGCGATAGCGCGTACACGGTTGATTGACGATCTTCTCGCGGAAGCGATCGGGAATGAACCCTCTCAAAAACGAATACCTTCAGGAACGTGGTCTAAGCCTGGTTGTTGACCTGGGCGCCTGCGAATATCGGAAGCGTTACTTCGGCAGCGTTGCTGATGACATGCGTGGGTATGAGTTTTACCATGTCGCCATGGCGGAAGTGCCGCACCGCGATTGAATCAGAAGTCTTGAACCTTGTGAGCGCCCATGCCTAAAGTGAGCAAACAATATCTTGAAGCCCGTTGCTCCGAAATCCTCGACGCGGCAGTGGTCTGCTTTGCGCGGTCGGGATTCCATAAGGCGACGATGAGAGATATCGTGCGGGAATCAGGGTTGAGCGCCGGAGCTATCTACAATTTGTTCTCCAGTAAGCAGGAGATTGTCGCTGCGATCGCTGCTCGGAGGCACGAAGAAGAACGGAGGGTCTTCGAGGAAGCGCTGAAGCAGCCAACTGTGGCGAAGTCGCTGGGGGCCATCCGCGACCATTTTCTAAGCGAGCTGAACAGTCCAAGACAGCGTACGCGACGGCGGGTAACAGTACAACTGTGGGCGGAGGCGCAGCACGACTCAAAGTTGCAGAAAGTGGCACGGGGCACCTTTGAAAAGCCATACAAGCTTCTACGAGATCTCCTCACGGAAGGGCAGCGTCGGGGGGAAATCGCGAAACGAATCGACGCTGACGCTCTGGCCCGCTTTCTTGTCGCGGCTTTTCATGGCTTGGTTCTTCAAACTGAATGGGATCAGCGATTAGCCATTAAGCCCCAGTTGGACTGTAAATGTTCTTTTAGCAGCTTGTTTACAGAGTGCTCACACGCACACTTCGACAACAACTCTTTCCATAGAACCCCTCTAATCTGCGCGGACATTCTTCTCCAATAAAACTGATCGCGGCACTCCCGTTGGACCTGTTGATTGGGTGAGGTTAGTTTTGCGCGAAAGGCAGCCGCATTAAGCCGCTGGCGGACAAGAACCAAGAAGACGGCGCCTTCCGCATAACGGTCATACGCATCTCGACCCATTTTTTCCGGGTAGTGTGCAGTTTTTGCCCAGTCGCCAAATGGTTAACAGACTTTCTGTGATTTTCTTAGATTGCGGGAGTGTTGGGTCTAGCGATCTGTGTATTATTGCGTTCTATAAATCACTTCGCTTTGATTTAGGTCTAACTCCCGCGACCTAAGTGGAGGATCACCCTGGCTGCGCCCGCGGCTGCCGGGGCGCAGCGACGCGCCTATAGGCGCACATGGGTGTTGTGTGAACCTACTCAAGAAGTTATCCGGCCTATCGTTCTTGCTGGTAATATTGGGACCCTCCGCATTCGCCAGCGTAGCTGTCAGCGTTCCGGTCAACGGTGCTGACGTTTCATCACCGTTCCTTCTTTCTGCTAATGCGTCGACTTGCTCGTCGCAGAGTGTCAGTGCAATGGGGTATTCGCTCGATAGCAGCCCGAATACGACGATCGTTTATAGTACGGCGGTCCTGGCCGCAGTCACGGCTACGGCCGGCCCGCATACACTGCACGTCAAGGCTTGGGGCATTCAAGGGGCCGGGTGCGACACAGATGTCGCTATCATTGTGACGACAGCAACCGCCACTCCCAGTGGGCCGAGTGGGATTAGTATCAACAGCCCCGCCAATGGCGCCACGGTTTCTTCACCCTTCGATCTGGCTGCCGCCGCCTCGACCTGCTCGTCTCAGCCTGTGAGTGCGATAGGCTATTGGCTCGATAACAACAGCGCGACGATCGCAAACAGCACAGCGGTGACTGCCCAAATTACAGCTGCAGCCGGCGCGCATACGTTGTACCTCCTGGCATGGGGTGATCAGGGTGCTTCCTGTGAAACAAACCTAGCTGTTACGGTCACGAGTTCTCCCGCGCCCGCTGGTCCGGTCGTTCCTCCGAATGCCATCGAGGTAAGCAGCCTGCAGGCCCTGAGCGACTGGACGGCGGTCAACGACACCGATGGTACCGGCACTTCCAGTGGAACCACGAGCATGGTGAGCTCGCCTTCGCTCAGTGGCCATGCACGCGAGTTTGCAACAAACTTCTCCAAAGCAGGCGACGAACGTTACTTCGTAACGTTGGGCGACGACACAGTCTCTACCAACTTCCTCTACGACGGTTGGGTGTACCTGGCGAGTCCCTCCAGCGACATCGTCAATCTTGAGATGGATATGAACCAGGTAATGGCCAATGGCCAGACGGTAATTTTTGGCTTCCAGTGCGACGGCTACTCAGGCACGTGGGATTACACGGCGAACGAGGGAACTCCTGAGAATCCTTCCGATCGCTGGTTGCACTCGAATGCAGCATGCAAGGTGAGTAACTGGACCACGAATACCTGGCATCACGTTCAGATCAGCTATTCCCGCGATAATGCCGGCAATGTGACTTATCAGGCGGTGTGGCTGGATGGAGTCGAACAGCAGCTGAACGTCACTGTTCCTTCAGCCTTCGCGCTCGGCTGGGCGCCGACGTTGTTGACCAACATCGAAGTTGATGGGCTTGGCTCAAGCGGTTCGTCTACCGTGTACCTGGACAATCTGAACGTCTATCGCTGGGTTGAGTAAAGAGGTTTAGAGATGAGAGGCAGCATACCTATCCCCCGACATGTAACCACTTGAGATTACTGCCAGTTTTCCACAGCGCTTGTCTGGCACGGATCTGACGACAATACGGTTTTGCGCATCTTGTGCGCATGCTAGGTTAGGTCATAAGTCGTACATCGCACGGATCGCGAGCTGACCCACTAACCCAAAACTATTCTGAGCATCCTCAAAGGAAATGCCTATCCACTGTGACCGCCCAATTAACTAACTTAGCAACTCGGTAAAAAGATTAACCAGGTTGAACAATACTTAGTCACGCCTCTTACGTGACTATTTAGTTTAAGAAAAATGCGCTTACTCCCTCACGTAAAGACAGAAATCGTACTACTGTCGAATCATGGCGCCTGCAAACAACTACCTCCGCCCTTCCATCCCCTCACTCGCCGCCATCGAGCACCGCCGCCGGGAGCTGCTGGCCTGGCAAGCAGCCCAAGGGGCGCCGTTCGCCGAGGACCCCTACCTGGAAGAAGTCAACCGTCTCGCCGAACACCTCGAGTCCCTCCAGGCGCTCGAAGATCTCCAGCAAAACGAAGTCCCGGAATCGCCCGAAGAAACCTATCCCACCGAATACCTCAGCTCATCTCCCACCGCGCCTGAGCCTCCCGCCCTCGCCGAACCGGCTCTCTACGGCCTGGCCGGCCTCGTTGTCCGCAGCCTCGCTGCGCACACCGAGGCCGACCCCGCGGCCATCCTCCTGCAATTCCTCACCGCCTTCGGCAACATCCTCGGCCCCGTGCCTCACCGCACCGTCGGCGCTACCCGGCACGGCCTCAACCTCTTCGTCGTCTTGGTCGGTGAATCCAGCAAAGCCCGCAAAGGAACCAGCTGGCGTCAGATCGCCAGCCTCTTCACCGAAGTGGACCCTCTCTGGGTCGCGGGCCGTATAACGACTGCCCGCCCCACCCCTATGCCATCATCAACCCCTTGCGCGATCAGGCCCCGCCCACCGATCGCCGCCTCTTCCTCCTCGCCGAGGAGTTTGCCTCCGTTCTCGACATGCTCGGCCAGCGCACCGGCCAGCTCTCCCCTCTGTTCCGCTGCGCCTGGGATGGCGGTGACCTCTCCGCCAGCAATGGGACCCCAGCTCCTCCACGCCACCAGCGCGCACCTCAGCATCGTCGCCCACATCACCGAAAGCGAGCTCGCCCAACACCTCACCCGCACCGAATCGCACAACGGATTCGCCACCGCTGTCTCTGGACCAGCGTGCGCCGCGGCCAATCCCTACCCGAGGGTGGCAGCCTCCCTCCGGACCGGCTCTCGACTGCCACCCCCAGCCCGGGCGAGGACGGCCCTCCACCATTTGGGCACCGGCCGCTGGCGCCAAACATGCCGGACGGCGGAATTAACTCGCATAACTCGCTTAACTCGCACCTTCCGCAGAGAAAAAGCGGACACTTTAGGCGTCCGAAGGTGTCAACCCGCATGGGACCTACGAGGTCGTGGCGGCCCAAACCGCTCTCGCAGGAGCGTATCCTAAAGTGGTAAGACGTTCCGCACCTATGCGCACCGGACTTCTCGCTTCTTCTGTCCTCCTGGTATTCGCGGTCCAAGCGACGGCGGCACCCAAACCCCCAGCGCCCAGTAATGGTCCCAAGGCGACGGTCTTTCGCAACACCAACCTCTACGTCTCTCCAGACACCTCTTCTTCCCGGCTCGCCGAGGTCTCCCCCGGGCGGGAGATGGTGATCGTGGAGCGCAGTGGTCCATGGGTGCGCGTCTTCGCCAACACCGATGAGGAAATCTCCAAATCCCAGGACGCGCCGGTATTCGGCCATGAAGCGGCCGCTGTCCCCGTCACCGGCTGGATGCAGGCCCCGGGCGTGATCAGCGCGGAGACGCCCAAAGGGGACGTAATTCTCTTCGGCATGGCAGCAAGCCAGGAGATCGATGCCACCCTGCCCCACGCCCCCCAATCAGTCGCACAGGCGGCGCGGCTGCTCTACCAGCGCCTGGCAGACTTTTTCCCCCAGTCGCCCCTGGCCCCTGAAGCTGCATGGCGATCAGCCGATATTCGCTGGCAATTGCAGAAGGCCGATGTTTTCTCCCTACCCTCCGCCCATGAAAAAGACGCCTACCTGCGCGAGCAGATCGACGATGAGGAGCTGCGCAAGCTCAAGAAGAACTTCCCCCACTCCAAATGGGCTGACCTGGCGGACTGGGACTTGCTGGACAACAAGGTCTGTGGCGATTGGCAGGGCTCCCCCAAATGCCCGCAGAAAGAAGCGGAGCTTTACGAGAAGTACGCGCAGGAGCACCCGGATTCGCCTCGGGCCGCAGAGGCGCTGTATAACGCTGTCTACCGCCAGGGCGCGTTGAACGATATGTACACTTCCGATGGAGACGAGAAGAAGGCAGCCGAGGCCAAGGCCAGAGCCGTAACCATTGCAGGTACCATTGCCGCCAAATATCCCCAGTCGGACTATTCTGCGCGCGCCGCCGGTCTGGTATACCAGTTGCAGGAATCAATTCCAATCTACGGTAACGATCGCCAGTAAATAATGGCCGCCCGGAGGGCCTTTGAACGATTACATTCTGTCGGTCTTGCTGGGGATCGTCGAAGGGCTGACCGAGTTTCTTCCCGTCAGTTCCACGGCGCACCTGAGGCTGGTTGAGGCGCTGCTACATGTCGACCTGACCAGCTCCTATTGGAAGATGTACACGGTGGTGATTCAGCTGGGGGCCATTCTCGCCCTGGTGCTGCTGTTTACCGGAAGGATCCTGGAGTTTGTCCGCACCTTTCCCGAGGGTGAGAACGGCGACCGTACCATCCTCACCCACCCGCTCTCGCTCACCATGGTGGCCTTTGTCTGCACCGCCGGTCCTTCGTTGTTGCTGATTAAGGTGATCGGGAAGCATCTGGAAAGCCTGCGCCTGATGGCGCTGGCGCTGCTCATCGGCGGCGTCGTGATGTGGGTGGTGGATGCGCTGAGTGTCCGTCGCGACCTCAAAACCAGGGATGTGGAGCAGATGACAATGTTCCAGGCCATCTGGATCGGCCTATGGGAGGTGACGTCGGCGGTTTTTCCCGGCGTCTCGCGATCCATGTCAACCATTGCCGCGGGTCAGGCAGTGGGCATGACCCGCACATCGGCCCTGGAGTTCAGCTTTCTGCTGTCCATCCCGGTCATGATCGCAGCTACCTGCTATGAGTTTTTCCGCACCGTCCACCCGAAGAACGTACCCGGAGAAGAAGCGATGGTCCCCCTGGTAATGACCACGCATGGCTGGGTCGTGCTGGCGATCGGGTTTGTCGTCTCCTTTGTGGTTGCCCTGGGTGTGGTGGAGTGGTTTCTCTTGTGGGTCAGGCGCCACGGGTTCGTGATCTTTGCGCTCTATCGCATTATCCTGGGCTCCTTGCTGCTGGCGTTCGGCGCCAAGCTCGTGGGAGCCTGATCTTCGAAATGGAAATGGGCAGGAGGTGAAGTGATGACGTTCCGTAAGACATCCGGTCTTTGTCTGGCCAGCGCGCTCTTTTCCACGGCTGCTTTGGCCGCCAGCCTTATCCAAACGGCAACCTTGAAAGATCTGCAAACCGTGGGTACGACCAACAAGAAGCAGAAGCACCAGCAATATGACTTGGTGATCGATACGCCGTCCAACGAGTACGTTTGCCGCTCCAGGCTGGGGAGCACGGTCAAGCCCACCCAGTTCGTCGTGGGTTCCACCGTCGAGTTCAAACTGAATGGGCAAAGTGGCGAGGCGAAGAACTCCGACGGCAAGACGGTGAAGTGCGGAATCGTGCGCGTTGCCGCTATCCCTGCCCCGCAGCCGGGACCGCAGTAGCGCCGTTACGAGCGTGACGTTCGAGTCAGTAATCCTTTGATCGAGTTCATTTCGAAAGTGATCCCCCGTGCGGGGTCGGAAAAAGTCTCCCTGCGATTCAGTTGGCTGTCCTCGTACCGGGAGAAACTGCTGTCTTCGGGGTCGATGACCCAGATATGGGGAATGCCCATCGTTCGGTAGTCTTCAAGTTTGCGCTTGAGCTGGGAAAGGGTGTCTTCGGGCGAGAGGACTTCAAAGACCGCAATCGGTGGGTGGGTGATGGTCCGTTCAACCGGCAGGCTGCGATCCAGCACCGTCACATCGGGCACGCGAAAGTGCGTCGGAGCCGTCTGGACGCGAAGCTCCGGCAATACCTCGATATTCCAGTTCTCTTCATTGCGCAGGAACCACTTGATGATCGCCAGCTGCCAGGCCGCATGATCGAACTCTCCCATGGGGCGTTCCTCTATCTTGCCGTCGACAAACTCCGCGTCCGGCTCATACTCCGAGGAGCGCAGGTAGACCTCAAGCGGCACCTGGATGCGAATCGCGTTTTTGAGAGTCTGGCGCATAAGGCTATTGTAAGCTCCGGTCTTGTAAATCATTTTTAATATCCCGCCGCCGGAACCCTTCAGGTTCCGCTTATAGCGTCAGTGAATCGAGGCAACATCGCGCAACAATTGCCATGGAACATAGGTCCAGGCTTGAATTCGGTGCGGCTCTCAATCTTGTGGGGCAACAAGAGAGTAAGGATGGGTTTGTTTCCCTGCGGGCCATCTTCGATCGGCTCTCCGGAATCACCGGGCAGGATACAAAAGCGAATATCCGAAGCTCTCTCGAGGGGATAGAAAAAGATCTGCGCGACGTGGCCGAAAAGTATGGAGACGTCGTTCGCAGTCTGGGCGACCTGGCTGACGTTGACGGTTGGGATAATGCGGTTGCTTCGTCCTACCAGAGGCTTTCCGCCGCTTATTTCACCCTGCTGGACGATCCTAACCAGGCCATCGGGCTCATCAAGCAAGCTCGAGAGCTTGCCCGTGATCCGCAGCTACTCCAATCCACGGAACGAGATCGGGAGAACATTCAGCAGGTTCAGCGGGCAACGCTATGCCGCGATGCAGACGCGTCGATCAAGAGCCGTAATTTCGATTGGGCTGTGCATTTGTTGGAGGCTGCTCTTGTTATTTCTACGGAAGAGCAGAAGCTCGAGATCAGAACAATGCAAGAACGCTGTCGACGGGCACGTACTCTGCGTGGAGTTGACACCACCAAGAACGATCCGATCGTATCTCCGCTCCATGGCTTCGGTCCCAGGTTTTATGGGGAGCGTGACTATGATCCGGAAACTGGATCCTATGTAGCGAATCATTGGCTTACCTTGCTCTTTGTCCCCATCTTTCCCCTCGGGGCCTATAGGGTTACAGACGCTGACTTCCAGTCTTATTGCGTCCTCGGAAGAGTCCCTCTTCCTGATTCGCTCAAGAGAGTACGCTGGGCTATCGCGATATCCGTCGGCGTGCTCGTCCTCATTCCTCTGGCGATCCCCCGTCTCCGGGCTTCTGGGAAGATCGTGGAACCGCCTCCTAATCACGCCGAAACCCCAAAGGCTCCAGCTCCGCTACCGATCAGTGTTGCTCACGCCGCAAGCGAAATCGAGAAAGAGCAGGGCGCCCCGAAGCCGTTGGACATGACGGTAGACCAGGTACTCCAGGACAGGAAAAGAAAACTGGATGTCGAGGGCGCAAATCTCGAAAACGAGAAAAGCTACCTTGCAGGGGTTGAGGCCTCCTACCAGCGGGAGAAGGTCCCTAACGGTGGCCAAGCCATTTATGAGGCTTTGTTTGCCGGCTACCACCGCAAGCTGGACAAATACAACAGGGACCTCTCGGAATGGAAAAAGGATTTCGCGGCAACTCAACCCAAGAGCCCCGCCCAGAACTAAGTTAAGCCGATCAGTAGGCTTGCACCTGCTGCAGAGGCAGCCGGACCTGGAAGCAGGTTTCGCCGGGCTTGGATTGAACGGTTACGTAACCGCGGTGCATGCGGACGATGCGTGTAACCACATCCAGCCCCAGTCCTAGCCCGCTTCCTGGAGCCTTGGTGGTGAAAAAGGGCTCGAAGATGCGCGCCTGCAGCTCGGGGGGAATGCCCGGACCGTTGTCCCAGATCTCGACCAGCAACATATCGCCGGCGGTGCGCACACTGAGCTTGATCTCGCCCTTATCCTGCACCGCATCCAAGGCGTTCTCGATCAATGCGGTCCATACCTGGTTGAGTTCCCGTCCGTAAGCGCTTACACAGGGCGCGTTAGGTTCGTAGTCGCGGATCACCGTCACGTGGCGCAGGCGGGATGCGACCATGGCCAACGTATTCTCCAGGCTCTGCGGAATGTCGACCTCCTGGATCGGCATCTGGTCCATGTAGGAGTAATCCTTGATGGCCCGGATCAAATCGAAGATGCGTGCGGTCGAGTCCAGCATCGCCTCGGCAATCCTCTCCGTGCGCAGCGAAGAAGTGAACTGTGAGAGCACAACGGCGATGGCGCCCGGGTCCAGATAGCCGGCGAGCGATTCCAGCTGCCCTGGCACCACACCGAACTCGGCTAGCTCCGGCGCAATGTGCCAGGACTCCTGGATGTCATGCTGATGCAACCAACGCACAATCTCGTCTTCGCGACGGGTCTGCTCCGTTTCCGCCGGCTTGCCCAGCCGCTTATACTCGGCGCGAACCTGGTCTTCCCAGTCCACCACCTTTTCCGTCTTGGCAGAGCTCAGGCATAGCCGTCCTAAATTGAATCGCTCGTGCCCATAAACGCGTAACTCCTCCAGAACGCCCGCAGCCGAGCGCTGTGCCGCGGAGGCTGGATTGTTGAGTTCGTGGGCCAGGTTGCCGGCAAGTTTGCCCAGCGCATTCAGCTTTTCCGACTGCTGCTCCATGCGTGTGATTTCACGCACGCGATCCAAAAGAATGCCGACCACCCGTCCCGTAAGTGAGGGAATGGCCTTGAGCATCTCGGGAAAGAAAGACCGGTCAAACTCCAGCCCCCAGGTTGCGGTCGAGGTATAACCCAGGCCGCCATACGCCTTCATGCGGGAGAAGGGAAGCAAGCCGGTTATCTGCCCCGAGCGGCCAATAAAGAGAGCCGCCGGTCCACCGTGCTCCCGGCGCACGTAGATCTCCCCCTGAAGCAGGATGGTCATCTTGGTGGCAGGCTCGCCTTCGCGGAAGACCACGGCGCCCGATTCGGCAAAAACTTCAGTGCCGTGGGTCGCCAGCCACTCATACTCCGCCTCTTCCAGGCCATTGAGCTGGCTTACTTTCTTCAGCGCGGCCACCAGTTCGGGAACCCGCGCAGGATCATGCGGAGCACGATACGGGGCTGGAACCGTCGGGAGAGCAGGGGTCGGAGCTTGGGTCGTCATGGCACCTCGCGGTGTTCTTTTGATGTTAGCCGATACGGCGGGGTTCCGCCTCTGAATCCAAGTAAAGAACGTGAGCTGAATCTATTGCTCGCCCTGCTGATCCTTCTGCATCTCACTCTTGCGCAAGGGCATGGAGTCGATCAGTGCCTTCAGCCGCTCGGCCGCAACCGGGGTTCGGCTGCTCAGTTTTTCCTCGCCATCCTTCCCGATCAGGATCACCAGGAACTCGGCCGGTTCCACTTTGAAATGGTGACGCATCGCTGCCAGCTCATCTTCGCTGAGCCTGGCAGTGGGGACCCTGGAACCGGGGATAGGCTGGTTATGCCCCTCGGGGACTATGGGGACATACAGCAGGTCGCGGCTCTTGAGGTCTATCGGCTCCGCCTTTAGCTGGTTGAACTGCTCCACCAACTGGGGGTCGTCGAGTGCGGGGGCGAAGACCAGTAGCGGCCGATAGCAGTCGCGCATTGCGCGCAAGGTATTCGGGTGTGCGGGGCACCCAGCGGTAGGTTGCGCGGGGCGGCTTTGGCCATGCATCGGAGCCATTGAAACGCTCAAAAGCAGGGCGAAAACGGTAAACCGCAGAGCCGGCGACGCATGCATGCAGAGTAGACTCGAAAAAACCCGCAAGGGGTGCGTGAAAAAACGATAACCAATCCTATTCCAGAGGTACCGAAGAATTCCCAGAGGGCACAGCCAAACAGTCGCGAAAAAAGCTCCCATTGTTTGAAGGGGACGGCCTTTAGGCCGTCCATAATCCCTCGCAGCCTGAACTCGGCCGCTGAGGGCTAGTTTTCTCGCAGAGCGGCACTTTTTCGCAAGCTGTTTAGGCTTGCTGCAAACGGACCGGTTGGTGTAGGGCTTTCCTCAGAGGTACGACTTCCCATGCCACGGCCAGCACGGAACCCACCTGAAAAAATCGTACCTCAGCGGCTATAATAAAGCCGTTTCATTTCATAGCAGTTATGGACGGCCTACCCTGAAAGCGAGTTCTCACGCAGACTCTAAAGGCCGTCCCCTTCAACCCTCCTCTTCTACGCGCCGACCGGCTCGGCCAGCCGCGGTGCGGCGCCGGGGCTATCCACCGTAACCGTGACCGGATCCAGGAACGGCATCGCGGCCCGCAATTTGCTGCCCACTTCCTCGATGGGATGCTCCGCTTCTTTGCTGCGCATCTTGTCGAAGGCCTTGCGCCCGGTCTCGTTTTCCCGGATCCAGTTGGTGGCAAAGGTGCCATCCTGGATCTCCGCCAGGATCTTCTTCATCTCCGCACGCGTCGCATCCGTAACCAGGCGCGGCCCCGCGGTGTAGTCGCCATACTCGGCCGTGTCGGAGATGGAGTAGCGCATGTACGCCAAGCCACCGCGGTACATAAGGTCCACAATGAGTTTCAACTCGTGCAGGCACTCGAAGTAGGCCACCTCGGGCTGATAACCCGCGTCCACCAGGGTTTCAAAGCCGGCTTTTACCAGCGCGCTCACCCCGCCGCACAACACAGTCTGCTCGCCGAAGAGGTCAGTTTCCGTTTCTTCGGTAAATGTCGTTTCGATCACACCGGCGCGCGTGCTGCCAATTCCTTTCGCATACGAAAGCGCCAGGGCATGGGCCTTGCCGGAAGCATCCTGGTGCACGGCAATCAACGCGGGAACCCCGCCGCCTTCGGTAAAAACCTCGCGCACCCGGTGACCGGGAGCTTTAGGAGCCACCATGCTGACATCAATCTCTTTGGAAGGCTTGATGGTGCCGTAGCGGATATTAAAGCCGTGGGCGAACATCACCGTCTTGCCTTTGCCAAGATGAGGGGCGATTTGCTCGTTGTAGATCGCGGCCTGCGAGGTGTCCGGCGCCAGAATCATGATGACGTCGGCCCACTTTGCCGCATCCGCCACGGGCAGCACTTCCAGCCCCGAGGCCTTGGCTTTCTTGATGGACCGGCTGGTCGCCGGCAAGCCGACGCGCACATCCACGCCTGAGTCTTTCAGGTTCAGCGAGTGGGCATGGCCCTGGGAGCCATAGCCGATGATTGCTACTTTTTTGCCCTGGATCAACGAGAGATCGGCATCCTGGTCGTGATAAGTCTTGGTCATTAATCTTTCCTTTTGTGAGTGGTTACGGTTTTTGTTCGAACTCGTCCGTCTCTTCCTGTAACGCAACGGAAGTTCGTGGCGGGAAGAGCGCCGTTCTGTGATTCCACGTCGCCCAGTGCTTCGAGCACCCGGCTGGTGTGGTGGCCGCGGCGCATCACCATGCGGCCGGTGCGCGAGATCTCCAGCACGCGGTCTTCATTCTCATTCAGCACCTGCAGCAAGCCTTCGATCTTGCTCTCGCTGCCGGTAATTTCGATCATCAGTGATCCCGGCGCGAGATCGACGACGCGCGCGCGGAAGACATTCACCAGTTCAAAGATATGCGAACGCGTCTTGGGCGTGGTGGCCACTTTGATCAGCGCCAGCTCGCGGCTCACCGACGAGAAGCGGCCCACATCATCCACCTGCACCACGTTTTCCAGCTTGTAGAGCGACGCCATGATGCGATGGCCGGCAGCCGGCGGCGCATCGGCCACCAGGGTCATGCGGGAGATGCCGTTGCGCTCCGAACTGCCCACCGTGACCGACGAGATGTTGATATTCAGCCGGCGGAACAACGACGCCACGCGGGTCAACACGCCGGGCTTGTCTTCCACGTAGGCGACGAATGTGTGCTGCATGCTTGCCTTTCTTTGCTTTAGATGTCGGACGCGGTTTCTACCAGCGGGTTCTTCGACGGACGCCGTATCATCTCGTGCAGTGCAGCCCCGGGCGCGATCATGGGGTAAACGGTGTCTTCCTGCTCCACCAGGAAATTAATCAGGAAGGGGCCCTTATGGGCACGTGCGGCAGCCACCGTGCTCATCACCTCGGCGCGCGTTTTCACCGCCGCTGCACGGATGCCGAAGGCCTCGGCCAGCTTGACAAAATCCGGCGAGAGGATCGGCGCGCACTGATAGTTCTTATCGTAAAACGCCTCTTGCCACTGCCGGATCATGCCCAGGAAACCGTTGTTGATAATCGCAATATTGATATCGAGTTTTTCCTGGGCAATGGTGGCCAGCTCAGGGCAGGTCATCTGAAAGCCTCCATCCCCGGCGATCACCCACACTTCCTTCTCCGGGCAGGCAATTTTGGCGCCGATGGCCGCAGGTAAAGCAAACCCCATCGTCCCCAGGCCGCCGGAAGTGATCAATGACCGCGGCTCCTCATGCTTGTAATACTGCGCTTCCCACATCTGGTGCTGGCCCACGTCGGTGGCGATCAGGGCATCTCCTGAGGTCGCATGCCATAGATCGTTGATCACATGCGCGGCATAGAGATGGCCGTCGTCGGGCAGGTTCTTGATGTCGCGCACCGCCGCATCCCCCTTCATGCAGTCGATAGCATGCAGCCACGCGGCGCCGTCGCGCGGGCGGACCTGCGGCAGGAGCTGGTCCAGCACCTGGGCAAGGTCGCCGATTAATGACACTTGCACGGTGACGTTCTTGTTGATCTCCGAAGGATCGATGTCGATGTGGATCTTTTTCGCTTTGGGCGCATAGGTTGCGAGCGAGCCGGTGACCCGGTCGTCAAAGCGCATCCCGCAGGCGATCAGCAGGTCAGCCTCCTGGATCGAGTGGTTGACCCAGGACTCGCCATGCATGCCCATCATGCCCAGGTTCAGCTCGTGGGAAGCAGGGAAGCTGCCCAGGCCAAGCAAGGTACAGGCCACGGGGATCTGCGCCCGCTCCGCCAGCGCCCGCACCTGGCTCATGGCGCCTGAGTGGATGATGCCGTGCCCAGCAAGGATCAAAGGCCGATGCGCGGAACGGATCAGCTCCGCCGCCTCGACGATGCCTTGCTGGAGCAACGTGAAGCATAGGATGGCTGCCGGCCTTCTCCGACGCGGCCGCCTCGAAATCGAACTCCGCCGTAGCCTGCTGCGCATCCTTGGTGATGTCGACCAGCACCGGGCCGGGCCGGCCGGAACGGGCCACGCGGAAAGCATCGCGCAGTACCGCCCGCCAGGTCCTCGGCACGCGTAACGACATAGTTGTGCTTGGTCACCGGCAACGTAATGCCGGTGATGTCCACTTCCTGAAAAGCATCGGTGCCCAGAACTTTGCTCCCCACCTGGCCGGTGATGCAGACCACCGGAATCGAGTCCAGCATGGCGGTGGCAATGCCGGTAACCATGTTGGTAGCGCCTGGCCCGGAAGTGGCAATGGCGACTCCCACGCGGCCGGAAGCGCGGGCATAGCCGTCGGCCATGTGCACCGCGCTCTGCTCGTGGCGCACCAGGATGTGACGGATGGGAAATTTGCGCAACGCGTCGTAGGCGGGCAGGATCGCACCGCCCGGATAGCCGAACACCTCGCGCACGCCCTCGCCTTCGAGCGTTGCCCAGAGAATCTCCGCGCCCGTTAGCCGTGTTTTTCGATCGTCTTTCTTAGTCATAATGCTCTTTGCCTGGTCATAAAGCTCCTTGGTTCACCGGCCGCGGCGCATACCAGAACTCCTTATCGTGCTGCTGCTCGAATTTCTCCAACGCTCCCCCGTGTTTTAACGACAGCCCGATATCGTCCAGACCCAACAGCAGGCACTCACGACGGAAGGGGTCGATGGAGAAGGGAAGTGACAGGCCGTGGTCATCGTGCAGCATCTCGTCTTCGAGTGAAACGGTGAGCTGGTAGCGAGGGATAGACGCGGCGCGGGTCATCAATGTCTGCACGTCTTCCTCGGGCAATGTGATGAGCAGGATGCCGTTCTTGCCCGCGTTGGAATGAAAAATATCGGCGAATGAAGACGCGATGACGCAGCGGAAGCCGAAGTCAGAAAGTGCCCAGGCCGCATGCTCGCGAGACGATCCGCAGCCGAAGTTTTTTCCCGCGAGCAGAATCTCGGCATCCTTGTACTGCGGATGATTCAGAATGAAATCCGGATGGGGCGCGCCCGCATCCGGTCCTTCCTGGATGCGCCGCCAATCGTAGAAAAGGAACTCGCCATAACCGGTGCGCTCGATCCGCTTGAGAAACTGCTTGGGGATGATCTGATCGGTGTCGACGTTCTCCCGGTCAAGGTGCGCGACGATCGCCTTTATGTCTGCGGAATGGCTTCATCGGACCGACTCCACTTCGAGGGAATTGGGTTGAACTGCCATTTGCGTACATCGGTGAAATGGCCGGAGACAGCGGCGGCCGCAGCCATCATGGGGCTCACCAGGTGGGTGCGCCCGCCGCGGCCCTGGCGTCCTTCGAAGTTGCGATTGCTGGTGGAGGCGCAGCGCTCGCCGGGAGCAAGAATGTCCGGATTCATTCCCAGGCACATGGAGCAGCCGGGCTCCCGCCACTCAAAACCGGCGGAACGAAAAACCTCATCGAGGCCCTCTTCTTCCGCTTGCCGCTTCACCTGCTGCGAGCCGGGGACCACCATGGCGCGCACCTGGGGATGAACGTGATATCCGCTGACTACCTTGGCCGCGGAGCGCAGGTCTTCGATGCGGGAGTTGGTGCAGGAGCCGATAAAGACGCGATCGATGGCCAGCTCTTCGATCGCCTTGCCGGGCTCGAGCGCCATGTACTCGAGTGCGCGTTCCCAGGCGCGGCGTTCCGCCGCTGATTGGCTGGAGGCAGGATCGGGCACGCGATCCGTCACCGGCACCACCATTCCCGGGTTTGTACCCCAGGTGACAAAGGGCGCGAGGTCTTCGGCCTGCAGAACCAATTCGCGATCGAACTGAGCGCCGGGATCGGTAGCCAGCGATTGCCACTCAGCGACGGCGCGCTCCCAATCCGCGCCAGTGGGGCTGAATCGCCGTCCTTTCAGGTAGCGAAATGTGGTCTCGTCGGGAGCAATCATGCCCGCCCGCGCGCCGGCCTCGATGCTCATGTTGCACAGCGTCATGCGCCCTTCCATAGAGAGTGCGCGAATCGCCGGGCCGGCATACTCCAGCACATAGCCGCTGGCGCCGTCAGTCCCGATGTGGCCGATGATGCCCAGTGCGATATCTTTTGCCGTCACCGCCGGACGAGTTCGCCTTCGACCGTGATGCGGAAGGTTTTGGGCCGCGATTGCTGCAGGCACTGGGTAGCCAGAACGTGCTCCACTTCTGATGTGCCGATGCCGAAGGCCAGCGCGCCGAAAGCGCCGTGCGTGCTGGTGTGGCTGTCGCCGCAGACGATGGTCATGCCCGGCTTGGTAAGTCCCAGCTCCGGACCGATTACGTGCACGATGCCCTGTTCGGGCGACTGAACATCGTAGAGCGGGATGCCGAACTCGGCGCAATTTGTGCGCAAGGCATCGATCTGTTTAGCCGCGATCGCATCTTCGATGATGAGCCGGTTGGTCGTGGTGGGCACATTATGGTCCACCGTGGCCACCGCCCGGTCGGGGCGGCGCACGCTTCGTCCTGCAAGGCGAAGCCCTCAAATGCCTGGGGTGAGGTCACCTCATGTAACAGGTGCAGATCGATATACAGAAGTGCCGGCTCGCCTTCGGGCGCAGCGACCACATGTGATTCCCATACTTTTTCGAAGAGCGTTCTCGCGGTTTCTGACATAATGACTTTTCCCTATTGCTACTGTGACGGTAACTTGAAGGTTCCCTCAGGGGAACCCTCTAGACCGCGTGCAGTGCCTGCCGGCGGTCGATGATCTCGTTCAGCGTCTGGTGCACCAGCCTGCCCATCTCCTGGGTGGATACCCGCCGGCCGGCCTGCTCCGCCCGCAGCAGATCGGGCGTGCGGTAGCCTTGCTCCAGGACCTTGCGCACCGCCAGTTCCACCGCTTGTGCATCCTGTTCCAGATTGGCCGAATGGCGCAGCACCATGGCCGCGGTAAGAATGGCGCCCAGCGGGTTGGCGATCCCTTTGCCCGCTATGTCGGGCGCCGAACCGTGCACCGGCTCGAAAAGGTTAACTGTACCTCCGATAGTTGCCGATGGCAGCATGCCCAATGACCCGGTAATCACCGCCGCCTCATCACTCAGAATGTCGCCGAACAGATTCTCGGTCAGCACCACGTCGAAGTTGCGCGGTGTATTCATCAGGTGCATGGCGCAGGCATCCACGTAATGGTGCTCCAGCGCAATGCTCGGATATTGTTGCGCGATCTCGGTCACCGTGGCCCGCCACAGCTGCGACACCTCGAGCACATTCGCCTTGTCGACCGAGGTAACTTTCTTGCGCCGCTGGCCGGCGAGATGGAAGGCCACGTGGGCCACCCGAGCGACTTCATCCCGGGTATAGCGCATGGTGTTCCAGGCCGCTCCGGTCGCCCGGTCCCAGGCGCGCGGCTCGCCGAAGTACAGCCCGCCCAGCAGCTCCCGGACGAACAAAATGTCGGCCCCATCAGTCACCTCGGGGCGCAGCGGAGAGTTGCCAGACAAAGCCGGGTAGGCGAAGGATGGCCGCAGGTTGGCGAATCCCCCCAAAGCACTGGCGAAGCTGCAGGAGCCCTGCTTCGGGCCGGCGATCCGGGGGCAGGGCATTGAACTCGTTGCCGCCCACCGCTCCCAAGAGCACCGCATCGCTCTCCAGGGCTGCGTCCAGCGTCGCCGCGGGCAACGGCGTGCCCGTCTGGCGAATGGCGTGTCCGCCGATGGGCATCTCGGTGAACTGGAAGTCATAGCCGCCGAACTCCGCCACAGAACCCAGAATGCGCACCGCCTCGCGAGTGACTTCCGGGCCTATCCCATCTCCGGCGCAGACCAGCACTTTCAATTTCATTGGTAACAACCTCAGCTTGCGAGCGTTTTTAGTGCGGCACTGTCCCCGGCAGCAGGCGGCTCCGGCCGGCGATGGTTCGCCGGGAGCAGCGAGATCAGATCCTGATCGAAGATGGCTTTTCGGTGATCCGCCAGCTCGTTGAAGCGGTGATAGATCTCGTCCAACTCGGCGGCATCGAGCACATAGCCGAGCTCCTTCAGGCGGTGAGCCAGGGCGCGCCGGCCGGAGTGCTTGCCCAGCACCATGCGGTTGTTGGGCACACCGACCGAAGCAGGAGTCATGATCTCGTAGGTCAACGGATGGGCAAGCACTCCATGCTGGTGGATGCCGGCCTCGTGCGCGAAAGCATTGCTGCCCACCACGGCTTTGTTCGGCGCAGGGCCAAAACTGATGATCTGCGATAGCAACTGGCTGGTCGGGTAGAGCTGCTCGAGCACCAATCCATGGACGCAGGGAAACTTGTCGTAGCGGACCAGCATCGCTGCCGCTACTTCTTCCAGGGCGGCATTGCCGGCGCGCTCCCCGATGCCATTGATGGTGCACTCGATCTGCCGGACCCCCGCCTCCACTGCCGCCAAGCTGTTGGCCACCGCCATGCCCAGATCGTCGTGGCAATGCGAGGAAAGCGTGATGCCGGCTACCTGGGGGACGCGGCGGCGCAGCATGTGGAAGATGGCGCCATATTCGTTAGGCACGCAGTAGCCGACGGTGTCGGGCAGATTGATCACGCGTGGCGCCGGCGTCAATGGCCACGGCAACCATGTTGCAAAGAAAATCCGGATCGGAACGGGTGGCGTCTTCGGGAGAGAACTCCACGTCGTCCACATAGGTGCGCGCCAGGCGAACCGCGGCATCCGACCTGCTCCAGTGCCTCGGACCGCCTGATCTTCAGCTTGTGCTCCAGATGAATGTCTGAGCTGGCGAGAAAGATATGGATGCGCGAGCGGTCTGCCTCTTCCACCGAGCGCGCGGCTGCCTGAATATCTTCGCGGCGGGCGCGGGCCAGGGAAGCAATGCGCGGGCCCCGCACCTCCCGGCAGATGGCGCTGATGGCGGCAAAGTCGCCAGGGGAGGCGATCGCGAAGCCGGCCTCCACGATATCCACGCCGAGCTCCTCCAAGAGCATGGGCCATGCGCAGCTTTTCCGGCATGGTCATGCTGCACCCTGGGGACTGCTCGCCGTCCCGCAAGGTGGTATCGAAAAAGAAAACTCGATCCTGCTCGTGTCTGGGGCTAGCCTGGCTCATCGAGGCATCTACCTTCCGCATCCTGCTGACTTTTATTCTCCGCGATTCCCCGGTATAGATCAAATTTATTATTCTTCTCTTAAACATTAGATACACTTATAGGAGTGCAGTCTGGCAAGAGATCGAGCGACCTGAAGTTATGGATATTCACCAGTTGGAGACGTTTCTTGCAGTGTCGGAAGAGAAGGGATTCTCTCGCGCCGCCAAGCGGCTGCACCGCACCCAGCCCGCGGTCAGCCAGGTGATTCGTAAGCTTGAGAGCGACCTGGGTGAGGTGCTCTTCGAACGCAGCGCGAGAGATGGAACCCTTACTGCGGCCGGTGAAGTCCTGTGCGATTATGCGCGTCGAATGTTACAGCTGAGAGCCGAGGCCTCCAGCGCCATGGAGGAACTGAGGTCGCTCGATCGCGGCCGGCTGCTGATTGCGGCCAACGAGTTCACCTGTCTCTACCTGCTCCCGGTCCTGGACCGGTTCCGGCGCCTCTGCCCGCAGATCGGTGTGAGTGTTCAGCGCTCGTTGGCCAGCAGGATTCCCGGATGATCTGCTGCAGCGCACGGTGGAGATCGGCATTCTGTCGTTCCACCCGGAAGGGGACCTCTTCAAGTCGATCGCTGTTTACACCGACGAGTTGGCTTTTGTGGTGAACCCGAACCATCCATTGGCGCGGGAGAAGGGACTATCGATCGAAGACCTGGGTGCGGAGAGTTTCATTGCCCACAATGTGCCTTCGCCGGTGCGCCGGCAAGTGGTTGCGGCCTTTGAAAAGCACAAAACACCGCTAAACATGGGAGTGGAATTGCCCAGCTTGGAAGCGGTCAAGCGCTTTGTTGCCATGGGCAATGGGGTGGCGTTGGTTCCCGGCCTGTCGGTGGGGCGCGAGTTGGCCGCCGGCGAACTGGTCAAAGTGCCGGTGGAAGCGCTGCGCTTTGAACGTCACCTCCGCCTGGTGCATCGCAAGCAGGCCAACCTTTCCCATGCGGCGACTGCCTTTCTCAAGGTGGTGCGCTCACTTTCGTTGGAGCGCGGCTCGCCCTACGAGTTTCGCGTGGAGCGCGCCGGCTAGCGAGTCGCCCGGAATTGCTTGCCGCAGGTACAATTGGCAAAGTGGGTCACTCCCAAAGGAAAATCGACGAGCCCGAGAGGCGGGTAAGCCTGCTGCCGGTTGGCACAGGCGAGAGGTTCATTAACGAATGAAGAAGACGCTGCTGTTATTTCTGCTTCTGCCCTTTTTGGCAGCGGCGAGCCAGGCCCAGGAAAGTCGTCAGGATTTGAGCATCAGCGTGAGCGGTATTTTCCCGCCGTTTATCACCGGCAATGATGTTCAGCAGACCGGAACCTATGGATTGGGCGGCCTGGTGAGCTACCGGTACATGTTGACCCCGAGGAGCGGACTCGAACTGAATTATCAGTACGCGCAGAATGCGCAAAAGTACTACACCAGCTTCAACAACGTGAGAGTGCACGACACGGATGCAGGAGTTTTCCGGCGCCTACGTGTTGAATCAGACCTTCAAGAACTGGAATCCTTTCCTTGAGGCGGGTCCGGCGGCCTTTATCTTTTCTCCGCTCGATGACGCCAGCACCACCGTACTCGACGTGAAGCAGCAAACCATTCTGGGAGCGATGTACGGCGGGGGGGTGGCGTATGAGCTAAGCCCCAGCTTCGATATCCGCGCGGAGTACCGCGGACTGCTGATGAAGACCCCAAATTTTGGTCTTGAGCCGCAGAAGACCGGCCGGTTTTACAACGTCTACAACCCGGTTATCGGTATCGCCTACCACTTCTAAATATCCAGGAAAGACTACGGTGCCCCATCGTTCCGAACGATGGGGCATCAGTCTTTTGTTTGCATTTGAGGCTGGTCGAGAGAACCGCAGGTCCCTCCACTACGTTACGCTCCGGTCGGGATGACAAGTTTAGTTTTAGATCGGAGGTTCTCGAGGACGAGTCTGTCTTCACAACAGAATTGTCATCCCGACCGGAGCGTAACGTAGTGGAGCGCAGTGGAGGGACCTGCGGTTAATCTCCCGCTAGAAAATCCTGTAGGCGATTCCTGAGCTAAAGCCATTCGGGCTTAGCGAGCTGTTCTGGAAGCTGTTCCAGTGCTGGTATTCATAGTCGATGGCGCGGATCGAGAAGCGATGGTAATGAAAGTCCAGCCCCCCGCCAGGCGCGAACAACAGGTAACCGCCGTGGCCGTAACTGAAGGGGAAGTTGAATTGGCCGTTGCCGATCATAACTTTGGCATAAGGTTCCCACCTGCCAAAACGCCACCGGAACCGGGGACCGATCTCGTAGGTATCTTCGTGCACATCGTAGGTCTGGTTGAAGCGGAGAAAACGCGCTTCACCCTCCACACCCACATGTCCGTGCAGGTTGAAATCCAGCAAGGCGCCGACTCCGAGTAGGCGGTTGGATCCGTAGTCGGGACTGAAGTCTGAGAAATAGCCTCCTCCAAACAAGTGGGCGCCGCCACGGCCGGCCGCTACTACCTGTGCATGAAGAAGAGGACTCATAGAAAGTAAGAGCAGGCTTGCCAGCAGATACCTTTTGATCATGAGCACCACGCAAGTGAGTTCCCCATACAAGAAAACGGGGTAGCTCAAGTCTACCCCGCCTCTGTCATAAGTAATGTCAAAGAAACACCCTTGGTAACCCTTTACCAAAGGCCTATTGCGGGCTCGGTTGTGTCGCCGAAGCCTGCGCCGGAGCGGCGCTCTGCTGCGTGTCAACCGCCGGAGCCGTGGTTTCCGCTGCTCCAGTTGCCGCCGCCGGAGCTGCGGTGACTGGTGGCGTATAGCGGGTCAGGCGGAAGAACACCGGTGTTACCTCGAAGGGCATCTTATCCCGCGCGTTCAGGATCGGAGGTATCTTGGCGTTCAAGCGAATCACCCTGTCGTCCCAGGCATCGATCTTAAGGTTGCTGCCCAGGGGCAGAGCGGCGATCTGGTCCAGCTTGTTCATGTCCAGCTTGGGTCCCTTGGCCATCAAAGCATTCAGCCAAGGTTCACCAGTGGGTCGCAGCAACGAATCTCCCAGCCGGGGCGTGTTGAGAGCCGTAAGCTGTTTCGAGCGCGCATCGAGCTGGCCAGGAAAAGACCTGGCTGCGACAGTTGGTTGGCGTATACCGAGTGGTTGAGCAGGTCAACGGCCTTCTTGGCAGCCAGCTCGTTGTCTGGATCGGAGTGGGACATGTGGATGCGCTCAAAGGTCGCTTCGTCCGGGAACAGAAGACGATCGTTAAACGCGTAACGGGTGTCGATGTGGTGGCCGAGGACGATGTGCGCCAGTTGGAAGGAGAGCACCGCAGCCAGATCCGGCTCGCCGGGCAGAACGTCGATCAAGCCCTTGCTCAGGATGATGGTGTTGCCAACCGCCAGCGATTCCAGCGGGGCAGTGAGCATGACGCGGCAGCGAATCGCATCGGTGATCTGGATGTTGTTGCCGATCACGATGTTGTTGGCTACCTGCTCCAGGACTCTTGTCAAAGTCGCTGGGCGGCGCCAGCAACCCGGCCTGCACCAGGCGATCGAGGACGTTCTCCTCTGCCTGGGAAATCCACTCCCGCTGTGCTTGCAACGGGCTCAGGTCCTGGTTCTGATCGCTCTGATCCTGCACGTCGTCGATCTTGACCGACTCGTTGTCAGACTCGTGGGTGGGCAGCTTCAGGCTATATCCCCAGATATAGGTCTGGGCTTTGAACGAGACCGGGTGCTCTGAGCTCTTCTGCGTCTCCTCAACATAGACGCCGACGGGCAGCCAGAGACCGGGCTGGAGATTTTCGCGCCAGCTGTCGAAGTGGAAGTAGCTGGAGCTGTCGTCATCCTGGTTGCCACCGGTATAAGTGCCATTGAAGCGGACAATGTTTCCGCCCTGGTCTTCAATCCAGATACGGCCGGTAAAACGTCCGCTGCCGGTGCCCGGCTTGGGGTGCACGTCGAACACCAGCGTGCGCACCGCACCCAGGAAGTCGCGGCGCACATAGCTGAAGTCATAGTGCTGCTGGTCGAAGGAGATCGGGTCCAGGAACATCATCTCCATAAAGCCGGCGGAGATGTACTGCATCTTGAACGCCTTGGTCAGACCGGTGACGTACTTGATCGAGCCCTTGAACATGCCGTGGCTGGAGCCATCTCCGGAGTAGGAGGTGTCGGTGATCGACTTGCCGAAGTCGACCCGGCCAAGCAGGTACTGGTCCGATTCCGGCACCGCGTACAGAACCTGGTCCGGCCGCATGTTTTGGATGTAGGTCTGCACCAGCGGAGAGTGCTTCTGAATCTGCTTGATGGTGACCTTTTCGGCCGCAATCGCTTTTTGCACCAGCGCGCTCTGTTCCGGCGTCAGAGCCATTGGGGGCTGATACTTGGTTTTGGCCTGTGCTGCAGATGCGGTCAGCGTCAGCAGCAGACTGGTAATCCAAACTCGACGCAGGGTCATTTCCTGGCTCCTGTTACACGTTGAACGATTTCTAACTTTGGCGAATTTCATAAACTAATTTGAATTGAACCGGGGCAGCTGCCGGCGGTTAAGCCAGCTGGAAGGTCACGTGAATCAATGTTGTGTGATCTACCGGATGCCCATCCTTGATCGCGGGCTTGAACCGGATTTGCTCGGCAACACGCTTTGCCTGCTCGTCCAGACCATGCCCCAGCCCGTTCACTACACGCAATACCTCTACCTGGCCACTGGCCAGAAAACGCACCTGGAGAGTTACCTCACCCTGGATCCTCAGTTGAGCGGCTTCCGCGGTGTATTCCGGATGCGGCTCCGATATTACAACCGGAGGAACGAAAGCCGGTTCCGTTGTCTTGATGGCTACCTGGGTGGGCGCACTGCCGATGTTGTTGGAGAAGCCGGCCGTCGTCACCGTACCGGTGCCACCTGGCTTGCCGGTACCACCGACGACGCCGTTGGCAAACCCTGCAGAAGCAACCTTACCCATGTCTGGCCGCCGGGAACGCCATTGGCCACGCCCGCGCCAAAGGAAGTGCCTGAAACTGCGCCTTTGCGTGCTGCGCCGGCGCCGGCATTCGGCCCCGGGGGCGCTGTTAAACGCTCCCACGGCCACCAACTGCGAACTGGTGGAGTTGGGATTAGGCTTGGCCCCGATCGGATCACCGAAACCACCTGTTTGGCGGTCGGCGCCACCTTGTTATTGGCAACCTCTGTCGGCTTCGGGCTGGCAAACAGGCCCACCTTGGGTTGCGGCGGAGGCGGTAACCGCCTTCGGCGGTGCAGGCGGCAGCTTGGGTTGGTCGGGCACGTCGAGCTTGACCGGCTTTGGAATCTCCGGCGGCGGCTGGATCTTCGGCATCACGATCTTGGGCGGGTCCAGCTTGACTACCTGCGGTTGCGGCGGCGCGAACACCTTCACCTTGGGGATCACCACCTTGGGCGGCGGAGGAGGCGGCGTCTGCTCGGTGAAGACCATGTGCTCGATATACTTCTGCTTCTCCACCTTGTGCACCGCGGCAGTCAGCAGCACCAGTAGCGCCATGATGGAGACGTTGGTGATCATACTGACCCCAAAGGAGCCCCAACGGCCCTCCGGTTCAGGAAGGAGTCCGAAGTTATCGCGATTCAGAAGATCATTCGGCATATTGAATTTCCCTAATTCTCTATAGTCGTAAGGTGGTGTCCGAGCCACCGGGCGAGTTCCTTAAGCGGCGAAAACCCGTACACATTCAAACAGACGCACGCCCGAGACCAATGCTTAAATAGTCCCGAACTCCCGACGCGAAACCTGGAGCTGTTATCGGCATCCGCACGGCACAAAATCTCAGTACCAAAGTACTTGCGGATAAGCACACGATAGACGAGTTCGTACACGGATGCAGTAACCCAAAGGTGGAGCCGTTGGAAACAGAAGTGTATAGATAAGGCATGAACTGGGCCATAGGTTTCGATCTCAGCTTTTGGGGCAGACCAAAAGCTTTTGAATCTCCTGCGTCGGGGCGCGATGCTGAACCTGGTTAGCGTCTCCCATAAAACTCTGTTGACTTGCAAGGCGCCTTTTGGTTGCTTGTCCGACGGCCGTTCCGGCTCTGCTGTAAGAGTACAAGAAAGGGATCGTGAACTCGTGAAGATTTTAGTGACAGGCGGGGCGGGCTATATCGGTGGAACCGTGGCCCGTCTCCTGCTGGAGCGCGGCCACTCGGTCGTGGTGTACGACAATCTGTGCCATGCGCGTGCGTTCCATGGTGCCCCCGGGGGCTACCTTTGTTGAGGGGGATGTCGCTGACAACAAAAGGCTTGAAGAGATTATTCGAGGATGGCTCCTTCACCGGTGTGATGCATTTTGCCGCTCTCATCGAGGCCGGGGAAAGCATGCAAAAGCCGGAACTTTACTTCCGTAACAACACCGCGGCGACCCTGAGCCTGTTGGAAGCGATGTTGAAGAAAAACTTAAACAAGCTGGTATTTTCTTCGACCGCGGCGCTGTATGGGGAACCGGTGAGCACTCCGATCCTGGAGGATGCCGCCCTTCTTCCCACCAATGCCTACGGAGAATCGAAGCTTCTGGTGGAGCAGATGCTCTCCTGGATGCACCGCGTTCATGGCCTGCGTTATGCCAGCCTGCGCTATTTCAACGTCGCGGGAGCGATTCCCGGCAGAGGAGAAGCGCACGAGCCGGAGTCTCACCTGATCCCGCTTATTCTTGACGTCGCTCTCGGGCGGCGAACCAGCATAAAGATTTTTGGCCAGGACTACCCAACGCCGGACGGCACCTGCATTCGCGACTACATCCACGTAGCGGATTTAGCCGAGGCGCATTTGCTGGCCTTTGAGGCGCTCGATGGGCGAAACCGGATGATTTACAACCTGGGCAACGGACATGGTTTTTCCGTGCAGGAAGTTGTGGAGTCGGCCCGCCGGGTAACCGGGCATCCGATTCCTGTGGAGGAGCTGCCTCGCCGGCCGGGAGATCCTTCGGTTTTGATCGCCAGCTCGGCAAAGATTGAGACCGACCTCGGCTGGAAGCCGAAATACACCCGGCTGGACGACATTGTGCACAGTGCCTGGGAATGGCACCAGCAGCGCTACCAACAAACCTGAGAGAACGAACGAGCTGAACCGCAGGTCCCTCCACTACGCTGCGCTCCGGTCGGGATGACAATTCTGTTGTGAAGACAGAGTTGTCGTCGAGAACTCACCCGATTTCAAGATAAATTGTCATCCCGACCGGAGCGCACCCGGATTTCCTGCCACGCAGCACTGGACAAGGCCGCGTGTGCGCCTTTCCGTAGAGAAAGGCGCATGAAGTTCACCGAAGCCACCAACCTCCACAGGAAATCCGGGGTAGCGTAGTGGAGGGACCTGCGGTTTCCAGCCATACCCGCCCTGAGTACAATGCTTAATTGACGAACGAAGCACTATTAGTAACAGTTGCTAATACGTTTTTACGCTGAGAGGAAAAGCCATGGAGTCCAGCACTACCACGCATCAGCCCAATTTGGATTCGATCCTGCGCGAGACGCAGGGTCTTTCCCCCTCCGGCGGAATTTGCCGCGCAGGCGCATATGAAGAGCCTTGAGGAGTACGAAGCGCTGTATCGCCGCTCGATTCAGGATCCCGAAGGATTCTGGGCGGAGATCGCCAGCGAGTTGCACTGGTTCTCTCCCTGGACCCGTGTGCTCGATTGGCGGCCCCCGCTGGCCAGGTGGTTCGTGGACGGCAAAATCAATCTCTGCTACAACTGCGTCGACCGTCACGCCTTAAGCGACAGAAAAGACAAAGTCGCCATCTTATGGGAAGGCGAGCCGGGCGAGATCCGCAAGCTTGACCTTCGACGACCTTTATCGCGAGGTCCAGAAGTTCGCCAATGTACTGAAAGGCCTGGGGATTCGCAAAGGCGACCGGGTCGCGATCTACATGGGCATGACGCCTGAGCTGGCGATTGCCTTGCTGGCCTGCGCCCGCATTGGCGCGGTCCATTCCGTCATCTTCGGGGGATTTGCGGCCAATGCCCTGGTGGACCGCATCAACGATGCTTCGTGCGTTGCCGTCATTACCCAGGATGGGTCCTACCGCCGCGGGCAGGAAGTACGGCTTAAGCCGATTGTCGACGAAGCCCTGAATCAACTGCCCCACGGTAAAGAATGTTGTGGTTTACCGCCGCACCGGCTCCGCGGTGAGCATGAAGCCAGGCCGCGATCAGTGGTGGCAGGAGCTCCACGAAAAAGCGGCGGCGGAGTGCCCGGCCGAGCCGCTCGACGCGGAAGATCCGCTCTACATCCTCTACACTTCGGGGACCACCGGTAAGCCTAAGGGCCTGGTGCACACCACCGGCGGCTACTCGGTGCAAACCTACCTGACCAGCAAGCTGATCTTCGATCTCAAGCCGGACGACGTCTACTGGTGCACTGCCGATGTTGGCTGGGTCACGGGCCACTCCTATGTGGTCTATGGCATTTTGCAGAACGGGGTCACCACGGTGATGTATGAAGGCGCGCCGAACTATCCCGAAGCGGATCGCCTGTGGAAGATCGTCGATGACCACAAAGTCACCGTCTTCTACACCGCTCCGACGGCCATCCGCGCATGTATCAAGTGGGGCGATCAGTTTCCGCTGAGGCATTCGCTGGCCAGCCTGCGCCTGCTGGGCACCGTGGGCGAACCCATCAACCCGGAGGCCTGGATGTGGTATCGCGAGATCGATCGGCAAGGGAAGGTGCCCGATCGTCGACACCTGGTGGCAGACAGAAACGGGCGCCATCATGCTGGCGCCGCTTGCCGGGCGCGATTCCCACCAAGCCTGGTTCGGCCACGCGGCCGTTTTTCGGCATTCGAGCCGGCGGTCGTGAACCGCGAAGGCGAAACGGTGCCCGCAGGCAGCGGTGGGTTGCTGGTGATCCGCAAGCCCTGGCCTTCGATGGCGCGCACCATCTTCAACGATCCCGATCGCTACGCTCAGCAATACTGGTCGGAGATTCCCGGGCAGTTACTTTACCGGGGACGGCGCCCGGGTGGACCAGGATGGCGACTACTGGTTGATGGGCCGGGTCGACGACGTCATCAACGTGAGCGGGCATCGGCTGGGAACCATGGAAGTGGAATCTGCGTTGGTGGCGCACCCCAAGGTGGCGGAGGCCGCTGTGGTCGGCCGCCCGGACGAATTGAAAGGGCAGGCCATCGCTGCCTTTGTTTCGCTCGAAAGCAGCCATCATCCTTCGCCGCAGCTCAAGGAGGAGCTGCGCGAGTGGGTGGCGAAGGAAATTGGCTCCCTGGCGCGGCCCGACGACATCCGTTTTACTCAGGCTCTGCCCAAGACGCGCAGCGGCAAGATCATGCGACGCCTGCTGCGCGAGCTTGCCAGCAGCGGGGAAATCAAGGGCGATACCACGACCCTGGAAGACTTCACCGTGATCGCGCAATTACGCCAATCGGATGAGTGAGGGTCGAACAGCAGGTCCCTCCATTACGCGCTACGCGCTCCGGTCGGGACGACAAAGGGGAGTGGGGCGCTTCCATGGGTTTCGGTGGCTGAACATAAGACAGCTGGTCTCAATGGAGGTGTCGCCCTCTCCTTTGTCATCCCGAGCGCAGCCGAAGGATCTGCAGTTTCACTCAACCAGCATGCGCTGCAAATGAAAGCGCTCAAACCCCGCCTTGTCATCCCGACCGGAGCGAAGCGTAGTGGAGGGACCTGCTGTTAAAGCGATTTGGGGGCCTGAACCCATGCAAGCCGGTTTGGCCCGAGCGGATTAGCTTTCCTCCGCATCCAGGCCCAGGGTCTCATCCTCGGATTCGGGAAAATACTGCGGCACGGTGAAGTAGAACGTGCTGCCGCTGCCGGGATTGCTCTTGGCCCAGATGCGGCCGCCGTGCTGGTTGATGATGCCGCGGCATAGTGCGAGACCCAGGCCGGTGCCCCCGCGCAGGCGGGAATCCGAGGCATCCGCCTGCTGGAAGCGTTCGAAAATCAGGTCCAGCTTTTCCTCGGGAATGCCCTGGCCCTGATCCTGCACCTCGAAAGTGACCTCTTTCTCGCTGCTTGCCCGCGCGGCCAGACGGATCTCGCCGCCCTTTTCGGAAAACTTGATCGCATTGCGCACCAGGTTGCCCAGTACCTGCAGGATGCGGTCGCCATCTACCCACACATCGACCGGCTGCGCATCGATGCGGAAGGTAAGCCCCGCGCGGTGAGCGGCTGATTTCTCGGCATCCATCGCCCGGCGCAAAAGCTCAATCGCGTTCCATTCGCTCTGATGCAAGGGCAGAGTGCCGCTGCCAATGCGTTCAAAGTCGACAATGTCGTTCACCAGGCGAACCAGCCGATCGCAATTGCTCAGGGCAATATCGATCATGTGCGGAATCTTTTCCGGCCGCTTCTCCAGCGCTCCGCCGGCAATCAGGCCCAGGGCCGCTCGCAACGAGGTGAGCGGCGTACGCAGCTCGTGGCTGACAGTGGAAATAAATTCATCCTTCATCCGATCCAGGCGCCGCCGTTCCGTCACGTCCGCGAAGGCGACGACGATGCCGTCCACGCGGCCGTTCGCCACCAGCGGGCAAGCGACATATTCCACGGGCAACGACTGCCCGTCCTTACGCCAGAAAACATCGTTATTCACGTGCAGCGGAGTGTCACTTTTTAAGTTGCCGGAGATAGGGCAATCCTCGGCGGCGTAGGGCGATCCGTCGGCGTGCGAATGGTGGACCAGGGCGTGCATGTTCTGTCCCAGCAGCTCCTGGGGCGAATAGCCCAGCATTTCCGCGCCGCTGCGATTGATAAATGTGACCCGGCCTTCCAGATCCATGCCCCAGATACCGTCGCCCACCGAGTCCAGAATCGATTGATGCTGGCGGGTCAGCGCATTTAGCTCCTCTTCTGCCTGCGTCTGCTCGGTAATGTCGATGCCGTGGCTGAGCACATAGGGTTGCTCGCCCGGCAGCTGCAGCAGCTTGTTGCGGTAGGCCACGATGCAGAGCTGGCCGGCCTTCCCACGCAGATAAAAACGTCCCTGGTGATCCTGATCTGTGTCTTGCGTCAGGGCCGCAAAATAAGCGTCGTAATCGGCCAGGTGATCGCTGTCGATGTAGTTGCGCAACGGAGTGCCGATCAGTTCTTCCGGCTCGTAGCCCAGCGTAGACGCACCGTGCGAATTGATGGACAGCAGGATGCCTTCCAGATCGTGGGTGCAAATGAAGCCTAGGCTGCTTTCCACCAGCTGCCGGTAGCGGGCTTCACTGGTGCGCACAGCAGTTTCTGCTTCCCGTTGCTCGGTTACGTCCACGCCGGTCATGATCACGAAGCTCACTTCGTCTTGCGCGTTGTTCAGGGGTGTAGCAGTCCATGCAATGCGCCGCAGCTTTCCTGACTTGGAGTTCCAGTCGATTTCATAGGATTGGTTGGCGTTGCCGGCGCGCACCTGCTCGAAGATGCGCATGGCCGTCTCTCGGTCTCCTGGCGGATAGAGCTCTTCCGGAAACGAACGGCCGGCCAGGTCGCCAAAGGTATACCCGGAGATCACTTCGCAGGCGCGATTGAAGCGCACGATTCGCCCGGCGGTATCGAAGACCAGCACCAGCGCGCTGATGGTGTTGAGCACCGCGGCAACAAAGTTGCGTTCTACGGTGAGCGCCTGCTCGGAACGCTGGCGCGAGCGAACCACATTCTCCTGCGTATGGCCGGTGGCGTAGAGCTCGAGGCGGGTAACGATCTGCCGGGCGAGAACCTGCAGGTTCTCCAGGTTGGTGCGGCCGAAGGCGTTGGGCTCCGCGGAGCAAACAGCGAGTGTGCCGAGAATGGTGCCTGACGCAGAGAACAGGGGAGCGCCCGCGTAGGAGCGGCATTGAATACCCTGGTCGAGTACGATGCCCGACGGCGCAAAACGATGGTCTGCAAGGGCATCGGTGATGAGTAGCGGCTTGCCCTCCAGCAGCAGAAACTGGCAGGGCGAGCCGGCGCGGCGTATCTGCCGTGCGCTAAAACCAACGGTGGATTTGAACCAGACCCGCGACCAATCAAGAAATCCAATAAACGCATACGGGGCTTCGCAGATGGAGGCCGCCATGCGCGCGATCTCATCGAAGGCAGGATCTGGAAGCGTATCAAGGATGTCGTATTCCAGCAGAGACTTCAGCCGTTCTGTCTCGTCGTGCTGCACAGTGGTGGAGCTCGTAATCATCGGGATTTCTGCATCCTTGGTCGATCAACGCCCAACGGGCCAACCGAAAAGTCCGCGGCAAGTATCAACAAAGGGGAATTGTGTTTTTCGCTTGGGGGTAAGCGATAAAGACTGGGTACATCCTACCCTGAGATCACTCCTCCTGTATCTGAGAAGCGGAGAACAATCTTCCCAAGTTGCAACTTGCAGGTTACCGGTGTCCCGCGCAAGTCTGAAGCGCCTCACCGTAAAGTAACGGACGCCGGTAACATCGCGTCACCCGTGCGATATCGTGGGATAGTCAATCCGACCTGGAGTGAGAGAAAGCAATGGAACCTCGACTCCGCAGACATGCAATCACCGCCGCGGGAATCGCGTTGTATTGCGCCGGGCTGCTGGCGCCTCTCTCCCACGCCCTGGGACATATCGGGCCACCGCTGCGCATGCTCGGTCTGCTGCTGCTGGGGTGGGCCGCGTGGCGGAAGCGTTCCCTGACGGGGTGGATCTTCTGGGCTATGCTCGCGGGCGGTGAATTGGGAGCAGATGCCCCCGCCTTCGCCGTCAGACTTCGCGTATTCAGCGACATCTTCCTGCGCCTGATCAAGACCATCGTCGCCCCGTTGATCCTGGGTACACTGATCACCGGCATAGCCGCCCACGGGCAAATGCGCAGCCTGGGACGGATGGGACTGAAGGCCCTGGTCTATTTTGAGGCTCTTACCACCATCGCCATGCTGGTAGGCCTGGCGGCCATCAATATCACGCGAGCGGGCGTCGGGCTGAGCGTTCCCCAGGCACACACGGCGACGAATATTCCCGCGAATATTCCCGCGGCTGGGGCTCCGCTGCATTGGGATGAGGTGCTGCTCCACACTTTCCCGGAAAACATCGCCAAGTCTGTGGCCGACAACCAGATTCTCCAGGTAGCGGTCTTCGCCATCTTGTTTGGCGTGGCCATGGGCCGGATCAGTGACGAGAATCGTGCTCCCCTGCTGCGGGTGATCGAATCGCTCACCGAGACCATGTTCGCCTTCACCAATGTTGTGATGTATTACGCTCCGGTCGGCGTGGGTGCGGCTATGGCGTATACCGTGGGACAAATGGGACCCGGCGTGCTGCTTCACCTGGGCCGCCTTCTGCTTACCCTGTACGCCGCGTTGCTGGCCTTCGGGCTACTTGGCTTGCTGCCCGTCGCGCTGATCGCGGGCGTGCCCATCCGCAGATTTTTGCGTGCAGTCGCCGAGCCGGCAACCATTGCCTTCGCCACCAGTACTTCTGAGGCGGCGCTGCCCCGCGCGATGGAGGCCATGGAAGCGCTGGGTGTGCCGCGAAGGATCGTCGCCTTTGTCATCCCCGCGGGCTACAGCTTCAACCTGGATGGTTCCACGCTCTATCTCGCGCTCGCGTCGGTTTTTGTTGCCCAGGCGGCCGGCGTGAACATGGGCTGGAAGCAACAAATGTTTATGGTGGCAACGCTGATGCTTACCAGCAAGGGGGTGGCCGGCGTTCCTCGCGCAACGCTGATCGTGCTGCTCGCCACGGTTGCCATGTTCCGCCTCCCGGAGGAACCTATCTTTGTGATCCTGGGCATCGATGCCATCATGGACATGGCGCGCACCAGCGTCAACGTGGTGGGCAACTGCCTGGCCTCGGTGGTGGTGGCGCGATGGGAAGGCGAATTTGGCGCCGAGGCGCCGGCAGTGGAGACGCTGGAGGCCCTCCCGGCCTCCGAGATTTGAGGCGTACCGGCAAAGATAATGTGGGTCGCTTGGGCAAGCTTGCTATACTACGAGATCAAGAGCCGCTCCGAATAATGGACGGCTGAAGCGCAACAGTAGGCCCCACACGGGGTCTTTTTTGATGGGGCCGGAGACCGCAAGCGATAACACGAGAAACCATGGGGAAACTACTCGATTCGATCAACTCGCCCGGGGACATCAAGAGCTTTACCGTGCCGGAGTTGGAGGCACTGGCTCAGGAAATACGCGAGCAGTTGATCCGGGTGCTGTCCAAGACAGGCGGCCACCTGGGGCCGAACCTGGGCGTCGTAGAGCTCACCCTGGCTATGCACTACGTCTTCAACACCCCCTCTGACCGCTTTGTCTTTGACGTCAGCCACCAGGCGTACATTCACAAATTGCTCACCGGACGCCGCAGCCGTTTCAACACCATGCGCCAGCCGGGCGGCCTGAACGGCTTTGCTCTGCGCACCGAAAGCGACCACGACTGCTACGGCGCGGGCCACGCCGGGACCGCGCTTTCCGCCGCCCTGGGCATGGCGGTGGCGCGCGATCTGGCCGGTACCAAGGAGAACATCATCGCCTTTGCCGGGGATGCGGCGTTCACCAACGGCATCAGCTTTGAGGCGCTGAACAATATCGCCCAGCAGACCAAGCGCATGATCGTGGTGTTGAACGACAACGAATGGTCGATCGACCGCAACGTCGGCGCCATCGCCAATTACCTGCACAAGATCGTCACCAACGAGCGGTACACCAATCTGCACGATTCCGCGGCGCGCCTGTTGGAAAAACTCGGCGGCAAAACTGCCCGGCAGATGGTGCGCAAGGCGGAAGAAGCAGCCAAGGGCATGCTGTGGCCCTCCATGCTCTTTGAGGAGTTTGGGCTCACCTATTACGGCCCGCTCGACGGCCACAACATTGGTTTGCTTATCGAGACGTTTCAGTTCCTCAAGACCCAGGAGCGTCCTGTTCTGCTGCACGCCATTACGCAGAAGGGTCGAGGCTTTCAGCCCGCGCTGGATAAGCAGAAAAAGTTTCACGGCCTGGGGCCCTACGATCCGGATACCGGCGAGACCACCCCGGCCGGTCAGCGTACGTATTCCGAGGTTTTCGCGGAGACCCTGGTAAAGCTGGCCGATGAGAACCCCAAGGTGGTGGCTATCACTGCCGCCATGCCCAATGGAACCGCCCTCGATCTCTTTCGCCCGCATCATCCGCGGCGCTATTTCGATGTGGGCATTGCCGAGGAGCACGGCGTTATCTTTGCTGCCGGCCTGGCCACCATGGGCTTCCGCCCGTTTTGCGCCATCTACTCCACCTTCCTGCAGCGTGCCTTCGATCCCATCGTGCACGACGTTTGCCTGCAGAACCTTCCTGTCGTCTTTTGCATGGATCGCGGAGGGCTGTCAGGCGATGACGGTCCCACCCATCACGGCTTGTTTGATATCAGCTATCTGCGTGGCATTCCCAACATCATCCACATGGTGCCCAAGGACGAGGATGAGCTGGCGGACATGATGTACACGGCGCTGCAGCAGCCGGGCCCGACCGCGGTGCGCTATCCGCGGGGAACGGGGCCGGGAGCAACCGTCAAAGCCCACCCGGTCGCGCTCCCGGTTGGCAAGGCGGAGATCATCAGCGACGGCGACGAGGTCGCCATCTTTGGCCTGGGAGCATTGCTGCCGATGGCCCAGCAGCTCGCAACCGAGCTCAGGCAGCAGGGTTTTTCCGCTGCCGTGATCAACCCCCGCTTTGTAAAGCCGCTCGACCGCGACGTGCTCGCCGAGTACGCCCGGCGCGCCGGGGTGATCGTGACCTTCGAGGATCATGTTCTGATGGGTGGCTTCGGCAGCGCGGTCCTTGAGGCGCTGAGCGAGATGCAGATCGAAGCCTCGGTGGTGCGCATTGGCTGGCCTGACCGTTTTATTGAGCACGGCAAGGTTGACCAGTTGCGGGCCAAGTACGGCATCAGTGTCGAAGGGGCGATGGAAAAGCTGGCCCCCTACCTGCAGCACAAAGCCAGAAAACGGCTCGTCGCGCGCTAGCGAGGCGAAAGCAAAACCGCAGGTCCCTCCACTCCGCGCTGCGCGCTCCGGTCGGGATGACAAATTCATTGCACACGAAAGATTGAACTGCAGATCCCTCGGCTTCGCTCGGGATGACAAAGGGGAGGGTGAAGCTTTCATTTGGTGTGATGATAGTAATGACAGCCTCACGGACCTTGTTCATTCCTTCCCCAGCTTGATGCAGTCCCGACCGGAGCGAAGCGTGGAGGGACCTGTGGTTCGTTTGTTCAGCAACCGATCCAAATGAAAACCTCTCTCCCCTTTGTCATCCCGAGCGCTCAACTTGCCTGCGGCAAGTTGAGGGAGAAATGACACGGCGAAGATCGCCATGGATGCAAGGCCCGGAGGGCCGACCGCCAAACGTCAGCCCAGCCCGGAAGGGCTGGGAAATCGATGCCGAAGATGATCCGAGCGCCGTAGGCGCGGCACTAAACCGATGTGTCATTAGGAGCGCAGCCGAGGGATTTGTAGTTCCGCGGACCATTCATGGAAGTGTTTCTCCACAGAACATAAAAGCAGGCGCCGGTTGGCGCCTGCTTTTAGGAGTTACGGCATCAGCACCGTATCGATTACGTGGATCATGCCATTTGACTGATACACATTGGCAATCGTCACGGTTGCTGTTCCACCCTTCTCGTCGGTCAGAACCAAGTTGCCGCCCTGCATCATAGCGGTCAAGGTGCCGCCTTCCACCGTGGTCAGTGTCGCCTTGCCTCCGCCTTCCTTGATTTGCTTGGCGATGTCCTTCGAGGTCAGCTTACCGGCGACTACGTGGTAGGTAAGGATCTTCTTCAGCTGATCAAGGTTTTCCGGCTTCAACAGGGTATCGACACTGCCGGCAGGCAGCTTATCAAAAGCTTCGTTGGTGGGCGCGAAAACTGTGAACGGTCCAGGACCTTCAAGCGTGTCGACCAGGCCGGCAGCTTTCACTGCGGCAACCAGCGTGGTGTTGTCCTTGGAGTTAACTGCATTTTCGACGATATTCTTGGTGGGATACATCGCTGCGCCACCGACCATGGGATCCTTCTGCGCGTGGGCGTTCAGAGCGGAAAATCCCAGAATCGTCGCTACCGCGACTGCGAGCATATTTCTGCTTTTCATGGTTGTTCCTTTCAACTTGAGAGTGCGTTTGCTGCACTGGTAGTACGGGCAGCAGCGCTCAGCGGATTTCCTCGCAGCCCCTTGTTGAGCACGCAGCGAGACTGAATCAGTCCTGGTGACGTAATCAAAGCGCCGTGGGGGTGGAGAATCCGGCGCGCGCACCCGCGCTCCACCAGCTGTGCAACACAGGCATGGCCTCCCCAGGGTGTATCATCGCCTTGAATGCCTGCTTGACTGACAACCGTGCTTTGACAACGCATTCCCATCCAAACCGTAATCGCTGGCTGATCGCAATTGGGGTCTTGAAGCTGATGAAGGCGGCGCTTTTCGTCTCCATGGGCTTCGGCGTTATCAGGTTGCTGCACAAGGATGTTGCCGAGGTTCTTTTGCGCGCGACCACGGCCCTCCGGTTCGATCCGGAAAATCGCTTCGTCAACCTGCTGCTGGAAAAGTCAGCCCTCCTGAGCCCCCACCGGCTCAAGGAGATCAGCTTCGCCATCTTCCTCTACGCCGCGCTGGACATTATCGAAGGCACCGGGCTGGTTCTGGAAAAGGCCTGGGCCGAGTACTTTACCCTGGTCCTGACCGGGTCGTTCCTGCCTTGGGAGTTTTATGAAATCGTCCGCCATCTCACCGTGCTCAAGGTAGTGCTCACCATCCTGAACGTGATCGTTTTCATCTACCTGGCCATCGTGGTCAATGAAAAGGTGCGCGTGCGCGAGCAAACCCCGGCCACCGGCACTGATTAAGAAGGACTTCTTCTCCGATAACACTTTGGTGTTATCCGGCCTGCCTGACTTTCGCCTGCTTGACAAGTACATCGGGCGCAACCTGAATCAACCCAGTTAACACAATCTGTTGTGGGCATCATCGAGTACCCCCAGCTAGATGGTATTTTTTGGAACCTAGACTCGAAACCCCCTCTTTCCATGGGATTTGCCGGAATTTCCTCTTTGACAGCTTCGTTCACTCGGCTAAGATGTGGACAAAAGTGGTCCAAAGTGGAATGAAAGACATGGTTTAACGCAGAAACGGGAAACCTTGAACCGAGAATTACAGCTACCGGCGGCACGGGACTGCAGGGAAGAGAAAACAGCAGGATGTTTCGTGGAAATCACCCAACGCGCGTGGACGAAAAAGGCCGGCTCAAGCTGCCCGCGGAGTTCAAGCGCCTGGTGGACGAGCAATACGGGACCCAGTTCTACATCACCAGCAAGGACGGCCGGTCGGCCGAGATTTACCCCTTGCCGGAGTGGCAAAAGATTGAGGAAAAGCTGGCGCAGATACCCAGCTTGAACCCGGCCAAAAAGAAGTTTCTTAACCGGGTGAACTACTACGGGCAGATGTCGGAAATGGATGGGCAGGGGCGGGTGCTCCTTCCTCAGATCCTGCGGGAAACGGCCAAGCTGGCCGGGGATGTGGTGGTTTTTGGAGTGCAGACCTATCTCGAAGTGGCCAACCACGACGAGTTCAAGCAGGCCATGGACACCGATCCTTTGACGGCGGAAGACCAGCAGGCTTTGGCGAACTTTGGACTTTAAGGTAGACCCCCCAGGGGGAGCACATGGAACGCAGTAGCGAGCGGCATGTGCCGGTTCTTTTACAAGATGCGATCCGTTATTTGAATGTGCGGGCCGGCGGAACCTACGCGGACGCCACTCTGGGTTTGGGAGGGCATGCCGCGGCGATTGCCGGCCCACTGGGCGGGCAGGGCCGGTTGATCGGTTTCGACCGCGACCCCGACGCGCTGGAATTAGCGCGGGCGCGATTCGAGGCGCTGGCTAAAGATCTGGGTGAGCAGATGCCGCAAGTGGAGCTCTACGGGGAACCATTCTCCGCCATGAGCCGCCACATTGGCGAAGCCAGCCTCGATGGATTGCTGGCCGACTTTGGGGTCAGCTCGATGCAGCTGGACTCGGCGCACAGAGGATTTAGTTTTCAGGCGGACGGGCCACTCGACATGCGGATGGATCCGCGGAGGGGCGCGACCGCCGAACAAGTGGTAAATCAGGCTGACGAAAAAGTTCTCGCCGACCTGATTTACGAATTCGGAGAGGAAAGGAGATCGCGGAGATTTGCCAGAGCCATTGTCAGGGCGCGGCCGATCAGGACAACGGCACAACTAGCCAAAGTCTTATCGGCCGCCGCCCCGGCGATGAAATCTGAGCGAGGCCGCCATCCGATCCATCCGGCGACCAGGATTTTTCAGGCGCTCCGAATTTATGTCAATGCCGAGCTGGACGAGATACAGGCGCTGTTGCAAGTGGCGCCCAGGCTGCTAAAGCCTGGTGGAAGGCTGGTGGTGATCAGCTTCCATTCCCTCGAAGACCGGCTGGCGAAAGATGCTCTGCGCGAGGGCGCACGGCAGGGGGTTTTTGAGGTGCTTACGCGCAAGCCGGTGACGGCGAGCGAAGAAGAGACGGATCGCAATCCGCGGTCGCGCAGCGCTAAGTTGCGGGCAGCGGAAAGAACCTCTCAAAAATAGCGATCCATAACAAGGGGACCAACATGGCAACACAGACAATCGCGGCATACGACCTGAACTGGAGCTTGCGGAAGCAGCAGGCGCTCGACCGGAACCTCTACCTCTTCGCGGCGCAGCAGCGCGCGCGGCGGGGTCCTACTCCGGAGGTTTTCTGCTCCAAGCGGCTGGACAACTCCCGCCTGGTGAAAGCGGCTGATCCGGTGCGCGTGCGCGAGATGCGTACCTTCACCGCGGCCATGGCGGTGCTGTTTATGTTCGTGATGTTTTATGGTTGGCAGCACTTTAGCGCGATTGAGTACGGATACCGGGTCGAGGCGGAAAAGCAGCAGCGCAGCCAGCTCGAGGAGCAGAACCGCGAGCTGCGGTTGACCGAGGCCCAGCTTTGCGATCCCCACCGGATTGATCGTATGGCCAGGAAGCTTGGACTGGACGCGCCCAAGCCAGGCCAGGTGGTTCGCGGCGAAAGCGCATTTGATCCCAATGCGCCGGTGATGGCAGAAGCATCTCCGCTGCCCCGTTTGCGATGAGGGGGGAAGAGCGTGCCTCAGGGGCTAAAGCCCGACATATTTTCAATCGTTTACGGCACGACTGAAGTCGTGCCCTGATACAAAGCAGGTTAGGGCACTTCTTCATAGGTTGCGGAATAACTCTTGTTTTGTATCAGGGCACGGCTTCAGCCGTGCCGATCAGCAGCAGAATCAATTGGGCTTTAGCCCCTGAGGCAATGGCAGGTTCCGTTGAAGCAGCTCTCTTTCTTCCGCCCGGCAAAAAAGACTGACCCCCAAGCTTCGGGGCCCCAAGCTTCGGTGCCCCAAGCTTCGGTACAAGGGGCTCCGGGCCGGGTAGCCGTCGGCACGGTGCATCGCAGGCTTGGCTTTCTGCATATCTCCCTTTTCTTTGTCTGCTGGGCCGCAATCATTTGCGGCCGCTTGGTCTGGCTGCAGGTGATCCACCACCAGGACTTTGTGGACCGCGCCGCGAGGCAGGAACAGCGTACTTTCGAAGTCGCCCCGCGGCGCGGAATTCTTTACGATCGCAATCTGCATGAGCTGGCCATGACCGTGCTCGCCGACTCGGTGTACGCGGTGCCTTCGGAAATTGCCGATCGGCAGGATCCACAGGGGCAAGCCAAGCGCCAGGCACTGGCCAATGCCCTGGCTAAGGTAGTGCACACCGACCCCACCGACCGTTTCACTTCGGCCCATCAGATTGCGGCGCGATTGAGCGCCTCGAGAAATTTTGCCTGGATCGCACGCAAGCTCGACCCGGCGATGATTGCCCGAGTAAAAGCGCTCAACCTCAAGGGCGTTTATTTCCAACAGGAATTCAAGCGCTTCTATCCCAACAGCCAGCTGGCCGCCCAGGTGCTGGGCTACGTGGGCACCGACGACAATGGCCTGGGGGGGATGGAGCGCAAATTCGATCGGGAGTTACACGGTGTCCCCGGCCGCAGGCTTACCGCGCTCGATGCCCACCGTCACGTGCTGGGTAGCCAGGAGCATGAGCCTGAGCCAGGAGAAAACCTGGTCCTGACCATCGACGAGAACATTCAGTTCATGGCGGAGCGTGCGCTCGATTCCGCGCTGGAACGCACACAAGCCTCGAATGGCACCATCGTTGTCCAGGACCCATACACCGGCCAGATTCTGGCGTTGGCGATTCGCCCGACCTTCAATCCCAACGATTTTCGCCACGCCACGACCAGCCTGCTCAAGAATCACGCGGTGAGCGACGTATATGAGCCGGGTTCTACATTCAAGCTTGTGGCTTACTCGGCGGCCCTGGAAGAAAAAGTCACCGCTCCCGACCAGATGATCGATTGCCAGGGAGGCCAGATCGAGCTTGCGGGAAGAATCATTCACGACAATCAAGGCGAGCATTTTGGAGTGATTCCAGTCCATAAGGCGCTCGAGGAGTCCAGCGATGTGGCTGCAATAAAACTGGCATTGCGGGTCGGCCAGGATAAGTTCAGCCAATATATCCACGACTTCGGCTTCAGCGCACGCACCGGCGTGGAGTTGCCCGGCGAAACCCGCGGTCTGCTTCGCCCAGTGAAAAAATGGGGATCCTCATCCATCGGTTCCATCGCCATTGGCCAGGAGATCGCCGTTACGCCACTGCAACTGGTGTCCATGGTTTCGACCATCGCGAATGGAGGCATCTATCTGCCGCCGCACGTGCTCGTACCGGGGAAGCTGCGGCCGTCACCGTTCAAGTCGGGTGAAGACCTGCCTGACCCGCTTCCAGCCGGAGCGCATCGCGTCATCTCCCAGATGACCGCCGCGCAGATGCGCAAGATGATGGAAGGGGTTGTGCTCTACGGCTCAGGGAGGCCAGCGCAACTTAACGGCTACTCCGCCGGGGGCAAGACCGGCACCGCGCAAAAGATCGATCCGGCGACGCACCTTTATTCGAAGACCATGCACATCGCATCCTTCGTTGGAATTGCGCCCGTCAATAACCCGGTCATCTCCATCGCCGTGATCATCGACAACCCCAGGAAGGGGCCGTCGTATTACGGAACCGCGGTCTCCGCGCCAGTGTTTGCCGAGGTGGCGCAGGAGGTGCTCGAATACCTGGGAGTGACCCACGATACGCCTCTGGTCGCGCCGCCGGATTTGGCCAAGCAACACGCCGAGCCGCAGATGGATGAAGATGCGCCCTCGGAGCACACCGGCGATCTGGACGCGCTGTTTGCCGAGGTCAACAATCTCCCGGCGGATGATCCGCTTCGCAACCAGAGCAACGGACAACAGGCAGTGCCCTCCGCCGCCAACGAGCTTGCTTCGGTTGCGCCGTCCGCTGTGGCGGCGAAGCCTCCTCCTGCAGTCCATCCAGCCGAGGTCAGACAGGAGGCAGCCGATCCCCCGATACAGGCCAGCGCCCCAACCGGCGAGCCGCATCTTTCCGGTCTTTCCGGACTTTCCGGTCATGGTGTGGTGGTCAATGCAGGGACCCGGGTGGGAGTACCCTCGTTCCTTGGAGAACCGCTGCGTGTCGCGGTTGAATCGGCCACATCCGCCGGCCTGGCGCTGCAGATTGTGGGAAGCGGTATTGCCCGGGAGCAGGTTCCCGCGCCCGGCAGCATGGTGCCGCCCGGCACCGAAATCGTGGTCCGCTTCACCCGCTAGCTGGCCTTCCCATAGACTGTATCTGCTGTTGATCGCGGGAGAGCGACCCATGGGACGTGAAGCCACATGCCATTGCAAGTGGGGCGACGAGCAGGGCGACTGCAAAGTGCTGTTGGAAGGAACCGAACTCATCTTGCGTGAGGGCATACGCCGGCGCGTCCCGCTATCTGCATTGACCGGTGTGGCGGCGGTGGGCGAGAACCTGGTCTTCCATGCCGGGCGGGATCGCGTGCAACTGCGTCTTGGTCCAGATGTCGCCCAGCGATGGCTGAAGGCCATCAAGACTCCTCCGCCAAGCCTCGCGGGCAAACTTGGAATCTCGCCTGCCACCAGACTCCTGGTCCTCGGGGATATTCCGGGGGATGTTCAAAGCGAAGAATTGAAGGCCGCGATCGCCGAGGCAGGTTCTCTCACCGGAAAGGAAGTGGACCTGATCCTGATCTGTGTCGATTCGAAACGCGCCTTGAACCAATGCTTTGAAGGTGTAACCTGCAGTGCCCCCTTATGGATTGTTTATCCCAAAGGACCGGACAGCTCTCTGAAGGAGTCGGCAGTGAGAGAGCTTTTACGCAGCCGCGGTTTTATCGATACCAAAGTGGCGTCGGTATCTTCGAAGCTCACCGCGCTTCGCTTCGCCAGGCGTTAGGTGGGCACAGTGGACCTGGAAGTCGTTTTGCGCGGTGTCGATCTCATCCGGCGCGCGGGCCCCCACCCGGCGGTGAGTGGCGTCGAATACGATTCGAGGCGGGTGCGCGACGGTTCGCTCTTTGTCGCCTTTCGCGGCGGCACGACCGATGGCAATCGCTACATTCCCCAGGCGGTGGAGCAGGGTGCGCGAGCCATCGTCGCCGATTCCTCCGTGGGCTTCGCCGCAGCCAGTGCTTATCCGGCCGTGGCCGTGATCGAAGTGGCGCATGGGCGACGCGCGCTGGCTGCCCTTGCCGCCAATTTCTTCGAGCATCCTGAAGCGCAGCTCAAGCTCAGCGGGGTAACCGGCACCAATGGCAAAACTACGACCGCATTCCTGCTGGAGGCGATGCTCCGTCACTGGGGCCGCAAGACTGTGCTGGCTGGAACCATCGAGTACCATGCGGCCGGCAGAATTTTTCCCGCGCCGCACACTACGCCCGAATCACGCGACCTGCTGGAGCTGTTTCGTGAAGGGGTGAACGGGGGCGCAACCGAGGCGGTGATGGAGGTATCCTCCCATGCACTCGATCAGGAGCGGATTTCCGGTCTGCATTTCGACGTCGCCATATTCACCAATCTGACCCGCGACCATCTTGACTACCACGGCAGCATGGAGAATTACTTTGCCGCCAAGCGCAAATTGTTTGATGGCTCCGCGGGACCACCGCCCCGTGCCGCCATCCTCAACCGTGATGACCCATACGGCGCCGTGCTGGAAGAAGCTGCCAGTTCGGAGTTGATATACACCTACGGCCTGGAACAGGGAGACTTCCACGCCGAAGAGCTCCGCATGGAGCCCTCCGGCATGCACTTCATCATGGTCACGCCCCAAGGCAAAGTGCCGGTGTCTACGCGGCTTACCGGCGGGGTGAATGTATACAACCTGCTGGCTGCAGGCGCGGCTGCCGTCGCCCGGGGCCTGACCATGGAGCAGGTCGCCTCCGGCGCCGCTTCGCTGGAGTACGTGCCCGGCCGATTCCAGTCGGTCGATTGCGGGCAGAACTTTGCGGTGGTGGTCGACTACGCCCACACCGACGACGCCCTGCGCAACATCATTGCTGTCGCGCGTGCGTTCGTGACCCGGAAGGGCGGCCGGGTCATCACCATGTTCGGCTGCGGCGGCGACCGCGACCGAACCAAGCGGCCACTGATGGGCCGGGCAGCCGGCGAGGGCAGCGATGTCGTCGTGTTAACCTCCGACAATCCGCGGGGAGAAGATCCGCTGGATATCATCGCGGAGGTGCGGCCCGGGCTTATCGGTACTTCGGCCCTGGTCATCGTCGAGCCCGACCGCCGCCGCGCTATCGCGTTCGCCATCGCACAGGGACGGCAGTACGACCTGGTGCTTCTGGCGGGCAAGGGCCACGAAAAAACCCAGACAATCGGCGCCCAGGTGATACCGTTCGATGATGTAGCCATTGCGCGGCAGGTATTGCAGGCCGGGGAAAAAAGCGAATGAAGCTGCAATTACAAGACATCGCTCATTGGACCGGGGCCGACCTCCGGGCAGGGGAAGGGGATCGGGCCGAGCAGCCGGCGACGGGGTATTCCATCGACACCCGGACGCTCGCGCCGGGGGATCTCTTCTTCGCTGTCCGCGGGGAGCGCTACGATGCGCACGCCTTTGTTCCGGCTGCGTTTGAGCAAGGCGCTCGCGCGGTGGTTGTGGCCCGCAGTAAGGTAACGGATTTTCTCGAGCTGGCGCGTACCCACACTTTGCTGATTGTTGACGATCCGCTGGTGGCGTTGCAGACCCTGGCCACCGCGGTACGCCGGCACTGGAACAAGCGCATCATCGGGGTCACCGGCAGCGCCGGCAAAACCACCACCAAGGAAGCGGTCGCGGAGGTGCTGGGCTCGCGGTTCAATGTGCTTCGTTCCAAGGGCAACCTCAACAACGAATTTGGCATGCCGCTGCAACTGCTCAAACTGGAGCCGGAGCATGAAGTCGCGGTGATCGAAATGGGCATGTCGCACGCCGGCGAAATCGCGGCCCTGGCGCGCATTGCTCACCCTGACTGGGGGGTGATCACCAACGTCGGCAGCGCCCACGCGCAGAATTTTCCCGATGGGGTGGCGGGTATTGCGCGCGCCAAGTATGAGCTGGTGCAAAGTCTCCCCGCCTCCGGAGTTGCATTTCTTAATTGCGACGACCCTTACGTGGCCCAGTTCGGGCGGGATTTTCACGGGCGGTCCATCTATTTTGGCAGTGGTCCTTGCGCCGATCCCCGCGCCGCAGACATCGAGGAGCTTGGCGCCGAGGGTACCCGGTTTCAGGTGACAGCCGGTGAAGAGCAGGCAACGGTAACCCTGGCGCTGCTTGGCCGGCACAATATCTGGAATGCGATGGCGGCCATCGCCGTTGGTTTCGAAGCGGGCATTCCGCTGGCGGAGTGTGCCGCCGCGGCGGGCCGGCTACAACCTCCCGACAAGCGGGGTGAGGTGCTGCTGATCGGCGGCGCTACAGTGATCAATGACTGCTACAACTCCAACCCCGAAGCGCTCAAGTCCATGATCGCCACGCTTGCTTCGATGCCCGCCAAGCGGCGCATTCTGGTAGCCGGCGAAATGTTGGAGCTGGGTCCGGGGGCAGTCGCGCTGCATCGCGAGTGCGGTAAAGCTGCTGCCGAGAGCGGCATCGACCTGGTAGTCGGGGTGCGGGGAAACGCTCAATATCTTGTAGAAGCCGCGCGCGAGGCCGGAGGGTTGGCGCTCTTTCTTGCCTCGCCCCTCGAGGCCGGCGAGTGGCTAAAAGCAGAGCTCAGAGCAGGCGACGCCGCGCTGCTAAAGGCATCCCGCGGTGTCGGCCTGGAGCAAGCGCTGCATTTTCTGCAACCTCTCTCCTGACCAAGGATCTGCTCTATCAAACCGAGGTAATGGTTCAGGATGGGTGCCCCATGTTCGCCCAAGCGTACATGGGCCGAAAAAGAATTTTTTCGAATGCTTTTACTTGGTTCCAGGACAATTGCTTCGGCAGCAGTATTAAGAGCGTTCGAAGGGGCTGCGCCCCGTCTTTTTCGTCCCACGTACGCTGGTGCGAACGTGGGGCACCCGTCGTCTCTTAACCCGTCGTCTGTTACACCCGTCGTCTGTTGCAGGGGAAAATTCTGTAGCAAAAGATGCTGGCTAGTTGCCGTTGTGGTTCGCCCGGAAATGCGGCGCAGACAGGCGCGCGATGGCCTGTAAGATAGCTCCAGCGCGGTGCGAACAGCGGAGGAAGTTTGCTTTACTGGCTGCTCTATCAAAAACTTTTTCCCTACTTCAGACCCTTCCGCATCTTCCGGTATCTGACGTTTCGCACTGCTTTTGCCAGCCTTACCGCGATGCTCATCGCGCTGCTCATCGGGCCGTTCGTCATTGAGAAGCTGCGCGAGTTCCAAATCGGCCAGTACATCCGCGAAGACGGTCCCAAAGACCACCAGAAGAAGGCCGGCACGCCGACCATGGGCGGCGTGCTCATCTGCATCGCCATCCTGCTGCCTACACTGTTGTGGAGCGACCTTTCCAATCCCTTCGTCTGGTTGGTCATGGGTTCCACGCTGGCTTTCGGCGCCATTGGCTTTGCCGATGATTACATCAAGGTCATCCAGCAGCGGAATCTCGGCCTCACTGCGGTGCAGAAGATGGGCCTGCAGATGATCACGGGAATCGCCATTGCCATCGTTCTGCTGGCCATGCGGAGGGAGGGCATCTACTCCACCCATCTGATGGTGCCGTTCCTCAAGTGCTTTCGCCCCGACCTCTCCATCCATGCGCTGGGCTTCATTCCCCATCTGAGTGTGCTGGCCTTCCTTCCGTTCGTGATCTTCGTCAGCCTGGTCATCGTCTTTTCCAGCAACGCGGTGAACCTTACCGACGGGCTGGACGGACTGGCCATCGGCTGCACCATCATCGCCGCGGCGGCGCTCACCGCGCTGACCTACGTCAGCGGCAATGCCGTCTTCGCCGATTATCTGGAACTGCAGCGCATGCCGATGGTCGGCGAAGTCACTGTCTTCTGCGGCTCCATGGTCGGCGCCAGCATCGGCTTTCTCTGGTACAACGCCCACCCCGCGGAGGTGTTCATGGGCGACGTGGGCTCGCTGGCGCTGGGCGGCGCCATCGGCACTGTCGCCGTGGTCATCAAGCAGGAGCTGCTGTTGCCTTTTATCGGGGGCATCTTTGTGCTGGAGGCAATCACCGTCATTCTCCAGGTAGGCAGCTATAAGCTGCGGAAGAAGCGCATCTTCAAGATGGCTCCGCTGCATCATCATTTCGAGCTGATGGGCTGGTCGGAGTCCAAAGTGATTGTGCGCTTCTGGATTGCCGCGCTGGTGTTTGCGCTGTTTGCGCTCACCACCCTGAAACTGCGTTGAAGTGGACCGCCGCATGGAACTGAAAGGCAAAAAGGTACTGGTCGTCGGCCTCGGCAAATCAGGTCTTGCCGCAGCGCTTTTTTTGCGCCGTCGCGGCGCCCAGGTCACCGTCTCCGACCTGCGCAGCGCCGAAGGCGCTGGCCAAAGAGATCCCCGCCCTGCTCGAGGAGGGCATCTCGGTGGAAGCCGGCGGCCATGGGCTGCTGACCTTCCGCCGGCAGGATCTGATCGTGGTTAGCCCGGGTGTCCCCTTGCTACGCCGGAACTGGTGCAGGTGCGCAACTTTGGCCTGCCCATCATCGGCGAGCTGGAACTGGCGGCGCGCTTTCTCCAGGGAAAAGTTCTGGCCATTACCGGCTCCAATGGCAAAACCACCACCACCACGCTGTGTGGCGAGATTTTCAGCGCCGCCGGGTTGAAGACGCTGGTCGCCGGCAATATCGGCGTCCCGGTCATCGAGACGGTTGACCAGAGCGACGCCGGGGCCTGGTCCGTGCTCGAGGTCTCCAGCTTTCAGCTGGAGACCACGGAGAGCTTTCACCCCCGCATCGCCGTGATCCTGAACATCACTCCCGATCATCTCGACCGCCATGGCAGCTTCGAGAACTACGTGACGATGAAGGAAAACATCTTCGCCAACCAGACCGCGGAAGACTTCCTGATCCTCAACGCAGATGATCCCGTCACCCAGCAGGCGGCCAGCCGCGCGCGGTCGCAGGTCTTCTGGTTCAGCCGCAGCAAGATCGTCCGGCGTGGAGCTTTCTCATGAATGGCATGCTGATGTTTCGCCCGTCGGAGCAGGCGTCTCCCGACCCGGTGGTTCCGCTGGCTGAGATTTCCGCTCAAAGGCGAGCACAATGTGGAGAATGTGCTGGCAGCCGTTTGCGCGGCAGCGTGGCGAAGTATGCCGCGCCGAGGTCATTGCCCGTGGCGATCGCCTCCTTCCACGCGGTCGAGCATCGGCTGGAGTTCGTCGCCACCATTCACGGCGTCGATTACTACAACGATTCCAAGGCCACGAATGTGGACGCCACGGCGAAAGCAATCGCGTCGTTTCCGGGAAATATCCACCTGATTCTCGGCGGCAAAGACAAGAACTCCGACTACACCCAGCTCAATGCGTTGTTGCGGGAGCGGGTCAAGGCGGTTTACACCATCGGCTCGGCGGCGGAAAAGATCGAAGGGCAAATCGCGGGCGTCACCCGAGTAGTCCGTGGAGGCACGCTCGAGGCGGCAGTCGACCAGGCGGCCGAGCCAGGCGGTGGCGGGCGATGTGGTGCTGCTGGCGCCCGCCTGCTCCAGCTTCGATCAGTTTGAAAACTACGAACATCGGGGCCGGGTCTTCAAGAAGCGGTGAAGGCGCGTCAGGGAGCCGGCATATGGCAAAGCGCGTAGGCGTCGACAAGTGGCTCTTCGGCGTCACCGTGCTGCTGGTCTTCATCGGCCTGTTGATGGTCTTTAGCGCCTCCGCGGTCATGGCCCAGGAGCGCTATGGCTCGCCCTACACCTTTGTCAGCAAGCAGGCCGGGCTGGGCGGTCCTGGGGCTGGTCGACCATGACGCTGCTGATGCGCGATGGACTACCGCAAATTCAACCGGCCGCATCGTCGTCTTTCCGGCGGTGGCGGTCACCACGCTGCTGTTGCTGGGCGTCTTTCTGCTGCGCGACTCGCACAACACGCACCGCTGGATCCGCTTTGGCGGCTTCTTCACCTTTCAGCCTTCGGAGATTGCCAAGCCGGTGCTGGTGCTGTTTCTCGCCTGGTTTCTGCAGGACAAGCTGCATTCCATTCGCGACTGGCGCAACACGCTGCTGCCGGCGGCGTCTGCCCACCCTGGTCTTCATGGTGCTGATCGTCAAGGAGCCCGACCTGGGCACCGCCCTGGTCTGCGCCGCGGTGGCGGCGATGATGCTCTACCTGGCTGGCGTGGAGACGAAGTACTTCGGCTTTGCCGTGCTCGCGTCCGCGCCGGTGCTCTACTTGCTGCTCTTCCGGGTTCCTTGGCGCCGGGCGCGCATGCTGGCCTTCCTGAATCCCGAAGCCGATCCGCAGGGCGCCGGCTTCCACACCATCCAGTCGCTCATCGCGGTGGGCACCGGCGGGTTCCTGGGCTCGGCTACATGGAGGGCCGGGCAGAAGCTCTTCTATCTGCCCGAGCCGCACACGGATTTCATCTTCGCCAACATCGCCGAAGAGCTCGGCTTGATCGGCGCCGCTGGCCATCGTCGCCCTCTTCGTTGCCCTCGGCTATCGCGGCCTGCGCGCGGCCATCCTGTCCAAAGATCCCTTTGCGCGCCTTCTTGCCTTTGGCATCACGGCGACCATCCTGATTCAGGCCTTCTTCAACATCAGCGTGGTGCTGCGCTGGTGCCGACCAAAGGCATCCCGCTGCCCTTCATCTCCTCCGGCGGAACGTCTCTGTTCTTTACGCTGGCGAGCATCGGCGTGCTGCTGAATCTCACCCGGGAGATCGACTGACGGGCATGCGGGTCCTCATTGCCGGCGGCGGCACGGGCGGCCACGTTATTCCCGCGCTGGCCATTGCCGGCGCACTCAAATCGATGTACCAGGCGGAGGTCTGTTTTGTCGGGCACGGCACGGGGAATGGAAACCCGGTTGGTGCCGCAGGCCGGGTACGCTCTGGAGCTCATCGATGTTGGCCAGCTCAACCGCGTCAGCCTGGCCACCAAGCTAAAGACCCTGTCGCTCTGCCGCGCAGCATTGTGCACTGCATGCGCATGATGCACCGGTGGCAGCCGACAGGTGGTGGTTGGCGTGGGCGGATATGCTTCCGGGCCGGCGATGCTGGCGGCACTGATGCAACGGGTGCCTACGCTAGCCTTTGAGCCAAATGCCGTTCCTGGCATGGCGAACCGGCTGATCGGGAAACGCATCTCCGCAGCCGCGGTCAATTTTGCCCCGACGCTGACTTACTTTCGCAACGCCGAAGTGACTGGGATCCCGGTGCGCGGCGAGTTCTTCGGGCTCCCACCACGGCCGCCGCAAAGCGCGCCTCGGCTGCTGGTGATGGGCGGAAGCCAGGGCGCCCGCGCGCTGAACCAAAGAATGCCGGAGATTGCCAGGGAGCTGCTGGATGCCGTGCCCGGCCTCACCATCCTGCACCAGGCGGGAGCGCGGCACGCCGAGACGTACGGAGGCAGCGTACGCGGCCAGCGGAGCGGCTCGCGGATCGTTGGCGGGTACAGGCTTTTCTTGAGGACATGCCGAACCAGTTTGCGGCATCGGACCTGATTCTGGCGCGCAGCGGAGCCAGCACGGTTGCGGAGCTTGCCGCCAGCGGAAAGCCTCGCTGCTGGTGCCTTTTCCCCAGGCTGCCGACGACCATCAACGAAAAAATGCGGAAGTTTTGGTCGAAGGCGGAGCCGCCAGGTTATTGCTGGAGCAAGACATGACTGGCCCCAGCCTGCTGGAAGCGCTGTCCGGGCTGCTCAAGGATAGGGAGAAGCTGAACGAGATGGCAGCCTGTGCGCGTAGCTTTGCTCATCCCCGGGCCGCCGCAAGAATTGCCGAGATGGTGGCGACCATTGCAAAAGGAAACGGCTGACACCTAAGTGCCAGCCGTTCCTATAGTTCGATCGTTCAGGCGAGATTAGCGATGTCCGCCACCACCACCACCGCCGTGTCCACCGCCGCCGAAGCCGCCACCACCGCCGTGGAAGCCTCCGCCTCCCCCGCCTGCGAAGGCATGTCCGCCGCCGCTAACCATTGCGTGTCCCGCTGTGCCGCCAGCGAAGGCGTGTCCGCCAGCATAACCGGCTCCGGGGCGAGCAAAGCTGCCACCCGTGCGAGCGTAGCCGACGCCACCGCGATAGCCTACGCCACCGCGATATCCACCACCATAGCCTGCCCGACCGTAGTAGCCGCCGCGACCGTAGTAGCCACCGCGACCCCAGTAACCGTGGTACCAAGGGCCGGCGCCGATAAAGAGACCGCCGACGAACCAGCTCGGACCATAGTAGCCGTAAGGGGCGCAAGCGTAGGGGTAGTAGCTGTAATAGCCCCAGGAGCAGACAGGAGCCGGATACCCATAGCCATAATCACCGTACCCCGGCCCAACCCCAATCCCGACACCGATTTGGGCGTTGGCAGAGGCAGTAAGAAACACTGCGGGAACCATGAAGGCGCCGAGCAGCACGAAATATCGTAGGAAGCGCATTGTGGACCTCCGCGCCAAGGCATCTGCATTGCGTAACCAACCGCTTTGGCGTACTTCCGGGCACTCCTGGTTATCTTTGGGTGCCTACTACCTTAAACAGCACTTTCTCTATAAAGTTGCGCCTTAACCGGGGCCTCTGGCAAGCGAATTGCTTATCTTGCGATAGGCCAAACGATATCCAGCAATCCCCTTTGGCGTCACTCTTCTAGCCTACATATTAGATGCGCGGCCTACTTAAGGGAAGCAACCTGCTGGCCGCCGCTGCGGGTGCTGCTCCACAGGCTGCGGAAAAACTCACGACCGGGCAGGAAAGACGTACCTCAGGGGCTAAAGCCCGACGTGTTCTCAATCGTTTACGGCACGACTGAACAGGCTGCGGAAAAAGACCCGCTTTGAGGAGAAGGCGATCCCTCATCTAAAGCCGGGTTCATTGCAAAGCAGTTATGGACGGTCTGAAGGCCGTCCCCTTCAACAGAAATGAGTTTTTCCGCAGCCTGTTAAAGTCGTGCCCTGATACAAGACAGGGTTTTTCCGCAGCCTGTACAGTAAGCTGGAGTGAACACCCTTCCCCGCCATGTTTGCCAAAGCACAACGCGTTCATTTCATTGGCATTGGGGGCATCGGAATGAGCGGCATCGCGGAGATTCTGCTGACCCTGGGCTATGCCGTTTCGGGCTCCGACTTGCGCCATTCCAGCACCACCGACCGCCTGGCCAGCCTGGGCGCGACGGTCTTTGAGGGCCACGCGGCGGGCAATGTGGTTGGATCCGGGGTAGTGGTGACCAGCTCCGCCGTCAACGAGCACAACCCCGAGGTGGTGGAGGCGCGGCAGCGCAAGATCCCCGTCATCCAGCGGGCTGAGATGCTGGCGGAGCTGATGCGGCTGAAATATGGCATCGCGGTTGCGGGCATGCATGGCAAGACTACGACCACCTCCATGATTGCTACCGTGCTGGCCGCCGGTGGGCTGGATCCGACCGTGGTGGTCGGCGGCCGGGTGGATGCCCTGGGTTCGAACGCGCGCCTGGGGAAATCGCAGTACCTGGTGGCGGAAGCCGACGAGAGTGACCGCTCCTTTCTCAAGCTTTCGCCGATTCTTTCCGTCGTCACCAACCTCGACCGTGAGCACATGGATTGTTACCGCGACATGGACGATGTGGAGGCGGTGTTCCTGCAATTCATGGAGCGGGTTCCATTCTATGGAGCGTGCACGGCGTGTATCGACAATCCGTTGCTGGCGGCGCTGCTGCCCCGCGTGCAGCGGCGGGTGTTCACTTACGGTTTTTCTTCGGCTGCCGACTATGTGGTGCGCATGCTTCCCCCCGCGGAAGGCATACGGTCCCGTTTTGAGGTGGTCGCGGACGGCCTGGTGCTTGGCCCTTTCGCTTTGCATGTCCCCGGACGCCATAACGTGCTTAATGCAACCGCTGCGGTGGCGATTGGCACGCAACTCGACGTGCCGGGTGAGGATATTGCACGGGCGCTCGGCGGTTACCGCGGGGTGGATCGACGGTTCCAGTTGAAAGGCTGCGCTCGCGGGGTGAATGTGGTCGACGACTATGGTCATCACCCCACGGAAATTCGGGCTACGCTGAGCGCGGCACGGGAGTGCGGTTATCACCGGGTCCACGTGATCTTCCAGCCCCATCGTTATACCCGCACGCGGGATTTGATGGCCGAGTTTGCGACCGCGTTCGATGATGCCGACACAGTGCAGGTGCTGGATATCTACGCGGCCAGCGAAGAGCCCATCGCGGGTGTGGATGCGCCCGCGCTGGTCCGTGTCATCGGCCGCAATGAGGTGCAGTATGCGGTGTCCTTCGAAGAGGCGGTAAGCCGGACCGTGGCCCAGGCCAAGGACGGCGACGTGATCATGACCCTGGGCGCGGGGAGCGTATCCCAGGCCGCCGGTATGGTGCTCGAAGCGCTTGGATCCACGAAATAGGGAGGTTTGGTGCAGCACCTACCCCGGATTTCCTGTGGAACTTGGTGGTTTTGGCAAACTTCATGCGCCTTTCCTTACTGAAAAGGCGCACGCGCGGCCTCGTCCAGCGCTGCGTGGCAGGAAATCCGGGTTCGGGGCTGGATAATCCGAGTTCTCACGCAGACTCTGAAAGGCCCGGGTGGGAACCGGGATCGGGGTCCCTCTGCATGGCCCCCCAGGTCAGGCGAGCGCCACCCACTCATGGTTTTGGATTCATGGAGTGTGATAGCGATCATAGGCAATGTCGTTCAGCCTCGCCGGAACTCTCCATCGCCCAACCATGCGCCTAAGACGCCGTCCATCCAGAGTTTGCATCCATCTCCCTGGAACGTGTAACTTCACCTCACCAAGCTTCTCCCCGACCATGGCCTCGAAAGCCCAGTATTCCATGATCACAGAAGACCAGATATGCACGAAAAGGGGACAGCGCCGACGCGGCGGTTGATTCTGCTGGTGCTTTTGGCTTCGCTGGCGTCCATCGCCGGGGCGTCAAAGCGCGTCACCGTGGCACAACTGGAGCAGGCGCTGACTGCCGCCCATACCGCGCACAGGCCGGACACGGAAATTGCGCGCCAAATTGGCGGCTTAGAGCTTTCGGAACGGCTGACCGAGGCTACGCTCACCCGGCTCGCCGCATATCTCGATGCGGGCTCCCAAGCAGCGCTGGCTTTGCAATTGCTTGCTGATCAGTCGGCTTTTCTCGACCCACCGGCAAGCGAGATCCCGTCCACCCCAGCTCCCGACGACGCAGCTCAGCAACGGATGATCGAGGCGGCGCGAAGCTATGTCGCGCATAACGTACCGCAACTGCCCAACCTCTTTGCCATCCAGACCACAAACCAATTCGATGACAGACCTCAGGTGAGCGCGAAAGGCGGCTGGCCGGTTCGCTCGGGCCTGCACCTGGCGGGCACTTCGAGCCGGGAAATCTCTACGTTCGACGAACGGACCCATCCATCCACCACCGCGGGCTCCGCTCGTTGGCAGCAACAGTCTGGACTGATTTCCGGGGGGGAGTTCGGGTCCACGCTGAGTATGATCCTGACCGACACCGTCAAAGGCAAGGTGAACTGGAGCCACTGGGAACAGGCCGCCGCGGGGCCGGTCGCAGTTTTCCATTATTCAGTTCCAAGCTCCGCCTCGCACTTCGAGGTTATCAACTCACTTCCGCGGCAGTCGTCGCTTGAGGCCACGGCAACGACCTCCGTCGGCTCCCGCCAGGGTTCAAGCATCGACGCAAAACCGACCGGCGGCGGCTCCAACGCATCGACCTTTCTCACCAGGCCCGGCTATCACGGTTCACTCTGGGTGGACCCGGTCACCGGGACCATTCTACGCATCACCATGGACGCCGACACGAAAGGCAGCGCCCAGTTCAGGAGGGCTTCGATCCTGGTGCAGTATGGCCCGGTTCAAATCGGCGAGAGCGAGTTCATTTGCCCGGTGCGCAGCGTGGCTCTCTCCATGGCGGTCAACGGCGCCAATCTGGACCCTCTCACTCGCATGCCGACGGATGCGCCGACCCAATGGTTGAACGAGAGTCTGTTCACCGGCTATCATCGCTTCGCTGCCACGACCAGGATCGTCCAGGATAATGCGACGCCGCAACCACAAGATTCCCGGGCGCAAACGAGCCGTGTTCAGGAAGTTTCTCCCCCCGCCGACAGCACCGTCACTGCGCAGCAGAAAGAGGAAATTCCGGATGAATCCGAGCGGGCGAATGTGCCCGATCTCCCTGCTCTGTTGCCTGGCGTTGCTCCCGTGCACGAGCTCACTCAACCAGCACAGGATTCTCAGGATACGTCTCCCAAGGTCGTAGTGAACGTCAACCGGGTGTTTGTGCCGGTTGTCGTCCGCGATAAGCAAGGCCACGCAGTGGGCGGCCTGAAAAAAGAAGACTTCCAGGTTTTTGACAATGGCAAGCCGCAAGTTATCTCCGGATTCACGGTTGAGAGGCGCGAGGTGACGGAGAGCAATACCGGGAGCGGTGCGATCAACGCTGCACAACGGGGTACCCCGAATGCTGCACCCCAGCCGGAGACCCTGCCAAAACGAATCACCGTATACCTTTTCGATGACCTGCATTTGAGCGCCGAAGAACTGGCGTATCTGAAGAAAATCGATGCAAAAGCGCTGGACGGGGCATTGGCCGGCTCAGATATGGCCGCCGTTGTCTCGACCTCTGGAAAAGTCAACAGTGGTCTGACCCGGGATCGCGCAAAATTGCATGACGCGATCATCAGCCTGCAGCCGCGAAGCCTCTACACGGGGAGTGCGGCGGAATGTCCCAAAATCGAGTACTACGAAGCCGACCTGATCGAGAATAAGCACGATGGCCCGGCATTCGCAAAGGCGTTGGCGCAGGTATTCGCTTGTGACCCGGCCCTGGACAGGCAGCGCGATCTCCAGATGGCTCAGGGAATGGTGGAATCCGCCGCAAGGCGAGTTCTGATGGTTGGCGACCAGGACGTTCAGGTAACCCTTGCTACGATCAAGGAGTATGTCCGCAGAACGGCCAAACTGCCGGGACAACGCACCCTGATCCTTCTGTCGCCCGGCTTCGTATCCATTACGCCGGAGGCCTTGGGCTGGGAATCGCAGATCATGGACTTGGCAGTACAGTCCAACATGAGCATCAACGCCCTCGATGCGCGCGGGCTGTACACCGGCGTAACCGACATCCGTGAGAGAGGCGGGGGGCAAATCATCGATTCAACACACCTCGCCGCTATGCAGCGCGCCGAAGACGTGATGTCAGAACTCGCCGACGGGACCGGCGGGGCCTTCTTTCACAACAGCAACGACCTGGGGGCGGGACTCAAGAGCCTGACGGACGCCCCTGAGGTTGTCTACATGCTTGAATTTTCACCCGACGGCGTGAAGCCAGACGGTTCCTATCATCGCTTGGACGTGAAAGTGGGTGGAGAAGGCATGCGGTTACAGGCACGCCAAGGTTACTCCGCACCCAAACAAGAGAAGAACAAGAAATAGAAGTTCTGCCTTCTTCGTCAACCTTTACCGCGACGATCGGTCAATCGGTGCAAAATCGCTGAGTCGCTAAACCGAGGCACCGATTCATCCCGCGTATTTTTTGTTCTCGTGGCACAGATCAACGGCACCCGTTGGGCCGTGGCACGAGAGGTCCCCAAACAATACCGTTTCATCCCCCCTTGGGTCGGCAAAGCCGGTGGTCAACTTCACGGATAGCCGCATGCAGTTCGATGGCACCACCAAGCTCCACAGAAAATCCGAAAATAGGCACGATCACGGTCGTCGATCGACGCGAAGATACGGCGGCTGACGGAAATGCGCGGAGTGCGAACGTGGCCAGCCTCCTTCAGGCTGCCCAGAAGGAGCGACTTGCCATTATCATTACGGGTAGGTTGGCGCGGCAGAGTTGCTCCTTCGACGGTCCCGGCGCGATTTGCGGAGCTAAGATTATGTCTCCTGTGACTCTCTCGAAGGAACAACATGATGAGCTTCTCAAAGCACTGAAAGAACGCTTTCAGAAGAATATGCAGCGTCATGAAGGTCTTGAGTGGGCCGACCTGCAAGCCAGGCTTGTACGGAAGAGCGGACCACTTTGGTCACTTAGTGAAATGGAACGAACGGGCGGCGAACCGGATGTTATCGGCAAGGACAAAGAGACGGGCCGATACGTCTTCTGTGATTGTTCGGCGGAGAGTCCCCAGGGCCGTAGAAACGTTTGCTACGACCGTGAAGGGCAGGAGAAAAGGGAGAAGGAAGGATTGCGTGTAGCCGGCAACGTCTTAGATATGGCGGATACGATGGGGATTGAGCCGCTAACAGAAAAGCAATACCGGGAGCTACAGAAGCTGGGAAGTTTCGATACGAAGACGCAGAGCTGGTTGAAAACACCTGCTGAAATTACCAAACTAGGCGGAGCTATGTTCGGCGACCGCCGCTTCGGCCGTGTCTTTGTGTATCACAACACCGCTCCCTGTTTTTACCGCGGCAGAGGGTTTCGTGGCTTGCTGAAGATCTAGTCCAGACTTGGGATTTGGTCACGAACTCGCGGAATCGGAATCAGGCATCAAAGACCGCAGGTACGGTGCACGAGGTCCTCGGATCCATGAAATAGGAGGGTTTGGTGCCGCACCTACGACGCTCGGATCATTTTTGATAGGACCCAGCCCTTCCCCGGATTTCCCGTGGAAACTTGGTGGCTTTGGCAAACTTCATGCGCCTTTCTTCATGGAAAGGCGCACACGCGGTTCTCTCCAGTGCAGCGTGGCAGTTGAGGTGTTCGGGATGAACAACGATGGGGCTTCCGGTTGAGTTGGGTGCCGATCAGGTGAACCGCAGGTCCCTCCACTGCGCTCACCCGGATTTCCGGGTTCGCTCCGGTCGGGATGACAATTCATTTGTGATACCCGCATTCCCCATAATCAACCTTCGCGTCGTTCAGTCCTCCCTCAACTTGCCGCAGGCAAGTTTGCTGCTCGGGATGGCACGGAACAGAGGGTTGGGGTCCGCAACAACCCCACTCAAGCCAAAAGAAGGCTTGAATGGGCCACCCAGACATGATCAGAAGCCCTACTTACGCGCCATGGAAAGCCTCGGCTAATAGGCGAATTGCTTCGGGCAGGTCACGCTCGGAGCTTGCGGTAAAGCAGATGCGAAAACGGTTCTCATCCGGCGAGCCGGCGAAGAAGGCACGGCCAGGCGCAACGCTTGCACCCTTCTGCTGCGCTCGCAAGAGGACCTCCTCCATATCCACCGTGCGCCGCCAGCGGCACCAGATGTAAAGACCGCCCTGGGGCGCGGAAAATTCCAGCTCCTGGGCGGAGAAGCTCTGCCGGAGCGCATTCACGGCGATCTGTTGCAAACCCGTGTGGGTTGTCCGCAGACGCGTGAGGTGTTCGTCAAACGTGCCGTTCTCCAGCAACTCGGCCAGCGTGAGTTGCAATAAGCCTTCGGTAAACAGGTTGGCGCGCATCTTGATCAGCGACAGTTGCTTGACCATGTGCGGTGGAGCGGCAATCCAGCCCAGGCGCAACCCCGGCGCCAGCACCTTGGAGAAGGTGCTGAGATAGATGACCACGTTGTGCTGGTCCATGCGATAGAGAGAAGGCGGGACCGACCCATACAGGCAAGTTCTGGAGTAAACATCGTCCTCGATGATGGGAACCTGGTAGCGCGCGGCCAACCTGAGCAATTTCTCCCGCTGCTCCTCATCCATGGTTCGCGCAGTTGGGTTGTGATAGGTGGGCATGGTGAAGATCAACTTCGGATGGTAGGCAATCAGCAATCGCTCCAGCACTTCGATCGACCACTCTGCCGTATCCCATTCCAGCAGCCGCGCCCCGGCCGCCCGCAAGGCCTGGATGGCGCCGGGAAATGTGGGCCGGTCGATGATCACCCGGTCTCCCGGCTCGATCAGGCAGCGGGCCAGCAGGTCGATGCCTTCCTGCGCGCCGGCCACAACCAGTATGTGACTGCTCTCCACCTCGTCTAACGCGGCAATGGCGCGGCGCAGACGAGGCTGGCCCTCGGTGGGCGCAATGGCCATGGCCAGCAGAGCATCCTTGGCCAGTATCTTGTTCACGGCTTTGCGGAAGGGGACGAGCGGAAAGCAGCTGAGCGCGGGCGTGCCCGCCGAAAGGCGGTAGCGCAGATTGGGGAGCCGGCTTTGCGCCAGCATCTCCAGCACCGGCTCGTCCAGCAGATGAGCCTGCCGGGATATCTTGCTGCTCCACTCAATAGGATTTTCCGGCGGCCCGGAGGGGCAGACAAAGGCCCCACGATGAGCCACGCGGCGAATGGTTCCGTGCTTCTCCAACAGCTGGTAGGCGGCGGTTACGGTGTTGCGGCTGAGGCCAAGCTGCTCGGCGAGCGCCCTCTCACTGGGTAGACGATCGCCAGGAAGTAGCCGGCCGTGAGCGATTTGATCTTCGATGTGCCGCGCCACCTGGGCAAGCAGCAGATCGCCCTTGCCGCGCACCAGGCGCAGGCGGACGGGTTTCGCCGCTGTGGCCACGGTCAGAGACCCGCGTACCAATCGTAACCGAGCTTGGTCCAGTAATCGTCGGGCCGCTGGTTGGTATAGGCGATGAGCCCGATACGCTTGATCTGCTTGTAACCGTACTTGGTGGGCGCATGCAGCCTTAGCGGCGCGCCATGATACTGGGTGAGCGCGCTGCCGCCCATTTCGGTAACCAGCAGCGTCTGGGGGTGCAGGCAAACTTTCAAATCGTAACCGACATAGTAGTCACCATTCGGCGTTTCCATGTACACGTAACGCGGTAGCCGGCCATCGCTCCCTTTTTCCGGCGGGTAGGCGGCAACCAGGTCCGCCATGCGCACTCCACCCCAATGCACAATCTGGCTCCATCCTTCGATGCACTTGAACTGCGTCACCAACTCGTGTTTCGGCAGCTTGAGGATATCGTCCAGGGTCAGCAGCAAACCGGGTGTGCCGGGGTCAAGTGTGGAGTGGCTTCGGCCCGCCTCCTCCAGCCCACGCGGCATCCTGCCGGCGCGCACCTCGCGAATTTTTTCGCCCTCCACCATGGAGGCGGGCGCCATCTTCTCCGCGGTGTCGGCGCTCGGGGCGACCTTGGTATCGTGTCCCTGATCTTCCGTGGTCTTCACATCCGCGTACTGGTATTCCCAGGCCGTAACGTCGGCGGCGTATTGGGAATAGCCCCTGGCGTTCGCCACCCCAGTCATCTGCAGCCGCCAACTCTCGGGCACCAGCGCCTGCTTCAGCCCATAAACGCCGTTCACCCGCAGATCCCGGGCTCGCTTCAGTGGGTAGGTCGGCGCCAGTGCGCGGTCGTCGAAGAGCGCATGGGAAAGCCTGTCGTTGAGCTGGAAGGCTCTGCGCAAGGGCGCCGGCTGCATCTCAATGGGGTGGCTGCGATCGAGCCACTGATAGAAGCCCCACCCGGCAGCTACGCCTGCGGCGGCGAGGGCGAAGCTGCGGCGGGTGTGCTTGCGGCTTTCCCGCAGTATTGCCTCGTCGGCCGCCTTCTGCTTTGCTGCATCCGGGTGCTTGTCTTCGAGTTGGGTCATCACCAGCTCTTTCTTTCCCCCTCAAGCGACGGCTCGTGGATGGGCTTCACTTCCAGACCGCTCACCATGCTGCGGAAATTGTTCCAGCCGGCCAGAACTACCTGGGTGATGTGAACCAGAAAGAACCCGCAGAAGCCGAGGGTGAGCAGGAAGTGCTCCCACCGCGCCATCTCGTATCCGCCGAGCAAGGTGGTGATCCAGTGCAGCTGGGTCGGTTTGTAAATGGCCAGCCCAGTGATCAGACTCCCGGCGCCCATGAGGGTTACGGATGTGTAGGCAATTTTTTGCGCGCCGTTGTACTTGGTCTGCGGCGGCAGGTACTTGCTCAGGTGCAGGTCCTTTAATGTCACGAGGATGGCTTGTTTCAGGCTCTCCCGATCAGGGAAGACAAAGTGCCATTCCCCGGAGAGGAGGGTGTAAAGCACGTAGGCGAGCCCGTTCAGGGCAAAGATCCAGGCGAAAAAGAAGTGATACCCCAGGCCCTCCGTCACATGGTACGGAGCGTTCATAGCCTTCCAGAACCACTCCGGGAAGAAGCGGACAAGGGTGACAGGTCCAATGCCGACCCGGTAGACCGCGTGAGGATGCTTGTAAGCATTGTCCGAATCGTTCCAATAGATGAGCAGGCCGCTCCAGATCATGGTGAACAACACGGGAAAATTGACCCAATGCATCCAGCGGATGGCGAGCGGATGCTTCTTTTCCAGGCGAATGCTGGGCGAGATGGGCTGGGGCGGTGGCTCCACCTGCTCTGTGGCCGGCGCAGCGGCAGTCAGCGGGTTTTCGGGCTGTGCGGAAGGCTGCTCGTCAGAAGGCGGGGGACTGCCATTCTTTTCCTCTTGATCCATGGTGATCTGCGTACCTGATGTCAGCATCTCGCCTTCTGATCATGCGTGACAAGGCCAGATTTGCTGCTAGGGTGCCAGGGCGCTCAATGGACGTATTCGAACGGCGGCCCTGCTGGCAGCGCAGAAAACCAAAACCCGGTTTACCACCGCTACCATGGGCAATTTGCGTCCGCCAAGGAATGGAGATTCGTAGGATCTGACCCGCTCCGGTTGGATAAGGGGACACGACACCTATCCCCCCGCAAAATGGCTCCAATAGGTAAGCTGTCCCTCTATCTCCCACAGGGTGATCGCTCGCAGCGCGGTCTACCGTTTCCCCTCCGGAGCTCAAAACGCAGTGGCGATCGGCCGCACTTTAGGCGTCAGCACAGTGCTTGCAGGCGAGGTTCGCCGGATCGATAGCCAATGGGTAGTGGACACCGAACTGAGCAATGTGAAGGACGGGATTGCTTATACGCAATGATCTGCCGCGACTATTGACTCCAGCCTGAAGTAAGTCCAACCCCCCAAAGGATGACGTTTCCGGGCGTTTTTCAGGCATCCCTTCGGGACGCCTCCCCGCCCGCTAGGGCTTTCCCTGATAGGTCCCAGGCTACTTTGTCGCCATCGTGCTTACCGCAATTGCCATATTCCTTCTTGAAGGGCAGATTAAGAAAAAAAGATTTCAACAATAATCTTGCTTGCAATTCGATCGAAACTGGACATATAGTACGGTAACTGAAGTAAATCAATACCCCCGGTGAAGAGCAGCCAGTTGAAGAGTTGCCATCGTTCCTGCCAGTAGGGCCCCGGTAAGTATGTAGATTTTTGGAGGCGAGTATGAAGCGAATCACCTTATGGGGCGTAGCCCTCGTAATGGTCCTGGGGTCCCTTAGCGTTCTTCAGCCCGCGTGGTGTCAGCAGACCACCGCGTCGATCACCGGCACAGTCGAAGATGCGTCCGGAGCAGCCCTGGACGGCGCCACCATCACCGCCAGCGACACTGAACGGGGTACGGCTTTCACCACCAAGTCGACCCAGGGTGGTGTTTTCAACTTCACTAATCTCCCGGTTGGAACCTATGAAGTCAAAGCTGAGGATACCGGCTTTGACACCACCGTCCAGCCGCCCCTCACCCTGGTGCTGAATGAGCGGGCCCGGCTCGACTTCAAAATGAAGGTCGGCGCGGTCACCAATACCGTGCAGGTCTCCTCCGAAGCGCCTCAGCTGCAGGCCGATACGACACAGGTCAGCACGCTCATTGATTCCAGCACCATCACCGGCATTCCGCTGGCGACGCGTAACTACGTCGAGCTGACCCTGCTGGCGCCGGGCAGCATCACTGCTGACAACTCCACCTTCAATAGCGGCGACAATGCCAATTACGGTGGCCGTCCGTCGATCAATGGCAACCGTGAGGAGTCGAACAACTTCATCCTGGACGGCATGGATAACAACCAGACGTCGGAAAACAACCTGGCCATCACGCCCTCCCCCGACTCCATCCAGGAATTCAACCTGATCACCTCCAACGCCCCGGCGGAGTTCGGCAATTTCCAGGGTGGCATCGTCAATGCCTCCATCAAATCGGGCACCAACCAGTTCCATGGCGATGCGTGGGAGTTCTTCCGCAATAACGTTTTGAATGCCAACCAGTGGGAAAACAAATTTGATGGCCCCGGCAATTTCCTGCCCCGGGCTGCATTGCGCTGGAATATGTTCGGGGGTACGGTTGGCGGCCCGGTCTGGAAAGACAAGTTGTTCTTTTTCGCCGACTATCAAGGGCAGCGTTTCGATCATCCGACAACGTCCAACTACATGACGGTGTTCACCGCCGCCGAGCGCAACGGGGACTTCTCTCAGATCTCGACCCCGCTTAAGAATCCGATTACCGGTGTGCCCTATGCCGGCAACCAGATTCCCATGACCCAGATCAACCCGGTGGCCGCAGCTCTCTTTGCCTCAAAGTATTACCCCACGCCGATCAACAGCAACCCCATCAACAACGCCGTCAACCTCACCAACGAGGCTATCGATACGGATCAGGGCGATGCCAAAATCGACTGGAATGTCACGGAGAGAGACCGCCTCAGCGCCCGTTATTCGCAGGCGTACCAAAACGACCCGACCACCAACTCCCAGTTGATTCAGGGCAATTCTTACGTCCACATTCCGATGAGTAACGCGGTGGGAACCTGGACCCACACCTTCAGTCCCAACATCCTGAACGAAGCCCGTTTTGGAGCGTCTTGGATCACGTATTCCAGTGGGGCCAGCTTTGTCCCCAGCATCGGCAATCTGGGCGACAACCTGGGCATTGCCAACGCCAATACCAACGGACCTGGCCTGCTGGAGCTCGGCTTCGGGGGCGGCACCGCCACCGAGATCAACCAGGGGACACTCACCAACGTCGGCAGCAATCTGGTCAACTCAAACTTCGCCGACACCGTGATCCAGTTTGATGATGGGGTGACGATTACCCACGGCAAGCATGTCTTCAAGGCAGGCTTTCAGCTATGGCGCTTCCGCATGAGCAACTTTTATAGCGGCAACAGCGGCGAGTACGGTTCTCTTATTTACGGTGGCGCGTTCACCGGGGATCCCTCCTCCGACTTTTTTACCGGGTATGTGGGCGGAACCGGCAAGGGTGTTGGCCCAACTGCCGCATGGCACCAGGAGAACTGGAGGTTTGGCGGCTATGGTCAGGACGACTGGCGCATTTTGCCTACACTCACGCTGAACCTGGGACTGCGCTACGAAGCGACCACGCCCTGGGTTGAGCTGAACAATCGCCAGCTCAACGTGGATCTGGTTACGGGTGCACTTGAGTATGCGGGGCAAAACGGCAACAGCCGCGGTCTCTATAACGCGGCCTACGGACTGCCGGCTATTCAACCTCGCGTCGGCTTTGCCTGGACGCCTGCCTATTGGGGCGGTAAGACAGTCGTGCGTGGGGCCTATACGATTTCTTCTTACCTGGAAGGAACCGGCACCAACCTGCGGCTCCCCCGCAATCCACCCTTTACCCCGACGGAAGTTACCGCTACCTACAACAGCCCTACCTACCAGTCGCAGCAAGGTCCCATCCAGGCCGTCCCGGGCGATCCGTTCGCCGGAGCTATCCTTTACGTCTGGGATAAAACCATTCAACCCGCGATGGATCAGCAGTGGAACCTGACGGTCCAGGGCGAAGCCACTCCCACGACGACGTTTCAGGTTGGCTACGTCGGCCAGCACGGAACCCACTTGATGGTGCCAACCCCGTACTCGCAGAAAACCCTCACCGATGGGGTAGTGACACCGAGTCTGTACTTCACAGGCAATCCCGCGCTGGTGAATGACATCTCGGAGGTCTCCGGGACGTCGACGACCGGGTTTATGACCTACAACGCGCTGCAGGCTGTGTTGCAGAAGCGCGTTTCAAACGGACTCGAGGGGCAGGTTGCTTATACCTGGTCACACTGCCTCACCAACAACAGCGGATATTACGGTACCTGGGGCGCCGCGGCTCAGACCACGGCGCAGAATCCGTACTATCAGAACATGTACAATCCTCATGCCGATTACGCCAGTTGCTACTACGACTCGAGGAATGTACTGGCCGCGTACGCGACCTATGATCTGCCGATTGGAAAAGGTAAGTTGATCGGCAAGAACATGAACTCGGTGGCCAATGCGGTCGTAGGCGGCTGGCAACTTTCGACCATCATCTCCATTCACAGCGGTTTCCCGATTGCTCTTTACGAGGCGACCGACACTTCGGGGACTGGATCTCGTGGAGCTCGTCCCAATTGCGCGGCACAACAGACGGTGTATGGACGTCAGCCGAGCTTCTCCGGCGCCTTCCAGGGCTATCAGTGGGTTAGTCCGGATGGGATTTCGAATCCAGCGACTGGTACCTTCGGCAACTGCCCTGCGCAGGGACCCATCACCGGCGCCGGGTACTCCGATACCGACCTCGGCCTGTTGAAGAACGTCCATATCACCGAGGCGAAGTATGTTCAGTTCCGGGGCGACTTCCTGAACGCATTCAACAATGTTCAGTTAGGCCATTTCAATAGCAACTTCCCGAGTACTACCTTTGGCTTGATCAACACATCGCAGCCCGCAAGGAACATCCAATTCGCCTTCAAGTTCTACTTCTAGGCGCCTGATAGACTCAGGGGCAGACGCGGTAAGCGTGTCTGCCCCTTTTCTCTTGATGCGTAAATAATGCTTCCATTCTCTAAGCTGGCCCCCCTAATCTCACTAGCCCTTGCGGTTGGCGTCCCCTCCCCAGCGCAGGTTCCGAGCAAGGCGGCCCCGGTTAGCCCGGCCGCTTATGAGCATGCTGCGTCGCTGGCGGAGAGCGGCCGTTGTGCCGAGGCGTTGCCGGTGCTGGAAAAAGGCGCGGCGCACGTCACGGACAAAGAGCTGCAAAAGAGGATGGGTCTGGACGGCGTCCGCTGTGCCACTTCGCTGCAGCAGACGGAAGCCCTGCAGGATTTTCTGCGGATGTTGAGTCGCCAGTTTCCCCATGATCCCGAAGTATTGTATGTGTTGACCCACGCGTATTCCGATCTATCGACGCGTGCCGCGCGAGAGCTGGCGCGCACCGCTCCCAATTCTGTTCCGGCGCTCGAAATGGATGCCGACGCCAGCGAAGTACAGGGCAAATGGGACGCGGCCGAAAAAGATTACCGCAAGATCCTGGAGCAAAATCCGCAATACCCGGGCATTCACTTCCGCCTGGCGCGGCTTCTGCTTTCGAAGCCGAACCCCGCGCCTGATTTTGCCGAGCAGGCAAAGAAGGAGCTGCAGGCTGAACTGGCCATCGATCCTGCGAATGCGGGGGCAGAATATGTGCTGGGAGAATTGGCGCGCCAGGCCACGGACTTGCCCGAAGCCGTGAAGCACTTCTCCAAGGCTACGCAGCTGGAGCCGAACTTCGCCGATGCCTACCTGGGGCTGGGCATGTCTCTCTTAGCACAGAAGAATTATCCCGACGCCGTGGGCCCGCTGGAGAAGGCGGTTAAACTTCAACCGGCGAACCCCGCGGGACACTACAGCCTGGCGACCGCGTACGCACGCACCGGGCGCAAAGAAGATGCGGAACGCGAATTCGCCCTGCAACAACAGACCTCGGCGGCCGCGGGCGGCCAGGGAGCCCAGAATCCGCAGTGATAGGCAGGCTATCTCGACGGGATTTTCTCTGGAGCCTGGCCGGCGCTGCCGGTTGTACTGCGTTCAGCCGCTCGGCCGGCGCATCGGCGGCGGCCTATCCTTTTGAAGAAGTGCCGGCGTCGGCCAGCCACATCAGCTGGGTACACACGGCGGGCAAGTCTGCGCAGAAATACCTGCCGGAAACCACGGGCGCAGGATGCGCGTTTCTCGATTACGACAACGACGGATGGATGGACATCTATCTGGTCAACAGCGGCAAGTGTGACTTCTACGATCCCAATCCGCCCCTGGGCAACGCGCTCTATCGCAACAATCGCGATGGGACCTTTAGCGACGTCACAGAGAAAGCAGGAGTGGCGGCCGGAGGCTATGGGCAGGGCGTCGCCGTGGGCGACTACGACGGAGACGGTTTTCCCGATCTGTATGTGACACAGTACGGGAAAAGCATTTTGTACCGCAACAACGGCAACGGGACCTTCACCGACGTTACCGCAAAGGCGGGCGTTGAGGCTCCTGGATGGGGCTCAAGCGCGGTCTGGTTCGACTACGACAACGACGGGCGGCTGGATCTCTTCGTCTGTAACTTTGTAGACTTCAATAAATCCAAAAACCTGAATTGCGTGGCGTACAACAAGCCTGGGTATTGTGTGCCGACGCTATACAAGCCTACGGCCAGCTGGCTCTTCCACAACAATGGCGATGGAACATTCACCGATGTCAGCAAGTCTTCAGGTATAGCGAAGAGCCTGGGCAAGGCCTGGGGCGTAGTCGCGGCCGACCTTAACAACGACGGCAGGATGGACCTTTTCGTCGCCAACGACACGGCGCAGAACTTCCTCTTCATGAACCGCGGCAATGGCAAGTTTGAGGAGATCGCAGCCCTGGCAGGCGTGGGATACAGCGAGACCGGCCGTCCGCGCTCGGGCATGGGAGTGGATTCAGCCGATGTGAACCAGGACGGCTGGATGGATCTGTTCGTGGCTAACATCGACCACGAGAGGTTTTCCCTTTACCAGAATAATCACGATGAAACCTTTGACGACCAAGCCAACCAGACCCAGATCGGTGCGGCGACGCGGCTGATGAGCGGCTGGGGGCTGAAGTTCTTCGACTACGACAACGATGGCAATCTCGATTTGTTTCTGGCCAACGGCAATCCTGACGATCTGATCGAGACCATGCAGAAGGATGTAACCTATCGCGAGCCGCTCTTGCTGTTCCACAATGACGGCAAGACGCTGCGCAATGTAAGCGCGGAAAGCGGTCCCATCTTTGCCCGGAATCTTTCCGCGAGGGGCCTGGCGATCGGCGACTTCGATAACGATGGCGCGGTCGACGTCCTGGTCTCGGTAAACGACGCGGCTCCCTTGCTGTTGCGCAACACAGCGGCCAAAGACAATCATTGGCTGGGAATCAAGCTGGTGGGGAAAAAGGCGAACCGCGACGCCATCGGCGCGCGTGTCACCTACCAGGCCGGAGATCTCAAGCGCAGCCGAACGAAAGTTGGCGGAGGCAGTTATTTGTCGTCGCATGATCCGCGCCTGGTGCTGGGCATCGGAGCACGGCCCAAGATCGATTGGCTGGAAGTGAAGTGGCCTGAGCCCAGCGGCCTTACGGAAAGGTTTACCGGGCTGGCGATTGACAAGTACATCACCATCACTGAAGGCGAGGGTAAGAAGAGTTGAAACTTGTTTTACTCGGTGCCACGGACCAATGGGTGCCCCATATCTCGCTCGTTTTTCGCGAGATGTGGGAGACCACGGCGCTTCACCTGCGGATTTGCCGGGCTACTGGCAACCAATATCAAGGTTTGCGTCTCCCACATCTCGCGAAAAACGAGCGAGATATGGGGCACCCATTGGTCCGTGGCACGATCGAAACGGAGTTGAGGGTCACTCGGACTGCCCGCACTACGGAGATGATATTGCCGTTCAAACAATGGATTGCGCTCGCGGTATTAGCGGTAGGCTCATTGGGAATCGCCCAGGCGGCCACGGCTCCCGAAGAAAAACCAATGCTGATTCCCATGCCCCGCGAATACTCTGCGCGCGGTGCTGTCAGCCTGGCTCATGGCGTATCGGTTACAGCGGGTTCTGATCCTGAGGATCGCTTTGCCGCGCAGGACCTCTCCGATTGGTTCGAGAAACTACATGTGCGCAAGGGACGCGGTGTTGTCATCCGGTTGCTCCAAGCGCAATCGCGTCAGGGGACACGGCTCCTGAGCAGTGCCAACCTGGGTTTCGACGATGCAATGCATGATGAAGGGTATGCCATTGTGCCGGAGGGGAAGGGCCTGGCGGTGATTGCGGCTACATCGGCCGGTATCTTCTATGGCGCGCAAACCGTAAAGCAGATGACCAACGGCGATGGTGCTTCCGCGGTCCTCGAAAAGGCGGTGATCCGCGATTGGCCCGCCATGCGCTATCGAGGCATATCCGACGACCTGTCACGCGGCCCATTTCCCACGCTGGATTTTCAGAAGCGCCAGATACAAACGCTGGCGGCGTACAAAATCAACGTCTACTCTCCGTACTTTGAGAACACGCTGCAATACCAGTCGAACCCGTTGCCTGGGCTGCCCGGCGGCAGCATGAGCCGGGAAGATGTGCGCCAGCTGGTCGAGTACGCGCGCGCCTACCATGTGACCATCATTCCCGAGCAAGAGGCATTCGGGCACTTGCACCGCATCCTGGAATACGAGCAGTACACACAGCTGGCGGAAACTCCGATAGGCAATGTGCTCGCTCCCGGCCAGGCCGGATCGCTCGACCTGATCAGCCAGCTATTTACTGAGATCGCGACCATGTTCCCCGGGCCGTTTCTGCACATCGGCGCCGACGAGACGGCGGACCTGGGCAAAGGACAGACCCACGCCGACGTAGCCGCCCGCGGCCTGGGCGCGGTGTATGTCGACTTCCTGCTGCGGATTCATGACAAGCTGGCCCCGCTGCATCGCCGCCTGCTCTTCTGGGGGGATATTGCCATGAATAGTCCCGATCAGGTGAAGCGGCTGCCTAAGGATATGATTGCCGTGGCCTGGACCTATTCTCCCGAGCCGGGCGGCTATGCGGCGTGGCTCAAACCCTACACCGACGCGGGGATGGAAACCTGGGTCGCCCCCGGGGTAAGCAACTGGAACCGCGTCTTTCCGGATAATGATTCCGGCTTGCGCAATATCCATGGATTCGTTCGCGATGGCCAGGCGGCACACAGCACAGGGGTGCTGAATACGGTCTGGAACGATGATGGCGAGGGCCTCTTTCAGGAGGATTGGTACGGCGTGCTCTTCGGCGCCGCGGCAGGCTGGCAGCAGGGAACGACCGACGTGGCACAGTTCCAGGATGCGTATGGACCGGTCTTTCACGGCGACCGGACAGGCAAGATCAATGAGGCGCAGCGCGAGCTGATGGCGATTTACCAGCTGCTGGAGCAGGCGAAGGTGAAGGAGCCAACCGATATGCTGTTCTGGGTCGATCCCTGGAGTGCGGAAGGGCAGGGCGCAGCCGCCGAGTTGCGGCCGCTTATTTCTCCTCTACGCCTGCATGCGGAGCGTGCCCTGACCCTGTTGGCGCAGGCCCGCGACGCCGCCCCGCTGCGAGAGACCGACGCCGTCGATGCCATCGAGCTGGGCGCGCGGAAGTTCGATTTCATTGGCCAGAAATTTGAAACAGCCGATGCCATCGCCAAGGTCTATAACCAGGCCTACGTATGGCAGGCAGACGCGCAAAACGCAAAGCTCGTCTCCGGCCTGATGGGCAGCATCTCCGGCACCGATGGACTATGTGACGATATACGAAACCGATACAGTTATACTCGTCTGCAATATTCCCAGCTCTGGCTTCGCGAAAACCGGCCTTACTGGTTGCAGAATGTCCTGGTTCGCTACGATCTTGCGACCCAGCTATGGGCACTGCGGAGCGCGCGATTCGTGGCCGCCCATGATGAATGGCGCCAGCACCGCACGCTGCCGGCGCCGGCGGATATGGGTATTCCCCCGATAAACTAGTCCGCGAGGTTGCATGCTGCACCGGCTGAGCTCGGTCGATCTCTCTCTGGTAGCGATTTACCTGGCAGGCATCACCCTCTTTGGTCTGCGGTTTCGCAGCAAGGACCGTTCGCTCAAGAACTATTTTCTGGCCGATCGCACCATTCCCTGGTGGGCCATCGGCCTCTCCATCGTCGCGGCGGAAACCAGTACGCTGACCATCATCAGCGTGCCCGGCCTCGCCTATACCGGAGACTGGGGATTCCTGCAGATCGTGCTGGGATATCTCCTGGGCAGGATCGTCGTGTGCATCATCTTTTTGCCACGCTATTTTCGCGGGGAACTACTGACCGCATACGAGGTCATCGGCCAGCGCTTCGGCCCGCGACTGCATAAGCTCACGGCGTTTCTTTTTCTCTTTCTGCGTGCCGCAGCGGAAGGGGTCCGCGTCTTCGCGGTTTCAATTGTGGTGGGCATGGCGATCGGCACCGGCGATGTCATTTCCATCGCCATCATCTGCGCGCTGACGTTGATCTACACCCTGGAAGGTGGCCTGACCGCTGTGATCTGGACCGACGTGGTACAGATGGTGCTCTATGTTGCAGGCACCCTGGTGAGCGTCGTCCTGCTGGGGCATCGGGTGGCCGGCGGCTGGCAGGCAATCCATGGCATGGCGGCAGCCGGCGGCAAGCTCACCCTCTTCCACTTCGCTTTTAGCCTGAGCGAAACCTATACCTTCTGGGCTGGGCTTGCCGGAGGATGTTTCCTGACCATGGCCTCCCATGGCACCGATCAGCTCATGGTGCAGCGCCTGCTGGCGGCCAGGAATCTGCGCGAATCCCGCATCGCCCTGCTCAGCAGCGGCGGGGTTATCCTGGTGCAGTTCGCGCTCTTTCTCGCCATCGGTACCGGTCTCTATTACTTTTATGGCAGCGTTGCCCCGGGGAGCCCGGACCGCATCTTTCCGGCGTTCATCGTGACCGAGATGCCGCACGGCGTGGCCGGACTGATGGTGGCAGCGATCCTGGCGGCGGCTATGTCGAACCTGAGCGCCGCGGTCAATTCCCTGAGCTCCAGCAGCATGGTGGATTTCTACCTGGCCTGGTACCCCAATACCGATGATCGCCGGCGCGCCCGTTTATCGCGGGTGATGACCCTTTTTTGGGCGACGCTGCTGTTTGTGCTGGCACTGCTGTCGCGCGGCGGCGGCCATGTGGTCGAAGTCGGGCTGTCGATCGCCTCGGTTGCCTACGGCGCTCTGCTGGGAGTTTTCCTGCTCGGCACACTGAGCAGGAGCGCAACCGAAGCAGGCGCAATGATCGGGATGATCGGCGGCCTGGCGGCCAATGTCCTACTCTGGAAACAGCCGCACCCGTTTCACTTTATGCTAGGGACCGTGCCCATCTTCTTTCCCAAAATCGCATGGACGTGGTTCGTGCTAATCGGCTCCCTGATTACGTTTGCCCTGGGATGGGCCATGAGCAAGATCCTGCCTGGCAGCCGGCGCAGCGCGATTCTGCTGATCGCTCTGCTCATCGTCCCCTTGGGGGCGAAGGCAGAGGACCAGACGGAGTTCCACCAGATCGATCGGATTATCGAAGGCGGGATTGCGGCCAGGAAGTTTCCCGGCGCGGTGGTGATCGCCGGCCACAACGGCCGCATCATCTTTCATCGAGCCTACGGAAACCGCTCCCTGATCCCTGCGCCCGAGGCGATGACCGAAGACACAATCTTCGATGTAGCTTCGCTCACCAAAGTGCTGGTGACGGCGCCGGCCATCATGCAGCTTTATGAGCAGGGCCGGTTTCGGCTCAATGATCCGGTGGCGCAATATTTGCCCGCGTTCGCGGCAAACGGGAAGCAGGACATTACCATTCGCCAGTTGCTCACGCACTACTCCGGCCTGCCGCCCGATATTTCGCTGGACGATCCATGGCAGGGCAAAGAGGAGGGATTGCGCCGCGCATTTGCCGTCAAGCCGGTGACGCCTCCTGGAGTGCAATTCCGCTACAGCGACATCAACTTTATCGTGCTGGGCGCGCTGGTCGAGAAGCTCTCAGGTTTGACCCTCGACCAATACCAGCAGCGATACCTGGCGCAACCGCTGGGGGTGGAGCACATGCGCTATCTACCTCCGGAAAGCTGGCGCAGCCGCACGGCGCCCACCCAGTACGATCACGGCGTCATGCTGCGGGGAGTGGTTCACGATCCAACCTCGCGGCGCATGGGCGGGGTTGCCGGGCATGCCGGGGTCTTCAGCACGGCCGGCGACGTTGCCATCTACGTACAGAACCTGCTCGACCGGCTTGCCGGCAAGCCAAGCAATTTCCCGCTGCTGCAGCTCACGCTGGAAAAGATGACGACACCGGAGCAGCCGGCTACCGGCACGGCGCTGCGCGGGCTCGGTTGGGATATCGAATCGCCCTACTCCAGCAACCGCGGCGAGCTGTTTCCGGTGGGCTCCTTTGGCCACACCGGATTCACCGGAACCTCCATCTGGATGGACCCCACCAGCGATACCTATGTCATCCTCATGTCCAACGCTGTTTATCCCAATGGACCGACGGGGATCAATGCCATTCGCGGCGCAGTGGCCAACGCAGTGGCGGCGTGGGTAGGGAGCCAGCCCGATAAAGGGAACCTGGTGGACAGGCTGACCGGCTACAACGAGTCCATCGCAGGCGAGCGCCGATGGCAGGATCGCAACGGAACAGTCCTGACCGGAATCGATGTTTTGGAACGAGACGACTTCGCCCCGCTGGCCGCTCTCGCCGCCCGGCATGGAGGCGTTTTGCGGCTGGGGCTGCTCACCAACCAGACGGGCCGCGATGCGCAGGGCCGCAGAACCATCGACGTCCTGGCCCAGGATGCTCCTGCTACTGTTCCCGGCCTTAAGCTCAAGCTTCTGTTCAGTCCGGAGCACGGCATTGAGGGCACGCTCGACAAGGAAGGCATTCAGGACTCGACGGATTCGTCCACCGGCCTTCCAGTGATCAGCCTCTATGGAGCTCAGCGCCGCCCCTCGCTGGAAACGCTGCGCTCGCTGGATGCTGTGCTCATCGACCTGCAGGATGCCGGGGTTCGCTTCTACACCTACGAAACCGTGGTCCGTTATTTTCTCGAAGCAGCCGGCCAGGCCGGGACAGAGATTGTGGTTCTGGACCGCCCTAATCCGCTGGGAGGCGGGTTTGTGCAGGGCCCCATCTCCGATGCCGGCCGGGAGAGCTACGTGAACGCAGCGCCGATTCCGGTGCGTCACGGCCTGACGCTGGGCGAGCTGGCGCGGTATCTCAACGGAGAATACAAACTGCGCGCGCCGCTCAATGTAATTGCCATGATGGGCTGGCAGCGTGGTGACTGGTTCGACGATACCGGTCTTAGCTGGACGAATCCTTCTCCTAATCTTCGGAGTCTGCAGGAAGCGATTCTCTATCCCGCGCTGGGGCTCATTGAGAACACCAACATCTCCGTAGGGCGGGGAACCGACACGCCCTTTGAGTATGTAGGGGCGCCGTGGATCGATGGTCCGGTGCTGGCACGCGCGCTGAATGCCCGGTTCCTGCCCGGAGTGCGCTTCGTGGCGGTTGACTTCACGCCGCGGCCGCCTTACCCGTTTGCGGACCAGTTGTGCCACGGAATCGAGCTGCTGGTGACCGACCGCAATGTTCTCGACACGCCGGAGCTGGGGCTTGAAATCGCAGCCGCTCTGCACAAGCAGTATGGTGACGAATTTCAGCTGAACAAGATCGACACGCTGCTCGCCAATCGAAGCGTGCTCGATGCCCTGCTTGCCGATCACGATCCGCAACGCATCGCCGAGGACTGGCAGGAGGGGTTGCAGGATTTCGAGGCTAGGCGAAAGGCTTATCTGCTCTATTGAGAAACTTCAAGGATGACTCGAGCTTTCGCCGCCTTCATGTTCTTGTTGCTGGTGCTGGTACAAGGCGCCAATCGCGCGACGGCTACGGGCGCTTCCATTTGCATCGCATGCCGGTTGAGTGAACTGCAGATCCCTCGGCTGCCCCGGATTTCCTGTCAAGGTTGGTGACGTCGCGAACTCCATGCGGTTTTCCTTACTGAAAACCGCACACGCTGCCCCCTCTAGCGCCGCGAACAGGAAATCCGGGTACGCTCGGGATGACAAAGGGGAGGGCGACGCCTCCATAGAGGGCGGCTGCCGGACAAGCGAACAGCAGGTCCCTCCACTACGCTTCGCTCCGGTCGGGATGACAATTTATTTTTGACCCTAATTTAAATGGAAGCGTCGCCTTCCCCTTTGTCATCCCGAGCAGCCAACTTGCCTGTGGCAAGTTGAGGGAGAAATGACACCTGCAATCGCCATGGATGCGAGGCCCGGAGGGCCGACCGCCAAATGTGAGCCCAGCCCGGAAGGGCTGGGACATCGATCCGTGGATGATCCGAGCGCCGTAGGCGCGGCACTAAACCGATGTGTCATCCCGAGCGTACCCGGATTTCCTGTTCGCGGCGCTAGAGAGGGCAGTGTGTGCGGTTTTCAGTAAGGAAAACCGCATGGAGTTCGCGACGTCACCAACCTTGACAGGAAATCCGGGGCAGCCGAGGGATCTGCAGTTCGCTCAACCAGCACACAAACGCAAATGAAGGCGCGGCATCAGAATTTCGACCCTATTTTCAACAGAGATACCCCTAAGATTCCCTGAAATTGCCGCCGCAGGCCCGAGCAAAGCACGCTATAGTTTGGATGGCAAATCTCACGACCTGACTCGGGCGTGGCAAAAATCGACTCACATCCAAGCCGTGCAACGGCGTTTGCGGACGATGAACCGATGGAGCAGTTCTACCGCCCCACGGCCGCATCCACGGCGCGCGCGAAAAAGCCGCAGCAAGAAGTTGCATCTGCAGCTCAAGGCGCAGAAGAAGATGCGTTTCTGCGCGCCCGGCGCCGCGTTCCCGTTCGTCGCGGTCTCATCCCTACCAGCCGCTGGGGCCGCATCGCCGCAGCGGCCGGCTTGGTCTTCGCCATCGGTGGCCTGGTGTTGCTGGCAGTCTGCATACGTAACTTCTTCCGCGACGATCCTCGCTTCCGCATCACTGCCTCCTCTTCCATCCAGGTTATGGGCAACAGCCAGGTCACACGATCTGAGCTGCTCTCCGTTTTCGGATCTGACCTGGGCCGCAACATCTTCTTCATCCCGCTGGGCGCGCGCCGGGCGGCCCTGGAGCAGCTGCCCTGGGTGGAGCACGCGACCCTGATGCGGCTGCTTCCCGATCAGCTGCGCATCGCCATCGTCGAACGTACCCCGGTTGCCTTCGTCCGCCAAGGCAACACCATAGGACTGGTCGATGCTCACGGCGTTCTGCTGCACTTGCCCCCTGCCGTGATGGCCGCCAAGCAATATTCCTTCCCCGTGGTCAGCGGTATCTCGGCCAAGGAACCGCTTTCAGTCCGCGCCGCGCGCATGCACCTGTACCAGCAATTCCTCAACGACCTTGATTCCGGAGGAACCAAAGTTTCCAGCCAGCTCAGCGAAGTCGATATCTCCGATCCGGAAGATGTTTGGGCCCTGCTGCCGGCCCAGGGCTCCGATATCCAGGTGCATTTTGGCGATTCCGATTTCCTGGCCCGCTACCGCAGCTTCCAGCAGCACCTGCCGGAGTGGCGGCAACAGTATCCGCACCTGACTTCGGTCGATATGCGCTACGAAGACCAGGTGGTGCTGGATATGGCGAAGCAAACAGACGCAGGACAGGATGCGCCGGTCCAACACCACGCAGATACCCCTGCGGCGAAACACACGTTGCATGCAGGGAAGCGAAGAGCGAAGGGCTGATGAGCCAGAAGAGCGAAGACCTCCTCACGGTATTGGATGCGGGCAGCTCGAAGATTCGGGTGCTGGTCGCGGAGCTGCATGAGGGTGCGCTGCGCTATCGCGCGCACAGCGTGGTGAATTCGGCAGGAATGCGCAAAGGGCTCATCAGCGATTTGCAGCCGGCGAGCCGCGCATTCAACCAGGCAGCCGCTGAGGCCGAGCAGATGGCCAAGGCAGTGATCGCGAACTGCGTCGTAGGGTTGGGCGGTCCCCACGTGCGCGGGGTCAATAGCCAGGGCGGCATCAGCCTGGGAAGCCGTCTGCGGGAGATTACGCGCGAAGATGTGCGCGCGGCAGTGGACCGGGCCCGCTCCGTCTCCCTGCCGGCCGATCGGGAGATCATTCACTTGCTGCCGCAACAGTTCATTCTCGACGAGCAGGCCGGCATCCACGATCCGGTGGGGATGGTTGGCAACCGGTTGGAAGTGAACCTGCATATCTCCACCTGTTCCGCCAGTGCGGCGCAAAGCGTGGTGACCTGTGCCAACAAGGCCGGACTGGAAGTGACGGACACGGTCTTTGAGGCCATCGCGGCCGCGGAAGCCACGGTCTCGGCGGACGAGCGCGAGCTGGGCGCATGCCTGATCGACATCGGCGCCGCCTCCACCGAGCTAGTGGTTTTTTTCGAAGGCGCGGTGGCGCACACCGCCGTCGTCCCTCTCGGTGGAGACCACTTCACCAATGACCTGGCGGTCGGTCTGCACATGGCGGTGCAGGAGGCGGAGGCCATCAAGGTGGAATACGGCCATTGTGTCGTGACCTCGGTTTCTGACGCCAGCGAACTGGAGTTGATCGCGGATGGAACGCAGGTGATTCGCACCATCAAGCAACGCTACTTGAGCGAGATTCTTGAGCCGCGTGCCCGCGAGCTTTTCCAGATGTTGCGCGACAATCTGCGGCAGGGCGGCGTGCTGGGGGCGCTGGGCGCAGGCTGCGTTCTCACCGGCGGCGGCGCGCGTCTGGCCGGCTTGCTCGAAGTAGCGGAAAGCGTGTTGCGGGTCCCGGCGCGTCTGGGCTATCCGGTACCGCTTTCCCGAATGCCGGACGAACTGATCCAGCCGGAGTTTTCGACCGCCATCGGCATGCTGCTCTACACCCACCGCACTAGCGTGCTGCGGGCAGCCGACGATCAGGGCCTGCGGGCCAAGCTGAAGGCCATATTCGCAGGGAGTTTGTAAGTTAACAGGAAACCAGAATGGAGCTGAACCCGATGAATCTTTCCGATGAAATCCGCATTCACTACAACGACGAAATCGTCCGAGGCGCCAAGATCAAGGTCATAGGCGTTGGGGGCGGCGGGGGGAACGCCGTTAACCGCATGATCGCCGCCAAGCTGGAGGGCGTCGAGTTCATCGTCGCCAATACCGACGTGCAGGCGTTGCAGAACTCCCAGGCGCCGGTCAAGCTGCAACTGGGCGTAAAGCTCACCAGCGGGCTGGGCGCCGGCGCCAACCCGGACGTGGGCAGGCGCGCGGCGCTGGAAGACTCGGAAAAGATTATTGAAGCCCTGGAAGGCGCGGATATGGTCTTTGTGACCGCCGGTCTGGGCGGAGGCACGGGCACGGGCGCGGCCCCGGTGATTGCTTCGCTGGCCAGCGAAATGGGTGCGCTCACCGTCGCCGTAGTGACCCGCCCCTTCGGCTTTGAGGGCAAGCGGCGCTTGCAGCAAGCGGACCGCGGCATGGAAGAGCTGCTGGAAGGGGTGGACACCATGATTGTCATTCCCAACGAGAAGCTGCTCGCTGTCGCCAAGGATGCAGGGTTCTTCGAATCCTTCCGCATTGCCGATGACGTTCTGCTCCACGGAGTGCAGGGCATCTCCGATATCATCACCATCCCGGGCATCATCAACCGCGACTTCGCGGATGTGAAAACCACCATGGCCGGCATGGGCTATGCGGTGATGGGGACGGCGGTGCGCAGCGGTGAGAACCGCGCCGTCGCCGCTGCCCAGGCTGCCATGGCTTCTCCGCTGCTGGAGGCCGGGGCTATCGACGGCGCGCGCGGCATCCTGATTAACATCAGCGGCTCCAGCACACTCAAGCTGAGCGAGGTCAACATCGCGTCCACCCTGATCCAGAGCGCGGCGCACGAAGATGCCAACATCATCTTCGGCGCGGTTTTGGACGAGACCATGGGCGACAACGTAAAGATCACGGTCATCGCCACTGGTTTTCGTCAGGAGCATTTGGGCCGCCGCTCGCGGTCGGGCAGTGATGCGGTCCCGCACGTTTCCCTGCAGGACAAACCCAGGGTTCCGCGTTTCGCCAGCGAAGAAGCCGCCGAGTTTTCTCCGCTCTTCGAGTCACGGAAAGTGTCCCAGCAACAGGCCCCTCCCGCGGCGGAGAAGCATACCGTCATGGAAGTGCCGCCAGAGCCGGGGGCGTTCGGTCTGCAGCCCCAACCGCAACCGATCATGATGGGAGAAGCGCGGGTAGAAGAAGCGCGATCCGCTGCCCCAGCCCGGGTTCCGGTGGTCCATGCAAGTTACGATGAGCCCTTCGAGGAAGAGTACGCGCGGCTTATGCCCAGCCAGCCCGTCGAACACGAACTGCTTTCTTCAGCGCGCGCCGAAGGGGTCCACGCTGAACACGAGCCTGTCATGGAGAACCTGGATATCCCTGCGTTTCTGCGCCGCCCGGTGAATTAAGCACCGCAAGCACGACAAAACGATCTAAGCGTTACGGCGGTGTACCCGATTGTGGTACGGACATGGGGAAGTCTTTCGATGGAATATGGAAATGCGGACAGAATTTATGTCTAATTAGGGTTAACAAAGTAAGAATCCCGCGGGGTCGCCTTCGGGAAGCAGTCCAATCGGGGTAAAGATTACTTGAGTAACCGGTTGTTCGGCACGTATTATCTTTTAAAGCCATGGTTTCGAGGGGACACGACGCGGTGAACAGACAACTTGTAAAGCGCATCCTTTATTTACTTCTGATCCTTGGTCTAGCCTCGGCTGCTTTTGCCAAACCGGCTTCCGCGCGTCCCACGCACCCCACCCATCGCACTCATGTTGCCCATGTGCAGGAGACGGCACACGCTCGCCATCACATGGCGCAACTGCGCCACGCCCACCCGGTGGCCACAGAGAGCAAAGTCGTCATGGTGCGCACCCGGTCGGGGAAGCTGCGGCGTACGGTTCTGGTTCGCCATCACTCCTACGAGCATTTCTCGGCCAGCTCTTTCACTGACTCGGATATCACCCAGGGGGATGTGACCGCGGGAGAAGATCCGGTGGTGCGCCAGGCTGCCATCGACGCGCTGGGAAACATGGTATGGCACCGCCGTGGCGATTGATCCCAGCACTGGACGCATTCTGGCAATGGTCAACCAGAAGCTGGCGCTCTCCAGCGGCGCGGAGCCTTGCTCCACGATTAAGGTTTCGGTCGCGCTGGCCGCCCTGCAGGAAGGGATCGTCACCAAGGACACCCCGGTCAACCTGGGTGGCCGCTTTCACATGGATATGACGGAGGCCCTGGCCCACTCCAACAATCTGTATTTTGAGACCCTTGGCCGCCGACTCGGTTTTGAGCGGGTGCGCCATTACGCGAATTCGTTTGGTTTGGGCGAGCTGGCGGGCTGGAATATTCCCGGCGAGCAGCTTGGCATCTATCCCGAACAGGTGTTACCCGAGAGCGAGGGTGGGGTCGGCCGCATGTGTTCCTTCGGCCAGGGTATCTCGATGACGCCGTTGCAGCTGGGGGCGCTGGTGGCCTCGATCGCCAACGGTGGAACGCTCTACTATCTTCAGCACCCCACTTCGCCGGATGAGGTCGCAAACTTCCAGCCGCGGGTGAAGCGGACCCTGGATATCGCCAACCTGATCCCAGACGTTACGGTGGGCATGGAGGGCGCGGTCGATTACGGCACGGCCCGGTCCCTGCACGCCAACTTTAATCAACTGCCCATTCTCGGTAAGACCGGCACGTGCTCCAACAACGGCACCCGCTACGGCTGGTTCGCTTCCTTTGCCAACACCTCCCATGGTCGCATCGTCACCGTGTTCTTCCTGGAAGGAGGACGCCCCACCTTTGGCCCCAAGGCGGCTGAATTGACGGGTGTTTTCTACCACAATCTCTGGGACCACAGTTATTTCGCAGAGAAGGCTACGGTGGAGCCGGTATCGAACACGGCGTCCGCCGGCGCCACCACGGTCAGCCAATAGCGTTGCCGTTGAGCGGAAGGGCCTCCCTGCGGGGAGGCCCTTCTTATTGCTCTCGCTAGCCTCAAGACGAAGAACACGGCCTACCCTGAAACCGAGTTTTTCCGGAAGATGTAGAGTCGTGCCCCGATACAAAAACAGAGTTTTTCCTCGGAATCTGAGGTCGTGCTCTTGGTACAAGAAGTTTCCGCAAGCTGCAATTCGGGCCGATTTCTCCTGCTCGTTCTCCGCCTCCGCAACCACATAGCAACAGGAATGCTCTACGATGCTTATGCATGAAGATACTGACCGCTGACGAGATGCGGGTGACCGACCGGGTCACCACGGACCGCTTCGGGATCTCTTCGCTGGAATTGATGGAGCATGCCGGGCGCGCCGTGGCCCGCTTCGTTCTGCGGGAATTGCCCCAGTGCCGGCGCATCGTGGTGCTGTGCGGCAAAGGCAACAACGGCGGAGACGGCCTGGTGGCGGCGCGCTACCTGTCGGAGGCCGGCTGTGCCGTCTCGGTCGTGATTCTGGGCGATCCCTCCGGCGTCCATGGCGAATTCAAGGTCATGCTGGAGCGGCTTCCGTTGACTCCGATCACCATCAAAGAAGAGGCCGACCTTGACCGCGACGGTTGCAAAGACCTACTGGAGGGTGCACAGCTCTTTGTCGACGCTGTTCTGGGGACCGGCTTTCGTCCCCCGATGCGCGGCCTCGCAGTTGCCGGCCGCAAGCTGCTGGAGCGATATCCACAAACTCCGGTGGTCGCAGTGGATCTCCCTTCGGGCTGGGAGGCGGACTCGCGAAACTTCTTCGCGCCGGAAGCGTATCGCGCGGATGCCGTAGTTACCTTTACCGCGCCCAAGCTGGCCCATGTTTCGGGAATGCTCACCCGCGGTGGCGTGCTCCCGCTTCCCGGCAATCTTCAGCAGGGGCCGATCGTGGTGGCGCCGATCGGTTCGCCCGCGGAGGCAATCGAATCCGCCACCGGCCTGACCTGGGCGGGCGGCTCCAAAATGATTGCCGACCGTCCTCGCCCCGCTGATTCCAACAAGGGCCGCTTCGGGCATGTGCTGGTGATTGGCGGAGCCAGAGGCAAGTCTGGTGCGCCCTCGATGAGCTCCGTTGCCGCGTTGCGCGCCGGTGCCGGCCTGGTCACCGCTGCCGTCGCGCAATCGATTTTGCCCACCGTCGCCGCGGTCACTCCGGAGCTGATGACCGAGGCGCTGCTGGAGGGAGACCGGGGGGAGATCTCGAGCCGGAACCTCGAAGCCGGTCTGCTCGACCCAATCCTGGAAAAGAAGTCGGTCATCGCGATTGGGCCGGGGCTGGGCCAGGAGGCCGGAAGCGGTTGACTTCTTCCTGGGCTTGCTGGAGCGGACCAAGGTGCCCATGGTCATCGACGCGGACGCGCTCAACGCCCTGGCCGCGCATCCCGGCAAATTGAATGGCCGTGGGCGGCTGCTCGTGCTTACTCCGCATCCAGGCGAAATGGCCCGTCTGGCCGGGATGAGCATCCCAGAAGTCGAGGCGGACAGGGAGGGCATTGCCCGGCAGTTTGCCACCAGCCATGGGGTGACCCTGGTGCTCAAAGGGTGGCGCACGCTCATTGCCCATCCGGATGGCCGCATCGCCATCAACACCACCGGCAACCCGGGAATGGCCAAGGGAGGAAGCGGGGACATTCTGACCGGCATCGTCGCCGCCATGCTCGGCCAGTATCCTGAGCAGCCCGCCGAGGCGGTGGAAGCAGCGATATATCTTCACGGACTGGCCGCCGATTTTGCGGTACGTTGGCAAGACCAACATACTCTGCTGGCCATGGACACCGTGTCGCATCTCTATGAAGCATTTCGCTTCCGGGCCGAGGACCAGGGAGGATATGTTTGGTTGCAGGGCATCCCAGGCATGTTGAAGGAGAGGGAATGAGCGTTCGGCGATTCGTCAGCAACAGCCCCAGAGAAACCATCGAGATCGGCGGAGAAATTGCCCAGCATGCTCTCATCGCCCACGTTGCTCTTTCTTCGCGGAGACCTGGGTGCAGGCAAGACCACGCTGGTGAAGGGAATCGCGCAGGCCCTGGACGCCGCCGATCCGGATGAAGTGACCAGCCCTACCTTCACCCTGGTTCATGAATACGACGGCAGGCGGAGGGTGGAGGCAAGGATCACGACATCAAGCTCTACCACATCGATCTCTACCGCATTGAAGACGAGCGCCAGCTGGAGACCATAGGCTTTGATGAGATGACCACGGAAGACGCCATCCTGCTGGTGGAATGGGGCGAAAAGTTTCCCAACGTGGTCAAACGAAGCGACGGCGAAATCCTGATCGAACATGCCGGCGGCGACACGCGCAACATCACCCTTAACCTCAAGGAAAAGGGAACCGGCGGTTAGAGATCCTCAACTCACGAACGAGATCCGCGGGTATTTTTATTTCTGCCACGAACCAATGGGTGCCCCATATCTCGCTCGTTTTTCGCGAGATGTGGGATACGCGAACCTTGATGTTCGTTGCCAGTAGAGCGAAAAACCCGCAGGTGGAGCGCCGTGGACTCCCACATCTCGCGAAAAACGAGCGAGATATGGGGCACCCATTGGTACGTGGCGAGGAGAGACCCCAGACAGCAAAATAGAAAATGCCGGAGTTGGCTTGCCAACTCCGGCGGAATTTGTAACAGTGATCCTTACTAAAAGCTGAACAGGCTCATGAGGTCGTCGATGGCCGGGCTATTGGTCGGCACGTAGGGGTTGTCTGCCGTGGTGACAGGGTTGGGGAAGTTGTCGCGGCTGCGGCTGGTGATCGCCGGTAGTCCCCAGTTCGCCTCGATGAACTTCATGATAGAAACGTGGTCAGCATATTCGTGGGCGATGTGGCCTCCCTTGGCTGTAAGGAGAGACAACGATCAGCGGAATACGGGTGCCGTCGCCGAAGAAGTCCAGCGGCTGCACGTATCCGGAATCGTAGTAACCGCCGCCCTCATCCTCGGTGATAAAGATAGCGGTGTCCTTCCACAGTGTCGGGTTGGCCTTCACTGCATCAACGATCTTCTGGGTGAAGCCTTCGAACAAATCCAGTTTGGAAGAAGAAGGGTGACCATCGACCAGTCCACTGGGCTTGACGATGGAGACCGCCGGCAGTGTTCCGTCCTTGATGTCGCTGTAAAGATTCGCAGTGTCCTGAATATGGGCCGTGCGGACAGCTGCGTTGGCCATGATGGAGGTGTCGTACTGGAACGGGTTGCAAATGTTGCAGTATTCGTCCGTGTCCTTGCCGATAGCGTCGTAGTTGAGCTGGTATGGGTCGGGCACATAGTTGTTCCACTGGTCGCCATAATACTTCCATGAAATGTCATTGGCGATCATGTCGTCACCAATGCTCGGGGTAGAGGACGGAGGAATGGTAAAGACGGTGTTGTTGGCATTGGTATCGGTATAAGCATTCTTGCCGTTGCCGAAGTATCCGGGGTTGTAGTTGTTCAGCAGGTAGTAGTGGCCCGCTTCACAGCGCGGAGAGATGGGCGTTCGTAGCGACTTCAGATAAGTTACGATGGGAGCGACGCCCGGCTGGGTTGTGTCTGCGCAGTCGCTGTAAGAGCCGCCGCCGTACGATGCGGAGCCATACGAACCGCCGCCATAACCATCCTCCGTATACCAGTTGTTGGTACCAGTGGCTGGGTTCGGATTTGCAATTTCGCCGACCACACCGGCGTTGGGTCCACCTTTTTGGCAACCGTGACGCCGTTCGGAGGAACTGCCGCGTTGCCTTTGCCGTCGCTGAACCAGATCGCGTCGGCGTGGCCAAACATGATGTGGTTGGCGCCGGTTCCACCATCTACCGACTGGTGAAAGTTGTCGCTCATGGAATAGGTCTGCGCCAGGTACTTGAAGTAAGGAGCATCCCCGTTCTGCACGTTGTAGAAGCCCATGGAAGTCGAACCCTCACCCGTGGTCTTGGCGCTGGGTGCGTATTCCGTGCTGAAGTTCGCCGGCTGTGCGAGGCCGTTGGTGCCCGCGCCCACTGTCACCTCAACCCAAGGAAACAGGTTCGCGTTGCAGCCGGAGGGATTGGCCGCGGTGGCCTGGGCAACGCTGCAATTCAGCTGCTGCCACATCTGATAGAAGCGGTGCACCGGGCTGGCCGCGTAGTCGTTGTAAGTAAAGGTGTCTCCATTCGTCAGCTGGAATGGTCCGGGAGGCAGTGCATTCACATTCTCGATGCGCGTATCGGGAACCTTACCTGTCAGCCCCGAACCGCCGGTCACCAGGTAGGCATAGTAGTCCGCCGGGAGGCCATTTTCAGACTGCACCGCCAGAGTGAGGCTGTCATCCTTGACGTAAGAATCTGTAGGTCCGCCATTCAGCGGAGCGGGAAGAACCGATCCCTGGAAGGTGTTGGTGACCGGGCTTAAGAGGTAGCCGTCTGCCGGTGTGTCAGTCGCGGCTTGCTGTTCCGCCAAGGGGAAGTTCGGGCCGGGCGTTCCATCCGCATTCACAATTCCTTCGGATAAAAGATTCCAGACCGTCTCGCCTTTCTTCGGGACATGGGTAGCGAAAATGTGATCGAAGGTGCGATTCTCCCCAATGATGACAATCACGTGCTTGATCGGCGTGCTGGTATCGTTGTCGCGTGATGTGTTTGACTTCTGGTCAGCAGCGAATGCGCTGCCAACTGCGAGCTGGAATATCGCAGTCGATACCAGTCCCGTACGTACAGCCCGCATGGCTGACGTTGCGAAATGCTTTGCAGTCATACTTCCTCCTGAGTCGGAGCACTCAAGTGGTTTCACAGTTGTCGTAGACGCAAAGCTCCCTCGTGGCTCTCCGGGGGAGGACCAGTTCGCGATCTCTGCGAAGCAACAGTAACTGTGAAACCGCTTTGGCCCAGAACCCGTTCGAGAATGACGCTGCAAAATTAACGCCGCATCTTTATCCGATGAACACGCGGTAAATTAAATTGGGGGTAACACAAACGACGATCGAATGGTTGTTGAGTGGGTATCTGTTAAGGGCGAGCTTTACACGACGAGGAGGATTTGATCGTGTTGCACGCAGTGCCGGCATTTTGTTGTGCAGCAGGTGGCACAGAGATCACCTGGATCGAGCCCATCATTCCCTTGTCCTCGTGTTCCAGCAGATGACAGTGATAGACGAAGGTGCCCACGATATTAGGATCGCGGAAATCCATGCGTAAGCGGACGCTGGGATAAACAAGCGAACGGCCGTCATAGTAGGGCACGTTGACCGTGTCGCGCAGAAAGTCTTCATTCACCTGTCTTCCCAGGTAGTCGAGCAGCAGGAAATGCAGTTGATGAATGTGGAAAGCGTGCAACTCTCTGGAACGATTCTCGATAATCCAATCCTCGACCGTGCCCTGCTGGGCCACGATGTTCGGGATCTCCGAGTTCATGTCGAACATTTTGGGTTCCTGCCCATCGACGGTGAGGTAAAACTCGATGGCGCTGGTGGGGTCATTGGGGTCGGTTAATTTTTCGGAAAAATATAATCGCCGGGTACGCACCGGTGCGACAGCGCCAAGCCATGCTTCGGCCGGAGGGGGAAGAGGATCGGGAGAAGTTTGCAGTTTCGAGCGGGGTTCGGGCGCAGTGGGCGAGGCGACAATCCTGGCCAGCATCCGGTTGGGATCGTTTTCTCCGCCGGGCCCGGTATCCACAGTCCGCGTCACCAGTAAGCCGGTATCGCCTTCCGCCGGGCCTTCCACGATAAACTCCACCCGGGCGCCTGGTGGCAACATAATATGGGTTTGCGGGGCTACCGATTCACCTTGCGGGTCGCTGTGGTTCATGGGCACGCCGTCCATGGCAACCAGGCCCAGGGGTTGCGGAACACGATGATAGATTACAGAGAGGTTAAGATAGGTGATGGCGGAAGCATTCAGCACTCGCCATAGTTGCTTTTCTCCGGGCCGCATCTCGATGATTGCGGGGGTATAGTTGGGGTAAGGAACCGGCACATAATTAATAGAAAGATCTTTCGCCGGTTTGCCGAAGCCGGTTCCGTTGTTGGCGGCGTCACCGTCGCGGTCGATAAGAAATTTGGGCACCACCGGTTCCGACTTGGCGGGCGGCGCATTGGGATTGATAAGGTCCAGGTCGCGGATGATGAACACCCGCTCCGGTAAGCCCGCCGTCAGCTTCTTGGCGCGCTCGATGCCCTGCACAATCAGCGCCCCGGACGCGCCTCCGAGCAGTTGTTGCTTGCTGAAGCCGTGGATGTGGGGGTGGTACCAGTAAAGCCCCGGCGGCTCATCCTCAGGGATGCGGAAGCGGTACTCAAAGGGCGCATCACCCGGCTGCACCGAGGTCTTCATCACATCGTCCTGATGGCAGACCGGAGGAATGGTAAGCCCATGAAAGTGAAGATTGGTGGAAACCGGGCTCATGATCTGTTGGCTGCATGGACTGCTGGTCATCGGAGAATGCATATGAGCGTGTGCGTGCGCTGCCCCCGCGGTCTCGGGGCTAAGGTCAGTGAGCGCGTTCTTTAAATGAAGGATGACCAGATCCCCGGGGTTGACCCGCAGGTTGGGTGACTCCCTGCCTGCCGCATCGCTGTAGCAATAGCGAATCGAGCCATTCACATCCGCCGCGTCCTGTGCGGTCAGCTGGGCTTCGAGAACACCATTCTCGCTTTGCAGGTCCTCTGGTTCTTCGACGGTGCTCCCGGCCTCGGGGCGTGGACAGACGCTGGTTGCTTGGGCATGCAGGGATTTACACCAGGACGCGAAGAACAGGAAAAGCACAACGGTCCATGCGGACGTTTTCATTCGATGAGGGACTCTCTGGTTGTCTTGGGTCGCATGTCAGATGGCGGCGATCACGAGCTTGTCCCCATCATTGTCAACCGGCAACATTAACCTCGGTTGAATGAGAGGCGGGACCCGGCGAAATTTTCAACTTGTATCCGTAAGTGCATTGTTTTAGCGATCCGCCCGGCGTACTGGTTCAGTCACCGTTACCAAGTTGCGTTACCACAATCAACCTGGCAATTACTCAAGAACTGTAGCGGAATCCCACAGAAGAAGTATGCTCTAACACAGAGCGGTGATCCCAGCCGTCGTTACACCTAAGCCTATGTCAAATCATGCCTTGGTACTACCGGAACTAGAGCAGCGGGTTCAGAAGAAGGACCTACGGTTACTTCACGAGAACATCGATGAACCGGCTTGGAAGGCCATGGCCGCCAACCTCCGGACCCTGCTGTTCCCCAGCAAGCTTCCTCCTCTTGTCCTGACTTCCAAACCCATTGCGGTCGTTGACCCCATGGCGGAGAAGCGGGGGCGCGCCTCTTCGATCATTTCGGTTGTCCTTCACGTAGCGATGATTGCGGCTATCCTGTGGGCCTTTCTGGCGGTGAAGAAGGTGGTGTCCATTCCGGCTCAGCAGAAGGTGACGAGAATCGATATCCCCGTATACATGCCGATCGCCCCCAAGGGCCCGGCGATGGGCGGTGGTGGCGGTGGTGGCTCCCACGACATTATTCAAACGCCCAAGGGTCGTTTGCCTCAGGTCCAGGCGCAGCCGGTTGCCGCGCCGATGGTGATCGAGAACAACCATCCCAAGATGACAGCAGCCCCGGCGATCAATATGCCCAAGGAGATCCAGGTAGCCAGCAACCTGCCGAATCTGGGCGATCCGCGGACCAGCGTCGTTGGTGCGCCTTCCAACGGAATTGGCAGTGGAGGGGGCATGGGCATCGGCTCGGGCGGCGGCATCGGCTCGGGCAAGAGCAACGGTTTCGGTTCGGGTTCCGGTGGTGGTTACGGCGGTGGTCTTTACCATGTGGGCGGCGCGGTTTCCGCGCCGGAGCTAGTGTCGGCGCCCGACCCTGAGTTTACCGACGAGGCCCGCCGGGTGAACTACGGCGGTGTCTGTGTGGTGTCGCTGATCGTGGATACGCAGGGCAACACGCAGCGGATCCAGGTGGTGAAGCACCTGGGTATGGGGTTGGACGAGAAGGCCGTGGAGGCAGTAAGGCATTATCACTTCAAGCCAGCCACTCTGGGGGGGAAAGCCGTCCCAGTCGAAATGGACGTTGAGGTTACCTTCCACATTTCCTAGTTCCTTCCGCGGCCCACCTTTTGCAAACCTGCAAAAGGTGGGCTTTTTTTGTCTTCGTCTCCTGCGATCCTGTCCTGCGATCCTGTAACGCGAAAAAGCCGAGTAAACTGCGCAGCGTTATCGTGGTAACCGTAAATAGTAATAGGCCGATGGGGCTGGATTATTTCTCCGGCTTTGCGTATCGTGATTCGGGCGCGCGGAATGAACGCTACCGTGCGCCCAAGATTGTCTTAGCGTATCTCTGCCATTTCGCCTGCCCAGGCAAGCATCGTGCGGCCCCCGCGCTATCGGTCAGAAACCCGGGTGTGGATTATGAACCCTGTTCGAGTTCAATCAAAGCTCGAGCAACGCCGGGCACTCTCACAGGAGATTCTGATGACACCCAACGTAAAATTAGCCGTCTGGCTGCTCGCCACGCTATCCGCGGCATCAACCCTTGGTCAGGAAGCTACTACAGACACGAAAGGCAGTGCGGCCTCGCCGGTTGCGTACGTGTATGCGTCGAACCAAAGTCACATTTACGCCTACAGCGCTGCCTCCAACGGAACGCTTACGGCGGTGGCAGGTTCGCCCTTCGCGGCAAAAGAGGGGGGCGGCTCAACCCAGCAAATCGTCGCGAATGGAAAATATCTTTTCGCCATCAACGCAAACGGAAGTAACATCGACTCGTTTTCTATTGCATCGGACGGCGCCCTGAAAAAGGTGTCTTCGATCGATGCCACCAGTTTTAATAATTCCTGTGACCCGGGAGGGAATGAGATTTTTTCGCTGTTCCTCGACCATACCGGGACCATCTTGTATGACCTGGAATACGACGCCCAAATTTGCGCGAATAACGCTTATCAATATTTCGCCATCAACAAATCCACCGGCGAGCTGACGTACCGGGGAGTCAGCACGGCCACCGCGGTATTCGAAGACCCGCTGAAGTTCAGTGGCAACAACGATTACGCGTACGATTCGGATCCCTTCAGGATAGAACCTTGGTTCATCGGGTTTAAGCGGAGCAGCAATGGCGAGCTAACAGATTTGGACTTAAACCCGGAGATTCCGAATGCGGCGTCGGGGAGTTTCTACCTTCCTTACTTGGCTGCTCCCGATCCAACGAATCACCTGGCCATCTCCCTGCAGCCAACCTCCGAGGACACGCTTAGTACCGACGGTCCGACAGTGCTCGCGACGTATTCCGGCGCGGATTCCGGCAAGCTAACCACGACCAGCACGCGTGAGAACATGCCTGTGACTGCGGTGAAGAATGTCAACGCCTTAAACGCGTCACCATCGGGCGAACTTCTGGCCGTTGGCGGGTCAGCGGGGTTACAGGTCTTCCATTTCAATGGAAGTAGTCCGATTACGCACTATACGGGGCTGCTCACGACGGACGAGATCGATCAGGTGTTCTGGGACAATAGCAATCACTTGTATGCCGTCAGTAATTCACATGGCAAGCTGTTTGTGTTTACGATAACGCCGTCGAAATTCAGTGAGGCTTCCGGGTCGCCACACAGCATATCCGGTTTGAATAGCTTGTATGTTGTGTCCAAGTAGCCTGGTGGCGGGGGAGTTCAGCGCTTGCGCGGGTGCTCCCCCCAAATCCGTCGGTTCGTTGACCTCTATATTGCTTCTTCATATAATCGCCAAGATTAAATGACTGAACCCAATTATGGAGCTAGCGGCTCTGCCATGTTCTCGCTCGCCGGGAGGACGGCGATTGTCACCGGAGCCGCAACCGGGATAGGCCAGGCGATCGCGATCCGCCTGGCGGATGCAGGCGCGATCGTGGCCGTGGTCGATCTGAACCTGCCTGGTGCACAGCGAGTGGCGGCCGCTCTCCCGCATGCGGCATTCGCGGTTGAAGCAGATGTGGCCGACGCGTCCTCCGTCGGCAGCGCGGTGGAGAAAGTGCTGCAGCGGACGGGCCAAATCGACATTCTGGTCAACAATGCCGGCATTGCCGGTCGTGCGGCCTATATCTGGGAGCAGACCGATGCGGACTGGCAGCGCAACATCGCCATCAATTTGACCGGCGTCTTCAACTTCTGCCGGGCGGTCGTTCCTCACATGCGCAGCCGATCCTACGGGCGTATCGTGAATGTGGCCTCAATCGCGGGGAAGGAAGGCAATCCTCGCATGGTGCCTTACTCCGCGACGAAAGCCGGGGTGATCGGCCTGACCAAGGCGCTGGGCAAAGAACTGGCCACGGAAGGGATTTGCGTCAACGCCATCTCGCCCGCTGTGATTCAGACACAGATGCTGGACCAGCTCACTGCGGAGCAGGTTGCGTACATGACGGAGCGCATTCCGATGCGGCGCACGGGCAAGCCGGAGGAGATCGCAAACGTCGTTCATTTCCTGGCCAGCAGCGAGTGCTCCTTTGTCACGGCGCAGTGCTACGACGCCAGCGGCGGCCGCGCGACATATTAAGGCGTAGAGGAGCGTTCATGAATCGTCGGCAGTTTCTAGGCAGTACGGCGGCGGCGTTGGTATCGGCTCCGCTCTCCGCGTCGGCATCCCCGCAGGCTGCGACGCAGGATAAACCGGCCGCTCCCCTGAAGAGCCTGCCCATCGGCGTCTTTGACCCTCCTTTCAACGACCTCTCTGTGGATCAGCTGCTGGACAAGCTTTCCAGCCTGGGCATTGAGGCGGTGGAGATCGGCGCGGGCGGCCCGCAAGGCTCGCCGCACTGTCCTCGCCCGGAGCTGTTAGCGGATCCGGCGAAGGCGCGCGCCTGGAAGAAGAAGTTTGACGACCGTGGCATTCCTGTAATGACCCTCAGCTGCCACAACAACGCGCTCTATCCCGACGCGGAGAAGGCTCGCGTGGCCGCGGAGGAGTTTCGCCAGACCCTGCAGCTCGCCGGCATGCTGGAGATACCTACGGTGGTGGGTTTTTCCGGATGCCCGGGCGGCTCACCGACCGATACCGTACCCAACTGGGTGGTCTACGATTGGCCGCCAGAGCACGGCGAGTCGCTGGCCTGGCAGTGGAAGGAACGCGTCATCCCTTACTGGCGGGAGACCGCGAAATTTGCCCGCGAGCACGGTGTTCACCGCATTGCCCTGGAGATGCACCCCAACTTCGTGGTGTACAACCCGCGCACCTTGATGCGGCTGCGCGAAGCGGTCGGTGAAGAGATAGGGGCGAACAATGATCTCAGCCATCTCTTCTGGCAGCAATGCAATGCGGTTGAGGTGATCCGGTATCTGGGCAAGCAGGGCGCGATTTATCACGCGCACATGAAAGACACCGCTTTCTTTCCGCACAATGTGGCGCGGTTTGGAGTTTTGAACTTTGGTGAGAAAGATGACCATGAGGCATCCGAGTTCTTTCGCGCCGTCGGTTATGGGCACGCGGCTTCCACCTGGAAGGACATCATCGCCGCTTACATGGAGGTCGGTTACAACGGAATGCTCAGTATCGAGAACGAAGATCCGATCCTGAGCGGCGAGGTGGGCGTGCAGCGGTCGCTGGCCTTGTTGAAGAATGTTCGTGAAGAAATAATGACGAACCAGCCGAACCCAGGGTAGGGCGGAAAACAGCCCGATGTCCGCAAGCGCTAACCTGTTTAGGATGTTTTTCCTCCAACCCCCCACAAAATCGTCATCCTAAGAGGTTGTGCCTTTTTTATTTGTGGCGTTTTTGACGCACTCCAAGCATAATGTTTTTCGATCCTCACAAGACCGTCATCCTGAGCGAAGCGCCTGGCAGATCTATTGCTTAACAGAGGGTTTATAGCGCGCAGTCGAAGGATTGCGATTTTGTGGTGAGGTGAGAAGCAAAAACCAGCGTCTTCTCCTAACCGCGGATATTCTCTAACTCCGCGCTGCTGAAGGCTACGACGTTGTAGCCGCAGTCTACGTAGAGAACCTCACCGCTGATCCCCGATGACAAATCCGACGCCAGAAACAGCGCCGCGTTGCCGACTTCCGCGGGCTCTACGTTGCGCTTCAACGGCGAACGGGCGGCGTGCACCTTAAGCATTTCCCCAAGCCGCCAATGCCGCGAGCCGCCAACGTCTTGATGGGGCCGGCGGAAATTGCGTTCACCCGGATCTTCCTGCCGCCAAGATCGGCCGCAAGATAGCGCACCGTCGCCTCCAGCGCCGCCTTGGCCACGCCCATCACGTTATAGCGCGGCACTACCTTCTGCGATCCGTAGTAGGTCAAGGTCATGATGCTGCCGCCATCGGTCATCAGTGGGGCAGCTCCCCGGCTCAACGCAATCAGGGAATACACACTGACCTCGTGAGCCACGCGGAACCCGTCGCGGCTGGTGAGCAGGAAGTCGTTCTGCAGCTCCTCGGCAGGGGCAAAGGCAACACTGTGCACCAGGGTGTCGAGCTTGCCGTAGCGCTCCTTCAATTGCGCAAAGACCGCATCGATCTGCTCATCGCTGGAGACATCGCACTCGAAGATCGCTGCGTCAGGCAGCTCCCCGGCCAGCGCCTCCGCCTCCGCACGAAGGCGCTCATTCTGGTAGCAGATGGCAATCCGCGCCCCGGCACCCGAAAGCTTCTGGGCGATCGCCCAGGCGATGCTGCGTTTGTTTGCCAGGCCGAATACCACCGCGGTCTGGCCCTTGAGATCCATCATGCTCTGCTCCTCTTGCGGTCTAGCGGTTTTCACGATAGGTGTAACCGGTGAGAATGCTGCAGACGGGGCTTTTCACCAAGAAAAGCCCCACGTAACTAAGGCTGGAGCGTACTCGGAATCGTTAAACCGCTCTAAGGATATCAGCCACCCAGGTCCACGAGTTCGACCTGGTCTATCGTGCTGCCCAAAAATCGAGCGCCCAGATTCTGAAACTTGGCCACCGAATCGGTAGCAAAGAAGCGGCACTCGCAGAAAGTGCGCGCGCCCCCGGGGATTACATGCGCTGCCAACATCCGGGCTGCCTGGTTGGCCGTTGCCTGGGCCGAATCGATGACCCGGATGGCCGGCGAAAGCGCCGCCTCCATCATGGGACGCAGCAGCGGATAATGCGTGCACCCCAGCACCAGCGTGTCCGGGTCCAGCTCCACCTCCTGCGCCTGCTGCAACAGCTCGGTAAGGTAAATCCGCACCACCTCAGCGGTAACCGGGTGATCGACCCAGCCTTCCTCTACCAGCGGCACCAGCAGGGGACAGGCTTTCTCCAAACTTCGCAGCCCACGCTCTGCGCACGCCGCCGCATAGGCATGACTGCCGATGGTGGCGTCGGTGCCGATTACCAGGATGTCTCCAGTTTTGGAGGAGGTGCGTGCCTCGTTGGCTCCAGTCTCGATCACGCCCAGCACCGGCACCGGCGTCGACTCATGAATTTCAGTCAGGGCGAGCGCGGTCGCCGTATTGCAGGCGATCACTAGAAAATCCGCGCCCTGGTCGAGCAAAAAACGGGTGCTGGAGAGCGCATAGCGCACAATGGTCGCGCGGGATTTCGACCCGTAGGGCAGCCGCGCCGTATCGCCCAGGTAGAGAAACTCCGCGTGGGGAAGCAATGGCAGCAGCGCGCGCAGCACGGTCAGGCCGCCGAAACCGGAATCGAATACACCAATCTTCAAACGGCCGCCAGTCACAAGTGCTTCACTCCCGGGGAATCGGAAGCCAGGTAGTCCCGGGTAAGATCGGCGTGCCCGGCAAGGGTGTCGCGCTGCTGCCCGTCCACCAGGAAGCGAACCTGCGTGATCTGGGGAAAGTTGGCGTGCAGGGTGCCGATGATCGAAAGCAAGGTGAGCGTCTCCGGTTCGATGCCCGAAGGGTGGGCTTCGACAAACGATCCGCTCAGGTCGACGATGGCTACGGTTCCCGGCGAGGTATGGGCGGGGTCCGCCGGCAGGCCCATAAAGAAAATCTCGTTCACGCCCTTGTTGGCGGCAATCGGGTGCTTGCTGTTGGGCCGCGAGTAGTCGGCGATCAGGTGCTGCAGAATCACGTGGGCGCGCGCGTTGTCATCGAGCGGCAGGGCCACGTTCTGATGGGCGGGCTGCAGCGACCCATCCATATCATTGGCAATCATAATGGTTACACTTTGCACGGGCCGTCCGGCCGGCGGATTCAGCGGCATGGTTTCAGCCGAGGCGAGCAGGCGATCGAGTGCCCGCTCCCGCATGCGCAGCAGGACTACCGACATCAACACCGAGCTGACCAGGAGAGTCCAAAACAGGATGCGCTGGGAGCGGGAAATCACGGTTGCTGCCTCCAGTCATGCTGCCATTGTTCGACGGCTGCGGCCATCGCCGCCACAATCCGGTCCTGGTACGCAGGGTCGGAGAGCGGGGTCACCGTGGCGGTGCCGTGCAACGGCGACAGCTCCGCAACTACTGCTGGGCAGGTGAAGCTGTCCAGAGGTTGCAAGGCGGTGCGGCCCAGGGTGACGGGAATCTCGGCATGCGTCATGGCCGTGTCGATCTCCGACGAAAGCCGCAAACTCTGCTCCGCGTAGGCGCCCTGGGCGGTCTCCCAGGGGAGAAAGCGAGTGATGGGGATTTGCGTCAATGAGGAGGTAAAGAGATGGACTCCGCTGCCACTGGTGGTAGCATGCAGGGTGATGCAGGCGGCCGCACCCGCGTGGTTGGCTGCCTCGGCACGGTTCACCGCGGGGATGGCGGCGTCTGACTCGCGGGTTGTGATGACATAAATTCCATGCGCGCCCAACATGGAGCGCAAGCGTACCGACAGCGTCAGGACCAGGTCCTTTTCCAGCGCATGGTCAGACAAGCGCGCGCCACTATCGGTGCCGCCGTGGGCGGCGTCGATCACCACCACGAAACGCGGCGCCGCTCGCGCCGCAGGCGCGGCCGGAGAAGTTGCCGCAGGCGCGGCCGGAGAAGTTGCCGCAGGCGCGCCCGGAGAAGTTGCCGCAGGCGCGGCCGGAGAAGTTGCCGCGGGCGCGGGGTTTGCCGCCGGGCTGTTCGCCGGCTGCTGGGCGCCCGCAAGCAGGGCACCGGCAAGCAGGGTGCAGCCGAAGATTGGTTGCACTTTATGCATGGTGGAGGCAGTGCTCCTCAATCCAACGCATAGATGGTAAGACCGCTGAGTAGTTTGGGATAGAAGTCGGTCGACTTTTGCGGCATCACGTCGCCCGCGAAGGCAACTTCGCGCAGCTGGCCCAGGGTGATGGGATTGGTCAGGAAGGCCACGTCCGCCTCTCCTCGGGAAACCTGGTCGAGTACTTCCCCGGCATCGCGCAGATAGCGCAGGTTCCGCTGCTCAAGAATCGCCTCAGGGGTAATACCCAGCAGCTGCTCCAGCACCAGCGAGTGCAACTGCGCCAGATCGAGCCGGCGCTGCCGCTCGGGGAGCTTAGCCAGTGCCTGGGCCACCACATCGGGCTTTGCCGCGAGCAAGTGATAACCGGCCTTGGTGACCGCCACAAACGCCGTGCCCGGTTGCCGGGCCAGCAGGCGGGTTAGATCGACCGCATCGTCTGCGGTCACAGGCTTGATGTCAAAGAACTTTTGGGCCCGCTCGATGAACGTTGCCGGCGAAAAAGCAGTGAGGCCGAAGACCACCCGATGGGTGGGCAGGATGGTGATGCCCGCCGAGTCCATGTTGACGAAGGTCATCATGACGGCAGCCTCCGGGTAAGCGGGCTGCGGCTGGGTGTTGGCCAGGTTCCGCTCGGTGCGTGCGATGCTCTTTGGGCTGTGTTCCTGGGAATATTTCAGCGCCGTCTCGTAGCGGTGGTGACCGTCGGCGATGATCAGCTTCTTATCCTCCATCGCCCCCAGCAATATGTTGATGGTGCTCATATCGCTGACTTTCCACACCCGGTGGGTCACGCCGTATTCGTCGGTTACTTCGATCTCCGGGGCCGCCGTGCCGGAAAACAGGATCTTCTCCGCAGTCAGCGCGGGGTCGGAGTACAGCATAAAAATCTGTCCAAAGTGAGCCCGCGTGGCGCGCAACAGGTTTAGCCGGTCAGACTTGGGCTTGGAGAGCGTTTGTTCGTGGCGGAATACGACCTGCTGGCTGTAGTCGTAGAGTTCGCCCAGGGCGATGAAAGCCCGCCGCTCGTGAACCTCGCCGTCTCCACCCGGCACCGTGAACCGCTGCGAGTAAGCAAAGATGCAGGCGTCCTTTTCCTGGGCCAGAATGCCCATGCGCCGCCAGTCCGCGAAATCCCGCGCTGCCCGGGTATAAACGTCGTTGCTGCCAGGTTCGTCAAAGAGTTCAGGGAGTCCCAGAATGATGCGGACCAGGTTGTACAGGCTGCGCTGGTAGTAAGCCTGCTGCATCGCCGGGGTAATCTTGTCGTAGGGCTGGGTGACGACGTCTTCTACGCGCACCATGCTTGGGTTGTACCGCAATGCGCGGAAGGGATAAATTCGGGCCATGCGTTGGGGTTCCAACTCCAGACATCGGCAACCTCAGTCTGCGCTGCCAATTGCTTTACTCTCTTATACCTGCCAGATTGTACCTGAGCAGGAGAGCCCAGCTGGGGCTGGATGGGCGGGCCGCCCCACGGGAGACAACCCCCGAAAAGCGCCTGGAGCCTTTGAGATGGTGAACGGAAGTACAGTCGGGCGGCCAAAATGGCGGAGGCAGGCTTGATGTTGACGTGCTACCATCCTGCACACGTGGAGTGGTACACGGGGGCTAGGGATATGGCGCTCTCCATCGAGCGCGAGATGGGAATAAACGGTTGCGTAGATTCAGGTTCCAGGTTTTTGCCTCGCAAGGGCAAAGCGAGCCTGCGCATCTGGGCGACTACAAGAACCGCCATTGTCCTTGGCATAGGGCTGGTGCTCTCCCAGGCTGGCTGGGCCCAGGACCCGCTGAATGATGTCCACATTAACCCTCCGGCCCCCGCTGCTCCCGCTACCCCGGCCGCTCCCGGTACACCTTCCGACAAGACCCCGGCTCTCGAAGGCAAGAAGGCGCTGAGCGCAAGGGCGAACGAGCGCATCCGGGTGGACGTAAACCTGGTGCTGGTCCCGGTCACGGTCACCGACCCTCTTAACCGCCTGGTTACGGGTCTGGAGCGGCAGGACTTCTTTGTCTACGAGAACAATGCGCTGCAGAAGCTCAAGAGCTTCTCGGCGGAGGATGCGCCGGTCTCGATCGGCATCATTTTCGATCTGAGCGGCAGCATGACGGACAAAATCAACCGCGCCCGGAACTCGATTCTGGAGTTTCTGCACACCGCCAACCCGCAGGACGAATTCTTTGTCATCGGCTTTAACGACCGGCCCGAGCTGCTCACCGATTTCACCTCGAATGTGGACAATATCGAATCTCGCCTGCTGACCGTGAAGCCCGGCCACCGCACTGCTCTGCTGGACGCCATCTACTTCGGTTTGAACAAGATGAAGCAGGCCAAGAACGACCGCAAGGCGTTGCTCGTGGTATCGGACGGGGGCGACAACCGCAGCCGTTATACTGAGAGCGAAGTAAGGTCGGTGGTACGCGAATCCGACGTGCAGATTTATTCCATTGGTATCTTCGACCAGTACGCTCCGACGCGGGAGGAGCAGCTAGGGCCTATTTTGCTGCACGACGTGAGTGAAGAGACCGGTGGCCAGCTTTTCCGGGTGGATGACCTGGGCGATATGGCCGACATCGCCACCAAGATCAGTGCCGAGTTACGCAACCAATACGTGCTTGGCTATAGGTCGGATGATGCCAAACACGACGGGAAGTGGCGTAAATTGAAGGTAAAGCTGGTTCCGCCAGAGGGGCTGCCCCAGCTCACCGTTCATGCCCGCACAGGATACTATGCGCCCTTGCAGTAGCTGGCTCCTCGCTCTTCCGATGTTCCTGGTTTGCAGCTTGGCGGGCCCGGGCATGGCGCAAACCCCTGCCTCACCCAGCCAGCCGGAAAAGCAGCTGCCTCTGAACGTCGATCGTGACCCCGTCGCCTCGCCCGACCCGGTGGGAACCGCCCCAACCAAGGAGACCGCGCCCCCGGGGACGATCAGCCGGGGCGAGAATGGACGATATACCCTCCAGCGGAATGTCGATGAGGTGGTCTTGAACGTTACCGTGCTGGATCCTCAAATGCACCTGGTCACCACCCTTACCAAAGACGACTTTAAAGTCTTCGAAGACGGCGTCCCTCAATCCATCACTTCGTTTCAGCACCAGGACATCCCCGTCTCGCTGGGGATTCTGGTAGACAACTCCGGCTCCATGCGGGCCAAGCGTTCCGCGGTCAACACCTCGGCCCTCGACCTGGTGCACTACTCCAATAAGGATGACGAGAGCTTCGTGGTGAACTTTTCCGACGAGGCCTACATCGACCAGGATTTCACCTCCAACATCAACAAGCTGCGTGACGGCCTGACCCATATTGACTCCAAGGGAGGGACGGCCCTGTACGACGCCATTATGGCTTCGGCCGATTACCTCACCAAGAACGCCAAGCGCGCCAAGCAGGTTCTGCTGGTGATTACCGACGGAGAAGATAATGCTTCGAGCACCACGCTCGAAGAAACGGTGCGTCGCATCCAGGACCTGCAGGGACCGGTGGTGTATACCATCGGGCTGCTCTACGACGATACGGGCGGAGGCCGCGAGGCTCGCCGTGCCAAGCGTGCGCTGGAAATGCTCTCCAATGAAACCGGGGGCATCTCGTTCTTTCCCAAGAACCTGGAACAGGTGGATGAGATCGCCGGAGAGGTCGCCCGGGATATTCGCGAGCAGTACACCATCGGTTATCACTCCACCAAGGCGGCCAGCCTGGGGGGCTTCCGCACCGTGCATGTGGAGGCCAAGGCCAAGGGATACAACAAGCTGATCGTTCGCACCAAGACCGGCTACTACCCCAACACCAAGGCAAAGACCGGGCCGGCAACGGTTCCGGTAAGCGAGCCGCACGCTTCCAATTAATCTCCGCTACACAAGCGTTTTCACCAATGGTGTTTGTAGGGAAGCGAGAAGACTTGGCTTATTCACCACCTCTAAGGTTCTGGACGGGTGCCCCATGTTCGCCCCAGCGTACATGGGCCGAAAAAGATGTTTTCGAATGCTTTTACCTTAGTTCGGACTGCTCCCTCGGGAATAGTATCTCGCGTTCTAGCGAAAAGCGTTCGAAGGGGCTTCGCCCCATCGTTTTCGTCCCACGTACGCTCAAGCGAACCCGGATTTCCTGTTACGCAGCTCCGGAACAGAACCGCGTGTGCGGCTTTCCGCGAAGAAAGCCGCATGCAGCTCGACAACGCCACCAACTTCGACAGGAAATCCGGGGAACGTGGGGTACCGAGCGCCGGGATAAACCGGCACATTGTAGGGGATGAAAGAGCCCTACGGAAAAGGAGAAGCGACTCCATTCTGACCTCGAGTCTTGCCTTGGTCTCCGCGAGGAGACTGAGTCGAAGCGTAGACAGAGGCACTGGCGGGCGGGCTATTGAGCTCCGAAAATGTGCAATCCGAGTGTCGACCCTTTGGTGCCTGCGGGAAGGCAACACCGGCGAACAGCGTAAATTCGCTAGCTGTCGCTGGGCTCGGCGTAGTCGAAGAACCTTGCACGTCAGGAAACAATGTGCACGAGAACCGGGAGACCTCCAGAACGTCTGCGCGAGCAGACCGGTCAGGGAAGGTGAAATATCCAAAATCCTGGCATGTACGTTTTGGAGGGGTCGGACTGCACCATAGTACCGATGAAACTATCGAACAAAGAGGCGAAGGCTTCTACGGAGGCAGTGGAGGGAAGGGTGCGGACCGAGGAGAACAAAGCCGAACTCAACACACAACCGACCCAGAGCGGGGAGCGTGTGTCCCAAGGGTTAGGCGGCGTGCGCCAAGCGGCGCGGGAAAGGAAGCAGGAACAGTTCACAGCATTACTGCACCATCTTACGATCGATCTACTGCGGGAGAGCTATTACGCCTTAAAGCGGAACGCGAGTCCTGGAGTGGACGGGGTAAGTTGGCGGGAGTATGAAAACGGGGTGGAGGAGCGGTTAAAGGACCTCCACGGCCGGGTTCACCGGGGAGCGTACCGAGCGCAACCATCACGAAGAGTCTATATACCGAAACCGGATGGACGGCGACGTCCCTTGGGCATTGCGACGTTGGAAGACAAGATTGTCCAACAAGCAGTGGTCACTATCCTCAACCAGATCTATGAGGTGGACTTTCGTGGCTTTTCCTACGGGTTTCGCCCTGGACGTAGCCCGCATCAGGCGCTGGACGCGCTGCATGTGGGCATCGAACGGAAGCCAGTGAACTGGATACTGGATGCGGACATAAGTGGATTCTTCGATCCATCTTCATACTGCCCCCAGACTCATGAAGTAGTAGCAAATAGCGTGGGTTGATCTTCTACGACTTTGATTCGCAAGCCCTTGCGTCGTCCGCTTGTAACAAGCATGGCTTCGAGGTCGCCGCGCTTTACACGCTGCAACACTGTTTGGCGCGAGATGCCGAGTTTCATGGTTGCTTCCAGCATGGGCAGATACTCTGGCGGGGCCTGCTCGACGATTCGCGCGCGCAGTTCTTCGGTGATGCGGATTTGCCACGGCGCTCCGGGAGTAACCTGTTCACCGGCGATGAAGCCATCGGCCAGCCAACGATGGATAGTGGAAGTGTTCATGCCCAGGACCAGCGCGGCCTTGCGGATCGGGACGACTTCTCCCTGCGGAGGCTGCGCCGGCGGCTGGTAACGCGGGATGCCGCGGTAACGGCGCAGACTGCCGACCTGATTGGCGGTGAAGCGCTCCCCGGTCGCTGTCTTGCGTCCCTGACGATTCAGGATGCCGGCGATGACTTCGTCGGGATAGAGAGCCGCCAGACGGGGTAACAACGAGAGCGTGTCTTCGCTGGTGCGCAGACCGCGTGGCAGGGAGCGCGGCAGAGGAAGATCGATCTCTGTAAGCTCGCCGCCTCGCCAGCGCAGCGTCAGATGGGCCTTATGTTCGGGGCGATCGACAGCCACGATCACCTCTTCCAGCAGCGTACGCAAGAGCTCCTTGCGATCGCGATCTGTGGTGGTGGGAGCAGTCCAGACTTTGCGCAGATCGGAACCGAGACCACGGACCCTGGCTCTCTCTTCCGGGCTGAGCGTGCGAGGACGCTGTTGCTGCCGACGATCGAGCTCTGCCTCAGCCGCCGTGAGATCACGTAGTCGTTTTTCCCACTCGGTTTCCAAGCCGCGCGCTACCAGCCTGTTTTCCGGTTCCACCGCGCGATACTGGCGTTCGGTGCGTTCGGCCTCATAGCGGGCACGTTCTACCGCCAGGCGCCACTGCCCGAGCGCCGCATCATGATCCGCTTCCAGTTGCCGCATAGCCTGTTCGGTAGCTTCTACCGCAGCGGGCGTCAACGCTTTCAGAAACGTATCCGCCACCGCCTGATCGATCTGCACACCGCCAACGTTGAGACAGTAAACGCCTCGTCCCTGGACGATGTCTTTCCCCGAGCAGTGATAGCCGGGCGAGGCATTTCTGCCGCGATAGTGAGTATGCAGATGACGACCGCACTTGCCGCAAATGGCCAGCCCCTGCAGCAGTGCGGCGCCTTCTCTCACCGCGCCGCCCACCTGGTGAGGTTGGGGATGAACGTTGGCGTCGATGCGGGCCTGGTTGGCTTGGTAGGTTGCCCAGTCGATGAAGCCGGGATGGTGATCAGTAAGAAGCACCGCCCACTCGGTCTGGGGCAGATGACGGGTTCGTCTGCGCAAGCGGCCCTGTTCATCGACGTAACGCTCATGGCGGCACTTTCCGTAAGCATATGCGCCACCATACACCGGGTTGGTGAGCACATTGTGGATGGCGGTATACGTAGCAGCAACCCAGCGAATCGGGCTGTTCATCGTTGCGCGCAACGGGAAGGAGAGTCCTTCGGAACGGAACCAGAGCCAGACCTTGCGGGCCGATCCAAGTTCCGTGAACTTGGAGAACACCGTACGGATGGCACCGGTCACGGCTTCATCGGGTTGGAAGCGAACTTCGCCGTCCTCCTCGCCCCACACAAAACCTACAGGAAGACCACGGCGCAGTTCGCCCCGCGCGGCTTTGTTGCGGATTCCTCCGTCAAGCCGGGCGCGCAGGATATGAAGTTCCGCTTCCGACATCGTGCCTTTTAAACCGAGGATCAGGCGATCGTTGAAAAGAGCCGGATGATAGATCCCGTCGCTATCTCCGATCAACGTATCCGTCATGGCGCACAGATCGAGCAGGCGATACCAATCGGCGTTGTTGCGCGCCAGACGGGAGACTTCCAGTCCCAGCACGATGCCCACGTGGCCGAGAGCCACTTCCGCGGTCATGCGGGCAAACCCGGAGCGCTTCACCGATCCGGAGCCGGAAAGGCCAAGGTCTTCGTCAACGACGATTACTTGTTCCCTGGCCCAACCTAACTCGCAAGCCCTTTCCACCAAAGCATACTGCCGCGCCGTCGACTCCCGGTTGTATTCCACTTGCGATGGGCTGGACTGACGAATGTAGACGAAGGCTGCGCGTCGTGTATGAGTGAGCTTTACCTTTCCGGATTCATTCATCGTTCTTCTCCTCGTCGTGGGGCAGGGTGGTGTTGGCGATCATCCTTGCCAGGATGTCGATGGCCCGAAGCTGTTGCTCGGTTTCGAAGGCTTCCCAGGGACAGCTTTCGTCGAGAAGCAGATCGAAGAGACTCGGATGATTTTCTCGCAAGGGGGCTCTCCTTCTCAGCCGCCTCGCTCTTAGTGGCCGCAAGGCGGTTGAGAAGAGCGTCTGTGATGGCGCGAGCGTGAAGCAAGTCCTCTACGGAACCCAGCTTGGCTGTGGCATGCACAGAGAGAGTCGGTCGAGGCCCAGTTACAGAGACAAAATCTGTCCAGTCCGCACGGACCATAGATTTGCTGCCGTCGGGTAAGACCAAGATGAGATACAACTCCCCTTTGCGATGTATCGTGTTGAGAACCTCGAGCAGTCTTCCCTCAAACGCATGACGAGGACGAATGATAGTGACTCGCTCGGGAAGGTCCTGATGATGGGTAGTGTGTCGTAACTTCCTTTGACAACATGGACCACGAATGGACCATGCAGTTCCTGCAGCATCGCATAGCCGACAACCGAATACTGCGGCTGATCCGCAAGTGGCTGAAAGCCGGAGTATCGGAAGACGGCAAGTGGTCGGAGAGCCAAGTAGGTACACCGCAAGGAGCGGTGATATCGCCACTACTGGCGAATGTGTACCTGCACTATGTGTTCGACCTATGGGTCGAGGTATGGCGGGAGAAAGTGGCGCGGAAAGAGGTAATAGTGATCCGCTACGCCGACGATCTCGTGGTGGGATTCCAGGACCGGCAAGACGCTGAGCGATTCCTGAGAGAGTTTCAGGAGCGATTGGGGAAATTCGGACTGGAACTCCAACCAGAAAAGACGCGATTGATCGAGTTTGGTCGATTTGCTCAGGTAAATCGGGAACGCCGTGGAGAAGGTAAGGCGGAAACGTTCACGTTTCTGGGGTTCACGCACTATTGCGGGACGAACCCCAAAGGAGGCTTTGCTGTACGACGCAAGACCTTGCCCAAGCGTATGCGAGCGAAACTTCAAGAACTCAAAGGGGAGTTACGCAAGCGTGCCCATGAGCCGGTCGGCGAAGTCGGGCAAAGGCTGAAACGAGTCGTGGAAGGCTATTACCGCTATCACGCTGTGCCCGACAATCTACGCACGCTGAGCCGATTCCGAGACCGGCTCTGCACGCTGTGGCGCTGCATTCTTGGGCGTCGCAGTCAGCGGAGCCGTCCCAGCTGGGATCGCATTCGCCCGACGCTCGACCGATGGATACCTCGTCCCTGTGCACTGCATCCTTATCCGAGCACACGTTTTGACGCTATTCATCCGAGGTAGGAGCCGTGTGCGGTAGTTCCGCTCGCACGGATCTGTACGGGGGGCGGCCAGCGATGACCGTCCCTACCGTGACCGTCCGGAGGTTGGGCCTTGCTTCATTCGTCATCTTCCGTTGCTGCCCGAAGGCACAAAGCCAGTCCTGCGGACGACACAGTATTTGTGAAAACGCTATACACTAGCCAGTTGGCCTATGCCCCCTTTTACTCGTGAGGTTGCAGCACGCGCGCTGCATGTTGCTGAAGATGTGACGGAGCTCATGGGGTCAACCCCCATGCTGCACCTGCACCGGGTCGTGCCCGCGGGGGCAGCCGAGGTCTACGCCAAACTTGAGTTCTTCAACCCCGGCGGCAGCGTCAAGGACCGGGCGGCGCTGGGCATGATTCTTGATGCCGAACGCCGTGGCCTGCTGCAGCCGGGCGCCACCATCCTGGAAGCCACCGCCGGCAATACCGGCGTGGGCCTGGCCTTAGTCGGCGTGCATCGGGGCTACAAGGTTGTCCTCTTTGTACCCGAAGGCTTTGCCGAGGAGAAATGCATCCTGATGCGGGGCTTCGGCGCCACCGTGATCCGCACCCCCGAAGACGAGGGGATGAAGGGCGCCATCCGGCGTTGCCGCGCCCTGGAGGCGGAAACCCCCGGCTCGTTTGCCGCACTGCAGTTCGACAATGCTGCCAACCCTGAATTCCACTACACCACCACCGCCCGCGAGCTGTGGGAGCAGATGGAAGGGCACGTGGACGCCTTTGTCGCCGGTATCGGCACCGGTGGCACCTTCTCCGGGGTCGCGCGCTTTCTTAAAGAACAAGACCCTGGCATTCTCACGGTTGCGGTCGAAACCCAGGGCTCCGTGCTGCAGGGGGAGAGCCCGGCCACCATAAGGTGGAGGGAATCGGCGTTTCGTTCATTCCCGGAACCTTCAATCGCGAATGGTGCGACGAGATCATTGCAGTCAACGACCCGGAGGCCTTCGCCATGGTCAAGCGGCTGGCGGCGGAAGAGGGTGTGCTCTCCGGCTCGAGTGGGGGAGCCGCGGTGGACGCCGCAGTGCAGATCGCCGCGCGCCTGGGCAAACAAAAGCGGGTCGCCACCATCATTCCCGATTCTGCCGAGCGCTACCTTTCGAAGAAGATCTTTGAAGGCGGCCTATGAGCGGCTTTTCTACCCGCGCCATCCACGACGGCCAGGCTCCCGACCCGCTCACCGGAGCGGTCAATGTGCCGATTTACGCCTCTTCCACCTACGCTCAGGAAGAGATTGGTAAGCATCGCGGCTACGAATACTCCCGTGTCTCGAATCCCACGCGAACGGCGCTCGAAGAAAACCTGGCTTCGCTCGAAGGAGGCGCCTCGGCGCACGTTTTTTCCAGCGGAATGGCCGCGATCGCAGCCATGGTCACCATGTTCAAGACCGGCGACCACGTGATCTGCGGCTCCAATGTTTACGGGGGCACGCCACGGCTCTTCGACCACATCATTGCCAATTACGGCATCGCTTTTACCTACGTCGATACCACCGATGCGGAGCAGGTTCGCCGGGCAATCCAGCCGAATACCCGGCTGGTGCACATTGAAACCCCCACCAACCCGATGATGGGGGTCACCGACATCCGCGCGATTGCCGATATCTGCCATCAACAGGCAGATCACCGCATCGACCTGAGCGTTGACAACACCTTCATGTCGCCCTACTTTCAGCGGCCGCTTGAGTTTGGCGCCGATATCGTCATGCATTCGACCACCAAGTTTCTCAATGGGCACAGCGATGGTCTGGGCGGTGTCCTGGTGGGCACCACACCCGAGCACAAAGAGGCTTACGAGTTTGTGCAGAAATGCACCGGCGGCATCCTCTCTCCCTTTGAGTGTTTTCTGGTTTTGCGCGGGGTTAAGACGCTGGCAGTACGCATGAAGCAGCATGAAGTGAATGGCTATGCGGTGGCCAACTATCTTGCCGGGCATGCGAAAATCCCCACGGTTCTGTATCCGGGGCTGCCCCAGCATCCCCAGCACGCGCTCGCCCGGCGGCAGATGTCGGGCTACGGTTCGCTCATCACCTTTGAGACCGGTTCTTTAGAGAATGCCAATGCCATGCTGCGCCGGCTGAAGATTTGCGTTGTTGGCGAATCGCTGGGCGGGGTGGAGACGCTGATCTCCCATCCCGCCACTATGACGCACGCCGCGCTGGGCGAAGAGGGCCGGGCGAAGATCGGCCTGTCCGACGGAATGCTGCGCATCTCGGTGGGCATCGAAGACGCTGAGGATCTGCTGGAGGATTTGGACCAGGCGCTCAGTGTGCTGTGAGCTGGTAGAATAAAAAGTTTACTCGACTGACTGTACTCGTTTCGAGCAGACCACGGAGCCCACGCATGAGTACCCACGCAGCCGATACCACTCTTTCACAAGCTCATCCTTTTGCCCTCACCGATGAACAGGAGCAGTTGCGCAAGGAGATTCGCGATTTTGCCGCTCGCGAGATCGCTCCCAACGTGATGCGCTGGGATGAGGCCAGCGAGTTTCCCCTGGAGGTGGTGCAGAAGCTGGGTGAGATGGGCCTGATGGGTGTCATCTTTCCGGTGGAGCTGGGCGGAGCCGGCCTGGGCTATGTAGATTACGCGCTTGCGGTGGAAGAGCTGTCGGCGGTCGATGGCTCGATCGGTATTATTGTGGCCTCGCACAACTCGCTCTGCGGCAACCATATTTTTGTCGCTGGGAACGAAGAGCAAAAGCGTAAGTACATTCCGTTGCTGGCCTCGGGCAAATGGCTTGGCGCCTGGGGGTTGACCGAGCCTGGTTCCGGCTCCGACGCCGGAAGCGCGCGAACCAGCGCGGTGCGCAAGGGCGACCGCTGGGTATTGAACGGGAACAAGACGTTCATTACCAACGGACACTACGCCGATGTTTCTGTGATCATCGCGGTTACCGATAAGAGCAAAGGCACGCGCGGTCTTTCCGCTTTTGTGGTGGAGAAGGGAACGCCGGGTTTCCGTCCGGGCAAGAAGGAGAACAAGCTTGGTCTCAGGGCCAGCGATACCTCCGAGCTTATCTTTGAGGACTGCGAGATCCCGATGGAGAACCTGCTGGGTAAGGAGGGCGACGGATTCATCGACTCCATGCGTATTCTCGACGGTGGCCGCATCTCCATTGCCGCTCTTTCGCTCGGGATTGGGCGTGGAGCCTTTGACGCGGCCCGTCGCTATGTTCAGCAGCGCCATCAGTTCGGTAAGGCGATCTCGGAGTTTCAGGGGATTCAGTGGAAGCTTGCGGATATGGCGACGCAACTGGATGCGGCGCGGCTGCTTACGCAGCGTGCCGCGGTGATGAAGGATGCCGGGCAGAAGACCACGCTCGAATCCTCCATGGCCAAGTTGATGGCCAGTGAAGTAGCGGTCAGGGTGTGCGATGAGGCGGTGCAACTTCACGGCGGTTATGGTTTCATCAAGGACTACCCGGTGGAGAAGTTCTATCGCGACGTCAAGCTCTGCACAATCGGCGAAGGCACCAGCGAAATTCAGCGATTGATCATCGCCCGGGAAATTTTGAACAAGTAAATTTGCTGCTGGGCGGGTGTGAACTGCAGATCCCTCGGCTCCCCCGGATTTCCTGTGGAACTTGGTGGCGTTGGCGAACTTCATGCGCCTTTCCTTACTGAAAGGCGCAAGCGCGGCACTCCCCTGTGCAGCGTGGCAGGAAATCCGGGTTCGCTCCTAACGAACAACGGGCGCCGGGCTGCTCAGCCAGCTCCAATATCCAGTCCCGAAGGGACGACCTGAAAGTAGCCCTTGTTTTACCCAGGACTGACGTCCTGGGCTACTTTCAGGTCGTCCCTTCGGGACTGGACCTCCAGGGCAGGGCGGCGCTTCCATTGGGCGTGATGATGCTAATGACAACGCGAGGGTTGATTATGGGGGAATGTAAATGTCAAAAAAATGAATTGTCATCCCGACCGGAGCGAAGCGGAGTGGAGGGACCTGCTGGTCTCTTAACCAGCATCAAACGTACATGAAAACCTCCCTCTGCATTTGCGTATGATCGGGGGATGGAGTCCGTGGCGGAGCTGGTCAGGCGCATGCGCCAGGGAGAGGTACGCGCGCTGGCACGGGCAGTTTCTTTAGTCGAAAATGATGCCCCCTCGGCGCGGCAGATTCTTTCCTGCTGTTTTCCTTACACCGGCTCCGCGATCCGCATTGGCGTGACCGGCTCCCCAGGTGTGGGGAAGAGCACGCTGGTGGATGGCCTGGGCCGCCGCTATCGCGCGCAACAGGCGACCGTAGGAGTGGTTGCGGTCGATCCCACCAGCCCCTACACCGGCGGAGCTATCCTGGGAGATCGCATCCGCATGCGCGAGCACCATGCCGACCCCGGCTTCTACATGCGCAGTATGGCGACGCGCGGCTCCCTCGGCGGCCTGGCTCGCGCCTCGGCCGATGTCGCAGCCGTACTCGATGCCAGTGGCAAGGATCGAATCCTGCTGGAAACAGTGGGCGTCGGCCAGGATGAAATCGACATCGTGCGCCTGGCCGACATAACCATCGTTGTGCTGGTGCCGGGCATGGGCGACGATGTGCAGAGCATCAAAGCAGGCATCATGGAGATTGCCGATATTTTCGTGGTCAACAAAAGCGATCGCGAAGGAGCCGACCGCGTGGAAAAAGAAGTACGCTCCATGCAGTCGCTGGCCGCACATCATGGAGACTGGATTCCCCCCATCGTGCGAACCATCGCCAGCACCGGCGCCGGCATCGAGGACCTCCAGCAGGCGCTGGAGCAGTTCTGGTCATGGCTGGCCCAGGAGGAAAGACTGACCGCCCGGAGAGAGGCGCACTGGCGAGCGCGTCTCATGGAAATGGTAGGCCATGAAACGCTGCGCACCATGCGCGGACATGGCCTGAGCGACCAGGCGCTGGCAGAGATCAGCCACCAGGTCGTACGCAGACAGCAGGACCCATACCAGCTTGTACCGCAGTTAGTAGAACGGTTATTGCGGCGAGGAGAGAACGATGGCAAGAATTGACCACCTGGGCATTGCGGTGAGCAGCATCGCGGAAGCCCGGCGATTGTATGAGGCCCTGGGTCTCAGCGTGCTCGAAGACCCAGAGGAGGACGAAGGCGTGCGCAGCGTGATGATTCCGCTGGGAGAAAGCCGCTTGCGGCTCCTCGAATCGCTGGACAAGAACACCGCCCTCGCCAAATTCCTGGAACAACACGGCGAAGGCCTGAACCACCTGGCGCTCCACGTGGACGACATCTCGGCCGCCTTCGAAGAGCTGAAGCAGGCGGGCATCCAGCTCATCTCCGATGAAATTGAGATTGGCGCCGGCGGCCGGCTGCATTTCCTGGTGCATCCCTCCGCAGCCAACGGTGTGTTGCTGGAAATCTGCCAGGATCCGATCGCCGCGGTTTGAAGATGCTCCTGGCCCTGAATACCTGCGGAAGCACTGCCAGCATCGCCCTCGGCGTGGCGGACAAGGACGACGTCAAGATTCTCGCCACCGCCGAGCTCGCGGTGCGCACCTACTCTGCGCGCCTCATTCCCGAAATCGCCGCCCTGCTCGAGAGCCGGCAGGCGACATTGCGCGACGTGGAAGCCATTGTGGTGGTGAATGGACCAGGCAGTTTTACCGGTATCCGGGTTGGCCTGAGCACGGCCAAAGGGCTGGCGGAAGGGGCCGGCATTCCCCTGATTGCGGTCTCCCGTTTGGCGCTGCTGGCCAAGGCCAGCCTCCTACCCCACGTGCTGGCTGCAGTGGACGCAGGCCGCGGTGAGTACTACGTCGGCGAATACCTTAACGGCGAGAACCTGGGGGAAGTGCTCTTGAGCGGAGAGGAGACCGTGGCCGTAGCCACGCAGCCCGGCGCCGGGGTGCTGATTTGCGATGAGAGCCGCGCCGAAGATCTTTCCCCGGCCACCAGCGCTTGCTCCGCGCTCGCCATCTGTGGGCCGGTCTATGTGCAACCTCCGGATGCGGCCGACGCGCTTCGTTTTGCCATGAAGCGCTTTCGCGCGGGCCAATTTGACGATCCGGAGACCTTGAACGCAAACTATCTGCGCCGATCGGATGCCGAGGTTCTCCGTCTCGCCCGGGCCGCCACAAAGTGAGCTTCACCATCCGCGCCATGGCGGCAGAAGATATCGACCCGTTGCTGGTGCTGGCCGGTGACTCGGTCGACGCCCCGCAATGGACTCGCCGCGACTACCAACAGATCCTGCTGGCTACACCTTCGGCGCTGTTGCGCCGCTATGGGCTGGTTGCGCTCAGCGGGGCTCGCCTGACCGGCTTTGCCGCAGCCAGCTGGTTGCGGCATGAAGCGGCAGCCGAGGTGGAAGGGCTGATGGTGGAGCGCGACCACCGCCGTCAGGGCATCGGCACTGCCCTGATCGGTGCTTGCATGGCCTGGGCAGCGGGCATCGGGGCGTCAGCCATGCGGCTGGAGGTGCGCGCGTCCAACCTGGACGCCCTGGCGCTCTATCGCCGCCTGGGCTTTACCACCGCCGGTGTTCGCCGCTCCTATTACTCGGCTCCGGTGGAAGATGCGCTGTTACTGCAGGCTCCCCTGGTTCCCCAGAGCCCTCTATAATTCCCCAAGGGTTTGGTCTCATTCATGGTTCGTGACGGATACTTCTACGGTTTTGGGTTTATTGCGGCGGCCGTTCTGGTATTCCTGGTAACCGGGAATTGGATTTGGCCAGTCGTTCCAGTTCTGCTCGCCTGCTTCTTCTTGTGGTTCTTTCGCGATCCCCAGCGGCCGGTGCCGATTGAGGCAGGCCTGGTGGTTTCGCCGGCCGACGGCAAGATCACCGAGATCACGCGCGTGCAAACGCCGGAAGGCGAGCGTATCCGCTTGAGCATCTTCCTCAGCGTCTTCGACGTGCATGTAAACCGCTCGCCCATTGCCGGCACGGTGCGCGAGGTGCGATACCAGAAAGGCCAATATCTGAATGCCCTCAATCCCCAGTCATCGGAAAAAAACGAGCAGAATCTCGTGACCGTGCAGGGCGATGAGTTCGATGTTAGCTTTAAGCAGATCGCCGGGCTGCTGGCGCGGCGCATCGTCTTCCGCTTCGCAGTGGGCGATTTTGTCGAACGCGGCCAGCGTGTCGGCCTGATCAAGTTCGGCTCCCGCGTCGATGTCCTGTTGCCTGGCCACGCTCACGTCCGGGTGGTTCTCGGAGCCCGGGTCAAAGGGGGTGCTTCCATCCTGGCCGATGTCCAACCAACGGAGAACGAGCCATCGCTGGACGTTCTGGCGGAGAGTTTCGCTTGAACGCCGAATCCTCGCGGGCACCCGATCGCAAGCGAAAGGGCCGGTTGCGCCGGGGCATGTATATCGTGCCGTCGCTGTTCACCTCAGGGAATATCGCAGCCGGCTACTTTGCCATCACGCAAAGCCTGGCCGGCTCTGTTCAAGAGCCGCGCCACTTCGACTATGCCGCCCTGGCCATCGGCTTTGCCATTCCTTTTGACGCTCTGGATGGCCGCATCGCGCGCATGACCAAGACCACCAGCGACTTTGGCAAGGAGCTCGATTCGCTGGCAGACGTGATCACCTTTGGCGTTGCTCCCAGCATCCTGGCCTTTACCTGGGGATTCCACACCCTTCCCACGGCGATGGATCCCGCTCGGCGCCAGACCATCGTGCAGTGGGGAGCCTTTGTCTGCTTTCTTTTCCTGCTCTGCGGCGCCGGCCGCCTGGCGCGCTTCAACATCAACGTCAACCCGCTGCCCAAGAATCCCGGACGGCCGGGCCGAAAATATTTTGTTGGCATGCCCATCCCCGCGGCCGCAGGCGTGATTGCCGCCGTGGTCCATTTCTTCGCCGGAACACCGGTGCCCAATTACCGGGTGGCCATCATGTGGATGCTGCTGGTCTTCCTGGTTGGCCTGCTCATGGTCAGTACCTGGCGCTTCTGGAGCGGAAAAGAAATCAACCTGCGCAATCGCCATCCCTTCCAAACCATCGTCGTTTTGGGATTGGCGATCTACGCGACCGTAGTCTTCTCCCAGATCGTTCTCGTCCTGTTGGCCTTCTCCTATATGGTTTCCGGCATTTTCGCTCGTGCGGCCTACTCCTGGCAGCGCAGACGGAAGGCCGCCCTCCGGCCGCCAATGAACCCCGGCGCAGGTGGCCTCGGCGACGCTGAAAATCCCGGCAGGCAGCTCCATCGATGACCAACAGCTACCGTATTGCGATTATCGGAGCCGCCTCGATTCGTGGCAAACAGCTCAACGAGGCACTCTCCGAATCCAGCTTTGCCGCCTCGGAGTTCCTGTTGATGGACGATCAGCAGGCTTTAGGCCAACTGGAAGCGGTGGGCGACGAGATCACCTTTATCCAGCCCATCACCGCCGACTCCTTTGAGCGTATCGATTTCACCTTTTTCTCCAGTACCGCGGAGCTGACCCTGCAGCATTGGCAAGCCGCGCAGCGCGCCGGCTCGAGCATTGTGGATCTCTCCGGGGCTTTGGAAGGGGAAGCCGGGGTACTGGTGTGTGCCCCCTGGATGCAGGAGGCGATGGGCGAAGCGGTGGCGGCGAATGCACCCAATCTGCATACGCCGGCGCTGGTTTCGGCCCACCCCGCCGCCCTGGTGCTCGCGCTGTTGCTGGAGCGCCTGCAGCGTATCGGAGCCATTCACCAGGTCTCGGCCACGGTGCTTGAGCCGGCTTCGGAGTATGGCCGGGCCGCGCTCGACGAGCTGCACCAGCAAACGGTAACCCTGCTTTCCTTCCAGAGCATTCCCACCGGGGTGTACGACGCCCAGGTGGCCTTCAATACCGTGGCGGCGTTTGGCGAAGCCGCCAAGGTCAGCCTGGCGGATAGCGAAGCCCGCATCCGGCGCCATTACGCGCTGCTTTCCGCAGGGCGGCTGCCTCAGCTTGCGCTGCAACTGATTCACGTCCCGGTCTTCCACGGTCACACCTTCTCCATCGCCGTGGAGTTCGAGCGGCCGGTGGCCCTCGACCTGGTGGAGGTGATCCTTTCCGTGCCCCATCTGGAGGTAATCCTGGGGGACGCGGACGCCCCCGCCAACCTCAACTCCATTGGCGACCACGGGGTCGCGGTCCGCATCCGCTTCGATGACGAAAGCGCTGCCCTGTCGCGACGGCTGTGGTTGTGGGCTTCCGCAGACAACCTTGAACTCTCCGCGTTGAATGCCATCGAGTGCGCGCAGGAGCTGCGCAGACTGCGGCCCCAGGGTAAGGTTCAGTAGTCGCCAACATGGGGTATTCATGAAGACTTGCGCGCTGGCTGTGATTCTCTTGCTGCCCTGCTTTGCGCTTGGGCAAAGTTCGCCCCCACCGGTCATCGACGAGACCGTGCCACCGGCATCAGACAGCTACCCCCTGGGGCCGGACTCACAGCCAAATCCCTCCGTCACGGCGGGAAAAACTTTCAGCTTCCAGCAGACGGACTCCGGAATTTTTCCCGGCACCACGCGGACCATCACGGTGTATGTGCCCGCTGGGTATAAAGGTGACAAGCCGGCGTGTGTCTATGTCGGGCTGGACGGCCTCGGCTTCAACGCGGCCACGGTCTTCGACAACCTCATCGCCCAGCATGCCATGCCCATCACCATCGGCATCGGCGTTTCTCCGGGGTCGGTTGCTTCGGCCAACGCGCCGGAGAACCCACGTTTCGATCGCAGTTTCGAATTCGACAGCCTCAGTAACCGGCTTGCCCGTTTCGTCATCGAGGAAGTCATCCCCCAAGTGGAGCAACACAAAACTCCCGACGGGCAGACGATCATGCTCTCCAGCAACCCGGACGATCGGGCCATCGGCGGCGGAAGCACGGGCGCCATTGCTGCTTTCACCGTTGCCTGGGAGCGCCCGGATGCCTTCCGGCGCGTGTTCAGCGCCATCGGCACTTACGTGGGCATGCGCGGCGGAGAGCAGTATTACGTGCTGGTGCGCAAGACCGAGCCCAAACCTCTGCGCATCTTTATGCAGGACGGCGTGCATGACGAATGGCCCGGCGGCCCGGAGATGGGCGACTGGTGGATGTCGAACCAGACCATGAATCGCGCGCTGGAATTTGCCGGCTATGATGTCCGGCACGTCTGGGGCGCAGGAACCCATAACGGCCTGCAGGCTTCGGTGCTCGGCCAGGGCCTGAACATTCGTAATCTGACGGTGCGCGATAACGGCGATATTTATGCGGTGACCTCAACGGAAAATTCACACAACGAACTCTGGCTTATCCGGGCTAACGCTGAGAAGATCCGGCTTGATCAGGATCTGAAGGGAGCATCGGGGGTCGCTCTTTCGCCGGATGGTCTGTGGCTGTTTGTCAGCCAAAGCCATTCGCGGGCAGGCTTGAGTTATCGTGTTCATCCGGACGGAACGCTGGATGCCCGCGGAGAATTCTACGACTTCTATGTTCCCGGCTGGGCGGACGATAGTGGCGCAGGGCAAATCGCGATGGACCGCGATGGGCGAGCCTATGTGGCCACGCGCGTGGGGGTCCAGGTGTTCGATCGTAACGGCCGTGTGGCGGCGATTCTTCCACTGCCCGGCAACTGGGCGGCGGATAGTGTCTGTTTCGGTGGTCATGATTTCGATACGCTCTATGTTGCGAGTGGAGGCCAAGTGTATCGGAGGAAGCTACATATAGCGGGAGCGCCGCCCTGGGCCACGCCTGCCAAACTTCCACCCTGGGGAGCAGGATAGAGATGGATGAGTGGACTCATGGATAACCGCCTGGTGGTTGGAATTGCCACCCATGACCGGCCCGCAATACTGGCCGAGACGATTGCTTTTTTGACCAACCAGGAAAGGCAGCCGGACAAGATAGTGGTGGCTTACGCAGAGCCAGCGGATATAGCAGACGCGTTGGAGCGCTTCCCGCATGTGACATTTATTCGGGCGGAGTTGGGGCTGACGCGGCAGCGCAATGCGATCCTTACTTTTGCTGCCGACAGCGATATTCTGCTCTTCGTGGACGATGATTTTTATCTCGATCCTCGATATCTGCAGGTCACCGAGCGCTTTTTCCTGGAAAATGCCGATGTGGTCGCTTCCACCGGCAGGGTGCTGGCCGACGATGTGAAGGGACCAGGTCTCACCGTAGCGCAAGCCAAGTTGATTGTCGCCGCAAGTGCAGGCGCTCAGGGTGAGCAGCGGATCACCCCGGCCTTCTTTGCCTACGGCTGCAATATGTGCCTGCGGATGGCTCCCATCCGCGAGCATAGCCTTCGCTTCGATGAGACGCTTCCGCTCTATGGATGGTACGAGGATTGGGATTTCTCCCGGCGGTTGGCGGCCTTTGGCTCGATCGTTCACATTTCCAATGCGTGCGGCGTTCACCTTAGCGTCAAGACCGGCCGCATCACTGGAGTTCGTCTGGGTTACGCGCAGGTGGCCAATCCAATCTACCTGGCGCGAAAGGGAACCTTTCCCTGGTCCAACGTCTTCAAGTTCATTATTGGGCCATGCCTGAAGAATCTGGTGCGCAGTTTCGCCCCGGAATCACACGTGGACCGGCCGGGAAGATTTCTTGGAAACCTGGTGGCCTTTCGCGACCTTCTCTCCGGCACATTAAGCCCGGAGCAGATCGTGAACCTTTGAGGTTGAGTGCCGCGCCTACGGCGCTCGAATCATGTTGGGGCTGATTCCCAGCCCTTCCGGGCTGGGCTGACGTTTAGCCGCCGGCCCTCCGGGCCTTAGTGCCGTGCGTACGAGGAATCGGACTCACTCCCCAACCCAGCTATTCCTCAAGGGCCGGAGGCCCGGCCACGGCCCGCGCGTGGCACCGAACTTTTTTCGGGGAATGAAGGGTTTGAGAAATCGCTCCTAACGACTTGATTCAAGCCAGCCGATACTTCAAGGCCCGGAGGGCCGACCACTAAACGTCAGCCCAGCCCGGAAGGGCTGGGAATCAATCCCGAAGATGAGACGAGCGCCGTAGGCGCGGCACTAAACCTGTTATCCTTCGCGAAACCCGGCAACGCCCATGAGCCATTCTTATTCCAATAATTATGTTCACGCGATCTATAGCACCAAGGACAGAAGAGACCTGATCCCAACGGAATTTGAGAAACGGCTCTATCCGTTCATCGCATCGGTCGCGTATGAACACAAAATTCCCCTAGTGGCTGCAGGAGGAATGCCGAACCACAGCCATCTTCTCTTCTTGCTGCCTGCAACTATCCCGCTGGCATCCGCAATCAGCCTATTCAAGGCGAACTCCTCGCGATTTCTGCACGAGCGTGGGCTCATCTTTCAGTGGCAGAACGGGTACGGCGCGTTTAGCGTGAGTTTTCCGCATCTCAAGGGTGTCACCAATTACATTCGCAATCAGAGCGAGCACCACAAGAAGATGACCTTCGAGGAGGAGTTCCTGGCGCTATTGAAAGAGGCCGGTGTATCCTACGATCCCAAATACGTGTTGGGATGAAACAAGTGCCGCGCCGTAGGCGCGCACCCCTTACTTCCCCTGCTGCTTCATCCACTCCACATGTTGCAGCAGAATGTATTGATCGGTCATGCCGGCGATGTAGTCGGCAACCACGCGCGCCACACCCTGGCTCCTCAGCTGGGACTGGTAAGCAGACGGTAACAGCGACGGATCGTTTACCCAGCAGGCAAAGAGGTTCCGTACCACCATGGCCGCCTCTTGTAGATCTCGTTGCAACTCCTCGCTGCTGTACAGGGTCGTGTACAGGTGTTGCTTGGCCTCGCGGCGCAGCTCCTCGATCTCCGGCGAAAACGCGACCAGCCTCCGCGGTGCATGACGAACGTCGTCCAGGGTATAAGCTCCCGCAGCGCCGACTCTGCGCGCAGTCTCGCGGATAAGATCGCCCACCAGAGTGTTCAACATCTTCTTCAGGGCTTCGTTCGCCAGCAGTTTTTCCGACGCAGCAGGATACTCGCGCTCTGCCGCGCGCAACGAATCGTCGAAGATACGCACGTGCCGGCGAAGCATCCCCGGATGGAGCATCTCCGCCTCGATGCCGTCGTCCATGTCGGCCGTGAGGTACGCGATCTCATCGGCCAGATCGATAAGCTGCGCCTCCAGCGGTGGCTGCTGGTCAAGAAAGTAGGCGCTCAGCTCCGGATGCTCAACCGACGAATAATTCCGCGAGTGCTTGACGATCCCTTCGCGCACGCCGAGGGTAAGATTCAGCCCGCGAAAGGCGGCATAACGAATCTCGAAGTATTCCACGATGCGCAGCGCGTGCAGGTTGTGGTCGAAGCCCAGTCCAAATTCCCGCATGGACTCGTCGAGCGCCCGTTCGCCGGCATGGCCGAAGGGCGGATGCCCAATGTCATGCACCAGCGCCAGCGCTTCCGTCATATCCTCATTCAGCTTCAGCGCGTTGGCGATGGCGCGCGCAATCTGCGCCACTTCCATGGTGTGGGTGAGCCGGCTGCGAAAGTGGTCGGAGTAGCGGTGGGTGAATACCTGCGTCTTTCCCGCCAGGCGGCGAAAAGAACGGGCATGAATCACCCGCGCCCGGTCACGCTGAAAAGGAGTGCGGTAAGGATGCTCCGCTTCGGAGTGGACCCGCTCTGCCAACACATCCCGCGCGTCGTCGGAGACGGAACAGCCGGGCGGCAAGGCGAAGGTGCTCTGTAAACTGCTTCCGGCCATCCTGCTTATTGCTTCGGGCTGGCGCCCGCCGACTCTTCCTTGGCTAGTTTTACCCGCGCAGTGTCCAGCTTCTTCTGCACCTTGTTCACGTCGCCGGGTTCGGCATCGGCAGCCACGGTGCGGGCATACTCCTGCAGGCTCTGCTCCCATTGCGAGGCAGCCATCTTCAGGCGGCCTGTCTTCTCGTACAGCTCGCCCAGGTGGTCGTGTACCTGGGGATCGGTCGATATGCGTTCGCTTGCCTTGCGCAGGTTGGCTTCGGCCAGCGCATACTGGCCCATCTTGAAGTACACCCAGCCCAGCGAATCCAGGTAGGCGCCATTCTGCGGATCCTGCTCTACCGCCTTCTGTACCATGGTCAGCGCGTCATCCAGCTTTACGCCCCGATCCGCCAGCATGTAGCCCAGGTAATTTAATGTCATGCTGTTGCTGCTGTCGATGGCCAGAATCTTGCGGAATTGCTCTTCGGCGGAATCGTAGTGCTTTTGCCGCTCATCCAGCGCCCCGCGCAGGAAGTAGATGTAGATCTTGTCGTCCTGCTTGGTCGAAAGAACCTCAGCCGCGTCAATCTGATCGGCCGCTTCTTTCCAGCGGCGCAGCCGGGTGTAGATCTGGGCCAGCACCAGGTTCACATCGCGATCATCGGCATTCCCCTTTAGCTGCGCCTTGGCCAGCTTGATCCCCTCTTCCGGGTTGCCGGTATCGGCAAGCTGCCCTGCCAGCATCAACTGGACTGCCTTGTCCTTGGGAGACGCGGCCGCAGCCTGCCGGGTCACCTGGGTTGCCTTGTCGTATTGCTTGCCATCCCGGTAGGCATCTACCTCGCCCTGGTAACCGCGCTCGGCGTACTCCCCACCCATGGCGACCATCAGCTGGTAGGTCTGCACCGCCAGGTCTGTCTTGTTCTGCTCGCGGTACACGGTGGCCAGCAGGTTAAGGAAGATGGATCGATTGTTCTTCTCCGCTTCGGCGTATTGGCCGTCCAGGTGGGTGGTCTGCTTCACCAAGCCTTGCAGGCTCTGCACCGCTTCGTCGTAGTGGCCCAGGGAGTCGTCAATCAAGGCCTCATTGAAGGCGATTTCCAGCGAATCCGAAGCCAGGGCTTTCGCCTTCTTCAAGGTGGTCAGCGCCTGCTCGTAGTGGCCCTGGCGCCGCTCGATCTCCGCGATACGCAGATAGGTCTGCGCGTCCTGCGGGTCGGCGACCGAGATGGCCTCAAAGTGTTTGAGCGCTGCGCCCAGCTGGTTGTCGTTCAACAGCGCCTGGGCCAGGCCCCGTTCCGCGTCGAGATTATCCGGCTCCATATCGAACGCTTTGCTGTAAGCGTCGATGGCGTTCTTGTTTTCCTTGAGCTGGTCATAGCTCATGCCCAGCGCGTAGTCCATCTTGGCGGTGCGATCGTCCGCAGGCACGGCGTTCAGCACCGTGATCGCGTGCGCCATATCGCCGGAGTCGCTGTACAGTCGCGCCAGGTTCAACACCACGTCTTCTGAGCTGGGATCGATGCGCTGCGCCGCCTTGAACTGCTCCTCCGCGTGCGGCGTGTCGTGGGCCAGAGTATAGAGCTGCCCCAAAAGCAGCCGGCTCTCGATATCGTTGCTCTGCAGCTCCACAATCTTGCTGTATTCGGCGATCGCCAGTTGCAGCACCTTCTCCGAAGGGCCGCCATTTTGCACGTTGCCCAGCGACTGCAGGTAAACCCGGCCCAGCAGTTTGTGCGCGTCCAGGTTGTTGGGCTCGGTCTTGAGTATCTCCTGCGCCGCCAGCACGGCATCCCGGACGCGGCCGGTTCGCAGATAGAGCTCGGCCAGCCCGCTATTCAGGTATTTCGAGCTGGGGTCGGCGTCAAGCGCCAGCTTGTATTCCTCGATGGCCCGGGTCGCGTACTCCGGACGGCCATAGTTGGTGGCCATATCCTCGTACATGTGCGCCAGGCCGAAATGGTAATAAGCCGCCGCGCGGTCTGGCTTTTGCGGTGTGCTGGACGCGCCAGGATTGAGCTTGAAGATTTGTTGTCCACTCGTGCCAGGCTGTGCCGAGGCGGCCGGTGGCGCCGCAGTGGGCGCCTGTTGGTACGCCAGAGCGGAGGCAGGACTGATGATCGCTGCGCAAGCCAGCGCCAGAGGAACCAGGTTTACTTCGCGAATCCTGCTGCAGAGTTGCTGCTTAGACTTGATGTTCATGTATGGGAGTTCCTGTGCCCGGCCTCTCTCTTAGACTGACGGCCGGCGGTCCAAACGCGGTGCAGAGGAACCCGCATTTTTTTGTCATTATGCACCTGGGAAATCGGTCACCAGGGCACCATCTGGTCCTAAGTCGATTCTAATGCCGTGCAAAAAAGCCAGGCACTCCCCAATTCGTTCGACGCCAAGAGCCACTGTTACTTTGGTCCTTTCACCAAGGTGCCGCCCAACCCGCGGCATCCAGCTAGTTAACCATGTCTGAGTTTAGACCATTTCTCTTCTGCCTGGTGATGACGCATCCGGCACCGTTCCATCGTTTTTCCATTGGGCCATAATTTGTGAAGACACATTAGTGGCGAAAGTGTCGCGTCCCGGTAAACACCATCGCCATGTCCAGCCGGTCAGCCGCCGCAATTACCTCCTGATCGCGTACCGAGCCGCCTGGTTGAATCACGGCCGTAGCTCCCGCCGCCGCCACTGCTTCCAGCCCATCGGGGAAAGGGAAGAAGGCGTCGGAAGCGGCCACGCAATTGGCCAGCGGCAGCACCGCCTTCATGGCGCCAAACCTCGCCGCGTCCACCCGGCTCATCTGGCCTGCGCCGACACCGATCGTCTGTCCGTCACGGGCATACACAATGGCGTTGGACTTGACGTGCTTGGCCACCTTCCAGGCGAAAAGCAGAGATTGCAGCTCTTCGGCCGACGGCTGGCGCACCGTTACCACCTTCAGCCCGGCATCGGAAACGTCTTCGGTATCCGCATCCTGCAGCAGCAGCCCTCCGGAGATCTGCCTGACCACCTTGGCCGCCTTTGCCTGCTTGACGATGAGCAGCCGCAGGTTCTTCCTGGCGCTGAGCTTTGCTTGCGCGGCCTCGCTAAAGGAGGGAGCTGCGATGGCCTCGACAAAAAGCTTTGCTATCTCCTCAGCCAGCGCCTCATCCACCTCGCGATTGATGCCGATCACGCTGCCAAAAGCCGACACCGGATCCGTTGCCAACGCTTTCTCGTAGGCCTCGACCACCGAGGGAGCGGTGGCTGCCCCGCTGGGGTTGGTGTGCTTGATGATGGCCACTGCCGGCTCCTGGAACTCCTGTACCAGCTCCCAGGCGGCATCCAGATCGACCAGGTTGTTGTAGCTAAGCTCTTTGCCCTGAAGCTGCTGGGCGGCAGCGACGCCGGTGCCGGCGCCGTCCCCGTACAGCGCTGCCCGCTGGTGCGGATTTTCCCCGTAGCGCAGGTCCTCAATCTTGGAGTAGGCCAGCAGCAGAGTCGGGGGAAAAGCGGCGGCTTCGGCGGGAGCAAGCCCCGCGTCACTCTGCCGTTCGGCGGCTATCTTGCTGAAAGTCAGGGCAATGGCCGAGTCGTAGCTGGCCGTCAGGGTAAAGGCCTGCCGGGCCAGCCTCCAGCGGGTCTCTAGCGAAAGGCCACCGTGGTTGGCCTGCATTTCGGCCGCCACTGCCGCATAGTCCGCAGGCGCGGTCACCACCGCGACGTCTTCAAAGTTCTTGGCCGCCGAACGCACCATGGAAGGGCCGCCGATGTCGATGTTTTCCACCAACTCGCCGAACGAGACCCCTGGCCGGCGCGCAGTCTCTTCGAAGGCATATAGATTCACTACCACCATGTCGATCGCCTGGATGCCCTGCGCGGCAACCGCAGCGCAATGTTCCTCGCTGCTCCGCCGGTGCAGGATGCCCCCGTGGACTGCGGGATGGAGGGTTTTCACCCGGCCATCCAGCATCTCCGGGAAGCCGGTAAGGTCGGACACGTCGCGCACCGTCAGTCCCTTCTCGCGTAAGGCCTGTGCCGTGCCTCCGGTGGAAATCAGCTCCACCCCCATGGCGGTCAGTTGCCGGGCAAAGTCTACCAGGCCGGTCTTGTTGGTGACGCTCAAAAGGGCCCGCTTAACCTGCTTAATCTCCACTCAAGCCGCCCCTCGCCGCAATTTGTAGGTGTTCCACAATGCTCCACAAACAATGAGATGATCACTCTTTGGCGAACGGTCCATTTGTCGTCCATTTGTCAGGGACCCCCGCTCAGGATAGCTTAGGCCTATGTCGTCGAACTGGCCGGGAGGAAGACCGTCGAGCCCAGCGGAGATTCTGCCGCCGGAAAACCGCGCTGATCCTCGTGCCTACGGCAGAATGCCGGGCTATGACGGGGACCCCGGGCCGGCGCCTGGTCCATCGCGGGCAAGCGGCACCCGTTGGGCGTCGGCACCGGCCACCTACACCCTGGTGGGCATCAACTGTGCGGTTTATATCGCCATGGTGCTGCGCGGCGTGTCTCCTACCAACCCCAGCGTGGTCGACCTGGTGCATTGGGGGGCCAACTTCGGCGGCTACGTGCTTGCCGGGCAGTGGTGGCGTCTGCTGACTGCCGCCTTTGTGCACGTCGGCATCATCCACCTGGCGACCAACATGTGGTGTCTTTGGAATCTGGGATTGCTGGGTGAGCCCCTGCTTGGTCCAGCCGGGGTGGTGGCCGTCTACGCGCTAACGGGAATTGCCGGCAACTTGCTCAGCACGGCAGTCCATCCGCAGATTGTAGGCGCCGGCGCCTCCGGCGCGGTCTTCGGGCTGGCAGGCGTCCTTATCCTGCTGCTCAAGGCAAAACTGCTTCCCGTGCCACCGGAGGAGATCCGGCGGCTGCGCAAGAGCGTGATTTACTTTGCTCTTTTGAACTTCGTGATTGGCGGCAGCACGATCCTCCTGCGCACCAGCATTCAGATCGACAATATGGCCCATCTGGGTGGATTTCTCTGTGGCCTTGCCTTGGGGGCGCCGCTGGTGCCGAGAATCGGCGCAGCCAGGGACGAATTCGCCGTTCGCTCCTGGGCGAGCTATGTCACGATGACCGTATTACTGCTGGCGTTCGGCTACGGCTTGGCCAAGTCGCGCTAAGGGCTCAACCTAGCGAACGGCGGTTGCGGCGAACTTCTTCACCATGGCGAGCAGCAGCTTACGATCGCTGTCGTTCAGGTTGGTCGCGTAGCGTCGAATCTGCGTCAAAAAGCGCAACTCGTCGTCGGTGAGTTTTTGGGTGTTCATCTCGCGGCCCAGCGAGTCTTCGGCAAAGAACTGGGCCAGCGGGATATCCAGAGCCTGCGCGATCTTGGCGAGAGTATCGAGCGAGGGAACGGTGTGTCCGTTCTCCACCCGCGACAGGTAACAGCGCAGCAAGCCGGTGCGCTTCTCGATATCTCCCTGCGACAGACCCTTCTGCAGCCGGTATCCCCGGATGGTGATTCCTATCTTCATAAGCTTTCTTTCACGCTTTCAGGTTGTGTATCAGAAGCAAGCTTCTGCCGCTGTAACGGGTCTGGTGCATATTTAGGTGTTGGCAGCATAGTTAACACGTACGAGAGAAGACTAGCAAGAATTTTCTTCAATCACACGCTTCTATTTTTTCCGAATCGGGATTTTGTATCTGCAATGGTTAAGGGAACGACCAACGGAACATTAAATTTAGTTCATGAACAGCCCGCCGTTCACGTCCAGCACGTGGCCCGTGATGTAGCCGGCTTGCGGGGAGGCGAGGAAAGCCACTGCGTGGGCGACTTCCTCATCGCTGCCCGGGCGTCCTAATGGAATGTGGCTTAGCAGCGCCTCGCGCTGCTTCGGCTCGAGCACCGCGGTCATTGCCGTTTCGATGTAGCCGGGGGCCACGGCATTCACGGTGACGGAGCGGGGAGCCAGTTCACGCGCCATCGACATGGTAAAGCCGATCAGCCCGGCCTTGCTGGCGGCGTAGTTTGCCTGGCCTGCTTGGCCGGTGCGTCCCACTACGCTGGTGATGTTGATAATTCTGCCCCAGCGGGCGCGCAGCATGGGGCTGAGCAAGGCCTGGGTCAGAAGAAAGGCTCCGGTGAGGTTGGTGGTGAGCACTGCGTCCCAATCTGCGCGCTTCATACGCAGCAGCAGGCTGTCCCTGGTGATGCCGGCATTGTTCACCAGGATTTCCACACTGCCGAAATGAGCGATGGCGGCTTTGGCCGTGGTTTGGATCGAGGCCTCGTCCGAGACGTCCATTACGAACGGCTTCACTTGTCCTCCGGCCGCGGCAATTTCTCCAGCTACGGCTTCGAGCTTCTCTTCGTTGCGCGCAGCCAGGGCGACGCGAGCGCCCATCTTTGCCAGGGCCAGCGCGCAGGCGCGGCCGATTCCCTGGGATGCGCCGCTAACGAATGCCGTCTTGCCTTCGAGATTTTCCATGGTTCCTTTGTCTCTCTCCGCAAAGACGTGAGGTTACCAGATGAGGGTTGTCTGTGCACGGTGGTTTGAGCAGCCTGCTTTGGGATTTATCCTGACCAGCGACGAAAGGGTGCCCCATATCTCGCTCGTTTTTCGCGAGATATGGGATACCATGACCGCCGGTCTAAAGTTTCTTGCCCCACAAGAGGTTGCCGAACGAGATCCGCGTATCCCACATCTCGCGAAAAACGAGCGAGATATGGGGCACCCTTTCGTCGGTGGTCAGGACAGAATTCAGCAACGATGGGTTCTCGAGTTTAGAAATCTGGGCTAAAGATCATGCGCACTAGAAAAGAGAAGAAGCCGTAGTGGGCGATGTAATACAAGCTTACGGCGACTGCGATGACCGCAAGAATCAATTGTACCCAGGTGGGTAGTTTATCTACGGCTCTTGAAACCACTCCCATGCCAGCCATGCTCTCATGCCTCTAGCAGCCCTACCACCCCTTCAGACGATTTCCGCCGTGCGGACGCCTGCTGCCTCTAAGGCCGGCAGCTTTCCCCATACCTTGTCCAAGGACCAGAGGTAGACCACCAGCTCCCGCGAGTAGTGCAGGAGCGGCTTGGTATTGGGAATATCGATGCCATAGATGGCCGGAAGATCATTCAACTCTATCTCGGCTTCCGCAGCTTCGAGCGGCCAGGGCATGTGGTGGATATCGCCGCGCAGCAGCTGCCCACGGCGGTTGGTGGTAAAGAGACAATACCGCTCAGTGAGAAAATGCTCGATCGTGCCAGGACGGCTTTGGTCGATTGTCTGTAACTTCCCCAGGCCCCGGTAATGTGCCCGGAAACGTACCGGCCTGGCGCTTAACAGACGCTCGCTTTGGTAGGTGAACTCGCGGTCACTGCGCATTTTGATCGACATGCGGGCCCAATGGTAAGGCAAATGGAAGACCGCCTTGGCTACCATCACCGCCAACGGATTGGACGCTTCCAGGCAGAAGAAATAGACCCCGGCGCGATTGGTATTGCGCTCCCGCACGTACGTCCTCAGGTTCAGCTCGGGAAAACGGCTCGCTCCCGGAATGCGGGGTACCCCGCGCAATTGAACCCGGTCCATCCAGAAGGGAACCACGCCCACCCAGGCGGATTGATCGAAAGTATCCACTTGCAGGCCCTGGGGAAGCAACGGTTCCAGTTTGGCAGCAGGGATTGGCCAGTGGGCAAACAGTAGGTCGTTCCAGCGCTGCATCATTGTCCAGGGACGCTTGGGCAATGCGTAGGGCCGGTGGTTCACCACCGATAATGCTTCTTCAGGCTGGGAATTGCGGCTCGTGGCCATAGGGAGCGAACCCACTCGAAATAAGGCTCAATCCGCACCGCGGTTGCAGGACAATCTTATCCTAGTCCCTCCAGCCGGCGGAGCGTTACTCCTTTGGTGGCGTGGGTACCACCGGGTCGGGAATTGCTCTATCCTGACCTAACCATGGCTCAGAGCGAAATCGAAACCGTGCCGGCCCAGTCCGAAGCCCCCAGAAACCAGACCGAGGTGTACGCCGTTCACGGGGCCGATCCCGAAGTGCTCGCCTATGCCATGGCGAAGTACTCCAGGTCCGCGCTTTCCATGAAGGAATCGCTGCGGGAAATCTCCAGCCAGCGCGCCGAGCACTTCCTGAACACCTTTTACTTTCAATATGGCCATCGTTCGATTGCTGATCTGGCGCACGTAGCCTTTGCGGTCGAGCGGTTGTCGCTGCTGGCAGCCATCATCCTGGTCGACGAACAGCGCTGGGACGGCCAGGAGCGTTCCACCCGCTACCAGAACTTCCGCAAGAGCGGCTGGTATCTGCCCGACTTCTCCCTGAGCCCTGCCGCCGGGATCCCGTTCACCGGAGCCATCGAGGCGCTCTTTGCCGAGTATCACTCCAGTAGCGAGGCCATGTTCGAGTACCTCAAAGGGCGCACCATCCGCCCCGCGGAGATGAAGGAAGAGGCCTTCCACCGCACCCTGCGGGCGCGGGCTCTCGACGTATCCCGCTACCTGCTGCCGCTGGCCACCAATACCTCGCTGGGCCAGATCGTGAATGCGCGAACGCTCGAAACCCAGATCTCGCGCCTGCTCTCCGACCCACACGCGGAGGTGCGCCAACTGGGCGAGCGGCTGCGCGAAGCCGCCGCAGGGTCAGCCTGGAATGTGCAGGGCGAAGCCCTAAGCGGGTTGCAGCGCAAGATCGCGAAGCTTGACCCGGTGATGGGACTGCACGCGGAGGCTCTGCTCACCCGTGAAGTGAAGACCGCGCCCACGCTGGTGAAGTACGCAGCGCCGAACGACTACGTGATGGCCACCCGGGCCGATCTGGCCCAGGCTGCCGCCGCCCTGATGAAGGATGCGCCCATCGAAACTCCACCCGGGCCGGTCGACTTGGTCGAGGAGCAGCCGCTCGAAATTGATCTGGCCACCACCCTGCTCTACGGCGCCAGCCATTACTCGTATCGCCAGATTGCCCGCCAGGTCGCCTCGCTTGAGGAAGCACAGCGCAGCGAGATCATCGCCCTCGGCGCCCGCCACCGCGGCCGCCACGACGAACTTCTGCGTGAGTTCTCCGCGGGCCAGGGCCTGCGCTTTGACATCCTGATGGATATCGGCGGCTTCCGCGATATGCACCGCCATCGCCGCTGCATCCAGATCCTGCAGCCGTTTACCAACGCCCACGGTTACGAGGTCCCCGAAGGACTGGCCGAAGCGGGCCTGCTGCGCGGATATAACTCCGCCATGACGGAGGCTCATGCCGCGTTCGACAAAGTCTCCCACGCCGGCCTCAAGGAGAATGCGCGCTACCTCCTCCCTCTGGGCACGCGCACCCGCGCGCTATTCAAAATGGATTTTGCTGAGGCTCTCTACATCGCTGAGTTGCGCTCCGCCCCCGCTGGTCATTTCTCCTACCGGCGCATTGCCTGGGAGATGTACCAGGCAGTCGCGCGCAGGCACCCGGCGCTCGCCCATTACTTCCGCGTCGCCGACATTAACGCGCCTTTAGACTTGCTGCAACGGTAGTCCGCTGCCGGTGTTATGATCCGCTTTAAGTTATTCCCTTTGGAGACCCCCCATGGCAGATGATCGTTCCCGCGCCATTGACCTGGCATTAGCACAAATTGAAAAGCAGTTCGGCAAGGGCTCTATCATGCGCCTCGGCAACAAAGAGGCGATTGTGCCCATCTCGGTTATCTCCACTGGCTCGATCTCGTTCGACGCGGCCCTGGGTGTAGGCGGTGTTCCTCGCGGCCGTGTGATTGAGATTTTCGGTCCTGAGTCCTCGGGAAAAACCACCATCACGCTGCAGATCATTGCCGAAGCGCAAAAGTCCGGCGGCATGGCGGCGTTCGTGGACGCAGAGCACGCGCTCGATCCGCAATATGCCAAGAAGCTGGGCGTCGATGTGGATAACCTTCTCGTTTCTCAACCCGATTACGGTGAACAGGCGCTGGAGATCACAGAAGCGCTGGTGCGCTCCGGCGCGATTGACGTGCTGGTAGTGGATTCGGTGGCTGCGCTGGTGCCCAAGGCGGAACTCGACGGCGAGATGGGCGACTCCCATATGGGCCTGCAGGCGCGCCTCATGTCGCAGGCGCTGCGCAAGCTCACCGGCACCGTCTCGAAATCACGCACGTCGCTTATTTTCATTAACCAGATCCGGGAAAAGATCGGAGTGATGTTTGGCAACCCGGAAACCACCACCGGCGGGCGCGCGCTCAAGTTCTACTCTTCGGTGCGCATCGACATTCGCCGCATCGCGGCGGTCAAGGAAGGCGACGTGGTGGTCGGCTCCCGCACCAAGATCAAGGTGGTCAAGAACAAAGTAGCCGCTCCTTTCCGCGAAGCGGAGTTCGACATCCTGTACGGCGAAGGCATCTCCCGCGAGGGTGACGTGCTCGATCTTGCCGTGGCCCAGAATATCGTGGAGAAGTCAGGAGCCTGGTACAGCTACGCCGGCGAGCGCATCGGTCAGGGCAGGGAGAATGTTCGTGCCTTCCTGAAAGATCATCCTGATATTTTCGCGCGGGTTGACGGACAGCTTCGGCAAAAGCTCGGCCTTACCGGAGTCAAACCGGCCGACATTCCGGCGGTTCCGGTGAACGGATCGGCCCAGGCAGCGGATGCTGTGAAGGCGCCTATGCGGCGCCAGTAGCGCAAGACTGTGGCCTTGTCTTGAAGACAGTCAAAGCCATTTATCCGGGCAGCTTCGATCCATTGACCAACGGTCATCTGGACCTGGTTGCCCGTGGTGCGAAGATCTTCGACCACCTGGTGGTCGCGATCCTGAACAACTCTGAAAAGGCGCCGCTCTTTTCTGTTGGGGAGCGGATCGAGATGATCACCGAGGCGGTTGCGCCCTTTGGCAACGTTTCGGTGGCGACCTTCAATGGGCTCTTGGTGGAGTTTGTGGTCGCGCAGCGTGCCCAGGCCATCCTGCGCGGGGTTCGCGCCATCAGCGACTACGAATACGAACTGCAAATGGCGTTGATGAACCGCCGCCTGGCTCCGCAGGTAGAAACCGTCTTCCTGATGGCGGATGAGAAATACTCCTATGTCAGCTCGCGCCTGATCAAGAACGTCTTCCAGTTGGGCGGCTCCGTCGAAGGGCTGGTTCCCGAGACCGTCATCAGCCGTCTCCAGGCCCGTGTGGTCCCCAACCGGGGCTAACGACGGCTTTTCAATGAGCCTTTGATGCCGATTGAGAGAACTGCAGATCCCTCGGCTGCCGGGTACGCTCGGGATGACAAAGGGGAGGTTCGCGCCTCCATCTACTTTTCTATGAAACCAACAACATCCGGGAGCCGGTGATTAGCACCATCACACTGAATGGAAGCGCCACCCCTCCCCTTTGTCATCCCGAGCACCTCAACTTGCCTGCGGCAAGTTGAGGGAGAAATGAACAACGCGAAGGTAGTCTTGTTGGAAATGTAGGTGTCAAAAAATGAATTGTCATCCCGACCGGAGCGAACCCGGAAATCCGGGTGAGCGCAGTGGAGGGACCTGCGGTTCACTCGACCAGCACCCAACTCAACCGGAAGCCCACTTGTTGTTCATTAGGAGAGGTTGTGACTTTTTTGATTTGTCGCGTTTTTGACGCACTCCAACCATAATGTTTTTCGATCCTCACAAGACCGTCATCCTGAGCGGAGCGCCTCACAGATCTATTGCTTAACAGAGGGTTTATAGCGCGCAGTCGAAGGACCCCGAGGATGCTTGCTGGCCGATGCTCTTCAGGGCTTTCCGGCCACCAACCATAAAGAATCAAAAAAGTCACAACCCCCGAGCGTACCCGGATTTCCTGCTCGCGGCACTAGAGAGGGCAGCGTGTGCGGTTTTCTGTAAGGAAAACCGCATGGAGTTTGCGACGCCACCAATCTTGACAGGAAAATCCGGGGCAGCCGAGGGATCTGCAGTTCTCTTAATCGGCATCAGAGGCAAGCGGCGCTTGGAGGAATCAAAACCGCCAGTTTCGCTGATGCGGCCAAACATTCACCTGCTTGTCGCTCCAGCAAATGCTTCCCGCGAGGGGTAAACCTCGGCGCTCCAATGCGGAGTTGGCCGCCCAACCAAAGGAATTATCGGCAGCGGGGACGCAATCTTGATTTGTTTGGGGAAGCGCTACTTTCCCTAACACATTCTGCTCACAGGCCAACCCCCCGGGAGTCAGCCGGACTAACGGCGTCTTTGTCTCCGCCGATAGCTAACTTGGGCACCGCATGACCTCCCGTTCTGAAGCCGATCTGCTCAAACGGTTGAAAACTTTCGTCTCGATCGCCACTGTTTTTTCCATGTTGTTTGGGTTGTCGGGGCTGGCGGGGTGGGCACTGAACTTGCCGGCTCTGCTCGCCTGGGGAGACGGGACGGCGATGGCCCCGAACGCAGCCGCCTGCTTCCTGCTGGCAGGTCTTTCCCTGTTCCTACTGAGGGAAAAAGACAAGCAGCCCTTTACCCAGGTCCGGAAGCTGACCGCACAAGTCTCGGCGGCCCTGTTCGGCCTGGCCGGTTTGCTCACCCTGGTGGAACAGATGTCCGGGCGCCACCTGGGAATTGATCGCCTGCTGCTGTTGCGATCACCCGGGCCCCCGATTGCCGCCGGCCGTATCGTTATGTCCCCTGTCGCTGCGGGAGCCTTCCTGCTGCTTAGCCTTGCGCTGCTGTTGATCGATTGGCGGACCCGGGGAGAGAAATGGCCTGCCCAGTTCATTTGTCTGGCGGCAGCATTAGCACCCGTGTTCGGGGTGCTTGGCTGGATCCTGGGACCGGTTACGCCTCCGATTACGTTGGCTTGGCCTACGGTGGTGGCATTTGCCTTGCTGACCGCCGCGCTGCTGTATTCACGCGCACCCTGGGCCATAGGCGGCGTTCTCACCAGCCAACGTCCGGGAGCAAGGATGTTGCGAGGAGCGTTTCCTGCTGTACTTTTGGTGCTCTGTGTCCTCGGCTGGTTGCTCTCGAAACCTTTGCTGAGCGGGGTTCGCTTCACCTGGGCCGAGGTGACCGTGCTGGCCATCGTGACCGGAGGCACGATCGCGGGTTTTATCGGCTGGACTACCTTCATCGTCGATCGCAGCGACCGCGAACGGAAAAGGCCGGAAGATGCCCTCCAGCTCCGCCACGACCAGATGGACCAGCTGGACCGGCTACTCAACTTGGCCGACGAACCGGAGACCGAAGCCCGATTACGGATGTTGGTGAAAGCGGGCGTTGCCGGCGCCGTGCTTCTGACGGGTCTTCTGGGTGCGCTCTCGTGGCGCATGGCACTGCAGGCGGCGCAGGATGCCGATTGGGTTGCCCACACCCATGAAGTGTCCGCGACCCTGGAACTCACGCTCCGCCATCTGGTCGACGTGGAAACCGGAGAGCGCGGGTTTGCACTGACCGGGCACGAGCTTTTTCTGGAACCATACAACTCGGGAAAAAATGCGGTCAGTCTGGACCTGCAGGCGTTGCGCCGGCTGGTCGTGGAGCCGGACCAGGTAACACGGTTGGACGAGCTGGCGAAGCAGGCGAATATCAGGCTCGAAGAAGCCGCGGACTTGGTCGCAGCACGGCGGCAGTCAGGGCAGACCCCTGCCATGACTCGACTCCTACAGGGCAAGCAGGCCATGGATGCAGCGCGGAGCACCGTACAGGAGATGGAAGATCGGGAAAAACTATCGCTCGAGCAGCGTACTCAGCGCGCCCGGCGCACCCGGGGTTTCACCAGCTCGGCCATCGGGTTAGGCTCTATCCTCGGAATCATCTTCCTCTCCATCGCCGGAATTACCGTAAGCCGGGAGATCCGCGTCGCTGCCCATGCACAAGGTCTAGTCAAGGTCCTCAACGCCGATCTGGAACGGCGGGTGGAGCAGCGCACCGCAGCCCTCGAAGCCGAGGCGGCCGCCCGCTTGGAGAGCGAAGGCCGCCTGGCGGCGGTCATAAAGTGGGCTACGGACTCGATCATTATGGTGGACGATCAGCAGCACATCGCGCTGTTCAACCAGGCTGCCGAGAAGATGTTCCACTGTCCACAGAACACAGCGTTGCGGCAGTCAATTACCGCTTTCATTCCACACCTGGGCGGATTCGGCGAAGACGACGCTGCGAATCGGGCCATGGGTCTCCACGACGGGCTATGGGCGGTTCGCGCCAACGGGGAGAAATTTCAGATTGAGGCATCCATATCTGAGAATGAACTTGCCGGCCACCAGATGTTCACCGTAATCCTGCGGGACGTAACGGAGCGCAAGCAGGCAGAACAACTGCGCGAACGGCTGGCCGCCATTGTCCACTCATCGGACGACGCCATCATCAGCAAGACCCTGGATGGGACCATCTCGGCCTGGAATCGCGGCGCCGAGAAGATATTTGGCTACCCGGCCTCGGAGGCCTTAGGCAAAACGATTTCGATGCTTCTGCCGGCGGGGCGGGCCGGTGAGGAAGCCGATATCATCGCCCGCCTCGTGGGCGGGGAGAGCGTGGAACACTTTGAAACCGTGCGGGTCCGCAAGGACGGGACAAACATTGACGTCTCGCTTACCATTTCGCCGATTCGCGACGGTGATGGCCTCATCGTTGGCGCCTCAAAAATTGCCCGGGACATCAGCGAGCGCAAACGCGCCGAAGAAGCGCTGCGGCGAGCGGATACGAGGAGAAGGTCTGCCCTGGAGATGGCGAAGCTGGGTGATTGGGAGCTTGACCTTGCCACTCTGCAGGCCACTCGCTCTTTGCTCCATGACCAAATCTTTGGGCATCCATCGCTGCTGCCGGACTGGAACTTTGATATCTTCCTGGCCCACGTCCACGCCGATGATCGGGAAGCGGTCAAGCAGAGTTTTCAGAGTGGTCTGAGCCAGGGGAAGACATGGGAATTTGAATGCAGAATCGTTTGGGAAAACGGTGCGGTCCGATGGATCTGGGGGTGCGGCAACCAATACCTCGATTCGGCCGGCAACGCCGCCAGGATGTTCGGCATCGTTCAGGACGTGACCGAACGGCGTCAGGCCCTCGATGCACTCCGCGAGAGCGAGGAACGATTCCAAGCTCTGGCTAACGGCATCCCCCAGCTTGCATGGATAGCGGCTGCCGATGGTTCGCACTATTGGTATAACCAACGCTGGTATGAATACACCGGCACAACGCCCGAGGAGATGCAAGGATGGGGATGGCAGAGCGTCCAACATCCCGACTTTCTGCCCAAAGTGCTGGCGCGATGGACAAGTGCCATCGCCGAGGGCGAACCCTTTGAAATGGAGTTTCCTCTGCGCGGCGCGGACGGACTGTTTCGCGCCTTCCTGACTCGCATCATGCCCTTGAAAGATTCGGGTGGCCGGGTGGTTCGCTGGTTCGGCACCAACACCGATATCAGCGGACTCAAACGCACCGAAGAGCGGCTGGCGGCGCAAGCCGAGGAGATCCGCCAGCTCAACGAAGACCTGGAAGAGAGGATAGCCAAACGTGCCGTGCAACTGGCGGCCGCCAACCAGGAGCTGGAAGCATTTAGCTACTCCGTCTCCCATGATCTGCGGGCGCCATTGCGTCACATCGCCGGCTTTTCCAGGATACTCATCAACGAGTTTGCTCCCGGGATGGCGGTGGAGGCCAGGGAACACCTGGAGCGCATCCAGACCGCGGTCGTCCGCATGGGCCTGCTGGTGGCTGGTTTGCTTGATCTGGCAAAGCTCGGCCGGCAATCCTTGAAGCTCTGCCGCACGGAATTGAATGACGTAGTCGACCAGGTGATTTCGATTTTCGAGCCAGAGTGCGAAGGCCGCCAGGTGGAGTGGCAAATTGCCAGGTTGCCGGCGCTGGAATGCGACCCAATCTTGATGGCCCAGGTCTTCCAAAACCTATTGGGCAATGCTCTGAAATACTCCCGTGGCCGGGCCGGCGCCGTGATCGAAGTGGACAGCATCCGGCAGCCGGGGAAACCGGCGATCATTTTCGTGCGCGACAACGGCGTGGGTTTCAACATGAGGTACGCCGAGAGACTCTTCGGCGTATTCCAGCGCTTGCACACCGACTCTGAATTTGAAGGCACCGGAGTGGGGCTGGCCACCGTGCAGCGGATCATTCAAAAACACGGCGGGATGATCTGGGCAGAGGCGGAGGTCGATCACGGGGCCACCTTCTATTTCGCGCTGCAAAGGACCGACCAAAACGGCACGGCACCAAAGGCAACAGCAGTTTCACAACCTGCCCCTTGAGCGTATCGGAAACGTTATTCAAGTAACCAGCCTCTCTGGCCGATCTAGTACTACAGCAGTCAGCAGAGAGGCTATGCCGGTAATCCTATCGCCAGGGAGTTCCCATGATGCACACCAAAAGGATGATCCTCATTGTGGAGGACGACGATGTCGATGCCGAACTGGCCACCAGAGCGTTCCAGCGAGGCCAGATCACGAATTCGTTGGTACGGGTCCGCGATGGATTGGAGGCACTCGACTACCTTTTTGCCCGCGGCAAATATGCAGCAAGGGACGCCCACGATCTGCCGGAGTTTGTCCTGCTCGATCTCAATATTCCTAAGATCAGTGGGTTCGACGTTCTCAAGGCAATTCGCGCGGATGAACGCACCAGGCATCTGCCCGTCATTGTTCTTAGTTCCTCCGGCGAGGAGAGGGATCTGATACGCGCATACCAACACTTCGCCAACAGTTATGTGATCAAGCCTCTGGATTATGATCAATTTGTGACGGCGACGCGCCAGCTTAGCCTCTACTGGACAGAGTTGAACGAGCCTGCGCCTCTCATATCCTCGGCCAGTTAGGATGCCATGTAACCAGCTCTCTGCTGCGCTCTATTGTCTTTGAATATCGATGTAATCCACCGGCGCTGGTTCGCCCTCATTCGGTGTTCCTCTAAGACTGAGCGTATCGTCCGGCCTGAGACGAACATCGGACACGGTGAAGCGCGTGCTGGTGCTGCCGTCGAGGTGCGGGTCGACCGCGGCCGGGGGCAGCGTTGCATCCGCAACCCAGCGCGCCAGGCTCTTGCCATTGAGCAGCAGCTCGTATCGCGCCGCGCCGGGGTGCAGGTCGAAATACTGCACCGCAATTGAGTAGGAACCGGCTGGGCGTTCAGGCTTGGTAGTGAGCGTGCACGGGGCAGAGCGGTTGCAAACCACGGCCTTGCCGCCAGAGGCCGTTTCCCACGGAGTGACCTCCACCGTTGTGTATCCATCCGACTGCATCGACTCAGCTTCGATGCGGCCTGGATAGTGGCCGACCCGGCCCAGCTTATCCGGAATGCCGGAGATGTGCTGGAACCATGCGGTCACCGCGTCCCGCCACACCACGGCGTGGCCGGCCTCGTACTCAAGAAGAGCCAGCGTTTCGTAATAGCGTTGGTCGTCGATCAGGCCACGAAGATTGCGCCAACGGCGGGTGTAGGTACCGGCCGTGGCGGCGCCGTCATAGTGTGCGTCGTAGACGTGCTGCACTACCGTCTTGCCCTCTTGCAGCATGTGGTCATAGGGGACGTGATGCATGAAGAGCAGCAAGCTGTCCGGGCAGGTGTCCACAGACTCGTAAATCTTTGCCAGCTGCGGCGGGTATTGGCCGATATAGCCGGTGCCCGTAGCAACGGTACGGTCCATCCCGATGCCTTTGCTGTCGGCGCGGAACCATTGCCCCCAGCCATTGCGCTCAGCGGACTCAATGCCGGGACCGTAATGGATGCCAAGAATATTGGTGAGCGTCCCCATGCCCAGCGGACCGGTGTATTGCTCATACACCCTCCAGGAATCCACCTGCAGTCCCTTGACGATATACACGACCTTGGGATCGTTGCCAAAGGTAAGCCGGGTCCAGGAATCGATGATCTCATCGGTGGTCAGATCGGGATTCCAGGCCAGCCTGCCGAAGCCGTACAGGTTGGCCATGGCCATAGGATGATGCAGCCAGTTGGCATCCAAGCCGACATTGGCCACGCCCACAAAACCACCCAGCGGCTGGTGAAAGCTTTTGCCCTCGACAATCTCGCTGACCGGGGTGCTCCGGTTTTCTGCACGCATGTCGGTGTCCAACGCGACCTTCCACATGGGGACCAGGAAGACCATGTGGCGCTGCTGGCCGGTGTACTCCTGCGTGATCTGCAGCTCGATGGCCTGGCTGGTATGACGAAGGGCGGCGAACAGAGGCGAGACGGGTTCGCGCACCTGGAAGTCGATGGGGCCGTGCTTGATCTGGATCACCACATTGCGATCAAACTTGCCATCCAGGGCGTGGAAGTTGTCATAACCGGCTCGAGCCCGGTCAGCTTTGGGGTCGCGCCAGTCGAGATGATTGTTGTAAACAAAGCCGCGATAAAGAACGACTCCGCCATGGGGCTTGAGCGCGCGGGCAACGGTGTTGGCAGCCTGCGCGGGAGTGCGGCCGTATTTCGAAGGCCCCACCCGCCCTTCCGAGTCCGCCTTGATCACGAATCCGGCAAAGTCGGGGATGGATTTGTAGATCTCATCCGCCTTCAGCCGCCACCAGGCGGCCACCGCGGGATTCAAAGGATCGAAGGTGGGCAGGTGGCCCACCACCTGGGGACTGGATAGATCGACCGACAGCGACATGCGCACGCCCCAGGGACGAAACGCATCGGCGATGCGGGCCAGCTCGCGGATCATCTCCGGCTCAAGGGTACGCAGGTCGGAGTTGACGTTATTGACGGTGGCCCCGTTGATGCCAACGGAGGCGAGCAACCGGGCGTACTCCGAGACCCGGTGAAGGTCAGGCCGCACATGGCCGTTGTCGAAAAAAATGCTGCGCCCGGCATAGCCGCGCTCGATACTGCCGTCGAAGTTATCCCACTGGTTGACCCAACGAATCGGTGAAGAAGGGGATTCCGTGCCGAGCGCAGGGAACTTCTGTTGCGCGATCTGCTCCAGGATGCGGAAGACGCCGTAGAGCTCGCCCCGGTCGGTCCCGCCCGCGAGCACCCAGTAGTTGTGGCCCTGCGCGGCAAACTGCATAAGCGAAAAGCCTTCCGGCGCAATCGGGGAGGGCGGTTCCCAGCTGGGCAGAAGACGGCGAATCTCCGGAGGAGTGCCCAGGATGAACGCGTCTTCCGCCTGCAGCGTAGAGGCGACCTGGGGGTTCTGGCCGAGCATCGAATGCAGCCCGCGGGCAAGTTCGCTGGCAGCGCTGTGGGCGACAGCCGACTGGCTGGTTACCACGATACGGTGGGGAAACTTGTATTGCTGGGCCAGCTGAGGGGGCAGGGCGGCATAGCGAAGCCAACCGTCTTCGCCAGTCTCAGCGCGGCTACCGGGGGCGAGGGAGAGGCAAGCCAAGGTCAGAAGGCTGACCGCGTCACGAACACGCATCGTTTTCTATCTTACCGGTCTAAAATCAGGCATGGCTCAGCACATCGGTATCGTTGCTTGTTCCGCCGAGGGAGCCGCTCTCTGTTATCGATCCATATGCGTGGGAGGGGCGGAGCTTCTCGGGCCGCACGATCATCCCGAGATCTCGATGCACACACACCCGCTGGCCGAGTACATGAAGTGCATCTACCGTGATGACTGGAAGGGCGTGGGTGAGCTGATGCTTTCCTCCGCCATCAAGCTGGCGAATATGGGCGCTGACTTTCTCATCTGTCCGGATAACACCATGCACCAGGCTCTGCCGTATATCGAATCCCGATTGCCCCTGCGTTGGTTACATATTGCCGAAGCGGTCGCCTCGCAGGCGGTAGGCCGCAGGTTCCAGCGCCTCGGATTGACCGGAACCCGCTACCTGGTTGAGAGCGACGTTTATCCGGAAAAGCTCAGACCCTGCGGCCTGAAGTATGTTCGTCCGAGTTCGGCCGACCGCGAAGAAATCAACCGCATCATTATGGATGAGTTGGTATACGGCGTCTTCAAGCCTGAAGCGGTCGCCACCTTTCAGCGGGTGATGGGACGGATGAAGGAAGAAGGCTGCGACGCCGTTATCCTGGGCTGCACCGAGATTCCTTTGATCATGGACGACTCAAATTCGCCGCTGCCGACGCTCGATTCCACGCGCCTGCTTGCCCGGGTGGCGCTGCGCCGCGCCGTGCAAAGCCGGACTGTACCGGCGTAAGAAACGAATTGAGATTACTCCTCACTCATGCTCGCTCCGGTCGGGATGACAAGTCATTTTGAAATCGATGATTTCTCGCGATAGCTCCCATTTTGCAACAAAATTGTCATCCCGACCGGAGCGAACCCGGATTTCCTGCCACTCAGCACTGGAGAGAACTGCGAGTGCGCCTTTCCGTGAAGAAAGGCGCATGAAGTTCACCGAAGCCACCAAGTTCCACAGGAAATCCGGGGGAGCGTAGTGGAGGGACCTGCTGTTAATGCTTCGCGAGCGGCGTGAACTCGAGTTCCAGGCACTCCTCTTCGGGCAGAACGGTAATCTTGACTTTGGCCAGCGATTCGACAATCCAGTCTGCGGCCGCGAGTTGCTCGATGCTATGGGAAAAAGTAGTGGCCAGAACCTTGCATCCCGCCGCGTGGCCGGCCTTCGCGCCTGAGCTGGAGTCCTCAATCACGATGCAGTCCTCGGGCGCGAGCCCCAGGATCTTCGCACCCTTGAGATAAGGCTCCGGATGAGGTTTACCGCGGGCGACCACGTCGGCGGTGACGATGTGCTCCGGCACCGGAATGCCGGCAAAGGCCAGGCGGCTGCGCGCCAGCCGCTCTGTCGCCGAGGTGACAATGGTCCAGAACTTCTGCGGCAGCAATTCAAGAATCGAGGCTACACCCTCCAGCACCTCGAGCCCTTGGTTGTCGCCGACCTCGAGGTCTTCGATCACCTTGAGCTCCGCCGCGTGGTCGGCATCGGGCTTGAGCGTGCGCACGGTTTCAATTGCCCGCATGCCGTGCGCGGTCTTGATGGTCTCGCGCACATCGAGCCCATGGCTCTCCGCCCAGGTTTGCCAGCTTCGCTCCACCGATCCCAGCGAGCTGATCAGCACTCCATCCATATCAAAAAGCAGGCCCTTGGTTCTTACTTTCATGCCGCGTCTCCCATAGCAAATTTTCTCCCGGCTTCGAGCAGCGCATTCACCGATTCGCGGGAACCGCTCTCCGCGTAGATGCGCAACAGCGGCTCGGTGCCGGAGGCACGTAGCAGTAGCCAGGTCTCCGCCGGGAGTGGCTGATTCTTACCAGCGGTCCTGGCTTCGGGATTGTCGAGGTAAAATTTTTGCCCGTCTAGCGTTTCCACGCGCAAAACCCGCATCCCGGCAAACTCGCTTACGCCGGCTGCTGCGCGGCGCACGGCCGACTGCTTGATCTCCTCCGGGATGTGCAGGTCGAGCCGGCCGTAGTGATGCTCGCCATATTCCTCCTGCAAACCGTTCACCAAGGAGCCCAAGCTGCGGCCCTCCTCCGCCATCACGTTGGCCAGAAGCAGTGCATTGAGCAGGCCATCGCGTTCCGGCAGATGCCTGCCGATGCCAATGCTGCCCGATTCTTCGCCGCCGATGAGGATCTCCTGGGTCAGCATCAGCTCGCATACATGCTTGAATCCGATGCCGTGCTCGTAGAGCTTGCGGCCGTATCTGGCTGCGATCCTGTCCAACATCTTGGTCGTATTGAAGGCGCGTGCCACACCTCCGGGCCACTGCTTGCGCTTGAGCAGCCACTCGAGCAACAGGCTGTAGATCTTATTGGCATCGACAAACTGGCCCTTCTCGTCCACCGCGCCGATGCGGTCAGCATCGCCGTCGGTGGCAAACCCGGCGTGACAGCGGTGCTGCAACACCGCAACCTCGAGCGCCCGGATGTGGGGCGGAATGGGCTCCGGTTGAATGCCCGGGAAGAGCGGGTTCAACTCCCCGCGGATCTCCACGTGGTCGATGCCTACGCGAGTGAAAATTCCCGCGAGCACGCCTCGTCCCGCGCCATACATACAATCGATGGCGTACTTCTGTCCCGTGCCGGTGATCCGCTGGAGGTCGGCGAAGACCGAGATGGCCTCAATATAGGGGCTGAGAAAGTCGTGTTCAGTGATCGCGCCGCTCTGCGCGGTGTGGGGCGGTTCCTGTCCCAGATAAGCTTCGATCGCCGCCATGATTGCCGGGCTGCCCGATCCTCCATAGCTGGCTTTGAACTTCACCCCATTCCATTGGTAGGGATTGTGGCTGGAGGTGATCATCACGCCGCCGGCCGCGCGCCCATGCTTCACCGCGTAGGAGAGAGCCGGGGTGGGGGTGATGCGATCGGCGAGGCGCACGGGGATGCCCGCCGCGGCCGCGACTTCCGCAACGATTTCTGCGAAGTGCCGGGATAAAAAACGGGTGTCGTATCCGACGCAGATGCCGCGAGAAGCGTCCTCATGCTCGACCACATAGCGGGCGATGGCCCGCGCCGCTACGCGCACGTTTTCATCGGTAAAGTCGTCGGCGATGATGCCTCGCCAGCCATCGGTGCCGAAATGAATGGTCAAATCAATTCATCATGCTTGCCGGCAAGCTCGCTGACGACGCGACGAACGTCTTGCGAACGCTCCCGGGTGGTGATCAGAATGGCGTCTTCGGTTTCCACCACGACCAGGTTCTCTACCCCCACCAGCGCGACAAATTTCTGCGGGCTGTACACGTAGTTGTTGCGGGCATCGAGAGCCAGCGAGCCTCTTGCTTCGGTGATGTTGCCATCCTTGGCATTGCCCTGGGCCAGTTGATGTTCGTACAGAGCCTCCCAGGAGCCCAGGTCGTTCCAGCCGAAGTCGGTGGGCAGGCAGTAGATATTCGAATGGTGTTCGCCCTTGGTGGAGCGGGGCTCGAGCACGGCGTAGTCGATGCTGATGTTTTCGCAGGCTGGGTAGAGCTCGCGAAACACCTCTGCGAAGCGCGGCGTCTTATAGGCGTCCGCGATCTGCTGCAGAAAGGGAGCAGTCTCCGAAAGATGTTCGCGGATCGCGTTGGCCAGGGTCCGCGCGCTCCACAGGAAAATGCCGCTATTCCAGTAGTAGGTGCCGGCGAGCATGAACTCCTCGGCCTTCTCCCGGTTGGGCTTCTCAGTAAAACGGCGGACGCGCATCACCCCGTGTGCCAGTTTGTCCCCGGTCTCAATGTAGCCGTAGCCGGTCTCTGGCCGCACTGGCTTCACCCCCAGCACCACGATGTTTTCCCCTTCCGCAGCCAGGGCGACGCCTTGCTCGATGGTTGCCCGGTACTTCTTCTCGTCCGTGATTACATGGTCGGAGGGGAAGATACCCAGCACCGCACCGGGAGACGTGCGCTCGATGAGGAATGCAGCCAGGCCGGCCGCAGGCGCAGTGTTGCGCGCTGCTGGTTCACAGACCATCTGCTCGCCGAGCAGGCTTTGCAGTTGCTCGGAAATGGCTTGGGATAGCAGGTCGTTGGTGATAACCCAAAGTTCATTCGCCGTGGCCAGCGTGCCCAGCCGGTCCACCGTGCTTTGGATCATGGTGCGGGCGCCATCCAGCACCAGGAGTTGTTTGGCCCGCCAGCGGCGGCTCCGGGGCCAAAACCGTGTTCCGCTGCCACCTGCCAGGATAATGGGGTGAAACTCGACTTTAGGTTTCATCTTCTCCCGTTTATGAAGCTTTAAAGGGCCGCGAAAAAGCTCTTCATGCGAACCAGGCCTTCCTCGACAACGCTGTGCGCGACCGCGTACGACAGCCGGATGTGCTGCTGGGTGCCAAAGGCCTCGCCGGGGACTGCCACCACGTGCGCCTCATGCAGCAGGCGTGAGGCCAATTCGGTGGTGTTCCTGGCGCCCGGCTTGCCCAGAAACGCCGACACATTGGGATACACGTAGAACGCGCCATCGGGCCTGGTACACCTGATTCCGGGGATTTCCGCCAAGCCAGCCAGGATGCGGTCACGTAATTTGAGGTAATCCGCCCGCATCTCAGTCACACAAGCCTGCGATCCGCTCAGCGCGGCGATGGCTGCCTTTTGCACGATCGCTGCGGTGGACGATGTCGACTGGCTTTGCAGTTTGCTCATGGCGGCGATGATGGCCTTGGGGCCGAGAGCGAAACCGGCGCGCCAGCCGGTCATGGCGTACGTCTTGGAGAGCGACCCGAGCACAATCACGTGCTCTTTCGCCTCCACGAACGACCCGCCGGAGACGGGAGTCCCCGCGTATTGCAGGTACAAGTAGCACTCGTCGAGCAGCAGGAAGATTCCCCGGCTCTGGGCCAGCTTCACAATGCGTTCCAGGTCGCCCGGCGACACCACGGAGCCCGCCGGATTCGACGGCGAGTTCAGAATGATCACCTTGGTTCGCGGCGTAATCGCCCGCTCGATCGCATCCGCGGTAATGCGAAAGTTCTCCGCTTCTTCGGTAGGCAGATAGACCACTTTTCCGCCCGCGTATTGAATGATGTCTTTGAACGAGACCCAGTAGGGGATCGGCAGAATCACCTCATCGCCGTGGTCTACCAGCACCTGAATAGCGTTAAAGAGCGCCAGCTTGCCGCCGGTGGTGAAGACCGTCTCGTCGGGGGTGTAGTCGGAGCCGAAGTCGCAGGCGTGGCGTTGCACAATCGCTTTTCTCAGTTCCGGGATGCCGGCGACGACGGTATAGCGGGTGAAATTGGCTTCGATGGCCGCGATGGCCGCGTCTTTGATGTGGCGTGGGGTGGCGAAGTGGGGCTCCCCGGCGCCAAAGTCAGCTAGTTGGACCCCTTGGGCGCGCAACCGGGCAGCTTCGGCGGTCACGGCCATAGTGGCCGAAACCTCAATGCGGCCAATACGGTCGGCGAAGATCTTGGTAGCGATCGGCATCTTTCTATCTTGGCAGACTCCGGCCCATTCGCGGAAGCTTCAAAACGGAGAAACGGGGTACTGCTGTTGCAACACCCGTTCCGCAGCCAACAGGTCTTGCTCGGTATCGACTCCGATGGTGGTCCAGGGAGTGTGTACTACATATATGTCGATTCCCTCCTCGAGCAGGCGCAGTTGTTCCAGCTGCTCGGTCGACTCGAGTGGGCTTGGGGGGAAGCCGGCAAATCGTTGCAGGGCTGCTTTGCGGTAGGCGTAGATACCGAGGTGCTTACGCGGCGGCATGGCGATACCTCGGTTGTAGGGAATGGTGGCGCGAGAGAAGTAGAGCGCCCGTCCGTCGTTGGCCGTGACCACCTTGACCGCGTTCGGATCGTTGATCTCCTCGGGCGAACAGGGAGTGGACAGCGTGGTGACTTCGGCTGCAGACGTGGCAAAGGGCCGCAGCAGGACATCGAGGTGCTCCCGTCTGATCAGGGGCTCGTCTCCCTGGATGTTGACATAGATATCAGCGTCGACAACGGCAGCCACGGCATTAACCCGGTCTGTGCCACTGGCCAGCGTGGTCGAGGTCATCATGCTGGGCCAGCCCTGGGAATCGGCGTATGCGACGACCTCGTCGGAGTCGGTGGCAATCAGCACCTGGTGAAGCTGGGGGCAGGCGAGTGCCGCACGATAGACCCAGCCCAGCATGGGAACGCCCGCAATGGGGCGGAGCACCTTGCCTGGCAGCCGGGTGGACGCAAGACGGGCCGGAATGACCGCCACAATACGCTCGCTCATGATGCGCCGGAGTGGAACGGGTCCAGGTGCTCTCCCCAACGGAAGCGAGCCCTCCCACGAACGATGTAGATCACCGTCTCCAGCTCACCATGGTGATGCGGCCCGGTTTTTGCATTGGGATGGACAACGACGGTGCCTGCCCAAAGCTTTTGCGCTCCCACCCGGGCGTATGAGATAGCCTCGGCGCGGGTCATTCCCAGCGTCTGGGGAGTGTTGCTGTCGAGCTCCCCGCTGCGCACAATGCGAAAGCCGGGTGGGTTAGGTTCTAAATGAGGCATGACTGACACCTTGAAAGCTTAGCAAGTGTAAATTCAGTTGGCCGCTGTATTGCAGCCGGCGGTTATATTCAATGCATTTATGACGCTCACCAGCAAACCAGACTACGGAATCGATGCGCCCAACGTCCTGCGCAACCTCTTTCTCATTGGCCTTGCTTGTCTGGGTCTCGGAGCCCTCGGGCCTCGCGTGATCCACATTGGGCAGGTCGACTTTCTGCCCCGCCCAATGCTCATCGGCACCGGCACGCTGCTGGTTTTCGAAGGGCTTCTCTTTCTCTTTTATGTGAAGGTTGGCAAATTTCACCACCGCGATCGAATGTTATCGCTGCACTCCTGGCGCGGGGACGAACAAGTGCTCGATGTTGGCTGTGGCCGCGGTCTGTTATTGGCTGGAGCAGCGAAACGCCTCGCCGTGCTTAATGGCAATGGTGCAGCCACGGGCATTGATATCTGGTCCAACGTAGACATGGGCGGCAACTCCGAAGCTGCCACCCGCCACAATCTGCAGCTTGAGGGCATCAACGATCGCTGCACGTTACTAAGTGTTGCCGCGCAGGAAATGCCGTTTCCCGACGCCACCTTCGACGTCATTGTCTCGAATCTGTGCTTGCACAACATCTACGATCGCGAGACGCGTCGTCAAGCCGTGCAGCAGATTGCCCGCGTACTCAAGCCTGGAGGTGTGGCGATCCTGTCGGATTACAAGCTCACCGGAGAATACGCGAAGCAGCTGCGTGGGGCCGGTTTCCAGGTCGAAAGGCAGTGGGGAAACCCACTCTACACCTTTCCGCCTCTGCGCATCGTGGTCGCCCGTAAGACGAGTTCGTAGTCGAAATGGCTTCGCCGGCCACCGAGGGACGGGATTCGTTTCTAATCTGGCGGAAAACCGCAGGTCCCTCCACTGCGCTACGCTCCGGTCGGGATGACAAATTGTTTGCAACGAGACAGAAACGAAACTCCGGCAAAGGAAATTGGCTGTCAATAGTGCGAAAAATTTGTCATCCCGAGCACCTCAACTTGCCTGCGGCAAGTCGAGGGAGGAATGAACAACGCGAAGGTTGATTGTGGGGAATGTAAGTGTCACAAATGAATTGTCATCCCGACCGGAGCGAACCCGGAAATCCGGGTGAGCGCAGTGGAGGGACCTGCGGTTCACTTGATCGGCACCCAGCTCGCTCCGCTCTCGATCGATTCCGGCAGACTAGCTATCCTTGCGGTAGAGCAGCTCTTTCATGGCTCGTCGGCGGGCCTCGTTCACTTCGCTGTCCATCTTGCGTTCGTCGGCGTCCAGAGGGCGTTTGGTGATGGGGTCAACCGCTTCGGGCTCACTACAGGAAGGACAGCGGTTGGCGAAGCCGGGCTTGTCCGGCTTCAGCTCGAATTCTTCTGAGCAGATGATGCAGGTTTTTACCTGGAAAGGCATAGCAATTCTATTTTAATAGAGCTGCGGACTGCACCGCACGCGCCTGCGCAACTGTTGTAGAATCAACACAGGGCGGCGTAGCTCAGATGGTTAGAGCGACGGACTCATAACCCGTAGGTCGGTGGTTCGATTCCACTCGCCGCCACCAGCCTCCAACCCCTTTGTGCCACCCCGTGCATCTTTGTTACGTCTAACCCGGTAGTATTATTTGTTAGACCATCTTTTTGGTCCAAAGTGGAGCTATGTCCCAAACCTTTAAGCGCACGGTGTTTGGTCTCTCGATCCTGTTGGTTGGCCTGGTTTTTCTCGGTGGCTTGGGTCCCAGCCGCGTGCGTGCGGATTCCCAGGCGGATGGCGCCTACCCCGAGATGGAGGTCTACAGCGAGGTTCTGAAGAAGGTTCAGACCGACTACGTCTCCGATCCCAACATGACCAAGGTCACCGTCGGCGCCTTGCACGGGCTGCTTGAGTCCCTTGATCCTGACTCCAGCTACCTGACCCCTGAGGAATACAAGGCGTACAAAGACCGGGCCAGCGAGGGCACAGCACAGGTCGGGTTGAACATCTCCAAACGCTACGGCTACGCCACGGTGGTCTCGGTTGAGCCCGACAGCCCGGCGGAAAAAGAGCAGATCGAGGACGGCGATATCGTCGAAGCCATCGAGGGACGTTCGACCCGGGAGATGTCCCTGGTAATGATTCGCTTGATGCTCGAAGGCAAGCCGGGAAGCAACGTAACCTTCTCGCTGGTCCGCCCCCGCAAGGCGGAGCCGGACAAAATAACCCTCACCCGCACCGTCTCCGCGGCGCCTCCGCTGAGCGAATCCCAGTATGAGAACAGCAGCATTCTTTACCTCAAGCCGGGGGTGCTCAGCAAAGAACGGGTGCAGGAAATTGCCGGCCGCTTGAAAGCGATGCAGAAGAACGGCAATAAAAAGATTTGCCTGGATCTGCGCGACGTGGCCGAAGGCGATGAGGATCAAGGCGTGCGCCTGGCTAATTTCTTCCTCGAGTCGGGCACCATCGCGACCCTCTCTGGCCAGAAGTATCCCTACGAGGCCTTTAACGCGGATACCTCCAAGTTCATTACCGGGGCCCCGCTGGTGGTCCTGGTAAACCACGGCACCTCCGGGCCGGGCGAGATTGTCGCCGCCGCGGTTCTCGATAACAAGCGGGGAGACGTGGTGGGAGACCGCACCTTTGGTGAAGGCTCGGTACAAAAGACCATGGAGCTTCCCGACGGCGCGGCCCTGATTCTCTCCGTGGCCAAGTATGCGTCGCCCCTGGGCAAGAAGATTCAGGACGAGGCGGTGACGCCGAATGTCGTGGTCGCGGCCAATCAGGACACGGATGATCAGGGTGCCGCGCAGAAGACGCCCAAGACGGACGATCAGCTGACCAAGGCGCTCGATATCCTGAAGCAGAAAAACTCCTGATCAGGAGATGTTTCTTCATCCGCAGTGGTGTACGGCGTAACCCCAAGGATGCACGAATCCAATAAGCCGCTTACTCCGCTTTGCCATCGTGCTATGCTGCGCACGAAGCGGGTTTCTCATTGATCGGGCAAGCTCCATCTTCGGGTGCCGAGCGTTTTCGTCCGCCAGGTGCCTCGCCTTCAATGGCGCCCCTCAAACTGGCGGGCAGTATCACTTTTCTTGCCCTGCTGGCACTTGCCATCATTGCCGGATCGCTCACCGGCCTGATGCTGGTCTACTCCGTCAACCTGCCGCAAATCGCAGACCTCGAACGATACCGTCCCATCACCACCACCGACCTGCTCGACGTGCATGGGCGCGTCTTCGGCTCCTTCGCCCTGGAACGGCGGGTGGTTGTTCCTTATGAAGCCCTTCCTCCGGTGCTGCGCCAGGCGGTGATTTCGATCGAGGATAAGAACTTCGAGAGCCATTGGGGGGTGAACATCTTCCGCGTGCTGGGCGCGGCGTATCACGATCTCACCTCCAATGGCCGGGCCCAGGGCGCTTCCACCCTGACCATGCAGTTGGCGCGCAATCTTTTTCTCTCCAGCCAGCAGACCTTTGGGCGCAAGCTGCAGGAGGTGTTCCTCTCCATCCAGATCGAGCGTGCCTTCACCAAGGAGCAGATCTTTACCCTGTACGCCAACCAGATTTATCTAGGCCAGGGTGTTTATGGATTCGAGGCGGGATCGGAATACTACTTCAGCAAACACGCCCGCGACCTGACCTTGCCCGAAGCTGCCTTGCTGGCGGCTTTGCCCAAAGGGCCGGTAGCCTATTCTCCCGTCATCAACCCTGACCGCGCCTTCCGCCGCCGCAACATGGTCATCAACTCCATGCTGGAAGACGGGGTCATCACCAACGCGCAAGCCAACACCGCCAAGGCCGCGCCCCTCGGGCTGCGTATCGAGCCTCCCTCCAACAGCGTTGCTCCCTGGTTTGTGGAGGATGTGCGGCGTGAACTGGAGCGTCAGTTTGGCAGTGAGCAGGTTCACGAGGAAGGCCTGCGGGTCTACACCACCCTGGACCTGGATTTGCAGCAGGCTGCCAATCGCGCCGTGCTGGACGGATTGGCCGGGCTGGAGCGCCGTCACGGATGGAAGGGAAACCTGCTCAATGTGCTCGCCGCCGGAGGCTCGCTCGATGACTTCCGTCATCCGGATTGGCGGCAGCCGCCTGAGCCGGGGTCGTACATGCACGCCCTGGTGACGAATGTCTTGCCCTACCAGGTGACCGCGCGCATAGGGCAACAACAGCTTATCCTCGGCCCCGATGACTTTGCCTGGACCGGGCAGCGGGATGCGGATAACTTTCTCCATCCCGGCGACATTATCTACGTTCACGTCATGCCCTCGGCGGATTCCAACCTGGTGCTCCATGCAGTGCTGGAGCAGGACTCGGGTGTCCAGGGATCGCTGATGGCGGTGGACAGTGCTTCCGGGGAAGTACTCGCCATGGTTGGGGGCCGGGACTTCAACCTGTCGCAGTTCAACCGCGCCACCCAGGCCGAACGGCAGACGGGATCGTCCTTTAAACCCTACGTCTACACCACGGCGGTGGATGAAGGGGCGCGCCCGGAGGAGATAATCGTCGACGCGCCGGTTACGTTTTCCACCGGCGTTGGTCCTTATACCCCGCACAATTACGACGATACCTTCGAGGGCCCGGTCTCGCTGCAGCATGCCTTTGCCGACTCGCGTAATATTCCGGCGGTCAAGCTTGCCGAGCGCGTTGGGATAAAAAAGGTAATTGCGACTGCTCACCAGTTCGGCCTCAACAGCAATATTCCGCCGTTCCTTCCCGTCGCATTGGGTTCGGTCGAGGCTACGTTGCAGGAGCAGGTGGCGGCTTACAGCAGCTTCCCCAACGACGGGGTTCGGCTAGGGCCGCACCTTATCCGCAAGGTGACCAATGCGGATGGGCTCACGCTATCGGAGAACCCAGCGAATGTGGCTGAGTCCACCAGTATCCGGACGGCGCGCATCATGATGAACTTGTTCAAGGCGGTGATGGGGCCGGGAGGGACGGCCGCGGCCGCCGGCGTACTCAAGCATCCGTTGGGTGGAAAGACCGGCACGACGACGGATTTCAACGATGCTTGGTTTATCGGCTTTTCGCCTTCGATCACCTGCGGCGTGTGGGTTGGCTATGATAACCGGCAGACGCTGGGGGATAAAGAGAGCGGCGGCCACGCGGCGTTGCCGTTGTGGATCGACTTTATGAAGGTAGCGATCGCCGACCGGCCGGACGAGCATTTCCCCGGAGACCTGCGTCCGCCGCCGCCCACCAACCTGGCCCGGACGGCAATCGTCCACCCAGTGGGGAGTGCAGGGGCCGGCGCACAATAGGTCGAAGTCGATTTCAGGGTAGGCCGGGGATAAATCCCCGGCCCTGGAGTTTCTACATTTCAGTGAAGGCGGATAGATCCAAAATCTGCGGAACGCGAGTTTTCCGGTCCTCACCGCAGTTAAATGCTTTGTATCGCGGCTCCCGCGGGTAGCAACGTCTGTTTATCCCTCGGTATCCGCGTATCAGGGCACGACTTTAGTCGGGCCGTTGAGGGCCCAACAAAGATTTGGGCTTTATTTAGCCCCTGGGTTTTTTCTTTGCCCGGTAAAGGTGGCAGGGGCTGAAGCCCAACTCTCGTTCCATTCTGTACGGCCCGACTAAAGTCGTGCCCTGATACGCGGATACCGAGGGATAAACAGACGTTGCTACCCGCGGGAGCCGCGATACAAAGCCAAAACAAGGCATCCAAAGGAGTTTTTTTTTTTTTTTTTTTTTTTTTTTTTTTTTTTTTTTTTTTTTTTTTTTTTTTTTTTTTTTTTTTTTTCTACATTTCTTTCCTGCCCGATTTTTCCGTAGGACCAAACCTGCGCAGCCAGGCGCGAGGAAGTTGCGTGAGCGGGCAATTAGGGCCGACTGAAACTTACTTGCCGAATTCGCATCTGTTGTAAGTGTAGGGCCGCCTGCTCAACATTCATGTTTGCTTGCCATCCGATTGCTTGACCACGCCAAGCGACTCCCTACCTCTCTACGCTGGACTGCTTCGCCCCGCGAGCACCTGCGGCGAGATTACGGCGTAAGCAGGGCAGCCCAGTGCGCGCTCCTGATAGAGCGGTCTTTGACAATTCAGCACCAACGACACGGGCATGGCGACAACCAGCGTTGGCCTGTCGCAGCGGATCGCGCCAGGGTTGCTACGCGCATTTTCCCGCAGCGGGTCCTCCGGGGAGGTCCAGGAGCTTAGTTCGCACCTGTATCAAGGAACTGGAAGCGGCCGGCGCGGCGTTTCTCAGCTCTCCACCCGTTGTTTTTCCGGACCCCGGATTTCCTGCCACGCGGCACTGGAGAGAACCGCGTATGCGCCTTTCCGCAAAGAAAGGCGCATGAAGTTTGCCAACGCCATCAAGTTCCACAGGAAATCCGGGCTGGCGAGGCAAATGTAGCTTCCCGAGGGGGGCTTATCGCGCTTATCGCGCTTTTCGCGCATCATTTTTTAGCGCGTCGGTGGTTGGAAAGCCTCTACATGCCCCCAGCTCCGGTTTTTTTACTCCGACGACGAACTTAAGCTTCCCGAGGGGGGCTTATCGCGCTTATCGCGCTTTTCGCGCATCATTTTTTTTAGCTGTTCGGTAACTGGAGAGCCTCTAGCTGCCACCACCCACGCGGGCTGTGCCAAAAATGCAGGCTTGACCGGGCCATGCGCGGTGAAATGCAGAAACTCCAGGGCCGGGGATAAATCCCCGGCCTACCCTCAAATCGACTTCTTCGCAGGCTGCAGAGCCCTCAACGGTCACGGCTTCTCTACGGCACAGTCGCGGAAAAACTCTTGTTCTGAAGGGGACGGGCTTCAGCCCGTCCATAACTTGCTTTGAAATAAATTCGGCTTTAGAAGCCGCTGAGGGATACTTTCCCCTCAAAACAGACTTTTCCGCAGCCTGTTCGGTCGTGCCGTAAACGATTGAAAATACGTCGGGCTGCCTCGCCGCAGCGAGCATTGGCCCCTGAGGTACGTCTTTCTTGCACGATCCCGAGTTTTTCCGGAGCCTGTGAAGCCGTGCCCTTCGTTCGTGCAATGATTTTCGACCGGAGTAAAGCGAGCTTGGACGCTCCGCAATCAAGAACCCGTATCTTTCCCCAGCACGCGCACCAGGTGCAGGTAGCGTTTTGCCTGGGTGACATCGCGCATAATCTGCTCCTTCAAAGCCTCTGGAGAGGGCCAGCGCCGTTCCTCACGAAGCCGGCGATGAAACACCAGCCTGAGGGGTGTCTGGTCGTCCAGGGCAACCGGGCGAAAGTCGAGCAGATGGGACTCCACCGCGAACGACTCCACGCCGAAGGTCGGGCGAGTCCCCACGTTGGAGACAGCATCGAACCATTCGCCTGCTACGCGCAGCTGCGTGACATACACGCCGTTGGGCGGCAGCAGCTCCTGGTAAGGCGCCAGGTTGATGGTTGGAACCGTCAGTTTGGTGCCGATGCCGCGTCCACGTGCCGGCGTCGAATCGATAAAGAAACCATGCCCCAGCAGTGCGCGTGCGGTTCGCAGCTCACCGCCGGAAAGCAACTCCCTGATCTTGCTGCTGGAAACGGTCAATCCTCTCACCCGGCAAGCGGCGTGGATCAACACCTCGAACCCAAGCGTGCGGCCCAGTTCGCTCAGCTCCGCGGTGCCGCCCTCGGCACGGTAGCCGAAGCGGAAGTTCGTCCCTTCATGCACTTCTACTGCCTGCAGCGCATCATGAACAATCGCAGTGACGAATTCAGCGGCACGCATCCGGGACAGCTCCGCCGTGAAGGGAAGCACCAGCACCGCATCGATGCCGATATCTCCCATCAACTCCAGCTTGGTCTTCGAGCGGTGTAATCAGCTTGGGGCAGGTTTCCGGGCGCAGGAAACGTAACGGGTGAGGTTCGAATGTAACCGCTACCGAGCGCGACGATCGTGCCGCGGCGCTCTGCCTGAGTCGCTCAAGTATCAGCTGGTGGCCAAGATGCACTCCGTCGAAGTTGCCGATGCTGACGACCGTGGCCCCGAAACTTCGGGGAATCTCGCCGAGGTTGCGGAAGATGCGCATGGTCAGAGCTCGAAGGCAACACGCAACCCGTCATACGCAAGTTGTATATGCGGCGGGAGTTCGTCGTTGGTCTCGGCGTGGGGGAGATCGTGCGACATGTGGGTAAAAAACGCGCGCCGCGGCTGTAACCGCTCGACGAAGGCGAGCGCTTGTTCCAGGGTGGCGTGGCTGGGATGGGGCCTCTTGCGCAACGCATCGAGGATGACGACGTCAAGGTTCTGAAGCAGCACGAGACTGCTTTCCGGTATATCGCTCATATCGGTGAGGTACGCGGCATTGCCAAAACGGAAGCCGGCGACTTCAATTTTCCCGTGGGTGAGCGGGACGCGGTGAAAGACCGCACCCTCAACCTCGACCGATGGTCCCAACCGATGCATTTCCACCCGGGCGCGGGTAGGGTAAAAGGCATCGGGATCGAAGGTGTAGTCGAAGATGCGTTCGATCACGACGGCCGCGGCATCGTCGGCATAAAGAGGGATTTTGTGGGCGTTCTTGAAGCTCAGCGGCCGCAGATCGTCGAGGCCCAGCACATGGTCCGCATGGGAGTGGGTATAGAGCACCGCGTCCACATGATCGATGCCCTCACGCAGGGCCTGCATACGAAAATCCGGTCCGGTGTCGATTAGCACCCGGTGTCCGGCCCAGGTGACGGCAATCGAAGGCCGGGTGCGCCGGTCGCGCGGGTCGGGTGAGGTACACACCCGGCAGTTGCAGCCAAGTGTCGGCACACCCATGGAGGTACCGCTGCCAAGAATCGTGATCTCTGCTTCCACTGGCTAGTGAGGCTTGCCCGCTTTAGGCGGCCGCTGGGCGGAACTGGCAATGGCATTCGTGATCTCGAGAAACGACATGCGCAGATCGAAGAGCGCGTTTTGCAGCAGGCGCTTTTCCTGCTCGGTAAGATTTCCCTTGGTCTTCTCCGCCAGCACGCTCAGCATGTCAATGCTCTGCCTTGCCCCCAGGATATCGATACGCGGCTGCTCGTTGGGAGCAGTGCCCGCGCCCATTTGCACCGCCGCGGTCATGTAGAGCGACTGCACCAGGCGATCGAAGTTCATCGCCGGGACACCCGGTTGGCCGGGATTCGCCTGCTTCAACATGTCATCTAGGCGGCTCGCGGACGCAAGGTATTCCTTGCTCTGCTGCGCCGACTCGGCCGCGGTGGGCTCGGGAATCGTTTCCTCATCGTTCATCGCCAACGGCTCATCCAACTCAGTTTGCAGCGCCTGGCTTTTGCCGGCCGGCGGTGCGCTCGCCGGCGGCTGCAGGCGCTCAGCCACGGGCGGCTGGGGGCTGCTCTCGCTGGCCTGGCCCTCGCGCAATTCGCCGTCTGCGGTGAACTTGCGGCGGTCGGTTACGGTGAATTGGGGTTCTTTCTCACGCATAGTATTTTCCAATCGTTTTTTGTAACGCTGACTGACACTTACTCTTGTCCGGCAGGCTAAGGGTTGCTTTTCAGATCGTGGGCCGGGGGATCCTGGGCGGCGCCGCCAGCGCGGTTGCGACCCCTCCGTCATACGTAATTGGCTGATCGCGCTCCATGACTTCCACCCGGATGAACCCCAGCGCCAGCGGCCCGTGCAGACCGGCACTCTCGAGCGACGCAGTGCTGGTGATGCGGCCTACGGGCTGATCGGCGCTGCGCAACTCGATGGGCAGCGTAGCGGGCGTCCCAGACAGGGCAAACTGCCGGAACTGGCGATGAACCTTACCCCGGGAGCGGATGCGCTCCACGATCTCCTGGCCCAAGTAGCAGCCCTTGGTGAAGCTGAGCGCGCGCATCTGGGCGGTCTCCTGCGGCAGGTCGCGATCGTTCAGGTCCACGCCGTACAACGGAATCCCGTCCAGCACCCGCAGGGCTTCCACCGCTTCCAGTCCGCACGGCGTAGCGCCGGCGGCTTGCAGCGTCTCCCAAACCGCAAGCACATGCTCGGGAGCGACCCACACTTCATAGCGGGGGACAGAGACGCCGTATGCCGCGATGATGGTGCAAGCCACCTCGCCGATGCGGGCGCAGTGCACGCTGGGGTTTTCCCCGGTGGCCTCTGGCGCTATAAACCCGAGCGTGGCCAGCACCTGCGGTGCGTGGGGTCCGGCCAGTGAGAGGGCGGTCCAATCTCGGCTAACGTCTGCCAGCTCTACATCGTCCATTATTACGAAGTGGTCGAGGTGGCTTATCAGGGCCGAAACTTGGTCATAACCGGTATCCAGCAACAAATCGCCGGCGCGCCGGTATACGTAGCCATCACCCTGGATACGCCCTTGCACGCTCAGCAGGAAACTGTAATTTCCCTGTCCTTCCGGGAGTGACTGCACCGCGTTCGAGACCATGCCGTTCAGCCAACGCAGGCGGTCGCTGCCGGTAATCAGAATCTTGCCCCGCCAGCCCAGGTCGCTAACTCCGGCAGAGTGCAGAAGGGAATCGAGTTCTCCGGTAAATCCGTCAAATCTACCAGGCGTGAACGCGCCGCAATGCAGGGCGAGTCCGCCCTCCTGGCGATCGATTGCGGCGCTCAGCGGAGTGGGCGCCACCTCCTGGGCGGGGCTGGCAGCGGTCGTTGGATCCGGCTGGGGATCCGCCTGGCTCATGGCAGAAAGCACAATAAAATTATAGCCTTGCAGTAGTGCAAGTGCGGCGCGGCGCCAGGGCGGAGCCCGGAAAAGGTCGAAGAATGAAGCTTGTCGGCAAGAAGTCCTGCAATTCCATCGTGGCCGCGTTGGTCATGGTCCTTGCGTTGTGTGCCCTGGCCCAGGACGCTCCGCCGCAAAAGGACACCCGTATTACGCCGCAGCAGACCAAGGAGCTTTTTCGCTCTTTGAACCAGATCCTCTCTTTTGCCAGCGATGACACCCAGTTGCCCATTCACCATGAGGTCAAGCGGCGGCTCATCACCCGCGAGCAGGTGGAGAAGTACATTCTGGAGAAATTTCACGACGACAAAGACGCCAAACGCATGCAGCGGGAAGAGATCGTGCTCAAGAAGTTTGGCCTGCTTGACCGGGATTTTCAGTTGCAGCCTTTCCTGGTGAGCTTGTTGAAGGAGCAGATTGCCGGCTATTACGACAACAAAACAAAAACGGTAAACCTGCTGGACTGGGTTTCTCCGGAAGAGCAGAAGCCGGTCATCGCCCATGAGCTGACCCACGCGCTGCAGGATCAGCATACGGATTTGGAGCGTTGGGAGCCGGATGAGCCGGATAGCGTTTCCACGGACGTGACCGAAGACAACCGGCGCTTGGATGTGGACGAGCGAGATACGGCTCGCGATGCGGTGCTGGAGGGCCAGGCAATGGCGGTTTATGTCGACTACACTCTGAAGCCTGTGGGCAAGAACCTGCTGACGTCGCCCGATGTGATGCGCACTCCCAAGGACGACCTGGATGCCACCGGCGGTTCGCCCGTCATGGCCCGGGCGCCCTTGTTGTTGCAGCAGGAGCTCCTTTTTCCCTATCGCGACGGACTGGGTTTCGAGCAAAGGTTGCTGAAGGATAAGGGTGCGAAGTATGCCTTTGCCGGAGTGCTCGACCGTCCGCCCTCAACCAGCTACGAGATCATGAACCCGCGCGCCTACGAGCGGTCGGTGACTGTCCCGCTGCTGCACATGCCCGATGTACACACGCTGCTGGATGCGGATTATCAACCGTACGACATCGGCGTGATGGGTGAGCTCGACGTGCGCATTCTGACCGAGCTCTTTGGTGGTCCGGACGCGGCTGCAATGTTTACGCCGCAATGGAAGGGCGGCCTTTACTACGCGGTGCAGAGTCGCAAGGCAGTTACTGCTGAGCAGCAGGCAGCGACCGCCTCGGTGGCCCTTCTTTATCTTTCTGCGTGGCGGAACGACGGTGCGGCGCGGGAATTCGCCAAGCTCTACGCCGGGGAGTTGACCAAGAAATATTCCGGCGTGGCGCGCGACCCGGCCGCGGAATCGTCGAGTGACGAGCAGGTCTACAACAGCAGTGAGGGACCGGTTCTGATCGTGCGCCAGGGCAGCCAGGTCTTTGTGAGTGAGAGTTTTGACCTGAACACGGCGCGCAAGCTACAGTTTCTCTTCTTCGGGGCCCAGCAAGGCGCAGACATCGAGCAAGCAGCCCGTGTCTTGCCTCCCCCGGACGAGCTCACCACTCACCTGACGCGCCTGATGTCGGGTTGCGGCATGATGAAGGCTTCCTTACGCCACTAGGCCGAGTAGAACCGCAGGTCCCTCCACTACGCTTCGCTTCGGTCGGGATGACAATTCATTCGCAGAGAAAGGTCCTTCCGGGCTAACCTCTCTCCCTCTAAATGAATTGTCATCCCGACCGAAGCGAAGCGTAGTGGAGGGACCTGCGGTTCTACTCACCACCAACCCCCGGCAGGTATACTTAGGAACGAATCGCAATTTACTCGCGCACGGAGCCGGGCTTGCAGCAGGCGGAAATCGGAATCATAGGCGGGAGCGGGTTGTACTCTATGCCCGGCCTTACCAACCCTCACCAGGTTGAGGTAACGACACCCTTCGGCGATCCCTCCGACGTTTTCATTGCCGGCGAACTCGAGGGCCGGCAGGTAGTTTTCCTGGCCCGTCACGGCCGGGGTCATCGACTCCTCCCCAGTGAATTAAACTTCCGCGCCAATATATTCGCCATGAAGAAGCTGGGCGTGGAACGAATCATCTCCATTTCCGCGGTCGGCTCGCTCAAGCTGGAACATAAACCTACCGAGTTCGTTGTCCCCGATCAATTCATCGACCGCACAACCCTGCGCCACGCCACTTTTTTCGGAGAGGGGATTGTTGGCCATGTGGCCTTTGGCGATCCGGTCTGTGCCACGGTAGCCAAAGCCATCGAGCAGGGTGCACAGAGCACCGGGGTGGTGGTGAAACAAGGCGGCGTCTATGTCTGCATGGAGGGCCCGCAGTTCTCCACCCGCGCCGAATCGAATCTCTATCGCAGTTGGGGCGCCGATATTATCGGCATGACCAACCTGCAGGAAGCCAAGCTGGCCCGTGAGGCAGAGATCTGCTACGCGACCATGGCCATGGTCACCGACTACGATTGCTGGCACCAGGAGCACGACGTCGTCACCGTCGACCAGGTGGTTGCAGTGCTGCATCAGAACTCAGCCAACGCCTCCCGGGCGGTACGCGCTGCGGTTGCGGCCATGCCTCGCGAACGCGCTTGCGCCTGTGCCACGGCATTGAAATTCGCCATCCTTACCAGTCCGGAAGCGTTTCCAGCGGCCACCCGCAACAAGCTGGATCTGCTTCTGGCCAAGTATTTCCCCAAAGCATAGTCAGAAAGAATCCATGTCCATTCTGGTAGTAGGCAGTGTTGCATTTGACAGCATCGAGGCGCCGCAAGGGCGGCGTGACCGGTGCCTGGGCGGCGCGGCAACCTATTTCGCGCTGGCCGCAAGTTACTTCACCCAGGTTCGCGTCATTGCCGTAGTGGGGGAAGACTTCACCCCCGAGTACGAGGCTGTGCTCACCGCGCGCGGGGTGGATACACAGGGCCTGGAGCACACTGCAGGCAAGAGTTTCCATTGGACCGGCTCCTACGTGAAGAGCCTGAACGAGGCGGAGACACTCAAGACCGAGCTGAATGTCTTTGAGAGCTTCGCTCCCAAGGTGCCGGCCGCTTACCTGGATAGCGATTTCCTGTTTCTCGCCAACATCGACCCGGTGCTACAAAGCAGTGTGCGCCGGCAGATGCCGAACGTGCGCATGGTCTGCGGGGATACCATGAACTACTGGATTACCGGCCACCGCGAGAACCTGGGCAAGATGCTCACTGGCCTCGATGCGCTGCTGATCAACGATGGAGAAGCCAAGCTGCTGGCGGGTAACACCAATCTGGTTCGCGCCGCACGCAAGATCCTGGCCATGGGTCCGAAAGCGCTGGTGGTCAAACACGGTGAATTTGGAGCCACTGCCTTCTTCAGCCCGGCCTTTAGCGGAGCAAGCGCCGGCAGTATAACTGTGCCTTTCCATGCCCCCGCACTGCCGTTGGATGAAGTAGTGGATCCCACGGGCGCGGGCGATTCCTTTGCCGGCGGCTTCTTCGGCTATCTTGCCTCCCAACCGGAGATCACTGTGCAGAGCTTCAAACGCGCCATGTTCTATGGCGGCGTGATGGGCTCCTTTGCAGTCGAGCGTTTCGGCACGGAGCGGACCCAATCGCTCACTCGAGAGGAGATCGATCGGCGCTTCGCTCTCTTCCGCGAGCTCTCTCATTTTGACTGAAGCGCGGAACGATCAGATCACGATCCGCGGCGAAACCCTGGTGGTGGCCTGGCTAGCCCTCGGTATCGCCCTGGTGGCGCTCGCCTGGTGCGTGCGCCACGGCACGCTTCTGCTATACGGCGACGCGGTGGCGCATTTGCACATTGCCCGCCGGGTCTTCGATTCCATCACCCCGGGCTATCGCCAACTCGGGTCTGTCTGGTTGCCGCTGCCTCACCTTCTTCTTATCCCCTTTGTGTGGAATATGGCGTGGTGGCAAAATGGTCTGGCCGGAGCCTGTGTCTCCATCCCCAGCTACGTGTTGGGATGCGCAGGAATCTACCGTCTGGCCCGGATGTGGCTCGACAGGTCTGCCGCGATCGTGGTGGTGGCGTTCTATGGTCTGAATCCCGGGTTACTCTACATGGCCACGACGGCCATGACCGAGCCCCTCTTTCTGGCCGAGATGATCTGGGCAGTGCTGTTGATCGTTCAATATGAACGTGCCCTGGTGGTTCCTGAGGATGCGGATGAGTCAACCGCGAGCCGGTTCCTGATTGGCGCTGGACTGGTCCTGGTTTGTGCCGTCTTCACTCGCTACGACGGCTGGGTCTACGCCGCCGTCGCATGGCTCTTCGCCACTTGGCCGCTGCTCACCCGTTACCGCCCCTGGAAGCAGACCCGCTGGAGAGGGCCGGTCGGCCGGCGCGTGGGTCTTGTTTACCGCACTGCTGGTTGCCGCTCCTGGGTTGTGGCTGGCCTACAACGCGAAGCAATTCGGCGATCCCCTGGATTTCATCCGTGGTCCCTACTCCGCCCGGGCCATCGAGGCCCGGACCACGCCGCCCGGTTCGTCCCCTCGTCCCGGCCTGCACAACCCGCACGACGCTGCTTTTTATTTTCTTAAAGCAGCGGAGCTGGGCGCGGCGCCGGTGTCCCTGGGGAAACTGCTCTGCTGGCTCAGTGGTGCAGGAACGCTGGCGGCCTTGTGGGCTTTCCGGCGGCGGCAGATCTGGCCGGTGCTACTGCTATGGCTGCCGTTGCCCTTTTACGCCTACTCCGTTGCTTACGGATCAGTGCCCATCTTCATCCCCGTATGGCGTCCATTTTCCTGGTACAACACGCGTTATGGCATGGAGCTGCTGCCCGCCTTCGCCCTGTTTGCAGGCTGCCTGCTAGCCGTCTTGGTTTCCCGGCTGCCGCGCTTCCGGCTCTACGTAGTGCTGGCGAGTTTGCTGCTGGTGGTGGCCAACAGTGTGGTACTTTTGCGATCCCGGCCGTTGGTCTTTCAGGAGGCACAGGTCAATTCGCGCTCCCGGATCGCTTTTGAAACCGCTCTGGCCAAGGCTCTGTTGGGGATGCCCATCCAGGGACGGATCCTGATGAACGTCTCCAGCCACGTCGGCGCAGTGCAGCAAGCGGGCATCCCGCTGCGGCGCATCGTGAACGAAGGGGACTACCTCGTGTGGCGGGATGCTCTGGAAGATCCGGCGCGCGGCGCATCGCTGGTGGTGGCTTTCGATGGGGATCCCGTTTCTCAGGCCATCCAGCGCCACCCTGAAGGTTTGCAGCTGATGAAGGTGATCTGCTCTACCGACGAGCCTTGCGCCCGCATCTACCGTCGACACCTTTTGCAGTAACCCGCCTTCGGACCCGGCTTTACTGCTTGGGAAGAAATGCCCTGTACGAAGGGCACGGCTTCAGCCGTGCCGTAAATGCCCTGCACGCAGGACGGCCGCTGAGGTACGCTTTTTCACTGTAGTTCCGTGCCGGTACAACCGTGGAAGAGCAAACATCAGGGGCTGAATTCTGACCTGACCAGGGACCAAAGGGTGCCCCACATCTCGCTCGTTTTTCGCGAGATGTGGGATACCACGGATGCCAATCTACCGTTTTTAGCCCTCCAGAGGCTGCCGAGCGAGATCCACCCTTTGGTCCCTGGTCAAGAGAAATCCCAAAGCAGGTTTGCTCACGCCGTTTTCTCACGCGGACTCTAAAGCCCTCACTGACTGCGGCTCGATAGCACGGCTTAACAGCCGCCCTTTGTACAAACAACGGCCAAGAACAAGACTGGTTATACCGGGCCAGGCACACGGGTGGCCGCGCGATGGTAGCATCACGCTCAAGCGATGTTGCCAAGCGTATCCAATGATCCGGGCCTTCACTACATCCACGATGCGGGGGACGAGTGATCCCGTTTGTGAAGGCGCATGCCTGTGGCAACGACTTTCTCGTCATCCAGGAGCATCTAGCCGGCGTTGAACCGAGAGAGAGCTTGACGCGCAGGCTGTGCCACCGCAACTACGGCATCGGGGCCGATGGCATTGAGTTCCTTACCTGGGGAGCGGAACGCGGGGGTGCGATCCGCCTGCACAATGCCGACGGCTCCATCGCGGAAATCTCCGGCAATGGGACTCGCTGCGCCGCGGCCTGGATCGCCTATGAAACCAAAGCGGGCCCGGGAGACGAAGTCGTTCTCGAAACCGACGCCGGGCGTAGAATCTGCCGCATCGACAGCCGCACTGGGGCCGGCTTTCAGATCACCTCATCCATGGGCACGCCTGAGGTAGCCACGGCAAACTTGCCTCTCGGCGGCGGTGAACGCGTCGAGGGTGCGGTGGTCTCCACCGGCAACCCCCACTTCGTAATCTTCGTCGACCAGCCGGACTTCACCGTCCACGGCTATCCCTGGGAGGCAATCGGAGAAGAAATCTGCAGACACCCTGCCTTCTTCCCCCAGCAGACGAATGTGGAATTCGTGCACATGACTAGCCGTGATGAAATCAAGATACGCATTTATGAGCGCGGCGTTGGCCCTACCTCCTCATCCGGCACTGGCACCTGCGCCACTGGGAGCGCTGCCATGGTTCTGCGTGGCGCCTCGCGGGTGCTGCGCGTGATCTCCCCGGGAGGGCCGCAAACCGTGGACTGGCGAGGCGACGAAATTCTGCTAACCGGCCCCGCGGAGCTTGTCTGCTTTGGAGAGGCATGGTGAAGCCGGAGATTCGCAGCCTGAGCATCCCCGCTGTGCGCCGCACGGCGAGAGTGGCCGTGATCTCGCCGGCAAGCTATCCGCAGCCGGAACGGCTGACCCGAGGCGTCGACGCCCTGGGCCGGTTTGGCTTTGTGCCCACGGTGGGCCGTCAGGCGCTGGCCAAGGCGCACCATTATTTCGCCGGCACCACCCAGGCAAGACTCGACGATCTGCACGCCGCCTTCCTCGACCCTGCGGTGGAAGCGATATTTTGTAGCCGTGGAGGTTACGGTTGCAACTATCTGTTGAAAGGCCTCGATCTGGGCCTGGTCCGGGAGCATCCCAAGCCGTTGATCGCCTACTCCGACATGACCTGCATGCAAACGTGGCTTCTCGACCAGGCAGGCCTGGTGTCTTTCCACGGGCCAATGGTGGCTGCCGATTTTTCCCTCCCCGAAGGAATAGACGAGCCCAGCCTGCAGGCCGCGCTCAGCGGCGATCGTTGGTTCGTGGGTGCAGGGGCGGGTCTGCGTACGCTGAAACCAGGAAAGGCCTCAGGAACCCTCTACGGGGGCTGTATTACCCTGCTTGCCGCCTCGCTGGGCACACCATACGCACCGCGGACCGAAGGCAAGCTCCTCTTTCTCGAGGACCGCGACGTCAAGCCTTATCAATTGGACCGGTTACTGCGACAGATGATCCTTGCCGGAAAATTCGAAGGGGTCAGCGGAGTCGTCTTTGGTGAAATGCTCGATTGCGTGGCTCCCGGGCAGAAGCCGGAGTTGCTGGATGAAGTCATCCTGCGGGTGTTCGACTGGTTCCATGGCCCCATCGCCACTGGCCTTCGCTCCGGCCATGTATCGCGGCGCAATGTAACCCTGGCCTTTGGCATCACGGCGGAGCTGCACCTGGAGCGAGCACCAGTGCTGAGTTTTCTGGAGCGGGCAACCGAGAAATAATCCTATGTCACAAGAGAAACATATCCATCTGATCGGGATCTGCGGCTCAGCCATGGCGTCCCTCGCCGGCATGATGCAGGCACGAGCGTATCGGGTCACCGGCTCCGATGCCGCGGCTTATCCGCCCATGTCTGACCTTCTGCGCGAATTGGGTATATCCATCAAAGAGCCCTACTCTGAGGCCAACCTCTCGCCTCGTCCCGACCTGGTGATCGTGGGCAACGCCATCTCCCGCGGCAATGTGGAGCTGGAATATGTGCTCGATCAGCGCCTACCCTTTCGCTCCATGGCCGAGACTATCCAGCATGAGTTTCTTCCTGGAAAGGATTCGCTGGTGGTCGCGGGGACCCATGGCAAGACGACCACCACCAGCATGCTGGCCTGGATCTATGAAGTTGCGTCGCGGACCCAACCCGAGGTCACGCCATCGTTTCTGATCGGGGGTATCGCAGAGAATTTTGGCACCAGCTTCCGCGTGCGCGAGGGCAAGCCATTCATCATTGAGGGCGACGAGTACGATACTGCCTTCTTCGATAAGGGGCCGAAGTTCATGCATTACTTTCCCGATGCCATGATCCTCACCCACGTGGAGTTCGACCACGCGGATATCTACGAAAACCTCGCCGCGGTGAAGACCGCCTTCCGCCGCCTGGTCAACCTGGTCCCGCGCCGCGGCCGGGTGGTTGCCTTTGATGGCAGCACCAACGTGGACGAATGTGTCGCCCGCGCGTTTTGTAGCGTGGAGCGCTATGGTTTCAAGCCCGGCTCCGCCTGGCAGCTGTGCGATCTAACCCACAGCAGCCGCAACTCCAGTTGGACCATTCTTCGTTCCGGCAAGCCGTGGCTGCGGGTTAGCTTGCCCATGCCCGGGGAACACAATGCGCTCAACGCGACCGCGGCCGCGGCATTGGCTGCAGGGCAGGGAATCGACAACGCTTCCATCATCGAAGCGCTTGCTACCTTCCGCAGTGTGAAGCGAAGGCTCGAAGTGCGCGCCGTTGTTGCCGGGGTCACCATCGTCGACGATTTCGCGCACCACCCAACCGCGATTCGCGAGACCTTGAAGGCCTTGCGCGCCGCCTATCCCGGCCAGAAGCTGTGGGCGGTGCTCGAGCCGCGGTCGAATACCCTGCGGCGCAATGTCTTTGAGCGGGAGCTGATGGAGAGCCTCTCGCTGGCGGACAGTATCGTGGTGGCGGGTGTGTTCAAGCAGGAGAGCATTGCTGAGGGGGAGAGAATGCATCCTGAGAAAGTGGTCGCCGCCCTGGTGCGCGAAGGCCATGACGCCACGTTTTATGCCACCGCAAACGCCATCGTGGAGGGCCTAACCCCCAGGCTGCGGCAGGGCGACGTGGTAGCGATTCTTTCTAATGGCGGCTTCGACGGCATTTATGAGAAGCTGCCCAACTCCCTCCAGCGAAGCCGGGTTTGACCTTCCGTGTCGCGCATTTTGCAAGCCCTCTAAAGTTGTAGGAGAACCGCTGACTCTCTCCTAAGAGCGGCCACCCCGGCGCCGATACCACCTTTATACGTCGGCTGTACAACGAGAGTACTGCTCGGAGGAGGCTTACCTTGTCTATATCCTCGGTTTCGTCATCATCTTCCTCGATTAACGAGAATGCGCTCGAAGCCGCTTTGGCTTCGGGCACCACCACCAAGCCAACCGCGACAACCATCATAGCCACCGTGAATGCTGCGTCCAGTACCGACGGCAGCACTTCCAGCAGCACCACCGATGCCCTCACCCAGGACCTGGTCAAGCTACTCAAGGACCTGGCCAATGGAGACACTCCCGAGGCAAAAAGCGACCTGGCCAAGTTAAAGAAGGATCTCAATGCTGAGCAAGCTCAGGAGGGGACGGGCGCCAGCCTTGGCAAAGACGTGACCGCCCTGCTGAAAGACCTTACTTCTGGTAATAGCTCCGCGGCAAAGAAGGACGTGACCAAGCTTCAGGCAGACCTGAAGGCTGAGGGCACCACCGCCGGCACGCTGAATTCCCTGGTCAGCAAAATATCAGACTCGCTCAGTTCGGGAAGCATCCAGGCGGCCCTGCACGACCTGGCCGGCTATCTGGTGCAGAATGGACATTCTGCGGGAGGTCTGGTCAACACGTTCGCTTAGCGAATTTTCCTTGCGCCCGGCTTGCTTAAGAAAAGCCGCGCTTCGCTAGACTTGACGGTGCGGAGAGGTGAAAATGCTTTAGCCCTCCGAACCTGATGCTCAGTGCCCTCACCATTGCTCTTGCGTACGTAGTGCTCGCTCTGCCTGCCGCCGCTATCGGCATTCCCTGGGCCATAGTAACGGGAAACATCGGCTTGCTCTATCGCTGGAGCATGTGGATCCTGCGCACCGGCACAAAGTTGGCGCGCATCCGCGTGCTGGTCGAGGGCCGCGAGCATATTCCGTCGCGGACTTGTATTTTCATGGCGAACCACGTATCCAATCTGGATCCGCCCATCCTTTACCCTGAGCTTCCGTTTCGCACCGCGTTCTTTCTGAAACGCTCACTGATGAAAATTCCCATACTTGGCACGGGCATGCGCCTGGCCAATTTTGTTCCGGTGGACCGCGATGGCCGTTTGGAGTCCGCGCGCGAGAGCGTGAAGGCGGGAAGCAAAGTCCTGGCTTCCGGGGTCAACATCTCTATGTTTCCCGAGGGCACGCGCTCGCGTGACGGCAGGTTGTTGCCCTTCAAGAAGGGGCCGTTTTACCTTGCCATGGAGTCGGGCGCTCCGGTTGTCCCTGTCTCCATCTGGGGATCGGAGCACATGATGACCAAGGGCAGCCTGCGGATCCAGCCCGGCACCGCGCACCTGGCCTTTCACCAGGCGCTCGACCCGCGGCAGTTCGCCACCCGGGAGGAGCTCATGGTGGCGGTTCGTGCATCCATCACCTCCGGCTTGCCGCGATGGATGTGGGCAGACGAAGCAGCACAACCCACCCCGGCCTAACCCTAAAACCGAGTCTGAAGGGTACGGGCTTCAGCCCGTACGTAAGCCTCGCAAAATCAACGGGGCTTTACAGGCTGCGGAAAAACTCATTTCTGTTGAAGGGGACGGCCTACCTCGCCGCAGCGAGCATCAGGCCGTCCATAACTGTTTTGCAATGAATTCGGCTTTAGCCGCTGAGGGATCGCCTTCTCCTCAAAGCGGGTCTTTTTCCCCAGCCTGTGTGCCCAATGCATCGGCGTGGCCTTCGAAGCTGCCGCATCCAGATTTTAGTGTCAATTCCGTCCCGTAGAGCCCCTTTCCCGTAAACCTCCGCATCCCGGGTTTTCTGTCAGAGAAAGTTCATTCTATGAGTAAGGTCTTTGAGCGCGGTGGTTCCCCGCAGAACCTCGAACCTGGGATCACGTTGTATATTGACCATTTTCATGGCCCCAGTATCGTATGCGCGCTCCAGGTATGTCAGGGCCATCTCGTGTTCATTCAGTGCCACCATGGTGGCCGCCACGTCGTAATCAGGAGGCATGAAATCGCCCTCGCGCAGCGCTTTACGCACGGAAGCCCGTGCCATCTGTGAATCTCCCGATGCGGCGTGGGCATGGGCCAACATAGCTTGAAAACCTGGGTCGCCTGTCTCTAACTCGGTTGCGGTTCGGAATGCGTCCACGGCCTCGCCATACTTTTGCATCTGTTCGCAGGCCAAGCCAAGGAATGCGTAACCCAGAGCAAACGACGAATCCATCCGAATCAGCTTTGTGCTCTGCCGGTAAGCTTCCGCGTAGTCTCCTGAGAAGTAGAGCAGTTCCGCCAGGTTGAAGTTCAGCGACAAGCTGTCCGGACCCAATTCGAGGGCGCAGGTCAGTTGCGCATGGGCGTCGGGGAAGCGGCCCAAAGCCCATAACATTCCCGCATACCAAGCGCGCGCATGTTCATACTCGGGGTTGAGAGCCAGAGCCGTAAGGTATTGCGCCTCTGCGCCACGCCAGTCCCAGTCGAAGGCAAAATGGACATCGCCCAGAGAGGCGTGTGCCTCAGCCCGAGATGGCTGCAAGGCTAGCGCGCTCAGTGCGGCGGCTCGAGCCCTGGTAGCGAGCTTTTTCGGAGGTTCGATCGAATAAAAACTCATGAGCGAATGGCCCCGCGTTAGGCCGCTATATGCCAATGTGCAGTTGGGATCGATCTCCAGAGCGCGTTCGAACCGCCGAACAGCAAGACGTATGCTGCCCGAAGTCCGCTGCTCCGAGAGCCGGTATCCGTGGTCGTAGGCCTCTTTGGCGCCGGCCCGATGAGCAGGATAGGGATCGGAAAGAGTGGAAAGGCTCACCAGCAGGTCCACGGGCAAACACCTGGTTACCCACGCGGCAATCTCGCTTTCCAACTGTCGAACACTCTCAGCAGTGAAGTCGCAGGCTTGGGTCCAGACGCTGCACATATCCGCTACCGAGACAACCCGAATATATACGCGCATGCCTCCACCGGATGTAGGCCTCAAGCCGCCTTCCAGCAGGTAGACGGCCCGGTTCGCCGATGATGGTGGTCCGTCATGGTTGTGCAATGTGGCGAACAGGTTGGCGTGCCGGCGAGAAACCACTCCGAGCAGTCGCGGATTAATCTGGCCGAGGGTGTACGCAATCTCCTCAGCAAGGCCGTCGACGTCCACTCCGGCCCCGGCGAAGTGGGATTGCATCGAAAAGGGGAGCAGAACGATCCCAACACGCCGCCCTGTTTCCCACGTAGCGGGCTCTGCCGCCTGGGTAGCTTGCGTCGCGGTACTTCCAGCTTCGGTTCGTTTGCCTCGTTCCTCCCACCAAGCCCTTAGCTCCGACTGGTACGCATATACGGAGCCGAGCTTTCTGTGCCGGTGCCGTCGTACCGGCATGGCCTCGGTCTCCTCCCAACGTTGCACGGTGCGCACTTCTCGATTGAAAAATACCGCGATCTGCTTCCAGGACTCGAGTTTGCCTTCCTGTGCGTGCTTAAGGGCGCGTGGTCCGGGAAACCCGGAGTTGAGGCTCATGTGGGCAACTCCCAGTTTTTGGGTTCTTACAGTACTGAGACAACACGGCGCCGCGTCTCTCATGGGTAGGACCTATGCCCACCTGAGAAAAGGAAAACGTACTTACTGCATTGCAAAACTTCTAGTTATACCAGTGGACTCGAGCCAGAAGCTTAAGAGGGCGACAGTGCCGGAGCGGGACCCTGCGTGCAAACATCACTGCGGGAATCAGAACCACGACGGGGTGGGATGTCCAACTTTATACGCCGGAATCGGCATATGTCAATGGCTTGGCACGCGCCGATGAATCGGGTCGCCTGAGCGGCTGTCGTACTTTGTCGCTCCCTGTCGCTTGGCCGTCGCCGAGATGCCTGTCACGATGAACCGATCCCGGCGGACACTTCTTTCGGCCAACGCCTCCCGAATGCGCGAAGCATGACAGGGCGCGGGGAAAGTCGACATCTGGAGGTTAGAATCATGCCCGATCTAGCAAGGCGGATGGCCGCGTTCTTCCTGTTTCCGTGTGTCGTTCCGTGTGTCGTGCTGTGTGTCCTGCCCCTGTCTGCGCAAATCGCGTCAACATCCCTGCGAGGCGAAATTACTGACTCCTCGGGCGCGCGCATCCCAGGAGCAACCATCGAGATCGCAAACAAAGCCATGGGGCTCCACGAGTCGCATTCCTCCGACGACCGGGGTGAATATCAAATAAACCAGATTGCGCCGGGCACTTACAATGTCACCGTTTCAGCCCCCGGGCTGGCAATGAAATCGTTTGCCGTCGAGTTGCTGGTCAATCAGCCCGCCACCTTGAACGTGTTGCTCTCGGTTGAGGCGACGACCAACACCGTCATCGTCAGTTCGGATACGGCTTCGTTGAACACCACCGACGCTTCGATAGGCAACGCGGTGAACAACGCGACGATCGAGGCATTGCCGATGGAAGGGCGGAACGTGCCCGACCTGCTCAGCCTGCAGCCAGGCGTGCTCTATCTCGGCCACAACAATAACCAATCTGCCGACAGCCGCAGCGGAGCAGTCGCCGGAGCCCGCTCCGACCAGGGAAACGTCACCCTGGATGGCCTGGATGACAACGATCAGACCCAGGGATACGCCTTTACCGGCGTACTGCGCTCGACGCTGGATTCGGTTGAGGAGTTCCGCGTGACCACCACCAACTCCAATGCAGATTCGGGACGCTCTTCCGGAGCGCAAGTCAACATGGTTACCAAGAGCGGCACCAATCAGCTTCACGGCGCGCTCTATGAGTACAACCGCAATACGGTGACCGCCGCGAATGACTGGTTTAACAAGCAGGCGGAGCTTTCCCAGGGACTTCCCAATAAAGCGGGAAAACTTATCCGGAACACGTATGGAGCTTCCCTGGGCGGCCCGGTGAAGAAAGACCGGCTCTTCTATTTCCTGAACTTTGAGCAGCAAAGGACCGCGGAAAATGAACAGAAGACGATGACCGTGCCTACCGCGCTGGCGCGTGCCGGGAACATCAGTTATTACTACGGAAACAGCCTGAGCGTGTATACGCTCGATCCCACGCAAATTGCCGGCATGGATCCCAAATGCTCCGCCAACGGCACCTGTCCCTGGGGCCCGGGAGTCGATCCCAACGCCCTGGCGACGCTTAACCAGTATCCCTTGCCCAACGGAGCCGTTGCCGGCGACGGCTTCAACAGCGCTTCCTTCAGCTGGTCTGCGCCCAATCCCACCGTGCTGACGACCTACATCGGCAAAATAGATTTTGCCGTTTCGGACAGGCATCGCCTCTCCGTGCGCGGAAACCTGCAGGGCGATAGCCGCCTCGACCCTCCTGAATTTCCCGGGCAGCCCGCGAGTAATACGCACTTGGACAATTCGAAGGGCATCGCCGTGAACGACACCTACACCTTCAACCAGAACCTGGTGAACAACGGCCGCTACGGCTTTGTCCGGCAGGGGTATTCCGACAGCGGCATCGGTCAGGGCAGCTATGTAAGCTTCGAGGGTCTAAGCAACCTGACTGCTCAAACCCGAGACACCATCCTCCACGTTCCGGTGCATAACTTCATCGATGACCTGACCTGGACCCATCGCTCTCACACCATCCAGTTTGGGGTGAACTATCGTCTGGTCCACAACGATCACAACAGCAACTCCCTCTCCTTCAGCAGCGCGCAGGTAGCCGGGCTCGACGTGACCGATACCGGCGTCGCCAATACCGGCCAGAGCCTCGATCCAGGGGCATTCAACTTTCCCGCCGTCTCGGCCGATTTCGCCAACGCGTACAGTATCGCCATTGGCAATATCACCGGCCTGCTTCCCATGGTGATCAATCAATACAACTACTCCGTCGATTCCACGGGCGCAACCGGCACGCTGCTGAACCCGGGAGCCATGATCGACCACAATTACAAATCCAATGAGTTCGAGTCCTATGTCCAGGATTCCTGGCGCGTCAAGCCCAACCTCACCGTGACGCTGGGCGTGCGATATACGCTGCTGCAGACGCCTTACGAAATTCACGGCCAGCAGGTCGCGCCGTCGATCGACGTGGATCAGTGGTTCAAGACGCGGGTTGCGCAGGCGGCCCTGGGCAACACCGTTCAACCTGCCTACTCGTTCGTGCCCTCAGGGCAGGCGCGTGGCAAGCAAGCTTACTGGCCTATGGGGACGAAGAATTTTGCTCCACGCTTTGCCGTGGCGTATTCGCCGGCCTTCGATAGCGGCCCGATGCACAAGCTGTTCGGCGGCGCGGGGGCCAGTTCCATACGCGCCGGCTTCGGCATGTATTACGACCATTTCGGCGAAGGCATCGTGAATTCCTTTTCGCAATATGGGGCCTACGGACTCAGCGGCAGTGTGCAAACTCCGTTCGACATTTACACTCCCGACGCCACGCCGCGCTACACCGGCCTGCACAACCTGCCTTCGATCAATCCTGCCAGCCCCTCGCAAATCTCTTATCCCTACACTCCTTCGACCGATCCCAACAACGGAGGATTCGCCGTGACCTGGGGATTGGACAACCGTCTCAAGACGCCCTATTCCTATGCGGCCGATCTTTCAGTGCAGCGGCAACTCAAGAACGGCTTCACCATCGAGGCGGCGTATGTTGGCCGGTTCGGCAGGCATTTGATGCAGCAGCTCGACTTGTCCATGCCGCTCGATCTGGTGGATCCGCAATCGGGCATGGATTACTTCACCGCCGCGCGTTTGTTGACCGTGCAGGGCTATCAGGGAGCCGCCACTGTGCAGCCCATCCCCTACTGGGAAGATCTTTTCCCGGACGCGGCGGGGCTGGATGTACAGGGGACGGGCGCTCCTGGAAACAGTGCAACCCAAAACATCTACAACCTCTACAAGGGAGACATCGACAACGCCTCCCTCGATCTCTATAACCTCGACATCTTGTGCAATCCCGGCTGTGGCGGAAAAATCGGACGCTACTACCCGCTGGAGTTCTCTTCGCTGTATGCCTGGTCATCCATCGGTACCAGCAGCTACAACGCCGGCCAATTCACTTTGCGCCACACCATGTCCCACGGACTGCAGACGGACTTCAGCTATACGCTCTCTAAATCGCTGGACCTCGGTTCCGATTCCGAGAGAGCCTGCACCCAGTGCAACTACTCTGTGATCGCAAATTCGTTCGGCTGGATCATGAATGCCTTCAACCCTCGCCTGAACCGCGGGCCGTCGGATTTCGACACCCGCCACATGATTACCGGCGACTGGGTCTATCGCTTGCCTTTCGGGCACGATGGCCTGGTCGCCGGTGGCGCGGGTCCGCGTCTCAACTGGTTCCTCGGAGGCTGGCAGTTGTCTGGGCTTGCGCGCTGGACCAGCGGTCTCCCCTTCAGCGTTCTGAGCGGCGGTGGATGGGAGACAGATTGGGCTGAAGAGAGCGCGATGATTCGTACCGGCCCGATCAAGATGCATAAGCATCTGAATGCAAGCGGTGTGCCGGAAGTCTTTGCAGATCCCGCTTCCATCCTGGCCGGAATACAAAACAGCTCTCCCTTGCGCAATCCTTATCCCGGGGACGCGGGTGAGCGCAACAACTTCCGCGGCGACGGCTACTTCGGCATCGATTCCGGACTTTCGAAGTACTTTCCCATTCGGGAGAGTCAGGGTTTTCGCTTCACCTGGGAAGTATTCAATGTCACCAACTCAGCCCGCTTCGACGTGAACCCGGAGAACTCGCTGCAAAACCAAACCAACGCAGGCAGTTCCTTCGGCGTCTATGGCGCAACCATCACCCAGCCCCGCATCCAGCAGTTTTCCCTGCGCTACAGCTTCTAGCTGGAGCGCAGAGTTTCTCAGGCAGCCCCCGGGACGAGAAATTGGAGGAGTAATTGGAGGAGAAATTGAGGACACCTAACCTTACGAGACGCCAGTTCACCCGAGCGCTCACCGGCGCCGCCGGCGCAATGGCCGCGCACAGTCTCGCGCCGGCGGCATTCGGCCTTGCCCCTAACCCGGCTCCATCCGCGGCCTCCAGCCTCGGCGTTGCCGGTATGACTCTGGCCGACGCTTCGGCAAAGATGCGTTCCGGGGCGGTGACCTCGGTCGAGCTGACGACCGCGTGCCTGGATCGCATTCAGATCTACAACCCCAAGCTGTTCGCGTTCATCACTGTCATGCGCAAGCAGGCTCTGGCCCAGGCTGCGCAGTTGGACGCAGAGGCCAAGGCAGGAAAATTCCGCAGCCCGCTGCACGGAATCCCGGTTGCCGTAAAGGACAACATGGACACCGCCGGCATCCGGACCACCGCCGGCTCCGCGGTCTATGACGATCGTGTTCCCGGTCAGGACGCAGTCGTTGTCGCTCGCCTGAAAAATGCCGGCGCAGTCATTCTCGGCAAGACCAACCTGGACGAGTTCGCATGGGCGGTCAGCTACTTCGGTTCGGCCCGCAACCCCTGGGCCCTGGATCATGATCCCAGCGGCTCTTCCTCAGGCTCCGCCGCGTCCGTGGCAACCAACCTTGCCTTTGGCGCGTTGGGCAGCGACACCGGGGGCTCCATCCGCGCTCCTGCTTCGTACTGCGGCCTGGTCGGTATGAAGGCGACTTACGGACTGGTGCCCATCCGCGGCATCGTGCCCCTCTCCGTCTCCCTCGATCATTGCGGGCCCCTCACCCGCACGGTTGAAGACTGCGCCCTCATGCTGGACCAGATCGCCGGCTACGACAAGCTGGACATCACCAGCGAAAATCACCCGAAAGAGAGCTACACTTCTCAGCTTGGCCAACCCGTCTCCGGCTTCCGCATCGGCATCCCACGCGCGCCCTTCTTCGACTACATCGATAGTGAAACTTTGCGCGTGGTCGAGGAGGCAATCCCGGTGCTGGAGAAGCTGACCGCCGGCATCCATGATGTCATGCTGCCTTCGACCAGCAAATACACCTGGGGCAACCTGAACGGCATCGGAGCCGAGATCTATGCCTACCACGAGGATCTCTTCGAGAAAAATCCCGAGCGCTACATGCTGTCGACACGACAGGATATCCAGGGCCTGAAAGACTGGCTGAACACCCCTGGCTTCCCATGCAGTTCGCGGGTCACTGAGTACATCCGCGGGCGCTGGGATCTGGCCTTGCTCCGCCGTACCGTCGATGACGCCTTCACCGACTTCGATCTGGTGGTGATACCCAGCATGCAGGTCGTATCCCGCAAGTTGAGCGACCAGATCCGATTGGAAGAGGCGCCCAAGCCGAGCAACCCGAGTGACATGGACTTTCGCGAGATGACTGCATTCAATGTGCTCGGCATCCCCGCCATGTCGGTTCCCTGCGGGTTCAGCAAAAGTGGACTGCCGATCGGCATTACGATTGCGGGTCCACATTTCTCCGAAGGGAAAATCTTCGCGCTCGGACACGCCTATGAACAGCTGACCAAGTGGGACACACACAGGCCTATCCTCACCCCGGATACTCCCGTGCCGGATGTACGCCCCAAGGAAAGTTGAACCCTTACAGAACAGGAGAATCATGAGTAACTCAGTGGAGAACAATCTCATTTCGGAGGGAGAAGCCTTGGTCGGGGCCCCGTCTTCGGGAACGGCGGAGAGCGCCGATCTGGCGGGAATGAGCCTCAGCGAAGCCTCTGCGGCCATCGCCTCCGGCCAAGTCACTCCAACGCAACTGGTCCAGGCGTGTCTTAGCCGGATCGATCGCTACAATCCCGAGATGCATGCGTACGTCACGGTCTTGAAAGAGTCCGCTCTGGCGCAGGCCAAGATCCTGGAAGCAGAGCTGCGCGCCGGCAACACACGGGGCCCACTGCACGGAATACCCATCGCGCTTAAGGACAACATCGACACCGCCGGAATCCGCACTACCGCAGGCAGCGCGGTCTTTGACGATCGAATTCCGCAGGAGGATGCCGAGGTCGCGCGCAAGCTGAAGGCGGCCGGCGCCATCGTCCTTGGCAAGGCCAATATGCATGAGTTCGCCTTTGGCGGAACCTCGTCCATCACCTACTTTGGAGCGGTTCGAAATCCCTGGTCCTTCGAACACAATACCGGTGGATCCTCCGGAGGCTCGGCTGCTGCCGTCTCCGCGGGCCTGTGTTTCGCCGCTCTCGGCACAGACACCGGGGGCTCCGTCCGTATTCCCGCCTCGTTTTGCGGAGTGGTGGGCCTGAAGGCGACCTATGGCCTGGTATCGATCCGGGGAATCATTCCCGATGCTTTCTCCCTGGACCATTGCGGCCCCATCACGCGCACCGTGGAAGACACCGCCATCATGCTCAATGCCATGACCGGCTATGACAAGCTGGACATCGCCAGTGTGCAGCAGGCTAAGGAGGATTACGTGCAGACGATGAAGCAGCCAGTCTCCGGCCTCCGCATCGGCGTTCCGCGCGCGCCCTTCTTCGACCACGCAGACCCGGAGGTCGCGCAGGCTGTCGAGGACGCCATCGCCGTGGTCGCCAAACTGACCGCCGGGGTGACCGATGTTTCGCTCCCGCGATCGGACGACTTCTCCTGGGACGCGTTGAATGCAGAAACCTATGCCTGGCATCAGGAGCTTTACCAGAACAGTCTCAATCGCTACATGCTTGCTACCCGCCAGGAGCTCCAGGGCATGAAGGACTGGATCGACGACCCCTCCCGCGCATGCAGTCACACCGAGAGCGACTACGTGCGGATGATCTGGGACTTGCAAACGCGTCGCCGCGTCATTGACGAAAAGTTCACGGACTTCGATCTGGTGGTTCTGCCTTCAATGCGGTGGATGCCGCGCACCGTGGCGAACGCAATCGAATGGGAAGAAAAGTGGAAGCCCCGCAATCCCGACGAGTGGACTACGGAAAACATGGCGTTCTTCAATCTTTATGGCATCCCGGCAATTTCCGTGCCATGCGGATTCAACAAGGCGGGGCTGCCCATCGGATTGATGATCGGCGGCCCACCCTTTTCTGAGGGACGGGTGCTCGCGCTCGCGGCAGCCTACGAGCGAGCCACGGAATGGCACAAGCGCCGCCCGCCACTCAAGGCTTAAGCGCGGTAGCGGAAGAATTCGTGGAATTCCACCTGGCCTTTCACCAGGCGCGCGACCCGCAGCAATTCGCCACTCGGCGGTTCGCGCATCCATCACTCCGGCTTCCCGCGATGGATGTGGGCAGACGAAGCAGCGCAACCAAACACACCCTAAGGTAGGCCGGTTGGGCTTTTCAAGTTGCCGGAAAACTCTCTGCACACGAAGGGCACGGCTTCACAGGCCGCGGAAAAACCCTGTTTTGTATCAGGGCACGACTTTAGTCGGGCCGTAAACGATTGAGAATATATCGGGGCTTTAGCCCCTGAGGTACGCCTTTCCATGCTTCCACCAAGCGGGGAACCAGCATGTAAACGGTACCTCAGCGGCTGAAGCCGATCATTCATAGCACATCTACGGCACAGCCGTGCCCTTCGTTGAACGCGGTTTTCCCAGGTCGCACACGTATCACCCATCACCGTTTCAAATCGTGTACCCCCCCCGAATCGTTAGCAACCATACTCAATACTGCACTTACCGGCATCCCCAAACAAACAAACCGGACGCTAGTGCCCTGAGGTACGTCTTTCCGGCTCGATGGCGAATTTTTCCGCAGCCTGTTTAGCCGCTGAGGTACGGCTGTCGCAAGGTAGTTCCGAGGAAGCCGAAAGCAGCCATGCGTTAAGAATTTGTTTGACGACTCAAACCATTCACCGCATCATTCGGATTATGTTCGAAAACAATGTCAGGCGGCTCATGGTGGCTTATCCCACCATCTATCTGGCGTGTCATCGGGAGCATGTCCATGCGGATGAACAGGGCAATCGCATCACGGAGCATCAGGCAAGCGTGCTCGATCATCTCGATATCGTACGGCCCACGACACCCTCCAGGCTCGCTGAACACATGGGTGTTAGCCGTTCCACCATGAGCAGCACCGTCAGCCGCCTGGTGCACACAGGCCTCTTGGTGCGCAAACGTGCGCGGAACGACGGCCGTCACGCCGATGGTCGGCGTCCCCACGCCGTCCACATGATGGGGGACGGCGCCATGAAATCGGGATCGTCCAAGTGCACGCTGTCCTGAGCTAACTCTTGCTCGGTAATATAGCGGTCATCCAGCAAAGCTCCGCGAAGCAGCTCGAAATTCGCTCGCATAAGGGAGACGCCTGCTGACCCGCTTCGCCACATGAATAGCCGCCCCTCCGCGCCCACTTCGACAAGGCCATGTGCCCGCAGGCGACCATAGAGCAGTCGCCCAAACCGTCGTTCAACGCCGCGGTCTTTCAACAGCCGCATTACGGCCATTTGAGTTTTCAGAATGACCTCGCCAGGACTGACGGTTGGATCAGGAAGCAGAGAGACGGAATCAAAATCCTCATCCACAAGCCAACCTCCTGGCTTCAAGGCCGACACCAAACGCGCCAGCACTTGCTCTCGTTCCGGAAGGTGTATCAATACCAGCCGGGCATGAATGAGATCAAAAGTTGCGTTTGGCAATGGGTCAGTAACAATATTGTGCTTAAGCACCTCGACGTTTTGCGCCGACAAAGGCTCCAGAAACCTCGGATCGACGTCCGTGACGAGGACGCTTCCCGTGGGTCCCACACGATTCGCGAGCCATGCAGCGATCGAGCCTCCGCCTCCCCCGACCTCCAGGCACCGCCAGGACTCGCTTACGCCGCGGTCCTCCAAATGGCGGATTGTGCTGCGATCAAACATGCCCGACAAAGCATCGAATCGCGCGGGTGTTTCCCTACTCGAGTTATCTAGAGCGTAGGTGAACCCGGCAGAGCGATGGGGACCAGAACCTTCGTGAATTGGCATAGCGCCTCCTTGTAATTTCGTCGCCGCGTAGGATCATAGGCGACGTTGGTGCGAAGCTCAGTCGGGGAGTTGAACTCCGGCGGGCTCTTGCAACGACAAACAGCCAACCAGTGCGGCAAGTAGCCCAAATAAACTTACGAATCCCGCGGAGTACGCCAGGCTTGCGGCAGGACCACTTCCCGGCATTACGTTGGAAAGGGTCGTGGTGATGAATACGGCAGAAACACCGATCACCCTGCCCCCGATGTTTGCCGCGAAACTCTCGCCAGTACCTCGTAAACGCGTCGGATAGACCCTGGGCAAATAGTTGCCCCAAAAACTATGTAGTCCGTTGAAAAGCATGGTGGCGAGAAAAATCCCAACATGGACGAATGCCAGGCTTCGCGTTGCTGCGAAAAAGTAGAGCCACGCATAAACGAACACGGCCGGTCCGAGCAGAAGGCGCAACCGTCGTCGTTGCGAAACGATCCGAACGACGACTAGGGCAAAAAGTATGCGGCCCGTCAAACCGCCTAACTCTTGAAAAGATTGCACTCCACTGGCCGCCTGCTCGATCTGGCGTGGCGCCAGCTTCGCCACCTCAGGCAGCCCTGGAATCATGCGAACCGTTTGTTGAAGAGCTCCGAGCGACAGAAAGTAACTGCAAGCGAACAATAGTGTCGCAACGAGTGTGGTCTTTCTAAGGGCGGGCCGGAATAGCTCCCCGAGAGAGGGGCGCTGCAGGTCGTTCTTCGATCTCTTTTTCTGCCACAACGGCGATTCGGGTAGAAAAGGCCGGATGAAAAGAAGTGGAATCGCGGGAATTAAGCCGGAAAGCAAAGTGTAGCGCCATGCCTCGTGACCTCCCTGAATCGCCGGCAATGTCTCTGCGTAGGTCACTGCCAGGTAGTAGGCTCCGGCTACCATGAGCCCACCCACCGCATGAAACCCTTGCGTGTAGCCCAACACGGACTCTCGGCGCTTAGGGTTGGGAAAGAGCTCGGCGATCCAGGTGATTGCAGCCACAAATTCTACGCAGACGCCAATCATCGTCGTACACCGCAGGACCAGCAATTGTGTCAGGGAGGTGGAAAAGCTCGCGGCGCATGCGGAGAAGCTGTAGAGCAGAATGCTCCAAAAGAGAACGCGCTTTCGGCCGAAAAGATCGGTGAGGTATCCTCCGAGCAACCCAAACAAGCCGCCTGCCACATTCGGAACATAGAACAGCAACCCTACCCAAAAATTAAACTCGGGCGTCCCGGGCTTCAGATGTCCCAGAGCCGTGAGCGCGGGGCGCACGATCAGGGGCAGCATCAAGCTTTCGTACAAATCGAATGCGAATCCAAGGCAAGAGACGCCGCAGATGAGCCACTGAATCGGCGTCAACCTGGATGGAGCGGCCATCCCTTCAGCGCCGACCATTCCGGAACTCGTTATGAGCCGTGTGCGCTCTGAGGCTTCCATAAAAACCTCCACTGTCGTGCTATTTAAGGCCGGCAAGGTTTATGCTACAAGTCAAAAGAATTTGACAATTAGTGAGGAATACTCACGAATGGATTTCACCTCCCGACAACTTCGCGCCTTCCTGCTCGTGGCGCAACACCGGAGCTTCTCGCGGGCGGCCGAGGTCCTCTACATTACTCCGTCCGGATTGAGCGTTTTGATCAGAGAACTGGAGCTGCAGCTCGGCTTCCGGCTGTTCGACCGCACTACGCGGCACGTCGTGCCCACTGCCCACGGCACCGAACTACTGGCAGTTGCCCAGAAGAGCGTGGCCGAAATGGACGCCGCGGTGTCGCGCATCGGACGCTCCGCAACCCAAGCCAGCCAGTCTTTGACTTTGGGTGCGCCGCCTATGATCGCAGCCAATATCGTCACGCACGCGATCAAGGAATTCCGCGGTCACCGGCCAGATCTTCGGATTCAGTTGTTCGACGAAAGATTGACTGTCATCCTACAACTTGTCCTCGCCGGCAAGCTAGACATTGGTCTTGGCATCTTCGCTCGGACGCCGGGTATCAGGCGCACCCCATTCTTTCGTTCTCCTCTGATGGTGATCCGCCCGGACAGGAATCCCGCATTTCGTCGAGCATCCACCACGTGGTCCGCTTTGAAGGGTGAGAAGCTGATCTCGCTGCCATCGTTTAGCCCGATACAGCAGATTGTAGATAAGCATCTGGCCCAAGCAGGTGTCGTATCTCGGGAGAGTGTGTCGATCAACCTTCTGGATACGCAAATTGCCATGGTGGAGGCCGATGAGGGCATCGCCATTATCCCTTCATTTGGATTGCCGGCGTGCCGGAACAGAAAAGTAGCGACGAGTCGTCTGATCAATCCTGTCGTAGAAGTGGAGTTTCATCAGATTAGCAATCGAGGAAAGAAGCTCCCACCCGGCGCCGACGAATTCTCTGCGTTTCTTAAGAGCTTCTTCGCCAGGGAGCTCGCCACTCCGGTCCTGCGTAGCGCAGCCGTTGGAACGCACGACTCTTCCGCTCGTCAAACGCCTGCGCCTGTCCAGTCGTAATCCACAATAGGCCCGCGGCACCTCATTTTGGACGATTTGCCGGCAAACATCAACTTCCGGTTTGCCCGTAATCCAGGATTTATCTATATCCCGCATACTCCGGTAGGGTAAAATCGCTCAGCTCTATATGGCTCTCGCTGCGAGGACTCGTCTGGGCCCGTACGAGATCGTCGCTCCGATCGGCGCCGGAGGCATGGGTGAAGTCTACAAAGCGCGCGATACGAAGCTGGACCGCGAAATCGCGATAAAGGTTCTCGCCGCCGCCTTCGCGCAAGACCCCGAGCGGCTGGCACGCTTCGAACGCGAAGCGAAGGTTCTTGCGGCACTCAACCATCCGAACATCGCCCAGATTTACGGGTTCGAAGAATCAGATGGTATTCGTGCACTGGCGATGGAGTTGGTCCCCGGTGGGCCTCTCAAAGGACCGCTCCCTCTGGAGACCGCTCTCAATTACGCCAAGCAAATCGCGGATGCGCTGGAAGCCGCGCACGAAAAAGGCGTCACGCATCGCGATCTGAAACCGGCCAACATCATGATTACGCCCGAGGGCGTTGTGAAGGTGCTCGACTTCGGCCTCGCCTCGATTCCGGGTCGCGAAGGAGGAAGCGATCCAACCAACTCACCGACCATGACCATGGCCCCCACTCAGGCCGGCATGATCATGGGAACCACGGCCTACATGAGCCCCGAGCAAGCCGCGGGCAAAGTGGTCGACAAGCGAAGCGACATTTGGAGCTTCGGCGTGGTGTTGTGGGAGATGATCACCGGCGCGCAGCTATTCCGCGGTGAGACGATTGCTCACACGCTGGCCGACGTGCTCAGCGCGCCCATCGATTTCGCAAGTCTCCGCGCTGCCGCGCATGGGCCGATCGCTGAGTTGTTGAAGCGCTGCCTGGATCGAGACGTCAAAACCCGACTGCGGGACATCGGCGAGGCTCGGGTGACGATCCAAAAATGTCTAGCAAACCCGAAGGGCGCGATTCAAAGCCCGCCGACTGAATCCGGCACTGCATCGCGATGGGCGTGGGCAGTAACGGGGGCGCTGGCGATCACGACAGCCGTCGCGCTGTGGATGCCCTGGCGAGCGGCCCCGGAGCCGCCGAAGCCGGTGCGCTTCCAGATCGCGCCGCCTGCGGGTGTAATACCCGCAGGCGTTTTCTCGGTATCGCCCGACGGAACCAAGCTGGTCTATGTTGGTTTCGGTTCGGACGGGGTGTCGCGCCTGTGGGTGCGGACGATGGACACTCTCGAATCCCACGCGCGGGCTGGCATTGAAATGCTGAACGTGCCCCTATTCTGGTCGCCGGACAGCCGGTTCGTTGCGTTTGGCACGGGAGGGAAACTCAAGAAGGTGGATCTGGCTGGTGGCCCCCTACAGACTCTCTGCGACGTGCCCGCGACGGTCGTAGGCGGCTCCTGGAATCGCGATGGTGTCATCGTATTCGGACTTAACAATGGCGCAGGCATCCAGCGGGTTTCTTCCGCCGCTCGCGCGCCTTCGCCGGTGACCGCTGTGAATGCGGCGCGCAACGACAGGCTTCACCTGTTTCCAGTTTTCCTGCCGGACGGACGGCATTTCCTATACCTGGTCCGATCGGCAGCCTCAGAGAACAGTGGCGTATACCTCGGGGCTCTCGATTCCAAGCCCGATCAACAAGAGCCCAAGCGGCTAATGGCTACCGGGTTTGGCCCTGGCTTCGTTCCGTTCCCGGACGGCAAGGGCGGCGCGATCCTTTTCCAGAGCGGCGGAATACTGCTGGCGCAGCCTTTCGATCTTCGCCGCCTGGAGACCACCGGTGAAGCCGTACCGCTGGCCGAGAAGTTGGGCAGCTACATTGGGTTTGGATACTTTGCCGCCTCGGATAATGGAATCCTCGCCTATCGAGATGGCGCGAGCGGCGGAGCCACTCAGCTCGGCTGGTTCGATCGGCAAGGCAAAGGTCTGGGCGTGGTGGGCACCGCCCACAACTACAGGGGGCCGGCAGCACTGGCGCTTTCGCCCGAGGGGACGCGGGTCGCCGCCGCGCGAACTGATGGGAACAACTTTGACATCTGGCTGACGGCATTTTCCCGAGCGAGCGATACGCGCTTCACCTTCGATCCGGCCTCAGACCTGAATCCCGTCTGGTCTCCGGACGGCAATCGCATTGCGTTTTCATCGGATCGTGCCGGCCAGTTCGACCTGTACCAAAATGCGTCGAACGGCGCGGGTCAGGATCAGTTGCTGTTCAAGTCGGATCACGCGAAGTTCGTAGAGGACTGGTCCCGCGACGGACGCTTCCTGCTGTATTACGATGTCGATCCAAAGACCAAAGGCGACTTGTGGGTGCTGCCGATGGACGGGGCGTCATCGGGCGACAAGCCGGGCGGTCGCGAGCCGGTTCCGTTTCTGCGCACCGATTTCGACGAGCAAAATGCAAAATTCTCTCCCGATGGCCACTGGGTCGCGTATCAATCGGACGAGTCCGGAAGAAACGAGATCTACGTGCGGCCGTTCCCGGCGGCCAACGGCGGCGGAAAATGGACGGTCTCGCAAGGCGGCGGAACTCAGCCTCGTTGGCGCGGTGACAGCAAGGAGTTGTTCTACCTTGCTCCGGACGGCAACGTAATGGCGGTGCCAATGTCCACAAGCGTTGATGGATTCCTGGTCGGGACGCCCGCGGCATTGTTCAAAGGCCCGCCGAACGGGGACGGCTGGGACGTCTCCGCTGACGGCAAAAGGTTCCTGTTCCCGGTCCCGGCAGGCGAGTCCGCGCAACCCCCGTTCACAATCGTCCAGAACTGGATATCGCTGTTGAAGAAGTAGCCTAAGCGCGCGAGACACAACGTCCCTGCATCCATCTGGGATGGGAGCACATGATGACCATGGGAGTTATCAGCGCGAGATATCCTGGCGCGGCGAGACCATCCTCTACGAAATTGTGCAAAGCCGGCCGCCCCTCGCGATCCAGCGCCGTATCGCCACGCCCAACCTTCCCTACAGCGGTACATGGACCTTCGCGCTCGAGCCCAAGGGCACAACCACGCGCGTACGCGTCACGGAGGATGGGGAAGTCTACAACCCTATCCTCCGCTTCGTCTCAAGGTTCATCCTGGGCCAGACCGCTACCCAAGACACATATCTAAAAGCAATGGGAAAAGCCACGGGCGAAGACATACGCATCGACGATTAAGTCGATCGAGCCGCAATTCATCGCAGATGTTCCATCGAAAGGGCAAGCTGATACGTCGCGGAGAAGCAACTATAGACTCACACCGACCGGACGGGAACACCTGCATCTTGTGTTGGACCGAATGAAACAATTAACGCGGGCAGCTAACGCACGCCTGCCTGATGCGCCGGTTGCACTCGAAGGTCCTTTTGTCAAGTTCGGCCAGATGACAACCAGCGCTCAAGTCGATCGGCGTAGGTGCGGCTCGAGCGATGCTCCGAGCCGTCCGAAAGCTTTACCATAAATTCGCGGTTCTCGATGGATCGCAGTTCCAGTATGCCTTTGGACTGCACAATTCGGGAGCGGTGTATGCGAAGAAACATCGCCGGGTCGAGCCTCTGTTCGAGAGAAGCCATCGTTTCGCGTAACCAGAAACGACCGACCGTTGAGGTGCAGTTCAACATAGTCACCAGCAGCCCCAATCCACTCAACCTCCTCCGCAGTCACGATTTGAATGCGGGACCCGGTTTGCACCGTAAATCGGGACGCGTAATGATCCGAGGGGCGGTCCAGCATTTTCATAACTCGCTGTGCCATTTCCGCCTTTAATGAGGAATCCACCAGATCACGAGCTCGAGCGACCGCCGCCGCGAAGCGTGTAGTCGTCCACCGGCTTCAGCAGGTAATGCAGTGCATGAACATCGAATGCCCGCAAAACATGTTGCTCATACGCTGTTAGAAAAATGACGGCCGGCAGGTTTTCAATAGGCAGTGCGCGCAGAACCTCGAAGCCGTCCATGCCTGGCATCTGGATGTCGAGGAACACAACATCGGGAGATCGTTCCAAAATTCTCTCGACCGCGGATACCCCGTCTCCGCATTCTCCAACGATCTCCACATCCTTGAATCGACGCAGCCTGATGAACGACGCCACGCCGCGCTAAGGGCTCGTCATCGACGATTAGAACGCGCACGGTGAAGCCTCCTGCAGGTTCCGAGCCCGGCGTAAAGGCAATTCCAGCACGACTTCGCAACCGCCCGCTTCAGGCCACCCAAGCGAGAATTCAAAATCCGTCCCATAAAGTGTTTTCAGGCGCTCCGCCGTGTTTCCGAGACCGATTCCATTTCCATTCTTCTTCTGCTCGCCTTCACCACGCCGTCCGGAGTTCCCGATCACAATTCGCAACCTGTCGGCATGAAGCGCGCTGTTGATCGCAATCCACCCACCCTCGATCAGTGGCGCTACCCCGTAGCGCACTGCGTTCTCAACCAGCGGCTGGAGCAACATGCTTGGCACCAGTGCATCCCGCGTTTCCAATTGGAATTGCCATATCGAACTTCAACCGCTCCCCCAGCCTTGTTTGTTCAATCGCAAGATACCCCTCGGTGAAGACCAGCTCCTGAGTAAAGCGTCACCTCTGACGGTAACTTCGGAATCCAGGCTTGTGCGCAGAAGATCTCCGATCTGCGCCAGCATCCGCGTGGCCGCAGGCGCATTTCCATCCAGAACGAGAGTGGAGACGGCATTGAGCGAATTGAATAGGAAGTGTGGATTCAACTGATAGCGAAGTGCAAGCAGGCGCGCCTCTCTGACCTCAGACTCGGCGCGAAGCAGCCGCTCCTTCTCCATGCTCGATTGCTGCCATTGCTTAATGCTGAAGTACAGACTGCACCATATGAAGAGAATGAAAAAAGACCACATCAAAACTGCAACCAAAGCGTGCCAGGGCACATGATAGGAATTCTGCAAAATGAGGCCGGCTGCGCAGGCTACGGGAATGGATGTGACCATGGCCGCCGCGGCTGCTTTCAATTCAAAAGCGATCCACGACTGCGATTGTCGCAGCAGCCAACGGCAAAAAGGGCGCAGGGCACAACTTCCCAGGAACATCAAGACGATAGGCACCGTCTCTTCATCGATATGCACACGCTTAGTCAAGAAATTATGAATGGATTCCAGAAGGTCGAAAAGATAAAAGCAGCACCATCCAATGATCTGGATTTGCCAAAAAGACCGCAAATTCAGGACATTCTCTCGATTCATGAGTAGCATTTTAGCTCAGGTGACGAAGCGGCCTTCCACGGCCTGGCGCACAAAACCTTCGGCTCATCGCATCTCTCAATCGCCCAGCGGATTAGGTCCGGTCTATCAACTTCATTGAGCTAGGCTCTGCGTACGGTTCGTAGTCCGATGTAAATCCAACGCGGTACCTGAGCTTGAACGAACCTGATGGGCCCAACTATGTCCCAGGATCCCCGTTACCTAGTGCAAGGAGATCTGCGATGTCGCTGAAGGATAGGATTCCGGCCCGAACGAATTATAACTTCCTGCTGTGGTTTCTAACCGCGGCGTTCATGCTGTTGACCGCCGCACAACTTTTCGGCCAGTTGGAGGACGGGAAGATCTCCGGCACTGTCCGCGATACGTCGGGTGCAGTCATTCCTGAGGCCACGGTGACGGTAAAGAGTGTGGCTACGGGTGCGGATCGATCCGCCCAATCCGGAAGCATCGGCCAGTATCTGATCCCGGCTCTTACTCCGGGAACTTATGAAGTTACGGTCACCAATAAAGGATTTAAGACCTTCCGAACGAGCGTGGAAGTCACCGTGGGCGGGAACGCAACCCTGGATGCGCAACTGGAGATCGGTGAGAGCACGACTGTGGTTGAGGTAGTTGGCGGAGGGGCGACCGAGGTAAACACGCAGACCCAGGAGATGTCCCAAGTAGTCGACAGGCAGCAAATGGCGCAACTCCCCAGCCTTACCCGCAATGCTTATGATTTTGTTGCACTCTCCGGCAATGTCAGCAATGGAGACAGCACCTCCGTCAACCAGGGCAACAACAATGTGAACGGAAGCGGCCAGAATCTCACCACCCGCGGAGTGAGCTTCAGCCTGAACGGACAGCGCCAATCGGGCACTGAAATTCTGTTGGACGGCGTAGAAAACGTGGCTGTGTTTTCTTATGCGGTCGGCGAGAATGTGCCCATCGATTCGGTGCAGGAATATAGCGTGATTACCAACAACTTCTCAGCCGAGTATGGCCGCGCCTCAGGCGGCGTGGTCAATGTAACTACCAGGGCGGGCACCAACCAGTTCCACGGTTCCGCCTGGGAGTTCAATCGCCTGGCAGCCTATACGGCCAATACGTACGCCAACGTTGTGAAAGGTCTCCCCAAAGGCCAGTACACAAGAAATCAGTTTGGCTACCTGGTCGGCGGCCCGATTTTAAAGAACAAGCTGTTTATCTCTCAGAGCACGGAATGGACCCGCGTACGAAGTGCGGCAAGTTTGACTCAGGAAATACTTGACCCGTCATTCCTGGGCATGCTGCCGGCAAATACGCAGGCCTACTTCGCACAGTACGCTACCGGCGCCTATCCCATCTCGAGTGTAGCCTCCACGGCCGGGCCACTGGGCATTGCCGGTTCTCAAATAAACGGGACTGGGACCCCTATCGCAGCTTCGCAAGCTGTCTTCGATAACGTCAACTACAAGGCAAATTTCGATGCCGGCGGCGGCCTTCCCGGCAACCAATACGCCCTGGTGGGACGCGTCGACTACAACCTGAGCGATCAGACTCAGATGTTTGTCCGTGGTGGCCGGGAGTATATAGATTACCTTCCGGGAACCGTATTCTATAGCCCGTATCCGCAATACGAGGTGGGTTTCACCGACCTGAACCAGAGTTATCTCTATTCGCTGACCCACACTTTCAATAGCAGCCTGCTCAACAACAGCAAGGTCAGCTTCACCCGCTTCAATAACCAAAACTCGTTCGATAAGGCGTTGGTCAACACCCCTAGCCTGGAACTGGCGACGCCGGCGGACCCGGTGACCGGAGGCTACATTCAAATGCCGGGATTGCAGAACTTGGGACCGGGCAATGGTGGCCTGCCCTATGGTGGACCGCAGAATACACTGCAATTCGCGGATGACCTGTCGTGGACCAAGGGCAAGCACAACATGAAGTTCGGCGGGATGTTTACCTACATGCAGTTGAACGTAGCCTATGGCGCGTATGCCCAGGCAGAGGAACTGCTGGGTCCTACCTTTGCCACCAGCTTGAACGATCTGATCAACTCCGCGGGAAACCCTGGCGGGAGCCAGCTAAGCTCATTCGAGGTCAGGGTCGATCCGCAAGGTGCGCTACCCTGTCCCTTCGACCAATTTGGTAATTTGATAACCAGCCCATCCTGTGCCGTGACCCCACCGTTAAACCCGGCCGCCAATGCCCGCAGCTATCGCTTCAAGGACTGGGCGATTTATGCCCAGGACAGCTTCCGGCTGACTCCGAGGCTAATCGTCAACTATGGCTTGCGCTACGAGCACTACGGTGTGCAACACAACAACCATCAAGACCTTGACTCTAACTTCTACTACGGCCCCGGCTCCGGCATTGAGCAACAACTGCAAAGCGGCCAGGTCCAGCTTACTCAGAAGAGTTCGATCGGCCAATTCTGGGCGCCAAGGTGGGGCACTGCGGCGCCGCGTGTCGGCTTTGCCTATGATCTCTTCGGCGACGGCCGGAGCAGTTTGCGCGGTGGCTTTGGTATTAGCTACGAACGCAACTTTGGCAACGTGACCTATAACGCCAGCCTAAATCCCCCGGCCAGCGCTGTGGTCAGCGCCAATTGCGCGCCTGGCGATGCAACTTGCACTACTTTGGTCACGAATAGCAATCTTGGACCATTGGGGTTGCCCGGCCCTGCAAGCTTCCTTCCGCCGGTTGAACTGCGCATGCCGGACCCCCGCATCAACGTAGCCCAGACCCAGTTCTGGAGTCTCGCATTGCAGCACCAGGTGGCGCAAAACTCGATCGTGGAACTGAGCTACAGCGGTGCGCATGGGGTTCACCTCTATGACATCAACAACATCAACCAGGTTGGTGCCGGCCAGGTCTATCTGGGCCAACCGCTGATCACAGGCGCTGCTTGCGCCAACAGCGGATACGTAAGTTTCAACACGCCGGCGAGCCCAACTCCTGCGTGCCTTACCCGGGCAAACCAGCAATATCAAGCCATCAACATGCGCGGCAGCAGGGGCGAAAGCAGTTACAACGCTCTGAACTTTAAATTCCAGACGCGGGATCTTCACCACACCGGCCTCAGCCTGGTTGCGAATTACACCTGGGCACACTCACTGGACGACCTGAGCTCGACCTTCGACGACAGTTTGCAAGGCCTGTCGAGCTCTGCGGGATTTGGAAATTTCGGGTACACCGATTTCTTCAACCCCAAGCTGGACTGGGGCAGCTCGGATTCTGACACCCGAAACCGCTTCGTGGTCGCGCCAATCTGGGAAACTCCATGGCACAAGACTGGCAAGGGCGTAACTTCCCAGGCGCTTGGCGGCTGGTCGCTAGTGGGCATCTATACCGCGCGCACAGGCACACCGTTCAGCGTTTTCGACTATGACAACATTGAGGTTGGCTACACCAATCCACGGCTGACCCCGGCCACCCCGATTACGAACTATAAGGTGGGTTCGCCTGTGATGGTGGGCCAGAACCTTTTCAACGTCATGACGCTGCCGCTTCCCGCAAGTTTTGCGCCTCTCAACCCGGTCTTGGGCATTTCAGATTTGGGTCCGTGGCCGGCGAACATGACCCGTCGGAATGCATTTCGTGGTCCGGGTGCTTGGAATGCCGATATGGCAGCGGGTAAGAAGTTCACCGTCACCGAGCGCGTCGGGCTCGAATTCCGTGCCGAAGGATTTAACATTTTCAACCACCACAACTATTACGTAAACCCGGTTGATCTGCTTTACAGCGGCCCAAGTTCAACCGGGGCCTATCCAACCACGCCGCTGAGCGTAACCGAGGAAAAGGGCGGTCTTGGTGCTCTCGCCACCGGCGGCAACCACGACGAACGCCGTTTCGGTCAGTTCTCGCTTCGCGCAATCTTCTAACGATTTGGCAAGCGGCTCAAAGCCGCGGGATCAGCAGGTAAACCATGAGCCGAAATAAATTCGCTGCAGTCGCCTCCCTTATCCTCGTCCTCAGTTCTATCTCTGGATCCTCACGACAAACGTGGGCGCAGGATACCAAAACTCAATATCCCAATATGGCGCCGCTTGACCAATATTTGATGGCGGATCGGAATGCCGAGATAGCCCTCGCGCGGAGCGCCGCGCCCGCATCCATATCACGCGATGCAACGGTTCTCGTGTTTGAGAACAGCGGCTACCAGACCGCGGTCGAAGGGAAGAACGGTTTCACGTGTCTGGTTGAACGCTCGTGGATGAATCCATTTGATAGTCCGGGGTTCTGGAATCCCAAGATGCTTGGGCCGATTTGTTATAACCCTGCTGCGGCGCGAACCATTCTTCCGTACACAATCAATAGAACAAGGCTAGTGTTGACCGGATTATCCAAAGCACAGATCCGCGAAAAGATCACTGCCGCGATCGCGAAGAACGAACTTCCAATTCCTGAAGCTGGCGCGATGTCTTACATGATGTCGAAAGCAGGAAACCTTGGAAACTCCGTCGGACCCTGGTGCCCGCATCTCATGTTTCATATTCCCAGGACAGACGACGCGAGCTGGGGAGCAAACCTGGCAGGCTCACCGGTGTTGTTCAACGACCAGTATCGCGACTTTCCGGAGCCGGAAACCATTTTCATGGTACCCGTTTTTCATTGGTCAGACGGCACCGCTGCGCAAATGGACTGACCTGTCACCCCATATGCGCAAACGGCAGATACTTCTCTCCCAGGCTTCGAAACCGGAAGGATTCTTCCATGCCTACGAGCAATTCCCGCCATCCCGTCCTTAAGCATTCCGGAACGTACCTCACTGTCTTTCTAATCTTTCTGCTCCCTGTTGTCCCTCAAGCCTTCGCCCAAACCGGTTCGGTCACAGGCTTGGTGACGGATCTGTCAGGTGCGGTCGTCCCTGGTGCCGCGGTGACCATTGTCGCGAATACCACCGGCCTGTCGCGCCAAGTCTCAACTACGGAGTCCGGCACCTACAGCCTGCTTGACCTCCCGCCCACCGTCTATACCCTCACGGTGCAGAGGAGTGGCTTCGAGAAGGCCATTTTCAGCGATGTGCACGTTACCGTCGGCGAGGTCGTCCCCCTCAACGTCAGGCTGCAAGTGGGTACGACGACCACTGAAATCAGCGTCAACGCCTCCACTGAGGCTCCAGTCGAAACCGACACCTATCAGCTCAGTACCATCATCAATTCCCAGGCCATCAACAATCTTCCCCTGATCTTGCGTGACCCCTATCAGTTGGTTCTGCTCTCGCCCGGCGTCGTTTCCGGTAGCAGCGCGGGTGGCGCTGCTGTGAATGGCGCACGCGAACGCAATAACAACTTCATGTTGGATGGCTCCGACAACAATGACTCAGGAGTTCCGGGTGCCCTCGCGGGGGCGGTGGGTGCAAATCCCGACACCGCGGCTGAATTTCGTGTGATCACGAACAATTTCGACGCTGAGTACGGCCGCAACACCGGCGCTATCGTAGATGTGATCACTCGTAGCGGCACGAACAAGATCCACGGCGACGCCTACTGGTTCGGTCGCTACAACGCCCTGGGCGCCCGTGACTGGTTCAACCCTAAGCTCAATCCGGACGGCGCCACTCAGACGCAGAACCCGTATGTGCGTAATCAGTTCGGTGCCTCCGTGGGCGGGCCCATTCGCAAAGATCGCACCTTCTTCTTCCTCAACGGCGAATGGGATCGTTTCGTGACCAATATCACCGACAACATCACCGTTCCCACCGCCGCCTTTAGAACCGGCGTGTACACATACATCGGGCAGACCGGCAGCCAGGCAGTGGACCTGACCAACGTAGCCAACGCCAACAACAACACCGGCCTGGGCCTGGACAACTTTGTCGCCGGCAGTCTCTACAAGGCTTTTCCCTTGCCCCAGGTGTCGAACGGCGATGGCGTCAGCGGCCTATACTTCTTCCCCTCAGAGTCGCGGCAGAACAGCTATTCGCTCACTGGCAAAATCGATCACCAGCTAGCCGCGAATGAACAGTTGTCCATCCGATATATCTATGCACGGTTCAAGGACCCCGACCCTGACCACGACGAAGTGCTGCCCGGAGGCATTGGAGCTACGGGACAAACCGATACGTCGCACGCCGGCAATCTTCAGCTGACTTCCACCCTTACCCCCACGCTCCTCAATAACGCCCGGGGTAGTTATACCCTGTTTACCTCCAGGTTTTACTGCGGGGGGCTCACCGAGCTGGACTCGATCACTGGCGGAACAGATGAGTTCGGTAATTCCACCGTCTTTGGTCTGTCGTCTCCGTTTCAAAGTATCGGTTGCCTGGGTCTCGGCGACAGCCCGGGCCAGGGCCGTCTGGCCAAGACTGGTGCGTTCACGGATGGCCTGAGCTGGGTCAAGGGAAGGCACTCCATGAAATTCGGTGGGGAACTTCGCCACATCAGTGAAGACGGCTCTAACAACTTTTACGCGCAACAGGAGCTCGAATTTCAGTTTTTGAACGATTCCGGCCAGTTCGCGGCCTATAACAGCCCGTTCCCAGTTGGCACCCCGGACTTCACCACCTTCCAGAACCAGATTTACCAGCAGGAAGGTGTCATTGACTCTCAGAGCCAAGCGCAGTTTTACAACAAAAACGAGGTGCGGGTCGGTAGCGACTACCGCCGCTTCCGTCAGCATGAATATGGCTTGTTTGCTCAAGACAGCTGGAAAGCACTACCCAATTTGACGCTCTCCTACGGCCTGCGTTGGGAGTTCAACGGAGTTCCGTACGATGCGCAGAACAACCTTTCTAACCTGTTCGTCCCGGCGAACGGTCCAGGACCCTTCACCTTCACTGTCGTAGGGCCTGGGACGGGGACCTTGCTTTATCAAAACAACTACGGGCTAGTCGAGCCCCGCATCGGTTTTTCGTACGATCCTTTCTCTGACGGAAAAACCGCAATTCGTGGTGGCTTCGGGCTCTTCCATGATCGTATCTTCGGCAACCTCTTCGGCAATGTGCGCAGTTCGCCGCCTTTCCAGCAGTCCCCATACAACACCCCCAATAACGATCCCACGACCGGCTTGCCCGTCTTCCCCAATCCGAACCCTGCCGGCGGCCAGGCGGTCGCCGGAACAACGGCCGTTCCGGAAAACACTCCCTTCCTGCCAACCACGGGGACCTCGGCTACTCTTTCACAGCCTCTCACACTGGCCGAGGGAGTAACCATCGACCCCAAGCTTAAGATCGCCGGCAACGCAACCTGGAACCTGGGCGTCGAACGCGAGGTAACGCCGTCCGTCGTACTCGAAGCGAACTACGTTGGCAACCACGCCACCCATGTTCTCAATGAAATCAACGCCAATCAGCCTCTGCCTGCCAATGTGGCGACATTGGTCGCTTATTGCAACGCCGGCATAGGCAATCCGAATATCTGCGGCGGTATTGGGGAGGCCTACCTGCAGGGGGAAATTCTCTATTATGGTGGCGACTACGGCTTGTTGCCCATCGACGGATCGGGCAACAGCATCTTCTCCGAGGTACTGGAGCAAACCTCGAGCGGCATGAGTAATTACAATGCCCTTCAGGTCCAGGTAACGAAACGTAGCAGTCACGGATACTCGCTGCATGGCGCCTACACCTGGTCGCATGCGCTGGATAACAGCAATGACTCCATCCTTCCTGGTGCGAATGGAATCAATCGTGGCCTCCCCCGCGACTCTTACCATCTGGAGAACGAGTACGGCAACGCGACCGACGACCAGCGCCAGAACTTCACCGCCTATGGCACCTGGGATCTCCCCATTGGTCATGGAAGGTCTTACGCCAGCCATGGCCTGGTCGGTCGTGCCCTCGAAGGCATCAAGATCTCTGGCATCACCAGGGCGGGAACCGGCCTTCCCTTTGAAATCTTCGGCACGGTCGACAATTTGCATACCGGCCTAACCAATCGCGCCAGCTACTCCGGGTCCAACCCCTACCCGTCGGGGCAGATAGCTACCGTTTCCAGTGGCAAGCGCACAGGTCCGGCCGAATCGGCATTCGTCAACCCAGCTTTCGACCAGGTACCGACCGTTCGCAGAAATCAATTTTTCGGTCCACGTCAGGTCGACACCGATGCCGTATTCGAAAAAGATCAGACCATTACCGAACGGTTCAAGCTGATCTTCCGGGCGGAAAGTTATAACGTCTTCAACCATCCACAGTTTCTGCAGCCGGCCAGCGGCATTTTGGGTAATGCCAATTTTGGCATCTCGACCGGAACCCAAACGCAAAATGACGGAACCACCACCGCCAGACAGATTCAAGCCTCTCTGAAGCTGGCCTTCTAAACAGCCGTGGGTGGAGGTGGCCCTTGGACGGGTGCTCGCGCTCGCGGCAGCCTACGAGCGAGCCACGGAATGACACGCCCGCCACTCAAGGCTTGAGCGCCGCAGCGGAAGGATTCGTGGAATTCTGGACCGGACGGACCCAGGGGACCTGTGCGCATCAAGCCCGGCAAGTTGCACCTGGCCTTTCACCAGGCGCTCGAGCCGCGGCAATTCGCCACTCGGCGGTTCGCGCATCCATCATCTCCGGCTTGCCGCGATGGATGTGGGCAGACGTAGGCCGGTTAGGCTTTTCAAGCTGCGGGAAAACTCTCTGCACACGAAGGGCACGGCTTCACAGGCCGCGGAAAAACCCTGTTTTGTATCAGGGCACGACTTTAGTCGGGCCGTAAACGATTGGGAATATATCGGGGCTTTAGCCCCTGAGGTACGTCTTTCCGGCTCGATGGCGAATTTTTCCGCAGCCTGTTTAGCCGCTGAGGTACGGCTGTCGCAAGGTAGTTCCGAGGAAGCCGAAAGCAGCCATGCGTTAAGAATTTGTTTGACGACTCAAACCATTCGCCGCATCATTCGGATTATGTTCGAAAACAATGTCAGGCGGCTCATGGCGGCTTATCCCACCATCTATCTGGCGTGTCATCGGGAGCATGTCCATGCGGATGAACAGGGCAATCGCATCACGGAGCATCAGGCAAGCGTGCTCGATCATCTCGATATCGTACGGCCCACGACACCCTCCAGGCTTGCTGAGCACATGGGTGTCAGCCGTTCCACCATGAGCAGCACCATCAGCCGCCTGGTGCACACAGGCCTCTTGGTGCGCAAACGTGCGCGGAACGATCACCGCTCCATCGAGCTCACGCTCACCCCAGCCGGCAAGCGCATCCAAGACCAGAACGCAGTGCTCAACCCGACGCTCGTCCAGCAGATTTTCACGCTGATGCCGGCGAAGGAAGCCGACAGCGCACTTGCAGGAATCGAGAGTCTGGCAAAATACGCCGCCATTTTGCTCAAGCGGCGTAAGAGAGAAAAAGATTAATGAAGATCGCGTTTCTTTGCATCGCGGCAATCATTGTGCTCATTGGCAGCGCCGCCCTGATCGGCGCCATGCTTCCTCAGCGCCACATCGCCTCGCGCTCCGCGTCGTTTCACACCCCGCCCGAGCGCCTCTTTGCGCTTATCTCAGGCCCCCAGGACTGGCGCCCCGACCTGCGGTCATGCGAGGTCCTCACCCAGGACGGCCGGAGTTATCAGCGCGAGATATCCCGGCGCGGCGAGACCATCCTTTACGAAATTGTGCAAAGCCGGCCGCCCCTCGCGATCCAGCGCCGTATCGCCACGCCCAACCTTCCCTACAGCGGTACGTGGACCTTCGCGCTCGAGCCCAGGGGCGCAACCACGCAAGTGCGCGTCACCGAGGATGGGGAAGTCTACAACCCCATCTTCCGTTTCGTCTCAAGGTTCATCCTGGGCCAGACCGCTACCCAAGACACATATCTGAGAGCGATGGGAAAAGCCACGGGCGAAGAAATACGCATCGAGAATTAATCGATCGAGCCGCAATTCAGGAGATTTTGATGCGCGACAGCCTGTTGTATGACCCCGCAGAGTGGGCACGAGGTGCGCCGTGCCCACTCGCAGCAGGTTCCAAGGATGCGATCTCTTCAGTTGAGTGAAAACCAGTTGAAGTTACCAACGGCATTGTAGAAGCCCCCGCTGTCCATGACGAGTTGTACGGTGTGGATGCCTTCGGGGAGAGGTACGTCGGGGATCACAAGGGTCTGCCAAGTCTGGTATCCGCCTGTCTCGGGAACTGAGATATGCGGCGTGATCCGCCGGCCGTCGACGTTAAGATGGAAGACCCCACCGCCGACTCCGTTGGCCACGCGCACCTGGAGGGTGTAGGTGCGAGCCGAGGCGATGTTGACGGTATAGTTAAGCCAATCGCCCGGCTGAGGGTTACCGACGTCGTAGCCGCCGCCGGTGTCAGACGAGGTCTCGATGTAGACCGTTTCACCCGGACGGTAATTCGCTCCACCGCCGTTTGCGGTAGCTCCATTCCAGTAGGCGACGCCCTTGCCACCGGTGTCGAAGTTCTCGGCTTGTATCAGGCCAGGGATGGACTGAGGGCCTCCAGTAAAGGAACTGCTGGGGGTCGGGGTCTGTACGGCGAACCAGTTGAAGTTGCCCATGCCCGCGGTTGGCCCGTCGCCGTCGAGCGTGACTTGCATCACATGACGGCCGGCGGCGAGTTGAAATGCAGGAGAGACCTGTGTGGTGTAGGTTTGAAATGCATTCGTCACCGGAACGAACAGGGTCCCGGTCTTGTTCTCATCGTCGAACGAGACGTGGTAGTAGCCACCTGGTCCAAGGGATGCGACGCGGGACTGCAGGTTATAAATACCTGGAGTCGTCACGTTGACCGTGTAGCGCAGGTACTCTCCTTCGCCTGTATAGCCGACATCGTAGCCACCGCCTACATCACCCGTGTTCTCAACGCCGACGGTTGTTCCCGGCCGGTAACCGGGAGCGCTGCCTTGGTCGGTAGTGTCTAGATTGAAGTAGCCGACGTAGTTGCCGCCATTATCGAAGTTCTCCGCCTGGATTAGGCCCGGGATCGGAGCGGGGCCGGCCGGGAATGGCGTCTCCTCGCCTCCAACCGTGAAATTAACCGTCGAAGAAGCCGTGGCATTGCCCTGCGTGCCGACAATCGTCACCGGATACGAACCGCTCGTCACGCCCGGTTTCGTCGATACCGGAAGCGCATACGCGTTCGTGAACGGGATCGGCACAGGCTCGCCGAACGCCCCGCCCGGCAGCCCCTGCACCCTCAACTCGGCATTGCCACGATCATTGCCATAGTGATTCACGTCGATGCTATAGAACGTGTGCCCTCCAGGCGCGACCGTCTGCGACCCCGGCCCCGCGGTCACATCGAACGTATTGCCCGTGTAGCCCTGCCAGAAAAAAGTGGCAACCGCCTGCGCAGGCAGCGAGTAGCTGACCGTCTTGCCCTGCCAATTCAGCGAGAACTGGCTGGGGTTCTGCGCGCCGTTGAAGACCAGCACAGCGATCGAACCGTCAGGATTCTTGAACGCAACATCCTCGACATTGCCACTGCCGAACGTGTTGGAGTCAATCCGGTACGCACCGGCCTGGACATACTTCGCAAGGTGGCCAAGCACGTAATATTCCACGTTCTTGGAAACAACAGCGGGCGTAGTCGAGTCATCGATCGTGACCACGCCACGGCAATCCGTGCATCCGTTCTGCACCGTCGGCCCGCTATTCTGATCCAGCGCAAGGTTCCAGAAGATCACCGTCTTGCCCCAGTTGCGCAGCACATCGATCACCTGGCCTTCGATATCATTTGCCAGGTTCTGCGAGAAATACGGAGCGTATGTTCCTCCAGTGCATTCCGTAAAGTAGACGGGAATATCACCGGCCAGGTCGTGTACAGCATTCTGCGCGTTAGCCACGTTGCCGGCATAACAGTGGAACGACACGCCCGCGAGATACTGCCGAACCGCAGGATCTTCCGCAAGGATCTCCGGATACTTCGGGTTATCCCAGTTATGCTCGTAGCCGAAGATCCCGGGCGTAGCATCGGTCGGATCGTGCGACTGCCCCGCAAAGTTCCACCCCTGGTTGCGAAGGTGCAGGCTGTGGAGCTGCGGGCCGAGATACTTTGCGATGAACTGGCCTTCGTCATGCGGATTCATGAACATCGACGGATAGCCGCTGGTTTCGTTCAGCGGCTCGTTCTGAACCGAGACATAGTTGATTGGGATGCCTTGTGCCTCGTACGCCTGAATGAATTTGGCGAAGTAGAGCGCGAGCGCGGAAAAATACTCGGTGTTTAAGGATCCGCCGTCGAGCGTTCCTGTTGTCTTCATCCAGGCTGGCGGCGACCAGGGGAGAGCCTGGACCTTGATTGCAGGGTTTGCTGCAAAGGCCGCCTTGATGGTGGGAATAATGTAGGCCTGGTCGTGCGCTATCGAGAACTGCTTCATCTGCGGATCGGTCTCTCCGGACGGCAGATCGTCGTAGGTATAGCTGCTCAGTGAGAGATCGTTTGCCCCCATCGACTGCCTAAGAAGGCTGAGGTGAATTCCGTCCGGGCTGAAGAGATCATTCATCAACGCTGTGCGCTGGGCCGGGGCGAGTTTGTTCCAGACGAGATAAGCGTCGGAGTCGTTGAAGCTCGCACCCACGCCCTCAAGCTGCTGATAGTGAATGGTGTCGTCGACGTTGATTGCGGTCTCACTGGCTGAGCCTTCGGTAAAGGTGAGCGGCGTTTGCGGGGTGAGGAGTGCGGATTGATCGGGGTTGGTCTGAACAACTGTGACGGTCTGTGCGAAGACTCTCTGTGCGCAGACGCTGAAGGCAAAGAGGGTGAGCAGGACTTCACATATAAGACAAACGTTTGTCTTGAAAATGCTCAGTGTGTCCGAAGAGGGGATGCTGACGGGCCTGGATTTCATGGGAGTCGCACCTTTTTTGGGCGGCAGACTGCGCCCGGAGTGACGAACCAACAGATTCTGCACCTTCCAGTGGACGATCGTCAATCCTAACGCCAAAAAAAATAGGCGCCCCGCGGATGCAATCCAGAACCCCGGATTAAATAAATGTTCAATCCGGTTAATCTTTTTACCAAGTTACTAATTTTAGTTAACTAAGCGTCACACTTAGATAGGTATTGATTTGAGCAACGATCCTACCAGGGGCAGTTTACCGGCGTTACGGTTCGGCTTTCGGTCCACGCTTTATGCAAACAGTAGCCACCGTGATCCTCTGTCACGCGGACGAATAGTTCGGTGAATAAAGCTGGTTGCAGGCGAGCGGATTTGGAGTGTGGTTCGTCTGAGACGTTAGCCATCTTCGGAACGTGCGAGCTAAGAAGGAGACGGAGGCCCGGATGGGGACGCTAGCCAAGGTGATAGCGGCGATGGCGAAAGCGCGAGCGGCCAAGAGCAGATGGCTGCCGGTGGTTTTCTTTGGGGGAGTTTTTGGGGCTTTCACGTTATTGGGACAGAATAGTGCGGTGCCGGTACTCGGTCCGCTTCCTCTGGAACAGGCCGAGGGGCAGGTAGAGAAATTTGAGTTTGAAGTGGCTTCGGTGAGACTGAATGAGAAGTGGAAGTTCGCCGACCCGGGCTACTCGCTCGATTCGGACGATAGCTACGTGCCAGGACAAGGTCTGTTCGTCGCGGACGGTCCTCTGTCGACCTTCATCGCGTTTGCTTACAAGCTGGATGCGATGCACTCAATGATTGAGAAGCTGCCGAAGTGGGCTAATGAGCAATCGTACGAGATCCGGGCGCGCGTTCCAGGAACGCCGAGCAAAGACCAGGTGCGATTGATGATGAGGGCGCTCTTGGTTGAGCGGTTCCAACTGGCGGTGCATTTTGAGAAACAAGAGAGGCCAGCGCTGGCCCTGACGCTGATCAAGCCGGGAAGGCCAGGCCCGCGGCTCCATCGGCATGATGAGGGTGCGGGCTGCAAGGTGAGTGGAACGCCGCCGAAACCGGAGGGACAGATTTCGGGTCTCGATTGGCTTCCGTGCAATGTTTACATTGCGCTCGACCGTCCGGCAGGGTCGATCTTTGCGGCGGCCCGCAATACGACGATGCGACAACTGTGCGCGTTTCTTTCGAATGTGGGCGGGTATGGACGGACCGTGGTGGACGAGAGCGGGATCGCTGGAGCAATCGATTTCGGGATCGATTACACGAGGCCCAAACCAGATGGGGATATTGGACAGGCCGGGTCGCCGGTGGAGACCCTAGATGAGGCCCTTGGGGACCAGCTCGGAGTGAAACTGACACCGGTGAAGGCGTTGGTGGATATCCCGATGGTGGACCAGGTAAGTGCACTAAAGGAGAACTAGCATGCGGGTTGGTAGTTCCTTCCCCGTTCGAGTTGACCCCTCGGACTGTGTTGCGACGGAACTGGCTTTGGAAACATGGAGACTCCGGTGAAAACGATCCGCTCGTTAATGCTACTGCTGCTCGCCGGGGTCTTCCTGGCCGGAGTGCCTTCTGCTTTTGCAGCGTCCCAGAACCCCCCGTCACCGAGCCCGCGGCCGCTGATAGTCTGTTCCGCGGCAGATGGAATTTTTGCGGCATTTCAGTCTCATCCGTTGGTCGGACTGGGCGACTATCACGGCTTGGCGCAAGAAGAGGATTTCTACACCGTGCTGATCCGCGACAAACGATTCGCTAAAGATGTCGGCAATGTCGTTGTAGAGTTTGGAGACGCCGCGCAGCAGCACACTCTGGACCGCTACCTCGCCGGAGAGGATATTCCCTACGACCAGTTGCGAAGGGTTTGGAGCGACACGGTCGGCTGGAACCCGACGGTCACGGCCATGGGTTACATCAATTTCTATGCTCAGGTTCGCGCGGTGAATCTTGGGCTTCCCCCCGAACAGCGCATTCATGTCTGGCTTGGCGATCCACCCGTTGATTGGTCGAAGATCAAAACCAAGGAAGACCTCGATCCGCTTGTTGAGAAGCGCAACCAATATCCTGCCGAGATCATAAAGACACAGATACTTGCTCAGAACAAGAAGGCGCTTGTGATTTATGGAACTTTTCACCTTAGTTATGGATCACTGCGAGAACAAGTCGATAGCATTCGACCTGGCGCCTTTTTCGTGGTCACTCCGCATACTGGGTACGAAGAAGGATTATGCACTGGTTGCTTTGAGCAGGCTGCGCGCGATTGGCCACAGCCCGCACTCGCCATCTCCGTCGGCGAAAGCAGTCTCGCATATGAATTACTTGCGCAGGGGTGTAAGTTCCTACCCTCGCCGGCAATGGATCTTGCAAACACAACCGAGGCAGACCGAGCGAAAGAGGTGGCGGACATGGAAGCTAGGCTGTCGGGAGGCCGGGGTGATGCGCTCCTCTATATGGGGCCAGCCGCAGGTCTTACCCGAGCTCAGGAGTCGCTGGATCTTTATCTCGATTTTGGATTCCGGGCAGAGATCGACCGCAGAATGTTGATTGAAACGGGTAGCCACCTGCCTCCGTTGGGGCTGAGTCCTGTCTCGCCCCTGTATCTTCATCCTTATGGCGAGATCGGTGGCGGAGTCACGTCACAGTCTCGGTGACAGCATCTCGAGCCACGAGACACAGTTTTGAACTTCTACCTGAGGAGTTATTTTCCCGAATGCAAGCGACTGGCTGGCCAAGCGGGTGTCAGCCTCAGGAAATTCGATAGGGCGCAATGGTCTTGGTCAAAAACAAAGAAGCTAGCCAAGGCGTTCAATCGTGATTTGAGAAGCTCGGGGTTCTTTTCGAATTGCTGGGGTCAGTTTCCGTCTGTTTGACCAATTTTGTTCCCATCGAAAGTTAATACTCCGGCTGAGGACGCATGTGAGTGACAAGGGTTGCACTGGGTGCTACAGTAGATGTTCTGGCAAGCCAGGCTACGAAACCGGCGCGGGTCTTCAAAACAGCCTGGTTCACCAAAGCCGCCCGAAAGGCGCACATTCCTGATGAGGAGCTTTGCTCTGCCATCCGGCAAGTGATGCTGGGGCAGGGAGACGATCTAGGCGGCGGTGTTTTTAAGAAACGGCTACGGAAGAATCAGTACCGCTCCATCATTTTGGCGAGAGCCGGTCACTATTGGGTCTATGAGTATCTATTCGCCAAGCAGGACCGGGCCAATATCGAGGACGATGAACTCGCTGACTTCCGCAAGCTGGTCAAGGCATATGCAAGACTGACGATACATCAAGTCAACCAACTGATTCGAGAGGACGACTGGAAGGAGATTTGCGATGGCAACCAAACGTAAATTCAAGAACGGCGCATTTGAGGCGATCCACTCTTCAGCCTCGGCGATGTACAAGGTGGGAGCTATCGACAAAGCGACGATGAGGAGTTTCGACGCATCGTGTCTTGCGACTCCTCCTCCGCTCAAACCCCAACAGATCAAAAAGCTGCGGCAGCGCCTTCGTGTCAGCCAGCCAGTCTTCGCCCGTTACCTCAATACCAGCGAATCAACGATTGAGAAGTGGGAGACCGGAGCGAAGCAGCCGAGTGGGATGGCGCTGAAGCTCCTCGCGGTTGTTGAGAAGCATGGTCTGGAAGCGCTGGTCTGATCCGGGCCGCTCCAAGGATGTGCATATATCCGCACGATGTTAGTGACTGCGGTCTAGACAACAGTGTCTTCATCTCCAGCGGCAGCGGAAAGACGATCGTTGTATTTTTCTCTACACCAATATCCTGAAGTGTCTGCAGATCGCTTGCTACACAAGGTACAAATCCAAGCGGCTGATGTACGTCGGCAGCGGGGTGGCATGGTGCTTGCGACCGTAATCTCAACCCGCGGGAAGAGGGTGGCAGGCCGCACCTACGGAGCATGGCGCCAGTCCTCGACCCCACAGTTCCCCGCATGGAGGACTCAGCGGACAACTGACCCATAATCCCGTTTTGCAGGAATTCCGTTCGTCTCATGCCTTGTTGCGCTGCGTATAACCATGAAAACATGGCCATGTGATTGATTTGTCTGAGATGACGGCGAACGAACGTCTTTATGCGGCTGGGCAGTCACTAGCTTGGAATGAGGCTGCATGAGCGAAGCGGTTGCTCGCTGGAGGCTACGGCTGTTTCGTTCGGCCATCGCTTTGATGGCTATTGAGTTCGCGTTGTATCTTTCTGGTGTTGCCTCTGTGAACATAATAGAGCCGGTAGGCGCAAAGCTTAAAGCGGCGGCTTGGTTCTCTGTGATCGGGACTGTATTGAGTCTCATTGTCCTTATCTTGAGCACGTTCGGGTACGGGTGGAAGCGGATAGGACTCGCGGCTATGTGTCTGCTGTCCCTCCCTTTTTGGTTCGGTTTCACTCTCTATTGAAATGCTAGTTAACCCGCACGCAGCGCAATCGACAATGTATGGGAAAGAGATAAGCGAACCCCGAATAAGTGCTTCGCTCGTGGTTTGCGAATCTCTCAGGCTTTCAAAAGTCTCGAACGCCATGTCGCGAGATCGACGCTACCCCACGAACGGAAAGGGGCCCCTATTTTCCGGGACCGCGCACGCACAACGCACGCATGAAGGATGAGGAATAGGGGAACCCGCTTGGCTGGTTATTTGACCGTCCTTCGTTGAAGTCAAAGTACCACGAGTAACCTGAAGGATGTCGCGATCATCGTTTCTGCGCTCACTGCTCCATTGATTACCCGTCAGGAACAGATTGCCCTTCACATGCCACGTGGTCGGCTCGTCGTCATGTCTACCAGTTAGCCCGGGAGCATTGGCTGTGCTGTCATAAATGCGTTGCAACTCAAACATATTCGCCAGCCTCCAGTCAGGGTAGCCAGCCAAGCGCAGATTGCGGCAGTAATTTACGGCGTTGTGCCAGCTCACGTCTTTTCCGTTGTCCTTCCCGGCCCACATGAATCCGGTGGCTAGGTCAGTCCAATACCCACGCACCTGAGTCTCCTGCGCCACGCCCCGGCCCTCCGGCGAGGATAGACCACCAGCAATCATAAAGAGGATCAAAACAACGGACGATTTCATTCGGTAATTGTAGCCAAGGGCAGGAGAACAACTCTTAAGAAACTGAGTGTCTCGAAAGTTCGAGTTTTCGATAAGTTCCTCAGACTGGAGGCGTGCAGAAGGAGCAACTGACACTTTGCAAATTAGAGAGGCAAGGACAAGTCATTTTACGGCGAAAGGGTCAGTTCTGTTCCCTCTTGCGCAAAAAGACGTGTTGACATCCGACCCGAAGAGCGTAATACTTGTGTCGTATGCCGACCCATAAGGAAGAAAACGATCGCATCGCCCTGCTGCAGGGCACCTTGGACCTGCTCATTCTGAAGACCCTGCTCTTTGGCGCCTGCCACGGCCAGGGCATTGCCCGCAGCATTCAAAGACAATCCGAGGAAGCATTCTTCGTCGATCACGGATCGCTCTACCTCGCCCTGCAGCGCCTCGAAGAGGGAGGCCTGATCACCGCGAAATGGGGCGTTTCGGATAATAACCGCAAGGCAAGGTTCTATACGCTGACGGCCAGGGGCAGATCGGAACTGACCACGAAGGCCGATCAATGGAACCGGCTCACAAGAGCGATGAACCTCATCCTTGCGCCCAGCAACAAGGAGGCATAGATGCCCCGCGACCACCGAAGCGCCGATGACTTTGCGGATGAGATCCGCTCGCATCTGGAAATGGAAGCCGATGAACTTGAGTCGGAAGGAATTCCAAGAAGCGAAGCGCAGCGACAGGCCAAGGTTGCCTTTGGCAGTTCAGCGGTGGCGCGCGAGCGATTTGCGCTGAGGCATCGGCTGCTGTGGCTGGACAACATACGGCAGGATGTACGGTTCGGAATTCGCATGATGCGGCGCAACCCGGCGTTCACCGTGGTTGCGGTACTCACCCTGGCGATCGGCATCGCCGCCAGCGCAACGGTTTTCACCTGGATCAACGCCGTGATGTTGGAACCGCTGGGCGGCGTGACCGCGCCGAACCGCCTGGTCACCCTGGAAACAGTGACCTCGAATGGCGAATGGGTTCCGAATTCCTATCCGGATTTCATTGATTTTCGCGATCGTTTGAAGCTCTTCGACGGCATTGCTGTCACCCATCCGGCGGCATTCAGCGTAGGCAAGAATGACCATGCCGAGCGCGTCTGGGGCGAATTGGTTTCCGGCAATTTTTTCGCTGTGCTGGGAGTGAAACCCGAAGCGGGGCGGCTGTTCTTGCCATCCGAGTATGGCGACACGCCTGGCGCCTATCCAGTCGCGGTGATCAGTGACCGTTACTGGCGTTCCCATTACGCTGCCGATCCAGCCGCGATCGGCAAAACCATCCGCATCAATCAGCATGAACTCACGATTGTGGGTGTTGCCTCACCGGCCTTCCATGGCTCGATGCCGATTACTTCGTTCGACCTATGGGTTCCCTATATGGAGCAGTCGGTACTCAACGGCGTGCAGGTGTCGATGCTGCGCGATCGCCATAACCGCAATATGCTCGGAATCGCGAGACTCAAGCCGGGCGTGACCGAGGAGCAGGCGCGGGGCGAGCTGAAAGCTCTTGCCGATCGCATGGCGGTTGCGAACGCCGATGTGAGTGAAGGCATGAGCGCAACCCTGATGCCACTGTGGAAGTCGCCGCACGGACCGCAGGGTCTGTTGCTTGGCCCGCTTCGCATCCTGATGGGTGTGTGTGTGCTGGTGCTGTTTATTGTGTGCGCCAATATCACCAACCTGCTGTTGGCGCGGGCCACGGTGCGCGAGCGGGAGTTTGGCGCCCGTATCGCGCTGGGCGCGGGCCGTGCGCGCGTCGTTCGTCAGGTAATGACCGAGAGCCTGCTGCTGACGGGGGCGGGAGCTTTGCTTGGAGTGGCTGCAACTCCGTGGCTGAGTCACGCATTGCGCTACTTGATGCCTCCCGGACCGATGCAGTTGCTGGTCTCGATGGATTTCCGGCCGCACTTCTCCGTGTTGGCGTTTACCGCAGGTATCTGCCTGGTCGTGGGACTGGTCGCGGGGATTTCCCCCGCGCTGCAAGTGAGGCGCATGGAGACAGGCCCCCGGCTCAATGATGGCGGCCGCAGCGCGACGGCTGGACGAAAACGGAATCGGCTGCGTTCGGTGCTGGTTGCCTCCGAGGTCGCGCTGGCGCTGGTGGCCATGGTAGGTGCCGGCCTGTTCGCCCGCAGCTTTCAGCAGACGCTGCACGTCGATCCGGGCTTCGACCCGAACCACGTCCTTCTCAATCAGTTCTACCTGTCAACGAATGGATATAGCCTTGCCCAGAGGGAAGAGTTCTGCCGTCGCCTCGAGGAACGAATGACGAGCACTCCTGGCGTAACGGACGTGGCGTATTCAGACGGTGTTCCCTTGGGGTTCGAACCGAGTTGGTGGGAAGAGTTGCGGATCGAAGGCTATGCGCCCAGGCCCAACGAAAACATGAACATTTTCCGCAATGTCATCTCTCCTGGATATCTGCCGCTACTGCACATACCCATGGTTGAGGGCAGAAACTTCACCGATCAGGACAACGAGAATACGTCGGCTGTCATGATCGTCAATCAGGCATTTGTCCAGCGCTTCCTTCCCGGCCGTAATCCGATCGGCGTAAAAGTGCATGGGTGGGGAGACTGGTTTCGCATCGTCGGCGTAGCCAAGGATTCGAAGTATCACTACCTTGGCGAATCAGCGCCAGCTTATTTTTACGTGCCGTTTCGGCAGGTTTTTCGCGAAGACATGAACCTCGCTTTCTATGTGCGAACACAAGGCGATCCAGACGCAGTCCTCTCCACGCTGCGCGCGCAGACACGGGCGATCGATCCGAATGTGACGGTTTTTGACGCCGCACCCCTCAAGGAGTTCATCGGAGCTTCGCTCTATCCTCAGAAGGTCGCTGCCAGCTTGCTGAGCATCATGGGAGTCATCGCACTGGTACTGGCAGCTGCCGGACTTTACAGCGTCATGGCCTACTCGGTTGCCCAACGCACGCAGGAGATCGGGGTGCGCATGGCGCTTGGCGCGCAGCCTGGCCAAGTGCTGTGGATGGTGATTGGGCGCGGGCTTTGGCTCACCGGGTTCGGGCTTGCCGCAGGCGGCGCGCTATGCGTTGCTGCGGTGAAGATCATCGCCGGGGTATCGTTCACCAACTCCGGCATGGGCACAAATGCGAGACTGCTGGGAGACGGGAGCATGAATGGTGCAGTCTATTTAATTGCGGCAGGGATCCTGATGGTCGTGGCGATGGTTGCCACCTACCTGCCCGCCCGGCGTGCCGCCGCTGTCGAGCCCATGCAGGCGCTGCGAACAGATTAGTCAGCAGACCAGCGATCCCGGATGCACCGTAGATCCGACTTTCGTGAGGAAAGGCAAAAAGTTGTTTCACGCAGCGTCAACCATGGAGGCGGTCTCCGGAACCGTGCTGGACGAGATGTTGATCTTCCGGATTTTGAAATTGTCATCCATCGCAAACTATTCAAAACATATCAAGATAATTCGCCACCAGTGTCAAATGTTGGGTGTATCCCAGGTTGCCATTGGCCCCGCCTATGTAAAATGTCGCATACGTACTGGACGCCGGTTCTGAACTCCATTTCGAAGGCGGCATTCCACCATGGGCGACTTCCTCAGCGACCTCCGCTATTCCCTCCGCATGCTTATCGGCAGTCCGGCGTTCACCGTAACTGCCATCGCCGCTCTCGCCCTCGGCATCGGAGCCAACACCGCCATCTTCACCGTTGTCAACGCCGTCCTGCTCAAGCCGCTCACCTATCCTGAACCCGACCGCATGGTCCAGTTCATGAATACCTTTCCTGACGGCAACGGCCCTGTGGCCTCCCCGGTCAACTTCAATACCTGGCGGGCCCAGACCAGCGTCTTTCAGGACGTCACCGCGTACGACTTCGGCGGTCCCGGCTTCAATCTCACCGGCCCCATACCCGAGCAGGTCCACGGAATCCACGCCTCCGAAGCCTACTTCCGCCTCTTTGGCGCACCCGTCATACTCGGCCGCACCTTCACACCGCAGGAAGACTCCCCTAACGGCGGCCACGTCGTTGTCATCGGCTACGGATTCTGGCAGCGCAAGTTCGGCGGCAATCCCAACATCGTTGGAACCTCCGTCTCGCTCAGCAACGAGCCCTACACCATCGTCGGTGTTCTCGGAAAATCCTTCGTCACCGATCCCCAAGCCGATATCTGGGTTCCCTTCCAGATCGAGCCCAACAGCACCAACCTCGGCCACTACTTTCTTGTCTCCGGCCGTCTCAAACCCGGCGTGACTCTTGCCCAGGCCAACGCCCAGCTCAAGCTGGCCGCGGATCAGTACCGCCGCCTCCACCCTGACGACATGGGACCCAAAGACGGCTTCGGCGTCCAGCCTCTCCGCGACTCGATCGTCGCCGGCGCGCGCAAATCCCTCTTCGTCCTTCTCGGAGCCGTCGGCTTCGTCCTGCTCATCGCCTGCGCCAACGTCGCCAATCTCCTGCTCGTCCGCGCCAGCGGCCGCAAGCGTGAATTCGCGATCCGCGCCGCCATGGGTGCCGGCCGCGCCCGTATCATCCGCCAGCTCCTCACCGAATCCATCGTCCTCTCGATTACCGGCGGCGTTCTCGGCCTCATCCTTGGCTACGCCGGCGTGCGCGCGCTCCTCGCCGTTTCCCCCGCGGGCCTGCCCCGCGTCGGCGAAAACGGAGCCGCCGTCGGCCTCGACTGGCGCATCTTCCTCTTCACCCTCGGTATCTCGCTCTTCACCGGCATTCTCTTCGGGCTCTTCCCCGCCATCGAAACCTCGCGTGTCGACCTCCACACCACCCTCAAGGAAAGCAGCAGCCGCTCCGGCACCGGCTTCCGCCAGAGCAAAATGCGTTCTCTCCTCGTCATCGGCGAAGTCTCCCTCGCCCTCGTTCTCCTCATCGGAGCAGCGCTCCTTATCCGCACTTTCATCGCGCTCCGCCAGGTCAACCCCGGCTTCGATCCCCGCAACGTGCTTACTCTCGAAATGTCCCTCACCGGCGATCAGTTCAAAAAGACCGCCGGCGTTGCTCAGGTCTCCCATGATGGCCGCGAGCGCCTCAACGCCATTCCCGGGGTCGAGATCTCCGCCTTCACCTGCTGCCTGCCTCTCGAAGGCGGCTACGGCCTTCCCTTCAACATCATCGGCCGCCCGCCGGCCCCTAAATCTCCGTGGACCGGCAACGCTGGCTGGATGAGCGCTTCCCCCGGCTACTTCGCCGTCTTCCACATCCCCATCCTGGGAGGCCGCGACTTCACCGAGCAGGACACCGGCTCGGCCCCCGGCATCGTAATCATCAACGAAACCTTCGCGAAAAAATTCTTTCCCAAAGAGAACCCCGTTGGCCAGCAACTGCTCATCGGCAAAGGCGTCGGCCCCCAGTTCACTGAGCCCGCCCGGCAGATCGTCGGCGTCGTCGGCGACATCCACGATGGCGGCCTCAACAACGATCCTCGCCCCCTCATGATCGTTCCCGGCTCTCAGGTCACCGATGGCATGACCGCCCTCAACTCCAACATCGGTCCCATGGTCTGGCTGGTCCGCACCCACGGCGATCCGCATCCATATATTTCCGCTGTCACCGAGCAGCTCCGCCAGAGCAGCGGCGGCTTTCCCGTCGCCCGCGTCCGCCCCATGACCGAGGTCGTCGCGAACTCCACCGCGCGTGAGGACTTCAACATGCTCCTGCTCACCATCTTCGGAGCCTCCGCGCTTATCCTGGCCGCGATCGGCATCTACGGCCTCATGGCCTACTCCGTCCAGCAGCGCACCCAGGAAATGGGCATCCGCATGGCCCTCGGCGCCGACCGCTCCCGCATCCGCTCTCTGGTCGTCTGGCATGGGATGCGCCTCGCCATCGTCGGAGTCGTTATCGGTATCTGCGCGGCCTTCGGACTCACCCGCTTCATCGCCAGCTTCCTCTTCGGCGTCAAAACCTGGGACCCCGCTGTATTTGTAACTGTACCGGTTGTATTAAGTCTGGTTGCCCTTCTCGCCGTTTGGATGCCTGCCACGCGCGCCTCCCGCCTCGACCCCCAGCAGGCCCTCCGTATCGAATGACGGCATTGGATTACCTACATGGATGTCACCGATTTGTGTCCAACGCTCGCCTTTTTTGTGCGACGCGCAACGGTAAGTAGAAGGGCAGGTCAACGTCCCGTCCACGTTGAAGGAAAAAGGCAGGACGGAACTGCCAGGCAATTTTTCCGTAATGAAGCTGCATGTTTGTGGTCTCTCCTTCCGCCGATCTTTGGTATCAGCTACGGTTCTCTATCTCGAGATCCTTCAGCTCGTCGAGCTCGCGCTGGAGCTCGCGCTGTTCGCGCGACCTGAGCACAAAAAACGAGACTAACCAGACAACCAACACAATCAGCAAGGGAAGTGCATTCGGGATTATGCCCCGGACCCCCGGCGGGACCAGCGCCAGCGCCAAAATGAACGTGGCAGTGGCCAGCATTGCTGGACCAAATGTCCAAACCAACGTCCGGCGCACGAGGTCCCGTTGGCGCTCGACCTCCAACCGGCATACCTCCAGGCCGGTATTAAGTCCTAGGTTCCCAGGCTTCGCCGCGGACCACATTCCCCGGTTCAGGAAGTAAAATCCGGCCAGGCCCCAGGCGAGGGCGAACGCGAACGGCGGTTGCAGCACCTGTCTCAGCGCCGGGAACGCTCTCATGCTGTACGCGTAGAAGATGCCCGCCGCGAGCGGGCCGGTCACAGTCCCAATCAACCCCCTGCGTGTCTTTGCGCGAAGTGTACGCGACCTCTGTTCAATCAATTTCGATATCATTGTGGGTTTCTCCGTTGGCTGGTTCAGCCATACCGTTCTTACGCCGTTTTCGGGCGAATCATTCTTCATGGTTTTCTCCCTCGTGCAGCCGTTGGTGGAATTGCTTCGCGAGGATGTTCTTGATTCGATGAATTCTCATTGCCACGTTCGCGGGCGACAAGCCCGTGATCTCTCCGGTCGATGCCGCATCCATATCTTCGAGATAAGAAACAATGACCTGGCGATCGAGTGGTTTGAGCCGCTGAATCAACGCTGACAGCCGGTTCAGATCCATTCGCCGATTCGCGGCAGACTGCGCATCCGCTTTGTCCGGCAGGACTTCTAGTTCCTCGAGGCTCACGAGATTCGAAAAGGTCCGGCGTTCACGGATGATGTGCGAGACGGCGACGTGGTGAGCCACACGATACACCCAGGTGCGAAGGGAACAGCGGGAATGGTAATTCTGAAAACTCCGCCAGAGTTGAAAATGAATGTCTTGGCTCAGGTCGCGGCGTTTCTCCGGATCTGCTTCGTAGGCTCTTGCCAGGCGTTCGAGTGCGGGACCAAATTGGTCCAAGGCCTCCCCGTAGAGGCCATCCTGATTTGTTTGTCCGGTCAGAATCGATTCCTTTCCTCCCACAATCAAGGTAGTCGCCGAAGATTGAAGTTTCTAACAGACTGGAATGGAAGATTTAGTTGAGCGGGAGTTCCCGGGCTTTCAGGCGACGCACTAGAATTGGTCCAGTCGACCGCAGCCTCAAGCGGAACCTTGCAAATCGTTTTCGTGTCAATGCGGGAACTGGGCCGTTCGCTCGCCCGTATCATCCCCACAAGGAGTCTTACGCCCATGTTCCGCATCGTTCAGCGACCTATCGGTTTTCTCGCGGCTCTTCTCGTCTTCCTGTCCGGCCCGTGCCTTCACGCGCAGGGCCCCATCGTGGAAGAACCCAACTACACGCCCACGCTGACCTTTGACGTTGCCACCATCCGCCTTGCGCCGCCGCCGGACGCCAATTTCCACGTATCCGTCTCCAGCCCGCCGCGCTCCAGCCGTTTCGAAGCCACGAACCTTCCAATCAAGGCCCTTCTCCAGATTGCTTACGGCTTCGATGCTCCGGTGGTCGACGCACCGGACTGGGCTACCAACACGTTCTACAACATACAGGCTCGCTCGGACGAGGCCGCCGACGCCAGGCTCGCCAAGCTCACCAATAACGAGGTCCGGCTGGAAAAGAGGAACGCGATTCGTGTGTTGCTGGCCGAGCGCGTGGCCCTGAAGACGCACCTTGAAACTCGCAATAGCTCCATCTATCACCTCGTCGTGGGCAAAGGCGGTGTCAAGATGCAGGCTGCGCCCGCGCCTCCGCCACCCGCCAATGGAGACGCGCCGCCTGCGCCGCCACCCGCCAACGTCCAGGCCCATGGCTCACAGCATGGCCTCGAGTTCGTCGGATCGAATGCCTCAATGCGAGCCATCTCCGGCGCCCTGAGTTCGATGGTAGAAGCGCCCGTGGTTGACAAAACCGGTCTCACCGGCACCTACAATTACACGCTTCAGTTTGGCCGCGAATGGTCCGCGGGCGATCCGGAAAGCTGGCCCTCGATTTTCACCGCGGTGCAGGAACAGCTTGGGCTCAAGCTCGAAGCTGTGCACGAGTCCGTGCCCAACCTCGTGGTCGACCACATCACGAAGCCAACGGAAAACTGATTCACGTTGAAACATCCTGGGCCGGAATTTCAAATTTTTCCTCCGGCGCTCATATCAATTCCTAAAACCTATTCCCGATCAGCTCCGAAAAGTATCCTAAACATGTCGGCGAGCGTACACACAATATGGATACTCCATCGGATGTCTATGCGATAGGCCTCTTCGACGACAAGTATCGTGCATTTCTGGAAACCGTCGTCCAGCTCCGGCCGCGCCTGCATCGCTATTGCTCGCGCATGACCGGATCTATCGGGAGTGCAGTCGAGAGATTGGTCATCCACCTTCCCCCCAAGGAAAGAGCCTGTGTACTCCTCAAGGATGGATTCGACTACACCCTCATTGAAATCTCAGACCTTGTGGGTCGACGGAAGGCGGTGTCAAGGCTTTCCTTCTCGGTCGAGCGTCGCTTCCACGACCTTGCGCGACGTTCCCTGGGACGCAACCCTGATCGGTGACAACACCGCTGAGGAGTCGCCGATCTGAAGCGGCAGCCCGGGAAGAGCATCATGAAGTATGGAAACGGCAATTTCGACCGGACGCTGATCGCACACAACTTGGTCGATGAGTTCAATTTTTCCATCTTCCCTGTGGTTGTTGGCAAAGGCCGGCGTCTCTTCGAAGGTATTGACACCAGTCACTTGAGCCTCAAGCTCACCGACACCACGCGTTTTAGCAACGGTGTTATTACCCTCAGCTATGTCAGGGCAGTCAGTTGATGCCAAATCTCTAGCGCCGTATCGACAGTGCTTCCGCAGATGTCACCGCATTAAAGTCCGCACTTTACATAGCTGCCTCACTTGGAATGCCCACGAAAGTACTGCCGCACTTCGGGCACTTGACCGTGTGCGATGCCACGCGCATCAGCTCGTTCGGCTGAAACTTGTAATCGCAAAGCGGGCAGGGAAGAGAAAAGTCGAAGTTGTGCGGGACGAATCCGCCGACGTCAGGGCAGCCGTTCGCTGCCCTGAAAAGTCACCCTTGCGGTAACTTGACGGTTACCCTCGGCTGTTGATCGTCAAGTTTGAATAGCTCTTCCTCTCCGTGTCATAGAAGGCCTGCCAGTAGCAAGTTGGGCCACCCGACACGATCACTAGGCGCTTGCGCCAATAATTCGGCGGTCGCTCATCGCAAAAGGCGTTGAGATATAGGAGCTTCCTCCCGGCGCGACGTACTGGCACATATTGCCTGAAATATCGCTCCGGATAGTCGATGTGAATCTTAGAACTCCATCCATCCGCCCTCAGAGTTGTGATCTGAGAATGCACATTGGTGCTTCAGAGGTGCGATGAGCTGCCTGGGAAGTCGCATTTTCGGTAAGTTCTTTACTGCAGCAATACACCTTGATTTTTGGAGTCCAGCGAGAACGTTGGTATCTCAACATCAAACCGCTCGCCGCTATCGCTTTCCATCTGGTAACTCCCACCCATCATCCCCGACGGCGTGTTAAGGGGCGCACCGCTGGTGTATGCATGACTTTCGCCGGGCTTGAGGAATGGTTGCCTCCCAATAACGCCCAATCCCTTGACCTCAGTCAATTCGCCGCGCGAATTCGTGATCATCCAGTGCCGGCTTAATAGTTGCACCGTTTCCCGTCCCTGATTCTCGATAATCACGCGGTAGGCCCAAAGATACTGCGAATTGGAAGGCGATGAATCCGCCTCAAGGTAAGTGGGCACAACGCTTACGGCTATTCCTCTTGTGATTGCTTTGTACGGTATCCGATCCGCCATAAAGAGAAGGTTAGACTAAAACCGAAGGATAAGCCAGAAACCCGGCAAACCCGGAAACGGACGGAACTACAACGCAACCTTGAGCTTGGATTTAACGAATTGGGATAAACTTCCCGTCTATCCACCCTTTATCGGCCTCGATTGCGGTCAGGGGTAAATTGCTTCGGATCCTGGTTTCAAAATTCAGCTCAGGATAAGCAAATGCGAACGTCCAGGTTGCTTGTACTCGTTCTCGGTCTGGCCCTCGGTGCTCTCCCTGCAACTTCGTTTGCGGAAGGATTGCCGCCTGTCTATTTCAATCACGTAACAATCTTCATTCCCGCGGCTGCCTACGATGCACTCCGACAGTCTTCATTTCTTCGAAATGAGTTCAGCGAGTTCCAAGAGCACACCGTTCAGCGGGACGGTGGCAAGTGGAGCTACACCGGAATCTACATCTTTGGGCAGCACACGTATTTCGAGTTCTTCAAAGCCGGAGAGGACCAACCGCACTTCGGAACCACGATAGCCGGACAGGTCGTGTTCAACATGTGGATCGATGATCGCGCCCAACTCCCCCGCTTCAAAGATCGACTCGCTGCAGAGCAGCGCGCCACCCTGCTCATCGACACGACTCGAGACGCACAGAATCAGCCAACGTACGACACAGTCGTATCCAGAGGCGGCCCGGCTGGCGACTTCGGACCAGGCATGCACGTTGACACACACCTTAAGGGCTACTATCCAGACGGCATCACCAGGGAAAAGCGACTTGAAGGCAGGTTCCTCCCTCAACGGCAGCTGCACGATATAACGGGCTTCACGTTGACGGTCGACGAGTCGGAGCGCAACCGGCTCATCAAGCAATTCCACGCCTACTCCTACAACATACGCGCCGACGGCGCAAAGCAAGTTGTCTCCGGCCCGGGAATCGCGTTTACGCTCCTGGCAGCAAAATCGCACGAACCACGGACGCTGACCATCGATTTCTCCTTTAACCGCAAAGCTACAAGTGAGGAAACATTCAACCTCGACGGCGGTGGAGAGATTCGAATTCAAGGCGGTGTCGGGAGGTGGGCGTTCTCATTCCCGAATGAGTAGAATGCCCTCGGCAGTACCTGAAAATTCCGGTTATCGGTAAGTTGCCGTGAACCCCGTTTGCGGGGAATGAATGTTGAAAGCATCTATCAGCAGTTTGAGTACCCGCGCAGGCCACAGTGACGACTTTCAGAAACTCGGTAGCTGCCGTTTATCCAAAGCGCTTCACGGCGTTTCAGCAGCACTGGCCGGAGGGTCTGGAAATTCATGACGCAGCCACACCCCAAATGTATAGGCGAGGAGAAATAGTGTGGGCCAGTGAGAACGAAGCGGTCAAAGATCCATGCAGACAGATCGGACGTCGAACGAGGGCTTAGAGGTGCAAAAAAGTGCTCGTAGCGTCCCTCACCGTATATTGTTGGTGCGAGGACACTATGTGCCCTTGCGGTTGGGAAGGTGAATAGACGATATGCAAGAACAAATCCGACAGGGGCCCAGGCGCAAAGCAAGGGACGGCTGAACGTCATCTCTGGCTGAATGTGAACCCTGGATCGAAATGCCCCAAAGAACGATGCTGTGAGTTCTAGCAATCGGTGGATCGGGACCAGACCGAGAACGAATCCGTATGTCCCGACGAGAGGGAGATAGTATGTCGCGACGAACGAAGGGCGTTGCAAGAAGGTCGTTCCACTCCGATGTAGCACCCACCAAATAAGCGGGTTAAGAAGGTCCGATAGTCTTCCGGCGATGAATATTCCTAGAAGGCAAAGCAGCAGGCACTTTGTTAGCCAGAGGAATCGTTTCCGAAACATGGCACGGTTTTATCATGGGAGAGCATCTCAAACCCGCTTATGGCGGAAGCTGATTCTGGTACCGCTTGGCTCGTCCCGATTCATACTCGTGATGTCACCCTCACCATCTCGGGTTGCACGTGTACAGGGCGGACACAGGGATAGCCGTCGCCGCTCATTAATTCGGCGACGGATGATCCACGTGATCGCCTCAATGTCCCATTTATCCGTGTCCATCCAACTCGGATAGCCCGTGATCTGCCGCGCTGGCAGGTCATACGCGAAGCTCATCATGAAGCGGAGCGTGGGAAACGAAATGCGTCGACAGGATCACTCGTGTCCGGTTTGATGTCGAAGAGAATCGACTGGTTCACGAGGGAATTTGGCCAATGCGGACGCCGGCATCTGCGTTGGGGCCAGTTCCGTCCCCGAAACTCTTCCTGTTCCCGTGACTCCAACGTAGTTAACATTGGGTGGGCCGATTGGCTATGCCAGTCCCTTCTGTCCACGAAACTCCTGTAGACGCAACCCCACGTAACTCCAGGACGGCTATAAAGTAGAAACGTTGCTATCTTGATTATGAACAGGAAAATGACTGTGGCCCCTGGATTCGTTGTTTAAACTGGAGACCCCCACCATGTCTCTTGCGCGTTTTCTGCGGTCGTATCTTACGGAAATCCGCTTCGCCCTGCGCAGGCTGAGCCGCAAGCCTGGTTATACCCTTACCTCCACCCTCATGCTCGGTATCGGAATCGGCGCAACCGTTGCCATGCTCGCCATCCTCGATTCGGTTCTCCTCCTTCCGGTCGCCCTACCCCACCCCGATCAATTGGTAGCCATAGAGCTATCCCGTGGCTCCGGCAGGCAGCAGTTGCTGCCCTTCACGGATATTCAGCTTTTGCAGCGCGAGGTTCCAAACCTTCAGGCGGTCGCAGGTTACAGCAGCCTCCCAGAGCCGATCACAACCGATAGCGGCACGCGCGTCACTGCTGCGCTCCATGTTACGACTAACTTCCTCAGTATGGTGGGAGTGCCGCCCCGGCTCGGACGAGCCTTCACGGCAGAGGATAGGGATGAGCCTGTGGCCGTGGTCAACGACGAGTTCTGGCGGGATAACATGCACGCCGACCCCCACGTGATTGGTGCCTCGATTCACGCCGACGGTCGCGTTGTGACTATTGTCGGCGTCATGCCCCCAGGCTTTACCTTCCCGCCCGGATCCGACTCCTCACCCGTTGTGTGCATGCCCCTCGCGCTCGATTCCAAGGGCATGGACAGCCACGGTTTCGAAGATATGGGAGTGCTGGCCCGCGTCCGTCCGGCCATTAGCCATATGGCAGCGCAGTCCCAGGCGCAGGCCATATATGCCCGCACAGGCTCCGCCGCAAAGGACGGCTGGCGACTCGTGCTGCAATCCTACAGCGACACGTTGACCGGCGACGAACAGCCTGCGCTGTTCGCCCTGCTCGCGGCCTGCGCCGTGCTGCTCGGGATCGCCTGCGTTAACTCGGCCAACCTGCAAATCGCACGGGCCACAGAACGTCTCGGGGAGATACGCATGCGCGCTGCCCTTGGAGCCAGTCGCTTGCATCTGCTGCAGCAGATCGCGGTCGAAAGCGTAACAGTCTCGCTGCTCGGCGCTGCCGCCGGCGCGTTAGTGGCGTATGCCGCCGTACATTGGATCCGTTTAGCTTATGGAGGGCTCTTCCCACGCTTCGGCGAACTGGCCTTGCACCCAAGCGTCCTTGTCGCGTGTGCGCTGCTGGCTATTGTTGTAGGACTTCTGGCCGCGCTTGCGCCTGGACTCACCGTGCTGCATGGGACATGGGAGTCGTTCACCGTGCAGACTGCACGTACCACAAGTCGCTCGCGGCTGAGCAGGATCTTGGTGATGGCCGAAGTTGCCCTAACCTATGTGCTGCTCGCAACTGCCGGGTTGTTTCTGCGCACCTTCAGTGCGCTGGAGCGCGTGCCGCTGGGCTTCGATCCGCACCATGTGACTGAGATAACGCTGATGCCGCTGGACCCAAAGGAGGGAGGCGAAGCCCTGAAGCAGACCTATGAGAGCTTGCTGCAGCGGCTACGCGCACTGCCCGGTGTCGTGGCAGCGGCAACACAGACATCGTTGCCCTTTTCCAATTTCACCCTCTCATTGAATAGCACATTTCGCATCGCCGGAAGGCCACAGAACGACAAGGATAAGACGTACCTGAGTCTTATCAGCCCGGACTTCAACCAGACGATGGGCATAACGATGCTGCAAGGCCGTGGATTCCAGTCCAACGATAGCAGTAGCTCCACCCTGGTATGCATCGTTAACCAGGCTTTCGTGCGGCAGTTTCTTCCCGGAACTCGCGTGCTGGGCAGAAGCATTGAATTTACGACCGACAACAAGGATGAACACGGTGACCCATTTCTCCATGGAGACCTTACCATTGTGGGCGTCATGCCTGACATGGTAGCGGGCCAAACGATGGAACCCGCGGTACCCACGGTAGACGTCAACTATCTCCAGTTTCCCGCCTCCAACCCATTTGCGCATTTTGTGTTTGGCATCGCCCCACAATTCGCAGTTCGCTCCAGTCTGCCGCAAAGTACGCTCGACCGCGAAATACGCGCGGCATTGAAGCAGGGAGCGCCGGACATGGCAGAAATGGGTATCGGCTCAATGGACGAGAATATGACCGAATCGCTGAACAACCGGCGTCTCGCGTTGCGGCTGGCCTCGGGCTTTGGTCTCAGCGCGCTGCTGCTCGCGTCCGTTGGTATCTACGGCGTATTGGCCTCAATCGTCGCCCAGCGCACGCGCGAAATCGGCGTCCGCATGGCTCTTGGTTCGACCCGGGAGGGCGTTGTGCGGCTTATCGTTCGGCAGGCTGGTGTGATGGCAGTAAGCGGCCTCACCATAGGTCTGCTGGCCGCCTGGCCTGCCGGACGAGCCGTGCGTAACTTCCTGTTTGGGGTGCGGCCGCTCGATCCACTCACTCTGCTTGGCGCCACGATCTTGCTTCTCCTTGTCTGCGCGGCAGCCGCAGCCGCACCGAGCTGGCGAGCATCCCAGGTAGATCCCGTCGAGGCTTTGCGGGCCGAATGACGGTCGGCAATGCGTCACGGCAATGCGTCGACATGCGGCAATGCGTATCGCGGTAGGGACGCATACGAATATGAGGTGCATGGATGCAAGTGGACGATCTGCACGTAAGTGGCGAAGCCCGTTTGTCGGACAGGAGCCTTAGCCGTGATCGTGCCCTCTACGAGGCTTTCCAACCGCCAGTCCTACAGGTATTCAATCTTTACATTACCGTCGGATGTGTGGATGGTAAGCGGCGTGCCCCCGCCATTCAGTTTTCCGCGGAGCTCATGGCTCTGGTCTCCGCTGGACTGGTAATGGTCCATAGTCAGCGGAAGAGCGCAATCCACATGCCCGTCGCCGGTGTGCACGTTGAGGTCGGCGGCAAAGTTCTGGGGGACGCGAATGGTCACCGAGCCATCAGACGATTGAATGGTCGAGGAGCCGGCGAGCTTCGTTCCCTCACGTAAGCTGAGGTCCAGCGTGCCGTCACTGGTGTGCAGCGCAAGAGCGTGGAAGAGGCCATCGACGCTGAGGTTGCCGTCGCTGGTGCGAGCGTCAACTGCACCATCGGCGTTGGTGATCTTCACCTGGCCATCACCGGACTTGATGCGAAGGTTGCCCGAGACATGATCGAGAGCCGCGTTCCCGTCGCCAGTCGTCAGACTCAGGTCGCCCTGCAACCCGGAGAGAGTTACATTTCCGTCAGAGGTCCTGGCTTGCAGAGTCAGTTGGGCAGGGCTTTCGACGGTCACCCGGGTTTGCTCCTTATGCCAGACGATGTGAGCGCCCATGTGCGGCAGCTCCTTGAGGAGAAAGTGCACCTCATCCCCGTTTTGGCCCTCTTCCAGGCGATAGTCGCTGAGCTTCCGCCCCACCACTTCGACGTTGATCCGGATCTCATGGCAGTCTCCGCAGGAATGAAATTCAACGCCGGCATCCGAGGTTTCGAGCGTAAGCGTGGGCTTGCCTGTGACCGGATAGGTCCTGGACCAGGAGTGATCGGGGTCTTGGGCGAGGCCAGTCGACAAAGACAGAACGGCGAGGGCGGCCAGCGCCACAGCATGCTTCGTCTTCATGGCAGTATGATACGCAGCCGATCCACAAAAGGTTCCTTGAAATTTTGGAAGAAAGCAGGATCGCTTCAGGTTCTGGGCGTTCCGCGCGGTATGCGGCAACGTCCAGAAACACTCACGAGAGGTAAACCTCCTGAGGCTATGCAGCCTGAGCCGATAAGGTCTTCAGCAATGCCGTGATGGATCAGCATTGCTGAAGGCAGGTCGCTTTAAAGCTTTCGGGTTCCAAGCGTGTTCCTGGAACTGAGATTCCAACGGCGGGTTAGCGATGGTCGCTGCATAGTTTGTGATGGTTGAAGCCGCAAGGATCGTTAGGATCTCCAGGATGTGTTCCTGCTTGAAGCCGGCATTCAGGAAGGTTTGCAGCTCTGCAGCACTGACGTGCCCTCGCTTCTCGATGAGCTGGCGTGCGAACCCCGAAAGAGCCGCGTGTTTCGGTGTACTCGGCAATTGACACGCTCGGATGGCCCGAACGTCTTCATCCGATACCTGATTCTGAAGGGCCAAAGCGCTGTGGAAGGCGACAGCCCAGGCAGAGGCATTCGCAACAGCGTCGGTAAGCAGCACGATCTGGATCTCGTCTTCAGCAAAACTACCGCTGTGCACGTTTGCAAACACGGCAGCAAACGTCTTCATCAGGACAGGAGAGTTGGCGATCGCGCCAGCAACATTTGGGATGAAGCCGAACCCGGCTTCCAACTGTTGCAGGGCTGGCTTCGATGCTTCTGGGGCTGAGCTAAGCGTCTGGATGGGAAAAGTAGTCATGCAAATCTCCTTAGACTGGTTGGGCCAAATACTTAAATCACGGTGGCGTGTCGGTTGCGACATCAGTGGGTGGCTGCCTCAACTGGTCAGTCGAATTTTGCGGCGAGGGCTTTCACGGTTGTCACAAGATCGATGGTCCCTTTAGCCTGCTCCGTCCCAGGAACGCCAAAATCAATCCATCCTGAGTTCAGACTGTCAACCATTTCGATGTAAGCACCGGAACGATCAGCGGGCATGCCGTTCTGGGCCAGCGTGTCAACCCAACTGTCGCGGGGAACGGCCACCGTGGCGATGGGCCGGCCGATCCCCGTTCCGAGAGCGGCAGCAGCATCCTTGCTGGAGTAAGAAATCGGGCCGGAAATCTCGATCACTCGGTTACCTTGCCAGTCCTCCAGCAGTGTTTGCGCGCCGATCCTCCCGACGTCCTTCGTGGCAACCATCGCGTAAGGACGCTCCAGCGGCTGGTAGAACGAGAAATAGTTGCCCGTGGAGCGAGCGGCAGAAAGGCTGTACACAAGATTCTCCATAAACCAAGCGGGGCGAAGAAATGCACTGGGAATCCCCGTGTCTCCAAGCTCCTGTTCAAGAATGCGGTTTGTAGCGATCAGGCCGAGACCGGAGGGCTTTTCGCTGCCCCAGGAAGAAAGAAACACGGCCCGGGGCGGTTTGGCTTCGAGGACGGCCTTCTTGATGGCGGCTATGCGCACAATGCTATCCGGAAAGCCGGGCTCCGGGACCATGTTGGGTGGGATCATGACGAAGACACCCTCGACTCCGCTGAAGGCTAGGGTCAGGTGATCGTCGTAGTTCGAAGTCACGATTTCGACGCCATTTTCTTGCCAGGTCCGTGCTTTCGAAGCATCGCGGACGATGCCACGCACCTTCTTCCCATGCTGAAGAAGAGTGTCTGCGACTGCTCCGCCTACATTTCCGGTGATTCCCATCACTGCGAACATTAGCTTTCTCCTTTCGGTTGGTCATTCGTAAGTGCAAACCTCAGAAGCGGACATCAACAAGGACGAGCAGATCGTTCCGAGCTCCATCCATACCGTCGCCGGTGTCGTTTCCCGTGTCGTTTTCGATGTCGCTTGCAGTGGCTTGCATCGTACGTACCGCGATCAGCAGGGCCTTCGACTACGTGCGCCGTCAGTGAGCGTAGATACCGTTCGAATTGGGGTTTTGCCAACCCTTGCCCTGGTACTCCACGGCGTATGCAGTCCTCTCAGCTGCTTCGCGTCCGAAGTAGCGCTCGATGACCCGGATCGCAAGATCGATCCCTGAAGAAAGCCCGCCCGCGCTGGCCAGATTGCCGTCTTCCACGAACCTGGCACCGCGCTTCAGTTGGATATCGGGATAATGCGCTGCGGAATGGAAGACCTCCCATGGCCCACAGAAGTCGATAATCACTGCGCCTTGGGAGATGGGAAAAGCTACTGGAATACTGCCCCGGTCGGGAGGGATCAGCGGATTGCGTTCGTCTTCAAGCCGATCTGCGTCTGCACTGTTCCCGGATCTGGTCACGCTGGTTGGGGCCAACAGTGGCTTGATCGCCCGGGGCGGAAGCACGGGGGCAAGGCCGAACGCCGCAGAGTTTGTGAGTAATTTTCGTCTATCCATAGAGGTCGTCTAAGTCCTTTCATTAGCTGCCTGCGCGATGTGCAATCATCATTGCGGCAGTCATGCAGCGACACGGCTGTTTGCATTTGCGTCGCTTCAACAAGTCTGAGTATCGGTAATTGGTACAATGACGTAAAGGACATTTATCCCTCGAATCACGCCATGCCCAAAAACATCGGATTTCTACTCTACCCCAATTACCTCCTGCTCGACTTAGCTGGCCCGATGTCTGCGTTTGCATTGGCAAATCGTTTTAGTGACGAACCGCTCTATCGCATGCAAATGGTGTCTGTGGGGGGAGGCTCGATCAGCAATAGCTTTGGCATGGCCGTGAAGACAAGTGCGCTTAAGCGGCGATCAATCGACACCCTCATAGTGGTCGGTGGCGCGCGCTGGCCGATGAGGCTACCGGACATCAATTCGATCCAACGTGCATCGTCGAACGTAAGGCGCCTCGCGAGTGTGTGCACCGGAGCCTTTGTACTTGCACAGTGCGGTTTGCTGGACGGGCTTCGGGTGACGACTCACTGGCGAAGAGCGGCCGAGTTGCAACGCGAATACGCAGCAGTGCGTGTTGAAAGCGACTCTATTTTCATCGAAGATGGTGGCGTCTGGACGTCTGCAGGCATTACAGCCGGGATCGACTTGGCGCTCGCCATGATTGAGGAAGACTATGGTGCGTCAATCGCCCTGCAAGTCTCTCGGGAGTTGGTGGTTTATTACCGGAGACCGGGTGGCCAATCCCAGTTCTCCGCGATGTCTGAGATTGCGCCTCAATCGGACCGCATACGAATGGCCCTTAGCTATGCTCGGGAACACCTAACAGAATCATTGTCGTCGGAACGATTAGCAGAAGTCGCCTGCTTGAGCGCTCGCCAGTTTGGCAGAGTCTTTAAAGCAGAGACGGGCGAGACGCCGGCCAAGGCCGTGGAACGACTCAGAGCAGAGGTAGCACGAGAGCGGATCGAGAGCGATGCGGAGCCAGTCGAAAGTATCGCAGCCGCTGTGGGCTTTTCAGATCCAGAACGAATGAGGCGTGCCTTCTTACGCCTCTACGGAGAGCCCCCGCAATCCTTACGACGGAAAGCGCGTCACTGATCCAGCTTGGTCGTTCGCCGCGCTTCCCAAGATTGTTGGTGCTGCGCGGCTTCTTTGGTAGCAATGGACTTCGCTCGATTACGCTAATCACGCCCAAACCACAACATGCAGCTCCGCCTACCTGTCCAGGCGCAAGCCTCGGTTGACGCCAAGGCCATAACCGGCCAATCCAAGGCTCGTGAAGGCTCACTTTGCGAGCGCCTTCCGATTCCTGCGAGCGGCGGGTGTTGGAGGCTTGTCGATTCGCGTGCTCGTCCCGTAACGCAGGCCATCTACTAGCAATTGGACCATTCTGCGCGCATAGACGGGCTCCAGACTGTGCAAGAACGGCGGCAGCGGCGCTGCTCAACGCCACCGGTAAGGCCATTTACGATGTGACGGGCCCTGCCTCGATCACCCATGACGAGATCGCGAGTATCCTCTCGCGCCTTTCGGGCAAGTTCATCCAACATGTGAATGTCAAGCCAGACGAGGTTGAAAAAGGCTTAGTGGCGGCTGGCATCCCTCAGTTCGCTGCGAGGAGTGTGCGTGAGTTGGACGACGAAACGTCTCGCGGCTATCAGGCGATCGTCACCCTACGGTGACGAACCTCACTGGAAGAGTTCCCATGTCGGTCGAGGACTTCCTCCAGGCGACTGTGCCCGCATTGATCGCCTAACCAGACCCGTGAGGAGACCGCGTTTGCTTTATGCGCGGTCTCCTTACGATCCTGCGAGTGGGTTTCTCGTAACAGGCTCGTTCCCCCTTCCTGGCACCTTTCCCCTTTACTGCCTGCGGCGCTTAGGTGACGAGAAATGCGTTTTCATTACCGATCCTGTCTGGCCGGAGGTTATCCGATTTCTAAAGTACCTTGACACCGGATGTCCGGTCGACATACTATCGCTCGCGCTCGACTGAGCTGCCCTAAAGAGCGCCGAACGAACGCGCCCAACGAAACCAAAGCATCAACTTTTCTTGGAGCCGTACCCGTGACCTTCCGCATGAGTTCCCCGCACCTCGTGTGCAGGAGTGCGTCTCGCATCTTCCTGCTTCTGATTAGCTGCTTTGCCGCAGTCAACGCTCTCGCCCAGCCCGATCCACCCATTCCATCGGGCGACATCCGCATCCACTACTTTCGCCCCGACGGCAACTACAGCGGCTGGACCGTTTACGCCTTTGACAACACAACGGAGAACACCGGCAACTATGGCGGTGGCCCCGTTCAGGTCACTGGCACTGACAGCTTTGGCGTTTATTTCGATGTAGGCGTCACCAATGGCGCGCAGGAAGTCGGAATCATCATTCACAATCCGACTGCATCCGGAGGCGACCAGAAGGACACTCCCAACAATCTCTTTGTCGATCCCGCCACGCAGGGCTTCGAGTACTGGGCCTACTCCGGCATCGCCAAGCTGTATACCGTCGCGCCCAGCTTGAGCAATCCCACCGCGCTGCTCCCCGGCTATGTGCGCGTTCACTATCACCGCACGGACGGCAACTATAGCGGCTGGACCATCTATGCCTTCTACGACACGACGGAGTACACCGGCGACTACAATAGCGGTCTCGTGCCAGTCACGAACTCCGACGCCTATGGAGTGTATTTCGACATAGCCGTTGTCCCCAACGCGCAGAACCTCGGCCTGATCATTCACAATCCCTCTGCGCCCGGCGGCGACCAGAAAGACCCCGGCCCGAATGAGTTTGTCGATCCCTCCACGGAAGGGTTCGAGTACTGGGGCTACACCGGAATCGGCAAGCTCTACAAGAGTCAGGTCAGTCTGGCAAGCCCCAACGCGCTGTTGCCCGGCTACGCGCGCATTCACTACTATCGCCCCGATGGAAACTACAACAACTGGTCCGTCTATGCATTCGACGACACCGCGGAATATACCGGCGACTATAATGACGGCCTGACCTTTGTCACTGCCTTGGACACTTACGGCGCGTACTTCGACATCAGCCTGATTCCCAACGCGCAGAACCTCGGATTCATCATTCACAACACCGCCACCGGGGTCAAAGACCCAGGGCCCAACATGTTTCTGGACGTTGCAACCAATCTCCAGGGCTGGGCAATTTCAGGCAACGCAATGGTCTTCACTTCCACACCCACTCCAACCCAGATACTGGATAGTCTGCTTAACGTAGAGCAGGCATACTGGCTCGATCGGCAGCGAGTGGCCATCCAGCCGCAGTTTGCGCAGTCCGGCGATACTTATGCCATCAGTTCCAGTCTCACCGGCGGCTTGTCGGTGACAACCACAGGCATCACGGGCGGAACGAGCATTCCGCTCACCGTAGGTGGAACCCTGACTGCGAATGAGTTGCTTCGTTACCCGCAGCTGAGCGGTTACACCGTGCTCCAGTTGCCTGCAAATACGCAGGTCTCCGCCTTGCAAACGGTCCTCGAAGGACAGCTCGCATTTTCAGCAGTGAATTCGAGTGGCACGCTCACCTATGCTACCGGCATCCAGGATGCCGGTGTGCTCGATGATCTCTATTACTATCCAGGCAAGCTCGGTGTCGTCTTCCACCAAGGCGACGAAAGCGATTGGCACGATTGGGCTGACGACGAGAACTACGATGTGAAATTGAAGCTGTGGGCGCCTACCGCGCAGAGCGTCTCACTTCAGATTTTCGATCAGGAATCCGATACGACGCCCGCTGCCGTTGTACCGATGCACGAGCACAATGGCGTATGGGTGGCAGACGGCGAGTCCAATTGGACAGACAAGTACTACCTCTACAGCGTGCAGGTATGGGTCCCCTCCGACTTCTGCGGTCGACACAAATCTAACCAGCGATCCCTATTCCATCGACATCGCATTGAACGGCACCAAGAGCAGGATCACCGACCTCGACTCCGCTGAAACCAAGCCGGCCGGCTGGGATGAGGATACGTTCGCCACCGTTGCAGAGTTTCAGCGACATGAGCATCTACGAGCTTCATGTTCGCGACTTCAGCATTAACGATCCCACCGTCCCACTCGCCCATCGCGGCATGTATGACGCTTTCGACGACCAGAACTCCGACGGAATGCAACATCTGCGCTCTCTGGCCGCAAGTGGGCTCAAGGCCGTGCACATACTGCCCTCGTTCCACTTCGCCAGCGTGAACGAAGACAAATCCACATGGATCATTCCCACCGGCCTGGCGCAGTATCCGCCCGATGGCACGCAGCAACAGGCCGCCGTGACCGCCAGCCAGACCAGTCCTGCCTATAACTGGGGTTACGATCCCGTCCACTACATGACTCCCGAGGGCAGCTACGCCATCAATCCCGATTACCGCGTCCGCGAATACCGCACGATGGTCGATGGTTTGCACAAGGCTGGCCTGCGCGTGGTGCAGGACGTCGTCTTCAACCACACCAACGCCAGCGGCGAAGGCCCCAACTCCAATCTCGATGAAGTAGTCCCCAACTACTACCATCGCCTCGACGCAAATGGCAGCCTTCTGAACGGCTCCTGCTGCCCTGACACCGCCAGCGAACACAAGATGATGGAAAAGCTCATCATCGATTCTCTTGTGCTCAATGCGCGCGACTACAAAATCGACGGCTTCCGCTTTGACATCATGAGCTTCATGTTCACCTACAACATGACTGGACATTCAGCAGGCCCTCCAGGCTCTCACTCCCGAGAAAGACGGCATCGACGGATCAAAGATCTACCTCTACGGCGAGGGCTTCAACTTCGGTGACACGGTCAACAACCAAATCGGTCCTGAAGCCGACCAGATCAATCTCTACGGCTTCGGCATCGGCACATTCAACGATCGCATTCGGGATGGCATCCACGGCGGCAGTCCGTTCACCGACGAACGCGTCCAGGGCTTTGCCACCGGACTCTTCACCGATCCGAGCGACTTCACCAACAGCTCTCTCTCCTCCAGTCAGCAACAGGCCCAGTTGCTTCAGTACTCTGACTGGATCGACGTCGGACTCACAGGAAACTTGCGCGACTATACTTTCATCGATAGCGCAGGCGCCACGGTTACCGGAGCCGAGGTCAGTTACAACGGCCAGCCCACCGGCTATACCAAGAGCCCCATTGAAGCCATCAACTATGCCTCGGTCCACGACAACCAGGATCTCTTCGACCAGGTTCAGTTGAAGTCCAGCTTCAGTGACAGCATTGCCACACGTGCACGACGGCAAATTGTAGCCATGAGTCTGGTCACGCTCGGCCAGGGCATTCCCTTCTTCCAGGGCGGAGACGACCTGCTGCGCTCCAAAGACATGGACCAGAACAGCTATGACTCCGGAGACTGGTTCAACAAGATCGACTGGACCGGCCAAACCGCAAACTGGGGCATCGGCCTTCCCATCGCCAGTCAGAACCAGGGCCAGTGGCCCATCATGACGCCGCTGCTTAGTAACCCCACGTACACACCGCTTCCAGCGAATATCGCGTACAGTGAAGCGGCTTTCCAGGAACTGCTGCGGATCCGTTATAGTTCTGGCCTCTTCCGCATGCCCACCTTTGACGAAGTGCAGCAGAATCTCACATTCCTCAATACCGGTCAGAACCAGACGCCGGGCCTGATCGTCATGAAGCTCGACGCGAACGGCGGCAGCTTCGGCATCTACAAACACATCGTGGTGCTCTTCAACGCCACCAATGCATCGGTCACCTTCACCAATAGTCAGTTGCAAGGCTTGGCTTTATTTCTGCATCCGGTGCAGCAGCATTCCAGCGATCCCGTCACCAGGCAGTCCACCTTCAACTCGAAAACGGGAACTGCCACGGTCCCCGCGCTCACCACCGCAGTATTTGTTGCTGAGACTCAGTAGGGCCTCGTGCTCTCAGTTGTCATTGAGTGATTGCTTTCGTCGCCCCGGATGATCTTGCGGGACTAGGGCAGCCGGTGCACCCCGTCCTTTTGACGCCTGCAGATCTGGTGTGCGTGCTGCGTGGCCGGAGACCTGGGTTTCGGGAAATGACAAAAAGGTGCGTGGTAAGCGTGGTAAGTCGGTTCCTCAACCTCTTGCACCGCAATTTGTTAAGAAGGGTGCCGCCTCCTTTATTGCCTCGCGGCGGAGGTCCTGGCTCTCCCCCGGATTTCCTGTGGGACTTGGTGGCTTTGGCAAACTTCGTGCGCCTTTCTTTGCGGAAAGGCGCATACGCGGTTCTCTCCGGCGCTGCGTGGCAGGAAATCCGGGTTCCCCGGATTTCCTGTGGGACTTGGTGGCTTTGGCAAACTTCGTGCGCCTTTCTTTGCGGAAAGGCGCATACGCGGTTCTCTCCAGCGCTGCGTGGCAGGAAATCCGGGGTCGGGAAATGACAAAAAGGTGCGTGGTAAGCGTGGTAAGCGTGCTAAGTCGGCTCCTCCCAGAATTCTTCGGGTTCGTCGGCTTCTTCCTGCGTCAGTTCCCGGGATTGGCCATCGATGGCGGTCCAGAGGAGGGTGGGGCGGCCACGGCCGAACTCGTATCGAGAAGTGACTAGTCCGAGAGAGCTGAGCTTTGCGAGCGCCTGGTCAATGAAGGCGCTGCTGACGTGGCCGTGAAAGAGCTTCCTGATCTGGTCTCGGGCGAGGCCGTCGGATGCAGCCTGCAGAGCCTCGCGGATGCGATCGGCGACGGAGTCTCCGACGCAGTCGCCGAAGAGGGAAGAGGCGGAATAGGAACAGTAGTCCGACAGGGTGAGGGCCGCCTGAAGATGAGGCAAGCGGATGACGGAGCTGCAGTCAAGTGCGGCGTAGATGGCGCTGAGGCGCAGCACTTGGGCTTCGGCGCGGCCGGTGGCTGTGCCGTGGAGACCAGGGCGTTCGTGGCTAAAGGTCGCGTAGAAGTCGTTCCAGAGCTCGCTTGCGGCTTGGTCGCGGCGAAAGAGGATTTCGGTCTCGCGTTGCGCCCACTCGACGGCGCGCCTGAGGCGGCGGGCGATGGCAGAGAGTGCTTGCGGGTCGACGTTGCCGCCGTCGGGCAAGCATTGAGTGCGCTGCACGATGGCCCAAAGGCAGCGGTTGGCGAAACCGTTGTGGGCTTCGGTGCGGTGGAGCGACTCGGCGAGCTCGCGCTGGGTTATGTGGCCGATGAGGCTCAGGTGGCCTCCGCTGGCTTGCAGGACACGGTCACGGTCGAGCATGCGCAGGGTTCCGCTATCCCAGGCGCAGCGCAGGAGCGGCGAGAGATGCGAGCGGCTGCGGCCCATGGAGTGCAGCACGGAGGCGAGCTCCTCGGCGACCACCAGCAGACGGCGATCGCCTGTCTGCTGGCCCATCATGGCGATGAGACCGCGCGCGGTAAGACGCGCGCTGGTGACGCGATTCTCCGTCCAGGCGGGATCTACTTCGGCGAAGAGGCGGGCGATCTGATTCCAGCTGGTCCCCTTGCGCGCCTTGCTGGACTCTCCGACGAGCACGAGGAAGAGGTTCAGGGGGTGTCGGGTGGCTCCGACCATGCAGTGTGGTCCGGGGCCGATGAGGTTGCCAAAGGCGGCGAGCAGTTGCAGGAGAATGGCCTCGGGCTGGGCCTCGGTGTGCGGGGCCAGGGTGCGCACGGCTTCTCCGGCGAGGCCATAGAGCGCGTATTGCTCGAATATGGGGTGGCCCAAGTGCTGGGGCTGGGGCGCCGGTTCCTGGCGGAGAGGAGGCCGTGGCTTTGGTTGGGGTTCCGGCGGGAGCGGAGCAGGATTTACGGAGAGACCGTGGAGGCCGGCCTCGCCCGGTTGAAGCTGCGCCGATGGCCGGGGCGGGGCCGGGGTGGGGAGCGCTGTCGTTTGTGAAGAAATCGAGTCGAGGGTGGCCGGGCTGGTTTGGTGTTGGGGGTGAAGGCCGGCCTGAGTGAGCAGTTCGTGCGTTCGCTGTTCTATGTCTGCAAGGGTGGGCTGTTTGTGCCCGGCTAGCTCCGTGCTTAGACTGTCTATTATCATTGGCCACTCTTACGCTTGCTAGTCCCGGCGGTTTCCATCCGAAACGAGCGGTTCATGGCGGGACGATCCGCCAGCGTGCCTTGCTTGCATGCGTTGCGACCCAGCATCCGGTTGCACTCGACCAGATGTTTGGTCTTCCGTGACAGGTACACATTGGGCCTAGACGCACGACGGCGCTTTACCCTTGGGAGATTTACTTCAAGGGAAAGCGAAGCTTACCTGTATAGATACGGTTTGACGGGGAAAAGCTTAGACTTCGCGGAAATAAAGATGCGACGCCGAGAATGAGCGGCGACCTCCTGCTTGTCCCCATTGCCGGTTACTGCGAACACCCCGTCGCTCCACGTCGCCAGCAGTATCGTTGGTTTTTTCACGGGCTACCTTCCGCCGGTGGCCAAGGGCCATACGTTTTCCAGAGACGACTCATAGTAGGCTTTCAGGACGAAATAACCTCTGGACACACCAGTGGGGATCAAGCGTTGCACTGATCGCGAGGACAGCAGCACAGTAGACAGTTCAGGCTTGATTCGCAGAGCAAGCCTAATCAATAGGGGTTGTTTCGTCTGTTCTGGCCTCTCCTGTCCACGAAGCCCCAGCCCCTTTTGCTTGCGAAAAAGGGGATTTTCACCTTTAATCACAAAGACAAAGGGGTTTGACATCCAGCTTCCAGCTTCCTACCATCAGGGTTATGGCGACTCTTCCCAGTAACATCAGCAGTCTTTCCGAGGCCGAAAAATTCGAGCTCCTAGACGCGCTTTGGGCGAACATCGAAGCGCATGAGCCCACGATTAGCGCGGAGCAGGCCGAAGAACTCGACCGCCGCATCGCGGCTTACGAGAAGGATCCGCCCACCGGGACGACGTGGGAGCAGGTGAAGGCCGGGCTGCCCAAGCGGTGAGTCTGCCCGTCATATGGTCTGATGTAGCGAAAGTCGAATTCTACGATGCCGAGCAACGGTATGCAGATATCAGCGTGCGTCTCTCAGAGCGATTCGTTGGGGCAGTTGAAGACACCCTCCGGCTCATTGCAGAATTTCCTTTGCGCTTTCCTGTTGTTTACCGGGAGCGAAGGCGTGCAGGCGTGCGGCGCTTTCCATATGGATTGTTTTACCAAGTTGAAGCCGACCGCATTTTATTGATTGCCTGCTTTCACGGCAAACGTAACCCGCGCCGCTGGCAGCATCGTTAGATGGAGCAGCGGAAAGCGCCTGCATAAACCGGCTTTCACCTCGCGTCGAAACCTGTGACTGCATCCCATTCGGGACGCAATGCCGACCATGCATGGGTGGGGACATGCGGGGGGGTGACAAACGGAGCGTTCACCTTGCGAGAACCTGCTCCAGAAACTCATCGTCGGGCGAACCGTGGCGGTTACGTTCCGTCTGTCCCCCTTTCCTGTCCGTCCCCCTTTCCTGTCCCCCTTTCCCCTCCGAACTACACGCCTGGCTTAAAAATCGAAAGGACATGTTCCACGAACTATCCGATGAAGTACAAGTCGAAGCCGCCCAGGTGCTTGGACGATTCCCGCGTCTCGTGGGCGAGCGAAAACTCCGAACATCCGCCGATACGTTCGTCATCGCGTTGGCGAAGGTTGAGGGCTGGCAGATTGTCACCGACGAAAAGCCGACCACATCCCTGACTCGACCGAACATTCCGGATGTCTGCAAGGAGCTTGGGATGACAACGATCGATATTTTGCAAGTCATCAAACTCGAAAAATGGGTGCTCGGCTAAGCGCGAAAAGGCAGGGTTTAGATTCATAAATTCGGCGACACGACACCTATTTTCCTCAAAGGAGAAGGAAACGACGCAAATACTATCCGGTTACGGATCGCAGCAAAATACACTCCCGACGGTGAATAGGTATCGTGTCACCGGATTTCCAAATGGAATGGGGAGGTAGAACTAAGGGCATTCCCTTTTGGGGGTACTCCCGTCCTGGTCTCCTTGTCCTGGTTTCCCGAAATGATAGGTAGGATGGACCCTTGTCGTGTTTTCCAAAGTGCCATTTCCGTCTGTTGACGAAACCCTGTTGACGAAACCCTGACATGAAATGAATGCGGATTTCACGGTGCCCCCTGATTGCGATTTCATTGTTTCCTTCGTGCTCTGTCCTAACCCGAATGTCTTCCGGGCATACGCGCGCATACGCAATTCCGTTTGCTCTCTCTCGTCGGCCACCTTCGGAAATGATCACAGCAATCAATTGACGGTGAGGTTCACTGTCAATTGCGTTATGGCCTTTCCGGTTGTGGCATCGGTCGCTGTCACGATAACGGAGTAGGCCCCTGGAGTTGTTCCCGGATTACCACCGCCCGTATTTTCTGGCCCTCCGCCTGCGCCACCACAGCCGATCGGACCTGTCGAAACGGCCAGAGCGAAAGCAATCACCAGCATCCGCAGCCAAGCGGTCCTCCTGCCTGGGATTCCGAACCAAAACACCATGGACAGGAGAGCCGTTAGCCCTTCGATGAGGAATAGCTTGTGCGTGCGAGCGGCGGTGGTTGCAGCCGTTGTTGAGACAGCAAGAGTGCTGGTAACTGTGGCTGTGCCGGTGATGTTGAGCGCAGTGGAAGACAGTGAGCAACCCGGCTGATCGTTGATGGGATTGATCATGGAATTCACAACGCAGCTCAGGTTCACCGTTCCGGTAAAGCCGTAGACGGGTGTAAGACCGATGACACTCGTGTTCCCGCTGGTGGCTCCGGGGGACACCTGAATTTTGCCACTACTGCTAAGCGTGATTCCGGTGATGGTCACTCCTATGGGGGGAGAGGAAGTGCTCGGCGCATTCGCTGTGTCGCCCCCATACCTGGCCCAAACGGTGTAGGAGCCTGCGGGTAGTCCATTGTAAGTCGCCGAACCTGTTCCACCGTTGATCGGAATCGCGAATTGCCCGTCGTCCCCGACTCCGCCACTGACCTCGTCGGCATTGTCGACAATGGCGACGAGGCCTGTGGCCGTCGCGGGTGACACGCCTACATTGAACGTAAGCGTTTCGCCTTGGACCCCGCTATAGGGCGCGGTAGAGCCATTGAGATTCAGGCTCGTGCTTGTTGAACCAAGTGAGACACTTGTCCAGTTCTCGACCATTGCCGCGACGTCCACGCTGCCAAGTCCGGATGCAAGATCATAGCCCGGGCCCGCGTCATAGCCTGTCAGAAAGAGGTTCGGTCCGCAATCCGGCGATCCGGCCGCGCATGGAACCGAGTTGTTGCCAGTCGTAATGTCGTGAAAAACAGTTGGGTACTCAGACTGGGCAAGCTGGTAGAGGATGTTGTTGATTTCGCCGAGGCGATAGTTGTCGGACGGGGAGCCGTGAGCCTGCGCAACCAGCGCCAGCATCCCTGCGAAGGCCGGCGCCGCTGCTGACGTTCCTCCGCCACCGCCAATCGGCGTATTGCTGGCGAGCTGGCCGTTTGTGGTTTGGCAGTCCGTAAAGGTCCCTGTTGTTACTCCTTCCGTCACACTGTCCCCGCAGAGGGCCCAGGCCACGCCGTACCTGCCAGTTCCGGCCAGGAGAGAGACGTCGGGCAGATCCCTGAACCCGTCTTTCGGGGTGACAGACGTCTGGTAAGCCGGCTTGGCATACACCGAGCTGACACCACCGCCGCCCGCAAAGATGTTGCCCACCCCTTGGCTACTCTTAAACGCGACGTCGTTCGAATAGGTTGTGTTGACTGTGGTCGAATTGTTCCATGGGTTCTCCGGGATGTACTTGAGGGCAGTTCGGTAATACGGCGGGGCACCTTCGCTTGAAGTATCGACATACAAAGAGAATGAAGAGGCCAGAACATCGAAATCAGTGCCGCCCGCGGCGACGGTATACGGGGGCGATGCATAGCCGTTCACGGCAAAGCCCCCTGTGGCGTCCGACTCTATATCGAAGTTGTCGCAGCCGGCAGAGCCGGCGTCCTCAGACGAGTTAACGCGTGTAATGCCTTGTGCCACCGCCTGCTCCGCTGCTTCAAGGACAATTTGATTGCCCGTTGTGCCGAGATCAGCTTCGCATTCGTGGAAGCTGACGCTGAGGATGCTGACCTTGTTGTCATCCAGAGCGCGGGAGATTGCATCCAGGAGTCCAGACGAGAGTTCGGTCCCGGCGGAGGTATAGAAATAGATCTTCGCTTTGGGCGCAAGGCCCCCAGCAATTTCGGTATCGCCGAGGGCCTCTCCTGCGGTGCCGGTGAGGCCCGGGTCATTGCCCTCGACGACGACGGTGGGCAGATTCACGTTGCCCGGGGTTTCACCGAGAAATGCCATGCGATAGTTGGCGACATCTGACAAAGTGAGGTCAGAGGTACCAGCGATGCCGATTGAAACGCCCGTACCGTCATACGTTCGGCCGCTGTAGGCCGGATTCAGGGCGCTGTTCGGGGTGTCGTAGATGATGGCGGCGTCTGCCGGGTTGACAAACAGGTACGACGTTCCGTTGGCGCTTATGGTGAGTTGTGGCACGATTCGACCAGTTGAAGGGTCATACCGGCCTCTGGGGCCGCGCACCAGCATTGGTTCGGGGTGAAAGTCGTCGAGGGGCCCCACACCGGCGATCACAGGTGCCAGGGCGGCGGGAATCTGCGGGTCGCTGGCATTGGCGAGGTGGGTTTCGCCGTTCACTGAGAACTTGTCGATTGAAGTATGGAACGCAGTCTGGATCTGGTCGAAGTTTCCCGAAAACTCAATGACATTATGGGCCGCGGGCACCTTGTCGATTTTGAAACCGTGCGCCTGGAGCCAGCTCTGGACGCGCAGCAAGTCGGACTCGGAGACCGCAAAAGCAGCTCCGTATTGCGCTGGGGTCAGCCATCTGTGGTAAGCAGGCGAGACGGGGCTCTGCAAGTCACTCAGATATTGGGTCAATGCACGTTGCTGCGCTGCACTGCGCTTAAGAACCAGCATAATGCGGCCCGTCGGCGTAGAGCCGGGAGCAGCTCCCTGGTCGAATTGCTTTTGCGCCAGCGGGTGGACATTGCCCTTCAAGGTAACCCGCTCAGCCTCGTCGATAGGACCTAGCACGCGGTTCTGCACTGGCACGGCTGCATTCTGAGCAGGGGCACAGGGCGCGCAAGAACATATTTCAGCCAAGACAAGAGCAACAATAAGTCGTCGCATGGGGAGAATCCATCCTCTCTCGGATCGGACCAGCCTGAAAAGTCGGATTTTCGGTTAAGTTCCTCCCAGCCAGGGCGCGGCGCGGTCAATTTACCGATCCCGTTTTTCAGGCAAATCGTTGTTCAGAGGTCCATTCTCTAAGGCTTTGCTGGGGTTGAGGGCGTTTCGTTCTGCTGCCGATGGAGCAATTGGGCGTTCGGTGTGGGCGCTTCAGGAGCCGCATTGATGGTTTTGCGATCCAGATCGGCCGCGCCAATCCTACCGCCCTTTTCGGTTCCTACAACCACGCGCACGCTCCGCGTCTTGCGTGGAACTGGAATCGTGAGCGTCAAACGAGCGATCTGCTGTCCCGGTGGCGTTCGATCCTCTGTGGCCCTCGACAAGGTCACGCTTTCAACCCGGGAAGACAGCATGTCTTTGAACCCCGTGAGACTCGCTGCCGCCAGAGTTAGTTTTGCCGTGCTCTTTCCGTCGTCGGCAGCCTGCCAGTCGAGGTTCCTGCCGTTCACGACCACTGTGAGCTCGGCTGTGCGGGAATCCGGGTGCCGCACCACGGCGGCTATTTTCACATCCAATGCGGTGAACAGGACATCCGACCGGGCGGCGTGCGACAAATCGACCATCATCTGATGTCGTGGATCAACCTGTGCGCCCTTGGCAGGCGCAAAATATCCAGTTTTGGTGATGACCTTTAAATTGCGATCGCGCAGAATCACACGAACCCGCCGGAACTTGCCGTCCGCGTCGCCATCGTGCGGCTGGTAAGTCAGCGTGTAGTACTCTGAGCCTAATAGCTGCGACCTTCTGATTTCCGCGTCAACGTCGTTGTTGACGAACAGCTTGCCCCCGGTTTCATTCACGAACACGCCGAAGTTTACGGCCCCCGCAAATGGATCGCTATTACCGAAGTCGACGTTCGCATATCTCTGGCTAGGGGAAATCCCGCTTGAAAAAACTTTTATCCCCGGGTAAAACACAAAGAGGCTGACACGCGCATCGACCAGCATGTTGGTCGTCTCATGCACATACCGGCGTACTCGCTCGACGCCTTCAGGAGTCAGGAACGCTGCCAGCGGTTCGGGCAAGTTGGGTCCGCCCCGTCCTACCCATAGAACATTCTTTCTTCCCGGCACCCCCTGGCTTTGGAGCGCGATCTGCTGCAGGGCGTCGATCGATTGGGTAAAGCGCTCCAAAAGGAAGGAAAAGTTGAAGGCACCGTTCATCATCTTGTACGGCAGCGTGGCCGGGATGTGGTCCAGGGCGAACAGCAAGTCTTCTTTGTTGCGCGTGTAGCCCTGTACCACCTCCAGAGAGTCATTGCCAATCACCATCATCTCCGCCGGAGAACTTAACTCCGGCGGCTGCGTTTCCAGATACTTCCGCACCGAATAGCGGATGAACGCAAAGTCTTCAAATTGCGAGTTCAACAGATCCAGCACGAAGATGGTTACCGGCGCCTCGCCATCCGGGTTATCGTCTTTGGCAGCCGCCCCCATGGTGTGCACCTGTGGCGCCTCGAAGGAGAAGATGCGCTGCGGCTTCTTGTTTTCGGTGATCGTGAAGTCGTCTTTGCTAAGCCCTTTCAAAACCGGGTTACCCTCTTTGTCCAGAACCGTCACATCGAGAAAAACCAAGCGCGATGTCACTTGAATGGTCGGGACGTTGGAAGGTTCTGATTGGTTCTTCGACTGGCCTTGGGGCATGCATTGTGAGGTAAGAAATACAACCAACATCACTGCCCAAAATAGGCCCCGAAGAGGCGGCATGGAGCACCTCGGGAACAAGGGTATTACTTCAAACCATCTCAGGTAAAGGGTCGCTGCCGGCTGCCATCGAGGCACTGATCCTTCAACCAGAGATTCGCGGGTGGCCCAAAGCTGCGCGAGGCCCCATCCATCGCTGCGTGACAGGAATCCGGGTTCGAGTCCGGGGGGAATGAGGGACAGCCTGATCCGGGAGAATTATTTTGCGCTGTGGAGGAGATTGCGCAGATCAGGCCGTCCCCCATTCTTCCCCATCTTCTACTCCTTCCGTGCTTCTGCAGCACACAAGCTGTCCCTCTGTCTCCACATTACCCTGGTGATTTCAGTGGCCCGGAGGGAGGCGGATCGTCAGTTAGCTCGACGTTCACGCTGCCAGTATCTGGATCAGTGTTTACCGAGAACCGCCCACCGAGGGGCATTTTTGCGTAGGGCCGCAGCTCATACAGCAGACCTTTCGCAAACCTGAGACGGATGTACTCCGCCGTCCGAGAAAGAAGGCTTTCACGCTGCAATCTAATCAGGTCGATGAATGTAGACAATGCGTGCTCAAACTCCCTTTTGGACTGCCCGGAATTCGCGAACGTCAGAAAGAGTTGATCGATTGTTGGGAGGAAGTCAGTTGCTGTCGCTTCTAGCATTTGGACAAATTCTTGGTCTTCTACCGTGGCTTGAAATTGCGAGACGAACGCAATTGATGTTTCGCCGCCGCCGCCCTCATCCACCATTTTTGATTGGGCGACGAGATACGCTGCGAGAACGACTGCTTCCGCCATCGGCATACTAGGCTCGTGAAACCGTTTGAGCAGGGCATAGTTTGTCTGGGTCGCGTAGCGAATGATGCACCTCGTTTTCGCTGCGAAGATTTGTGGCCAAAGATTTGTGGCCAGACGGAACTGGTACTTTGAGGGAAAGTTGCCAAAGGACCGAGCAAGAGTTCAACGTTTTCAGCGACGGGCACAATCGGACAAAACGGCTAGGAATGGCCGTCCTATCCGGAAAGTACCATTCCCGTCTGACCACGAATCTCCCAGACGGTGTATTGAAGGCGAACGAGCAAAAGCTCGGAAGGATGCATCGGCCTTGGGTTTCATGCTTTATCTTTTACGTGTCGAGCGCCGCCTATGTGCCTGGCGTGGGGTATACAACCACGGGATCTGGCACCGTCTTTCCGTTGGGTCCAGGTGAACAGTTGTTGCTGCGCCGACTTGCCGGAGCGCTCTCCGTCTAGAACTGGAGATCGAGGCAACGGTTCGTAACCCGAAGTCGGCCAGTGTTCACAAATCCAGTTTCGCTTGGCCGTATAACCTGCTAGTCGGAAATCTGGCGTAACGCTGGTCCCGTCTGCATTCGCCGGTCGGCAAGTGTCCGACATGCCGACTATACGGCCATGTGGTCTGGTGCACTCTGCCCTGCTGGCACCCGGTCCGAGTTTCATCCAGTGCAGTCCGGTCGTTTTCAGGCGGCCAATCGGGTAAAACTCCGGTGCGAGAGTTGGGTGCGAGCCTGTAGTTCTGCACACTTTCAAAATAGGTGACCATGGTATGATGACCATGGTGAGGTGGTATTCTTGAAAACAATCGCGGCGGGAGAGTTCAAAGCCAAGTGTCTGGCAATTATGGATGAAGTGCAGGCCAGAAAGACGAAATTCGTTATCACGAAAAACGGAAAGCCTGTTGCCCAAATGATCCCGGTCGAAGAGGTTGAGGATAGCCTGTTCGGTTTTTATGCGGGAAAGTTGGCTATCTCCGGCGATATCGAGGCTCCTTCGGTCCCGCCAGGGCTTTGGAAACGCCTCAAGTGATCGTCGTCGATACGTGTGTAGTGATCTGGCTTGCCTCGGATCCCAGTTTGCTCTCGGCGGCGGCTGCCGATGCAATTCGAACTGCTCGAGAGAACGGCGGGGTGGGTATTTCCTGCATCTCCCTGTTTGAGTTGGGGTGGCTGGCCAGGAATCAGCGAATCGTGCTAAAGACTTCCCTTGAGGCATTTCTGGTTGAGGTGGAGACTCGCTTCGTCATCCTGCCGATCACAGCGGCCGTCACGCGCATCGCCGTGGAGTTTCCCTCGCCTTACCCACTCGACCCCATGGACAGAATTATCGGAGCGACCGCGCTGGATCGTGGCGTTCCTCTGGTGACCAAAGACAAGATGATTCGAAAAGCAAAAGCGTTATCGGTTATCTGGTAAGCTTTTGTCCGATATGCCGACTATTCGTCCAAGTGACGAGCGCGTTTTCAGTACTGATCCTGCCCGCTGGACTAAAACAGTCGATTTGGGCGGTCTGGGAGAAAGCGGAATTTCCAAAGTGCCCTGCTTACCTTGGCGGGCTAGTGCTTAACCAGTAACTTACGGTTAGGCGACACTTACGGTTAGGCGACAATCCGACCGGAACTCGGAAAAACTCCCTACTTCACGGCTCAATGAGCATTGGCCTGAACTAACTCCCGGAGGGCACCCACGCTCCGGTCAAATGGGACAGGTTTTACTCATAGCGGAGAGCTTCAGCGGGCGGGACGCCGATGGCGTGGCGGGCGGGCAACAGGCAGGCGAGGAGTGCGCTGAGAGCGAGGAGCGCGGCGGCTGCGAAGAGACTACCCGCGGCAAAGGCGCTTTGCATCCAGTGGGCGAGGACGCCGCCGAGAAAGATATCAAATGCAAGACCGATGACGATGCCCACGGCCGCGCTGACAAGCGCGATGCGCGTAGCGATCCACAGGACCTTCGTGCGAGGCGCGCCCAGCGCCAAGCGGATGCCGAACTCCGTAGTGCGCTGCGCGACGCTGTATGCGACGAGACTGAAGATGCCAACCAGCGCGAGCCCGAGCGCCATGGCCGAGAAGACGCCAAATAAGATGGAGAAGAGCCGCTGGCGGCTGTACTGTGCGTCGTGCTCGATGGCTTCGTTCAGGGTGAAGGCGCCGTTGGAGATCTGCTGGTCGGAAGCGACGGATGCGACCGCGGCGCGGATGGAGTGCAGGTAGGTGAGCGGATCGCCCTGGGTGCGGACGAAGAACTCCACGTGTTGCCGCATCAGGGTGGTGTACGGAAGGTAGATGGCGGGGACGACGGGGAGACCGATGCCGTCGTTGCGCGCGTCGCCGACGACGCCGATGATCTGACGCCAGGCGGTGCTTTGCGCAGAACTGGCCGTGAACTGATTCTGAAAGGGGAGAGCTGGAATGCGTAGCTGTCGGCCCAAGGCATTGGACGAGGAGAGATAGCGTGTCGCGAAAGCCCGATTGACGACGGCGATGAAGTCTCCGCTGCTGTTTTCATCCGTACTCCAAACGCGGCCCTGCAGCAGCGGAATGCGGAGCGCTGCGAAATACCGGAGGCCGACCAGCATCACACGAGCCTGCTGCTGCTCGCCATCGCCACTTCCATCGACGATGAACGAGCTCTGAACATCAGCACCGGGCGGCGTGGCGTCCACGCCGACAGCGACCGTGGAGACTCGGGGAACGGATGCGATCTTCTCTCGGATCTGCTCGATATACGCGGCGCGCGCTTCACGAGACTGAAGGCTGCTCCCCTCGGCCGGGTTGTCGACGTGCAGCGAGATGCCGAGCTGCATGACATTGGCGGGATCGTAGCCGAGGGGCATCTGCGTGAGCCGCACAAAGCCGCGGATGGCAGTGCCCGCGGTGGCTATAAGAAGAAGCGTGAGGGCGACCTGCGCCGCGATGAGAACGCTCCAGCGACGCCTTGCAGGAGCAGCGACCACGCCAGCCTGCCGGCCCGGGAGAGCGCGCGCAGGATCGTTGCGCGAGAGACGCAACGCGGGGGCGAGACCGAAGAGGATGCCGCAAAGCAGCGCGAGCGCGACGGAAAACGCGAGGACGGAAGCGTTGATGCGGATGACGGATTCGGCTGGAAAGGAGTCCGGGGACAGCAACAGAGGAAGCCGGGCAAGCCAGTATGACGCAGCCACGCCCAGGACGGCGCCCGTGCAGGAGATGACCAGCGCTTCGACGAGCAACTGGCGCACGATGCGCCAGCGGCTGGCGCCGATCGCCGTGCGGATCGCGAGTTCATGCTGGCGCGTGCGGCCCCGGGCCAGCAGAAGGATGGAGCAGTTGGCGCAGCCGATGATGAGCAGCAGGACGACACCGGTCAGCAGAAGCCCGAGCGTACGCCCCAGATTCTGCTGGTAAGGCACGATGATCGGCTGCAGCCCGAGATGATAGGCCAACGAGGCTACGGAATGGATTTTCAGGATCTCTCGCACGATGGGTTCGAGTGCCACGTTGGCGGCGGCCACTGTGACGTGGGGCCGCAGCTTGATCCACGGCAGGTAGGAGGGGGCGCGGCCGCTGGCAACAGCCCGCTTGAGACTAGCCGGCAGATAAACATCGCCGACGCCGGCGATATCATTGAATGCGAAGCTGCGCGGCATCACCCCGACGATCATGTACGGGGCGTGGTCCATCTCCAGCGTTCGCCCGATGACGTGGGGATCGCCGCCGAAGCGGCGCTGCCAGAAGCGGTAGTTGAGAACAACCACCGACTGGCCTGCATCGAACGGCTCGATCATCCGGCCGAAAAGGGGGCGCACGCCAAGGAACGTGTCGGCATTTTCTGTGAGGTACACCCCCGAGACGTCTTCCGGCAACCCGTCGCTGGTGATCTCCAGATGCTCGTTCATGAAGCCAAGCACCGAATCAACCGGGGCTGCAAGGCGCAGCTCATCCAACTGTGCCTCGCTAAGGGTAAACCACTGAAACACGTCAGGATGTTGCGCTTGGATAAAGTGGGGGTTCATGATGCGGTCGGCGCCGGCGTAGGGAAACGGGTGCAGCAGAACGGCGTAGACGAGGGAGAACATTGCCGTGGTGGCGCCGATGCCGAGCGCGAGTGAGAGCACGGCGACGGCGGCGAAGCCAGGGTTGCGGCGCAGGGCGCGGAGGCCGTAGCGGATGTCGCCGCCTAACTCATCGAAGAGGCGGAGGCCGATGGCGTCGCGGTAGGTTTCGTTTTGGGCGGCGGGCTGGCCGAGATCGATGCGGGCCTTGCGGCGGGCTTCTTCTTCAGGGAGGCCCTGGCGGATTAGATCTTCCTGGTAGGCGTCGAGGGTAGATCGAAACTCTTCTTCGACGTCGCTGTGAGTGCGTGGCGTGATGGAATGCCAGAGCTTGCGAAGAGGGGCGAGGAGACTCATATGTCTTCCGCCTTCTTGTCGAGAATGCCGGCGACGACAGCGGCCATGTCGGTCCATCTGACGGTCTCGGCCTTGAGCTGACGTGTACCGGCAGCGTGAGCGAGTAAAAGCGGGCGCGGCGATTGTTCTCCGACTCACCCCACTCGCCTTTGATCCAGCCCCGGCGCTCAAGACGATAGATGGCGGTGTAGAAGGAACCCTGCAGGATTTCGAGGCGCTCGCCGGAGATCTGCTGGATGCGCAGCAAGGTGCCGTAACCATGCAGCGGACCCAGCGAGACCGCCTTGAGGATGAGCATCTTGAGTGTGCCCTGCGGGAGTTCAACCGGTTTCGTCAAAGGGCTCTCTCCTATCTAGAAAAGGAGAGTACGCGCTCTCTCCTTTCCCGTCAAGGAGACTGCCACCCGGGCGATTGCGTCTTCGGCGGGTTCAGTCTGATTCGCTCTCGGGGTCTGCGATTCCTTCATGTCAATTGTTGATAAATCGCCATAAGCGGCCAATCGGTACCCGTTTTCATTCAGGTGGTGCGAAGTGTTCGTATCTCGGCAAGGATCTTGAAGAGGCGCTTTGAGAGCCTGAGGAGATGATTGCGAGCATTGCCGTTAGGGAGAGAACGGCGGAACATCTCCATGACATGTTGTGCGGCGATTAAGGAGTTGATGAGTCCGTCGAGGCCTGTACGCAGGGGTGCGGTCGCTGTCTTGGGCTGAGGAGCCAGATGCCTGGGTTTGGAGCGAGCCAGTTGGAACTCGCGCTCGAGATCGGTGAGAGCCACATCGACGTAGCGCATGGTCATGCCTGGATCGACGTGACCGAGTAACTTCATCAGGACGGGGAAGCTGACGCCGGAGCGGAGCATCTCCGTGGCGTAGGTGTGTCTGAACTGATGAGGGACGATGCGAGTAGAGAGGCTGAGGGAGTGGCAGACCTGATGCAGGTAATCGCGGAGTTGAACCAGAATAGCTACTTTGCTTCCAGGGCGCGCCAGAAGCCATCCATCGGCAGGCAAAGGATCCAGGGAGCGGAAGAAGCGCAGACGTTGGACGAGATCACGGCCGAAGGCATCGATGGGTACCATGCGCTCGGTCTTGAGTTTGCCGAGGGGAACATGGATGGCCCATTGGCTGGGGCCTGTGGCGCGCAGGCAGTCATAGGACAGGTCGACGCATTCGCCGATACGCATGCCGGTCGAGCGGAGCAGGAGGAAGACATTTCCGCCAAGATCGTTGCGACGCATGAACTCCTGCTGGAGGAGTTGATCCTGCTCGGCGGTGAGCGGCCGTGGCAGAGTGTGAGGCGAGCGCGGGATATCCTCTCGCAGCAGCAAGTGAGCCAGTTCAGGGAGATGGCTGGTGCGGGCCAGTTCATGGAAGATGGTGCGCAGAGCGAAGAGCCGGCCGATACAGGTGGCCGTGGCCAGAGGCGGAGTCTGGCCGCGCAGGTGCGCCATCCATCCGAGGATATGAGGATCGCGGAGCAGTTGTTGGAGACGAGTAATCTTCGGATATTCTGCGCCGAGATAGACAAGGAAGCTGCGCACCACGATGTTATAGTTACGCTTGCTGGACGGGGTGAGTGCGGTGCACAGAGACTCGACCGTATGCGCGAAGAGCGGCGCCAGCGGATGCTGGAGTGGAGCACGGCGCCATCGCATTACGGGATCCTCGGTTGAGGATGGATGCACTGTGCTGTCGCGCGGGCGTACTGCAGGTAGACGTCCTGCGGCGAGACCTTCACATAGTGCAAGGTAGTTTCGATGTCGGCGTGGCCCATCAGTTGCATCAATGCGGGCAGGCTGATGCCGGCGCGCACCATATCGGAGGCGAACGTGTGTCTGAAGCGGTGGGGATTTGCCAACTGGACACCGGTAGAGCGGCGATGATGGCGGAACAGGGAACGTAATCCCGCGGGTGTCATACGTTGGCCACGAGCGGGCCCTTTCAACACCACGAACAGTGCCGCCGAGCAGGGATCGGGCCGCTCCACGCGGAGATAGTGATCGAGCAGTTGCGTGGTTTCCGGCGCCAGTGGCAGCAAGCGCATCTTGGTACCCTTGCCTCGGACGCGGATCTGAGCTTCGGAGAACAGCACGTCATCGCGATTCAAGGCCATGACTTCGACGGAGCGGAGCCCATGCAGGAGCATCAGACCGACGATGGCCAGGTCGCGGGCGTTTCGAAAACTGGACCAGAAGCGTGCCACTTCATCGACGGAGAGCGGAACGATGTTGAGCCGTGGTTCCTTGATGCGCAACCTGCTGAGCTCGAAGCGGGGGCGTCCCAGACCCATCGGCCTTCGGTGCAAGTAAATCTTATGGAAGCCATGCGCCACCTGACAGGGAGCATCGGGGAACTGATTGCGGATCGCACGATCGGCACAGGCGACGCGATCGTTGATGGTGGTGGCAGAAGGCGGAGGCTGCCGGCTCGACTGGAAGCGCAGGTAATCGAGCAGAGTCGATTCGGTGAGATCTTGCTGGGAGATATCGCCAGAGTGATGAACGCTCTCCCACCAGCGCACGAAGTGCAGCAGGCTGTGCGCGTAACTGTACAGGGATTTGTCGGCCAGCCGGCGGACATGCTCACGATCGAGATAGCGATTGATCCACGCCACTTCCCGACCGGTATCCTGCTCGATCACGCGCATGGGGCTGTGCGCACCTGATGATGCGGGCTGACGAATCACGCGGAACTTCATGGCTGGGCAGCCTCCAGCAGAGACCGGAACTGTTCCGCGTTCCCACCCCCAACGAAGAACGAGTTGGGATCATAACTGTGTGGCAGCAGGACGCGAAGGGCCATGATGCCGTGTGCGCCAAGGCGATGGGCCAGTCGCTCTGCAGCCCGCTGTCCGCTCTGGTTGGCGTCGACATCGAAGGTGAGATAGACGGTGCGTTGGCCATCACACAGTTGCTGGAACTGGACGTCATTCAGATGGGTGCCTAACGAGCAGGTCGCGTTCTGAAAACCGGCCTGGCGTAACGAGCCATAGTCGAATAGTCCTTCGACCAGGATGACTTCGTCATAATGGCGCACCTTTTCCCATGCGTATAAGCCGCCCTTGCAGCCGGGCAGGAAGCGATGGGCGAAGGCAGAGCCGATGCTGCGGCCGTAGAGGTTGACGATGTGCTCCCCCTGACGCAACGGGAAGACGATGCGCTGATAAAGAGCATCCGCGCCCTGTGCGTTGATAAGACCGGCTGTCCGCAAAAGTTCGAAAGAATAACCCTGCGCTGTGAGATGACGACGCAGATTTCCGCCGGGGGCATAGCCGATGCCCAGTTCTCGAATCAAGGCAGGATGGTAAACTCCGCGTTGCCAGAGATAGCCGAGCGCCTCCGGATACTGATCCAGCTGGTGCTGATAGAAAGTGGCCGCCTGTTCGAGCACTGCGACTGCATCTTTTTCTCGAGTGGCCGGTGGATCGAGATAAGCAAGACCTTCGTGGAAGGCCAGGTGATGTGAGAGCTGAAGGAAGCGAATCAGATCGCCGCCCTGCCCGCAGCCGTGGCAGTAGAAGACATCCTTGCGTGTGTTGACGTAGAACGAGGGCCGGCTCTCCTCATGCAGCGGACAGAGACCCACATACTCCCTACGGCCCGCAGGCCGGCCAATCCAGTTCTGTTGCCGCAAGTACTCCAGCAACGGCATTCGCCGTCTGTGTGTCTCGACATCTTGGCTCACGCTCTTTTTCCGCCTCTGGAACCCAGTCTGGGACGACTCCTCTGCGGTTCCCAGGCAAGGATGGTGGGCGCGCGGATTTTTTATACGCGCATGGGCCAGAGGACTTCGAGAGCCGAAATGAGCCAGGGCAACGGTGCTGCTCTCTGCGCGCCAGGCTTACCACGCTCTAGCCAGTGAGCCACGCGAGTTAAAGTGTGGGAAAGAAATGAAAGTGCCGGCTGAGAACAGTCCAGACCCTTCGACCAGCGGCGAACCGTGGAGGAATCCGGCACGCGATCCGCATCCTTGAATCTCGACCCTGCTCTTTCCCATGAACAGTGCTCCACAAAGCGCCGCAGCAATGTGTGGCAGCGCGCCACCAGACTGTAATGGGTGTAAGGGAGTGAGTACAACGGCAGGAAGGTGAAGGTCCTTCCGCACTTGATGCAGCGGCCCCGGCGAATCCCGATCCAGTCGTGATGCTCATCGTGCGCCTGCTTGCGGCGGCGCCCGTGACCGATGATCGTATCGCTCTCACAAACCGGACAATGGCGTAAGATGATTTCGTCGCAGTCTTCCGCCCAACCGGCCGCAGCCTTGTCCAGCGAGACGGAAACTGGGACAAAGAGGATCGTTACCTCACAGGGGTTCTGCTCCCGGCGTGACCCGCCAAGATCTCAGCTGGAAACAGAGCCCCGCCTCCTGAAGAATCCAACTGAAAGAAAATATAGCTTCTTATAAACAACTCTTGAGAGTTGAGTCAGATTTTTGGCCGGTTATCTCCGCCAATGCACGCATGAGCACTACAAGCGGAAAATTCCTCGACTTTCGGAGTTCCGGGCGTATGACCGCCTACTCGGAAGTTACTGGTTGTTTACCAACTCGGAATTGGCTGACACCGTCTGGAGAAATCACTGCCGGAAAGTCGGCTGTGTTTACCAATGCAGTCGGTTCCACTTGGACGAATAACCGGCTTCTCGGACAAGTGCCTGCAAAGTCTGGCGCAATTTAATCGTCAGACCGGACTGGTACTTTGTAAGTGGGCTCGCAAAAAGTACCACTCCCGTCTGACGATTAAATTCCGAGAATTGGCTCCGAATATTGTTCTCCTTGCAATGCTGACGCACATATGGCAAGGGTAAGGAGCGGAACGCCTGTCAGCGAAAGAAATATTAACCGTAGGACGGAACGAGAGCGTCTCCCAGGCTCCTCTTCCAACATCATGGATGTCCCCTCAACTTTCCATAGGCAAACACCTATTTCGAAGAGATCATACGCTCTGGCCGATATCGCCGCCGGTAGGAGGTCGTGCGGCTGATGCTGGTGGTGCTCCCTACACGGGGGCAAATACGGCGCCAGGATAGGTATTACGCCTGAGGTTGCCGCAAATACGTATCCTGTCGCCGTGTTTACTTCCTTCATCACAGGCGGTGGAACAACTCGCCCACTTCCTCTGCATCTTGCGTATCGTAACTGCCTGGACGCGTACATCCAGCCGCGTTGCCCAATCGCGAATGCGCTGAGCGAGGTTCTCTCGCGCATCGTCAGGTGTCTTCCTGTTCACGCAGTGCTCCTGAGCAGCTTATCGAGCAGCTTTTCGACGATCGCTGCCACTTCGTCCAGATCATCCTTTTCCACATACACGGCGAACGTCACCGCCTTGCGCACTTCTCGAAGCGCGGCTTCGCTCTGCCGCCAGTTCGGATGATCGACGAAGGCCTTGGCAATCTTCATGCTGACACTTTCGGCGTCCCCGACTCCCGCCTCCTGAATCGTAGTAAACACGAAGTATCGTAGCGAGTCGTATCCCTTTTCCGCCTGCTGGAGTTTTCGCTGCTCGTTTCGCTGGGTGTTGAAGGGACGGACGAAATAATCACCGCTCGACGCACCTCGCTGAGGCTGTTCGGATGGTGGTTACTTCGTCCCTTCAATGCCTGTCCCTTCAATGCCGCTCATCGAGCGGGAGGGCAGTTCAGCAGCCGGTCAGTTTACGACTTGGCGATTGAGCGCCAATGCAGAATCACCAATTCTCGTCCTGAGAATTGACGTATTTTTAAATCTGCTGAGTGGGCAAGGCTGCTCGGTGCGCTATACAAAACGAAGTAGACAATCTACTTTCATTAGGAGTAGATTGTCTACATCTATGAACGAAAGAAGTCAATATAAGAACCGAATCGAGCTGCTGCAGGGAACACTCGACATGCTTATTCTTCAGACCCTGCAATGGGAACCGCAGCACGGATACGGAATTGTCCAGGCTTTACGTTTGCGATCCGGAGACGTGCTTCAGGTGGAGACCGGATCACTGTATCCGGCTCTCCATCGATTGGAGCGTCAGAGCTGGGTGCAGTCTGAGTGGAAGCAGTCAGAGAGCAAGCAAAAAGCCCGATATTACCGAATCACGGCCAAGGGGAAAAAGCAGTTGGCCTCTGATCTGGGCCGATCGGAGCGGATTGTCGAAGCGATTGGGTCGGTGATGTACGTCAAGCCGGAGGAGAGTGAGTCATGAAGTGGTTCCCGAGCTTCGGTTTTCAGCGGCGCAAGCGTGAATTGCAGGAAGAGATTGATGCGCACCTGCGGATGGCGATTGCAGATCGAGTGGCGCGAGGCGAGACGGCGGAGACGGCGCGACAAGCGGCGGCGCGGGAATTTGGAAATATTCCTCTTGTGCAAGATGTGACGCGCGACATGTGGGGCCAAGCGTGGCTTGAACAACTAGGCCGGGATGTCCGTTATGCGTTGCGGCAACTGCGTAAGAGCCCCGGCTTCACGATCACCGCGACGGCGATGCTGGCCGTAGCTATTTGCGCCAACAGCACCGTATTCAGTTGGATCGACGGTACAATGTTGCGTCCGATTCCTGGCGCACGGGACACGGACGACCTTGTGAGCCTGCAGCGGGGGGAACGGAACTTCTCTCCGACTCCGCCCTTCTCGTATCTCGACTATCGCGATCTGCGCGAGCAGAACCACACCTTCACCGGAATACTCGCTTATCATCACGATTGGATCACGCTGACCGGCGGTGCACAGCCGGAGCGCGCCTATATTGCGAACGTGTCGGCGAATTATTTCGACGTGCTCGGCATCAAGCCGATGCTGGGGCGCTTCTTTCTGGCTGAAGAAGAGTCCCGTCCAGATGCTGTTCCCAACGTGGTCCTGGGCTATTCCGTTTGGAAGACGCGTTATGCCGAAGACCCGGCAATTGTGGGCAAGTCGATCGAGATCGCCCGGCATCCTGTGACGGTGATCGGTGTGGCGCCGGAGGGGGTTGTCGGAGCAATGCCCGGGATCCGTGAAGATCTGTGGGTAACGCTCGATCCCCTCGGGACGGATGTGTGGCGGATGACGCATCGCAGTGGTGGTGCGGTCTGGCTGAACGTAATAGGAAGATTGCGGCCCGGCGTGAGCCGTGGCCAGGCAGCCCAGGACCTCGACACCGTGATGCACAATATTGTCGCGGCGTTTCCGGACGATCATCTGGGCGATAACCGGATCACGCTGGATCCCATGTGGCGCTCACCATTCGGCGCCAACGGATACATGGCGGCGACGCTGCCCATTCTGCTGGCCTTCGCCGCTGTGGTGCTGTTGCTGACCAGCGCGAACGTGGCTACGCTCACGCTGGTGCGGTTTGTATCCCGGCGGCGTGAGCTTGCCATCCGGCAGTCGCTCGGGGCGAATCGTATTCAACTGGTGCGGCAGATGGTGCTGGAGGGCGTGGTGCTTTCCATCGTCGCAGGAGCCGTGGCCCTTGTGTTGACATCGTGGACATCGAAGACATTCGCATGGTTCTTTCCGGCGAACTCGAATCCCCTCATACTCAACGGGAGCATGGACCATAAGGTGGTAATCGGGATTGCGGTGTCGTCCCTGTTGGCCGGCATGCTGTGCGGCGCGCTCCCCGCCTGGCGTTCGGCCCACGCGCCGGCCATTGAGGTACTGAAGGCAGAGTCTGCAAGCATCTCCGGCGGCTCACGCAACCGGAAATTGCTCAGCGGGCTGGTAGTGGCGCAAATCGCGCTTTCGCTTCCTCTGCTGGTCTGCTCCGGGCTATTTCTGCGAACACTGCGGAATCTCGCCGGCGCGAATCCCGGATTTGAACAGGACCACATTCTCACTGCGTCCGTGGGGCTGAATATTGCCGGCTACAGCCACGACGAGGAACAGGTGATCCGTCACAAGATTCTTGATCGCGTGTCGGCATTGCCTGGCGTGAAGGTTGCGTCTCTTACGGACTGGATTCCGATGACCTTGGGCCACAAGGGGGACGATGCGTATCCGGAAGGGTATGTGCCACACCCCCATGAATCTTTGCAGGTGTACCACGCCGAAGTGGCCCCGCGGTATTTCGAATCCCTTCATATACCCATTCTGGAAGGACGCGAGTTTACACCGGATGACGATGAAAAGGCCCCGCGGGTACTCATCGTGGATCAGACCGCGGCGAGGCGATACTGGCCGGGACAGGATCCGCTGGGAAAGAAACTCAGGATATGGGGCGGCCTTTTCACGGTTGTCGGCGTCGCGAGAAATTCGACACATATATTCGTGAATGAGTCACCGGAGCCCATCGTGTATATGAGCTTTTTCCAGGTGGGGTATGAGACTATCGTGCAGGTGAAGACCGAGGGAAATCCGGTCGACCTTGCGCCAGCGGTGGAAAACGCCATCCACGAAATCGATACACGGCTGCCAGTTTTCGATGTGCGTCCCATGCGAGAGAGTACCCAGATGGCGAGCAGTTTCGCTGTCGTACAGAGCGCCCTGGCGGGCATGTTCGCGCTGATCGGGCTGGTTCTTGCGGTGACCGGGATCTACGGAGTTGTGGCCTATCGGACTCAAATGCGGACCCACGAGATCGGAGTACGAATGGCTCTGGGCGCCTCGCGCGTCGACGTGCTGAGACTCGTGCTGTTGCAGGGATTGTGGCTCACAGGCATTGGGATGGCGCTGGGACTGGCGTTTGCGTTGGGACTGACACGTTTCATCGCCCGGCTCTTGTACGGAATCGGAGCCAACGATCCCGTCACCGTCGTTTCCGTCGTCATGCTCCTGGGAGCGATGTCTTTGCTGGCATGCTACTTTCCGGCACATCGAGCGATGCGCCGGAACCCTGTGACTGCAATTCGCGAACTGTAAACCGCAGCTCGGACTCGACGCGAATTGCGTGAATTAATCTAGGGAAACACGAGGGAAACACGGGGACGTTCACCACGTTTCCCTAATCACGGCGGCTGCTATCAGGGCCTCCGCTGCGTTGGTTCGTTGGTTCAAATGCAATAGCGCGCCAAAACTGATTGAGTGAGATTTGAACCGAGGTGGATTGGATACCGAGGGTACGCGCTGGCCGTAAGTAAACGTGGTGAACGTCCCCAGGTTTCCCCCCAGGTTTCCCCCCAGGTTTCCCCCCAGGTTTCCCCCAGGTTTCCCCAGGTTTCCCCACAGGTTTCCCCAGGTTTCCCACCCCAGGTTTCCCACCATGCGGTCGTTGCGCCACCTACGACGCAGGAATACTTCGACTACTTCCAGAGGGTCGGCGGCGTGACAAAACATGAGCCATTGCTCAAGATCCCGGCCGAATGCAAGCGGCGCGATGTTGTATCGGCGAAACCCCGGCTATCTTAACGGGGGCCAGAGTTTACGGGACAGGAAGCTGTGAAGAAATTGACGAATGTCTACATACAGTAATGGTTACGGATACGTTGACCGCACTAAAATCAGGTCATGGGCGATATGCCAGCTCTGCCCCCGCCTCGCTTGGCTTCGATTGACCGGTCTCAACTGCTTTTGCATACTCTTGACGTCGAGCGCCTGAATCGTCGAAAACTGATGCTGACGTTGTAGGAGGAGTGCTCTGCCCGAACGATGCGTGCACAGCAAGAAGAGTTGTTACAAAATGCCGATTGCACGACGCTTCTCTCCCTGATAGCGAAGTTCGGCTAAGCTGACTCCGTATGCCTGCTCTACTCCTGGACAATTATACTCACAATGTAGTATTAATCGTGCCAGGATAAAACTGGACGAGAGCACCGCTTCGTTCGCGAATCGCGGCATGGTTCGAAAGCCAGCAGTTGAGCGGAGGGGAAGATCATGAGTTTCATAGGGCATCGCATGCATGTGTCCTTGCTGTTGCTGCTGTCTTTGGTGGCTGCGCTCGGAACTACGTCCTTGCCTGCAGCGGAGAGCCCGAGCCAGGTAAATGTCCGCGAGTTGCGCGGCGAGAGCCTAACCCAGGGACTGATCGGCACAAACCCGGTACGCAAGCTTGCCGTTTACCTCCCGCCCAGCTATAACGGTTCGGCGCAGCGCTATCCGGTGATCTACTATCTTCCCTCGCCTCTCGGGGCGTTCCGTCCGGACTTCTACCAGCAAGATGTCCGCGAGTTGATTGACCATGCCATCGCATCCCACGCTATCGGTGAGGTGATCTTCGTGGCAGTGGATATGACCACCCCACTTGGCTGTTCCTGGTATTTAAACTCACCGGTGACTGGGAACTGGGAGGATTTCATGATTCGGGAAGTCGTTCCGTACGTGGATACAAACTTTCGCAGCCTCTCCAGTCGCGACTCGCGCGGGATTCTTGGAGACTACATGGGCGGATATGGGGCCATCCGCTTCGGCATGACGCATCCGGACGTGTTCGGGACGGTGTATGCGCTGCATCCTGGAGGGACAGGGTCAGGACTGCTGCCGATGTATCTCCGTCCCGATTGGAAGGTTTTCGCCAACGCTACCTCACTGGACGATGTTCACCAGGGTGGCTTCAACCAGATATTCACTACGATTTATCAGGCTGCCCTGCCTGATGTGAACCGGCCCCCGCTTTATTTCGATCTGCAAGCCCGTAAGGCCGGTGACACCTATGTCGTTGATGCCGCAGCCACACAGCGGTTGCGGGAGGGTTTCTTTCTGCAGGGAATGATCCCGCGCTATGCCGAGAATTTGAAATCGCTACGCGGCTTTAAATTCGATTGGGACCGGAATGATGAAATACAGGACCACGTCTACGCCAACCAGGTCTTCAACCGCATACTCAATGAGTATGGCATCCCGCATGAAGCCGAAGAATATAACGGTGTTTGGAATGAGAACAAATGGAGCCCCGATGGCCGCGTTGCAACCGACGTTCTGCCGTTTTTCGACCAGCATCTTGTTTTCTCTTCGCCGGCGGGTTCAGGCGGAGATTAGCATATGTCGCGCTGGGTGCAGTCCCTTGTGTGTCCGGCTCACGTTTGGCCGGCTTAAGAAGAGCAGATCCTTGGCTGCTCGGGATGACAAGAGGTAGAGGCGGGCTCGCCTTTGGCGCGGTTGCTGGACGAGAGAACAGCAGGTCCCTCCGCTACGCTACGCTCCGGTCGGGATGACAATTCATTTGTGGCACTTACATGCCCATCCATTAAGAGTCGCTCGGCTTCGCTCCCTGGTAATTTGTCCTGGCGGGACGGGCACTCTGCAAATTAGAGAGGGCGGGAAGAGCCATTTTCCGGTGAAAGGGTCGGTTCCGTTAGGCCACGAATTACGTCCGAAGGCTTTTCGGAGTCGGGAGAGAAGCAGACCCCCCTAAAATCGTCTCTCTAGATCCGTGGATTTAAGAAGCTATATATGGAACGAAAAGTCGGCCAGTGTTTACAAATCCAGTCCACTTGGACGTATAACCGGCTATACGTCCAAGTGGAAAGTCTCCGACTGGAAGTCAGTGAATACTGAGGCGTTTTTGGGGACTAATCGACTAATCCTCTGGAACTCGCTGTGGGGTGAATTGATCAGCAGCCCGAAGGAGGTCATTGGGATGGCAACAACTTGTGAAGACAAGTCGCAAGCAGTGCCAAAGGTCATTCGGAGTGGAGTGTGGTGATCGGATCGAGGCGCATGGCGCGCAGTGCAGGGACGTAGCTGGCGGCGAGCACGACGGCGGTGAGGACGGCGGTTACGCCGGCGAAGGTGAGAGATCGTAGGGCGAGACACCGTAAAGCAGGCCGGCCATGAGATGAGAAACAATAAGCGCGCCAACCAGCCCTACGCCGGCGCCGACGGCGGCCAGAATGAGGCCCTGGCGTAAAACCATCTTGAGGATATTGCGCCTTTGCGCGCCCAGTGCGAGGCGAATGGCGATCTCGCGCGATTGCTCATTGACCAGGAAGGAGATGGTTCCATAGATTCCCAGGCCCGCGAGCAGCAGGGCTGTGGCAGCAAATAGCGCCACCATTTCCATGGAGAACCGCCGCACAGAAAGAGAAGAGGAGAGAACGTCGTTCAAGGTCTCCGCGTGGAAGACAGGAAGCTCCGGATCGACGGCCTGGACTTGTGTGCGCACCTGCGCGGAGATGGCGGCGGGATCGACCAGTCCACGCAGGTAGACCGCAAGAAACTTGGCGGGGCGCTGGTAGATGTCGAGGGACATCTGCGGAATGCCGGCGTCCGCGAGCGATTCTGTGCGTGCATCGGCAATGACCCCGACGATGGTGATCCAGTCCGGCTTGGCGGCTTCCGACCGGATGCGCTTGCCCACCGGATCCTGGTTCGGCCAGTAGGTGCGGGCCGCGGGCCTGATTGATGACTGCGATCGAAGGTTTGTCTTCAAGGTCCTGGTCGACGAAGAGGCGTCCACGCGAGAGAGTCATGCCGAGCACGTGGAAGTATTCGGGCGAGACGATCAATGTATCGATCAGCGGAGGCTGGCTGCTCTGCACTTCCTGGCCCTCGCGAAACAATGGAAACGCTCTACTGAGTCTGTGGCTTTTTATCTCCCTCATGGTATGTGGCCGAAAAGCTTAGAAGAGCATCTGTGAACAAGCATCGCCCGGGGTTCCTTCGGCTACGCTCAGGACAGGCTCTTCGACTCCGCGCCGTAAGACCTTCTTATGCGACAGATCTGCTAGCTAGGCGCTTCGCTCTGGATGACGGTTTTGTGGAGAGGTTGGGATCAAAAATAAAATCGCGAAAACTCGAGCAAATCAATTTTTTCACATCATCCTGACGGAACGTAGCCGCTACAGTTTCTCTGACGATCACTTTCTAGAGAAGGTTTCCCCCAAAGGTAAAACGTTCCATCACCCCTTCGTTTCACCGGAGTCAGTGGCAATCGAATCCTCTCAAGAAGGAGCCGTGGGTTTTGAGGAGAAGGTATCCGTCAGCGGCTAAAGCCGAAATCATTTCAAAGCAGTTATGGACGGCCTAATGCTCGCTGCGGCGAGGTAGGCCGTCCCCTTCAACAGAAAGGAGTCTTTTCCGCAGCCTATTAAGCCCCGAGGTAGGTCTTTCCCTGCTTCGCGGCAAACGAGTTGAAGGCTAGCCTTACTGCTTGATGATGGCGTTGTAGCCGTCGGAGAGCAGCTTCTGTTTCATGGCTGCAGCTTCTCCGCGCTCGGCAAAGGGTCCCACTTGCACGTTCCATCCGGTGCAAGCCCCCGGACGGACAGGCTCGCGACCTCTTGCTTGTCGTCATTGCCGGTGACTGCGAACACCCCGTCGCTCCACGTCGCCAGCAGTATCGTTGGTTTTTCACGGATTACCTACCCCCGAAAATCCGGTGACGGCCGAAAAATCCCCCATGTGAACGGCACTTGCTGTTCTTTGATCGCGTCAAGCTGAGCAGGTTTCTACTTTTTTTGCCTCTCCCATGGGCAGGTGCAGCCCGCCACAGCAATGGGGAAGAAGATGCTTATGCGACAGGCTCGAGTCCGATGACCAGACGCTGGCCGACAATGCCGGCCGCGCGTTGCAGCGTATTGAGCTGGACGCTCATGTTATCCGGATCAAGCAGACGGTCGACCTGGCTGCGGCTCGTCTTCATGCGCTGGGCCATCTCGCGTTTGGAGATTCGCTTCTGTTTCATTGCTTGCTTGATCTGCCAGGCAAGGACGCGCTTGATCGCGACATCCCGGGTTTCTTCGTAGATTCCGTCTTCCTTCAAGAAGTCGTCGACGCTTGAACCGATGTATTTGTTGCTCATTGCCGCCTCTCCCTTTCTATGTCGTTTTTCCGCTTGCGCGCTAGTGTAGTGTCTCAATGATTGAATCCATTTTCAGCGCCCCGCAAAGGGTGAAGCCAACCAGCCGGTATTCCCTCAGGGGCTAAACAGGCTGCGGAAAAACTCGCGATCGGGCAAGAAAGACGTACCTCAGGGGCTAAAGCCCGACGTATTTTCAATCGTTTACGGCACGACTAAAGTCGTGCCCTGATACAAAACATGAGTTTTTCCGCAGCCTGTAAAGCCCGGTTGATTTTGCGAGTCTTACGTACGGGCTGAGGTCCGTACCCTTCAGACCGGATAAACGATCATCTGCTTGAGACACACCACTAGCTCCAGTTCGTTTTGCGGGGTCTTCTGCGTTTTTCTTCGTAAAGCCGTTCAACAGCACCAGCCGCTCTTCGTGCACGACGAAGTAATCCGGGCGATACCATGCCGGATTGTGCTGCGCAGCTCCCAGAGACCGCCGCCGAGGGAGCGGCAGACCGGCATGCCGACGGGCCAGCCGTACTCGATGGTCTGAAGATCGTCGCCGACAATCTTCCGGTCCTCGGGCGGAAGCAATCGAAGCCACTCGCGCACGGGTTCCGTTCCCATCTCGGTGCGATAGAAGGCAGCGGGAACTTTCTTTCGATCGGCCAAGTCATAAACCCTGTTTTATGGGCCCTTAGGGGATTCAGTGTACCTTAAAAGGGGCCACTCTCCAATAGGAAAGAGAACCGTGGGTCGAAGTCGGCTTTCTGTTTGCCTTTGAGCCTGTGACTTTTTATCTCCCTCATGGTATGTGGCCGAAAAGCTTAGAAGAGCATCTGTAAACAAGCATCGCCGGGGTCCTTCGACTCCGCGCCGTAAGACCTTCTTTATGCGACAGATCTGCTAGGCGCTTCGCTCAGGATGACGGTTTTGTGGAGAGGTCGGGACTAAGAGGGTGAGTGACGGAACGCAACCGCTACAGTTTCTCTGACGATGACTTTCTAGAGAAGGTTTCCCCCAAAGGTAAACGTTCCATCACCCCTTCGTTTCACCGGAGTCAGTGGCAATCGAATCCTCTCAAGAAGGAGCCGTGAGTTCTAAGTAGGCCGTCCCCTTCAATAGAAAGGAGTCTTTTCCGCAGCCTATTGAGCCCCGAGGTAGGTCTTTCCCTGCTTCGCGGCAAACGAGTTGAAGGCTAGCTTTACTGCTTGATGATGGCGTTATAGCCGTCGGAGAGCAGCTTCTGTTTCATGGCCGCCGCTTCTCCGCGGTCGGCAAAGGGTCCCACCTGCACGTGGAGCAGCTTGTCCTGGGGCTCGTTTCGCACCACTACTCCGTAACCACGCTGACGCAGAGCAGCGACCAGCGCATCGGCATCTTCGGGACGGGCGACGGCCGCGATTTGTACCATCGGCTTGCCGGAAACCGCAGCCGCACTCGTATCTGCTTCGGCGGGCAAGCTGGCTGGAATCTTTTGTGCAGCGCTCGGCTTGCCGGCAGGCGCTTTCGCCGGCGCAACGGTCGTCTCATCACCAGGAGTATCGTCCTGTTGAACGCGCGCGGCTGATGGGGGAGCCTCATCCTGTTCCGCCGGCGCAAGCGCTGCAGGCCGCGGTGGATCTGACGCCGGCGTCTCCTCGGGTTCCGCAGCGGCCACGGTGGCGGCCGCGGGGGCACGCCCCGTTCCTCGGCCCATGGAATAACCAAGCCCAAAGAACACGCCGCAGATCAATACCAAGCCAAAGAAAATACCCAGCAGGGAAGCCGTGCTGAGCGTGATCTCCGACGTTTTACCTTCTTCTTCTTCATCATCCAGCAGGGAATTCATAGCTGTTTCTCCGGCTTGATTTCCGCAGCGGCTGGGGGCGCGGGCAGGCGCATGTCGCTCATCCTGTTAAACAGTGTCATCATCTCCAGCGGCAGCGGAAAGACGATCGTTGTATTTTTCTCTACACCAATATCCTGAAGTGTCTGCAGATAGCGCAACTGCAGCGTCATGGGCTGGGTGGCGAGCAGGGCAGCGGCATCCACCAGGCGTTGTGCTGCGCTGAACTCACCCTCTGCATGGATCACTTTGGCCCGCTTCTCGCGTTCTGCTTCGGCCTGCTTGGCGATGGCGCGCAGCATCGACTCGGGCAAGTCCACCTGCTTGACGGCGACGCTGACTACCTTTACTCCCCAAGGCGCAGTGTGCTGGTCGATGATGGTTTGGATCCTCTGGTTGAGCAATTCCCGGTGGGAGAGCAGTTCGTCCAGCTCCACTTCGCCCAGCACCGAGCGCAAGGTTGTCTGCGCAAACTGCGAGGTCTGGTAGACGTAGTTCATCACCTCGATCACCGCGCGCGACGGGTCGACGACCTTCAAGGTAATGACTGCATTAACCTTCAGGGTTACGTTGTCGCGGGTGATGATGTCCTGCGGCGGTACTTCGAGCACTTCCTGGCGCAGCGAGACACGCACCATCTGATCGAAAGGGCGAAAGATGAGGATGACACCCGGACCCTTCGGAGTGGGCAGAGCACGCCCCAGCCGGAAGACCACACCGCGCTCATATTCTCTGAGTATCTTGACGGAATTGATCAGATAAATGGCAATTACAAAGATAAGAATCAGGCCGGGAATGCCGATACCCATGGTGGGGGCCTCGCTCAGCAAAGATTGTACAGGAGCGCTAACCCGCCAACAGCCTAAGGAACCCGCTCCACTAATAACGTAAGGTCGCGTAGGCCGCGCACCCGCACGCGTTCGCCCGCCGCCGCCGGGGTAGCGGATTCAGCCTGCCAGATCTCGCCGTTCACCATTACCTGGCCGCTGGGAGCAAGCGGTTGCGTCACCACCGCGATCTGCCCGATCATGGCGTCCCCGCCCATGCGCGACTTGCTGCGTCGTGCGCGCAGCGCAAGCCGCAACAGAAACACCGTGATCAGCCCGAACGCCAGGCCGGCGCTCAGCGCGGTGGCCAGATGCACCCGCAACTCTGGAATGGGGCCGTCGACCAGGGTTAGGGCGCCAAACACCAGGGCGAGAATGCCGGCGCCCGCCAGAACACCGTGGGTGGCGAAGTGCGCCTCCAGGATCAGCAAGACAAATGCAGCCGCAAGTAACATGACCGAGGTGTAGCGCACCGGCAGTAAATTCAAGGCAAAGAGCGCGATCAGGACCAAAAGGGTTCCCAGCGTTCCAGGAACGATGGTGCCCGGGGTATTGAACTCCACGTAGATCAGTAGTCCGCCCAGCACCAGCACCAGCACGGCCAGGTTGGGGTCGGTGAGCCGGTCCAGGATACTTTCGCGCAGGGTCGGCTCGACCGCGACCAGCTGTGCGTCGCGCGTATGTAACACCACTTTAGAACCGTCAAAGCGAGTAATGGTGCGGCCATCCAACATGGTCAGCAGCGCCGTCTCATCGGGCGCGATCACGTCAATCAAATTAAGTTGCTGCGCCTCCTTGTCGCTGTAGGACTTGGAAGTCCGGACCGCATCCTCGGCAGCGGCTACATTGCGCCCCCGGCGAGCCACATACGAGCGCAGAAAAGCTGCCGTATCGTTCTCCAGCTTCTGCTTCATGGTGTCGTCGAGCTTGGCCCCCATCACCACCGGATGGGCCGCGCCGGCATTGCTGCCGGGAGCCATCGCCGCCACATCGGCCGCTTCCAGTAGAAAAAATCCCGCCGATCCGGCCCGGCTGCCGGAGGGCGCGACATAAACAATAACTGGCACCGGCGAGGCAAGGACCTTGCCCACGATCTGCCGCATGGAATCGAGCAGCCCGCCAGGCGTATCGAGCTCGATCAGCACTGCGCTCGCATGCTGGGCCGCGGCCAAGTCCAGCCCCCGCGCCAGGTAATCGGCGCTGACCGGCTGGATGGTGTCGTTCAAGTGCATCACGATCACGCGCGGCTGCTCGGCCCAGCCAGTTGAGGCCAGCAACAACGCGAAGATAGCGAGCACGCGATTCACGGAACCGCTTGTCCTTTGCTCTCGATCTGTTGCTTAAGCGCGCGCGCCGCAGCATTCTGCGGTTCCAGCTTGAGCGCGCCACTCACGTCGTCCGCTGCCGCGGGCTTCTGGTTGGCCTGCAGGTCGAGCCGGGCAAGGACCAGGTAAGCGGTCACGTTGGGCTGCCTCTTGAGCGACGCTTCTGCCTGCAGCCGCGCTTCCTTGGTGTCTCCGTCTTGCTCTCTCACCAGGGCTAGCCCGGCATGCGCGTCCGCGTTGCCGCTTTCAGCCTCCAGCGCTGCCTGGAATTCACGCTCGGCCTCCAGTATGAGCCCCTGGGTGACAAATCGCATTCCCGCTTCGGTCAGCGCGGCCGCCCGCTTCTGCGGCGGCAGGGTCGCCAGGTGAGCCTCTTCCATCTGCTCCATTTCAAAGGCCGCCTGGCGGAAGGACGCTTCGTTGAACGTCCGCTTGATCCGCTCCAGGGGAGCGTTGTCGGTCCCCGCGGTCGGATCGAACACCGCGTTCACTCGGGTGCTGACCGGCGCGGAACGAAGCGTCGCCTGGAAGGCCTGAGCTTCAGTGTCCTGGGGGCGGAGCTTGAGCGTTTGTCCGATGGCCCGCAGCGCTCCTGCGTTGTCCTTCTTGCGGCTCAGGGCTATGGCCAGGTTGAATTGGTAGTCCGGATCATTTGGGTCGGCCGCCACCGCCTGTTGGAAGAAGGAGGAGGCATCCAGGCCGCGCCGGCTGGCCGCCACTCCCTGGTTGTTGACCACCTCGGGCAGGGGCAGCTGCTTGCTCACGAAGGCGAAGGCGTCTTCCGCCTTGATGTAGCTGCCGATATAGAAATAAGCCAGGCCGCGATCGAAGTCCGCCTCGCGCGCGTTGGGGTCGTTGCGCGGCAGGCGTCCCAGGGTGGTTGCTGCCAGGTCAAATTGCTGGTTGGCAAAATAGGCCTTGCCCAGAGCGAGCAGCGCCGGTGAGAAGCTCGGGTCAAGCCGCACACTTTCTTTCAAGTGGCGAATCTGTTCCGCGGGATCGCTTTCCACCAGCCCGCGGATATAGTTCTCGAAGGCGTCTACCCGCAGCCCGGCGCCGGCGGCCACGAAAGTATTCCGGGCCACGGAGAATTGCGGATCAATCTGCTTCGCCACGGCCCAGGCGAGGCTATTCAACACGTCGAGCAAATGTGTCATATCCGCTTCTTCCTGGATAGGAGCGGACATGTGCAGCGTGTCCATCTTCAGGATCATGGCCTTGGCCTGGACGCGTGAACCGCTGGTGGCAAAGGATCCGACGATCACGTAGTCGGCATCCAGCGTCTGCGCCAGGCGAATTGCGCTGGCCCGGGAAGGTTGAAAGGTGGGGGGCAGCCCTAAGTGGTCGAGGGCATAGAGCCGGTCATCGCGGCTGATCGGCATAAAGCCCGCGGACGCAAGACGCCGGTTGAGTACCTCGGGAACCGCTTCGCTGATCCAGTCCAGGTTCGGCTGGTCGGTGCGGTTGTCAAAGGGCAGCACCAGCAGCAATCGTCCAGGCATGGGAGCCGGCGTTTGCCCCATTGCTCCGAGGGGTGAGACAAGGGGGGGTAAAAAAATGCCCAATAGGAGCAGAATCGTGCGCGTTGGATGCCGGGGGAGCACCCCACCAGTATAGTTCTGGGGGGTCAGGGTTCAGGGGATTATCCCGCCCGGCACCTCTTCTCGGGCCTGGGGAGTGCTCAAATTTGCTACCTGGGGGCGATCGAAGTGCAGCACCGCCGCCCATTCACCCTGGCGCTCGTCCCGCCACACGATCTTGCCATCCAGCAGGTGAGCGATCGCGGCAGGCGTAAGGTCGTGATGAAAACCGAAAAAGCGGGTATCGAAGGCCTCGTTGCGTGCACCCAGGTTTAGTAGGCGCGGAGGGTCGTATTTCGTGGAGAAGGCGAAGCCGACACTGAAATTCTGCGCGGAGGCGGCGGCCTTTTGTATCTCTTCCAGGGAGAAGTCTGCCAGGGTAACCACCGCCAGCGGCTTCTTTACATAGCCCAGCTCCGGCTTGGTGAGCTCATCGGTTGCCGGCCACGCGGTCAGGATCGTGCTGCCGGGAAATCGAGCTACAATCTGGCGGATTGCCTGTTGGTGCAGGCGAACCACATCGGCGTAGTTCAGGTTATCTTCGGGTGCGAACTTGTACGGCGGGTTGACGAAAAGTCCGATAACAAAAGCAGTGGCGGTGAGCAGAACCAGGCCCCACCAATAGGGCACGCGGCGGTAGAAAGTGGATACGCACAGCAGAAGGATCAGGGGATAAAGGGGGAGCAGATAGCGCGTCAGCAGGGCGCCCCCGAGCACGGAAAAAAGCAGGACATTGGCCACCAGCACGACATAAAGGATCGCCTGGCTGGCCGGCGCGATGCGCGGCCGCGGCGATCCGTCGCGTTCCCGCAAGGGCAGCAGGAGCATGGCCCCGAGCATGCACAGCACCGGCACGAACATGTTCATGTGGGCGGTAAGCTGCAGGGTGCGGTGCGCCAGGGCTAGCAGGATGCGCAGCGGGGACAGGGTGGAGGTCGCGTTGTAGCGCAGGAAATCCGGATTTCCGAAGACGTAGCCGGTGCGGTGGTAGTAGTAGGCATACCAGGCCACCAGTGCCGCCAGCGGCGTCAGCAACACCAGGCCGGCGCGGAGGTTAGCCCGGCGATCGTCTCCCCTGCCGCGCAAGTAGAGGTAAATCTCCCACAGCGCAATCGCCAGGGGTGTAACAATGGCTGTTTCTTTCGACCATGCGGCCACGGCAAAGCATGCTGCCGCAGCCCACAGGAACCGGGCGCGGCGTTGCCCGGCGAAGACAAAGACCAGTCCCCATAGGGTTGCCGCCGCCGCGAACATATCGGCGTGGGCCAGGGTGCTCTGGGCAAACCAGATGGGATAGATTGCGGTGAGCAGCGTGGTGGCAACGGCGACCGCCGAGCGGCCATTGACCAGCATGGCCAGGCGGTACACGGCGAGCAGGGCAATGGCGGTCACCAGGCACATCGCCGTGCGGGTGACAGTGGGCGTGAAGCCCGACTCCCACCAGAGTGCCAGGTAGAGCGAAGGCAGCGGCGGGTGAGCATTGGCCAGGGTAGTGGAGGGAATCACGTCGCCGGTGCGAAAGAAATCGTAGGCCGCCGGGATGTAGTAACCGGCCTCATCCCAGTAGTAGGGCAGCCGCAACAGCGAAAGGTGCGAAAGGAAGACGCCCACGAAGAGCAGGGGGAAGATGACGCGCAGAGGCAATGGGCGGTCGAACTCTGTTGGTTGCTTGGGAAGTACGGCCACGAGTCCTTACTCCTCTGCTGGGGGCCACAGTGATTGCGAAACTGCTCTAGTGGACTGGACCTTGAGGCATAATCGGCCGTGGCTCGAGTGAGATGGCGCCAAAGGTGTGTTCGTATTGGATCAGGTTTTGTCCCAGCACATTGCACAATGCCTTGGCCTGTTGTGGGCTCAGGTAAACGGTTTGGAAAGTGTTGATGGTGATCTGTTCAGCCGTCTCCTGGTACGCGGTGCCGAAGGTGAGCCGGAAATCCCACACGCTCTTTTGCACCTGGACGCTATTGGCATAGCCCTCGCGGTAATCGGGTGTTCGCTCCAAAATAACGTTTGGCTGAGAAGGTTCTTGGCTCATGGTAGCTAGACTAGAACATTTCGCCGGGATGCTGGTCAAGAGAACCCGCCAGAGAACCGCAGGTCCCTCCACTACGCGCTACGCGCTGCGGTCGGGATGACAATTTAGCTTGGAACTCAAGTTCATTGTGCAAGAAGAATTGTCATCCCGACCGGAGCGTAGCGTAGTGGAGGGACCTGCGGTTCACTTCCCCTCGCCATGATAACGACGGAAGATAAGCGAAGCGTTCGTGCCCCCGAAGCCGAAGGAGTTTGTCATGGCATACTCCATTGCCGACGGGAGCCCTTTGTCTCTGACCAGGCAAAAGCAGCAAGCTTCATCGACATCCTGCAGGTTGGTTATGGGAGGAGCCACCTGGTCCCTGAGCGCCAGCACGGTAATCCCCGCCTCCAGGCTGCCTGCCCCGCCAAGCAGGTGGCCGGTCATCGACTTGGTCGAGCTCACCAGCAAGCGCTTCGCCGATTCGCCGAAAGTCTCGCAGATAGCCCTGGCTTCAGCGCGATCGCCAAGGGGGGTGGAGGTGGCATGTGCGTTCAGATAGTTGATGGCTCCGGGTTCCACCGCTGCGTCCAGCAGAGCCAACTGCATCACGCGGCGCACACCCCGCCCATCTTCCGGAGGAGCGTTGGTGTGATAGGCGTCGCTATTGGCGGCGTAGCCTACCAGCTCGGCGAGGATCGTCGCTCCGCGTTCGACTGCGTGCTCGTATTCCTCCAAAAGCAATATGCCCGCGCCCTCACCCACCACAAATCCGTCGCGGCCGGCATCCCAGGGGCGAGAGGCGGTACCCGGGTCGTCATTCCTGGTAGACAGAGCCCGCATGGCGGCGAAGCCTGCGACGGAAAGAGGCGTCACCGCAGCTTCGCTCCCCCCGCAGATCATCACATCCGCGTCGCCGCGTTGAATCACGCGCAAGGATTCGCCCACTGCATGTGCGCCCGTAGTACACGCAGTAGCCGTGGTCAGGTTGGGTCCGGTCGCGCCGTAGCGAATGGAGATCTGCCCGGCAGCAAGATTGGCGATCGTGGCCGTGATAAAGAAAGGTGACACCCGGTTAGGCCCGGAAGTGAGCAGCTTGCTGTGCTCGCGCTCAATTACTTCAAAGGCGCCGATGCCGCTGCCCACGTACACCCCAACCTTGCCCGGGTCTTCCTTCTCCATATCCAGCCCTGCTTGGCTGATAGCAAACTCTGAGGCCGCCAAGGCAAACTGGATAAAACGGCCCATCTTCTTGATTTCTTTGCGCTCGATGTAGTCTTCGGGCTTGAAATCCTTGACCTCGCCGGCGATGCGGCAACTGAAGCCGGCCGGATCAAAAAGCGAGATGATGCCGATGCCGGATTCGCCTTGCAGCAGAGCCTTCCATGTCACATCTGTCCCCACACCCACCGGGCTTACCAAACCCACTCCGGTTACCACTACGCGACGTTGCTGAATGATCATTTCAATGAGGGCGCAGGGACCTTCCTCCACATGCGACCGTCGGTGTTCTGGCTGCTGAAGAATCTTTTACGCGGAAAGTCGAGAATCGATCGGCTTTGAGGGAGGGATTCGTAAGTCGACTGGTGCGAAAGGGGGGACTCGAACCCCCATGGGTTGCCCCGCCAGATCCTAAGTCTGGTGCGTCTGCCAATTTCGCCACTTTCGCATTTCGCGCATTTCGCTATTCACTCAACCCTTGGCTCTAGACATGATAATTGATGCACTTTCGCGCACGCATCTTTCATCGCGCCGAGGACACGGGTATGCAGGTTGCGGAAAGACTCTCGTGAGAACTCGGATTTGCATGAAGAGATTTTTAGTCCCGGAGGGACGGCTGAATCCATCTCACCCGTTTCAACCGTCCCTACGGGACTAGTCTATTGCGACGTGTTTCCCCGGACTTGCGTCCTGGGCTAAGTTCAGGTCAGACTTGTCCAAATTAGGGTTTGGAACCAAGGGACAAATCGGGATTAACTCCTGACTCCGGAGCGAAGCGTAGTGGAGGGACCTGCGGTTAATGCTTCGTTTTCAGTGGGCCCAAAATAGGGAACCTGATTTGATGTTGGCCAAGCTCTCCTAATGTAATCAGCTGACTGACTGCTCCAACAGCCTGCCTTTCTCGCTAATTTGGACAGCTCTGAAGTTCAGGTCGCCCCTTCCCCGGATTTCCTGTGGAACTTGGTGGCTTCGACAAACTTCATGCGCCTTTCCTTACTGAAAGGCGCACGCGCGGCCTTGTCCAGCGCTGCGTGGCAGGAAATCCGGGTTCGGGGCTGGCTAGCAAATCCCGGTTCTCACGCGGCGCTCTAAAACCCGCGTGAGACGTCCCGTAGGTCCACTTTCACGCCCGCTGGCGTTTCAGGCGACCGCCCTGGACGACGCCTCCGGTTTGCTTGTTACCTCGGCCTCGCCAATACGGTCGAGATTGACCCCCGTGGTCTCGATTCGGTAGAGCCAGGTCACCGCTGCCCCCAGCAGCGATGCGATCACCAGGCCGTACAGCAGAAACCGGGTGCCGATGGTGACCAGCAGGATAGGGAACAGGAAGGCGGTTGCAACTGCACCAATCTTGGCAAAGGCCGCGGCGAAGCCGGCGCCCTTGCCCCGGATTGCGGTCGGGAACACCTCGCCGGCAAGCAGGTAGGTCTGCGCATTGGGGCCAAGATTGGTCATGAAGTTGAACAGCATAAAGCCACTGCAGATAAGTATGATCTTGAGTCCACCGCTGACATCGACCGAGAGCGAAGCCAGCACCAGGCCAACCGCACAGCCAATGAAGCCGATGATTTGCAGCCGAATCCGGCCCAGCTTATCGGCCAGCAAGACGGCAAATATAATGCCGATGATCAGCAGCATGGTGATCATCGCCGCTCCTCTGGCGGCCAGGATATCGTTCGCGATGAGATCATTCAGGCTGCGAACATGGTCGGCTTCCTTGCCCAGTGCCGCAGCCAGGATGGTCGGCGTGAAGATGCCGATGCCATAGGTGCTGAGGTCCTGTAGGAACCATGGCACCGAGGCGAGGATGGTAGCCCGGCGGTAGCGCTTCTTGAACAATGACAGGAAGGAACCGCCCCCATGGGACTCACCGGCGGCCGCTTGCTGCGACAAGACGATATTCGAAGGGTATTGTGGGTTTCGCTTCAGCAGCCGGCCGGCCGCGACCGTGGCCCGATCAGTGGAGCCGCGAGAGTGCAGCCAGTTCGCACTTTCCGTGACATAGAAGCGGCCGATGGTGACCAGAAGGGCGGGAATGACCGCAGTCGCATACATCCAGCGCCAGGCATTCAGATTGGGCATAAGGACCAGCACCCCATAGCCGACCGCGGTGCCGGCCAAGGCTCCCACTGCCTGGAACGCGAACGCGCCCAGCACCAATTTGCCGCGGCTGGTGCTGGGTATGTTCTCGGAAATGATCATGTGCGCCGTCGGATAGTCGCAACCCAGGGCGAGCCCGAGCCCGAACAGGCAGATCACCAGGGAAACAAAGCTGTTGCAGAACACGGCCGCGCCCAGGAACGCGGTGAAGATAATCATCTCCACGATGAACATGGACTTGCGGCCGAACCGATCCGACAAGCTGCCCAGGCCGACCGCGCCGATCAGGATTCCGCACAGGCTCGCTGCACTGATGAAGCCGTTCTGGGCGGGGGTGATACCGAATTGACGTGCGATCAGCGGCAGCGCAACGCCGGTCATGAAAACCACAAACCCCTCGAAGAACTTGCCTGCGGCGGCCAACATCCAGATGCGCCACTGCATCGTCGTCATGGGGTTGGAGTGCAACCGGGTGCCGTCCGGCCACATGGGCAACTCGTCTATATAGTCCTGCACTGTGCGGGACGGCTCTGACGCCTGATTAGCAATATTCGGCATGGCGATCTCCTACTGGATTTTGGCGATCTGCAATTCACTGAGCGCACGGATAGAGGTCGGCAACCCAATGAAGTGCACAGGTTCGAGGAAGGTTGGCGCATTGCCGCCTTGCGGCGCGATGCACCAGAGCAGGAAATTGCTGATGGCCGAGGCAACCTGGGGGGTTGACTGCTTGGTTGAGACCACTGCGTATTCGTAGTTGATCAGTGGGTAAGAATTGGCGCCCGGCGCGAACACCAGCGTAAGCCGCTGATCGGGGGGCGTGCGCGGCGTAAGGACCGCGGCTGCCGCAGTCACCGTGGCTGCGTTAGGAAGCACAAACTTCCCATCCTGGTTCTCCAGCATCGCGGTTTGCAGGCCGGCCTTGTCCGCATCGTCCTTGAAGCTCGCACCGATATAACCGACTGAGTAGGGGGTGCGGGTAATTGTCTGCACCATCTCCTGATTGCCGGATGCAGTCAGACTACCCGCTACCGCCGGCCAACTCACCGTCGTGCCGTAGCCTATCTTGCCTTCCCAATTGAAATCTTGTGAGGAAAGGTGTTGTTGGTCGGGGGTAGAGAAGGTGAGGAACTGGGTGAAGACAAAGGTATCGCCCGAGCCGTCTGCGCGGCGCACCGGCACGATCATGTGATGTGGCAGTGGAACACCCTGGTTGATGGCTGCGATGGGGGCCGCATCCCATTGGCTGACTTTTCCCGAATAGATAAGCGCCAACACAGGGCCGCTCAGTTTCAGCGTGCCGCCTCGCAGTTCAGGCAGGTTGGCAACCACCGTCTGCGCCGAGATGGCGAGAGGGATATTGAGGATCTGCGGGTTCGCCATCGCGTCGTTGTCGGACATATAGGCGTCCGAGGTGCCGATCTGCACCTGCTTCGCGATTGCCTGGGCAATACCTGCCTGCGAGCCAGTGGCCGCAACCGTCATCTGCAGATCAGGATCGACTTTGCTGTATGCGGCCACCCAAGCCTTAAACAGAGGAAGGATCAAGGTGGATCCGGTTTCGGAGATGGTCAGGGTGGCATGCGCGACCGCCAACGGCAATATGACTCCCGCGGCAGTGAACGCGACAACCCGGCCTACCCCGTGCGCAATGCTTGTGACGCGACTGCTCATGCGGCTCTCCTGAACGGGCCGCTATACAGCGCCCGCCGATGGGGTTAACCAACAGTGCGCACCACGCTACAGAGGTAGTGTTAAGGAATGATGATAGCTTGCTGGGATTTAGAGTTCAGACGACCAATTCGTGTGCTTCATTTTCGACCCGGGCGTAGACGTAGGGTCCTTCCGGCACCAGCGCCACCCGCGCCCCAAGCGGCAGACCGTTGAGGACAGCGGCCACCGCCGATCTTGCGTCCCAGAAGCAACGGGATGCGAGGCCTCCCAGCCGCTCCTTGGCCAGCCCTGGCACATAAAGGAAAAGCTCGTGCTTTTGCCCGGTGAGCGCCAGCTTCTCCAGCTGCCATTGGTCAATCACCACGGCAGCACTGCGGATCTCATCCAGGAAGTTGTCGTAGCCGGAAAAGCTCGCGACCTTTTCGGCAAACTCCGGGGAACCTACACCTTCGGCGCATTCGCCCATAATCAGAATCCGCCCCCCAGGCTTCACGATGTGCTGGGCAGCCGTGACGCCCTTGACCGTCTGGTACAACGTCAGGTCAAGCGGATAGCCGGCTGCGCTGGTGATGACCGCGTCCGCCAGCCCAGTGAGCCGTTCCAGAGATGTCGTGCGCAGAAAGTCTACCCCCGCGGCATGCGCCTTGACGGGATCACCGGCGAAGATGCCGGACACCTCGCGGCTTTGCGTCAAGGTAACGTCCAGCATGAAGTCGTGCCCTGCCATCCTGGCGATTTCCAGCAGTTGGGCGTGGAGCGGGTTGTCTGCGATCGACCCTTCGGTGGCCATCGGTTCGCGCATGAACGTGGGTGAGTGGATGACCTTAATCGTCTCCTGGGCAGCAAGTCCCGGCGCCACCAGCTTGCGGCCTCCGGAGAATCCCAGCATCAGATGCTGCTCAATAAAACCCAGGGTGATGTGCAGCTCCGCCGCCATGAAGCGTTCATCGATATAAACCGGAATGCCCCGGCCGGTAGTGCCCAGCCAGCGATGCTCCGCCAGCACCCGCGCATCGTGGTTCACCACCCGGTATTTGGCGGCGATTTCCGGTCCGAGAATATGATCGATCTCGCTCGGCGTGGCCTCGCGGTGCAAGCCGGTCGCGATGAGGATGGTCACGCCCTCGATAGGGATGCCTGCGTCGTGAAGGCGCTTGAGCAGTGGGGGCAGGGTCAGCCAGTTAGGCGCGGGCCGGGTGATATCGCAAACGGAGATGGCCGCGGTCTTCTTACCGGCTGCTAGTTCCCGCAACGGCTTGCTGCCAATGGGCCGGTCGAGCGCTGCGTCGAGTGCTGCGGCCACGTCCGGCAATGCAGAAGCGGAGCGGCTCTCGATCACTTCGTACCGCGGCCCATCAGGCAAGTTGACGTCTAGCCCATGCTGGCCGAATGCAAACCGTATCTGCATCTTTTCATTTTAGATGCCGGAGAGTTGTTTTTGCGAAGTCGCCGGCGAAGGATACCTCAACCAACCGACGGACGTCGCGATCATGCCATCCGGCTAGATACGATTGACATTAACGAATAGGTTCGCTTAAATTCGTAGGACACGGCAAAGCGCAGGACCCGATTTCCGAAGACAATACGAATTCTCAGGAGAGGTGGTCCGTCGTGAAACGCTCTGACCGCTCGCACATTCCAACCGCTGCCTCATTGCTGCCGGCCCAAACCTTCTTGCTGCTTTTGTGGCTCGCGATGGGGGCGTTTCCGACGTGGGCTCAAACGGGAGCGAGCCTTTCCGGCGTGGTCACGGACCCAAGCGGCGCAGCCCTTCGCGATGTCGCGGTGACCATCAAGAGCGTCGACACAGGCGCATCGCGCACCACCGCAACCGACGGCGAGGGGCGCTATCAGGCCTCCGGCTTACCTCCGGGGCGCTTCGAGATTCGAGCGGCAAAACAAGGGTTCGCCGATGAAACGCGGGCGGAAATCAGCGTGGCGGCTGGCCAGGAAACCACGGTCGACATTAAGATGCAGCGCAGCACCCCCGACGCCTGCACCAGCGGCCACGAGTTCGCCACCACCGATTGCGCGCTGACCTGGCACGGCATCACGCTGTACGGTGCGTATGACGTCGGCGCCGGCTGGGTCAGCCACGGCTTACCGGAAAACGGCTATAACTATGAAGGCGCGTCCCTGGTGAACCGAAACGGCTATCAACATCGCTTCCTGGTCGCACCCAACAACCTGCAGCAGACGGGTTTCGGCATCAGGGGCAGGGAAGAGTTTCAGCCTGGCTGGTCCGTTGTGTTCAACGCTTCAACTGGCATCAATCCGCAGTCCGGCCTGCTGGCCAACGCGTCGGCCACCCAGACCATCAACAACGGCCTTCCCCGGAGCAGCTATTCGTACGCCATCGACGGCGCGCGCGCGGGCCAACCCTTCAATGACGAATACTATGGCGGTATATCGGCCGAGCATTTCGGCACGGTGACCTTCGGTCGTCAGCGCTCTCTCGGTACCGATGCGATGCTGCTTTACGATCCTGCCGGCGGCAGCTATGCCTTTTCGTACATCGGGTATAACGGCACGATGGCCGGCGGCGGCGACACCGAGAACAGCCGTTGGGACAGCGCCGTAAAGTATCGCCTCACCTATGGCCCGGTCCATTTCGGCGCGATGTATAAATTCGCCGATGGTAATGGCGGCTGCTACTCCGCCTCCGCAACCTGGACTGCCGCCAACTGTACGCCGGAATCGGCGCATAACAACGCCTATGGATTCGGTGGCGGCGGAGGCTACGGCAAGTTATCCGCCGACGTGGTCTTCCAACATTACAACCAGGCGATCAGCGTATTGAACCCCTTGCTGGGCCCGCAGAGTCCGACGCAGTCATATCAGTCGACCACCAACAGCATCAATACAAACCCCATCACCGGGGCCAATCTGATCGGAACGGCCAACACCGTATATGGCATCGTGACCGACAACAAGGCCATTATGGGCGCTGTCAGGTATACGTGGGATCCCTTCAAGTTCTTTGGCGGCTACGAATACATCTGGCAGAATAACCCGACAGACCCGTTAGGCGTTGGCGCCTCGGTCCAGGGCGGTTACATCATGAGCGGCGTCGAAGACAACAATCTTGATTCTGAAAAGTTGGTGCAGATCTGGTGGACGGGCGTGAAATACGCTTACGACCGCAAAACCGACATTACCTTCGCCTGGTATGGGCAGTCGCAGAACACCTTCCGTATTCCTTCGACCTGCTCGATCGCAGCCGGCTTTCGCAGTTCCTGCGCGGGCGACCTCGAGGAGGGGTCGCTCTATATCGATCATCACTTCACCAAGCGTTTCGACGGTTTTGCCGGACTTGCGTATTCCTTCGTGACCGGCGGTCTGGCGATCGCCATTCCTCATGGCCCCGGCGTCCCCTATCTCCACAACAGCAACTTTGCTCCGGTAGTCGGTGGTCGTTTCGCCTTCTGATCATTTCCCGTTTCAGTATCCGGCGGCCTTTCCGAAGGTGTGACGCTTGTCCTGGCCGCCCAGGATCAGTCCGGTCTTAGGATCTACAGCAATGCATTCCCCATCGCTCCAGTAGTGATCGTCGCCGTCTCCGCCCTGGATGTTGTAACCCATGCCCCTGAGCGCCGCGAGCGTCTTAGCCGGAAAGCCCGGCTCAACATACACCACGTCCGGCAAGTACTGCTGGTGAAAGCGCGGAGCGTCCACCGCCTGCTGGATATTCAAGCCACCATCCGACGCGCTCAAAAAGATGTTGGCGACCGTGGTGATAATGCGCGGTCCGCCAGGAGAACCGATCACGAAGCGAACCTTGTTGTGCTCCAGCACAATGATGGGCGTCATGCTGGACAGAGGACGCTTCCTGGGGGCAATGGCATTTGCCGGACCCTGCATCAGCCCGAACATATTCGGCGCGCCCACCTTTGAGGTAAAGTCGTCCATCTCATCGTTGAGCAAGATCCCGAGGCCTTCCGCCGTAGCCCCGGAGCCAAAGGAATTGTTCAGGGTATACGTAACAGACACTGCATCGCCCGCCTCATCGAGAACGGAATAGTGGGTGGTCTGGGAGCTTTCCGGTGGAACAAAGCCGGCGGGGCGCGCGAGGGAACTGGAAGGCGTGGCCTGCGTCAGGCTGATACTTTTGCGCCAGGCCGCGGCGTAGCCTTTGTCGATAAGCTGCGCGGTAGGCACGGACTGGAAATCGGGGTCGCCCAGGAACGAGGTCCGATCTTTGAATGCGCGCCGGAATGCCTCGATGATCAGGTGCATCGAGGCAGGCGTGCGGTCGCCCAGCGCAGCCAGGTCGTAGCCTTCAAGAATATTGAGCGCTTCCAGCAAGGCAATGCCTCCGGACGAAGGTGGAGGCGGAGCCAGAATTTCGTACTCCCGGTAAGTGCCGGTGAGAGGCGTGCGATCTTTCACCTGGTAGATGGTCAGGTCCTTCTTGCTGACCAGTCCACCATGTTTCTGGATGGCGTGGGCAAGCTCCCCAGCCAGCGCCCCATGGTAGAAACTCTCAGGATCCTGCTCGATGCGGGTGAGCGTGCGCGCCAACTCCGGCTGCCGGAAGACCTCTCCCGCCTGGTAGAACTTGCCGTCGCGTTGGAAGATGCGCCGCGATTCAGAGAATTTCGACAGCACCGGATCGTGCAGCATATTTGCTTCTTCGGGGCTTAGAACATAGCCTTTGTCGGCAAACTGAATGGCCGGCTCCATCACTTGCCGCAGAGAGAGTTTGCCAAAACGCCGCTGGGCCTCGACCAACCCCGCGACCGTGCCTGGAACTCCGACTGCCAGGTAGCCGACCGTGGAAGCCTCGGGAACGATCTTGCCATGACTGTCCACGTACATATTGGCGGTCGCGCCCAGCGGCGCTTCTTCGCGAAAGTCCAGGAAGTGCGACTCACCATTCGCCATGCGCAGCATCATGAACCCGCCGCCGCCCAGGTTGCCGGCGTCGGGGTAGACGACCGACAGCGCGAAGCCGGTGGCGACCGCGGCATCCACCGCGTTTCCTCCTGCCTGCAGCATCTTCACCCCGGCATCGCTGGCGAGGTGATGAATGCTCACCACCATGGCGTGTTGCGCCTGCGCCGGCGCAACGTCGGGCAACGCGCCGGATTGGCTTTGGCTCGACACAGGAAGAAGGGAACCGAGCAGGAGCAGCAGGAGGGGAAGTGCGGTCTTGGCCAACTTCATGCGCCTTTCTTTGCGGAAAGGCGCGCACGACGCCTTGTCCAGTGAATCGTGCAGGAAATCCGGGTTATAGATTACAGGGCGCGCAGCACAAGCTCACCCGCGGATTCGATTTCCTGCGGAAGCACGGTGTGGGGACGGCCGGGATGGCGCTGTGTCTCTACTCTTGCCCCCATGGCGGTAAATTGCTCGGCCGATGCCAGCACCCGGCTCCAGGGCACATGCGGGTCGGGATCGCCGGAACTAAACAGCGCGGGCATTCCCGCGAGATTACCGGGATGGCGCAGGTCCGCGTCCGCTGGTCCGATGAGGCCGCCGGTCAACGCAATCATGGCCCCATAGCGCGCGGGATGTCTGGCCACAAACTCCGTCGCCAGGCACGCGCCCTGGGAAAAGCCACAGATCACAATGTGCTCTCGCGCTACATTGGAATCCAGCGCAAGCTGCACGGTGGCCGCCACCTTGGCCAGAGCCGACGACAGCCAAGGCTCATTTTCAGCAATCGGCGCCATAAATGAGTAGGGGTACCACTGATGTCCCGCCGCCTCGGGAGCAAGGTAGGCGACGCGATCGTCGTACATCTCCGCAGCCAGCCCGAGTATGTCCTCCGCGGACGAACCTCGGCCGTGCAGAAGAATCACCACCGCGGCTGCCTGCTCCAGGGGCGCACCCAGCCTGCGGACCGGTTCAAGGCGATGGGGATCATTCACAAGGCTTTCCTCCCTCTTTATGCACTGGTAGTAGTATATGCACCGTGGTTGCAAACGGTGCATAATGAGGTATGAGAACAAGAGCAAATATAAATCTTGACGCAGATGCTTATAACCTTGCCGTCGCGTATGCGAACGCCAAGGGAATCCCCTTAGGAGCCGCCGTCAGTGAACTTCTCCGGAGAGCAGAGCAATTGCCGGAACCGCCAATCAGTGCCTCCCCTCGTCTGAAGACAAGTCCACGTGGGTATCTGGTCAAGGCAAAGACCGGTAAAGTCGTCACTCCAGAAACCGTCAAGGAAGCGTCCGAGGATGAACTTCTCTAACGCCCCTCGGTATTTGCTCGACGTGAACGTGCTGGTAGCGCTTTTGGATGAAGATCACATCCACCATCAGCTGGTCACCGAATGGTTCGATACGCCATCCCTTCAATGGGCTGTCTGCCCTTTTACCGAAGCGGGCTTTCTGCGCTACATGACCCGGCCCAAGATAGGCGGCATGAGCATCGAAGAGGCTACCGCGATGCTGGCGCGACTGGGGGAGGAGCCTGGGTATCACTACCAGCCTATTTCCGCCAGCTGGCATCTGCTGTGCGGTCCCTTTTCTAAGCGGCTTTTCGGCCACAATCAAATCACCGATGCCTACCTCCTCGGCTTGGCGATTTCTGAGGGCCTGATACTGGCTACCTTCGATAAGGCCCTCCTTCATCTGGCCGCGGAACACCAAAGCCATTTGCTGCTGCTCAGATAGCCAGCCAGACTTCAACATGCGCTGGAGGGCATCTATTTGCGGGCGTGCAGCTCGATTGGCGGCAGCATGCGCACCACCCGGGCACGCTGCCGCTCAAGCCACGGAGGCAGCTTGAGCGCTTCGCCCAGGGATTCGATCGGCTCGTCCAGCGCAAACCCCGGCGGATCGGTCGCGATCTCGAACAAGACCCCGCCCGGCTCGCGAAAGTAGATGGAGTGGAAGTAGGTGCGGTCGAGGACCGGCGTCACATCCAGCGAGGTGGCGGCCAGCAGTTCGCGCCATTCCAGCTGCGCGGCATCGTCGGCCGCCCGAAAGGCGATATGGTGCACACTCCCCGCGCCCATCCGGCCATAGGTCAGTTGTGGTTGGACCAACACATCGATGTGGTTGCCCAGTGCATTGCCCTCCGCGGCAAAACGAAAGCGAGTGCCGTGCTCCCCAATTTTGTGGAAGCCCATGGTGTTCAGCACGGCTACCGTCCTCTCGTAGCCGCCCTCACAGAGGGTCACCCCGAAGAAGCCACGGATTGCATGCTCCGGCGAAATGTCGCTGGTGCGCGGCGCCTTGGCTTCGCCTGCGTCCGTGTGGCCGACAATCTCCAGCCGCATGCCGTCCTGGTCGGCAAAGCTGAGTACGTCCTCTTCGAAGCGCTCGCCGGTGCGTTCCGCGGGAATCCCGGCGCCCAGCAAACGTTTTTCCCAGAACCCCAGCGACGGCCCGGGAACGCTGAATGCGGTGGCCGAAGTCTCGCCTACACCCAGGCTGCCGCGGGTGGCATGGGGCCAGGGGAAGAAGGTAAGGATGGTTCCGGGCGACCCGGCATCGTCGCCAAAGTAGAAGTGGTAGGTTCCAGGATCATCGAAGTTGATGGTGCGCTTTACGAAACGGAGCCCCAGCACTTCGGTGTAGAAGTCGAGATTTCGCTGCGGGTCCGAAGCAATCGCTGTGACGTGGTGCAGGCCGACAATAGGTTTTGGCATGAAAAGGCCTCGAGTGGAGCGTAAGACGTGGACGCTCGCCTACTATGGATGACCGACGGGGAGGAACGATCCGAGGAGAATTTAACAAAAAAAGGCACCCGTTGGATGCCCCTCCAGAAGCCTCGCTGGTAAATTAGTAAAGAAGATTGATATGACTTGTTGTCTACCCACCTGTCGATAAAGTTCTGTCTCCCCGCGCGGGCAGGGGCCTAAAGTCCCAACCCATCCAGCTTCCAAAATCTAAAGAGGAATCCAAGATGCTAAGAGCTCTTTATGCGGTTATCTCTGTTTCTCTGCGCCGGTTGCCGCTATCGATCTCTGCTGTGCTCTTCCTGTTTGCTATGGCGGCGGCCCTGCCCTCGGCTGCGCAGGACGACATCACCACGCAAAACGGGACGTCCGGGTACAATGGCGCATGGCTCACGGGGCCGGCCTCGAACCCGTTGAGCTTCCTCAACGGCGCTGCCGCGCGTACCACCGGCAACCCGGCGCCCTACGACTTTCATGACTTTGCCCCGCTGACCTACCTTGACGCAAAGCTGCCCAATTGGGTCGACTTCCAGGCCGAGGAACGGTCCAGGTTTGAGGGGTACGACAATAATAGCTTCAAAGCGAATGTCGATGACTCCTACCTGTTGAACCGCTTCCGGTTCCAGGTGGATCTGCATTCGGCTAGTTGGCTGCGGGTTACGGCGCAGGTACAGGACGCCCGTGCGGGCTTCCAAACCCCGCCGATCGCGCCGCCGAACACGGTTCGCTGGGATCTGAAGCTGGCTTACGTCGAGATCGGCTCGCCCGAGCAGCACTGGTTCAGCTTGCGCGTCGGCCGGCAGCTTTTCAACTACAACAACACCATCATCGCCAACTCCGAATGGCGCAACCAGGCCCGCTCTTACGATGCGGCGGTGTTGAACCTGAACGCAAAGCGCGAGCACCTGGGCATCTTCGCCGCCTCGGCTGTGGTGCCGCAGGCCTATGGTGTGAGCCCGCATCAGGAAGGCAACAACATCTTCGGAGCCTACGGCCGCATCGATGACTTGGTGCCGCACTCGAACCTTGAGCCGTTCTTCCTGTGGCGGGTGCAGCCGGCAGAGGTTGTGGAAGCCGCCAAAAGCAAGACCACCGCCAAGGAGGACGAGAAGGCTCTTGGCCTGCGCTTCAAGGCGCAAGCCCACACGGCGCTCGATTACGGGGGCGAGCTGATCCTCGAAACCGGCGAGGTGGGATCGCAGCCGATTCGAGCCTGGGCAGGGCAGGCAGGCGCGGCATACCAGTTCCTCGATGTAGCGTCCAGGCCGCGGGTCTTTACGCAGTACGACTACGCCTCGGGCAACAGCAATCCGGCGAAGAACGGATCGCACACCACCTTCGACACGATGTACCCGACAGCCCACGACCGTCTTGGAATCGCCGACCTGTTCGGCTGGCAGAACATTGAGTCGGTGCGCGCGGGGACCACCGTCGAACCCCACCGGCGGCTCACCTTCACAGTACAGGGGCTGGACTTTTGGGCGGCTGATGCGCTGGACTCCATCTACAACACTTCGGGCGGTGCGATCGTGGCCAACAAGACCGACCACGGCCGCCATGTGGGCGCGGAAATCGATGGCTACTCCTGGTATGAACTCAATCAGCATTTCAACGTGGGTGGCGGCATCGCCTACTTCGGCGGCGGCCAGTTCCTAACGAATGTGACCACCAGCCACTCGTACACGTACTACTACTTTGCGCTGAACTTTAAAGACAACGGAAAAGCTAGCCAACGGTGAGTCACTGTTACGGGTCCAATCGTGGTCTGCTCTAGGCGTTCGCGGGTCGCGCCAATCGTGGCGAGAGCAGGAGCATGAGAGGCACAACTGCGACGGCCGTCAGGGCTGCCGCAACGGTGGCCCAGATCGGCCCGGCAGCATCCCCAAGCCGTCCGTAAAGAACGGGTGCCAGCGCGCTTGATCCCAAGATGCCCGTGTAGAAATGCGCGAAGGCTCGCTCGATCCGTTTCGGCGTCACAACTTCTGGGACTGTACCGTAGAGCACAGAAGACGTGCCGTTGAGCATCACACCCAGGAAAGGCAGTACTACCAGGATCGGTACGAGAGGCAAGGCGAGCACGGCCAAGATGGCTGCCGCAGTGCCAACCTCGGTCGTTACGACGGTTGCGAGAAGGCCAAGACGTGCACCTAGCCAACCGCATGCGGCTTTTCCGAACGCTCCGCCGATAAAGATCAGCGACAAGGCCAACCCGACGGTTGTCATGGGCGCGCCCTTTGCCTTAAGAAGAAAAGGCAGGAACAGCAGAAAGCCCATGCGTGCCGCTGTGTCCAACATGCCAATGGCGAAAAGCAGGCCGAAACCACCTTTACCGGCGGCTTCGTGGTCCTGTGCAATTTCGGTTTCAAGTGCAACCGGAGGCGCTGGAACGAGTGGCATGAGCCAGCGGATCAGCACGGCAACCAGGGTTCCGAAACCTGCTGCGACCCACAGCGCCGAGCGCCAACCCATCACGGTCAATAGTAGAGAGATTGCGGGTGGAAGCGTCGCTTTCCCCAGGTCACCAGCAAAGTTATAGGTGCCGAGGGGGCCACGCGCCCTCTTGCCGTAAGCACGCGACACGGCGGCGGAAGCCAGTGGATGCTGCGTGCTGCCCCCGGCGCCGGCAAGGGCGAGAGACGCGCATAATCCCACCAGACCGCCCGAGAGGCCGGCCAGAGCGTAGCCAGCCGCGCTCAGCAATGTTCCCAGCACGAGGACGGTCCGCGCATTCACATGTCTTGCGAGATGGGCAGACGGCACCTGGAGCGCTGCCAAGACGCCCACATATAATGCGCGCAGAACCGCGAGCGCCACATAATCGAGCGCGAACTCCGCCTGCCAAACCGGGAGAAGAACGTAGATCATGTCGGTGAAACCGTCGTGCAAGGCGTGGGCAAGACTGGCTAGCACAAGAGTGCGCCTGGCAGGGGATTTTCCCGTCATGTCTGTACTGTCCGGTGGAACGACTGCCAATTGGTTCAATCGTAGTTCCCCTTCGTAAATCGCAAGAATTCTCCGCAACCTGATTAGGATGCAATCGGCAGGCATCCGCCAACCAGGAAAGCTCCGCACTTGTCAGGAACTTGTAAGGCTTTTCCCCATAAGTCCACTCCTATACTTCATACAGATATTTTGTCATTCCTGTTTATAGGGAGTGTGGATGTTTGATATTGGGCCTGCGCTGCGAGTGGTGGTTCATCTCAACGCAGACGTAAGCTCCAGCCGTGAGTTTCTTCACAACGACATCCTGGCTTTTCTTTACGACCAAAAGGTTGCTGGAGTCACCATCTTCCGTCCGGAGGCCGGTTTCGGTTATCACCACCGCCTCCATACCAAAGGCGCGGCTGGTAGCGAGGGCCAGCATCTCCCCGTCCGCCTGGAGTTTGTCGACCAGCGAGAGACCGTGGAACGGCTTATGCCCGAGCTCCTTCGCATGGTGACAGATGGAATGGTTGAGGTGCAGGAGACCACTATTTTAAAGTCGCTCATCAAAGCAGAGAAGGCCGATGAGTCTTAGGTTTTTCCTGCTTTTGTTTTTTTTATGCTCAATTCCCGGCAAGGCCCTCCTCTTGGTGGGACAAGCTTCGCAGGACCAGCCCGCAGCCTCGCCGGCCCCGCCACAAACGGGTCCCGTGCTCTCGCTTGCGGAAGCCGAAGCCCGCACGCTAAAGAACCAGCCTCGCCTGGCTGCGGAAGAACTGCGAGCCCAGGCCTTAGGCAAGCGCGTGCAGCAGAGCCGGTCCGCCTATTTTCCCCAGCTTACCGGCAATCTCACTGCGGTCCAGGCAAACGGCGACAGTGCCGTCGCGGCCGGCGCGGTCACTACTTCCAGCATCTCCACTCGCGTGGCGGGCGGCCTCACCCTCACCCAGCTAGTGACCGATTTCGGGCGGACACGGGACCTTGTGCGCTCTTCGCGGCTTACTTCGCAGGCCGCTCTCGAGCAAACTGAGGATGTCAGGCTGCAGATATTGCGAGAGGTCGATGCAGCTTACTACGCGGCCGAAGCAGCGGAAAGTGTGCGCGCAACCGCTGAGGCCGTGCTTGCCTTCAGGAAGACTTCTCTGCGGCAGCTGACCGCATTGGCACAAAGCCAGCTCAGGTCAACTCTCGATGTGCAATTTGCCCAGGTGCTTGTCTCGGAAGCGCAGATGGCGGTCGTCCAGGCTGATAGCAGCGTGCAAGCGGCTCGCGCCCAGCTGGCTGCCGCTATGGGAGACGACACGGTTGCCTACGATGTGCTGGCTGAGCAACCAGACCCACCCCTGCTCGAAGAGGATGTTACGGTCTACGTCCGGGAGGCCATGGCGACGCGGCCTGACCTGAAAGCCCTCAAGCTGCAGCAGCAGGCCGCGCAGCAATATGCCGACTCTGAAAGCAAACTAAATTACCCCTCGATCAACCTGCTGGGCACTGCCGGCGAAGTGCCCGAGCGGGATCACACGCTGCAGCAGAACTATGGGGCGGCCGGGGTCAATATCAAGGTGCCGATCTTCAATGGGGGGCTCTACTCCGGGCGGGCAGCCGAGGCCAAGCTACGCGCCAGTGCAGCCGCCCGGGATGTAACGGATCGATCGCTGTTGATTGCCCGCGATGTTCGCACTGATTGGGCGCGGGCGCGGAGTGCCTATCTCCAGATCCAGGTGGCCCAAGACCTGGTCGATCAGACAGCCGTGGCGTTGCGAATGGCCCAGGCACGCTACGACGCCGGCCTGGGCAGCATTGTCGAGCTCAATCAGGCCGAGCTCAGCCAGACCTCCGCGCTGATGAGCGCGGCCACCGCGCGCTTTGACTATCTCAGCGCAAGAGCCGAGCTCAACTACACCCTGGGCATTACCCGATAACAGCCGGGCCCGGCCCAGAGAGGAGTTACCCAAGATGAGACCATCCAAAAATCGCCGGAGACTGATCGCCTTCCTCTCTCCCGCACTCATGTGCCCGCTTTCCGCCTGCTCCCACAGTGCCGTCTCGGAGGGACTGCAGTCGGTGCCCGTCGTCCCCGCAGCCCGAGTGGTCCGCGTCGACCTGCGGAATAGCGTCACGCTTACCGCCGAGTTCGAACCATATTACGAAGTGGATGTCATGGCCAAAGAGGCCGGCTACATCCGGCACATGTTGGTCGACATCGGAGATCGGGTGCAGCAAGGCCAGTTGCTGGCCACACTGGAGATTCCCGAGCTTCAAGCCGACCTCGTCAGGTCGAAGTCCGATGTACAGACGGCCGATGCCGAGAGGGCAGTCGCCCAGGGCAATCTGCAGCGGGCGGAGGCTGCCGCCCAAATTGCGCAACTGTCATACACCCGCATTCAGGAGGTTTCGAAAAAGGAACCGGGTCTGGTTCCGCTGCAGGAAGTCGATGTGGCCCACTCTCACAACCTGGAAGCCGATGCGCAGGTGAGCGCGGCGCAGCAAAGTGTACAGGCTGCGCAAAGCCGCTACCAAGCCGCCCTCGCTGGGCTCGCCCACGAAAATGCCCTGGTTGCCTATACCAGAATCGTTGCCCCCTTTCGCGGAGTCGTCACCCAACGTTATGCCAGTGATGGCTCGATGATTCAGGCCGGTATCGCCTCCCAGACCCAGGCGATGCCTGTGGTCAAGGTTTCGCAGAACGACTTGCTCCGTCTCATGCTTCCCGTCCCGGAAGAGAATGTGGCCTCCGTTTACAACGGCCAGCACGTCACCGTCAATGTACCCGTGTTAAATCGCACCTTCGACGGCACGGTTACGCGTTTTGCCGATCGTCTTCAAATGTCGACGCGGACCATGACTGCGGAGGTCGATGTCAAAAACCCCCAGTTGACATTGGTCCCCGGGATGTATGCCCAGGTAACTCTGGGTATCGCAGAGGCCACGAATGCCAATGCGGTGCCCCCCGGCGCTGTCGATGGCACGGGAGACAACCAGAGGCTCTTCCTCGTCGATAGCGCCGGTATAGTGCGGACACAAAAAGTACACACCGGCATCCAGTCGCCCCAATATATCCAGATCCTCTCCGGAGCGAATCCAGGCGACATTGTCATCACCGGCAACCATTCCGAACTTCATGACGGAGAGAAAGTACAGCCCCGTCTGCCGGCCGCCGGGGCTGCCGGCGCTCCACTCTCGTAAAGGAACGAGCTGCATGTCCGGCTTTGCCATCCGCACTCCGTATCTGATCATCGTTGCCTGCCTCATGGTCTTTGTGCTGGGCGTGAGCAGCGTCGCGCGCATGCCCGTAGACATGTTCCCCTCGATGAACGTGCCTGTCGTCATTGTGGCGACGTTCTATTCAGGCATGCCGCCGGAGCAGATCGAGGGCAACATCACCTATCACCTCGAGCGCTTTTTTACCCTGGCCAGCGGCATCGATCACATGGAGTCGCGTTCGCTCGATGGTGTCAGCATCATCCGTGTCTATTTCCAGCCCGATACCAACGCCGATACCGATGCCGCCACCATCGCCAACCTAGCCGTCTCGGATATGAAGGACCTGCCTCCGGGCACTTTCCCGCCAGTCGTACTTAAGTCAGACGCCTCCAGTCTTCCCGTCTGCCTGGTCACCATGAACGGCCCCGGCATGACTGACGGCGCGCTCAAAGATGTTGCGCAGAACTTTGTGCGCAATCAACTTGCGGGCGTTCCCGGCGCGTCCATTCCTCAGCCATTCGGCGGCCCGTGGCGGCAAATACAGCTTTACGTCGACCCCTACAAGCTGGAAGCCCGGCAGATGAGCCCAATGGATGTCGTCCGCGCAATGAACCAGGCCAACCTCATCATGCCGGCGGGCGATGTACAGATCGGCAACCTCGACTACGACATCTACTCCAACGCGCAATTCAATCTGAAAGACGCCAGCCAGTACCCGGTCAAGATGAATGGCGAGAACCCGGTGCTGATGTCCGATATCGGCGAGCTCAAAGATGCGCACGCACTGCAATACAACGTTGTGCATGTAAACGGCCAGCGCTCAGTCTATCTTCCGGTGCTCAAACAAGGAGGAAATTCAAACACCATCGCTGTCGTATCCGGCATTCGCACCGCGCTCCGCCATCTGGTCGACGTGCCGGCGGAAATGCGCAGCACCGTGGTCTTCGATCAATCCCGCTTCGTGCGCACGGCAATCGAAACCCTGCTTCACGAGGGCGGTATCGGGCTCTTTCTTACCTGCCTGATGATCCTCATCTTTCTTGGCAGCCTGCGCGCTACGCTGGCGGTTTTCTTCTCCATTCCTCTGTCTGTGCTGGCGACGTTCATGGTGCTGCAGTGGAATGGATCGTCGGTCAACAGCATGATCCTTGGCGGGCTTGCGTTGGCGCTCTCGCGGCTGATCGACAACTCCGTTGTGGTGCTCGAAAACATCTATCGCCATCTGGAAATGGGCGAGCCTCCGGTGGTCGCCGCCGAGAATGGGGGCAAGGAAGTGGCCCTCCCGGTTCTTGCTTCCACGCTCACCACCGCCATCGTCTTCTTTCCCGTGACGCTATTATCCGGGGTCAGCAAGTTCCTCTTTTCGGCCATGGCGCTGGCGGTAGTCGTTGCCCTCTTTGCCTCCTACATCATCGCCATGACGGTGGTGCCGTTGTACTGCTCCCGGTACCTCAAGCTCAATCATCCCGAAGGCTTCGCTGAGTCGCACGCCGGCGAGGCTCGTACGTTAGAAGGCGAAAAGACTGGTTTCGCGGCACGCTTCAATGCCGGCTTCAATGCCCGCTTCGAGAAAATGCTGGTCCGCTACGAATCGTTGGTACACCGTGTGCTTCGCCAGCCGGCGAAGGCGTTGCTTGGCTTCGCCCTGATTTTCGTCGTGAGCCTGGGTCTTTACGGCCTGCTGGGTTTCTCCTACTTTCCGCGGACCGATGCGGGCCAGTTCGTCATCAACTTCAAGGCTCCGTCGGGAACCAAACTTCTGGTCACGGAGCAGGAAGTGGCGAAGGCCGAAGCGCTGATCAAAGAGATCGTCCATCCCGCCGATCTCGCCATCATTGTCGATAACATCGGCGTCGATAACGGATTCTCAGCCATCTACACCCCCAATGCCGCCATGCACACCGGGTTTATCCAGGTCGGCCTGGCGCCCGGCCACAGCACAGGCAGCTTTACCTACATTGCGCGCATTAAACAGCGCCTCGCGAATGAAATGCCCGAGCTTACAACCTACTTCTCGACCGGCAGTCTAGTCGATGCAGTGGTAAACATGGGCGCCCCCGCTCCCATCGACATCCAGGTTAGCGGAGCCGACCTGCAAGCCGATAATCAGGTGGCCCAGGCCATCGCAGGTGGGCTGCGCTCTTCCTCTGCGGCAGCCGACGTCTTCATACCGCAGGATCTGGATTACCCATCGCTGCGCATCAATGTAGATCGCCTGCACGCGGCAAAACTCGGCCTCAGCGAGAAAGAGGTCCTGTCGAATGTCATCACCTCGCTCACCTCCAACCAAATGATCGCGCCCAATGTATGGATCGATCCCGGGAACGGCAACAATTACTTTCTGACCGTGCAGTATCCCGAGGCGCAGATCCGTACGGTGCAGGATCTGCAGGCCATCCCTCTTCATGCTGAGGGCGCGAGCCAGCCGACCAGACTGGATATGGTGGCAAATATCCAGCAAATACAGGCCCCCACCGAGGTCGATCATTACCAGATCCGCCGCAAGCTCGATATCTATGTGCGTCCTGCAACCGAAGATCTCGGCAAAACCGCCGACCTGGTGCGCAGCGTGATCCGCCGGCAGCATATCCCCGCAGGTATTTCCGTCGCCGTTCGCGGCACTGCGTCAGCCATGAGCGAAAGCTTCAGAAGCTTCACCATTGGACTGATGCTCTCCGTCATCCTGCTTTACCTGGTATTGGTCGCGCAGTTCCGCTCCTTCATCGACCCATTCATCATCCTGCTTGCCTTGCCGCCGGGTATAACAGGTGTGCTGCTTGTCCTAGTGCTCACCGGGACAACCATGAATGTCATGTCGCTCATGGGAGTCGTCATGCTTGCCGGTATCGCCATGTCCAACAGCATCCTGATCGTAGAGTTCGCTCACCACCTGCTCGGCGAGGGCCGCCAGGTTGGCGAGGCAATCATTGAATCGTGCCGCGTCCGGCTGCGTCCCATCTTGATGACCTCGTTGGCTACCGTCATCGGCCTGCTTCCCATGGGGCTGAAGCTTGGCGAGGGTAGCGAGTCCTACGCTCCGCTGGCCCGGGCGCTCGTCGGTGGACTCGTCGTCTCCACCGCGTTAACCGTCTTCTTGGTTCCTGCCGGATTCTTCCTCGTATATGCCCGAAGGGTTAAGCATACCTAGAGCATTGGAGATTCCATTGAAATCGCCGTCCCCGAAGGATAAGAATGAAACAGATGAAGCGACCAATCCCACCCAATACAAGTAGTCCGATGCCTACTTGGGGGTCCGCAAACTGGCATGCAGAGCAATCGGTGAAGGAGGAGGTTCCTCCGCTCATTTTTGTGGTCGAGCACGAGGAGAAAACTGCATCATTGCTTTCGTGCGCATTAGAACAGGCTGGCTTTACAGTCCGCATTTTTCACGAAAAGGCAAGCGTCGTGCCGGCGGCCTTGCAGCAAACGCCTGCTCTGATCGTTCTCGACCTCGTCTTCCGCAGCTCGGAGGACGTTGACCTCCTGCATGCTGTCAACGCTCAGGAGTCTCTGAGGGACACCGGCAAAATCGTGCTTTCAACGTGCGCCGATGAAAAAGATAAAGTGCGGGCGCTCGAGTCCGGCGCCGACGACTACATCACCAAGCCTTTCAGCATACGTGAGGTCGTTGCGCGGGTGCGCGCCGTCCTCAGGAGCAGGCGAATGCCTTCCCCGTCAAACCGCGTCCTCTCTGTCGGCGCCCTTTCCGCCGATCTGGATGCGCGGCGAGCCTGGGCTGCCGAGCGGGAGCTGTCCCTGACTGCAACGGAGTTCAACCTGCTGGCCCATTTTCTTCGTTACCCAGACCAGATCGTTGGACGGAAAACATTGCAATCCAGGCTTTGGCAGAATCAGGAGGGCCGCCGCGTCGTGGATGTCTACATCTATCGTCTGCGGCAAAAGATCGAAGCCGATCCGGCCGCTCCCCTGCGACTCGTCACCTGCAGGAAAGATGGTTACATGCTTCTGGGCTCGGTTGGCCATTCGACACCACCACAGGCACCTGAATCAGAATGAATCAGGTGGGCTTTTTTTTGTTACTGCCCGGGAGTTTCGTTCTTCGAGACCTTTGCTTCCGGTGAAATGACAGGAATTCGGATGACAAAGCGGTTTCCGCCATCATCTCCAGCCTCAAGGTGGATGCTTCCCCCATTGACCTCGACGGCCCACTTGGCGATTGCCAGGCCGAGTCCGCTCCCCCCAGCTTCGCGCGAGCGAGACGCGTCGATTCTAAAAAATCGCTCGAAGACTTTTAGCCGAAGCTCCTCCGGGATCCGCTCTCCGCGGTCCTCGACTGAGATGTCTGCGTAATCTCCATTGCCTGTCTCAGGCCTTGCGATGCAAATGGAAATCCGGGTTGCTGCCGGGGAATGCTTGATGGCGTTCTCCACGATGTTCGCCAATCCCCGATGCAGCACCATCCGGTCGGCATTCACCAGGAGGGTAGCGTCTCCCTCGATCTGAATCTGCTGACCCTTCTCTTCGGCGACCAGGCCAAGCAGGGCCACAATCTCCTGGGCCAGGTCTAAAACTCGAAAGTTGGTTCTGTGCAGAGTCACTTGGCCGGCATCAGCCCGGGAGATGGAAAGCAGCCCGTCGACCATCTCGGTGAGCCGAGTTACTTCTTCCAGCATGCTCCCGATGGTGTCTCGATATTCTTCCGGAGTATGCAGGCGCTGCAAGGCCACTTCTCCCACGCTTCGGATCGATGCCAGCGGGGTTCTCAATTCGTGAGATGCATCGGCGGTGAACCGTTTGAGGTTGTCGAAGGAATCCTGCAGCCGTTGCAGAAGGTCGTTCAGAACCCGCGCCATGTGGCCTAGTTCATCCTCCGGGTTCTCCACCGGCAGGCGCTGCTCAAGATGGCTTGCGGTAATGGTTTCTGTGCGCAGCGCCATGGTCTTCGAGGGGTGTCAGCACCTTGAACGCCATACGATAGCCCGCAAGCGCGGCAAGCAGAAGTGCGGGCGGCACCGCCAGCGAAAGAATGCCAATAAACTGTGTGACCCCGTGCTCGATCGGCGCGGAGCTATAGGCCAGCCGGATCAGCAGTGGTCGGTTATCGATCGAATGAATGTGGCTGATAAGCAGCAGGCGCGTTCCATCCTTCAGGCGCAGCCTCCGTTCGTCGTAGCTCAGCAGTCCTTCCCCGGGAAACGGTGGGCTGCCCAGGTCCTGTCCTTGCAGCTTGCTATTGCGCAGAAGCACCTGGCCTTCCGGCGTCAGTACCTCCATATAGCGATCGAGCAGCAATATGGATTGAGGATGGTTATGGTATTCCTCGTGGAGCACGACACGCCCATCGGCGGTGAACCCGAGCAGGCCCTCTGCTGTTTCAATGTCCTGTATCTCAGCGTGGTACAGCTGGCGGCTCAGTTGCCAGTACTCCAACAGCGATGCTCCACCAATAAAGAGCAGTAGCACCAGGCCAAATGCGCTGACATACCAGAGCGTCAGGCGATGACGCACATTGGTATATCGCGGCATCACGGTTCATCTTCCCGGAGCACAAAGCCGACACCGCGCACGGTATGCAATAGCTTCTTCTGGAACTCGCCATCAAGTTTGCGCCGCAGCCGCGTAATTTGTACGTCGATCACGTTATCCAATGGCGTGTAGCGCATAAACTGCTTCCACACTTCGCGCGCCAGCATCTCCCGGGAAACCACCGAGCCGCGATTCACCAGAAGATATTCGAGAAGGTCGAACTCACGGGCGGTTAACTCCAGCTTCTTACCGCCTCGGCTAGCCGTACGCCCCTCCAGTTCCAGAGTCAGATCCGCGATCTGCAAAGAAGAGGAAGCCACCGGCAGATTGCGTCGCATGAGCGCCCGAACCCGGGCAAGCAGCTCCGCAAATGCAAAAGGCTTAACCAGGTAATCATCGGCTCCGGCATCCAGCCCTAGCACGCGATCCTCGATCGAATCTCGCGAAGTGAGAATCAGAACCGGCGATTTGAGGCCGCCTCTTCGCATTTCGGCCAGCACTTCCAGACCGCTGCGTCCCGGGAGCATGATGTCGAGCAAAATGAGGTTGAAGGAGCGCACGCGTAACGAGACCAGGGCATCCTCGCCGCTCGGTGCAAGCGTGACGGCATAGCCTTCCCCATGCAACCCCTCAGCGACTGCTTCCGCCAGCTTGCGTTCATCCTCTATCAGCAAAATATCCAAGCACTTCTCTCGCAGCCTCGAACAGCTCCAGAGCCCTGCTAAAACTTTACAAGTTTCCCTTGCGGGTGATTCGAGAGAGCGCGCAAATGTAAGGAAAACGTCAGGCAAAGGTCCGCAACCGATCGGCGAACCGTAGATTCGTGTGAAACTTCGAGAGAAAAATAACATTTTATCTCTTGACACAAGACAGCCTTTAGTACAACGTGAACCAATGGCCTAGGTATTCCCGAAACGAAGTTTTCATTCAACCATCATGTCACTTGACTACCGCAACAGCGGTCCAGACAGCTGAAGTGTGTTTTGGAGGCAGTCACCATGAAGGAGTATTTCTCTACCCGTTATCCAGGCCTCTTTTCCTTCTTTCTTGCCCTCTCCGCTCTCCTGGTCCTATGCCTTAACCATCCCTCTTCCCTCGCCCAAACCTCAGGCGCCGGCACCATCACGGGAACGGTCGTCGATATCAGTAAGGCGCCCATCTCAGGCGCGAGCGTCCTCATCAGGAACACCGATACCGGCATCGAACGCACCAGCACGACAAATGCAGACGGACTCTTTGTTGCGCCGTTTCTGCAGCCTGGACATTACGAGGTGATAGCCAGCGGAACCGGTTTCAGTTCGGTCGATCAGAAGAATCTGGAGCTGACAGTCGGCCGCACCGTCACCTTGGACTTCGCACTTCCATTGCAAACCGTACAGCAGGCAGTGATGGTTACAGGTACGCCTCCGCTGCTCGATACAGAGAAGACTGAAGTTTCGCAAACCCTGGATAGTAGCCTGATCTCCAATCTACCCGTGAATGGCCGCAACTGGAGTACCTTCGCCCTCGCGACCCCCAATGTGGTGGCCGACGGCACCAGCGGTCTGGTGAGCTATCACGGAATTTCCGGACTCTACAACAGCAACTACGTGGACGGCGCGAATAACAATCAAGCGCTTTTCTCCGAAGCACGCGGACGAGCGTCGGGTGCTCCATACGTTTACAGTCTGGACTCAATCCAGGAATTCCAAGTGGATTCGGCAGTCTATAGCGCGGAGTTCGGCCAGGCGGCAGGCGGCCAGGTGAACGCGATCACTCGCTCCGGCACCAATGCCATGCACGGTGACCTCTTCTACTTTCTCCGCTATCCAGCACTCAACGCCCTCGATTCCTACAACAAATCAAGGGGGATCCTCACCCAGGCTGTGCGCCAGCAGCAGCAGTTCGGCGGTAGCGCGGGCGGACCAATCCGCAAAGACAAGCTGTTCTATTTCTTCACCTATGACGGCTTCCGCAAGGTCGCGCCGATCGCTTACAGCTCCACCGCGAAGATTTCGCTGACCCCGCTAACAACTACTTCGACAAGCACAATCACGCCCGCACAGTGTCCTGCGACGATCACCTCCACCCAGTGCACCGCCGCCATTGGATACCTGCTCAGCCTGAATGGGACCTATTCGCGCATCGCCAAGCAGGACATCTTCTTCCCCCGGCTGGACTATCAGATTAACTCCGCCAACCACGCCTTTGCCGACTTTAACTGGGGCGACTACAAGCTGCCCAGTGGCTATGCGCCGAATCCCTCTTACACAAACAGCTCGATTACGACCAATGGAAATGCCTACTACCATGAGCGCTTTCTGGTCGGCGGACTGACCACGGCGATCTCCAACAGATCGTTGAACGAAGTCCATCTGCAATGGGGACGGGATCTCGAAACCGCCGGCGTGAACGCACCAGGTCCCAGCGTATCCCTCGGTAACGTGACAACCTACGGCGAGCCCAATGCATTGCCGCGCACCGCGGAGCCCGATGAGCACCGCATTCAAATTACCGACATCTTTTCCACCACCCGTGGGCGCCATACTTTAAAAATTGGGGGAGACATCAACCTTGTCCACGAGGTGATGATCAATCTCTTCCAGGGTGGTGGCATTTACGCCTATAGCGGGACGACCGCGCTTGCCAATTTCCAGTCGTGGGCGCAGGATGTCTTCCCCGCATCGTCGCTCGATCCTGACGCAGGCACTCATTACTCGACTTTCACCCAGGTCTATGACCCGATCACACATGTCGGCAAAGATGATTTCTGGATGAAGGAGTACGACGGTTTCGCCGAAGACACTTGGGCGATCAGGCCCAACCTAACCTTGAACCTGGGTGCGCGCTACGACTTGCAGGTAACTCCCCAGCCGACACGGCCGAATACGTCGTCCACGCTGGCCACCTACTACACCCAGCAGCTCAAGACGGTGAAGGATCGTGTCGTGCCTCGCGTCGGTTTTGCCTACCACTGGTATCCAGGAACAATGGTTCGCGGCGGGTATGGAATATTTGCCGCTTTGACGCAAGGCAGCACCTATTACGCGATGCGCGTGGAGAACGGCGTGTACCAGACCAACTATAACTTCAACTCTCCATCCGCCAAGGGCGCTCCCATCTTCCCCAACGTGCTCTTTACTCCGCCGGGGCCGCCAGTAGCGGCGCCCTTCTCCGGAGCGGCTACCCCGGTCATTACTGGGACCGGGGCTTCAGCCCTCATCACTAGCTTTCATGGCCTCGACCCCAATTTCGTTCCGCCGCTTGCCCATGAGGCCCAACTCTCGGTGGAGCAACAATTCCCAGGCCGTATGACGCTCTCCGTCGGCTACGTCGGAACAAGAGGGCTCCGGCTGCCGGTCTTCATCGACGGCAACCTCGCCCCCGCGACGGAGACGCGCAACTACGCCATCTATAACGGCAGCGGTGTGCAGACCAGTTCGCTCACTGAGCCCTACTACACGCAGCGGCTTACTACCGCCAACGGGTCGATCAACACAGGATTAAGCGTCTTGAATTCCTGGTACAACTCTATGGCGGTTACCATCAAACGGCCTTTCGAGAACGGCCTGCAATTGCTCGCCAACTACACTTGGGCCAAGGCCTTGGATCTCGGCCAGGTGCAAGGCACTTTCGGAACCTTCTATGGCGGCGACTACCCCGAAGATCCATACAACATCAGGGCCGAGTATGGCCGCTCCGACCTCGACCAGCGTTCACGCTTTGTGGGTAGTGTGGTCTATCAGCCCAGGATATTCACCGGCAATTTCTGGACGAAACAGTTGCTGGATAATTTTATGTTCTCCGGCACGGCAACGGAAGCAACCGGCTTTCCCATTCAGGCTGTCATGTCCGGCTACCCGCAGCAGATCAAAGGGAACGCTGCCATCGAAGGAGGCTTAACCGGAGGCGTGATGAGCTCGAGTTCCGGCGCTGCAACTGCGGGAAGGCCGCCGCAGCTGCAGCGGGATTATGCCCCTGGTCCTGGTTTGCGTAACATCGACCTGCGGGTAACGCGCGATTTCCCCATCCATGAGCAGATTCATTTCCAGATCTGGGCCGATGCCTTCAACGTCCTCAATCACGCAAACATCTTTGGTGTAAACACGACTTCTTTCTCCTTTATCGCTCCCGGAGCTAAGTTGCCCAGCGGCGTTGACTGTCCGACGGTTGCATCGCAAAATCCCAACTTCAACGGCTGCGTAGCGCCATTTGTAAGCACCAGTGCGCCTTTCGGTTCGGAAAACTCCACCAGTGGAGGAACCCTCTACGGCGAACGCCAGCTCCAGTTCGCGGCCAAGCTGGTCTTCTAGAAAGCCAGGCGACGAGCGCAAAAATGTAAGGAAAACGTCAGGCAAAAGTCAGAGTTATGTAAGGCGGGTGAGTGCTCAAATCTCATTGTGACTGGGTCAGGGAGATCCATAAACATGAGAAGCAACATCCGATCCGCTTTCGCCCTTTCGCTGCTCGGCGGCTTGGTCTTCGCTCCGGCGAGCCGCGCGATTACGCTGCCGGAACAGACCACCATTCCGGTTATCTTCACTCACACCCTCCATGCCGGGAAGGCGAAGGCCGGAGATGTGGTGACAGCCAAAACCATGCAGGTTGTTCTGCTGCCGGACGGAGAACAAATTCCGAAAGGGACACTGGTCACCGGGCACATCGTTGAAGCGCGTCCATTTAAGTTTGACGAGACGCCCTATGCCGTCCAGCAAGCGTCGTCCCTCTCGATCCAGCTTGACAGCGTCATGGTCAAAGGCGCCGCTACAACGGTGGCGACGTCCGTACGAGCCATGGCGGATCCCATCACCGTGCGGGAGGCCCTTTATCCCCACGGTATCGATGAAACCGATGCAGTGGGTACGGTGGTGCTAGTTGGAGGAGCGCACTATTCGCCCATCGAAAAACGCGTCACCGCTGGTCCGGACGACGACATTGTTGGCTACAACAAGAAGCAGGGAGTCTTTGCCCGTCTTCTTCCCGCCGGTTTCGGTTGCGAGGGAACGCAGACCGAGCAATCGGTGGCTGTTTTCTCTCCCGACGCCTGCGGACTCTACGGCTTTGGGAGCGCCCGCCTGGCTAACGGGGTAAGCGGTACCTTCCGCCTCGAATCAACCCATCGAACGGTTACGCTGTACGCAGGAAGCGCAGCCTTACTTCAGGTGCGGTAGCCTGCGGACTTTGCCGCTTACGCTCCGTCGGCCGTTCGAGCCGGTGACCAGCAGCGCTATCCGTACGCGCGCACCTGGAAAGGGACATCCGTTCGTCGGGAGCACCCGTAATCCACGGCGCCCTGGAATTTCCATCTTCCCTGGTTTCCCTGTCAGGCCACAGTCGGAGGGATTCCCCTTCAATGGGCATCGCACGCACCCCGCTGTGGGGGCCAATGCACCTCATGCGGCTTTCCTTAATGAAAGCCGCACACGCGGTCGTCGGTGAGAGCCTGTGGCAGAAAATCGGGGTCCGGAAGGATCCGAAGTGAAGGCAACAAAAAAGGGCACCCAGGTAGGGTGCCCTCCAGATGGTTGGGTGGTTGTTGTTTTAAGGCAAGTAATAGCGGAAAGAGGTCCAGAACATGTTGTCTATGCCTTTGGTGCCGAGGCCGTCTGGGCTACCCGAAACCGGTGCGCCCGTCCAGCTTTGGCGCAGGGCGTAAGCATACTGCATGCCCAGGCGCACGCGGCCGTAGTCGCCGCGGTAGAAGTCATACCAGTAGCCCAGGGTGCCTTCCTGTACGTCCTTGGTCTGGGCGCCGCAGCTTCCGCCGGGGTAGAAGCCGGTGGAACTCCCGTTGTAGCCAGGAGCGGAATTGGTGAGGCATGAGGAGTTGCTCAGGTAGTAAGAGCCGTAGCCGACTGCCGCGGTGCTTGGCGCAGACCAGTGACCGCCATACACGCCGGCGGCACTCTTACCTACCGAAGGCGCGCCGAGCGTGGTGCCGGACCAGGAATCGCGCCCGGCGTAGTCCCCACCGTAGTTCAGGTAGATGACGAGGCGGGGAGTGGGGGCAAGCTCTACCGTGCCCAGGGCGGAGAGGTTATGCAGAGGTGAGAATTCGCCGCTGTTCGCGGAGGTAACGTCGGAGAGCGTCGTGGCGCCATAGCGGCCAACACCCGGTCCGTAGAGGCCCTTCAGACCCACGGTCAGTTTCTTGTCGAGCACCGTAACCCGACCGCTCGCGCCCGCGCCGCCCAGGGCGATGTTGTTGTTGTAGCTGCCGGCCGTGGTAAGCGCCGGGGCGACGGTGGCGCCGGTGACGATGTCCTTCAATCCGCCGTAGAGGTTGCCGTTGGTGGTTTCGCCGGGGTAAACCGTCTCGTGGGCGGAGCGGAAGATGCCGAAGATTTCATAGTGGCCAAGCCCGGGATCGAAGGCTGCTTTGGCTATGAAGTCGGGCATGACGTTGAAGGAGATGTTGGTGATATTGGCGCAGGAGTTGACCGTCTTGTACACCGGCAGATAGGTGTCGATGCCGCCATTCACCTGATTGGTGTAGTTCACAATGCTGGTCGAGGGCGAGCAGGCGCTGATGGCGGCGTTGTAGTTGCCACCGTTCGTGCCGGCGCTGCCCAGCACGGCGTAGGGAGTGTTGCCGGCCAGCGTGGCGCTGTAGAGCACCTGGGGATTCTCCGCTGCCAGGCCGAAAGCCATGTGATCCATGGTTTTGGTAACCCGGAAGCCGTACTGGCGCTCCCAGACAAAGCCCGGAACGTAGTTCGGATCTATGGTCAAGGGAGTGAGGATGTCGCCGGAGAGGTTGGAAATGCCCGTCCTGTCTTCCGTCGCCAGGGACCAAAGCTGGCCGCCGGTGAAGGCCCACCCGTTGTTGAGCGCTGCTTGCGCCCATAGGACGCGCTGCCGGAAAACGTAGCTGTTGCTCTCGTTATTGTTCGAGGTAATGCCGGTACCGAGCCAATCCGCCTCATAGTAGCCGCGGAGGGTTGCCGTGCCGGTCTTGCCTTCGGCCATCAGAGCCACGCGCGACTGGCGTGCGGTGCCGTAGAACTCGCTCAGGGCATAGGCATCGGCGTGCTCGTACGGCAGCGAGCTGAAGGCGGTGGGAATGTCGCCGCCGGTGGCATGGGTGCGATAAATCGTTTCACCCGCCAGGAAGCTGCCGGTCGGGGAGATCGTAACCCCCTTGAAGTGAATGGCATCGGGATTCAGGATCTGCTTTTCGACCTTCGCCTGGTCCTCCTGGACGGTGGTGGCCAGGGAAGTGTTGCTGGTCTTCAGGTCGGATACTGCGCCCTGCAGACTGCTGACCGCCTGCGTGTTCTCGGTAAGCACTCCGGATTGCTGCTGTGCCTGCTGCTGGGCCTGGGCTGCCGCTGCCTGGGCCGCCGCTGCCGCCTGCTGTGCCTGCTGCAACTGCTGGTCGCGATCGGCCAGTTGCTGCTTCAATTGCTGAATCTGCGTCTCCATGTCTTCGCGCAGCGATTGAATCTGGCTTTCCACCGAAGGCTTCTTGGGAGTGGCCTTCCGGGTGGTCTTGTGAGTGGTCGAAGAGGTACTCGTGGTACCGGTCGCTGTAGTCTGTGCCTGTCCGGCATATAGTGCCGAGACAAGCGCCAGCGTCGCCAGCGTCTTCAGTTGCATGTTCATTTGGCCTCTCTCTTTGCTGTTAATGGCAGTCACGCACGATCCGTGCGAGGGAAGTCTTGGCAACGCTCACGCGTAAATCTTCCCCGGGTACAGGGAAGACTTAAAAGCCGCGTGGAACCGTTTTGCTCCTGTGAGGTTCGCAGTTGCTTGTGAACATCTGAAGAATTTGGTGTGAAAAACAGAAGAAAGGAGTCGGCCAAGACCTTTGTTTTGAGTGGGTCGCGCTCGAAGCAAAGAGAGAATTAGGGAGCTTCCCCCGAAAGTGGCAGAGCCAGGTCTGTATTGCCCATGGCAAACTTGCCGGCTGACTTTGTGGACGCCGTCAAACCGGCCCTAGTCGAAGAGGACGGTGACCTCGCCAAAATGAGGGAAGCGCGCGACCGCTACCGACCCGCTGTCAGCCAGAATCTTCCCCGTCCAGCTTCCCGTGGTGATCCATTGCCCGGCCAGTAGGCCGCCGGTGCGGCTCTGCGCCTCGTTAGCTAGCCACAGGACCAGCCTCAGCAGATCACTGCCTGCGGAATTTTTCCCGTTTTCCACCCGCACGAAGCCGTCCACATTCATTTGCGCGTGCTCGCCGGCGAAGTCGAAATCCTGCCAGCCCTCCACCGCCGCGCCGGCCACAAATCCGCCATTGGACTGCAAATCCGCAATCGCGGTAAGCCGATCCGCGGAATCAGGATCGCGGAGTGCCGATTCGAGCAATTCGATCGCCGGATGGCAGCTGGCAATGGCATCGACCACTTCCTGCCGCGAGTACGGTGCGGAGCGCGGCGCCAGGTCCTTTCCCATCAGGAAGGCGATCTCCGCTTCCACGCCCCGCAGCCTGCGGAATTGCCTCGGAATCCTGGCTCCGCTCTGGGCGAAGGTGACCAGGGGCATGGGGGCATAAAGCGGAGTGGCATCCGGGCTCGGCGCTCCTACCTTCCAGCCGCCTGCTTTTCCCAGCGCCTGGAGGATCAGATCCTGCACGAAGTAAGCTTCTTCGAGCGTCTTTGGCCGAAGCGCGAGCGGCAAATTGTCGATCGGCCGCTCGCTTCGCCGGGCTTCCAGCAGTATCTCCGCCGTCTCATGCAGCCGGTCTTTGTCGACTCCGGGCAAAGTTGTGAGCAGCTTGCGATCCATTCCATCTCTCTTAGGCGTTCTACCTGTACACCATTGTATTGATAGGCCCCGGCGTCGCGGGCGTAACCTGTCAAATCGTGCGTACCTCAATCGCCGGGACCTTCATGACCGGCGCCGCCGCCCTCGGTTCGGCGTCTGGTCGATGCGACAGAACATGAGGAAAGCAAGGGTTGGGTTTGGCAGGCGATCGAAATCCGGGAAGGCGCTGGTTTTTTGCATCTCCAACTCATCACAAAATCGTCATCCTGAGCTCCGCTCAGAGCTTGTGACTTTTTTGATTTCTTTATGGTTGGTGGCCGGAAAGCCCTGAAGAGCATCGGCCAGCAAGCATCCTCGGGGTCCTTCGACTGCGCGCTATAAACCCTCTGTTAAGCATAGATCTGCCAGGCGCTTCGCTCAGGATGACGGCTTTGCTTGGGGTCGAAAAGATTCGGTTAGGCGTGCAGAAAACGCAAAGATCGAAAAAGTCACGGGCTCTCAGGATGACGATTTTGTGTGTGCCCAAGACTGTCCTCCTGGGCTAGTTCACGAAGTTCCGGTCGCCCCCTACGGGGCTGGACTTCCGATCGGGCTCGCCTAACCAGGAGCGTTTTAGCAACCGTCCCCTTAGGACTTCTGATAGCGGAAGGGCCTGTCCTATTCCTCGACACCTTCGAACATGTCGGTCTCCAGCGGAGAGGAACGCATACCCGGCGCGGCCGCCAACAGGTATTTCTCCTCGCCGCCCGTCTTCTCGAAGACAGTCTTGACCTTGGCCAAGAGCTCGGCCTGCGTCGTGTGCTGCAAGAAAGCCTCGAACTTTTTCGCCTTCAATGCACCCACCTCGAGCACCAGGGAAGCCGGCATCAGCGCGATGTGGCGCGCTTCTTCGGCGTCTGCATAAGCCAAAAATGGCGCGGCCCCGTAGTACAGCTTCTGCGGCCGGTAGGGAACCAGCCCGGCAGCAAGTTGCTCCGGAGCAAAGTTACTCCGCCCTGCCCAGTGGAAGGCCGCGGTGGCAAAAAAACAGACCATGGTGTGATCGGGGTGCAGGTTTACGTTGCCGTCGCCTCCGAAAGTCAGTACCACGTGAGGGCGAAAACGCCGTATGCGCTCGACCAGAACTGCCGTGATCGACGGAAAGTCCTGCGTCACCAGCTGGCCGTCAGGATAGGCCAGCACTTCGCCATGGTTGACACCCAGGACTGCCAGGGCCGCGGCAAACTCCTTGCGCCGCAGCTGCGCCAGCTCATCGCTGCTACGGGCATCGCCCCGGTGCGATGCGGCGCGGCCTTCCGTGAGGCAGACTACGCTGGTCTCCACCCCTCGCTGGTGCGCCATCATCAACGCGCCCCCAAAGGCTCCGCATTCGTCATCGGGATGCGCGGTAAGGCACATCAGCCGCAGGGCCAATCAGCTCCTCCTGACTTGTCTACTTGTGGATTGTCTTATGGATCAGTCCCAGGGCAGGCAATTTTCCGCCACCGGCCGAAAACTTCTGCGATGCAGCGGACTCGGTCCGTGCGCCAGCAGCGCCTGCTTGTGCTCCGGCGTGCTATAGCCCTTGTGGGACGCAAGACCATATACGGGATACTCCTGGTCCAGCTGCCGCATGCGGGCATCGCGGTACACCTTAGCGAGCACAGAGGCGGCGGCGATCGAGATGCTCAACGAATCGCCGTAGATGATGCTGGTTTGCGCGCAAGCTAAGTCCAGCCGCATGGCATCGATCAACAGGTGGTCCGGCTGCAACTCCAGCCGGCAGACCGCCGCCGTCATCGCCACGCGCGTTGCCTGGTAAATGTTGATGCGGTCGATGGTCTCCGCATCCACTTCCTCGATCGCCATGGCTAGGGCTTTGCGCTCGACGATGCGCGCCAGCCGCTCTCTGTCTTCCGCGATCAATTGTTTCGAGTCGCGCAGCCCGGGAATCCGGCACCCTTCAGGAAGGATCACTGCTGCTGCTACCACCGGCCCGAACAGCGCGCCGCGGCCGACCTCATCGACGCCGGCAACCACCCTGGCGCCGCTTGCGCGTGCAGCTCGCTCGTAGCGGTTTCCGCATACCAGGGACCGCAACATGCGCATCTTGCGTGCCGCCGGAGAAAGCTCACGCTCGATTGCTGCGGGATCTACTAAACACTCTTGCATCAAAATCGAGTGTAGACCATCTCGATCGGCGGCTACCGTCTTACAACCCTGTTTCCCACAGCTCGGAACAGAAATTTAGAAAGGGAGTATCTGACGAAGCAACGCCCCGGAAGCGATCGCTTCTTACATATTCAGGGGCGAGGCGGATGATATTTCAACCAGAGAAGCTCCTTTGGATGCAGCGTTCTGGCTTTGAGGTGGGATGTTTTTCGTCAAAACTCCCACAAAATCTTGTGGCGGTTTGGAAAGAGACTGAGTTTTTTCTGCAGCCTGTTTAGCCCCTGCACCTTTACCTAGCAAGGAAAGAAAACCAGGGGCTAAACAGGCTGCGGAAAAACCCGCGATCGGGTCAAGAAAGACGTACCTCAGGGCCTAAAGGCCGACGTATTTTCAGTCGTTTACGGCCCGACTAAAGTCGTGCCCTGATACAAAACATGAGTTTTTCCGCAGCCTGTAAAGCCCGACATATTTTCAATCGTTTACGGCACGACTAAAGTCGTGCCCTGATACAAAGCATTACCTTTTGCTAAGCCTACTTGCGTTCCACTTCTTTCAGACGAGCGGCCTTGCCGCGCAATCCGCGCAGGTAGAAAAGCTTGGAGCGGCGAACCCGCGCAGACCGCACCTTCTCCACTTTGTCGACTACCTTGGAGTTGAAGGGAAAGATACGCTCAACGCCCTGGCCGAAGCTCATCTTGCGCACGGTGAAGCTGCCTTGCGCTCCGTTCTTGAGCGCGATGACGATGCCCTCAAAGGCCTGCAGGCGTTCTTTGTCGCCTTCTTTAATCTTGACCTGCACCCGGACAGTATCACCGGGGACAAACGTGGGCAGGTCGGTGCGCCGGAGCTTATCGGCGAGACGTTGCATAACTGGATGGATAGACATAATTCGTTCCTGATTCTCTATAGAAAACGCGCTAGCGTCGAAGTTCTTAGTTTACACGGAATCCTTGCTTTGCGCGCCCCCGGCGGGCGCTTCAAGGCCGCGCAGGAAGCTGCGATCTTCCGCACTTAACTCCGCATGGCGCAGCAAATCGGGGCGGTTGCGCAGCGTCTTCTTGAGTGCCTGCTCCCGGCGCCAGCGGCGAATCTGTTCATGGTTGCCGCTGCTCAGCACCTCAGGCACCGCCAAACCACCCCACTCCGCCGGCCGGGTGTAATGCGGGTAGTCCAACAAGCCACCGGCGCCATGGGTGGAGCTAAGGCCCGCTTCGAATCTGCTTTGCAGCAGCTCATCCGCCTGCCCGAAGCTCTCGTATTCCGTGGATGCGTCGTTGCCTAGCACGCCGGATAACAAGCGCATGGTGGCGTCCAGCACCACTGCGGCCGCCAACTCGCCGCCGGATAGCACGTAGTCCCCAATTGACAGCTCCTGGTCGGCGACCAGCTCGTTCACCCGCTCGTCGACGCCTTCATAGCGCCCGCACAGCAGCACGACTCGCTTCGCCTGGGCCAGTTCGCGGGCGGCCGCCTGGGAAAATCGCCGTCCCTGGGCGGAAAGCAGAATCACCGTTTCCGCCGCCGCTGCTCTCTCTGCCCTGGGTGCAAGCCGCAGATGCTCCACCGCCTCGGCCAGCGGCTCGGGCTTCAGCACCATGCCTTCGCCGCCCCCGAAAGGACGGTCGTCTACCGTGCGATGCCGGTCATGGGTGAAGTGCCGCAGATCATGCACCTCCACTGCCAGCAACCCGCCCTGGATGGCGCGCTTGACCACGCCATGCTCGAAGATGCCGGCAAAGAATCCGGGAAAGATCGTGATGATGTCGAAGCGCATCCCCGTCACTCCGGCTCGTCCTTATGTGCATCTGTATTCGTGTCTGTCTGTGTGGCCAAGAGGCCCGCCGGCAGCTCCATCTCCAGGCGTTTGCCTTCGATATCCATCTTCCTGAGGAAAGCCCGGACAAAGGGTATGAGCACTTCATCGCCGGCCTGGTTGCGGAGCACCAACATCGCTGGACCGGCGCCTTCCGGCTCCACATCGGTGATCTCGCCGGCATCTTCAGCCTTGCCGCCGCTCACGTCGATGACCCTCGCCCCCAGCAGATCGCTTACATAGACCGCGTCCCCTTCCAGCGGGATGCGCTCCTCGCGCGGAGTCACCACCTCATAGCCGCGCAGCTCTTCCGCCCCGGCCATCGAGTCGACCTGGGAGAATTTCAGCACCACGCGTCCTTTGTGGATCCATTGCGCTTCCACCTTTGCTTCGCGCAGACCGGCCTGGCTCCCGGCTGGGGGGCGAAGAAAGAGCCCTTTGCGCTGCGCGAAGTGTTCCGGGAAGTCGGTAAAGATATCCGCCAGCACCTCACCCTGGCGTCCCTGGGGGCGGACGATGCGGGCCAGAAGGACCCAGGTTGCATGGGGCAAGGCTAGGAGTCGGCCGGCTTTCCGGCCTCATCTTCTTCGAGAATGTCGAGCGTGTAGCGATGGTGCAGCTTCATGCTGACCGCGCTCAGGATGGTGCGCATGGAGCGTGCGGTTCGCCCCTGTTTGCCGATCACCTTGCCTACGTCGGCTGAAGCCACGCGCAACCGGAGCACGGTGTTCTCATCGCGTGCCACGGCCTGCACTTCGACGGCCTGCGGATCGTCTACCAGGGCTTTGGCGATCTCTGCAACCAGTTGCTGCATATCGTTATGATTCACGTCTTGCGTCATCGGAGCGGCCTCAAAGAGCCAACCAAACCAGGATTGCCCGCGCAACCCGCAGTCCGCTAAAACCTGTCGGAGACCGGCGTTGGCTGGGGTCCTTCTTGACCGAGCATTAAACCGCTTTTCCTGTGGTTGTGTCCAGAGCCATTTCGCAATGGGCGCCAGTCGACAACAACGCCCGAAAATCCAGGCATTCCCATGGTGGGATTTAGCCGAAAGGCCTTAGGCCGCGGTGGCTGCCGGGGGCTGCGCCGCCAGCAGCTTGGCCACGCGCTCGGAGAGCTGCGCTCCATTGCTGGTCCAGTGCTCGATACGCTCACGCTTCAGATCGACGGTGGCCGGGCTGGTCCGCGGGTTGTAAGTTCCCACTACTTCAATCGACCGGCCGTTGCGGGCTCGGTCCTTTTCAATCACAACAACTCGATAATACGGCTGCTTCCGTGCACCGAAGCGAGCCAGACGAATCATCAACACAAGTCAAATCCTTTCAGATCTTCTTCCCTGATGGGTCAAATCCGGGTGGGGTTTGGGGCAGCAAACAGCCGAGCAACCGCAGAGGCGCTACTTCCCAACTCCTAAGTATCGCTGGGTTGCCGGTATTTCGCAAGTTTGTCTAAGCGTTTTCACAAATGGTGGTTGCGAAGCAGCGGCACCCTACGCAGGCGTTCCGCCAAAGAACGCCTGCACATAGCTACTCTCAAAACATCACCGTATTTGTGAAAACGCTTTACGCGACTGCGTCGAGGTAACTGGGGAAGAGAGAAGTAGAGTACTCCTGGATGAACGCCGTGAGGTTCACCATCATTGTGCTGTAGGTTGCAACCGCGCGATGCGCATTGACCGACGCTCCTACCGACGAGGCGGAGAGCACGTATTGGGCCAAAGCCAGCATGACACACAGCCGGATTTGGAATGCGTCACTGCGCAATCCTTCCAGCATTTCTACATTCACGCCTTCTCCGTGCTCAGCAGCATAATCGGCCAGCTGCACCAGGATAGGGGAATTTTTATACATCGCCCACAACCCTTTGCAGCCGTTAATGCGCTGCCACACGTCTTTCGGCGTGACCTGAACTTCGCCCTTGTAGAGAAAGCGCTCGCTGATCTCTTCGATGCCCCAGTCATTGCAACGCAACTGGCTGATGATCGCGTTCCAGCTTTTCGCGCGACGTCTGGTCTGCTGTCTGCGCCAGAACGCAGCGTAACTAACCAAGAGGGCAGCAAGGATTACCTGGAGCAGCGGCAATATCATGTGCTTATTTCACCTGCATCCGTACCAATGCCGTACGCGCGAGCTTTGCTCGTCCAGCAAGTGTAACCAAAAACTGTTCCATTTGTGGACTGAATTCGCGCCGGCGTACATCTTTAGTTGTAAACGCCCACACTAAAAAACACATTTCGAAGAGAAAATTGACCGCTTTGATGCGATCCAGGGTCCCCGATGGGCCAACACGGCTCTGCACCAGGCTCACGATCAAATCCACCGCGCTGTAGAAGGAGAGAGCCGTGGCCAGTTGCAGGACCTTGTTTTTCCAACCGATCCCCAGTAGCTGAGCGAACCCCGCCGTTACCACGAAGATCAGCATGCGCAGCAAACTCACCGTCAGGTCCAGAGGCCCTTTTATCTCGGCATAGACCAGGCTGCCGTTCTTCTGGACGTGCCAAGCCAAAAGAGTGCCACCGAACAACGCGAGGGCCATGGATAGAGCGAATATTTGCAGTGTCCTGTGGGGCAGGCTCACCTGCACCGGCCGCAGAACATGCCAGGCAATCTCAAAGAGAACCATTGCTTCCAGACAGTACTGAGGGGGCAGCAGGATGATCGATACCGACCGTGCGAAGCTTTTTGTAGTCTCAGCGACCAGCAGGCCGACGCCGATGTCGGTCAGCACGTTAAAAGCGATGTAGAAGGTGAAAATAGGAAAGGTCTTGTATTGCCGGCGCACAATGAGAACAGCCAGTAGCGCCAGCTCGGCAACCCAGCACAGCACGAACGCCGCCGCGTAAAGCACTTCCAGGCTCATTTTGCACCCTTACAGATGCAGCATAGCCCAAGTTCCGGGCGGTAACTATCCCTATATTTTACTGAGTATCCAGCCAATAAAATCACTTGCATGTGCCGAAGTGGAAACGGCAAGCAAACCAGCGACAGTCAGGGCGCGGATCAACGTTAATTTCACGGCGAACTCCTGGTGCGCAAGTAGCGCGGTGAGACGATGTTACCGATGTTGGTGACCGGGCGCTACAACTTTCGTGTGATTATTACTTAGTATATAAGCTCGACTTTTCGTAACACCCGGGAGGCTCGGAACGCGTGACTTAAATGCGAATCGAGCAGCCCTGTGCTGTATCGGCAGAAAAGTGTTAAAACTCAAGACACTAGTGCGGGTAACTTTAGTACTATTGTGCGAAGAGGGTGGCCTCTTTAGGGGATTCCCGTTCTTCCCGGTTCTGATTATGATCAGGGCATGGATATCTCCCTCGCAGTGGCAAGTGAACGTCCGGTCGAACTTCGTGCAGCGGTTCGCTTTCCCCTTTGCGTGCCGATTACCATTTGCACTGAAACAGGAGAACTGCCGGCGGTTACGGAAAATATTTCGGCCAATGGGGTTTTGTTTGAGATTGCTACCGCTTTAGCAGTAGGCAGTATTGTGAGCTTCACCATTGCGATGCCCGCAGAGGCTATGGGCACACCCACCGATGTTGTATTGCACTGTACGGGTCGCGTGGTACGCTGCACACCAGATGTAAAACCAGAAGTAAAGACGACGCATGTCGCCGCGGTCATCGATAAGTATCATTTTAGTCACTGAAGCTATTTTTGGTCTCTGAACCTATGGTATCTGCCAAACCTGAATTTCCCGATGCCGGTCCTGCCGACGGCGCGTTTGAACCCGATGAGGGCGCAGATAATGCTGCGATCCGCATCGTCCTTGCCGATTCGCAGGCAATCTACCGGGTGGGAATCCGGAAGATCTTTGCCCTCGAAGACGACATCCGCGTGATCGCCCAGGTTGACACCCTGGCCGGTTTGCATAGCGCCATCCAGCGCTTTCCCACCGACATGATTCTGCTCGAAGGCAACTTGATTGCCGGCACCGTCGATGCCATTCCCGAGCTGGTCCGTCGCGCTCCGCAGCTGAAAATTATTGTTCAGTCGGCGCAGAACGACGAGTCCAACACCGTCGAACTCTATCGGCGCGGCGTTCGAGGCATCATTCCTCGTTCCATCTCGCCCGACCTGCTGGTCAAGTGTGTGCGCAAGATCGCTGCCGGCGAAACCTGGATCGACAACCAGTCGATCAACTGGGTCATCGAGGCTTATCGATCGCAGGCAACTGCGCTGACCAGCCCGCGAACCCAACCACGTCTCTCGCCCAAAGAGCTGGCGATCATCACCTGCATTACCCAGGGCAAGCGCAACAAAGAGATTGCCTATCAGCTCGGCACCACCGAGCAGGTGATCAAGAACTATCTGCGCAAGGTCTACGACAAGCTCGGTGTTTCCGATCGCCTCGAGCTCGCCCTCTATTGCCTGCACCATCAGCTGCATAAAAAGGCAGCCGGCACGGTGCCCGCGCCGGGCGTCGCTGCTGCTGAGCCGCTTGCCGTCAACCTCGGTAAGCTGTAGCGCCTGGTTGCTCTAGTCCTGCTGCGCGGCGCCAACAGGGGCCGCTCAGCGCTGGTTGCTTGCCAGCATCCAGGCGATCAGGCTGATCAAACCGGCGAAAAAGAGCAGCAGAAAACCGCCCAGCACCAACGCCGCCGTGCGCTGCTGCTCCGGTTTCGGCCTGGTTATGCCGAACGCTCCGATGAAGCTCTCCATCAGGAACATCAACACTTTCATGGCATCTCTCGAGTTCTAGTATCGCCTTTGTGCGGCGGCTTCTGCCGTGAGAACTCGGATTTACAAATCCAGCCCCGTAAGGGGCGGCCTGAACTTCAGAGCAGTCCAAATTAGCGAGAAAGCCGGCGCGTTTGCGCAGTTAGTCAGTTGATTCCATTAAGGAGAGCTCGGCCACCATCAAATCAGGTTGCCTATTTTGGATCCCGTTGGAAGTAAGCATTAACCGCAGGTCCCTCCACTACGCTGCGCTCCGGTCGGGATGACAAATTTGTTTTGAAGTCGATGATTTCTCATGACAACTGCCGATTTTGCAACAAATTTGTCATCCCGACCGGAGCGCACCCGGATTTCCTGCCACGCAGCACTGGACAAGGCCGCGTGTGCGCCTTTCAGTAAGGAAAGGCGCATGAAGTTCGCCGAAGCCACCAACCTCCACAGGAAGTCCGGGGGAGCGTAGTGGAGGGACCTGCGGTTAATGCGATTTGTGCGCCTGAGTCAGGAGTAATCCCAATTCGTCCCTTTGGTTAAAAGTCTAATTTGGACAGGTCCATTCCTACGCGTTTCAGCCGTCCCTGCGGGACTATTCCTCTCTCACCGCCCAACCCAGGACTCCGTCCTTCGGACTGCGTCCTGGGCTAAGTTCAGCCCGCCCCTTCCCCGGATTTCCTGTGGAAGTTGGTGGCGTTGGCAAACTTCATGCGCCTTTCCTTACTGAAAGGCGCACACGCGGACTCGTCCAGCGATGCGTGGCAGGAATCCGGGTTCGGGGCTGAAACTGCTCTGTAGACACCGGAAGTGAAAATGGCTTAGCCTCACAACTCAGCGCCAAGGGGGTACACGCCTGTCGTGAGTGATCAAGAAACACCGCTGTCTCCAACACCCGCCCGCGAAGACCAGCCTGACCCCGCCCGCGAAGCGCTCGACCAGCCTCATCTCAGCTCAGAAGAGCTGGAGAAGGAAATCGGCGACTCCGAACCCTGGGATGAAGACTCGCAGAACCCGCCCGATTTGGACCAGTGACGCGGCGTCCCCGGTATTTAAATCACATACAGTTACGTATCGATGTCCTGGGGCGACACCCATGCCCCCGATTCCGCTGAGCGAAACACAGCCTCGATGACCGCCATGTTTTTTATCGCGTCTGAAACCGGCACCGGCACCTGGCCGCCTTCGCGCACAGCGCGCGAAAATACATCGCCTTGAATGGTGTATTGGTCGCAGGTGGGAAACGTCTCAACCGTGATTCCGCCGCCGGCGAGGTCTCGTCCGTCGTCGATCAAGATACGGCAAGGCCGGTCATTGGGCGCATTAAAGGGGATTTCGATTTCGATCCGTCCTTTGGTGCCCAGCAACTGCATGCGCTGGTAGGGAACAAGCTGCGTGCTGCAGGTAAACGTTGCGTGTCCCGACGGAAATTCGAGGATCGCCGAGGTTAGCCGGTCCACCTTCAAGGTTGGATCCCTCTCGATCATCCCCGATACGCGCAGCGGTTCTTCGCCAAAGACGAATCGCGAAGTGTTGATCGGATAGCACCCTATGTCCATGAGGGCCCCGCCGCCGCATTCGGGAATGTTGCGGATGTTCTTCGGATCCTTGTTGAAGTAGCTGAAGAAGCCCTGGACGGAACGCAGCTGGCCGATCCGGCCTGACGCAATCAGTTCGCGGGTGCGCAGCCATTGTGGATGAGTGCGCACCATGAAGGCTTCGCCGATGGTGACGCCGGTGCGCTGCTGCGCGGCCAAAAGAGTCTTGGCCTCGGCGACCGTCATGCTCAGCGGTTTCTCGCATAAGACGTGTTTACCGGCTTCCGCCGCCCGGATCGACCAGGGAACGTGAAGCTGGTTGGGCAGCGGATTGTAGATCGCCTCAATCTGCGGGTCAGCCAGTAGCTCTTCGTACGATCCATAGGCCTTGGCGATGCCCAGGGCGCGTGCAGTCTCTTCGGCCTTGCTTCGGTCGCGTGAGGCAATCGCGGCCACCTCGATCCACTCACCCTTTTGCATGGCCGGGACAACTTTTTTGACGCCAATTCCGGCCGTGCTCAGAACTCCCCAGCGAACTTTGTTTGGCATACCTGGCCATGATAACGGCTTCAGCGTGCAAGCCACTTTGTAGCGCATCTGAAGCTGGAGGAATTCCCATTCGTCCCTGCTCAGCTCTTCTGCTGGCGTGCCCATACGGGGTCGCGCTTCTCTAGAAAGGCGCTCAGCCCCTCATGGAAATCGGTGCTGTTGCGGATTTTTTCGTTCCATCGCATGGCTCGGGCCAGATCGCGGTCAAGCCGCTCCTTGGCATAACCGCTGAGCAGTTTCTTAACCGCACTCATCGATTCCGGGCTATTTTTGAGCAGCAGAGCCGCCAGTGCCTCCACGCGCGCGAATAGTTCGCCCTCGGCCACTACCTCCGTTACCAGTCCCATCGACAGGGCTTCCTGGGCATCAAGGATTCTGCCGGAAAGCAGCAAGGCTTTGGCCTTCTTTTCTCCAATCATCTCCAGCAGGAATACGGAGACGATGGCGGGAATGAAACCAATCTTCACCTCCGTGTAGCCAAACCTGGCCTGGGGTGCGGCAAGGGTGAAGTCGCACAAGGTCGCTAATCCCGTTCCACCCGCGATGGCCGCTCCGTTTACGGCTGCGATGGTCGGCTTAGTCATCTCGTACAGGCGGCGCATCATCCACATGGTGGATTCGGCGTCGGCCCGCTGATCCTCAGGGCGTTGGTGGGTAAGCGACTTGAGATTCTCCAGGTCCATGCCTGAGCAAAAGGCCGTTCCCGCGCCGGTAAGCACCACGACTCCGCAGGCGCACGTCGCCGACTCGCCTAGGGCATGGATCAGCTCGGCGATCATCTGCGGATTGAGGGCATTCCGCCGCTCAGGCCGATTCATGGTGATGGTGTGGATGCCGTTGGCTTCCTTGATTGCGAGCGTTGCGTAGTTGACTGCCACTTTCTCGACTGCTCCTCACTGGTTGATCGAACGCCAGCACCAAGGTTAGCTGCCCAGGCTTGGCGCAACTGTGAAAATGCTTCTCAAATTTCCCCGAATTTATCAGCAATCATGCGGCCCATCGCCATCAATTCGTCCAGGGGAGCCAAACGCGGCAGTTCCGCGCCCAGCTGGTTGAGCTCGGCAAGGGCCGTCTCGGTGGCCAGGTTGCCCACCAGCGCGTCCTGGGCGAAGGGACAGCCGCCCTGACCGCCCAGCGCCATGTCCAGGCGGCGACAGCCGGCCTGGTAAGCCGCTGCGACCTTCTCCGCGGCTTGCTCCGGGCGAGCGTGCAGGTGCGCTCCGAACTCGATGCCGGGGTACTCGGCGAGCACTGCGCTCAGCAGCGACCGGACCTGCTCCGGGCTGGCCAGCCCCACGGTATCAGCTAACGAAATCGCCGTAATGCCCATCTCCTTCAGGGTACGGCACGCTGCCAGTACGTCCTCGGGCCTCCACGGGTCGTCGTAGGGATTGCCGAAGGCCATGGACACATAAGCCACCACACCCAGCCCGGCCTGGACCGCGCGCACGCTTATTTTTTCCAGGGTCTGGCGCGCTGCCAACAAGGTCTGCCGTTGGTTGCGCTCGAGGAACGTGGGCGAGATGGAGTAGGGAAATCCCACAGTACTAACCGCTGCCGTTCGAATTGCCCGCTCTGCGCCTTGCTCGTTAACCACGATCGCGATGATCTCCGCCTGGCGCTCCTGGCCCAGCAAGGCCAGAACGCGCTCCGAGTCCGCCATCTGCGGCACCGCCGCGGGAGAAACGAAGGAGACGGCGTCGATATGCTGGAAGCCGGCCAACATCAGGGCCCGCAGGTAATCGGCCTTGACCTCGGCAGGAATCTGGCGCGGCATGCCCTGCCAGGCATCGCGCGGGCATTCGATGATCTTGACCAGCTCCGGCCTCATGGGCGCATCCCTTACTTCCGCGCCAGCAGCCACAGGACGCAGAAGCCCAGCAGATGGATCGCACCGACCTGTATCAGCACCCGCCCCACCGGTTTCCATTTCATCGCCACGCTGGCATACAGGCCATAAAGCACCCATTGCGCATACAGCATGATCTGCGACCAGCTGTCGCTGGTCTGGTCGGAGAGGCCCAGCTGGGGTTGCTTGAGCAGCAGCGCGTAAGGATAAAGCAGCCGCAGCCTGAACAGGCCATCCGCGCCCATCAACGGGAGAATCTCTGCGGTCTTTACTGCCGCCAGGGTGATCGCCACCCCGGCCAACAGCGGCCACCACGCCACCCAGCCGGATATGCGGCGAGTCGCCGTGGCCTTTTTTCTTTTTCTCTTGATGCTTCCGGGTTTTCTGGGTTGCGCGAGTGTCTGCGAGCTCATGCTTCGAGCATAGCGCCCGATGTCGGGGAAGGTGCCGGGGAAACATCTCCACGCACCTTCCTGATCACATCGGGCTAGGTTGAAGGGGACGGCCTACCTCGCCGCAGCGAGCATCAGGCCGTCCATTACTCAACAAACCTATGTGGCTTTAGCTACTGAGGGCAAAAGTTTCGACACCTCCGCTTTAGCGGGGAACTAAAAAGCTGTCCGGGATAGGCGCCTCGTCGGATTCCTGCCGCTTGTTCAAGCCGCCGTAGCGGCGTTCGCGGCGCTGGTAGTCGGCGATCGCTTCGAGCAGGTGGATGCCGCGAAAATCGGGCCACAGGCGCTCGGTCACGTAGATCTCGGAGTACGCCATCTGCCACAGCAGAAAATTGGAGACGCGAAACTCGCCGCTGGTGCGCACCACCAGGTCTGGATCAGGCATATGCGCGGTGTAGAGGTGGCGGCCGAGATCTTCTTCGCAGATGTGCTCCAGCGAAAGGTTCTTGGCAGCCGCTTCCCGGGCCAGCGACTGGAAGGCGTCCACCAGCTCGCTGCGCGCCCCGTAGTTGAGCGCCAGGGTCAACACCGTGCCGTTGTTGCGGGACGTGGCCTCCGCGGCCCACTGCATTTTTTCCTGTACTTCCGCAGGCAGCTCGTGAGTGCGGCCGATGTAGGCGATGCGCACATTGTTGTCGTTCATGCGCTGCACGTTGTCCACCAGGTAGGAACGCAGCAGGCGCATCAGAAAATTCACTTCGGTCTTGGGGCGGCGCAGGTTGTTTTCGAGCGAGAAGGCGTAGAGCGTCAGCCAGGGCAGGTTGATGCGCGAGGCCGTCTCCACGACATACTGGACCGACGCGGCGCCTTGCTGGTGGCCTAGGAAGCGCTTGAGGCTGCGCTTGCCCGCCCAGCGCCCATTGCCGTCCATGATGATGGCGACGTGCTGCGGCAGGCGAGCTGCATCCAGTTGGCGGTAGATGGCCTGCTCGTCAAGGGAAAGTTCGGCTATACGGCTCGCTGGCGGAAATCGCAAAACGATTGCCTTTCCTTACGACCGTAGCACATGGTCCGCTCCCCCGCAAAACCGCCCGGCGCCTGCAGCGTGGCAGGTTAAAACGGTTTCATAATTGGGGCGGCCTGAAGCGAAGGAGCATGCACAGAAACGCTTCAGGCGGGGATGTAGCCGACGGCCGGATGCTGCTCAGGCGCTTCTGCGCCTGCCCATTGCCAGGTCGCGTACCTGGTTCAGGAACATCGAACGTTGCAGCGTGTCCATCTGTGAGATGTAGGGAGCAAGTTCGGCCAGAAACGGATCGCCCAAAATCGACGCGGTCTCTTCATGGCGGCGGCTGCGCGCATCCCGCAGCAGGTTGCAGATGTCGATCTCCAGCGCGCTGGCCAAGCGTGCCAGGGAAGACAGCGTCGGCATCGCCTTGCCATTCTCGATTTTTGAGATGTAGGTACGCGGCACCTGCATGCGGCCGGCCAGCTGGCGTTGGCTCAGATTACGGCCTTTGCGAAGATCGCGCACTGCGCGCGCCACCTGCAGGCTGTTATCCTCGGCGACAGCTTCTTCCGGTTCGCCCGCGAACTGCGGAACGAGCCGTTCCGGTTCTTCGACTTCAAGCGGTTTGTGGCAGCGCCTGCATAGAGAATTCGCAGTCCGAAACTGGACCAGGGTGCAGCGTTCACACCGTAGAACCTCACGCGCCTCGACAGTTGCTAAGGTAGTTGCCATAAGTTTGTAGCGGAGCGCCAGAGCAAGGCCCTCCCGATAAGAAGCGCCGCTTTTCGATCACCTCGCATGCCCGCATGCCAAGTATCCGGTTCACGACGGTTTCCTATCCGATTCATGATTACAGTGATGCAGGGTATCCTTATTGTCAAGTTAAAAAGTAGGGTCAAAGCGGAAAACGCGGTACGAATTTCGGAACAAAGCCTAGAAAACACTGAATCCCACGGCAGTCTGTGCAAAAAAGGTACGAAATGGCCGCAATAAGATACACACGAGCCGAAGCCTGGACCCTGCTGAATGCCTACACCCAATCGCCCGGCCTGCTCAAGCATGCGCTCGCGGTGGAGGCTTGTATGGGTGCTTACGGCGACCAACAGGCGGCCGTCTGCGGGCTCAGTGGCGACGCAGCCAAGGACTTCAACGAGGCCTACCGCGTCACTGGTTTGTTGCACGATTTCGATTATGAAAAATATCCCAGCGCCGCGGAGCACCCCTTCGTGGGCAACAAGATTCTCGCCGAGCAGGGATGGCCGGAGGAGATTCGCGCAGCGATCATGGGCCATGCGCAGTACTCCGGTGTGCCGCGAACTTCGCATCTCGCCAAGGCTCTCTTTGCCTGCGATGAACTCGCCGGATTTCTCACCGCCGTCTCGCTCGTCAAGCCCACCCGTTCGATCTTCGATGTAGACCTCCCGAGTGTCCGTAAGAAGTTGAAAGATAAGGCCTTTGCGCGCGGGGTGCATCGCGAAGATATAATCGCCGGCGCGCAGGAGTTGAAGGTGGATCTGGATACGCACATTGCCTTTTGCATTGCCGCCATGCGTAACCATGCGGCAGCGCTGGGCCTTGATGGCGTCCTCGCCGCAGCGAGCATAGCGGCGATGCCGCCCCGAACCTGAGCATCCCGCGCAGGCGATTGGCTTATCGCGGCTCTCCGCGAAACGTAACAATTATAGTTTCTTGTTGGCAATCTCTCGTCGCTGCGGCCGGAATCATTTTCCATGGCGTGAGCGGGACGGCGAGCAGCTCGCTCATTGAATCGAACGGAGCCGCCGGAAAAAGAAATTGCTCACGCAGCGCGCTCGTTGTCTGCGGGCCACTTCGTTGCGACTTTTTCGCTCTCTGTGTGCGCTGTCGTGGGTTCGCAGAGGGACGAGCTGCTCCCACCTTTGTGTTATTGGCGTGTGTGATTCATTCCGAGCCGCGGTACTGTTCCGAGCGCAGGGGATCGGCGTTTTCCGGGGCCTGGGGATCGATGGCGAAGTCGAAGATCTCTCCTTCGGCAAACCCTGGGCTGGCAGGCAAGGGAACGAGTGCGTACTCGCCCGGGGCGAGTACCTGCGCCGGAGACAGCCGGTACCAATCGGTGCTTCCCACTCGCTGCTGCTTGATGGTGATGACATCCGAGTACTGCCCCTCTTCATGCTTCGCCTGCTGCTTCAGTTGCGCCATGGCGTCTTTGGTCGCGGTACGCCGTTCGCCTTCGATGGTGAGCCGCACGATCACCAGGTCGGAGCGGCCGGCGTCGTTCCCCGAGACCCCGCGCAGAAAAAATACCGGCGCAGCGTCATGCACTCGAACCATGGCCGCCTCGCCTTTGAATTCGATGGTGCGTCGTAGCTTGAGGGAGAAGCCGGTTTCATCTGCGGAGGACGCCGGCGGCCGCAACCGTACCAGCTCGCGCACGCCTTTCCAGGTATCGAGCGCCCACACGTGGCCGTAGGTGGGGAGTTGTAAGCCTTCCGCCACGCTGATGTCGTCGGACGAAACACTATCCCGGGCGGGGGCCTGCGTTTGGCCCAGGGCCAGTGTGCTGAGGCCGAGGATCAAAGCCAGGGAGACAGTACGGTGGGATTGCATGCGATTCCTAATTTGCCAGCCCGTATCCGTTGCCGTCCAGAAAATCCCGCGGTTTGGCGGAAATGTTTGCTTCAACCACGATGATGCTTTGTATCAGGGCGCATGTCTATTTGAAGGGGACGGGCTTCAGCCCGTCCATAACTGCTTTGAAATGGATTCGGCCGCTGAGGGATACTTTCCCCACAAACAGCACATCGCGGCGACAGCGTAGGGGGGACCCTGGGGGGCCTAGAAGGTGTAGAGGACGTATCCGGCCAGCAGAGCGAAGACGGTCATGACCAGGATAGCTTCCAGCTTTTCGTAGTTGGAAGCAGCACCGCTAAAGTGATAACGCGCTGGTTTCTTGGGGTCATACTGAATGGCCAGATGCTCGCCTACATAGTAGGGGGCAATATGTTGCGTCCCGTGATGACAAAATTCACCGCGATTTGCCTGTCCCAGGTCGCCTGCCTGGTAAGTGAACTTCACCTGATAGTGGCCCACGTCCCCCCCAGGTGATCGTGGTCTTTTACCCACTCACAGGACTGCACGGTAGCGTCTGCTGTAGGCCATGAACGAGCGTGCGTAATCTTCCAGAACAAGTCAGTCATTGTCCTTCTCTTTCGAGTTAGAGAATCTTTTGGTCATAGGGGTTGGCCAAAAGATAAATCACCAAAAGTATGTCACATTCGGGGGATATTGGAAAAGGGTAAAGTGTGCATTATACGGTCACTCCCGTTACTCGTCGCGGCACTATTTTGCCAAGCGCCCGGAGAGTTGTCCATTTACCGCTGCAACTGAGATGCTAAGCAGGCAACCTTTTTATGGCTAGCCCCGATCCAAACCGGCCATCTCTGCAGTGGGACAACACACTTGCTTCGAAACTCGACCCGCAAAGCAGGAAGAGCCGCGCCAATACCGCCGGCATGGAGGCGCTGCTGTTGGCTTTGAGGCAGCAGGAAGAGTCCATCCAGCAGGGTGGCGGCCCCAAAGCAATTGAAGCCCAGCACGCAAAAAGCCGGTTGACTGCCAGAGAACGGCTCGCCTTGCTGCTCGATCCCGGAGAGGAGTTCCTGGAATTGGGGCTCTTTGCCGCCTACGGCATGTATGAGGAGTGGGGTGGCGCGCCCGGCGCTGGGGTGGTGACTGGCCTGGGATGGGTGGCCGGCCGGCTGGTGATGGTCATCGCCAACGATGCCACCGTTAAAGCCGGTGCATTCTTCCCCATGACCGCAAAGAAGGTTCTCCGGGCCCAGGCAATAGCCATGGAGAATCGGATTCCGACCCTCTACCTGGTGGATTCTTCAGGGGTGTTTCTGCCCCTGCAGGAGGATGTGTTTCCCGACCAGGACGACTTTGGGCGGATCTTTCGCAACAACGCGGTGATGAGCGCGAAGGGTATTCCGCAGATCACTGCCATCATGGGCATGTGCGTGGCCGGAGGAGCTTATCTTCCGGTCATGACCGATCATCTATTGATGACCCAGGGAAGCGGGCTCTTTCTTGCCGGACCCGCATTGGTGCAGGCGGCCATCGGCCAGAAGTATTCGGCCGAAGAGCTGGGAGGGGCTACGATGCACGCCGAGATCTCCGGCACGGTGGACTTCAAAGAGCCCAATGACCACATGTGCCTGGCCAGGCTCCGTTCCCTGGTCTCACGGCTGGGCCATGGCCCCGCGGCTCCGTTTGATCGTGCGGCCTACGATGCCCAGCGAGACTCACCCAAGTTCGCGCCCCAGGAACTGCATGCCCTGCTCGATCCGGACCCGGCGAAAGGCGCCGCCAACAGCTACGACATGCACGAAGTGATTGCCCGGATTGTGGACCGTTCGCAATTCGACGAATACAAGGCGGATTACGGCAAGACAGTCCTCTGTGGGTATGGGCGCATCGGCGGCTTCGCCGTGGGGATCGTGGCCAACCAGAAGACCCACCAGACGCACACCAGCCAGACGGGCGAGAAGCGAGTCGAATTCGGCGGCGTGATCTATGCCGAGAGCGCCTCGAAGGCTGCGCGCTTCATCATGGACTGCAATCAGAACCTGGTGCCGCTGATCTTTCTTCACGACGTGAACGGCTTCATGGTGGGGCGCGATGCGGAGTGGAGCGGCATCATCCGTGCCGGCGCGCAAATGGTCTCCGCGGTTGCCAACTCGACGGTGCCCAAGATCACTGTGATCCTGGGCGGCTCGTTTGGCGCCGGCCATTACGCCATGTGCGGCAAGGCTTACGATCCGCGGTTTATCTTTGCGTGGCCCACTGCGCGCTATGCGGTGATGAGCGGAGCGTCGGCGGCAAGCACCCTGGTGGAGATAAAAATCCGGCAATTAGAGCGGGGTGGCAAGCAATTGAGCGAGGCAGAGAAGAGCCAGGTCTTCGCCTCCATTCAGGCCAGCTACGACGAACAGACCGATTGCCGTTACGCCGCCGCCCGGCTATGGGTGGATGCCATCATCGATCCCGCGAAGACGCGGGATGTTCTGCTCACCGTCCTCAAGGCGGTGGCGCTCAATCCCGAGGTTGAGAAGTTCAATCCGGGAGTGATCCAAACGTAAACTGGCACCCCTCCGGCATGACCAGAAAAGCTTGGGTGCCCCATTCAAGCCCGCCTTTGGCTTGAGTGGGATAATCGGCCCCAAATCGTCCGCTGCTGACTAATGAAGCCCCCAGAGCGGCCGGTTCAGGGCCGCGATCCCACTCAAGCCAAAAGCAGGCTTGAATGGGGCACTCCACCTTTTCTGCCGGTGCAGAGAGTAGGGCAACGACGTCGCGCAACTTAAGCCAGGTAACCTCAGGCACCGTGTATCCTGCTTGAAATCATGAAACGGGTCATCACGGCCGCCGTCCTTATCCCCTTGGTTTTGCTGCTCTTGCTCAAGGGATCCTTTCTGTTGCTGGTCTTGGCGGCGGCGCTGGTGGCGGAACTCGCTGCCTGGGAGTATCTCTCGATCGCGGATGTCCAAGGCTCCCGGCGCGCCTTGGTGCTGGCCGGCATCGCTGTCCTCTTCGCCGCAGCGTTCCGCAGCCCGAACCTGATCTTGCCCGTGATCGGCCTTTGCAGCCTGGTCATCCTGGTTGTCTGCAGCTTTCGCTCTCCTCTAGAGCGTGTTCTGCCGGAGGCCGCCTTTTCGGTTTTCGGATTACTCTACTGCGGTCTGACCATGGCGACCCTGCCGCTCATTTGGGCACAGCAGGACGGCCCCTCGCTCCTAACCTTCCTATTCTGTGTTGTCTGGATCGGCGACACCGCCGCCCTCTACGTTGGGCGCAATCTCGGCCGCCATAAGCTGGCGCCGCGGATCAGTCCCAATAAGACCTGGGAGGGAACTGGTGCCTCGCTCGCCGGCAGCCTGCTCATCGCCGCCGCGCTGGTAGGATTCGCCGGCGTGGACACTCTTCACTTTGCCGGTCCAATGATTCGCTGGCTGCTTCTGGCCGCAGTGTTGAATCTCTTTGCCCAAGTCGGGGACCTGGTCGAGTCTGCCATCAAGCGCGGCGCCGGGGTGAAGGATTCGGGCGTCATGCTACCCGGCCACGGAGGCATCCTCGACCGCATCGATGCCCTGCTGCTGGCCGCCCCCGCGCTGTGGTACGCTCAATGGATTCAGCAGTATTTCAAAGCGGGCTAGCTTGCGTTGAAGCACATCTGCATCCTCGGTTCTACCGGTTCCATCGGAAACAGCACCCTCTCCATCATTGAGCGATATCCGGAGCGATTCGCCGTGGCCTCGCTGGCAGCAGGCAGAAACCTGGACCAGGCATTCGCCCAATGCCAGCGCTGGCGACCCCTGGTCGTTTCCATGGCCACGGAGCCGCTGGCCGGCGAGCTCGCGTCCCGTCTCAAGGCCGCTGGCCTGGATGCGACCGAGGTGGTGCATGGCACCGCGGGGACGGTGCGGGCAGCCACCCATTCCCGAGTCGATTTCGTGGTGTCGGCGATTGTCGGGTTGGCAGGCCTGGAGGCTACCTACGCCGCTGTGGTGGCTGGCAAACCCGTGGGCCTGGCCAACAAAGAGGCCATGGTTGCGGCAGGGGAAATCCTTACCCGGCAGGCGCGCCGCGGCAAGGTGCCGCTGCTGCCCATCGACTCCGAGCACAACGCCATCCACCAGTGCATGCGCGGCGGATCGCCCCAGGAGGTCCGCCGCATCTGGCTGACCGCTTCCGGCGGCCCATTTCGTCAGCTTCCCAAGGACCAGTTTCAGCACGTCACCGTGGAGCAGGCACTGCGCCATCCCACCTGGATTATGGGGCGGCGGGTGACCATCGATTCAGCCACCCTGCTCAACAAAGGCCTGGAGATCATCGAAGCCTGCCGGCTCTTTGACTTGGCTCCTTCCGCGGTCAAGGTCACCGTACATCCCCAATCGGCGGTTCACTCGCTGGTGGAGTTCGTCGACGGCAGCATCCTGGCGCAAATCTCGGTTACCGATATGCGGCTCCCGATTCTGTACGCCATGAGCTACCCCGAGCGGGTTGCCAGCGAGCTGACCTTCGATCTGGCGGCGCTCGGCCAGCTGAACTTCGAACCTCCTGATTTTGAACGGTTTCCCTGCCTTCGCCTGGCCTACCAGGCGGCTGAAGCAGGGGGAGCGGCCTGCATCGCCCTCAATGCGGCGGATGAAGTGGCGGTCAACGCATTCCTCGAAGGCACCATTCCGTTTACCGGCATCCCGCGTACAATTGAGCAAGTTCTCGAGGCAACGCCGCCGAGATATCCTGAAACTATCAAGGAAGTTCTTCAATCGGATGAAGAAGCGCGGCGGATCGCACACCAGGTGGTAGCGGGTTTTTCGCCTGTGTTGCGTTGAATTGCCGTCACGATGCTCACTGCGGGCGACTTTTCCAGTCAATACTCGGGTAGTTCGGTGCCCCAGCCAGCAAGGCTGGATTCGGCAGAGAGGTAAATGAGCGGGTTGCTATGTCCTTTTTTCTAACCAGTACGGTCTCCATGCTCGTTGTGCTCGGCATCATGGTCCTGGTGCACGAGTTTGGCCACTTCGCCGTCGCCAAGTTATGCGGCGTGCGGGTGGAAGTTTTCTCCGTGGGCTTCGGCAAGCGTCTGTTCGGCTTCCGCCATGGCGACACCGACTACCGGCTCAGCCTGCTGCCTCTTGGCGGCTACGTAAGAATGTCAGGAGAGATGCCGGGGGAAGCGTCTACCGGCGATCCGGGCGAGTTTAGCGCCCATCCGCGCTGGCAGCGCATCCTGATTGGCCTGGCTGGCCCGGTCTCGAACTTTCTGCTGGCGTTGCTGCTCATGACCGGCTTTTACATGATGCACAATGAGGTCGAAGCCTTTCGCTCCCAACCGGCTCTTATTGATTTTGTCTCCGATCACACTGCGGCCGCCACCGCCGGACTGAAGGCGGGCGATCTGGTCACCCGCTTCGACAACGTGAACAACCCCACTTGGGAGCAGCTATCGCTGCGCGCGGCGCTCAATGCGGGGCAAACGGTTCCGGTCGATGTGCAACGCGACGGCCAGACGATCACCACCCAGTTGTCGATTCCCAATCCTCATGGCTCTGACGAGTTTGACTTTGACACCATTGGTTTCGTGCCCGCGCATGCAGCACGATCCCATCCGCGTCCGCTGCTGTATCGAGCCCGGAATGCCGGCGGCGAAGGCGGGACTGAAGGCGGGCGACCAGATTCTCTCCGTCGATGGCCTGGTGCTCCACTCCGTCGACGCCATGCTGGCCTTTTTACAGCAGGGCAACGGCCGTCCCATCCATCTGACTGTGCTGCGCGACGGTAAAACTTTCCAGATCGAGTTGCAGCCCGTCATGGCGGATGAGCCGAACGGACACAAACTTTACCGGATCGGGTTCGCTCCTAACCTGCCGCCATTCAAAATCCAGCAGCTCCCGCTGCCTGCGGCCTTAAACCAGTCGGTTCGTTTCAACCTGCGCTATTCCGGCCTGATCCTGGAGGTGCTCCACCGCATGGTCACCCGCCGTTTTGCGGTGCAGGACCTGAGTGGACCTATTGGGATTGCCCGGGAAACCGGCCTTGCCGTCGAGCAGCCTGGTTGGCAGCCGATTATCGGCCTCATGTCCATCATCAGTCTCAACTTGGGCATCTTCAATCTTCTGCCCATTCCGATTCTGGATGGCGGCGTGATTGTCTTGCTGCTGATTGAAGGGGTGATGCGCCGCGACATCAACCAGGAGTTCAGGGAGCGGCTCTACCAGGCTGCCTTTGTCGTCCTGCTGATCTTCGCTGCCTTCGTGATGTTCAACGACATCTCCAAGCTGCAGGTCTTCTCCAAGCTCAAGCCATAAGGGTGAAGGTTAAGAAACCGCAGGTCCCTCCACTACGCTTCGCTACGGTCGGGATGACAATTCTGTTGCAGAATGCGAGTTTTCGTAAAGGATCTCGACCCCAAACAAAATTGTCATCCCGACCGGAGCGAAGCGTAGTGGAGGGACCTGCGGTTTCCTTTCTCCGTCCGCTAAACTGACTTCACCCATGTCAGTTTCCCAAACCCAAATCCGCGTGCGCTATGCCGAAACCGATCAAATGGGCATCGTGTACTACGCCAACTTCTTTATTTGGTTTGAGGTCGGCAGGGTCGAGCTTCTACGCCACCTGGGCTTCCATTACAAACAGATGGAGATCGAGGACGACTGCCACTTCCCGGTCGTCGAAGCAAGCTGCCGTTACAAATCTCCGGCGCATTACGACGACGAGTTACTGCTCGAGACCCGCGTTCTCGCGATGCGCCGTTCGCTGCTCAAATTCGGCTATCGCCTGACCCGTCCGCAGAACGATGCAGCCACCACACTTCTGGCCGAAGGGGAAACCACCCACGTGGTAGTCGACCGGTCGCTGTGCAAGGTCCCTTTACCGGAGAAGTATGTGGCGGCGCTCCAGCAATTCCTGGCACGGCCGTCCGCATCCTGATGCCCGTACCTGCTCGTTTATTAACTTGAACTCAGAAATGATCTAACCTCCACTCATGCCCCCCACCCAGGCCGCGCCCAAAGCGGCAGGTGTTTTCCGGTCACAGTTCCTTTCCTTGCTGTTTCCTGCCGCGTGCCTGGGCTTTGCTTTGCTGCGTGGCTTGCCCGGAGCCGCCGGCGCGCCCGATGCCTCGTGGTATCGCTTGCTGGCGCTCGGCCAACGCAGCGCGGTGCCATCGCCCTTTTCCGGGCGCCTGCTTGGGCCGGCGATCGCCGGCTGGTTTGGACGGTTCACCGGCATGGGGGTCGACGACGGCTTCCTGGCGATGGGAATCGTTTGCCTGATCGCGCTGATCGCCCTGGTTGCCGGCCTCCTGTGGTCCTGGCGAGCCCCGGCGGCGATCTTCGCCGGCATTTTCCTCATGCCCTTCTGGGTAGATATTTTCCACGATTACTATTTGCCCGACCTGCTACATGCCACCATCCTGGCCGCTATCCTGCTATGTCTCCTCTACGGATACGCGGGATTCGCCCTGCTGCTGCTATTTCCCGCCTACCTGGCACGCGAGTCGACCATCCTGGTGGCAGCCTGCCTGCTCTTTGCCTGTTGGCGCCGCATCCCGCTTCGCTCCGCCCTGATTGGGCTGACGGCGATGGTGTGCGGAGGCTTGGTCAGCCGGCACTTCGGCCAGGCCGGGCCTGCCAGCGTCCACGGCCTCGGCGGCGGCGCCTATATCCTGGGTAAGCTCTTCTGGAGCTTCTTCAAGAACCTTCTCGGCCTCCCGCTGTGGAGCAATACATTGCCCGAATGCCACCCGGTATGGGTCTACGCCCTCCCTGCGGGCTACCGTCTCGGCGCGATTCAAAGCATAGGAGTATGCCGGCCCGCTGTCTGGGGTCCTGTCCGTCTTATCCTCGCCTGGTTTGGCATCTTCGGTATCGGGCCCGCGCTCGCTGTGTCGCTGTGGCCCGGGATGCGGCCGCTGCTGCTTCCTGCCCAGGGGAGGGAACTGGCCCCCGCGAATCTCCCTGGCCTGCTCATGGTCTTAAGGTTCTGCATCGTCTATGGCGTCCTCAGTATCCTCATGACCCCGTTGCTCGGCGCCAGCGCCGATCGCCTGGTCGAATACGGTTGGCCCTTTTACTTTGTCGTTCTGCCTTGGTTTGTCTTCCGCTCTTACCCCCTCCGGTCCCCGCGCGCTGCCGGGGTGCTTCTGCTCCACCTGGTTACCTGCTGGCTCGGGTGGTTTGGCTTCCGCCAGCACACCCTGGGCTCCCTGCTTGCCGCCCTGGCCGTGCTGGGCTTGAATGGGGTGGGTTACGCTCTGTTTGGGCGGAATTCTTCCGTCAACTTAGAAGATTCCCGAAGGTAAGTTACTTTTTTATCCACAATGTGGATAACCTGTGGATTGGCCCCCGGGAGCATATCCGCCACTGTGATCATTGGGCCGTCCGCGGATTATATGTAATCGCAACTGTATGGGAGAGGGCGCATAACCTTGTATTGCCGTTTTGCAGGTCTACTTCATCGCAGCCAGTCAGTCGAAAATGCCACATTAATGATTACGAATAGCGCGGACAGGCTCTAATACTGGGGTATCTCGCGCGGCTTGATGTGAGCGCGGATGAAGCTGACTGTAGTTTCCAGTGGAGTGCCGGGACCGAAGACCTCAGCGACTCCCTGGGCCTTCAGGGAGGCGATGTCATGCCCGGGGATAGTGCCCCCGAGAACCACCAGGATATCCTCCGCGCCGCGCTCCTTGAGCAGCGCCAGAACCCGGGGAACGATCACGTTGTGGGCGCCGGAAAGAATGCTCAGGCCGATGCAGTCCACGTCCTCCTGCACGGCCGCATTGACGATCATCTCGGGGGTTTGCCGCAGGCCGGTGTAGATCACTTCCATCCCGGCGTCGCGCAGGGCGCGGGCGATAACTTTGGCGCCCCGGTCGTGCCCATCCAGGCCCGGCTTGGCCACCAGCACACGGATGGGGACGGGTTTTTCCTGCATCGGCGCGTTACTTATCCCGGGCGACCACGAAGTCCGGCATCCACAGCAGGGCCCGTTTGTAGTCGGATTCGGGCAGCCCGGCGACGGCTGCGCGGGCCACTTCAGCGTATTGGAAGGCCGCGCTGAGTGCATACTGCACCGACCCGTGGCGCTCCAGAATATTCAGCACGTCCTGGTGGCTGGTCCGCTCGAAGCTGAGATCTTCGAGCACCCGGCGGATGGCCTCGCGCTCATGCGCGCTGGCGTGCTCCAGTGCGTGGATCACGGCCAGCGTAGCCTTGCCTTCGCGCAGGTCACTGGCCACCGGTTTGCCCAGCACCCGTTCGGTGGCTGTCAGGTCCAGCACGTCGTCCACGATCTGGAAGGCGATGCCCAGGTTACGGCCATACTCCCCCATCTGCTCCTCGATCTCTTCCGAGGCCCCGGCCAGAACCGCGCCCAGGCACATGGAGACGTCGAACAGGCAGGCCGTCTTGCGATAGATCAGGTCATAGTACTCGGCTTCGCCCACCATCCGGCCCAGCTTTTCCATCTGGACAAACTCGCCCTCGACCATCTGCTGGGTCAGCCCGATCAACAGGTCCAGCACCTTGAAGTTGCGCTCCTCCAGGGCAATGTGGAAGGCCTGCATGTACAGCCAGTCGCCGGCCAGCACGCATTTCGAGTTGCCCCAGGTGGTGTTGGCCGAAGGACGGCCGCGACGGGTATCGGCCCCATCGATGATGTCGTCGTGCACCAGGGTGGCGGTGTGCACCATCTCGACCACAGCGCCCAGCCGCACCATTCCACGGCCGTGGTAGCCCAGCGACTTTGCCGCCAGCAACAGCAGGGAAGGGCGGATGCGTTTGCCGCCGCCTTCCCGCAGATGGTCGGCGATGTCGGTGATGGCCCCCACATTGGAGACGGCATCGCGCACCAGCTCGGTCTCAATAGCGCTCAAGTCGTCGCGCAGCAGGTCGAAGACTTCTTTTGCCGTCGCTATCGCTTGTGTGCTCACTCAGTCTCCAGATGCTTGTTCTTGACTTCGGGAAAGCTGGGCCCGGCGCTGCGAGGCAAAATTGCTTTATACCATCCCACCAAAATCGACCCGGTTCTAGTTCGACCGGTAATTGGTGAACTGCATGTCAATGCCGAAATCATGACCCTTGAGCAGTGCAATGGTCTCTTGTAGGGTATCGCGATCCTTGCCCGTTATGCGCACCGTATCTCCTTGAATCGAAGCCTGTACCTTTTTCTTGGATTCTTTGATGAGCTTAACGATCTCTTTCGCCTTGTCCCCGGGTATGCCCTGCTGCAGGGTAATTTTCTGCCGCACGCTCGATCCCGAGGCCGGTTCGATCTTGCCATATTCGAGCGACTTGAGGGGCACGCCCCGCTTGACGAACTTCTGCTGCAGGATCTCCGTGACCGCCTTGAGCTTGTACTCGTCCTGCGAGGCCAGCTCAATGGCTTCATGACCCTCCAACTTGATCTCCGAGCGGGAATCCTTTAAATCGAAGCGCGCCCGCACTTCTTTGATGGCCTGTTCCATTGCATTCTTGACTTCCTGGATATCAACCTTGCTCACTACATCGAACGAGTTGTCTGCTGCCATAGGCCTGTCCTTCCTCGATTATGAGCGCAAAAGCGCTTCTGCACTTCTGGGCTACGCATCTGCGTCTGGTGCTACACCAAAAAAACCGAAGAAGTTGTTGGCAGTGCTGGAAGCCACCTGTTCCGCGGGCACGCCGCAAACTTCCCCCAGCTTCTCCGCTACCCGCCCCACCCAGGCCGGCTCATTGCGCTTGCCGCGGTAAGGGAGCGGGGCGAGAAACGGGGCGTCGGTCTCAATCAGCATCCGGTCCAACGGCACCCTGGCGGCCACCTGGCGTATGTTTTCTGCCCGCGGAAAGGTGACGTTCCCGGCGAAGGAGATCAGAAACCCGCGATCCATCGCACGCCTGGCATGTTCCCACTCGCCTGTAAAACAGTGCAGGATCCCTCCCAGGGTGCCCCAGCCGGTCTCGATCATGCTCAGCGTGTCGTCCCAAGCGTCGGTGCTGCCATCGGAGGGCCGGCAGTGGATGATGATCGGCCGCCGGTGGGCGGCGGCAATCTCCATTTGTTGCCTGAAGGCCTGTTTCTGCTGCTCCCGGGGCGAGTGGTCATAGTAATAATCCAGCCCGATCTCCCCTACGGCCAGCACATCCGGGTCGGCCAGCAAGCCATCCAGTTTGGCGAGTGCGGCGGGGTCGGCCAGCTGGGCCTCATGGGGATGGATTCCCGCCGTAGCCAGGATGCGCGGTACCGCCGGCTTGCCGGCGTAGCTTCGGCTCAGCTCCAGCGCCTGCTGCATGGTGTCGGGCCCATCCCCGATGCCGATGGACAATACGGTACGCACCCCCTGTTGCCACGCCCGTTGCAGCAACTCGTCCCGGTCGGCTGCATACCGCGGGCTGTCAAGATGTGCGTGTGAGTCGACCAGAGCTGCTCCTTCTCAAAAGACTGCAGAAAATAGGAAACCTTTGTACCAAGAGTGAAATGCATCCCCGGCATAACCCCAGGTAGCTATCCCGGGCTTTAAAGCCCCTGCGTGAGAACTGGACTTTGCAAATCCAGCCCCGAACCCGGATTTCCTGCCACGCAGCGCTGGACGAGGCCGCGTGTGCGCCTTTCAGTAAGGAAAGGCGCATGAAGTTTACCAAAGCCACCAACTTCCACAGGAAATCCGGGGAAGGGGCGACCTGAACTTAGCCCAGGACGCAGTCCTGGGTTGTGTTCAAGGAGGGATGATCAGTCCCGTAGGGACGGCTGAATCCATTTCCGCGCGTTTCAGCCGTCCCTGCGGGACTAATCATCTCTTACCACCCAACCCAGGACTCCGTCCTTCGGACTGCGTCCTGGGCTAAGTTCAGGCCGCCCCTTTCGGGGCTGGATTATCCGAGTTCTAGCCCCTGAGGTACGCGTCACTTCAAGCGCGCGCCTACTTCAATGTCTTCCAGAAAACCGGCCAGGACGGGTTTGCCCTTTTCTCCCACCGAAGCCGCTACGATCATTCCATTCGACTCCAGGCCCCGCAACTTCCTTGGTTGCAGATTGGCCACGATCACCACCTTGCGTCCAATCAGCTTCTCCGGTTCATAGGCCCCGGCGATGCCGGCGACAATCTGCCGCACTTCATCCCCCAGGGTCACTTCGAGCCGCAAAAGCCGGTCGGCGCCTTTCACCGGCTCGGCCACCAAAACCTGGGCCACGCGCAACTCCACCTTGGCAAAATCGTCGATGGTAATGGTCGCCGGCCTGTCCGCCGGCGGCCCCGGCGCAAGGGTGGTCCCCACGGAGGCCGTCGGCGTAAACGCTGCGGGCGCTTTGCTTGCGATCCCCGTGGCCGCCTGGGCAGCGATGCCCTCTGCGGTCTTTTGAGCAATCCCCGCCGTTTGATTCGCCGCCGCAGCCGGAGCGCTGGCCGTCACCGCCGCCTCGGACGTGGTTTCCGCTTCTACCGGCTTGCCGCCGTCGTTCGTCTCCAGTTCATGCATGCGTGCGACCGTGTCCTTTTCTGCCCGGGGGAAGATAGGGATTGATGCTCCCAGCTTGGTGCCTGGCGCCAATTGCCCCCAATGCACACTCTTCAGATCCGCGTGGGCTATATCGCCCAGCCCCAGCTGCGCCCATATTCTGGCAGTGGCCTCGGGCAAGACGGGATAGACCAAGGCCGTGATCACACGAAGCGCTTCGGCGCAAGTGTACAAAATAGATGCCAGCGCACTCCGGGAGGCCTCATCCTGGGCCGCTCCCAGCTTCCAGGGGGCCTTCTCTGTGATGTAGCCGTCGATCACCCCGACCAGCCCCCATAACGATTCGAGCGCGCGGGAAAAATCCAGCGCGTCAAAATGGGCGGCAAACTCCCGCGCCGCGGTCTCGGCCGCAGCGGCGATGCGTGGGTCGGCATCGCCTGTAGGCACCACGCCGTCGAAGTACCGGTGGATCATGGACACGGTCCGGCTGGTCAGGTTACCGTACCCGTTGGCCAGATCGGCGTTGTAGCGCTGCACCAGGGCGTCAAAGGAAAAGCTGCCATCCTGCCCAAAGACAACTTCGCGCAGCAGGAAATAGCGCAGCGCATCCGCCCCCAGTATCTCCACAATGGTTTCCGCGCGGACCACGTTTCCCCGCGACTTGGACATCTTGCTTTGCTCGAAGAGCAGCCATCCGTTCGCGACGACGCTCTTCGGCACAGGCAAATCGGCAGCCATGAGAAACGCGGGCCAATAAACGCAGTGAAAACGGATGATCTCTTTGCCCACCAACTGCACGCTGGCCGGCCAGTAGCGGGCAAAGCGCTGCTGGTCTTCGGGGGAGTCGCTGCCGTAGCCGAGGGCGGTAATGTAGTTGGCCAGCGCATCCATCCACACATAAATGACATGCTTTTCGTCGCCCGGCACCGGGATGCCCCAGTCGAAGCTGGTGCGGCTTACGGACAGGTCTTTCAATCCGCTGCGCACGAACGAGAGAACCTCGTTCCGCCTTGCCTCCGGACGAATGAACTCCGGATGTTGCTCGTACAGCTCCAGCAGCTTGCGCTCGAAGGCGGAGAGCTTGAAGAAGTAGTTCTCCTCACTAACCGTTTCCGTGATGCGGCCACAGTCAGGGCAGGGCGAGCCCGGCGGCGCATCGACATAAAGCTCGTCGGAGACGCAGTACTGGCCGGTATAGCTGCCCTTGTAGATGAAGCCGCGCTCCTGCAAGACCCGGAACAGCTTTTGTACGCCCCGGCGGTGGCGCGGCTCGGTGGTTCGTATGTAATCGTCGTAGGTAAGCCCCATCCGGTCCCACAGGCTGCGGAACTCGCTGGAGACGGCCGTGGCGAACTCCTGGGGCGTTTGTCCTGCCGCCCGCGCCGAGCGCTCGACCTTCTGCCCGTGCTCGTCCGTCCCCGTCAGAAACCACGTATCAAAACCCAGCGCCCGCTTGCGCCGCGCGATGGCGTCGGCCACCACCGTGCTGTACGCGTGGCCGATGTGCGGCCGGGCATTCACATAATAGATCGGGGTGGTGATGTAAAAGCTGGAGGTATCAGACATGAGGTAGGCGGTGGTGCGAGCGTCCTTATGTGTACCTGTCATTGGCGACTTGCAGACGGTGCACTGGTTTCAATGTTAACAGGCTGTGCCAGGATTGTTTTCCGTTGAAGGGGACGGCCTTCAGGCCGTCCATAGCTGCCTTGAAATGAATTCGGCTTTAGAAGCCGCTGAGGTAAGGTTGTTTCCTGCATCAGTTTGCCCGACTGTAGGAGAACTTCAAACACGATGCAGAGCCAACGAGAGCGTCCCAGACCTTCCAATTTACTTCGCGTGCTCCGCAAGCACGGCGGCCATGCGCGTCTGGTAGCCGCGGCCGCTAGCCTTGTACACCGCCAGGGTGTCCGCGTCGACGCGCAGCAGCACGGCGACCTTACGTGGCTTCTTCTGCGGGCCGCGCTGACCGCGGTTGCGTTTTGCTGAATACGCAACCAAGTCTGGAAACATCTCCGACGACGGCTTCGCTTTCGCGAACATAGTCTCCGTCCATTCCGGATTTACCTTGTCGACCAGTTCAGGATTGGGCTTCTTCATAGCGTTTTACCTCGGCTTTGCTGGCGCGGCGCAGACTGATAACCCGCACTCCTTCGCCGGCTTTGTTGAAGACCATGGCGTGGACGCGGCTCCCGATATAGCCCATCGCAAAGAAACGAGTTTCGCCTTTGCGGTCGGAGCGAACGACCAGCGCGGTGGTCCAATCGAACTCGGCGGCGAGAGTGAAGGGCAATCCTCTATCTTTGATGTTCTTCGCATTTTTCGCCGGATCGAATTCGATCCTCATGATTTAATTGTATATCTAAATAAATTGAGAAGTCAGGGTTTGGGCGGGAATTTTGAATCAGTGCCTGAGAAGTTGATCACCCTCGGCCGCGAAGGCGCTCTCAGCACGCGGCGAGCGCTCTGCTAGAATCGGCAAGAAAACCAGGGGTTTTGCGCGATCCCACGCGGGGCGCGGCCGGGTCGGTGAACCTACGTGTATCGCAAACAGCAGAGACTTCTTCGTGAGCGCCTTCGCTCCGTTCTCCAGGCCAAATATCAGATTGAACTCCCGCACATCGCCATCGAGCAGCCGCCCGATCTGGAGATGGGCGAATACGCTTTGCCCGTTGCTTTCGAGCTGGCCCGCCGCCTCAAACGAGCACCACGCGCCATCGCCGGGGAACTGGTTGGGGAGCTGCTCCCGCTGCCAGGCTTTGCTTCCTTTGCAGTCGCCGGCGCGGGATACATCAATGGCAAGCTCGACCGCCAGGCCGCCGCGCAGCAGATCGCGCTCGACGATGTCTCCGAGGAGCAGAGCCATCTGCGTTCGCTGGTAGAGCACACCAGCATCAACCCGAATAAGGCCGCGCACATCGGCCATCTGCGCAACGCAATCCTCGGCGACACCTTTGTCCGGCTGCTGCGTGCTGCCGGGCAGCATGTGGACGTGCAGAACTACATCGACAACACCGGGGTCCAGGTCGCCGACGTGGTCGTCGGCCTCACTCACTTTGAAGGTTACGATCTCGCCGGCGTCCGCCAGTTGCTGGCCGATCTCAAGGCGCGAGGCGAGCGCATTGACGATTACTGTTGGGATCTTTATGCCCGCGTCTCGCAATGGTATGAGGTCGCGGAGCCGGAGCGCCAACAACGCCGGACCATCCGTCTCGAGACCCTGCATGCCATCGAAGAGGGTGGCAATGAGATTGCCGAGATTGCCGAACTGCTCTCCACCGCTGTGCTCCGCCGGCACCTTGAGACCATGTTGCGCCTGGATATCGAGTATGACTTTCTACCCCGGGAAAGCGAGATTCTCCATCTCAAGTTCTGGGACCTTGCCTTTGCCCAGCTGAAAGCCAAAGGCGTGCTTTACCTCGAGACTGAGGGCAAGAACCAGGGCTGCTGGGTAATGCGCCGCGCATCGACGGCAACCGCACCGGTAGAAGAAGCAGTCGACGAAGACGCCAAGGTGATTGTGCGTTCGAACGGCACCGTTACCTATGTCGGGAAGGACATCGCCTATCACCTGTGGAAGTTTGGCTTGCTTGGCCGGGACTTCGGCTACGCTCCTTTCTTCCCTTACAGCGATCACACCTGCTGGATCTCGACCGAACACGGGGAGGCGCAGCACCCTGATTTCGGCGGCGCCCAGGCCATCTACAACGTCATTGACAGCCGTCAGGCGGACCCGCAGGCCAACGTGATTGAAGCATTGCGCGGTTTGGGTTACAACGAAGCCGCGGAGCACTACGTTCACTTCTCCTATGAAATGGTCGCGCTGACGCCGCGCTGCGCCCTGGAGCTTGGTTACGAAATTTCCGAGGAGGACAAGGGCCGGCCCTACATCGAAGTCTCCGGGCGCAAGGGCTTCGGGGTGAAAGCCGACGCGCTGCTGGACAAGCTCACGACTGCGGCAAAAGAAGAGGTGGACAGCCGCCATCCGCAGCGCAGCCAGGAGGAGCGGCAGCACATCGCGCACCTTATTGCCGTCGGAGCGTTGCGCTATTTCATGCTCAAGTTCACCCGCAACAGCGTCATCGCCTTCGATTTCAAGGAGGCTCTCAGTTTTGAAGGAGAGACTGGTCCTTACGTGCAATACGCGGTGGTGCGTGCGCGCAGTATTTTCCGCAAGGCCGGGGTCACGCCCGAGGCGTCGCTTGCCGAAGTAAATGTCGCGGACTACTTCCAGGGAGAAGCAGCGGCCGGTCTATGGGAATTGTGGATCATGTGCTCCCGGCTGAGCCTGTTGTTGGAACAATGTATCGCGGCCGCCGAGCCGGCCTATCTGGCCAAGCATGCCTTTCAGCTGGCGCAGATGTTCAATAACTTCTATCACCGTCACCACATCCTCACCGAAGAGGACCCCGCCCGCCGGCAATTTCTTCTGGCGACCGCCGCGGTTGCAGAGCGTGCCCTGGTTCGTTCGTTGGCGTGGCTGGGCATCGCTGTCCCCGAAGCGATGTAACTAACAAGTACGCGCAGGATACGCCCCCAGCTTGATATTTGCCTCCTGGATTTAAATAAACTAAACTAAGCAGACTTAGTCCATGAAGAAAACCGTGCAGACCGTCAATATTCATGAAGCCAAGACACAGCTGTCAAAGCTGGTGGATCAGGCCGTCAAGGGGGATCCATTTATTATCGCCAAGGCGGGCAAGCCTCTTGTCAAAGTCACCGCGCTCGACGCTCCGCCCCCCGCGAAGATGCGTCGCTTCGGTTTCATGGCCGGGCAGATGGCCATTCCAGAGGATTTCGACACCATGGGTAGTTCCGAGATCGAGCGGCTTTTTGAAGGCGGCGCATGAAGCTGCTTCTCGATACGCATCTTCTTCTTTGGGCTGCCGGAAAACCTGGCCGGCTGTCGGCAGATGCTCGGAGGCTGATGAAGGATGCGGGCAATGAACTCATATTCAGCGCAGCCAGCCTTTGGGAAATTGTGATCAAAAGAGGGCTTGGCCGAGACGATTTCCAGGTGGATCCCCGATTGTTTCGGCGCGGATTGCTGGATAACGGTTATAACGAACTGCCAATCGGCAGTGAGCACGCAGTCGCGATCGACGGACTGCCTCTCCTTCATAAGGATCCCTTTGACCGCATCCTCATCGCACAGGCGCTGGTCGAAGGCATTATTCTGCTCACCATGGATCCGTTAGTAGCACAGTACCCGGGACCGGTGCGACGCGTGTAAGGAGCGATGCCGGCTCGCCATGGATGCAAGGCCCGGACCCGGATTTCCTGCCGCGCGGCGCTGTACGAGGCGGCGAATACGCCTTTAAGTAAGGAAAACCGCATGCAGCTCGCGGCGTCACCGACCGCGACAGGAAATCCGGGGTAGGCGCGCCACTAAACCGATCGTCCGCTGCCTGCGGCAAGTTGCGGAGCGATGAACATCGCTAAGGTTGATTATGGGGAATGTAAGTGTCACAAATGAGTTGGGCGACTTACGGCTTGGCGACCAACCGCCAGGAGGCCCGCATGTCCGTGAGGTTTTGCATGCATTTTTCTGCAATCTGGTTGCGTATTCCATGCTCCAAAATCGGGACTTGGGACACCCGCAACCTGCTATGCTAGGTTGTCTCTCGACATTTCCACTGAACAGGCGGAATCCATGTCTGAGCCTCAGCCGCAGTTGCCACGCTCGCTGGAGGAACAACGGGCGGAATACGCCGGCCGCCGGGGCCTCGCCATGCCTCTGGCAGGGCTGATCGTTTGGACGATGATTGGCATCGCGGGGGCTTTCCTGCCGCCGATCCTGGCTGTGTGGTCGCTGTTCATCGGTGCTGGTTGCATCGCATATCTCGGCATCATGCTCTCGCGTTTCACCGGCGAGAACTTCCTGGACAAGAAAAAGCCGAAGAACGACTTCGACAGCTTGTTCTTCCACTGTGTCGCGATGGCCCTGCTTGTGTACGCCATTGCCATTCCGTTCTTCCGCGTTGACTACACATCGTTGCCGTTGACGGTGGGGATCCTGGCGGGCCTGATGTGGGTGCCGTTCTCCTGGGTCATCCAGCATTGGATCGGGGTCTTTCACGCCGTAGCGCGCACAGTTCTGGTGACGGTCTCATGGTACCTAGCACCGCATCGTCGCTTCGTGGTCATTCCAGCTGTCATCGTCGGCGTGTATGCAGTCACGATTGCTGTCCTGGAGCTGCGCTGGCGTCGCGTGACGGCGAACGCCTACGTTCAGTCTGTATGACCGCCCACCCGGAAGTTACCCCAAGACGAGCATCTGGCGGGGACGGGCCGTTTACCTAGGCAATAATATAGCAGTTACGGGTACGTTTCGTCTTTCACCGGGTTTTTGTCTGGCTCCGGACAGAGCTCATTTTTCGATCTCGATGCTATCATTCGTACCGGAGGGGAATTGTCATGCGGTCATTGTTTAAGCGCTTCGCGCCACTCTTGCTCGCAGTGGCGATAACTTCTCCCGCAGTCATGACGGGTTGCCGCTCTCAAGAAACCGTCTACTACAATCAGTGGGAACACGATACTCATAGAGAGCATACGGATTTGAACAAACGCAGCGAAGCGGAGCAGAAGGAATATTCGGACTGGCGGCGCAGTCGTGATCACCACTAAACGACCTGTCGGCTGAGCTTGCTTTCTCGGAAGCATGGCGTTCGATTCCCTCAACAGCCGCTTCCCCAAACCCGCGCAAACCCCTCCCACCCTCTGGGGCTAAATGTGTCGACAGCATATCCTGTCGACACATTTAGGTGCCTAAACCGATCGTCCCCTCTCCCCTTTGTCATCCCGAGCATCTCAACTTGCCTGCGGCAAGTTGAGGCAGAAATGAACGACGCGAAGGTTGATGTGGGGAATGTAAGTACCACCAAATGAATTGTCATCCCGACCGGAGCGAACCCGGAAATCCGGGTGAGCGCAGTGGAGAGGACCTGCGGTTCACTCGACCGGCACCCAACTCAACCGTAAGCCCACTTGTTGTTCATTAGGAGCAATCTGACTTGCCTGCGGCAAGTTGCGGGGAGAATGAACAACATCTGGCTGGGTTGTTATTACGCGGTGAGCATAGGCCAGATTGATAAAAAGCGCATCCGCCGGCATGGGCGATTGTAGGCACGACCACCGCTTCATCGTAGTGCCTGCTGATGAGCATCGGTATGGCGAACGGACCCTCCCAGATCCTTTTGAAGTCGCGCTCTGATGATGCCCGTCCAAATCGCATAGCCTTTGGCCGACAGGTGCTCTTCGTCAAAGCTGTAGAGATCTCGTGGCGGCGGCTGACCAGACGCAAGCAGCGCCGTAGCCACGTCGATGTAGCCGAGCCGGGGATCGTGCGCGCAAATTGCCGAAATCTGAGCGTTGGCCTGCCGGTACTTGGGCCAATTGGTCCATAACCGCCGCGAGGGTTTCATTGATACGTAGTAGATGCGGACATCAGGCAAGGCTGACTGCACACGGGACACAAAAGCCCCAAACTCGCGCACGACCTCCTGTGGGGACTTTAGGTCGGCAATATCGTTATCGCCGGCATAAAGCACGACCGCGCACGGTCGATACTGGATAACTACGCGGTCCACGAAGTGAAGCACACTGGATAGCTGCGCTCCGCCGAAGCCGCGGTTCAGCACTGGTAGCGGTGCCATATCTCGCTGCAGCGTGTCCCACAGACGAATGGAAGAGCTACCCACAAAAACGATTGGGCGCGCGGGAGGTGGGTGATCGCGGTCGGTCGTCGCGAATTTTGCAACGTCGGCCGCGAAGAATTCGGGACTCTCGCTCGCCTTCAAGTACCAGGCGGGCGCGAGTTGACCGCCGAGCCATCCGAGGCACACCAATGCCAGAACAATAGTGGCCCAAAACCATGTTCGACGTTTCACTCAAGTTTCTCCGTAGACTTTAGAGGCAAAACGGGACAGCTTCCGGGTTGGCGGTGATACGCCCGGAACGGGCTGGGCGCACGTCGATTCGCACTCAACGACCATCGCAAACGTCAGGATGTTCAAACGTGAACTTTGCATCAATGTCCGGCCACCACTCTGAGTGTTCACCGGCTCCGCAGTTGCCCTCAACGACAATCCAGCCAGTACAACTGCCAATACCCGTGCCTTCGAATACCGGGCCATACGAAGCTCCTCGAAATTGATATAGAAGACTGTACCTCAATCCTTGAGGCTAATCCTGGTCGCGGACTTGCGGATTGTCCGGGCGAACGGCGAGTTTTGACGCAAATACGGCGACAAGACGCAAATACGGCGACGGGATACGTATTGCGATAATTTTAGACGCATTACGTGCGCTGTCGCCGTATTTGCCTTCGGACGTAATGCGGCGACGGCATACCTATTGCAGCAAATGAACACTCCTGAAGGTGAGGTTTCGTATCACGTGTTTCTCGTTTTCCGAACTGAAGCTAAGGGGAATAAGTATCCTGTCGACGCATTTCCTTCCACTTGTCAGAGCCATCGGAGGACACCTGCAATTTGAAATTGACCCCAGGAACAGGGCCGGCGTAGCCTTAGATCTCAATACCGACCCAAAGTCCCTAGCTCAACTTGGAGCCTTTCGGGCGGATCTGAATCTTCAACACAGCCTGTGCAGGCTATTGCGACGCGCGTAAGCTTGTCACTGCAAAACCCGCGGAGCGAATGTGGCGGTAATGAATCGAAGACAGTTCGCCCACCAAGCAACGGTCGCAGCGGCGACCTTTTGCGGGCGCCCTCTAGGCGCGCTGGCTAGGGCGTACGGTATCCCCGAACCACGCGGTCAGAATGCCGCTCCGCCTGACTCGCCGGCGATCCGAAAACTCGCCTCCCAGATTAGCGGGCACATCATCACATCGGAGACGTCCGAATATGATTCGGCTAGGCTGATTTTCAACCGCGCGTACGATCGACATCCGGCGGTGATCGTACGCTGTGCCAGAGCGGAAGATGTAGCGCGAGCGCTTGAATTTGCGCAGAAGCAGAATTTGCCGTTGGCAGTGCGTGGCGGAGGGCACAGCCGGCTCGGATACGGAATGTGCGATGACGGCGTGGTGATCGACCTCTCCGCAATGAAACGAGTTGAAGTAGACATCGGCACACGCGTGGCCCGAGCCGAGGCAGGCGCGCTCGTGCGCGATCTGGACGAAGCAACGCAGCGTTCTGGGCTCGCGACAACGTCAGGCGGCTGCCCGACTGTAGGAATTGCCGGCCTCACGCTCGGAGGGGGAGAAGGTCGCTTAGACGCAAAGTATGGTTTGGCATGTGACAACCTGCTATCGGCACAAGTTGTGACCGTAGATGGGAGACTGGTCGAAGCTAGCCAGAAGTCCAATCCAGATCTTTTTTGGGCGATTCGCGGGGGTGGCGGCAACTTTGGTGTGGTGACGAAGCTGGAGTACGAGCTTCATCCGGTGGGCCAGGTTCTGTCGGGGGCGCTGACGTATCCGCCGGGACGCATTGCAGAGCTCCTGCAGGCTTTCGCCAGGTTTCTTGCAGGGGCCCCGGATGAAATGGGCGCGCTCGCACAGTTGTTGCCGTCTGAACAGGGGGCAAGGGTCCAGATCGATATTTGCTATTGCGGCGATCCACGAACCGGTAGTGACTTGGTCAGGACGCTGCGCGCGCTCAAACCTCAGGATGACAGCGTCAAGGTCATGTCCTATCTGGAAGCTCAGGCCGCGGGTGGCTTTCTTCAAGCACCGGTTGCGCATTTCCAAACCGACCTCATTCTTCGGGAACTTAGCGGGCCTGCAATTGCGGCGATCACGGCGGCAATCAACAGTGGTCCAGCAAGGCGCAAGGTGATCATTTTGGCATTGCGCGGGGCAGTTAGCCGTGTAGCTGTGAGTGACATGGCCTTTGCTCTGCGGCAGCCCGGTTATGAGGTAGACATGGCGGGTGCCTGGAGTACTCCCGCGGAGAAGGCTGAGGTGGTGCGATGGGTCCAAGCCACGCGCGACAATTTGCAGCCCTTCGCGCATGGCGTGTATATCAACCAGCTAGGCGATACCAGTGACCAGCTTGTCCGGTCGGGCTACGGGCCGAACTATGCTCGCCTCGCAGAGATCAAGAAAAAGTACGACCCCAATAATGTGCTGCGTCTCAACCAGAACATCACGCCCGCATAGTCCCTCAAACGACCAGAATTGGGACGTAATGCGGCGACGGCATACCTATTGCAGCAAATGAACACTCCTGAAGGTGAGGTTTCGTATCACGTGTTTCTCGTTTTCCGAACTGAAGCTAAGGGGAATAAGTATCCTGTCGACGCATTGCCTTGTCGACGCATTGCCTGTCGATGACGCTCCGCCCTCGTTGAGCGAGGAAGACCCTTAGCCCGCTCGATCCTCTGAACGAGCAGATAATTATCCGGAGAGCGGACTATGCTCGGTTTGAACAGCTCACTAAACCGAAGTTCAAAATCCTTTTGGGCAGTATTGTGCTGATTCGCGGTGGGATAGTTGAAGAATCAGATTCCAGCTACTGGCAACAGATTGAGCAAGTCATAGGCTTTGGCCTGCAGCGGGGTAGGCTCGGGTAGCTGTTGAAATGTGGGACTGGAGCCATCGGATTTCAAGCTATAAGTGACGCGGGCGCGGCTGGCCAGTTCTGTCAACAGGGTGGCGAAGCTATGCACGGGGAAACCTTCGGCGGTTTGCCGGGTGAACTTTTTTTGCTGCGCCGATTCTGAGCACTTGGCGGGCAAAACCGGGTCTCGTTGCCGGCGCTGTTGAGCAAGCTGCTCGTCCTGAAACAGCAATGGCGCCCATACCCGGCGCAGATGCCACTCCACATAGTAGGCCAACAGGCAGAGGAAAATATGAGCCGGCACGCGATCCTCGGTGCGATGGTGAATGGGGCGAATCAACAGGTCCAGCCCTTTCAGGCTGCGGAAGGCGCGCTCCACTTGGGCCAGATTCTTGTAGCTGCGCACGGTATCGGCGGCCGAGAGACGTTCCGCCGCTTCGCTGGTGCGAATCACATAGATGCCGTCCAAGCTGGCTTCTTGCTGAATGGATTCTTCCCGGCGCTCCCAGGCAAAGCTGCCGTCGGCGATGGTACAGAGCAGATGCTTGCCCATTTTGTAATGGCCCAGAACCTTGCCCACCTTCAAGCCAATCTCGGCCTGCTGCATGGGTTTGCGCTTACGGCGCTGGACTTGCTGGCGGATCTTCTCCAGCGCCTTCTCCGTGGCTGCTAACAACTCCTGGCGCTTACGCCTGCGTTGTTGCTCCAATAGCGGGTTATGACACACCACCAGCCGTTCCCCGGGATACTCCGGGGAGCGGATCTCGGCCAGGTTCTGCTCGTCCAACAGTGACAGTTGCAGATCGCCCCGGGCCAGCAAACCGCGGATGGCCACGCTGGTCAGTGCCGTGATCCAACCCAATCCGGCACAGGTCTTCATCTTGTCGATCTGCGGCTGGGTGAGCATGCCACGGTCGCCCACCAGCACCACCCGTGACAGATGAAAGCGGGTGCGCAGCTTCTCCACCTGCTCGGGCACCGTGGATGGATCGCCGGTGTTGCCGGGATACACCTCGACGGCGATGGGACGTCCTTCTCCGTCGGTCATGACTCCGTAAACGATAATGGGCAATGCTGGCTTGCCATCCCGGTTGTGACCATGGCGTGCCAGAGGGCAGCTGTGGCCTTCATAGTAGCTGCTGCTGACGTCATAGAGCACCAGGCAGTCTTCTGACAGATGGCGTTGGGCCAGCTTCTTCTCGATGCGTGGCTGCCGTTCCAACAGCCAGTCCAGGGCTCTGTAGAGGTCTTCTTGGTTGGCTTGGCCCAGTTCCAATTCCTCGGCCAAGGTGGTGTTGTGCCAGTGTCGCGCGGTGGCCAATTTGGAACAGGGGAAGAGCAAGCGTTCGACGATCATGGCCAGGACCAGATCGCGCTCCGGGCAGCGCTTGGCGGAGAGCAGGGTCTCTATGCCGAGTTTCCGGATGGCCGTCAGAATGGCCTGGACGTGACCATGAGGCAGAGTCTTATGGGTGCGCAGCAAATCCTGAGCAGAGACGAGTGGCTGATCGTCCAGCAAACGGCGAAAGGTGTCGATTTTCTGCTGGGGCCAATGGGAGAGGTTGGCCAGGGTGCGTTTGTGGGTTTTCTTGCCTTCGCGCCAGCCCTCGCGCAGCAGGATGGCGGGCGGGGAGTTGCGGTTCGGCACGGTTTCGATGTACATGGGAGCTATTATGCATATATACCGCTGTAAGTCAAGCACAATATTAGTATTTACATGGGAACATATTGCAGAATGCAAATTCAGCCAACCCCAACAAATCACGCGCCTTACCAGCGGATTTCGACCGAAATTTAGTTGGAACTTCGGACTAAATACCAGCTGACTACGGAGTTGCTTGGGCATTTAGAAATTCGTTTCGGGGAACGCGTGTCCAGGTGCCGTCGGGGTCATAACTTTTCATGGCTGCCGCAAGTTGCGTCGTTCTAGGACCCAGGTCTTTCTGGAAGATCCGGCCATCCTGGCTAACGATGAAGGTCTTGACGCCGGAAGATCGGTACGCAGCGGGAAACGCTACGATCGCGAATCCACCGGTCATCTTTCCATTGACAATGTAATTGCGCGCGCCGCCGTGCGCGTGGGGACCTTGCGCCGTGAGAATGCGGAAGAAGTAGCCATGGTACGGCTCGCGATCCGAACGGTCGTAGCTGGCCTGCGCGAGATAGGGACCGATGGCATTGCTGTCATCATCGCTGCCGCTAGCTGGAGAGAAGAGGCCGTCATGTTGACCTTGGCTGCAGGTGAAGTGCTGCGCGTATTCCTCGACGGCGTTCGTCCCCGCTTCCGCTGAATTCGCATAGTATTGATTTTCGGCGTCGAAGGCGCCACGCAGGGTGTCGATGGTGTTCATCTCGTTTTCGCCAATGCGGCGATATAAGAGTTCGCGCCGGCCGAGGGAACAATCGAAATACCATGACCCATCGCGCTCGACGATGGGGATAGGCAGGGGCCAATTTTCGGCGCCGACGTAGAGTGTGGTTTCGTCGTCGGGTTCTTTCACCAGCCGGTGCATCTGCTCAAATTTCTTGGCGAACTGATCGTCTTGGGCGTAGCGATCGGCAGAGCTGTCAGTCCACATGACAATGTCGCGAGCCTCAGGACCGAGGATGGCGAACATGCTGCTTTCGTCATGCTTTTTAGCCGCGGTGTACAGAGCGCCGGCAGCCTCCTGCGCAGAAGGAAATGTTTTGTGCGGCGCGGGCGACCGCGGCGAGGATGCGGCCTGGGAAGGGGAGGCATGCGCGGGGGGTGAATTCTGCGGGGATGTGCTCTGCGCTGGAGCGCGACCGGAAACGACGAGAAAGGTGCCGAGCAGCATAGCTGCCGGCGTCACCAACGAAGATCGCCAAATCTGCTTTGCATCGCGCAACATAAATTCTTTCCTTTGCTGGAGTTTTTCCAAGGGCAATTGAAACTTTTCAAAACGCCCGAAGTGCGCTCGAATAACCGGCGCCGAGCCGCGTTAACGCCGGCCGCCTCCACCCCCGCCACCTCCGTGAAAGCCGGCGCCGCCGAAACCTCCGCCATGGAATCCGCCTGCGAAACTGCTCTGGCCACGGGCGGAAAACCCCCTCGTTTCGCCTCCGTGATTGAAGCCGCTAAAGGGGCCAGAGCGCGTTCCGGGCGAGCGGCCGTCGAACCCGCGGCCACCGCGCTCGTCCAGCCCGGAACGATAACCAAAACCAGGATTGCCGTGATAGAAACGGTTACGATCGAAGAAAGCCGGACTACCGTGCCAGTAGGGCGCCCCATGCCAATAGATTCCACGCCCCCACCAGTCCAAGCCCCAGTAGGGCCAGCCCCAGCCGAATCCCCAAAAGGGTCCGAGACCGAAACCGAGGCCGAAGTAGACTCCGGGGCCGCCCCACCAAACCCCGGGAACTTCCACCCAGCCCGGCCAGGGAGTGATCGGATAACCGTAGACGAGCCAGGGATCGTACGCCGGTAGGTAGACGGTACGGGAGTCGGGCTCCTTGGGCTCAATGGTGATGTAGCCGTGCTTATCAATCACCTTAATCTGGTCGTTGCTTTTCAGCGCCCCGTGTTTCTTCGCTTCCCGGCGCATCTCTTGAATCGCGTTCATCACATCAGCGGGCTGATTGTAGTAGGCATCACCGAGTTCAGAGGTCCAAGAGAGGTTTGAGGCCAAATTTCGAACCACTGGGGGAAACGCCAACAAGGACTTGACAGCGGGCGCCCAGGACTGTTTGTCCGCATCGGACGCAATTTGCTCCGGCGTGAAATTCTGGCGCGCCGCTAGAAAACCATTGGCTTCAGCAATCTCCGATGGATAGCTTGACGCGGCCAGGATAGACGCCACGAGAGAATCTGGGTACAGGGCGATTGGCGCGACCAGCTGCTGTAGCTGTTCGGGGTTCTCCGTCTGGTAACGCTGGTCGGATGCCGGCGTTTGCTGCGGGGGCTGCGTCTGAGACAGCTGGGAAGGTGGCGGGGGCGGTTGCTGCTGTCCCGGCTCTTGGGCAACCGCACCGAGGATTACGCTCGCCGCTAAAACAATCAGACCGAGGATCAAGATGCATCGATTGGATCGTCTCATTTCATCACCAGCAACGGTCTATTTGGAAGGCGCTGACACTACCCCTTTTGTATGACGCTTTTTCGAAGAGAAACGATTTCCGAAGCCGACGCTTTTCGACGCCGGGGCTATGCCCGGCCTGTTGTTCGGGTGAAAAGGTGTCTATCCAGGAGGGGGCACTTGGATCCGATCGCACTTGAGGCTCCAAAGGGAACCAACATGCGAGGGCCAGCCCACCTGTAGCTTCTTGCCGATCAGCAACGCAACTGCGATCGCCGGAAGCAATACGGTCGTGACAAAAATAATGAATTACTTCCTGATATGACGGACATATGCCTTAGAGCGATAATGTCGAACGCGGAAATTTAGCTGAGAAACTCCAAAATGAGGCTGGCGCAGCGTATGTATGGCTCTTGATATCAATGAATTAGAGCACGCGGGTTATTCGTTCATCCACGACGTTTGCGAAAAAGATTTGATAGAGATCGTACAGCAGCTGGGGCCCATAAGAGTCGATCGGCGCAGCCCGGAGCCTGTGCGCGAAATCCGCCCCCAACCCGTCCATTGCGCGAAACTGAATACGCTGTCGAGCCGGTACGGGATCAATGCGTTTCCATTTCACACTGATACAGCCCATTGGGATCATCCGGCTCGGTATTTGGTGCTATATTGCGTCGATCCTGGAGAGGGAAAGCGGCCGACGCTACTCCAGGATTCTCATGCTTGGCAGCTTAACGATGCTGAAAAGGAACTGGCAGGCCGAGCGCTGTGGGCGACCGGTCATGTCCGACCGCGCCTATGCATGCTTGCTGAGCGCACAGCAAACTGTTTAGCGATTCGATACGACAAGGACTGCATGCGTCCTATGACGGGGGAAGCGCGTGAGTTGGAGGCTCTTATAGAATTTCGGATCAACAGAACAGCTCATAAACAGATCGATTGGGATTCTGGGGACCTGTTGGTTATCGACAATCAACGGATAGTGCACGCGCGTGGCAAAAGCAATCGGATGGACACAAATCGAGTGCTGAAACGAATTTTAATTGGGGGAGGTTGACAATGCAGTCTTGGGATCCAGAGGGACTTTGGAAGAAAGCAAAGCTGTTTATGGACCGAGCAAGTGAGCATGATCATGCTTCGCCGGAGTTCGCATTTTTCGCTGCCCTAGCCCTCGAATGCTTAGGCCGGAGCGCCTTGACCAAGGTCCATCCGGTACTAAATGCAGACCCTCGCGATGATTCAAATGTCCTCTATGCTTGCGGCTACTCATTTGCGAAGCCACGATCTCTGCCTGCGCACTCGGTCTACATCCGGCTAGAGAAAGTCATCGATCCATTTCAAAGACACCACCGTGAACTTTGTGAATTTCTTGCCTTGCAGCGCAACGCTCATGTTCATACGGCCGATCTTCCATACGAAAATCTTGGAACGGGAAAGTGGTTGGCGCGGTTCTACGATACAGTTGCTGTCCTCCACACATTCCTTGGAAAGCCGCTGGACCAATTCCTCGGTAGTGAGGGAGCTCATATGGCGGCGGAACAAATCAAAACGCTCAATGAAGCCGTATTAAGCGCCGTAAAAGTCAAGATTTCGGCGCATCAGAAAGTGTTTGAAGCGAAACCCGAAGATGAGAAGAAAAGGTTGCTAGATGCGACGTCGTCAATTATTGCTTACACAAGCCACAATGAACATACCTGCGCGTGTCCCGCTTGTGGCGGACAAGGCAAGCTGACCGGCACACGATTCAAGGAACTTCCTGAGCAATATTCCGATGGCGAGCTCTTTATGGATGTTGAATATCTACCCACATCGTTTCAATGCAAGGCTTGTGGGTTATCACTGGGTTCAATTGAAGAGATCGCCCATGCCGGACTTCCCACTCATTTTACGAAGGTTGAATCAACCAGCCTCCACGATCTTTATGAACCGGATCACTCTCAGGAATACGACAACATGTGAACGGGCGCTGACGGCCAAATTAGCCCCCTTCTGCCCTGGATAGAATAAAAGCGGGACAGAGGCATCTGGAGGGGACGATCTGGCAGGGACTTCGCTCAGAGCGACAGGACGTCGTGGCGAACCTATATCGCAAGGGGAAAGTGTTCTAGTTCTCGGTAGGAGTCTCCTCGATGTGGTCGATAACCAGGACAGGATAGGGACGCTTGGTCTTTTCTAATTTCAGGCCTAGCTCTTTGTTGACAGCGTCGAAGACCGAGAGGGCACCGTTGGGGTCGGAGCTGTTGGCAGCGTCGCTGGCTGTGGGAAGGATCTTATCGACGGAGCTGAAGCTCAGGGTGAAGTCGTAGGAGCCCTTGAGGCCGGTGCCGTCGACGACGGTATTGTAGATGTAGCCGCTGGCTACGTGTTGGAGCTCGTCGCCGATCTGGGCCATAGTCATATTCTGGCAGGTGATGAGCCGGTTGAGGATGGGACTGGCGACGCGGGGGTCTTTGCCGTCGGGGCCTGGGCCTTCCTTACATTTGGTACGCTCGGTGGGGTCGAGGGTGGGCTTGAGTCTGGGCTTGACCGCTGTGAGAGTGTAGGCGGTGACGGGGCGGTCCTCCATGTGCCACTTCATCTGAAAACGTTCGGTGATCATGGCCCGAACCATATTGCGCAGGTCTTCGTAGTTGATCAGGCTGCCGGAGGAGAATTTGTCGACGCGAACGTTGGCTCCGGCCTTGGCGAGGATATCGAACTTGGGGGTGTCGAGCCATTTGGGGGCGTTGGCGATGCTCTCTTTGTTGTTCGGATTGAGGTCCCATCCGAAGCTGATGAGAAACATGAGGGGGATGGCGCGGGTCTCGACCTGGTCGCCGGTGATGCGACCGTACCCGTGCTCATCGGGAGTGCTGGGTTTGATGACGGTGACCTCGAAGGGGGCCGCGGGCGGCTCAGGAAGGGCTTCGGCGATATTGGCGGCGTTGGGGGTAGGAGTTTCGTCAACGCTCGCAACCTGGAAGACGGGGCGGGGCGCGGTTTTGAGTTCCAGCTTGAGGCCTAGTTGCTTTTCTACGGCGGCGAAGATCGAGATGCCGTCGGCGCCCTGCTTTTCAAGCTGGCCGCGACCGGTCCACTTGATGGTGAAGTCCCAAGCTCCGGCAAGGTTGGTTTCGTCAATAACAGGTTGATCGAGATATCCCCCGGCGAAGGTATGGAGGGTGTCGGCGAGAGCGGCCATGGTCAGGCTCTTGCAGTTGACCGTGATATAGGACGGAGCGCCGGGGGGAGGGTTTTGCGGCGGAGGCACAGGGATGCAGGAGCCTTCGCCGGTGCCTTCCGACTCGGTCATCTTCGGCTTTCCGGGGCCGGCCGAGAGAATGTAGCTCGGCATGGGAGCAGTGCCGGTTTTGACGACGAGGTGAAAACGGTCGGCGAGGAGGGCGCGAAGCATCAGCTTGACGTCGTCCTGTGTGGTCTTGGGAGGGACTTTGGCGCGGATGTCGTAGCGATCGCGCTCGAGCCAGGTGGGACCTCCCTGCACGTTGGCTCCATCGACTCCGTAGGCGGTGGCGATGAGATCGATCATGGTGGCCTGGGTGAGGAAGTAGCGGTCGCCCTGGATGGAGTTGCCGTGCATGAAGGGGTTGGACGTGAACGGGCTGGTGTGGACGTCGGCGATGACGAAGGATTTGGAGACGGCGGGAGTCTGGGCCAGTGACGACACGGAGAGAAGCGCGAAGAGGGCGAGGGCCGCTCGCATGGGAACCTCAGAGGTGACGCTAAACCAGAGTAACCCCCGAAACGGTACCGCCGGCTCAAAATTGCATTCCGGCGCCTTTATCCGATCACCGAGCGCATCTATCCTATAAGAAGACGATTTCGGCAGGCAGCGGGTTCTCGCGTCACCGCTCTCTGGCCGGCAGTTGCCGGTAGTTTCGGCCTACACGCGAGCGAAGGACAGCTTTACCGCTGTCCGGTGTCACACCCGTTCCCTGTCACAAATCAGCCAACTACAGACATCCCGCCTCGGCGGGATTTTTTATGTTCCAAAAACCTCTACCCGTAGCCTCTTTACCCAACTTCCCAACAGCCTGGAGCCACCTATGCCCAAAAATGAAGTCAGCGACCTCATCACCGATCAGGAAATAGCCTTTGTCCACTTGATCTTCTCTGGAACCATGACTGACCAGCGAGCCGCCGAAGCCGTGGGCCTCAACCCCGCGACCGCCGCCTACATCAAATCCAAACCCTGTGTCCGCGCCTACATACTCGAGCACCGTGCCCGTATGCAGCGACAACTCTTCCAGCAGGAAAGCGAGGGCTTGCCCCGCTTCCACGTGAGCCGCGAGCAAGTCCTGGAACGCCTCTGGGAAATCGCCAGCATCGGCCCTGAAATCACCCGAGGCAGCCTTACCGGCCAGGTCAAGGCAATCTCCATGATCGTAGCCATAGAAGGCCTGATCCCCGACCGTCGTGCCGGCTCAGCGGAGAAGAACCCCGCTCCTCCGCCCACCAAACCGCAGATCTATGAATCCGAATGGCTTCGCGAGCAGCGGGCGAAAGCCGCCGCCGCCCAGCCCAACCCTGTCCCCGACCAAGAAGACCAGGAAGAAGACGGGCTTGACGTTCCAGCGGCAGACGCGCCTCCGGACCCCTTTGACCCCGGCGAGTCCACCCTCGCCAATCGCTTGAGCCTCTCGGAAACGCAACCGCCGCGAGACACCAGGGTCCCCTTCTCTATCCCAAAGAACCCCTTTGCCCGGCGCCGCTGAGCTCCAAATGCCACAAAAAGGCCAAAAGGATCGAATTTTATCGAATTTTATAAATAAACCTCACTGCATGGGGCTGCCGTTGACCGTCAGTTGGCTTAAGGCGTGAGCGTCCTGCTGCTTCACCGCGTCAGGGAGAGGAGCGTAGCTCAGTTCGCTTGCGACTTGCTGCCCATCCGTCACCGCGTACTGGATAAATTGCTTCAGGGCTGCGCGCTTCTGCGCATCTTTGCCGTCTTTGGGGATGATCAGGAAAGTTAGCGTGGAAATAGGATAAGCATCCGGCGCGCCGGCAGGCGGATTGGCAATCGGCGTCCGCGGATCCTTCGCCAGCTCGTCCTTGAATGCATCGATCGCGGCCGTTGTCCCGGCAGGACTCGGGAGCACATACTTCCCGGCCTGGTTCTTGATCGCCGCCACCGGCAGCTTGTTCTGCGACGCATACGTCAGCTCAACGTAGCTGATCGAGCCAGGCGTTTGCTTCACCAGGCCGGTGACGCCCTCGCTGCCCTTTCCGCCGAGCCCCGTTGGCCAGCTGACCGCCGTGCCTTTGCTCACTTGCTGTGACCACTGCGGGCTCACCGCGGCAAGATAGGTGGTGAACGCGGCCGTCGTCCCGCTACTCTCAGCGCGGTGCACAACCGTGATCTTAGAATTGGGCAGTTGCTCGCCAGGATTGTCCGCTTTGAGCAACGGATCCTGCCAGCTGGTGATCTTGCCTAAGAAAATTCCCGCAAGCGCTTCGGCAGAAACTTGCAGAGGCTTGGCCAGCCCGGTGAGATTGTAGGTGACGCACACCGGTCCGGCCGATTCCGGAATCTGGATCACCGGAACCATCTGCGCCATATCGCTATCGGAAAGAGGGGCATCCGAGGCGCCAAAGTCCACCGTGCCCGCTTTCACCTGCTGGATCCCGCCGCCGCTCCCGATCGATGAGTAGTTGATCTGTACGTTGGGATGAGACTGTTGAAAATCCTGGATCCACCGCCCCATCACGGGATAGACGAAGGTGCTTCCAGCGCCATTCAGGGCCACCGTACTCGATGAATTGCAGCCCATCAGCACACTGAGCGTGGAAAAAAGCGTAAAGGCAATCACTACGGAGTGTTTTCTGCGGGACATAAAAATCCTCCAATGCGCTATGTTCCCGAACTATAGGCCATGGGATGCCTGCCGGGCCCGATCTTCACCTATATTTCACGAACGGCGTTGAAGGCAACGAGCGGACCGGATTCAACCTCTCAATCTAAATGGAGGTAAAAATGAGTGGAAAGCTGCAGGGCAAGAAAATCGCCATCGTAGCCACCGACGGATTTGAACAGGTGGAGTTGACCGAACCCCAAAAGGCTTTGCAAGAAGCGGGAGCAACGACCCACGTGATCTCTCCCAAGGCGGGCCAGATCAAGGGCTGGAAGTTCACCGACTGGGGTGACACCGTCAAGGTGGACAAGACCTTGGACGAGGCGAAACCAGGGGATTATGACGCCCTGGTTTTGCCTGGAGGACAAATCAATCCTGACAAGCTGCGCATCGAGCCGAAGGCGGTAGCCTTTGTGACTGAGTTCTTCAACTCAGGCAAGCCGGTCGGCGCCATCTGCCACGGTCCATGGCTGCTGGTAGAGGCAGGAGTGGTGAAGGGAAGAACTCTTACCTCATGGCCATCGATACGCACTGACATTCGCAACGCCGGAGGCCATTGGGTCGATGAACAGGTGGTCACTGACCAAAACCTTACCACCAGCCGCAAGCCGGATGACCTCCCCGCGTTTAATGAGAGGTTGGTCCAGGAGATCGGGCAAGCGAAGCGGGCCATGAAAGCTGCCTCTTAGGCGGAAGTGAGGGCACGGATCTCGATCCGTGCCCTTGCGCAAGCAGCGACCATTGTCAACGCGCTACTTGCTTAACCGCAGGTCTCTCCCCTACGCTTCGCTCCGGTCGGGATGACAATTCATTTGTGACACTTACATTCCCCTTAATCAACCTTCGCCGCTAATTAAGAGAACTGCAGATCCCTCGGCTCCGCTTGTCGGGATGACAAAGGGAAAGGCGAGACTTCCAGGGAGAGTGGTTGCTGAACAAAAACCCTTTCTCCATCAAAATAGAATTGTCATCCCGACCGTAGCGAAGCGAAGTGGAGGGACCTGCGGTTTAACTCTATTTCGCGTAGCTGCGCACCCATTCGGTGACACTGCGCACTGGGATCCCCGATGGACCTTTGGCAATCCACGGCTTCGCTTCCTCCGTCCAGGCCACGCCGGCGATGTCCAGGTGGATCCACGGTGTATCTTCTACAAATTCCTTCAAAAACATCGCGGCCGTAATTGCGCCGCCCCAGCGGCTGCCGCCGGTATTCATAATGTCCGCGATGTTCGATTTGATGAACTCCCGGTAATCGTCCTCAACCGGCAGACGCCAGAAACGCTCCCCCGAGATCTCTGTTGCCGCGCTGAAATGGCGGTAGGTCTCATCATCATTCGAGAACGCACCCGCGTTGACCATACCCAGGGCAACCACGCACGCTCCGGTAAGCGTGGCCGCGTCGATCAGGTGGGTGGCGCCCAGCTGCCGCGCATAGGCAAGCCCATCGGCCAGCACCAGGCGGCCTTCCGCGTCGGTGTTGATAATTTCAATGCTCTTGCCCGACATCGCAATCTGGATATCTCCCGGCTTCATAGCGCTGCCCGACGGCATATTCTCTGCCGCGCACACAATGCCGATTACCTTTACCGCCGGTTTCAGCTGTGCGATGGCCTGCATGGCGCCGATCATGGTGGCCCCGCCGGCCATGTCGTATTTCATCTTCTCCATGCCGTCCGCGCCCTTGATCGAGATGCCGCCGCTATCAAAAGTGATCCCTTTCCCCACCAGCCCCAGCACCGGGCTGGACGGCGCCTTCGCCGGCTCATACGTCATCACGATCAGCGCGGGAGGCTCCTCTGACCCCTTCGCCACTCCCCAGAAGGCGCCCATCTTCAGTTCCTGCAGCTTCTCAGCGCCGTAAACCTCACACTTGAGCCCGTATTGACCGCACATTTCCGCAGCCTTCTGCCCCAGCACGGTGGGCGTCATTACGTTGCCTGGCTCATTGACCAGGCTGCGGGTAAAGTTCTGTGCCTCGCCCAGAATGACCCCTTCGCGGACCCCCTCGCGCAGCGCTGCCTCGACGGCAGATCCGGCGCCCACGATGTTCAGCTGCTCGATGCTCTGGTCTTTCCGGTCGGAACGATAGGTATCCGGGTCGAAGTCACCGATATATGCGCCTTCCACCAAAGCGCGCGCGGCGGCAGCCGGCTCCAGCCCCTCGGGAATCGCGATGGTCACCTCGCGCAGCTTGCGCGGCTTGGCGAACCGGACGGCTGCGCCGGCTGCCTTGCGGACCTCCGGGAGGGTGACCTTGCCCAGCCCCACCAGCAGGATCCGCTTTGCCTTGAAGCCGTCCGGGTCATGCAGCAGGGCGGTCTCGCAGCTCCCGGCCGCGAACTCCCCAGCGCTCAGAATCGTCCCCGCCGCCTTTGCTACCGCGCTTCCGGCGGCCAACACCTTGATTGCCGGCTTGTCTGATTGCTTCTTGTCTGCGGCGTCAAACGCAAAGATCACCAGCAGCTCGCTGCCGATGCGTTCAAGCTTCCCGGTTACCAGTTTTGATACGAGTTTCATCTTCATGCACTATCTTTCCTTGTGTTCGATAAGTCTATGAAATAGGGTGGGTTTGCTACTTGTGTTGGGCGCGAACGATGGCCGCTCGAGCTTCCCGTTCGTCTTCCCGGCGGCGTTCGGTCTCGCGCTTGTCCCAGTCCTGTTTGCCCTTGGCCACCGCCAGTTCGCATTTCACTCGGCCGTGGCGGAAATAAAGCCGGGTGGGAATGAGCGTTAGGCCCTTTAACTGCGTCTTCCCCATGAGCTTTTGCAATTCCTGGCGGTGCAGCAGCAGCTTGCGGGTGCGCAGTGAGTCGTGGTTGTACGTGCTGCCGTGCGAGTAGGGGCCGATATGCGCGTTCAACAACCAGGCTTCGCCGTCTTTGATAATTCCGTACGCATCTTTGAGGTTGGCCTGGCCTTCGCGAATGGACTTTACTTCTGTGCCTCGTAAGGCGATGCCGGCTTCGAATTTGTCGAGGAGAAAGTAATGATGCCCGGCGGAACGGTTCACGGCAGCATCCCGCTCCCCGGCCGCGACTGGCTCACGAGGTTTCTTTTGAGAGGATGGATGGGTTGTTTGATTCTGTGGCCGGGGCATACGTTTGATTATGAATCTTCATGCTAGCACGCGACTTGGGAGCGAAAGACCAGGTACCTCGGGTGGTATACTCAGGCGATATTAGTGAAGGAAAAACTTCTTTTTGGGAAGACTATCGCGCTGATTCAGGACCGGTTATGTTGAAGAAGCCAGTGCGGTCGATATCTCATTGGACACCTCGATCTCTCCCTGGAGAACTTGCAGTTTTGCTATCTGGAGTGCGATGAATCTCCGTCAAAAGTATTGGGCTTGGTCTTCTACGGTTACCCTGCTGCTGTGCCTCAGTGCCCTGGCAGCTTCGGGCCCCAAGGCAAAAACGCTCTACGAGCGCGGCCAGACGGCCGAGGCCAAGGATGACCCCATCGCGGCCTATGAGGATTACTACCAGGCCTACGAGAAGGAACCCAAGAATCTCCGCTATAAAACGGCCTACGAGCGCTTACGCTTCCAGGCCGCATCCGCGCATGTGACCCGCGGGGAAAAGCTTGCCGCACAAGGTGACCTAACCAATGCGTTAACGGAGTTTTTGCGCGCCCTGGAGATCGATCCCAGCAACGCGCTGGCCCATCAGGATATCGAGCACGCACGGGAAAAGCTGGGCCAGGCCAAGCCGAATCAGGAAACATCGATTCCCGAAAATAAGGCAGAGGAGCTCGCCGAGGTTGGCAGCCCGGTTCGGCTCAAGCCCATCTCCAACGAGCCGCTCACCCTGCACATGACCGAAGACAGCAAGGTGGTGTACCAGACCGTGGGTAAGGCTGCCGGGATCAACGTGCTGTTCGATCCCGAATACACCTCCAAGCGCATCCAGGTAGACATCGCCAACGTATCCTTGCTGGACGCTTTGCGGATTGTTGGTGTCAGCTCGGGCACGTTCTGGCACCCGGTCACCGCTAACACTATCTTTGTGGCGATGAACACCCGCGCCAAACGCCAGGAGCTGGAGGAGGAGGCGGTGCAGACCTTCTACCTGGCGAACACTGCCCAGCAAAACGATCTGAACGATATTCAGACCGCGTTGCGCAACCTGCTGGTCAACGCCAAGCTCTACGGTGTACCGAGCCAGAGCGCCATCGTGATGCGCGCCACGCCGGACGAGCTGCTGCTGGCGCAAAAACTCATCAACGACCTGGACAAGTCGCGTCCCGAAGTTGTGGTCGACGTGGCCCTGCTGGAAGTGAATCGCGACAAGACGCGGACCTACGGCGTCCAGCTGCCCGGCACCTTCGGTGTGCAACTGCAGCCTCCCAACGCCACCACCACCACCGGCACCACCACCAGCACCACCACCAGCACCACCACGACCAGCACCACCACCACCGGCACCACCAGCACCAACCTGACATTGAACAATCTTGCCCACCTGAACGCTACCAATTTTGCGGTCACCGTAGGGCAGGCAACTGCCAACCTGCTGCTCTCCGATTCCGACACCAAGGTTCTGCAAAACCCGAGTATCCGGGCGACCGATGGGCAGAAGGCTGACCTGAAGATCGGCGAACGCATTCCCGTGGCCACCGGCTCTTACCAGACGGGCGCCGCAACGGCGGTTGTCAGCTCGCTGGTGAACACCCAGTTCACCTACCTGGATGTCGGTGTCGAAATCGAGATTACGCCGGTTGTTCATTACGACCGTGACGTAACCCTCAAGATCAAAATCGTCTCTTCGCAGGAGGAGGGCTCGACCAATATTGGCGGCATTACCGAGCCGATTATCAGCCAGCGCACGGCCGATCAGGTGGTCCGCCTGAAAGAAGGCGAAGTCAACATACTGGGTGGCTTCTTGCAGAAGCAGGATCTCATTACCATTGGCGGAACCCCTTTTATAGGCGAGCTCCCCATCCTCAAGTACATTTTCAGCTCCACCCAGCATGAGGTGCAGGACGACGAAATCATCTTCATGATTACTCCGCATGTGGTGCGTGCCACGGATATCAGTCCTTTGAATCTGCAGGAGGTTGATACGGGTACTGGCGCCAACGTGGAGTTGCGGCGTATCTCGGCGCCGGCCAACGGCCAGGCGGGTGGGCTGCCCCCCGGGCTGCAGCCGCATGCCTCGAACCCGCCTGCGGCCGAGCCTGCCGGCACGCCATCATCCAGTTCGGCTGCATCCGGGTCGGCCACCACCGGGCCCACCATACCAGGCTCGGTGACCCTGCAGATTGCTCCGCCGGCGGTGCCGCCGAAGGTGGGTGGCACCTTCCAGGTTGCGGTCAACCTGAATGGCGGCCAGGATGTGTTCTCCGTCCCCATGCAATTGCACTACGACAGCAGCAAGCTGGCCTTGATCAATGTTGATTCCGGCGCTTATCTGGGCCACGATGGGCAGGCCGTAGCACTGGTTCACCGCGACGATCTCGCGGGAAATGTAGTGATCTCAGCTTCGCGTCCACCCGGTGTCCCTGGCGTCAACGGATCGGGAACGGTCTGCATTCTCACCTTCCAGGCCAACGTGGCGGGAGACGCGAACCTGGCGGTTGTCCGTGCTTCGGCGAAGAACAGTGCACAGCAAGCCGTCAACATCACCGGCTCGCAAACCGCAGTACACGTGCAATAGGGCCCCTGTATGCAGTACACATCGCGTAGCCGTAGCCAATCGGGATTGACCCTGGTCGAGTTGATCGTCACTGTGGCGATTCTCGCCATCCTTGCGTCCGCGGCTGTTCCCCTGGCTCGTTTTCGTGCGCAGCGCGAGCGGGAAAGGGAACTGCGTTACGACCTGTGGCAGATGCGCGATGCCATCGACCATTACAAGGACGCCGCCGACCGGCACGCGTTCATAACCAAGGTCGATAGCCAGAACTATCCGCCGGATCTCGACACGCTGGTCAAGGGTGTCGACGCCCAGGGCAAGAAGCTCAAATTTCTGCGCCGCATCCCGGTCGATCCGATGACGGGAAAGGCAGAGTGGTTATTACGCTCCATGCAGGATGAACCGAACAGCGACTCGTGGGGAGGGCAGAATGTCTTTGACGTTGCCTCCAAGTCGACTGGTACGGCGCTGGATGGAACGAAGTACTCCGATTGGTAGGCATGTGAGCATATCCCGTAAACAATTCGCGCGCTCGGCAGGCTTCACCCTGGTGGAGTTGATGGTGGTGATGCTCATCATCGCGATCCTCGCGGCCATTGCGATTCCGGCGTATGTGTCGTCGATCCGCGCCGCCCGGGAGGCGGTGTTGAAAGAGGATTTGCACGTGCTGCGCGATGCCATTGATTCCTATACGAATGACAAGAACAAGGCTCCACAGACGCTCGATGACCTGGTTACCGGAGGCTATCTCAAAAACGTACCTCTGGATCCCATGACACACAGCTCCGAGACCTGGGTGCCGACCATGGACGACACGCTGCAGAACGTCGACCAGACCGACCCGGGAATGACCGACGTGCACAGCGGCTCGGATCAAGTGGGCGGTGACGGGCAGCCCTACTCCACCTGGTAGGGAGCTTGTTCCAGTCCCGCAGGGACGACCTGAACTTCAGCCCTGTCCAAATTGGGGTTTGGAACCAAGGGACAAATCGGGATTAACTCCTGACTCCGGCGCGCAAATCGCATTAACCGCAGGTCCCTCCACTACGCTCCCCCGGATTTCCTGTGGAACTTGGTGGCTTCGGTGAACTTCATGCGCCTTTCTTCACGGAAAGGCGCACTCGCAGTTCTCTCCAGTGCTGAGTGGCGGGAAATCCGGGTTCGCTCCGGTCGGAGCTTGTGACTTTTTAAGCTTCGATTGAAGTCTGTGGTTGGAAAGCTCCAAAGAGCATCTGCCAACAAACATCGCCGGGGTCCTTCGACTACGCGCCATAAACCGTTCTTTATGCGATAGATCTGCGCGGCGCTTCGCTCAGGATGACGGCTTTGCTTGGGGTCGAAAAGATTCGGTTAGGCGTGCAGAAAACGCAAAGATCGAAAAAGTCACAGGCTCTCGGATGACAAATTTGTTTTGAAATCGATGATTTCTCACGACAACCGCCCATTTTTACAACAAATTTGTCATCCCGACCGGAGCGTACCCGGATTTCCTGCCACGCAGCACTAGACAATGCCACGAGTGCGACTTTCCGCAAAGAAAGGCGCATGAAGTTTGCCGAAGCAACCAACTTCAACAGGAAATCCGGGGTAGCGAAGTGGAGGGACCTGCGGTCAATGCTTCGTTTTCAGTGGGTCCAAAATAGGGAACCTCATTTGATGTTGGCCAAGCTCTCCTAATGTAATCAGCTGACTAACTGCTCCAACAGCCTGCCTTTCTCGCTAATTTGGACAGCTCTGCCTGAAAGTAGCCCAGGACGGCAGTCCTGGGAATACGTCAGACAATTCGATTAGTCCCGTAGGGACGGATGAAACAGCTTCAGCGTTGATAAACGAGCTGGCCGTCGAAGAGGTCGCTCACGTAACCGACACGGGTCGCTGCACCAGGGACTTTCAGCGAGAGCTTGATGCTCTTGATCTGCTCGCGAGGAAAGACAAGGACGGGAGAGCCAATCGCTTCGGAACGACCGCACGTAAGCTGTTGCTCGTCCACGGAATGAACAAAGCAGATAACGTTGTCTTTGTCGCTCTTGATATGGATCCTGGTGTGTGGCCCCAGCCCTTGCACCTGCTGCCACCCGCTTGACCCTGAATCCCGCGCAGCCGCGCAAAGCGCAAGCAGGGCGAAAGGCAGGACGGCAACCAGGAGGCAGTTCCGCATTTAAACAGGTTAAGCCACAGCACGCTTTAGCGACATAGCCATTTTGTGGAAGGACCCGGTTATGGCGCAGCCATTGGCGCCCGAAGTTGCTCGTTCTCTTTGACCACGGAACACCGCGGTGCGGTTAGCCGGAATCCCTGGCCAAGCACAAGTGCGAGGACGTGAGCCGGTCTGGCAGTGGCAGTTCGCCGTCATCGCCCTCACCTGCCTCAAGAAAGGCATCGAAAAGAATCGCATAGAGACCCTGCCGGCCTCTCAATCTCTCGTTCCGTGTCCGGAGAAATTCAAAACGAAACGGAGACCAGAGTTCCGCTTCGTCTAAGAACCCGGCAGAGAAAAATTCGTGGGAGTTCGCTACCGCCCCGATGATGAGCGATCGCCAGCTCATCCGCAGCAGTTTCTTGAGCATCTCAGTGCCGTTGGGCAAGTGGTCCATCCGGGCCGCTACTTGCTCGCTAAAGCTCAGAAGCTGAATCACCAGGCCGTCCAGCGGCGTACCCAGGACAGCGGCGCGAGTAAACAGCGTCACTGAACCACGCCGCAGATCCTCATGCACATCCTGCAAATCGTCTCCGAGTTGAAGGAGCACACCCCATTCAAACGAGAATCGGCTTTCTTCCTCGGTGAGCCAGCCATGAGCCAGACAAGCGTCAGCCAGTACCGAACTGCCACCTTTCGCGCAGCTCATCCGCAACACCTCGGCGGAATGGCTACAGGTCCTGAGTTGCGCGATACTCTCCTCTTGTGCGCGGTGAATCATCAACAAGCAGTCAAAGACCTGGGGGTAACGCGCGCGAGGATATTGTTCTTCGATCAACTGAACCAATGACCACAGCGCGGCCTCCCGACAGTCCCGAGCGGAAAGCCTCTCACCACGCAACCGAGCCCGAAAGCGCTCGCTGAAGCCGAGCTTCGCTTCAGCGGAGATGTCTTCACGGTCCAGATAGTTGTCGCTATACGGATACAGGAGGCTGTATCCCAGGATGGATGGTGTAATTCCTATGCGCTCGCCGAGCAGCGGCTGCAATCCGCAAGCAGTCCAGGCATTGCGGCATGCCTGAATAATATCGGGCATGCCCAGGTTTGCGTCGAACCGTCTGGCCCACCGTGCAAGCTTGGTACCCACCGGTAGCAAATCATCGGTGAGGAGCTTAACGGTTTCCCCGTCCAGGTCCAGTGCGGTAGCAGAAAATCGAGCGAATGACGCTATGATTCGCTCCTGTGTTTTGATGCGCTCCGCTTTACTGCGTGGGGTCCTCCTGGCTTCTCGTTCAACAGCCCGCAGCCCTTGGTCGTATGCTTTCTCCCGCTTCTGTTGCTCTTTCAGGTTGTACCGCGGCCCGTCGGGCGCCGACTGCGCCGCGCCCCCATTCCAAACTTCGATGGTTTGCGCAACCTGAGCCTCGACCCATGACCAGCTGTATAATTGCTGCATTCTCCTGGTGGTACGAAAAGCCGGGTCAAATGGTTCCACCACGAGCTTCGCCGACCGATCCGTTTCCCTACAGACCTGAAGAACCATCGCCAAGACGACGGCCTGGCGATGGTCACGCATACTAGTCTGGACTGCGAAGTCCGGCGGGGGGCACGGACTGAAAAACTTGGAATTCTGACGGCAGTCCCAGTTACCGCGCAGACCAACGCCGAAGTCCATCAAGCTAAATCAACTCCCGCCCCGGTTGCGTACGTCTACGTGCAATCTTCTTCCGAAGTGGTGGCTTACTCGGCTGCATCCACTGGTCGGCTCACCAAAATCTCCGGGTCGCCGTTCGCGACCACCGGGGCGATCGCCGGTAGCACCGGACCTACGTTTTTTACCATTGGCACTGACTATATCCATTCGTATCCGGTCGCGTCGAACGGCGGCATCAAAGCGCAGGAATCGGAAATTGACAGCCAGAAGTATTCCGGAGCGGCTTGCGGAACCGTGCCTTCCGGCGCCGGTGGAGTTCTCGATCACTCAGGGAAATATTTCTATCTGCAGCTGGATAGCTCCGGCAGTTGCGACGCCTACCAGACCTACACCATCGGCAAAAACGGTGCGCTTACGTTTAACAACTGGACGGAAATCGCCGGGTCGGAAAGTCCCACGAACGCGCCCACCATCCTGGGCAATGAAGCCTTTGCCTATGCCATCGACTACGACGGGCATTATTCAAATACGGTCGGCTTTGCTCGCGAGTCGTCCGGCGCTTTTCGGGCAATCAGCATCCAAGAGATCGATCCCACCGATCCAGACGGCGCCAATGCGTACCCGACGCTGGTCGCTGCCGATCCAACCAATCACGTGGCGGTGGCGATTGATTACAATGCTTCGAATCCGCCGTACCTCGCCAGCTACACGGCCGACAGTGAGGGCAACATCGTCTCCACCAATGCCTTTGACAAACTGCCCCTAGTGCCGTTCGCCGCTACCGAGCTCGCGATGTCACCGTCTGGTACGTTCCTGGCGGTTGCAGGTGGCTACCCCTCCGGGTATGGCGCGGGAGACGGCCTGGAGATCTACCATTTCAACGGCGCGAATCCCATCACCCACTTTAGCGGGCTGATCACCAGCATGGAAATCGACGGCGTCAAATGGGATACATCGAATCATCTGTACGCCATCTCGACGAAGACCAACCAACTTTTCGTCTACACGGTGACAGGGACGTCCGTTACTGAGTCTCCCGGTTCTCCCTACACGATCAAGGATCCCACCGCTTTAGTAACGAAGTCACTTTGATCCTCAAGCGGGATGGCGCGTCCGCCTCTCCCTCCCGGGGCCGAACCCCTAAGATTCCCGCCCCTCATGACTCACTCGCTCAATAGATCGAAGTTGTAGTTCACCAGCAGTTGCTTCGGGGCACTCGTCAATTTGCCCAGCTTCACCGTCTGCTCAACCGTGGCCGTCCCAATCATCTTTGCGCGGCCAAGAAGGATGACCTTATGGTCTTCACTCTGCAGGTAGAGGGGCACAAGCATCTCGAAATCACTGGGAACCTCACTTTGCGTCAGCTTGAAGTGGACCGTTGTCTCATCCCCTTGTTTGCTGAATTCACTCGTCACCGTGTACCTCGGGATCGATGTTCCATAAACGTATGCATTAAAGAACCAGTCGAGACGATGGTTTCCGTCAACATCCAGCCACGTTGGAAAGTGCCGCTCCATCACCGCCTTGAAGTCCTCGGTACTCGCCGGCTGATTCCGGTAGCTGTTTACCAGGTCGTGCATGGCTTGCTTGAACGGTGCGTCGCCATACTGACTGCTCCAGTACAACATCTCGAGCGAGTGCAAGATGAAGGCGCCCTTGTTGTAGATCAGCGGCTGGTATACATCCTCACCGGTTTTTGAAGAATTCGCACGCCACCCCATCACGACCGGGCCCACGTCCACCGGACGAAGCCCACGGGCATTCTTTTCCAGAAGCCGCTTGCGCATCAGAGCCCAAAAGTCGCGCTCCTCCTTGGGGTCGCTTCGCGTATGCAACAGAAAGAGCGCGGCGGAGAAGTTAGCGAACCCCTCGCTCATCCACTGATCGCGATAGCTGGCGAACCCGACGGTCTGCCCCCACCACTGATGAGCCACCTCATGCGCAGTCACTACCTGCCAGTAGGAGGGATCGCGATCGAGCACTCCAAGCTGATGCTGAATGGTCGAATCCCAGAAGTAGCAGATCGGCAGATACACCAGCATCGGCCAACTCTGCCCATAATTACACGCCGTCTGCTGTGTCAGGTACACGTGGTCATAGGCAAGCGGGCCGAAGTATTCGGTGTAGATCTGAACCGCGGCATCCCCTTCTGACGTCGCCCGCTTCAGCATTCCGGTGGTCGTCATCGACCCCAGCGCCATCCCCGGTCTGTCGCTGAGACTGGCGTACTGATTCGCCAGATCCCGGTTGGCGTAGCTTACGATCTGAACATTCTTGTTGCGCTCGCTCGTTTCTTTCTTGAACTCACCCAGGTTGAAGCCGGCCACCGCAATTGGAACCATGCTTTGCCACACGCTGACTCGCTGACCCGCGTCCTGCTTATCGGAGACCTCATTCCCGGTGGCCACCACCTCCACACTCTTCGGTGTGTGGAAGCTCATGGTGTAGAACGCATAATTCCCCAGCGATTGCCCCGGGTTGGGATACCAGTCTTCGCGGGCCACCAGGTAGTAGTTATCATTACCCTCGTCCAATAGCGCGTCTTTGCCTGCATAGGAGGTTGTAATCTGCACGGCTTCACCGGCCGCCAGCGGCTTTTTGAGCAACACCGCAAAGTCCGCATCCTTCAATTTATCTTCCTGGATGAAGTCCAGCGCCTCGCCCCCGGGCCCCCAAACCCCGCTCACCCGCAGCGATGGAAACATACGCAGCGGCAGGACTTGCAAGCCGCCCTCGATTGCGGTCACCGCTGTCACTGCTGTTGCCGTCAGCTTGCCGCTCTTTTCAATGGTTACATCGAGCGTCTGCTGCGGAACCCGGAAGGCGTCGGTCGCGGCTATCTGATTCGTCTTTCGCCGCGCCTCTGCCCGGAAGCCCAGCGTAATGTCGTAGCCGAATTCCGACGATGTAAGAAGCGCCACCTCCTCAGGCGCCGTCCCCAGCGCCCCATGGGGGTCTACCTCAAAGATCAGCCGCCTGGAGAAGAGAGGACCCTTCATCTCCGCCAAAAAGAACCCGCCACCGCCGGGCCGCACAACGTCCTCCAGCAGCCGGCTCTCCAGGTTGTATTTCAGGTCCCGGCGAAACAGCGTCCGGGTCTCCTCCGCGCGGCCCTCTGCCGCGCCAGTCACCGGTACTGGAGCGAGTGCCTGCTTTTTCAACTCCGCCGCCGTCTCATCCGTGAACGCGAACACCGCGCTGGTGAAGTGTTGGTCCAGCACTTCGGTCTTCATCACCGCCTTCAGCTGCCGGCGTTCCATCGCCGAAGGCGGCTCCACGTGCAGCGCGCCTTCCCCCAGGAATACAGCGCCAGTGACCCGCCCCGCAGTGGGGCCACAGAGATAGACCGCTCCGCTGCTCAGGGTAAGAACCCCGGCATCCCGCCGAAGCACCAGGTCCTTGACCGCAAAGGCATCCCCATTCACCACCCGCGTACGGAGAGCCTGGTAGATCGCGTTGGTATTCGCCGCGTGTGCCGGCTCCAGCTTCTGTGGAGCCTTCATCGGCGCCGGCAGAACCGGCTTCGCCACTGGCTCCGCCCGATGCTCTAATTGCGGCGCCTGGGCCCATGCGGTGCTTGCGCCCAGCAGCGCCAGGAAGAAAATACCGTGGTTACGCATCCTTCAGCTCCGTATGCAATTGTTTCGTACGAAAGTCAGCCTATCCTATGTTTGCTCAGCTGCAAAGTAAACGAACGTCGC